>NZ_CP073315.1:1433992-2867985 GCF_018140925.1 Psychrobacillus sp. INOP01
TGGCCGATTTGAATTGCATCAAAGTTCTCCGCAATTTGATAGGGTGAAGCTGAATCAGTTTCTATAACTTCTGTCTCCATTCCTCGTTTTCTTTCCCATCTATAATTCCCCATTGCCATATCATATTGTTGCCCATTAACTTCTATTGTTCCTGTCATTGTAGGCGGAAAATCATTTTCGCTTTCTTGTTTACTTGATTCGGACGAACAAGCTGTCATTACTAGCGATAAGCCTAACAAAATGACTACTAAAATTCCTTTCATAAGATAATCCCCCTTTATAAAAGTTAGACTATAAATACTAAATAATGTTACATCTTTTTACCAAAAAAAGTTGAAAACCAACATTTGCTGATTTCCAACTCTAATTTTACTTCATATAATTTTGAACTTGTTCGTAGCTTGAAAATAAATTCATCTATCTTTCTCCGCTATCTTTTTTAGTTCCATGGATCGGGAAATAATGAAATTTTTCATATATCTTTCTAAAAATAATTTATCTGCCAGTATTCCTAGAATGCCAAACGGAGACTTATAGAGAAATGTATCAATCATTAACGTGCCTTCAGATACTTCTAGAAAATCATGCGTATGAATAAACGAATGAAAAGCGCCCTTTATCATAGAATCTTTAAATTGATTTGGCCTATCCATCCATACTATTTTAGCAGTGAGCCTCTGCCGAATACAGAAATGTGTTGCTTCCCAGGTGACTATGTCGCCTTCCTCTAGTAAACCTCCCGTTACTCCTCCCACTGCTTTTTCGTTTGTATGGGAGGTTGTTTTTGTATGTACTTCCACGTTCCTTGCCAAGTCAAAACAAATTTCTTTCGGAGCATTTATGATTTGTTTATGTACAATTTTAGGCAAGTACTTACCCCCTTATTATTAAAGCCAATTATGTTGCTTAGCACATTCTTCAGCTAACTTTAAAAGGTTTGTTCTTTTCGGATTGGTCGGTTCAATCTTTTCGATTAATTGTAAGGCAGTTTCAAAGTTAAATGAAACATAGCCTGTTTTTTCAAAATCAAAAGAATATGGCTTCATCTCTATTACTTTTGCTAAAAACCATATAGTATAAGAATCAGTAGAATCCCAATACCATAAAGCAAAAGGGATTTTCTCCTCTCCCAATACAATACCCACTTCCTCCATTGCCTCACGTTCTAGTGCCTGGTCAATATTTTCAGTTTCCTCTAGTCTTCCTCCTATTGTCGTCAACAGTTGCTCATCCCTATCCCATGCCATAAGAATATTTCCATTTTCCGTAAACGGAACACAATGAACTCCTGCAATTTTCTTATCAGTCGGCAAAGAATCTATTTTAGTTAGCAATTCCATTCCCACTCTCTATACTTTAGTCCATAAGTAATCTACTATTGAAAATAACGAACCTATAACAATTATCAGGATCCCAAAACTGCTCCCCGTATCTCCAGGTTTCAATACGAATGCAATTCCAAATAAAATCATCGCAATACCTATACCCAAAACTTTTGTATAGATTCTACCGTTTGCTATTCCTCGATTACTAAGTACTATAGCTCTAAGTACGCATAACGTTATTCCATATAGTGTTAACAGAATATTTCCTGCTTTTTCGAATTGATTAATTGTTATATTAATAAATAGTGCTCCAAATAATATGGATATTATAGCAATAAAAGTTTTCATACGTCCTCCATATTCCTTATTTCCCTATAGAAAAACCTTCAAACAATCGTCCCCCAAAAGGCTCCATCACTACTTCGACCAAATGAATTACTTTTCCTTTATCACCAGTTTTGTAGTATGTATCAAATGCTTCGACAAATTGATTGGTGAAGTCTTCATCATATGCAAGTAAAGAGCGGACAATCCATTTAGAAGTACCTATCCAACAATGGTTGGTTCTTAGAACAAATTCACTTAATAGTTCTGCTAAAGTGTTTGCGATGAATATTTCTTCGGCTCTATTGGAACATCCTATAAAATCATCTAGTGTATCTGTCAGAAAGTACCGTTTTATTTGTACAATTTCTTCTGACCATTTTTCTGGTCCTTCATTTAACAGTTCCGCTGCTTCTTTTTTTATAGATTCAATTACTCCATCGTCCCTTAAAATAATTCCCTCCGATACCATTCTAGGCAGGGATGGGCGAGCACGTTCTCGATCACTCTCAAAAAATGGCTTATAGGAGCTCGCATTATGTACAAACACTTCAATTGGCCAATCCAATTCTATAAACGACTCTCGATAAGAAGAAGGAACTGTGTCATCAAAAATCACAATGTCTAAGTCGGATGTATTCGTTGCCTCTCCCCGTACGACGCTCCCTGCTAACAAAGCACCATTACAATTCGGAAAATACTTATGTACAAATTTTTGAGCTACCTCCATTGGATTATGTTTGTTCATGTCTATCGCCTCCATCTCTCTTAATAATTTCTATAGTAAGGAGGAAATACCTTCATTATTCAAGTCAATCCATAAAATTAAAATCCTTATTTCGCTCAGACTATATACTACTTTAAAAGCACATCTAGCAGTTTAGTCCTTTTACTCTAAAACAGAAGTCCTGATTTTATAAAATAAAATCATTCCCTTTCACCTGTTTTTTATAATTCAAATAAGAACCAATGATTTTAATTTCATATCTCTTCTAGTTTTAATACAATTAGTAAAAATAGGATATTCGATTAAGTTTTAACATTCACGTTAGGAGGATTATTCATATGCGTAATAACAAGAAAGTTTTGGTATTTGGTTTAGGCCTATTTAGGCCTAACAGTTATGTTAGGAGGATGTAATATAGGGACGGATAATACAAAAAGTATTGAAATAGAAACTGAATCAGCAGTACCACCAGGTGAAGAACAAAAAATTTCAATGAACACCAAAAATTTTGTTAAAGTTCAGGATTATAACGGAGAAGGCTACGCGTTAAGAAATGGTGAGGAAACGATAAGGAGGGAGATCTGGCGATACAACGTCATATCCATGTAATTTTAGCATCCTTGCATAGGGTGCCAGTAATCTACCGTTTCCACCTGCTCCATGAATTAAAATAACTTTAATTTTAGAACTAGGAACGGACATTCGATCCAGATGGATATAATAATCGTTCCATTTCCACCATTCTTCAATAAGAGAAAAAAGAAACTTTTTACCAATGAAAAATTTTCTGATGTATCACGCTGTTGCGATTGTACCAATTGATGTAAAAAATAAAATAATTGAGACAGACAAAGTGTTTACACAGGCTGGTCAAGTAGAAGATGCTCTAGCCAGTGGATTATATGTAATGGCATATGAAAAAGAAATAGAAAATTTGAATAACTTCGTTAACCAAATGTCAAAAGAATATTCTCTAGTAGGAAAAAATAAAGAAGCGGTTCAAAATGTCGGTGGAACAGGATTTTTAACTCCTTTTTATTTCATAAGTTCTATAGGAGAGACCTTCGATAAGATTAACTCTTTGTACTTAGAGAATCGAAATGTAGATAGAAAAGAGCTAAGAAGTATTTTGGATGAAAGTAAGTTCAACCCGGATGATGTGAACATCGTATTTAACGTGTTTATGAAAGAAGACAATACAGAGCCAGATGAAAAAGCTTATGATGAAATTTACAAGGAGATTGAAACAGCTGAAGGATTTCTTAGAGGATCATATTCTTTTTTAATGCATGATAATTTGATTAACAGTAAATATGGGAGTGGTTCGAAAGGAAATACTATAGATAAAAATGCAGTGAACGAGATCATGAAAGAATAGATTTTCTACACCTTTAAACAATTGAGAAATAGATATCTCATGAAATCGTACTATAGTCGCTATTATTGTTCAATACAATTATTTTCTCTCGTCCTTTATAATTCAAAAGACCTTAATAACAATTAAAAGTTCATAACCTTTCACCTGTTTTTTAAAAATTCAAACAAAAAATTAGGATTACATTTTCATATCTCTTCTCGTTTTAATACAATTAGTAAATATAGGATATTTGAAATTATTAAGTTTTAACATCCACGTGAGGAGGATTTCATATGCATAAGAACGAGAAAGTCTTGGCATTTGGTTTAGGCATAACAGTTTTGTTAGGAGGATGTAGCATGGGGACGGATAATGTAAAAAGCACGGATTCGGAAACTGAAACAGTAGCACAAGCTGGTGGAGAGCAAGAAATTGCTATGAACACAGAAAACCTAGTTAGTATTCAAGACTATAACGGAGAAGGCTATGCGTTAAGAAATGGTGAAGAGACAGATAAGATTGCTGAAGCTAACCGTGAGGATATTGAAGTAGCGGTTAAAAAATTCTTTAGTGAGAAATATAAAACCGAAGTAATTGTGCATAATCTAGTAGGTGCTGTGGACGGTGTTTCGGTATTCGTAGAATCGGTAGGCGAACCACATTTTCATACTTTTGCAATAGTCCCTATTGATGTAAAAAGTAAAACAGTGAAAACGGATGGTGTATGGTCTCAGGAAGGACAGGTAGAAAGCGCCCTATCAGCTGGAATATTTGCAATGGCATATGAAAAAGAAATAGATAATTTAGACGTTTTTGTAAACCAAGTAATTAAAGATTATCCCGTTGTTGGTAAAAACATGGAAGCAGTAAACAATACTTCGTCAGGATACTATACCTCTCATTACTTTATTAGTGCATTCGATGATATATTCAATAAGCTTAACACTTTATATATGAAGGACCAAAATATAAGTAAAGAAGAAATAAGAAAATTCCTCGATGAAAGTAAGTTCGACCCTGAGTCAGTTAGCATAACTCTTAACTTTTTTATGAAAGAAGCTAACACTGAACCAGATGAGAAAGCTTACGATGAAATTTTAAATAAAATTAAAGAGAGTGACGGTTTTCCAAAGGGCGGCTATGCCTTGATACTTAACGACAACACAATAGACAGCAAGTATGGTACTAATTCAAATGATAATACTATATCCAAAAATGATTTGAATAAAATCGTGAAAGAATAGGAGTCGAGCACCTATGACCACTATAAATGATGTATCAAACACAGACGATAAGGATTTGGTTGAACTTGCAGGTTATCATTCCTATAAACACTATGAAAGATTCAGTGATATATGGGTTAATGGAAAAAGATTTGATGTAATTCATACAAAATACAATTCTGTATCTGGTTTAGATGCATTAACCGTTAAGAATTTTGAAACAAAAGAAATTTCCATTGTATTCGTAGGAAGCGAACAGTTAGACAAAGACTGGCTCGGTACAAACACTAAGCTAATTGGCACAGTCCCACCACAGCAAATTGAGGACGCTAAAATATATTTCCAGCAAATGAACGATAAATACGGAGAAATTTCTTCTGTCTCCGGAAATTCACTTGCTGGTGCTTTGACAAATGCAGTGGCAATCGACAATCCACAGGTGAAAGCAGTGACGCTTAATCCTGCTATTCTTCCTTTTGGTATGGTCGATTCTAGCGAAGAATATCCTAATATTACAAATTACTATAGTAAATATGATTTTCTTACTGGGACGGAGGAATCTCTTGGTTTAGGTGATCGGATTCCTGGAAACAAACATGGGATAAATAATGGCGTTCCTCTCTTTTCGATGCTTGGTTCTAATCACACAGGCTATATAGAAGCGGATGAGAATGGCGAATTCAAAATTGAAGTAGGAGTAAAAGGTCAGCCGGGGCATGGATTTATCTATATTGGAGCTGATGATCATATTGTCACGAGCCTTTGGACTGGTTCCCCTTTATATGGTGGTCAAACGGAAAAAATTGTTTTAAACAAAGAAAATTTGCTACTGCTATCAAACGGGATTCAAGATCAGGTAAAAGGCAGAATTACGAATGTACAAAACTATCTAAACAACTCCGTAAGTATTGTCTTAGATGAAAGTATGCAGTTTAGCACTCGCGTAACAGTCTTACAGCAAACCTTTCAAATGATGTTTGATGAAACTGCGGGAGATCCTTTATTCAACGGAATCTCCAACACGGGTACCCTTATTAAAGGATGTATCGACCATTTAATTACTCTATTAGACGCTGCTGAAGCTAAATGCAGAATACTAAATTCTATCTTGAACTCTAAACCTGCAGAAATAATAGAATTTATTGCTTCCATAAATATTGATGTAGAGAGCCTCTTTGCTCCTGCAAGAGAATATTTAAACCAGTTAAAAGATGATGTGGATAACTTAGTGAATGGTGCACAAAACATCATCCAAACATACATACCTGAGCTTTTTAAAGGTGGCAAGGATATGTTTGTAGATGCAGTAGTTGGTGAACTAAATGCGCATTACTCAATCGTTCACAAAAATAAAGAGGCTGTTTATAACCAATTAACAAACTATGAAAAACAGGTTAAAGATATAGCTACTTCTATGTTTAACAAGGATCAAAATCTGGGAAGCTCTATTCAATCAGGGATCTCTCTTGCAGACGGTGTAGATGCTATACAAAAGACTGAAATCATGAATATTGAAAACTCCCCATATTTAACAATAGGGATGAAAATAAAAGAACTACAGGTTAATCTAGCTCATCAACAATTCACCTCACTAGTAACTACTATATTACAGCCAATTGTTGACAATATTTACCAGATCGCTCTGTTTGTTGAATCAGCATTATCTTCTATTATTTTTAGAGTTAAAGCTGCTCTTAATGTAGGGCTCTATGGTAATCCAGTTGGTTTATTCATCAGCCTATTTACAGATTATGAGCAAAAAATAAAAACAGCAGTTAATAATGCATTTGTTCCTTTAGAGGAGATTAAAACTATTGCAGAAACTGTGCGTATTGGAGCTGGTAGTATGTCAGCGAATATTCCTGAAATGCTTCAGAACTTTAAGCCTTATATAGATACAGCCATTTTCGAGCCTGGGAAGTTTGATGATGTCAGGCTCTATAACATTTCAACTTTAGCTATTCTAGACGAAATGGAAATGCTATTTAATGATATTATCTTTCAATTATCCAATGAAAAAGCAAATGCTATTGAAGCAACACTAGAAGTATCAAAGAATGTATTGAGCAACCTACAGATATTAAAGGAGCAGGTTAATCGAGGTACACTTTAGATAAAGTAAACTATCTTCCATCAGTGTAGGTATTATTCCCCGTTAATGCGGGATAAATAGAGGTAAGAAAAAGGTGAGCTCCTAACGATCTCACCTTTCATGTACTAGTTATTTTTTCTTTTGTTAGATGGGTTTTTATTGATTTTGTTTGTTACTTTATTTTTCGATACCTCTATAAATTCTTCAGCAATTTCCTCGTCCGGATTATTCGTAGGATTCTTGTACAATTCATAACTATTGTGTGTTCTTACATTTACGGTCTTATTGTTATTTTTACTCATGAATATTCACCTCCTAGAATATAATTTGCTCTAGCTAGATGGTTTTATGCTTACTGAGTAAGTGTATATTCAAGATCACTCACTCTCTTGCTATTCATCCGTTCTCTTTTTTATCTCCTTAGCTATTTTTCTTAAAGCCTTTTTGGACCCTCTTTCCATATCATGTTGGAGTTTACGCTCTGTATAACTTACAAACAATGTAGATAGATCATAACCTTCTGGGTATAAGTCGGTTGCTTTTCCCTCCAACACTATCCTTTTAACATTCTGCTTTATTACTTCATTTTTGTAGAAAACAGATACATTATTCTGTTGATCCTTTTTCTCGTACACGATACCAAAATCGTCATGTTCAAGTAATTTTACTCTGTCTCCTCTTTCGAAGCTGTACGTTTCTACTTGTGATTCCCTATGAGTAGTTGGTTTTTTAATCTTATTTTCTCTCACACGTTCTAAATCATATGTTTTGTCTTCCATATAGTTTTGCGCTTTTTTTAGTACTTTCTCTTGAATATTCATTTTCTTAGAAATCCATAGAGCATTACTTTCCCCTGATTTACCAATGAGAAGCTTATACATCGGCTCTAATGCTTCACTATCAAACTGCATCGCCGCATTCATAAAGTCACTATGGATTTCTGAGTAGCGCTTAATCTCCCCATAATGGGTTGTTGCGACAGTAATACAGCCCATTTGATAAAACTCCTCCAAGATTGCAATAGCTAGAGCCGCTCCTTCATTTGGTTCAGTTCCACTTCCTATTTCATCGAAGAGAAGCAATGTATTATTCGTCGATGTGCTCATAATTTCCGAAATATTTTTCATATGAGAAGAAAAAGTGCTAAGAGAATTTTCAATACTTTGATTGTCTCCAATATCGACAAATATGTTATCGACTACCGCTATTTCCGTCCCAACATCGGCGGCTATATGAAACCCGGACATGACAGCAAGAGTTAAAATACCAATCGTCTTCAGCACCACCGTTTTTCCTCCCGCATTTGGTCCAGTAATTATCAAGCTTCGATAGTCCTTTCCAATTTCAAAATCTAGAGGTACGATATTACCGGTCAAAATTGGATGCTTGCAATTTTTTAAATGGATATACCCATAATTGTTTAACTTCGGTTCAATACCATCGATACTTTTACTAAATTTCGCTTTGGCAAAAATCATGTCATACTGAGCAATCAATTCGATATTAATATGAATTTGTCTAATTTCCTCTAGAATCATTCCCGAAATAGTAGCCAAAATTTGATACTCTTCTATTGATTCCTCCGATTTAAGGGTTGCTAGCTCTCCGTTAAATTTAGTGATCGCTGCTGGTTCGATAAATACCGTAGATCCTTTAGAGGATGATTCAATAATCGTACCCTGTACTTGGTTTTTATAGGAAGCTTTAATCGGGATAGTAAATCTATCATCTTTTTTACTGATAAAAAATTCCTGTATATATTCTTTGTTGGCACTACTTTTGAGAAATTTATTCAGCCGCTCCTCTATCTTTTCTTCGGTTTTTGCTATTTGATTTCGTATACGCTTTAACTCTCTGCTCGCTTCAGAATCCACCATATTCCCTCTAATAGAAGCATTAATCGTTTCTTCAATAGTCGTAAACTCCATCATGGAATAAGCATAAGAATGAAGAATAGGGGCAAAAAATTCTTTACCTAACATGAATTTCTTAATCATCCTACATCCTCTTAAGAAATCCGATATTGCTACTAACTCAGAAGGCCCCAAAATCATCCCTTTTTCAAGTTTCTCCATGAGGTGACCAATATTGGAGATACCCTTTAACGGTAGATGATTTTCTGCATCTAACAATTTTCTTGCTTCAGTCGTCTCGTTTAGTCTATTTCCTACTACTTTACTGTTTGGACTTGGGAAAAGATTATCTAATAATTCCTTCCCCAAACTACTAACGCAGTAGGATTTCACCATCTCTTTAAGTTCGTTATATTGTAATTTTTCATAGGTCATCGTATTCATTTACTTACCTCCACTAAGAATAATAAAAAAATGCCCGCAAAAAAGTTTCCTACCACTCCATTTTAAAAAAATGGATAGAAAGCTCCTGCGGGCATCTGCCAAGTATTTTAGACGAGGCATACAAATTGTTCACAAAAAGAGGCCAAGAAAAAGAGCGCAGCAGGACAAATCCCACCACGCTCTTCGTCCTAACATACATCATGTTAAACGAACTATGGAAAAGGAAGCAGTCTTCAGGTAGGTATCCACATTGAAAAACAATGTAGAACAAGGCGTACTAAATAAGCTGGTTAATCACCAGGTTTCTACACACCTTATTTAACTAATGGAAATTAGCTCATACCTACTTCAGACATACTTCACCACACCTTTTATTAGAATATTTCCACTATATCACCATTCAAAATAAGAGTCAATCGGGAATTATAATTGGTACACCTCTCCAGATAGTTGAATCCTTTAAAATCTCTCTCATCACAACTACCCTATTTTTTTATTGCTCCATAGACTTCTTCTGCTGCATGAAATCCGTCTTCAATAACTGTGCTTTCGAGATTGTCTATATTTACGGCAATTGGGGGTAGCAACACGGATGGTACTTCCTTCTTTCCATTATTAACTTGTTGATTGGCGATCACGGTTTCTCCCTTTGCCATGGCGACTGCTATTTCCGCTACTTTTTGGGTAAGGATTTGAATAGGCTTATAGACAGTCATTGTTTGTGTTCCAGTTACAATTCGTTGGACACCTGCAAGATCGGCGTCTTGTCCTGCTACTGGTATTTGACTAGCTAAGCCGTGGTCCTCGAGTGCTTGAATGGCGCCACCAGCTGTAGCATCATTCGCAGCAATTACTGCATCAATCTGACCATTAGTCGTACGAATAGCTTGCTCCATATTGGTCTGTGCATTTGCAGGAGTCCAATCCTTTGTCCACTGATCATAGACAACATGGATATCTCCACGCTCAATATACGGTTGTAACACCTTGAATACGCCATCTTTCAATAGATGGGCATTGTTGTCTGTAATGGCTCCTCCTATAAAGACATAGTTGCCCTTTGGGACAAGTGCTGTCATAGCCTCTGCCTGCATTTTGCCAACTTGCTCATTATCAAAGGATATGTACATATCTAGTTCTGCGTTTTTGACGAGACGATCATAGGCAATTACTTGAATTCCTGCTAGATGTGCTTTATGGACAATTGCCGCTGTAGCCGCCGCGTTATGAGGAACGATTACCAAGAGATCAATGCCGCTTTGGATGAGCGTCTCTGCTTGTGATATCTGTAACGCATCGTCCCCATTTGCAGCTACAATTTCTACTTCTGCTCCGAGGCCTTCTACAGCTGCTTTAAACAAGTCACGGTCTTTTAACCAACGTTCCTCCAGTAATGTATCCATGGAAAATCCAATTCGTACAGGGTCATCGTCTTTAATAACTGGGCTAACTTCTGGCTCAAGCGTTTTAGGTGCAGATGTCTCCGTACAGCCAAAAAGTAGCATGATTACTCCTAAAAGACATACGGCATTGATTTTACTTTTCATCTAACTCCCCCTCTACACTTCAGCTTTTTTGCTCCATAATGTTTTTCTATATTCCTTCGGAGACACTCCACACATTTTCTTAAATACCTTACTAAAATAATTTGGTTCATGGTACCCAATCTCAAAGGTAATTTCCTTTAAACTCTTTTCTGGGTCATTCAGCAATTTCTTTGCTTTTTCAATACGACACTCCGTTAGATAATCTATATAGTTTACTCCTAGCTTTTCCTTAAACATTTTACTAATATAAATTGGGCTTAAATTCACTTTATGTGCAAGCGTATCTAATGAAATATCTTCATGCGAATGTTCACGAATATACTGTTGGATTTGATGTATTTTATCGGCTTCTATTTGATCGTAATGTGCGTTATATACAGAATTCATCTGTTCAAGCAGTAATAATGTCTCTGTTCGTAGCTGTCGATAGTCATTTGCTTGGAAGGAGTAAAATAGCGCAATTGCTTCCATTCCCATTTCATCCATCACACGGTTTGCCACCCAAAGTAACTCAAGTATTCGCTGCTGTGTATAAATTAATGAATTCCCGCCATTTTCGTACTGCTGAATCACATCCAACAAACTAGTACGAATAGCCATCCAGTCTCCAAGCCGAATATGGTCAAAGAAATCTTTCTGCTGTTGCTTAATAATCTGAGTATCTGTTTCTAAAGTAAGCGCAGGAACATCCATATAAAATCGGTATTTAACTGCTAAAGATGTGTCCATAGTTGCAATAAGTGCCTCTTGGTAAGACAATCGAATTTCATCTAGTGTTTGACACACCTGACCAATCCCCAAAAACCAATCTGTTCCCTGCCGTTCCTTATCTAAAGATAAAATGGCTTTAGCTAAAGCTATCGCTTGGGAACGAAAGCTCCTCTTTGAATCCCGAAAAATAATTAGAGGAAGCTGCCTCCCGTTTAAAGCTCCTACCCAAGCGTCCCCAGTTTCCCTAACCCTTTCTTTAATCGACAAATAATTATTAAGTGCTCCTTCTGGTAATACAACTACCACAACAAACTTTTCAAGTGTAGAGTGAATATCAAGCATTTCTACTAGCATATCAATATGAACCTCATGTACGTGGTCAAATAGTAATTGGGTGACGATGTCAGTTTCTACTAAGGTAAGTGCCTGTTTCCACTTTTCGCTCTGCATCTTGCTAGTACTAGCTGCTTCTAGCTCCTTCTGACAATCCTCCAGTACTTTTCCAACTGTCACTACAATTTCACTAGCTTTACTCGGCTTCAATACATAGTCCTTCACGCCAAGCTTGATGGCCTGTCTTGCATAATCAAACATGTCAAAAGCAGTTACCATCACAAATTTGATAGTAGGATGGCTAATCTGAATTGTTTCAATGGCTTCTAGCCCACTCATGCCAGGCATCATTATGTCCATTAAGACCAAATCAGGCTGAAAACTGTCTGTAAGTTCGATTGCCATCTTTCCATTTTTCGCCTGTGCAATTAAAAGGTCTGGAAATGCCTTTTGTAGGATGGCTTCCATTCCTGCTCTCTCAATTGGTTCATCATCCACGATTAAAAGTCTCATCACTTACCTCCTCCCTAGTATCTGGGATTTGTATGGTTACCTTCGTTCCAATACCCTTTTTACTTTCAATGGATACTAAATTTTCCACACCGTAAAATAGATGGAGCCTTTTTACTACATTTTGAAAACCAATGCCAGTGGAATGCCCTTCATTTGCATCAATTTGTCCTTTTAATAGCTGATCTATTTTTTCCTGCGATATTCCTTTTCCACTATCCTCGATTTCAATAATAACCCATGAGCCATCTCTTAAAATTCTAAACGAAATAGTACCACCATTCTCTTCTGGCTCGATTGCATGGATGACAGCGTTTTCAATTATAGGCTGGAGAGTAAGACCAGGGATATTGACGTGCAAGCATGATTCATCGATAGTTGCCTGAAAATGTAATCGATCTGTAAAACGTGCTTTTTGTATTTCCATATATTGATTGAGCACAAGTACTTCCTCATATAAAGTAACTGATCGATCTATTCGCTTTAGGTTATACCGCAATAACCCAGCTACACTAACTAATAGGTCGCTCGTTTCTTCTGCTCCATCCAAATAGGCCTTCTTGGACAAAGTATTCAATGTGTTAAATAGAAAATGAGGATTAATCTGACTCTGCAAACTTCTTAACTGACTCTCCTTCAGTAGAAGCTTACTCTGCTGAAGCTCATGCTCAAGCTGTGCCTTTTGCTGAATCTCCAATATCAAGTCATTAATGTTAATACGCATTTCATCAAACGTTTGAGCTAAGAATGCAATTTCATCGCTAGATTCCACTATTATTTTTTGATTAAAACGTCCTTGAGCTAACTCATTTGCTGCCTTCGTTAGCTGATGAACAGGTTTTGTAATACTAAGCGAGAACCAATAGGTAGCTAAAAGTAAGACAGCTGTTACTAGTAGCAGTATCCAAATCCCTAGCCTTTTTAACTCCTCTGACTGATTGATGATTTCTCGATAGAACAGATTATAAGTCTTTAGTTCCCGTTCTAAAATGGTTAATGTCATTTCAGATATGTACAGTGATATACGATTCGCTTCATTGAATTCATTTGTAGAACCTTCTAACTCCTGTTCCTCTGAAAATAGTATAGAACGATTTGTCGTCTCTACTAAACTATCGATTAAATGTATATAATTCGTAACAGAAAACGCATTTTCTTCATTGCGAAGCTTTGCTACATCATGTTGAACTTCCTCAATAGTTTTAATACTTTTCTCTATTTGTACTTTATGCACTTCTGATGGGTCTAGTAAGTAATTATTTAAGTCTGTTATAATTTTTTGACTAGCAATAGTCACTTCATTCATACGTAAATAGCGCTGTAGAATGGTATTGGTTTGTTCTTGGGTTTGCTGATTGTAATAAGTCAGCATCATCCAAATAATTCCCATGATAAGTAGCATAACGGAAACGAGCAACCAAATCTTTCGTTGAATGGTTGTCATGGTTTTTCACCATCCGGTACGAGCATATGCGTTTCTGTCAAATATCCATCGGAATCAAGCGGAACTGTCTTACCCGTAATCCATTCCATGAGCCACTTTACACTTTCCTTGCCCATTTCTTTAGGCTTTTGCTCTAAAATACCATCTAGCTTTCCTTGCTCTAAAAGGGTAGTCGATTCAACTCCATCATCAAACGTATAAATATGATAAGGCTCCACCTGTGTTCGTCTTCCGATTTCCTGAATCATAGGTCCCGCATATTTCGCATTGATCGCGATAAACGCAGTTGCTCTAGGTGCTTCATTCATAAGTTGTTGGGTTGTCGAAATCACTCGTTCATTTGTATCCTCTGTTCCTCTAATGATTATGTTAATCTCTGGGTATCCCTCGAGGACATCCCGTATCCCTGCTAAACGTTCTTTTTGATAATATGCTTGCACTTCATCCCCAAGAATTATCACTTCCCCAGATGTGCCCATTTCTTTAATAAGCTGATGGGCAACCATCTTTCCTGCCCAGAACTGATCTGAACCGACGTATGTTTTACGCAAACTTTCTTCCACTGGAACGTCATTAGCAACTGTTATGACAGGAATTCCATAAAAGGCTGCTTTTATTTTTGATAGCTCTTTAAATTCCTCGGTATCTAGGCCCTGAACGATGATCCCATCCACTTTGGAATGAATGGCAATCTCCATTTTTTTTAAAAAATCGTCCTGGTCATTTCCGTAGCTTCCCCACACTTCTAGCTCAACATTTTCTTCCTTAGCTCGCTGTTTAGCTCCTTGTCCGACCTTATTCCAAAAAGGGGTATCTAACTCTTGCGTAATTAGTACAATACGAACAGAATCTTCCAACTTGGAAAGGGTAGCAGGTAATTCACTTGTAGATCGAAAAGCCTTTGTTGCAGATATAATCGTGAAATAACTGAAAGCAATGATGAGTGCACCTAGTAGAAGAACAATTTTTTTCCGCATTTACCTTCCCCTTTCCATAGGCTTGTTTCTTCCATATTAACACCCGGAATTAAATTGACAATCCTAATTTTATGATGTATTTCCCCATGCTTTAATCATGAGAAATCCTTTTTTTAGAACATCCCTTTAATCTTTTGTAAAATTAGCCGTTCCGCATGTATTTAAACATTGGGAGCAAGTAATCGCCATAATATCTTTCAGAAAAAACCTTTTCATATTAATAACACGAGGCACCCCTATAACAGAAAGGGTGCCACAAATCATAACCTATTCTATTAAGCTCGTTGCTTACGTGTCATTACATCAAAAATTACTGCTCCAGCTAAAACTCCTCCACGAATCATATACTGATATGAAATACCAACTCCTAGTAGGTTCATACCACTTGATAAGGAAGCCATTACAATGGCACCAATAATAGCACCTGTTACTTTACCGACACCACCAGCAGATGATACACCCCCAACATATGCAGCCGCAATTGCATCAAGCTCGAATAGTGTACCTGCTGTAGTCGTTGCTGATTGAAGCCTAGAAGTAAATAGAATCCCAGATAATGCGGCGAGCATTCCCATCGATCCAAATACGATATATGTAATCTTTTGTACATTGATACCACTTAAATGAGCAGCTTCTGGATTACTGCCGACTGCATAAATGTGGCGACCAAGTACCGTTTTCGTCGATAAGAAATGATAGATAACTACTACTATAATCATAATGATTACTGTCCACGAAAAACCGTTATATCCTGCTAAAATCCATGTAATATATCCAATAATTGCGGATATTAAAACAAGCTTTGCACTAAATAATCCACTAGACATAACCTCGAAACCATAAGTCATTTTGTTGCTTCGATTTGAAATCTCATTGTAAATAAATAAAAGAATTCCTACTAACCCTACTAATAATGTTAATAGGTGCAAGCCATTTATTTGCATAATAGATGGAATAAATCCATTCCCAATCGCATTGAATTGGTCATCTTTAATAATGATAGTTCCTGTCTTCTCTGTAACCTGGAGTAATGCACCACGGAAAATTAGCATTCCTGCAAGCGTTGCTACAAAGGCTGGTATCCCAACTTTAGCAATTAATACACCATTAACCAACCCGATTAGTGCTCCAAGGATTAAAATAACTGGAATAGTAATCCATACCGATACACCCATTTGTGTTAAGAATATCGCGGCAATGGCACCAAGAAATCCTGCTAAAAATCCAACCGATAAATCTATATGACGAATGACAATCACGAGCGTCATACCAACTGCCAAAACGGCGATATAACCTGCTGAATCCAATAAATTACTAATATTTCGCGAAGACATGAATAGTCCATTCGTCATAATCGTAAACGTTAACATAATCACTATTAACGCAATATACATTCCATAATCTCGAATGTTGGCTTTGACGAGTGCTTTTGCTTCTCCAAAAAAGTTCATCATAATCCCCCTTTTATTGCGTCGCAAGTTCCATTATCGTTTCTTGTGTCGCTTCCTCCATGGTTAGTTCGCCTTTAACGGAGCCTTCCGCCATGACATAAATTCGATCGCTCATTCCTAGTACTTCACCTAGTTCAGAGGAAATCATAATAATACTCATTCCTTCATTGATCAGTTCATTCATAATTGTATAAATTTCGAACTTTGCACCAACATCAATTCCTCTTGTTGGTTCATCCAATATCAAAATCTTAGGTCCAGTAAACAACCATTTACCAAGTGATACTTTTTGTTGGTTTCCACCACTGAGTTTCCCAACAATTTGTTCGAGTGAGCTTGCTTTAATATAGAGTGAATCCTTATATTCTGTACCAATTTTCACTTCTTCGTTTAAATTTAGTATTCCCTTTGTGGAGATTCCTTTTAGATGCGCTGCAGAAACATTACTCTTAATATCCTGTAGCAGGAATAAGCCATCTCCTTTACGATCCTCAGTCACATAGGCAATACCAGCTTTAATCGCCTCACTTGTATGCTTCAATACCTTTGTTTCCCCATACAGTTTCATGCTGCCTTGTAGCTTATAGCTTTTAGGATTTCCAAAAATGCTAAGGGCAAGCTCTGTACGTCCTGATCCCATTAAACCCGCAATACCAATAATCTCGCCTCTTTTTACCTCGAGCCGAACGTTTTTTACAACATTCCGACCGAGCTGTGTATCATAAGCAGTCCAATCGGATAATTCAAGAATGGTTTCTCCAATTTTCTTGTCTGGACGCTTTGGATATATGTCTTCAATATCGCGACCCACCATGTTTTTAATAATGACATTTTCAGATACTTCTCCGTTACTCGCATCAAGCGTACAAATCGTCTGTCCATCACGTAAAACTGTTACTTTATCTGCAATTGAGATGACTTCCTTTAGCTTGTGAGAAATCATGATACAGCTAATTCCTTGTTCTTTCAGCTCGTTAAGAAGTACCAATAAATTCTCACTATCATCCTCATTCAGTGCTGCAGTCGGCTCGTCTAATATAAGTAAATTTACATCCTTACTTAACGCTTTAGCAATTTCAACTAGCTGTTGTTTCCCTACACCTAATTCTTTGATCAAAGTTTCTGGAGTCACTCTTAACTTCACTTTGTCCAATAGCCCGGTTGCTTGAACTATCGTTTTATTCCAATCTACGAACGGACCTTTTTTCAATTCGTTTCCAGCGAATATATTTTCATACACTGTCAAATCTGGAAAAAGAGCTAGTTCTTGATAAATAATACCGATGCCAACTTTGACACTATCAGTAATCTCGTTGAACTGTTGAACTTTTCCCTCAAATACAATGTCTCCATCATAAGTACCATATGGATAGACCCCGCTTAACACTTTCATAAGTGTGGATTTACCTGCACCATTTTCCCCAACCAAACAATGAATCTCGCCTTTTTTCACTTTAAAGTTCACGTTTGAGAGGGCCTTGACTCCTGGGAATTCTTTAGAAATATTATTCATCTCTAAAATGTAATCACTCATACTATTGCCTCCCCTTACTAAAACAATTAAAAATGGAGAAATAGCGATAGATGAATCTACCACTATTCTTCCTTTTCAGCTGCTTTACTCTAAACCTGTGAATTCACTAGCCTCGTAATACTCAGAATCAATAAGCTCTGCCTTTACATTTTCTTTGTCAACTACAATAACATCCGTTTGTTTCGCTTTTACTTCAACTGCTCCATTATCGTAAGAACCAGTTGTTTTTGGTGTTTTGCCATCTAACACTTCTACTGCCATACCCATAGCATCTTTTACTAATGTACGAACATCTTTGAAAACGGTCATTGATTGTTGTTCATCAATAATGTATTGGATCGATGCTTTTTCAGCATCTTGCCCAGTTACAAAGTAATTAGTAATTGCGTTGTCAGAAGCAAATACATCCGCAATAGAACGAGCAGTGCCATCATTTGGTGCTAAAATAGAAACGTCACCTTTTAAGTCGTCACTAGCTGCAGTTAAATGTGTCTGTGCTTTGTTCTTTGCATCATTTGCATCCCAGTTCGTTGTAATCTGACCGATAATTTTTCCTAATTGATCACGCGACAGATCCGCTGAATCCTTTAAAGCTTCTGCTTCACTTGAGTTGGCAATTTTGAAAGTTCCATCAGCAATTTTCGGTTGAAGCACTTTCCAAGCTCCCTCGAAGAACAAGAACGCATTGTTATCAGACGCCGCACCAGCATACAAATAAAGTGGCACATCTGAACCATCTGCATTATCTACTAAATACTGAGCTTGTGCAGCACCAACTGCTAAGCTATCAAAAGTTACATAGTAATCTACTGCATCCGTATCCGTGATTAAACGGTCATATGCAATAACTGTTACATCCTCTTTTTTTGCTGCTTCTACTGCTGCTGCAGCCGCTGCTCCATCATGTGGAGTGATGATTAATACTTTTATCCCTTTATTTAATAATGCTTCTACATTTTCTTTTTCCTTCGCTGAAGATCCTTGGCTGAACAGAATTTCCGTAGAATAATCCGAATCTGCTAAAGCATCTTTAAAGCGTTGCTCATCTTGAACCCAACGTGGCTCATCTTTTGTTGGTAATACGATACCGACATCTACCGAACTGTCTCCGCCATTATTACATCCCGCGGCCACTAATGCGAAAATCATCAAAATAACTAAAAAAGTTAACCCCTTGAACTTCTTCATTTTAATATCCCTCTCCCTTTTTCTAAAAAGTAATTACTACTTAATTATAAATTCGGAATATTTTTATGAAAGCGCTATCAACTGTATTCTTTTATCATTACCTATACTTTTTTAACTTTTGGAATGATGTAGAGGATTTTGGGGTGAAACTCCACTCGACTATTAATATATGTCAATAAAAAAGAAACCTTAAGCATCAATGTAATGCTACAGGTTTCTTAGAATGTTCTACAGTATATCTGGCATCTGGGCTCTCGTGAATTTCTTCGAAGTAGTGATTGAAACAATATCTTTAGCCATTTCGCCAATCATCTTCCCAAAATTCTTGTTTATCACTTTCTATATTTTTCTCTTTTTCTTGTATAAATTGTTCAAATGATTCCATCAAGCGTTCTAGCAAAATATTTTCTTTCTCGTAGGTATCTATTGGTTTCACATCTACTGATGAAACATTAGATGGAACTCCAGTAAGCTTATAGACACTAACATCTAGGGCTCGTGCAATGGGTTTATTATATCGTTCATCTGGGACGTATTCCTTTCGTTCCCAGTTAGAAATGGTGCTGACCGTAACCTTTAACTCTAAAGCTAGGTCTTCCTGTGACATGTTCTGTTCTTTTCGTACTGTACGCAGTACCTCTCCCTTGATTTGCAAAGTATACTCCCCTTTCTAACCATTATTTAATAAGTAATCTACTAATATTTACCCCACTTCATAACTATTATGTAAATTATCTGATAATGACTAGAAAGTACCTATACTAAGAGAATAGTTATTTAGACTGACTAAATAAGTTTTTAGATTGTAATCTTAAATTTGTTATTCTATATTCTATCCATCTTTCTTCCAATGTAAAGTAAGTGTGAGGAGATTCCTAATACATTTGTATCACTAGCTTTTTCAGTTAGTAATCTTATGACTTTCTCAAACTCATTTTCTCCTTTATCTCTCCAGTAACTCCAATTATCACTGCTCAAGAGAGCACCTATATTGGAGCCTATTAATTCTAGACTTTCAAATCCATGCTCCTCCATGAAGGGTTTGATTTCTTCTATATTAAAGTAATAAGCGCCTGTAAATCGTCCTTCATCTCCATGATTAAAACAACCATTTTGAGAAAATTGTTCTATGTTATCCATCTCGTTATTTGGCTTCCAATTTTCAGGATGCAAAAGAGAAGTTAAAACATGTCTAATTCTCGGCATAAATGCCACAAAAACAATACCATTCTTTTTCGTAACTCGATATAACTCTTCTACTGCCTGAATACGATCAGCTTCTTCTTGTAAGTGATACAAAGGGCCAAGCATTAATGTAGCATCAAACTGTTCTCCTTTAAGTACAGTAAGATCTCTTGCATCAGCCACATGGAAACCATTAAAATTTTGTTCTACCTTAAGTTCCTGCGCTTTATTTTTAGCAATCTCAACAAGCTTTGGGGTTAAATCAGTAAGAGTTACCTTATATCCCTCATTAGCAAGGTGCATAGAATATTTACCTGGTCCCGCACCATTATCTAGAATATTCCCATTCAGAGGAAGATACTTTTTAATATAATGCCAATTCACTAGAAACTCGATAGGCTCTTTGTCTAGTCTTCCCCATTCATCAAACCTGTTGTAGTATTCAATAATGTTACTCATACAACCACCTACATTCTTTTCATTTAATAAATAGTTCTGCACAAAGGTAGAAAGTTCCTTCTAAAAGTCTTCATATAAAAAAGCCCCCGATCAATTCAGTAAATTGATTGGAGGCTTATTTTAGTTCTCATCATCCCAAAAATCATCTTTAAAAAATGGCTCAAGCTTTGTTTCTCTAAAAAAATGTTTCATATTAGGTATGTTAATGTCCCCATTCGGCTGTAAGACTTCTTTCCTAAGTCGATTACACCAAATAGGGTCTAATTCTGGAAACCTTTCTTCAAACGATATTAGTTTCTCGTCCTCCAAATGAATAAAAAACCATATAATAAATGCATACATAATAGGAAAATCTCGTTGGATGTCCTGATGATGTGTGACAAAAGCTTTAATATAGTGATGAAATTCATTCCATTTTACATCACCAAAACCACCGACAAACTTACGTTTATGCTGAGGGGTAAACGAAAAACTACTACCTGCATGCCAAGTACCAAGTTGCATCGTAAAAGCTGTTGTTGCACTTCTTCTTACTTCCATGTCCGGATCATTTAAATATAAATCATAGCGGTCATATGGAGGTACCATTCCAGTATGGAAACCACCTACACCAACTCCAGTTAAAGCTGCTTTTACCTTTTCTATTATCTCCATAATTCACCTCTACCTTTGTTGGACATAATGCATTAGTTCTGTTCTGTACTTGGCAATTTCCTTACTCGAATTCGGATATAATTCAAGTAAAAGCTGCATTAAATCAATCATGCCCTCCCTTGAATCTCCTAACTTATAACGTACTACAGCAAGCATTGCACGAAATGCTTCCGAATCATGAAATTTCCCTATGCCATTAAAGAGTATTTGTTCTGCCTCTTCATACCGAAGGAGTGAAAAATAATTAAAACCAAGATCCATATAGGCTTTTTGCTTTAATTCCTTTGGTAACTCTAGTTCAATGGCTAACTCATAATACTTGATGGCCTCATTTGCATTGTCTAGAACACTATAATTCCATCCACATTCAAAATATATACGCCCATCTTTATAAGGGATACTTTCTAATATTTTTATTGATTCTTCAATATTACCTTCTCGACGCATTTCGATAGCTTGTTGAAGTTGTTCCATTATCATTACCTCCTTTGCAATAACTACTTCATGTATCTGGAATAATTGTCACCCCAATTGTTCGTACGGGGATATCTTTTCCGTCTTGGTTACTTGTAGAACGATAGTATTTAGTTAAGATCTCTTTTAGTTCATCTTGAAAATTCAGGAAGTCTTCATCATTCATTTTTAATTCGATTAAGGAAAACGCTGCTCCATCATGAGAATGGTTCGTTTCTTCTATTTTCTTTAAATAGTTTTGATATTGAGTCATTAATGATAATTGATAAAAAGATACAAAATCCAGTTTTTCTTGTTGAGATGCTTGATTCCATTCACCTTGGTTAAGTTTCAGCTTCTCTTCATTTAACACATAATATTTCTCAGAAACGGATTTTACTTTCTTTTCCTTCATTACACGAATTATCTCGGAGTCTAATAACACTTGTATATGTCTGTAGAGAGTTGCTTGAGGAACATCCTTAATGATTTTGACCATTTCCAATGGTGTTAATCCATTTTCTTTATTCCTTAATAATGCTTGAGAAATTTTCATTCGTACTGGATGCATTAGAACTTCAACTTTATTTAACATTCTATCCCCTCATTTCTCTATTCTTATTCTCATTATAGATAATAAGAATAAATAGTGCAAAATATAACTTACCGTGTTATCATTATCAATAATGAAAATGAAATTATTAAAGGAGTTGGGATTATGCAATTACATTATGGAATAAATGATTTAAAAGACTTTGATTTAATGTCGTTTCTACCTATTGTGCTTCCAGTTATTTTAGTAGGTTTTATACTTGCAATGGTTGCATTAATAGACTTGTACAGAAATAAAAAAAGAAGGAATAATGTGCTCATATGGACGCTAATAATAATTTTCGGCAATACAATTGGGCCTATTCTGTATTTTGTTATAGGAAGAAAGGATAGTGAGCGAGTTTGAAATTGGAAATTAGAAATGTAAAGAAAACTTTTAATAATAAAACTGCCGTCGACAGCTTCTCGATGGAGCTACAATCAGGAGATTGTGTCGGATTAATCGGACCAAATGGAGCTGGGAAATCTACGCTCATTAAAATGATCGCAGATATTATTAATCCGGACAGTGGTGAAATTCTATTAAACGGAAAAAGAATTTCTTCGATGAAAAAAGAAATTGGGTACTTACCACAATATCCAAACTTCTTTCATTGGATGACAGCCAAAGAGACTCTTATGTTCATGGGAAAACTTTCGGGACTAAGCAGAAATGTATTAACAAGCTCTATTCCAATCATTTTAAAAAAAGTTGGATTAAGCAAAGAGGAAGACACGAAAGTAGGCACATTTTCAGGAGGCATGAAACAGCGACTTGGAATTGCTCAAACTTTACTACATAAGCCTTCCCTCATTATTATGGATGAACCTGTCTCTGCCTTAGACCCTATTGGTCGGAGAGAAGTATTAAACCTTATTCAAGAGATAAAAAAGGAAACAACGATTCTACTATCAACACACATTTTAAGTGATGCACAAGAAATCTGTGAGCGATTTATAGTTATTAAAAATGGACTTAAAATCGAGGACACATCAATTACTGAACTACTTCAAAGAAATAGTGACAATAAATTAAATATAGAAATTACAGAGAAGGATCAAGGATGGATTGGCGTTATAGAAGAATTACCTTACGTGAAAGGCATAGAAGTAATTGGGAATAAGCTTAAGGTGAAAGTTGAAAACCTAGAAACTAACAAAAACTTATTACTAGTTCATGCACTGGAGCATAATGTAAATATCCTAAAGTTTGAAGTCGGAAACGATACATTAGAAGAAATCTTTTTGAAATTGGTGGTGGAGAAATGAATAGTTTTATAGTCCTGGTGAACAAAGAATTTACCCAGATGATACGAGATTTTAAAATCATTTGGCTACCACTAGTATTTATCTTATTAGGAATTACACAACCTGTAATTACGTATTACTTGCCCACCATATTAGAAGCTTTAGGAAGCGGTCAAGGCATTACGATTGACCCAAGTATGACAAATCAACAAGGCGGAGAGATTTTAGCTGGCACATTAGCTTCACAATTTGATCAGCTAGGAATTATGATTATTGCAATCTCTTTGATGGGAATCATACAAACCGATAAAGCTAACGGAATGTTGGCCTTTATATTAACTAGACCTGTAACTGTTCGTTCATACGTTGGAGGTAAAATTGCTTCTAACTATATTTTTACTGCATTTAGTATTACTGTTGGATACCTTGCATCCTATCTATACGTGAATTTTCTATTCACAAATGTTGCTGTTTACGATATGCTCATAGGCCTCTTGTTTTATCTTGTCTGGGTTCTTTTTATAGTCTCGTTTACAACGATGATTAGCACACTAATAAATAGTCCCGGCCTTATCGCATTAATTTCCATTGCATGTTTAATAGCTTGCAGAGTTATTGTTGGCCTGAATTCAATGATAGATTTAGTAAATCCCGCCAGTATGAGTAAACATGCTATGGAAGTACTCATAACAGGTTCTGTAAATTCAAACGCAATAGGCAATCTAGGTGTAACGTTTCTTTGTGTTGTCTTGGCGATATTTGTAACAAACTATTGGATTTCCAATAAAAAATTCAGTAACGAATGATAGGAGACACAAATAGAAATGGTACCTCTCTAGCCATCAAATTTGTTTTAGGTTCGATTATTTCCGTATCAATTGACGAATCATGATCGTATTGTATTTTAGTTAGCAAGGCATTATTTCTTTAAATTATGATTCCTTGATACAAGAATATTGAACTAGATTTTTAATTGAAGTATTTAAACTTAAAAATACCGTATCCGTGTATTCTTTTGTATAATAAAGAGATAATGAGTTTAGCTATTATTTTTAAATAATAAAATACAAAACTATCTTTTTTTACTACAGGGGGAAATAACCAATGACGATTCTACTGGTAGATGACAATACCGTCAATCTATTCGTAATAGAAAAAATATTAGATAGCGCTGGTTATAAAGATACAGTCCCACTAACATCAGCTCAAATGTTATTTGACTATTTACAGCTCGACAACCCAAATCCAACCTTTAATTCGGTGGATTTAATCTTACTAGACATTATGATGCCTGAAATTGATGGTATTGAGGCCTGTAGACGCATCAAACAAAATGAGCGATTTAAGGATATCCAAATTATATTCGTAACAGCACTAGAGGATAAAAACAAATTAGCTGAAGCACTTGATATTGGTGGAATTGATTACATAACTAAGCCAATAAATAAAGTGGAGCTTTTAGCACGAATTCGTGTAGCCCTTCGATTAAAGGCAGAACTTGATTGGCATACACAGCATGAAAACAAAATTCAATACGAGCTAGACTTAGCTACACATGTACAAAGAAGTCTTTTAACTCCCCCCTTAAAAGAAGGAAAGATTCAAATAGAAGTATCATACCTGCCCTCCTTTAATCTTGCCGGGGACATGTACTATTGGCATAAAATAAGTGAACATCGATATGTAGTCGTTTTGTTGGACATGATGGGACATGGTATTTCTGCTTCCCTAGTATGTATGTTTATATCCTCTGTATTAAGAGAATCTATTAAGCAATTAGTGGACCCAGAACTTGTTATTAAGGAATTAAATCGCTATATGCTTGTTTTACATAACGAAAAGATTGGAATTCCTTATTATTTTACAGCCATATATATGGTAGTTGACACAGAACAGAAAACTATTGAGTACGTAAATGCTGGTCATCCACCCGGATTTGCACTTATCGACGGTAACAAAATAGTTCCAATAGATCGAGGAAGTTGTGCGGTTGGATTCTTTGATGAGATCGAGGTTAAGAAAAAGATTATTACGTACGAAAAAGATATACAAATTATATTGTATACAGACGGAGTTCTAGAGGCAATGGGACCATGTGAAATTGAATCAGAAAAGCAGCTTGAACAGTTAGCTTCTAAAAAGTGGAACCAATCACAGTCACTCATCGATAACCTACTATCAAAAGATAAACAAACGGCTCAGCCTGACGATATGTGTGTGTTAATGATTAAATGTAAAGCATAATAGAAAAAGTAAATCCTAAAAGGAATTACAACAAATATGTATATATAAAAATGCATGAATGTTGACGTAACAACATTCATGCGTTTTATATTTTACAACTTTTTATCTTGTCTGCTATTTGAAAGATAAAAGTTATTTCCTATTATTTAGTCTGACGTTAATGTCATAAGATTTTCTACTATTACTATTTAACCCTTTGATAAATACGTTCTTTTTCCGCTATTTCTTGATAATTTTCCATGACTTGAGAGAAACGGAGCGTTTCTTTGTCCCCCAACCCGAGGAACCCCTGAGGACTTATACTCTCATAAAACAGATTTTGCACCTGCACCTGAAGCTCTGAAGTAAAGTAAATAAGGACATTTCGGCATATAATAACATGAAACTCATTGAACGATTGATCTGTCACAAGGTTATGCTGCGCAAAGATAATATTTTCTAGTATCGATGGGTGGAAATAAGCATATTGATGATCTGCTTTATAGTATTCAGAAAATGCATAATTTCCTCCTGCAAGCATATAGTTTTTGGTATATGCTTGCATTTTTTGGATAGGAAAAGCTCCTTTGCTAGCTTTTTCTAATACTTGTTCATTCATATCCGTTGCATATATAACTGTTTTGTCCTTGAGTCCCTCTTCTTCTAACAAAATTGCCATGGAGTATACCTCTTCACCTGTAGCACATCCAGCATGCCAAATACGAATCTCTTGATACTCACGGAGAATAGGTACTACTTCTTTTCTAAAAGTTTTAAAGAAGCTTGGGTTACGAAACATTTCTGTTACATTGATAGAAAAATCATTTAGCATTTGTTCTAAAAAATTCTCTTCATGTATCACTTTTTCTAGTAAGCCTGTGATCGTCTCAATGCCACTAATATTCATGCGATTGTGAATACGACGAGAAATGGAAGATCGATTGTATTTCCGAAAATCGAATCCTGATAAGCGATAGATTGCTTCCAGCAGGAACTCGATTTCCAAGCCTTCATGTTGTACATCTACGCCCTCAAGTTCCATATTTTCATATTGGTTGTCCATCTCTTAACCCCCTTAAGAAACTAACCATACTCGAAGAACTGAGAATAGTTGAACTAAATTTAGCGGTTTACTGATGTAGTCTGAAGCACCGGCTTCTAGACACTTATCTCGATCATTTTTCATTGCCTTGGCTGTTAAAGCTATTACAGGCAATTCTTTAAATTGTAGATCATTTCTAATTCTAGACATCGTTTCATATCCATCCATATTCGGCATCATGATGTCCATTAGTACAATATCAATTTGAGCATTGCTCTGTAATATATCCAAGCATTCGATGCCATCTTTGGCTACAAGGATATTCATTCCTCTTCTTTCAAGGGCCGTTTTAAGAGCATATATATTACGGTAATCATCGTCAACGATTAAAATATTTTTGTCTTGGAAGACATTCTCATGATCATGCAAAGAAGCCAGCACTTCATCTTTTTCAATTATTTTTTGCTTCTGTATCTCTGGATTAACGAAGTCTGTCACAAAATCTGTGTGCAGCTCCAATGATACCTGTGTGGCTGCCACCTCTGAATAACCTATATTTAGATGTTTATCTAGAATAAGGCCGTTCGGAAGACTTGGAACAATTAGTTTAAATATACTACCTACACCTTCTTCACTTTGCAGAGTAATCCAACCACCAAGTAGCTTAGCAAACTCTTTACAAATAGATAAACCAAGACCTGTTCCGCCATACTTACGAACGGTTGCCCCATCCGCTTGCTGGAATGATTCAAAAATGAGTTCATGCTTGTCTATAGGTATACCAATACCTGTGTCGGCTATCGATACTTCCAACCAATCTTTACTTATTGCTCTCATTTCCTCTGTTTGCAATTGGCTATCAAATTGTTTAATAGTTAAAGCAACGGAACCTTGTTTTGTGAATTTAAAAGCATTTGATAGAAGATTTTTTAAAATTTGTTGAAACCTTTTTTCATCTGTAAAGAAAAGGTCTTTTACATCCTCCGCTTTGAAAATATGAAATTCTAAATTTTTCTTCTGTGCAACAGGAGAGAATACATGCTCCATATGTACAGGTAATTCACTTAAATTCACTTCTTCAAATAAAACTTCGATTTTACCTGCCTCTACCTTAGAAAGATCTAAAATATCATTTATTAATGAGAGTAAATCTTCCCCTGAAGAATGTATAACATTTGCAAATTCTGCATCCTCATCTGTTAAACGTCCTTGTTTGTTTTCTGCTAGCATTTCCGATAGTATCAGGATACTGTTCAAAGGTGTCCTCAATTCATGAGACATATTTGCAAGAAACTCCGATTTATAGTTTGAATGAAGTGTAAGCTGCTCTGCCTTTTCTTCTAATTCTTGTCTAATTTTCTCTAAATCTTCGGATTTTGTTTCCGCATCCTTTGTTTTTTCTTCTAACTGTTCATTAATTTGTGTTAATTCTTCCGTTTGCATTTGAAGTTCTTCAGATTGAGTTTGTAGTTCTTCTGACTGTACTTGTAATTCCTCTGTCATCGCTCTGGATTCGTTTAGTAGTCGAACAATTTCCATACGATCCATTACGCTATTAATCGATAATCCAAAGGTTTTCACAATTTGATTTACTAAGTCCTGCTGTATCTTACTATATTCAGAAATGGTAGCAAGTTCCATCACCGCAATGACGTCCCCTTCAAATAATATTGGAACCATAAATATACTACGAGGAGGTACCTCCCCTAGACCTGTAGATATATAGCGATAATCCTTTGGTATTTCATTAAATACAAAGCCTTGTTTTTCTAGTGCACACTGTCCAATCAAGCCTTGCCCTAAATGAAAACTTTCTCTTCCAATTTCCTTCTGGGGAGAAGTATCGGCAAAGGATGCTTTCTTAATGAAATAATTCTCGTGATCATTTTTTTCTCTTACATAAAATGCACCAAAAGAAGAGTTGGTTAATGTAGCTATTTCAGACATAAATACTTTTGCAAGTGCATCTATAGAAGCAACACCCTGATATTTTGTTACAATTTCAGCAAGGCTTGTTTGTAACCATTCTCGATCATCCAAGTTATCCAATAGCTCATTTGTTGCACTTGCAAGGTCATTTATTTCATCTTTAGTGCTTACATGTATTCTTTCTTTAAGATCACCATTTTCAGTGGCAATCTTTTTAATGGTTTTCGTTACTTCATCAATTGTTCTAACAATCGACTTTGAAACCTGACTTGATATTATTATCGCAATTATAGAAACAGCAAGAAGTAGTCCAAATAATCCCACAGTTAATGTATTATTTCGACTATCTAACTCCCGGGCTCTAGCTTGTGCACTTTCTATTTCGGATTCACGGAAATCATTAAACTGGTTTCTAATAGATTGCATGTATTCGCGACCACGATCATTTACATAGAATTCTTGGATGGCAACTTCATTGTTATCCCTTTTAAGTCTTATCGCGTTCTCACCAGCCTCCGCAATCCATAGGTCAATTGTTTCTCTTACCACCTGTAGTTTTTGTCTCTGGTTCTGTTTATCCTCCATTAACTGATACAGTTCCTCGAATTCAATCTGCCATTCACCAGCTGCTTTGTAGTAAGGCTCTAAGTAGATTTCATTCCCTGTGATAACAAATCCTCGCTGACCTGCCTGCATATCCATCACAAACTTTTCTACATTATTTGTCAATGTTTCTACTTCATTATTATATTGTAGAAGATAATTTCTTTCTTGCTGAAGTGAACGAATTTGATTATTCAATATAATAACGGAAGCAAATAAACAAACAATAATAATTATGTATCCGATGGTAATCTTAGAACGTATACCAAATTTCCATTTATTCTCCATTTAATTCCTACCTTTATTTTAGATTTTCTATTTTAATACTATATTAAGTGTCATTAAAATAACAGTGTTTCCTAAGACTGTATTTTAAGCAATTGAGACAATTTTATAAGTTGCTTTTAAGAATATGTAGATTATTGTTTTGTTCTTTTTCTTGGTTATTAAAAACTGGGTTACTAACAAATTTTTTTACTCTGCTGAGGTTGTTCATGTCAGCAAAAAAGTTCAGCACCTAAAATTGTAGTAGTTTATAAGGTTGGTAAACGGCAATGGAAAAAACATGAACGATTAACTATATTTCAATGGGCTAATCACGTTGTTGTTCTTGCTCTAGGAGTAGTTACGGGGTTTCTCGGCAACGAGTTTCGGCGTTTAAGATGTGACAGTGGACCTCTTCCTTAGATAGCTAATATGGTAAGAACTCTTCCGAAAGGATTCGAATGTTTTCCGGGATAAGGATGGTCTTGATTTTGCGGAAAATTAAGATGCAGACCCAAATGTAATACTTGCACCTTACTCTTGAATGCAACTCACATCGGTATGGGGTAGAATGCAAACAACTTCTCATAGGCACGGGACATGGTTTATGAAAATTTAATCCAGTATTCTTAGATTAAAGACATAAGAAAAACCGGGCTCTACCTGTCCTCTTTGTATTTCGCTTTAAAATCTTCAATAGTTAATTACATACCAATCGAATTCTAGGACATATCCAAGTGATTAGAAAGTTTCTTCTAATCCCTATTTATTGTATTATAAATTTTTTCATGAAAATTTAAAAAACGCATTTAATTAGCCACAGCTTAATAAATGCGTTTTAAATATACAAATATGTTCTATTCAAAGAAAAATACCAGGTTCTCATTGACTTCTCTAAGTTATTCCATAATATACCATCACTAATTAATCATTAAACTGACCCTGCTACCGTTCTACAATGTTGCAGAATGATCGTATTATAGATGCACTTATCCCGGTTGATCAATTTGACCTGCCATTCCTTTATTAAGCTTATCTCAAAAGGATAGTTGAACAAGGACTTCAAACCGTTTCCGTAACGTACGATTATTTTGCAATCTGGATGGACTTTAGATTTTAATTCCTCTATAATCTCCTGCTTCTCTGGCACAAGAGATGCAATGTATATATGGGTAGCTGTTTTTAGAAATTCAGGGTGTCTCAAGTGACTGTCCGAATAATGAAGGATTCCATGTAAGCCTAGAAACTGCGCTAACTCTTTCCCGTAGTGAACGGCTTCACTGTCAATATCCGTGCAAACTACTTCCGCACTAGTTTCCTTGGCAATAGTAAAAGCCGTTAAAGGAAAAGCACCGGCACCAATAAATAGAACTTTAGCTGTCCCATCAATTTGGGCATAACTCCTTTCTTCGTTAACTGATGCAGATAAAAGGGAGAGATACAGGTCCATATCCAATTCTTCCGTATATACGTATAGTGCTCTCATTTTTTCGACCATGCATAATGCTACAGAGGATGTTTCTCTTAACCTCTCTGCGCTTTGCTTGACATCTTCACGGTCCTCCCACTGTTTCCAATGCTTCTCATTCTCATCACAAATTATAAATTCACAAAGGCTATCAAGTTTTGCACCTAATAGTTCCAATCCTTTGGGAGCATTATTGGCCGTTGTCATCAACTGCTTAATTTCATTCTCAAACGAGTCCAATAAATCCAGCAATTCAACATAGCTAACCATGGACAGTCCTTTCATCTCCTCCAATTCATTTCCACACCCAGGTTAGGAGTATATGATAAGGAATTAGCCATTTATGTCTACGTTTTGTGTGCCTATGAAACATGGAATTTCCGCTCCATCAGTCCTGCAATAATTTCATAAGAGCTGAGCTAATCCCATCAAATCATCGTACTCTTTTCATCTCGATTGCATTTGTTTACCTTTAATAATTGGCTTTCCATTCAATTCTCGATTCTAATATTGGATATATCTCCTCCCAAGAAAAAAGTTGCTCGATATGATATACACCAATTCGGAAGTCTTTTTTACAATATATTCAAAAAAGGGGGGGAATGAATATTCTCCTTTTTCATTCCCCCCCCCTCTTTTTATTCAGTTCAAAGCCATTAAACTCTTATACTGCGATCGATTATTCTAGAGAGTCACTCTTATTTTAAGAAGTTCATAAAGTTAGCGAATGAAGCTACTAAATCTTGATAGTATCCTACTATTTTATCTTTTAAAGAGATTTGGTCGGATTCCTTTTCTACCACATTTTCACTTATTTGTTCTGTTTCAGTAGCCAAATTTACTTCTTCATTAACTGTTTGTACTGGTTTTTCTAGATCTGACACTGTATTTTCCACTGATTCTACGGTTTCTTGCTCTGGTGTTTCTACTTCAGAAGGTTGCTCTTCATTTTCTACAACCACTGGGCTTTCTAGATTAACGTCAGTATCATTTGTTAGATCTGTATTTGTGTTATCAACAGAGATGTCTTGAGATGCATCTGCCTCTAAAGTTGTTGTATCTCTTTCATCAGTATCAGCAGATACATCGGATACTACATCAATGGTTTCAACGTTTTCAGATTCTTCACTTGTTTGATCTAAATTTTGTTCAATAAGGGTTTGATAGTATCCAATAACACTTTGATAGCCATCACCGATAAATTCATAAGATTCATCTACCCATGTACTAGAGTCATCTTCTTGATTTTGTGAGCCATCTACTTGGTCATCTTCAGTTGCTGGTGCTTCTGTTTCTTCAGCTACTATGTCTTCATCAACTGCTTCTGTATCATCTTCTACGCCTTCTTCAGTTGTTGGTGCTTCTGTTTCTTCAGCTACTATGTCTCCATCAACTGCTTCTGTATCATCTTCTACGCCTTCTTCAGTTGTTGGTGCTTCTGATTCCTCAGCTACTACGTCTTCTTCAACTGCTTCCGTACCATCTTCTACTTGGCCGTCTTCAGCTGTTGGTACTTCTGTTTCTTCTGCTACTATGTCTTCATCAACTGCTTCTGTACCATCTTCTACGCCATCTTCAGTTGTTGGTGCTTCTGTTTCTTCAGCTACTACGTCTTCTTCAACTGCTTCCGTACCATCTTCTACTTGGCCGTCTTCAGCTGTTGGTACCTCTGTTTCTTCCGCTACTATGTCTTCATCAACTGCTTCCGTACCATTTTCTACTTGGCCATCTTCTGTTGCTGGTGCTTCTGTTTCTTCCGCTGCTGTATCATCACTTATTTCGCCTTCTTGTGGCACATCATTATTTGTTTCATCTATATTATCATTATTATCTGGATCATCATTAGTTTTGCCGGAATTAACTTGAGCTAGTTTGCTAACTAGTTCACCTTTTTCAGGAGATCCTGGTAGACTTTTTGCTAATGCAGATACTTCCTGTCCATGATTTTTCACTTGTTCAATAACTTCCGGATTTGCGCCCTTTGTATCAAGCTCTGCTGCAGAAATAGGTGCACCTGCTGCTAAAAAGGTTGCAGCCACCATTGAAGTTGACATTACTAGTGGAGCTACTTTCTTCGACAATTTTTTATTTGCTTTCTTAGAATCCATTTGTTTTTTATTCATTACTTGATCTCTCCTAATTCGTATTTTTCTACTGATAGGATGGATTTTTCATAAATTCCTTTATTTATCGTTTCACCTCTTATCAGCCTGAGTAAGTTTATTACTCAAATTTTCCGGCAGCACCATCATCTGCCTGCCTTGAATATAACAAAGCTTTGTTACCATTTAGTGTTACTCTGATTAAAAAAAATGACGCTTCCATTACGTATTTATAGAATTTTGCAATATATGAAATAATATATAAAGCCCCAAAAAACTCTATTCTAAAAAAGTGATTGCGCTTTCATATTTGTTCTCTCTGATATTTCAATTGTTTTCCCACTCCGTATAATTTGAATAAAATGCTCCAATTATACTTTACAAATAAAACTAGAAAGTAAAAATTATCAAAACAATATAACGATTATTTATTAAGTGTTTATATTAAATCATCTAATAGCATTCCTGTAGTTGTCAAAAATAAGAGTATTCTCACTGTTTCTCTCAAACCATTGCCATTCCTGCCCCTTTTACATTGAATTGAAAAAACAGACACATTATTTTTTGTGTCTGTTTCATTAATTAAATACCGTTATTATTCAGTAACATTTGTAGCCTATGGATACAGTTTGATTTAATTACTTAATAAACCCTGATAAAAGAGCAAATAGAAACGGTACAACTAAGAATGGCAAGACTGCTTGCTCTTGTAAACTTAAATCTCGAATTAACCCCACTCACTTTACGACATACACATAATCGCTTCTTACGGAGTCCGGTGTAGCACTGGAACAAATCATGGATAGACTTGGCCATTAAGATGATCAAATCACCAAGAATGTCTATCTCCACACTACAAAAAGAATGAAAAAAGAAGCTTCCCAAAAGTTTGCACAACTAATGGGAAGCCTCAATTCCTTGATTTTCCCGAATTTATTAATCATTGCTAGCTCGGTAAAGTTTCTCTTGGATTGAAAACGAATGAAATCAATAAGTAATGTAAGGTTTTCAGGAGATGTAAGGGTTCCATTCTTCTGATAACCAACCCATGGATAAAACTAAAATCTACATGGAGATAATTTTTTCGCAATAAGTGATGTTCAGGTGATGAGCTATTTATTATCATAACGTACTAAGCCGTAGTTCATAAAAATACTGCACAGCTGGATGCTTTAACTTCATCTGCTCAGTCATGTTCAAAATTCGTTTTTTTCCAACCCGTCTGTCCACCAAAGCTAGGATATTCAATAGGATATCATTGCTCTCTATGCTTTCCTCTATAGAAGTGGATAAGAAGTTATTAGCTACAACGATAAAATTTGATTTACTTAATGATGACTGCGCTGACAAAATCTCCTTAGCATATTCTGATAATTTTCTACCCCTTGCAATTACTAGTAGACGATCCTCCGGAACTGTCCCCTTAGTTTGTTTTCTTACCGCTTCAATCTCCTCTTTGTTGATAGGAATTTGGATATCTGAATCATTCTTAATTTCCAGCTCTGTCAGATACCATCTGATTAAGGTAGTTTTATCACTCATATTGAGTACATTCTTTTTATCTACCGCAATATAACAAAGTCCTGCTTTATCAGGTAAATAACGGTAGCTAGTTGCAGTGTATTCAATCCTTCCATATAATGCAGGACAGAGAAAACTCTCCAGATTTTGCTTCAATTTGCTCCAGGCCATGTAAGTCTCCTTAAATTTTATATTTTAAATATTTGTTGAGGCAGTCATTCTATTATCCATAATACAATAACCAACACATCGATCATACTAAATACTAGGTTTAAGTGTGACTTGAATTTCTGATGTATCGATAATAGTGAGCGAATAAAATTTCCAGACTGATAAGACAATAACTATAAGTAATTTAAACATTCGACTTAAGACAACAATATGATTTAAAAAGATATATCGAGCATATCGCCTCAATAATAATCATCCGACCACAAATAAGAGGTGGCCCATCAGAGTCACCTCCTTTGTGTAGCACTCGAACAAATCATGGATAACTCGGCCATTCAGATGATCAAATCACCAAGAATGTCTATCTCCATGTGACAAAAGAAATGAAAAAAGAAGCTTCCCATTAGTTTGCACAACTAATGAGAAGCCTCGATTATAATCCACTATGTTAGCATTTCACTTTCACATTACATACAAACCCTATATATCAAGGGTTGCAGCGGCTTATTACATCATGCCGCCCATTCCACCCATATCAGGCATACCCATGCCGCCGCCTGCTGGTTCTGGAATATCTGCTACTACTGCTTCTGTAGTTAAGAATAATGCAGCTACAGATGCAGCGTTTTGAAGTGCTGAACGAGTAACAAAGCCGTTCTTTCACAATTTATTAGAGAGATACCACTTCTCAATAAATTTAATATGTTTCTATTATGAAGTATTTGTTGCATTTTGTGAAGTAGTATCTGTAAATAGACGAAATAACCCCTCATTCATATTTTCCACATAAATAAAGCCAATATAATAAATGGCTACTTTTCCATCTTATCTAAATCTCTTTGGAGATTTTCTCTCATTATATGTAATTCATCTGTACATTCATTACTTGCAAGATAAAGTTCGTCCCTAGTTTCAATATAATGTTGATGTGTTTCTTTATTTTTAAATGCACTATTAAATTCTATCTCTTGTACCCTGTAATGCACAGCAAAGATTTTATCTATATCTGTAATCCGTTTAATTTCAAATCGATTTACTTCCCCGTCTCTTTACACTAATTATTTTGAAAATAGTTCTCAACTTCAGAAAAAAGTATATAAAAATAGAGCAGCCATACTTCTGCTGCTCCCCTTTCCACATTACTCTATTTTCTTTTTTAAACAAAATATTAATATCTGATATCAGAAAGGATATCTAACATTTTTTCTGTTCTTTTAATCTTTTTAGAAAAATCACAAGTGTAATCTTTTATAGAAGATTTATTAAATGAGAGCAAAAAAGCTCTGTATCCAGCTAAATAATTTATTATTTGAATCCTAGTTTCTGGGATACTCTTGGATAAATCAAATAATTCTTCATTGACTGTTTTTAGTCTTTGCAAAAACTCATTAAAAGTTCTAGGATATCTTTTTACACCACTCTTATATTCAAAAGTGTATAGGAGTGTATTTAATTTTTTCATTTTATTCCTCGTTAGAGTTACTCTTGAGGATATTACATAACCATTTAAAATTATTTTATTTTCGGCTATTATAGTTTTTTTGGAATTAATTTTTAATTCAAAATCTATTAGGATGTCTTTTAATCTACCAAGAAAAAACGGCTTAGCTACTTCTTGATTATTTGATGAAAATAACATATCATCTGCATACCTTGTATAAATTACATTAAATTTTTCACAGTATTTTTTTATTCTTAAATCTATTCTTCTTAGCAATAAATTAGACAATTGAGGAGATGTTATTGCACCCAGAGGAACACTCCCATTAAGAGTTGTGATATATATTAGTTCCTTTAATACTCTATCTTTTTCTTCTCGATTTTTTATATCAACATATTCTGATAAAGTATCTCTTACTAAAGATTCTTTTAACGAATTAAAAAAATCTTTTATATCTACCTTTAAATAAAATTTACTCCCGCAATGTGGAAGTAAAAAATCTAAATAATTCTTTCCCTTAACAAATCCACATACACAATCCGCTAGAGGAATATTATCTAAAAAGTTATTTGAGATTTTTTTTTGGAGATTATGTAATACACTATTAGTTTTAATAGCATTGATTTTTCTAACTTTTTTGTTTACCAATATATTAAACTCTTCATAAAAGTTATTACTATCTTCTGTAAGGGGAACGCCATCAAAAATATTTAATCCTAAAATCTTACCGTGAAAGTAATCTTCACTATAAATTGGTTTTTTAATATAAATTCTCTCCCTTTAATAAAAATGAAGTAAGTACTTCCTGGAAGCGATGCTGCTGCAGAATACAGCGGCTAAACGCCGGAGCAAAAAGTAATATTATTCCCTTGGTTTTTCAAAATTGCAATGAATTTGTCGGTTCAAAACAAATGCTACAAGGGTGGCTAACTAAACTTTTAATGAAAAGATAACCACTTAGCTACTTACTTCATTATTACTTCTAACGTTTTTATTATATCAGCAATTTCTGGAAATAAAATAGAAAATTGAGATTTTTGGTTATCTTTTTTAAATCCACTAAATATGTCATCTATAAATAATGTCATCCATCCGGAACCTTTTTGTAATTTTTCTAACTTAATCGCTATTTGATAACCCTCTTTTATACTTTGTGTTGTACTTTTCCCTGCTCGCTTTTCATTCAATCTAAATAAAGGCTCTAAATTTCCTTCTATAATAGTTTTTAGAATATTAATTTTATAGGAAATATTATCATTTTTATCATATGCTTCTTTTAATTTCACCTTATCCGAATAACTGCACCCATCTCCCATTATCCATTGATAAAAGTAAGTATAATTTGATTTATTTACAACTGAACCTTCAATTGTTGTATTTACAGGATATACATTATAATTTTTGCAATATGCTTTTATTAAAGCTCTGTATTCATAAAATAATTTATCACTAAATACAAATTTGTTTTCATCATAATTGAAGTTAACTTTATTTGAAATTCCTTTAATTCTATTTCTATAATGTAATAATATACGTCTTTCCCCATAAAGAAACTTTTCTCTTTTTATTATTTCTAAATTTTTTAACGGATTATAAGTATCTCCTGAAATAGAAAATTGTTTTTTATCATTATCATATTTTATTATTTTATCCATATCTAAGAGAAGTAAGTATGGTATATCTAAATTCCGCTGAAATGGGTGGGATACATCTAATGAAATGTTATTAGAATTATATGTAAAAACTTCTATTTCTTTTAAAATAGGATATAAGTTTTGAAGATATTCATTACTGAATAACTCAAATTCTGTAACACCTTCAACAAATAATATTCCATTTGCAAAGTAATAACTAGCTTCCTTGTCACTAATTACTTTATGACTTTTTTTATTCTCTAAATTCATAATTTTTCTAACAGATGTTTTAAAATTTATTTCAGTCAACTGAAAAATATTAACATCTTTAGTAACTAAAGAATTTTTAAGTACACGAGGTGAATGTGTTGCCAAAATTGTTTGAATTACCTTATTTTGTCCGGCTATTAATTGCATAAGTTCATCTATTAAGTTTGGATGTAATCCTATTTCTGGTTCATCAAGAATTACTATTGGATTCTTAACTTTACTATTGTGAAGTAAATCCAATACTGTATAAAAAATCCTTAAATAATTATAGGAATTGTATCCTTTTGAATAAAAATTTAGTTTATTCTTTTTAAAATTAAATTTATCACCACCAAACTTTAATTTGTATATTTGTTTAAACTTTTCACTATTACTATACGATTGTACATTATATTCTAACCTGTCTATCTCGCTTTTTAACTGAACTAGGTATTCAAAATATTTTGTCCCATAAATTTTTTTTAATATTCCATCGAATTCTTTTGTAAATTCTTCCTCTTTTTCGCTTCTTCTTTGACCAAACTCACCAATTATGTCCCAAATATTTTCCCAATCATATAAATCTAATGTTCTTACATCTATATAATAAATTGGGTATAAATATTTCAGTAACTTTCTAATTTGATAATCATGACTCCAAAGTATTGTATTATTTTTATACTGCTTAAATGTCAATGTTATACTTGAATCTCCATTTTCATTAAGTAAACTAATTTTATTAAAGAATTCTTTTCCTATATTTTCACTTTTGTTTCCAATTTCGATAAATTTACTTAAATCGAATTTAACACTAATTTCCGCATAGCTATTATAAGGATTATTTTTATCTATAATGTTATTATCAATATTAGTCTCAACCAAGTTTTCGTAAAAGTAATAAAGATATTTTTGAATGTTTGTTTTACCAGCTCCATTTTTACCAATAAGAACGTTTAATTTTTCTAAATCGATAAATGTGTTCTCTAAACTCTTAACATTTTTAAATCTAATATTTATGATTCCCATAATTGTCTCCTATGAATTCATATAAATAAAAGTATTTTATTTCCCAATTAAATATATCATATTGTGGTACCATTATTATCATATTATTTAAAATGTTCCTTAAATAAAATTGTGATTTCATAGACTTCAAAAAAAAAATTGTTCGTATAAATAGTAGATTCTATATAAAAAGGAGCAGTCCACTAATATGGCTGCTCCTAAAATCTATACTTTGAGTGTGTGAAAATACTTGCCCCCCCTGCCTACTTGGATAATACCTATTGAAAAATTGGAAAATAGCTCCCCTCCTAAACCTCTGAACGCCCATTCTATAGGTATTTAAGTCATACCATTTTCAAATAAAATCATTATTTTATAGATATTTCTTCTATTCACATGTATGCTTTGAGCTAAAAGCATACATTCAATATTTTCTGTTGAACAATTTATTATTAAAGGTTTGGAAATCATTAATGAATTAGGTATCCCATATAATCTTGCAACTGGGTGTTTATGTTAAAATAAATATAAGATTGTGAAAGTGTTCACTTAAACTAACGCCGCAGTTTAGTTGAATAAGAAGGAGTATATAAAAAGTTGTCGAAGTTGAGATAATATGAGGAATATTTATGTACATGGAATAAGGAGGGGGTATAAATTTGGTGAAAAGTTTACTTCTGTATTTATTGCTTGTAATAGCAATATCACTTCCGTTTATTATTATTAGTTCTAATTTCGGTTTTGTAACAGGGGGACCTCCTGGAATCGTTGGGTTGGTAAATACAATTGCTTTCTTAATCGTTTGGTTAGCTGTAAGTATGATGATGGGATACAAATTAAAAAGAGGATTTAATTTAATTATTCTTATCTATTGGGGCTTGCTTGCACTTATATTTTTCCCAATAACAAATACATTAGAAGTTTCCAAAGAATTGATACCGTTGGTATTAGTGTTTCTAATAAGTCCTCTTTATGGGGTATCTGGCTACCTATCTACTGATGAGATTGTTTTTATCGGAATACCTATTTGCGTGTTCCTGTGTTTTTTATTTTTCTTTGGCGGAAAAACTATTAAAAATAGGAAATTGGTTCAAAACTAAATTTGGACTCTTCAACTAACGAGGTGCATTACTTCAAGAAGGAGTAATGCTTTTTTCTTATTGAAGTAACGCAGCAGTTTACTTGAATAAGGTTAAATATTTACTTTGTTGTATAAAAGTGTAAATTAGGAGTTTTTGATATTTAAATAAGGAGGTTGATATCATGAAAAAAATGATTTTGTTATTAATAGGAATTATTCCTTTTGTGTTAGGTTTTCTCATGAATTCTTGGTTGATGCAAAATCCAAATAGTATATTACCATTTAAATTAATAGGAATTACATTTCTTGTTTTTTGGGTATTCGTTGGATTTATAACTTGTAAGTTTGAAAAAACACCATATCATTCGGCGCTCTTTATCCATACACCTGCTGTAATCGCCCTCTTATTATTAACGTATCAAGATATGGTGTTAGAACAATTTTGGCCTAATATGATTGGATTGGCTACCCAATTTTATTACTTACCGTTGACTAATATTTCTAGCTTCATCATTGGTGGAGGATTATATGTTCAAATGTGGACAGCAAGCGTAGTGGCCTTTTTACTAATGTATGGTTCATACTATTTAGGGTGTTATTTGAAAAAAATCCTCAGCAGTAAATAGTGAACTGTATTTAAATTAAGCATCTATTTTTCTTCAACTAACGAGTGCTTTAGTTAAAAAAGGCAGGAGAAAATGAGCTTTGTGATGCTTCTACAAGCTCTACAACTATCAGCTAAATTTCTATATATTGCAAAATGGAGGGTTTATCTTGAAATGGATTTTTATTTTAATTAGCGCCATGGTATTAGCTGCTTGTAGTGATTCAAAACCATCCATAAGTAAAGAAGTTACAGTGGATAACAAACAAACACAAGTATCTGAGTCATCTGAAGAAATTGATGTTATTGAGCCAGTAACAGAGGTAAGTGAATTAACACCATTAACTTTAGACGATTTTAACAATCGTTATGAACTTGATACAGAATATAGTGAACCGTTTATAAATGGCAAATTTGAATTGAAAGATGGTTCTATTGTATATGCAGATTGGTATTTTTATTTAGAAGGGGAAACCTTTGATTATGCAACTGGTACATTTATAGATGGTCAACTTGTTCAAGCTCAACTGGAATTAAAGGACGGAGTAAGTAATGATGATATGTTATCTGAGTTAGGTTTATCTAAAGAAATAGATTATGAACTGAATAAGAAAACAAATATTATAGATGTGGTTATTGATGAGCGTTTTGACGATGCAAATATTAGTCGTCTTCCTAATGAGTGGGATTAATAGATTATGTCCAATTACGATGTCATTCATCAATATTCCTCTATCGAATCCCATCGAGGTTGATAATACAATATTAGTGTAACCAAATTATTAGGTTTATTAGGGGTTTTGTACATGTCTAATAAACTAAAAACCTATTCGAGAGCTAATTTACTTCGATAGAACTGAAATATTCGAGGAGCAGATTACAGAAAATAGCGGATATATAAGGGTTTTCATCAAATAGTATTATTTAATTTAGTACCCTTATCGTTATTTAACAGGATATTTTCTGTACAATTATTTGCTCCATTACACTTCAATTCTTCAATGACTAATACCTTTTCTTTCCTTCTAAGTACCTTTCGAGGACAATTTGCACATAAAAGACCTACATTTGATTTTAAAGCCTTTTTTTCTTCATAGTTGAAAAGATAGGTTATTCTCTGTCTTTTTGAGGAGAAACCAAGATGCTAAGTCCTTGTCTCTCTCCGTAATCCCACATTTTCACCCATGGATATGTGTTCTCTGGTAGATAGAAAGTTCGTTCTTCAGATGGATAAATAATAGTCATTTCGCATTTAGTACCATGTTCTTTTGTTGCAGGATGTATACTTACCTCCCTACCAGTGTCATTGAAATATATAAATTTCATTAAATTCACTCCTTTTTTTACAATAACCACCCCCTCTGTCAATAGGGAAAGTACTTATTTTACAAATCTGATGGAAGATAACTTACATAAACATCGAGTAATTCTTGTGAGACTTTAAGTTGTAGAAATAAAGTTTCGTTTCGCTGTTCGAGAGACTTTATATCATTTTTTAACTCGTCATCAGCTAACAATTCTTCATTAGAAATAATCCAGTTTATTTTATGTTGATTACGAACCAATTCAATCAATTCTGATGTTACATCAGTAACATGATTATTACTTAAACAGAGTTGTATTATATTTTCATTTCTGTTAGTCATTAAAGACTGTAATAATTTGTGAGGCTCTCCAAGGACTTTATTTCTATAAGAAGGTTTTAATGCATATAAATCTGATTTCTTCTTGACATTAAAACATTCTAAGAGTAATTTAATGCATTTCTTATGGTGCTCCATGATTTCCTCAACTGTTGTAAGCTTATCAAACTTATTGAACTGTTCCACCAAGTAATTTGGATGATTTCTAAGTGATTCTATGTCCATTGATGTATAGCCTATAGCACTTTCAGCAAGCCAAAAACCCTTAGGTGTTTGATTATAAATGAGAATTAAATATGTGTCTTTTTCTAAATACTTATCATAACCAAGAGGAGAAATAAACGTCCAACCTTCATATCCGAAAGTAGCATAGAAAGTATAGCCGTCGAATTCTATTTTCTCTTCAGGTGTAGCTTCTTCAGTTCTATTGAGAAGTTCACTTAGTTTTTCTGATAAAGGTTGTCTACGTTTTAGAATAGTAGTTATCGAATCAATATGGTCTTCGTATAAACTATAATATTCCTGGATGAACACTGTATGTTTAGCCCCTTCTATTGACTTTTTAGCATGCTGAATCAGTTGATTTATTACATTTTGTTCGTCTTGCTTTATAGCTAAGTACATCTTAGGACTATTAAAGCTGTTTTCCTTAAATAGAGGGGAAAAATTATTTAGCATATGTTTCACTCCTTGATTAGTTTATTTCTTAAATCAGAGGATAAAGCAAAAAAACATCAATACTTTTAGTACTCTATTCTTTCAGTTCTTATTATTAAAATCTCTTAGTCTATTCTATAATTTAATGGCAGCTGCATTACAAAGTGCGTAATGCAACTGTTTGCAAAGCGAAGAGCACGCTTTACAAAGAACATTATCATTATCATTTTCATTTGGTCACTTGGTCATTTTTAAGATTCTACTAATATATATAAACATTAAATTAGACCATTAATTTTTTTCTCTCCTTCATAATCCACAGGTATTTCATCACCACTAGGAAATCTAAGGAGTTTTTTTACTATCCAAGCTTTTTTATCCCCTATGCCATTCCTTCTACTGTCATAGCACTCTATACGATAAGGTGTTCTTTTTTTTCCAAGCTCTCTGTTTATTGGCACTATAGTTTTAACAAAACCATTGGAACTCTTAAAATCTAAAATCTCAGCAAACTCATTTTTGGCTTCTTTATTTTCGATGACAATCGATTCTTTATAATATTTATCAAGTAGTTCTCTAGCCTTTTTATTAAGGTACCTATCATGCAAAATACTATCTGTCTTATTGAATAATTCTTCAATGTATTCCATATAACCACTTGGCTTGGATTTAATGTCTTCAATAATTTGCTTTTTATATAAAATATTTTTGTAAGCTAAATCATTTATCCTTAATTCATATGTACCATTTCCTAAAGGTTCATAATAAACTATTTGAAATTCATCAGCATTTCGATAATAATTTTGAGCGTATGCATTTTCTCCATTTTCTTTTAGGAAAGTTACATGCTGTAATTGATTGGTTAAGCGTTTAGAATCATTACCTAATATGCTAGAAGTTCGATTCCTTAATAAGAGTTTCACATGGTCATCTTCATTTTCTAATCTTTTTCTACCTAAGCATTGAATCAAAGTTTCAATGTCTCCAATATCTGCAACTATACAGTCTAAGTCATCATCAAAAATACTTACTCCTGCATCTAGCGTTTGAGTAGTAAATAAGAATAGGTCATCAAATTTTTGACTACTTAGAAGTTTTACTTTCTTGTCTTTATCCATTTTAGGAGCAAAATTAGTGTTTCCCTCGCTACATACAAACATGCTAATTTCTTTAAATTGTTTATAGACTTCATAGCTCTTCTTCGCTGAATCCATAAAAATAATGGATTTAATATTATTTTGAACTAAGTAGTCTAACCTCTTAGATAACTCTTCTTCAGTAATATAGAACTCCAAACTTTTAATGAAGTCATACGAAATTTCTATTTCATAATTTATTACATCAATTTTTAAACTCTCTTTAATATATTGTTTAATAAAATAGTTTGTTGCACTCATTAATACAATCGTTGCTTGTTCTCTATGAGCAAGTAGTGCATCCAAAGCCACATCAGTATATTTATTGAAATTAGAATCATTAGAAAAGTAATGGTACTCATCACAAACAATATAATGATATTTGGTTAAATCTATTGGTTGTTTCTCTAAGATTTTTCTTTGTAATTCTTGATAAAGCATTAGTTCTATAAAATCATCTTTATTTTCCGATTTTAGTTTTACTTCAAACTGTCTTAATGTATTTGCTCGGTGAACTAAAAACAATATTTTCACTTTTTTACTCTTTGCTAAATTATATAATTCATTTTTGATGAATTGGCTTTTCCCTTTGCCTGTTCCAGCCGTTATTGTTACTAAGTCCCCCAACTTCCATGATATATATTCATTTCCAATCTTCTCAGCTACATACATTCAAAAAGCTCCTTTTTTCTTGTTAAAGTTGTTAATGAATTATAAATCCTTTAATCATTTCGTTATATATTGTCAATATCAATCTTCAATCTGAAAAGTTTTTATACTTCTATTAGTTCTAATAGTATGTATAAATCTATTAAAAAGCAACTAAAATAAGGTAAAAAGATATAAATAACTTCCAATAAGTGCTATAATTTAATTATAGCACTTAAATTTCTTAAATCTGTATATAAAGCGTTACAAACAACATTGAATATCTATGGATTATATTGGTCAGTCCACTATATAGAAGGCTTAAAATTGATTCTAAAGGCTTCTGGAAGTTAGGTATGAGATTAGCTCTGTAGGAACCACTGCTCTTTTGAGAAATATAAAAAAGAACCCAATCTAGTGAAAGACTGGATTCTTAGTATTCTTAAAAATGAGCTATATAGAGTGAAGTGAACTGATATTTACACTTGAACTCTTTACTCTATATATTTAAGTTATTCAATGGATTATGTTTATCATTCTGCTCTTTAAGTTCATTTCCCCACATCGCTACATATCGCATTGTGACATTGATATTTTTATGTCGCATCATCTTCTGAATTGCAAAGGCTGACATACCGCTCATGGCTAATCTATGGCAAAAAGAATGTCTAAAAGTATGAGCTGACACACGAACATCTTTAAAATTCATGTGATTCTGTAAGTTGTTAAACAGTTGTGTTATTGAGTTATCGGTCATCTGTGTATTATCACGCTTCAAGAATACATATTCATTTCCTTGTCCAAAATGATTCTTACAAAAAACTTGGTACACTGAAAGTTCTTTGGCAAGCTTCTCAGTCATAAATACTGTTTCGTATTGACGATTTTTACCGTATACATTCATCGTTAAACTTGGCATATCAACGTCTGACCATTTTAGATTAATAACCTCTTTGCGACGCAACCCCGTTCCAAGTAACAGCATAATCAACAGATACCCACGATAACTAAAATAACTCTTCTCCTTGCGTCTTAAACTTCGATAGTAAGCTAACATCTGATATATCTGTTCATCTGTAAAAACATCAATTTTTACATCTTCTTTTTGTAACTTTACTCTTCGCCCCATATTTTCACTTACTATTTTTTCTTCGATGAGGTAATTGAAGAATGCTCGGATTCTGAGAATCTTCGTATTAACAGTATTCGGTTTATTCCCTCTCTCTTGACAATCTAGCAAATAATTACGTACATGATGATGACCAACCTCTTCAATGTTAATGACACCTTGTTCAAGACAATACTTAATAAACTGCCCTAAAGTCATCTCATAGTTCTTAATGTTTGTTTCGGTTGTGTTCTTAAACTTCCTGTCCGCTAAAAAGTCTTGATAAGCAAATTTTAAAAGCATAAAAAATAACCACCTCTCTAATTATGAGAAGTGGTTATACCTTTACTAATTAATTGTGATTTACACTACTTCACAGAAAGTGATGTAAAAAAGATTACATCATGCCGCCCATTCCACCCATATCAGGCATACCCATGCCGCCGCCTGCTGGTTCTGGAATATCTGCTACTACTGCTTCTGTAGTTAAGAATAATGCAGCTACAGATGCAGCGTTTTGAAGTGCTGAACGAGTTACTTTAGTTGGATCTACGATACCTGCGTCGATCATGTTCACCCATTCGCCTGTTGCTGCGTTGAAGCCGATACCAACTTCTTCGCGTTTCAAACGATCTACAACGATAGATCCTTCAAGACCTGCGTTGTTAGCGATTTGACGAACTGGTTCTTCTAATGCACGAAGTACAATTTTCAGACCAGTAGCTACGTCGCCTTCTTTGGTTTCTGCTAATTCTGCAACTTTGTTGTATACGTTCACAAGTGCAGTACCACCACCAGCTACGATACCTTCTTCTACAGCTGCGCGAGTAGCATTTAGAGCATCTTCAATACGAAGCTTGCGTTCTTTTAGTTCTGTTTCTGTTGCTGCTCCGACTTTAACTACAGCTACACCACCAGCTAGTTTAGCTAGACGTTCTTGTAGTTTTTCTTTGTCGAATTCAGATGTTGTATCTTCTAATTGAGCACGGATTTGTGTTACACGACCAGCGATGCGATCCGACTCTCCGTTACCCTCTACGATTGTCGTATTGTCTTTAGATACAACAACTTTAGAAGCGCGTCCTAACTGTGTAATATTAGCAGATTTTAAGTCTAGACCTAAATCTTCTGTAATTACTTCAGCTCCAGTTAGAACTGCGATATCTTCTAGCATTGCTTTACGACGGTCACCAAATCCTGGAGCTTTAACAGCTACAGCATTGAAAGTTCCACGTAATTTGTTTAATACTAGAGTTGCTAAAGCTTCCCCTTCTACGTCCTCAGAGATTAGTAAAAGTGGTTTGCCTTGTTGTACTACTTGCTCTAGTACAGGAAGGATTTCTTGAATACTTGTAATTTTTTTATCTGTTATTAAAATATATGGATTATCTAAAATAGCTTCCATTTTATCGGAATCTGTCACCATATAAGGAGATGCATATCCACGGTCGAACTGCATACCTTCTACTACATCAAGTTCTGTAGTGAACCCTTTAGATTCTTCAATTGTAATAACGCCGTCGTTACCAACGCGTTCCATTGCTTCAGCGATTAAATCACCAACTTCAGAATCTCCTGAAGAAATAGCTGCAACTTGAGCAATAGACTCTTTGCCTTCGATTTGTTTAGAAATTACTTTTAACTCTGTAACTGCTGCAGCAACTGCAAGGTCGATACCTTTACGGATTCCTACTGGGTTAGCACCCGCTGTTACGTTTTTCAATCCCTCACGAATCATTGATTGCGCTAATACAGTAGCAGTAGTTGTACCGTCACCAGCGATATCGTTTGTTTTAGAAGCAACCTCTGCTACTAATTTAGCACCCATATTTTCAAATGCATCTTCCAACTCGATATCTTTTGCAATTGTTACACCATCATTTGTAATAAGTGGTGAACCAAATTTTTTCTCAAGAACAACATTACGTCCTTTTGGTCCAAGCGTTACTTTAACAGCATCTGCAAGTTTATCTACACCACGTAGCATTGCGCTACGAGCGTCTTCACTGAATTTAATTTCTTTAGCCATATGTTAGTTACCTCCTGAATATATTTTCCAAAGTTTTATTAGCCAATGATAGCTAGAACATCGCTTTCGCGTAAAATTAAATAGTCATTGTTGTCATATTTCACTTCTGTACCTGAATATTTAGAGAAGATGATACGGTCTCCCTCTTTTACGTCAAGTTCAACGCGAGTGCCGTTTTCAAGTACTCGTCCAGTTCCTGTAGCAACAACATTTCCTTCTTGCGGTTTTTCTTTAGCAGAGTCTGGAAGTACGATGCCAGATGCTGTTTTTTCCTCAGCTTCGATTAATTCGATTACGATACGATCACCTAATGGTCTTAACAAGTGAAACTACCTCCCTAAAATAGTAAAATATAATATTATTAGCACTCTTACTCTTCGAGTGCTAACCCACTTATAATAATAATTAATCACAGAACATTTTGCAAGTGAGAAGCTATCTTTTTCTTTTATTTTCTATTTCCGATACAATAAGTGAAGAAGGTACATATAGAGAGGAATAAAAATTTTCATGAAACAACAAAAAACTGGTATCTACATTTTAATCATCTACTGTGTTATGCAATTATCAGGAGCTGTGCTTGTGCCAATCCTGCCGTCCCTTTATAAGTTATTAGAAGCAAGGGGCGTGGAAAATCCAGCAATTATTATTTCTGGTTGGTGGGTATTTCTTAGCATGGGAATCGCCACATTAATCACCCTGTTAATCATCCGAAAAGACAATACATACTTGAAACCATTAAAGGGTAAGCCAAGTCCAACCCTTCAAACAATCGGTTGGGGAATTGCCGGTTTTTTTCTAGTATTTGTTGGCCAGGGTATTGCAGCTAGTATTGAACTTAGATTTGGTGTTGATCCTGGATCAGAGAATACAACACAATTTATCGAAATTGCCCACGCCGTTCCTTTAGCTATTTTTTCTATCGTTATTTTTGCTCCTATATTAGAGGAGCTCATATTTCGACGCATCATTTTCGGAACTCTATTGCCAAAAACGAATTTCTTTGTAGCTGCTTCTGTCAGTGCAATTGTTTTCGGAATTATCCACTTTGACTTTACGCACATCCTACTATATGCGGTTTCTGGGTTTATATTCGCTTTTATCTATTACAAGACGAAGCGGATAATCGCATCTATTATTTCGCATATGCTATTAAATGGATTTGTTGTACTCGTTCAATTTTACGGAGAAGACATTCAACAGTTTTTTGAGCAATATTCAAACATGCAGTTAATATTTTTTCATTAATTTATGTTGAATTTAACTATTGGCGGATTTTAACGTTGGCGGCAGCTCCTACGTAAAAGCGACGTGATTAGACCCCGTAGTCAAACTTTAGCGCACTAGGAGGCTCAGCATTTCGCCCATGGAAAGCCTCCGCCATAAGCGAAGATCAACAGTGGATTTTAAAAGAGTTTTTCATCAATAAAAGCCTTTGACCTAATAGCATTGTGGTCAAAGGCTTTTTTTGTTATTCAGTAAGTTCGTTTCTTATTAAATAAATAAGGGTCTGCAATTCGACAGAAAGATCGATTGTATGTACTCGGATAGCGTCGGTTGTTTGTAAACGAATGGGCGTAAAGTTTAATATTCCTTTAATCGAAGAAGCCTCCAATTGATCAGCAACTTGCTGCGCAGATCGACTTGGCAATGTGAAAATGACTAGTTCAATTCCGTATTCATCTAACTTTTCGAGCATAACACTCGAATGATATACAGGAATATCACTTATTGTCGTTCCATCCACTGGAGCTTTTGTATCAAATGCCACAACAATTTTTGTATTGTGGTTTTTTTGGAAATTATATTTTAGAAAAGCAGTTCCCAAACTACCAACCCCAATGAGAGCCACATTCGCTGCCTCATCCTGGTCGAGTGTTTTACGGAAAAACTCAAGTAATGTTGGAACGTCATAACCGTAGCCTTTTTTTCCAAGCGCACCAAAATGAGAGAAGTCTCTTCGGATTGTAGCTGAATCTATTTTCATCGCTTCACTCAATTCCTGTGAAGAAACTCGTTTATGTCCAGCATTATGAAAGCTTTGTAAAAATCTATAATATAAAGGTAGTCTTTTCGTAGTTGCTTGAGGAATTCTCGGTATTTCTGGTTTCATAAAAATCCTCCTAGTTTAGTCAAACAAATCGTTATTATCTTACTAGACATTTCTACCATTGTAAAGCTATGGCGTTGCAACAACAAGCCCTATCTATTACACTTAAGTTAGAATTGAGGTGCGAATAATTGTGATCGTTTTACAAGTCAATCAAATAACAAAATCCTTTAACGGCGAAGATATATTAACAAACGTAAAGCTAGAGGTTCAGGATCGTGACCGGGTTGCCCTTGTGGGTAGAAACGGTGCCGGAAAATCTACTTTACTTAAAATAATAGCAGGTGAAATGTCATACGATTCAGGCGAAATCATTATGCCTAAAAATATTCGTCTTGGCTATTTAGAGCAACATGCAGGACTCGAATCCAAGCTGTCCATCTGGGGGGAAATGATGACGATCTTCAGTCATCTTATTAACTCAGAAAAAGAGCTTCGTTCCTTAGAATCACAAATGGCAGACCCTTCTATATATGAAGATACTGAGGTTTATGCGAGAGTGGCAGCAACGTATGATGAATTACAGCTGGCCTTTAATGAGGCTGGTGGTTATCGCTTCGAATCAGATATCCGCTCCATCTTACATGGCATGCAGTTTTTCCCAGATGATTACGATAAGCCTGTCCAAGCATTATCAGGAGGGCAAAAAACGAGGCTAGCACTAGCTAAAATGCTTCTAAGCAAGCCAGACTTACTTATTCTCGATGAGCCTACCAACCATTTGGACATTCAAACGCTAAGTTTTTTAGAAAACTATTTGAAAAATTATAATGGCGCAGTTCTTATTGTGTCGCATGATCGATACTTTTTAGACCAGGTAGTCAACTTTGTGTACGAAGTATCTCGTCATAATGTAGCAAGATACGTTGGCAACTATAGCTCCTACTTAACGCAAAAAGCAAAAAACTATGAGTTAGATAGAAAGAAGTATGAAAAACAGCAAGAGGAAAAAGCAAAGCTAGAGGATTTTGTCAGTAAAAACCTAGCACGTGCCTCTACTACTAAAATGGCCCAATCTAGACGTAAGGTTATCGAAAAGACAGATTGGATGGATTCACCAGATGGAGATGAAAAATCTGCCTCATTCGGGTTTACTATCGACCGTCCTAGTGGCAATGATGTGCTCCGTCTAGAGGAAATCGCAGTCGGTTATCCAAACAAGACCGTTTCATCTAATATATCGTTTTCTGTATACAAGCAGGATCGAATTGCACTCGTTGGACCAAATGGGGTCGGAAAATCGACTCTATTAAAAACAATTATGAAACAACTGGAGGCTGCTGGAGGGAAAATCCAGTACGGTACAAATGTCCAATTTGGATACTATGACCAAGAACAAGCAGCACTAACTGGCAATAAAACTGCATTACAAGAACTATGGGATGAATGGCCGTTGATGAATGAAAGAGATGTCCGTACCGTATTAGGTCGTTTCTTGTTTACAGGGGATGATGTACAAAAAACGGTATCTACATTATCCGGTGGTGAAAAGGCAAGACTTGCTCTTGCAAAACTAATGCTTTTAAAAGCGAACACCCTTGTACTCGATGAGCCTACCAACCATCTAGACTTAGACAGTAAAGAGGTTCTTGAAAATGCATTGCTCGACTTTCCAGGGACTATCATATTCGTATCCCATGACCGATATTTCATCAACAGAATTGCAACAAAGGTTATTGAATTAGCAAGCGAAGATGCAACTCTATTCCTTGGAGATTATGACTATTACTTAGAGAAAAAAGAAGAAATGGAAGAGCTTGCTTTAGAAAATGCCGTAGTTGAAAATACGGTAGTTACGAAAGTGAACACATCCACAATAGATAAAGAAGCAAAGAAAAAGGAACGCCAGCTTCGACGTCAGCTAGAGGAACTAGAAAGTCAGATTCCAACCGTTGATGCGGAAATTGCTTCGATTGAAGAAAAGCTATGTGACCCTGAAATTTTCCAAGATCACGAAGCTGTTCAACGATTGCAGCGTAATCTGGATGAGCTTAAAGAAAAACAAGATGAGTTGTCCAATGAATGGTTAGAATTACAGGAGCAACTAGAAGAAATAGCACCATAAAGAAAAAAGGTAGTGAAACCAATTCGTTTGGCTTTACTACCTTTTCTAATCCCTTTTATTTTACTCTTTTTCATTCCTATTTGTAGTTGATTCATTTATCCATATATCTAAAGACTTTTTTGAAAAGATATACTCCCCATATACTTTTGAATAAGGGAACATCATACCAGAAAATGAACCATAGTTATTCAAGTGTGTTTTTTCCTGACTAATAATTGCCTTGATCGATTTTTCACTTATTTTCAGATAATCAGATGCTTCCGATAATGATAAAACTTCATCAACAAATTGGTAATTCACAACTTCTACTTCCGAGTTCTGTTGATGCATAATCGCATTTCCTATCCAAAAACCACTGAAAGCTATTGAAATAGCTAATATTACGATAGAATATTCCTTTTTCATAAGTCACTTCCCCTTGATATTCGTGAATGTAGATGGACATTACTTCTCCGCTTGAATCATGAAGCAATCATTTACTTTTTGCTGAATCAGCAAGGCCACGTCCAATTACATTAGCAGATACCGGCTTCTCTCCTAATTCCCTTGCCCAAATGGATAATTGTCCGATATGGTGTATCTCATGTGCAATTACATGTCGAACAACTTCACCCCAAGTATCCTGTTCAATCCTTCCATCTGATAACGTATCGTAAAGTATGCGACTTTCCATAGCATCATTCCAGTCGTTCACAAAGGGTTCGACTTCCAATCGAAATTCAGCGTCTAATTGCCGTACTTTTTCAAGCGTATTATAATTTTCAAAACTCTCCTGAAAGTCGGGCTTATCTTGCAAAATGCGAATCCAACTCCATTCCACATCAACTATATGAAATAAAGTTTCTAGAATACTTCCTACTCCACCTGTACGTTTGCATAACAGATCTTTTTCACTTAATCTCTCACACCATTGATACCATTCTTCCCTAACCATCCAATTATACTGAAAAAACATTTTCACTAAGTTTCCTCCTAAAAATAGAAAAATATTCTTTTATCTTATAGACCTTTTTTATTCAACCATTATTTATGGAATAATAGATTGGACCAGATTCAATTTCATAATAGAGTTTTGGTGAAATCCAAACAAAGTCGATTGCCGCTCCAGGTATTTTCTCACTTATTACTAAAATTCTACAAATTCATTATTAATCCTTCTAATGCTCTAAATTTAGATTTGGTGTTATGTCGAATTGTATACATATATGTTGGTCAAGTACTATTTTGTTATAATTTTTCTCCACATATTTATTCACATTAAAAAACTAGTTATATCAATCTATCAACAGCTTTATCCACATTGTCCACAATTTTAAAAATATATTATCCACATAGATGTGTGTAATTTTTATACTATATATAGTTTTTCACTAAGTTACACACATGTTATCCACAAATTGTGCATAAGTACGAATGTTCTCTATTGACAACTCCTAAATTACATGTTAAAAAATCCTCTTTTCTTGTCGAAGAAAAGAGGATTTCACTTAGTTCCAACTATTTAATTCTAAACCTGGTCTACCATTCATCGACATATTACCTGTATGCCCTGCCGAATATTTAGAATTTCCTGCGGCTGCAATCATGGCAGCATTATCTGTACATAGCTTGATGGGTGGTACATAAAAAGGTATATTTTCTTTTGTAAATGCTTCCTCTAGTGAAGTACGAAGTCCTTTATTGGCAGCGACTCCACCTGCAGCAATGACCTGCTTCACTTTGAATTCACGTGCTGCACGAATAGTTTTTGTCGTTAACACTTCCACTACACTTTGCTGGAATCCTGCCGCTAGATGGTTCGGATTGATTTCTTCCCCACGTTGCTCGGCATTATGCTGATAATTGATAACCGCAGACTTTAATCCGCTAAAGCTAAAATCGTAAGACCCTTCCTCTAGCCATGCCCTTGGAAATTGCATTGCTTCGTCACTTTCGTTAGCAAGTTTATCGATATGTGGACCTCCTGGATACGGAAGATTCAATACTCGTGCTACTTTATCGTACGCTTCACCAGCAGCGTCATCTCTAGTCTCACCTATTAATTCGAACATTCCGTCTTCCTTCATTAATACAAGCTCTGTATGTCCTCCAGACACGACTAACGCAAGAAGTGGAAACTCCATCTTCTGAACGAGTGCATTTGCGTAGATATGACCAGCAATATGATGAACTCCAACAAGTGGCAGCCCATGTGCAAAAGCGAACGCTTTGGCTGCATTTATGCCTATTAAAAGTGCACCTACCAAACCTGGACCTTCTGTTACTGCAACTGCATCTATTTCCCGTGGTGTCATACCGGCTTGTTTTAATGCTTCTTCGATGACAATAGTAATTTGTTCCACATGATGTCTAGATGCAATTTCTGGCACTACTCCTCCAAATCGTTTATGACTTTCGATTTGTGAAGCGACTACATTGGAAATAATCTCATGTCCATTTTTCACAATCGATGCTGCTGTTTCATCACAGCTCGTTTCTATTCCTAATATATATTGATCTTTTATCATTTGAATTCCACCCACATTACAAGTGCATCCTCTCCGGTGTCTGAATAATAGTTTTTCCGTATGCCTCCGTCTTGAAAGTTAAGCTTATGATACAAGTTCTTCGCCACATCATTTGATACTCTAACTTCTAGCGTCATGAGCACTACATTCTGCTCCGTTACAACACGGATAGCTTCACGCATCAAGCCTTCTCCAATTTTGTTTCCACGCATTCGCTCGGCTACTGCCACATTAGTAATATGACTTTCATCCATCACTACCCACATGCCACAGTATCCAATTATTTCGTTCGCTTCTGTTTCAGCAATAAGATAGTGTGAATATAAATTTGTTGTCATTTCGTGCTCAAAGGCTTCTCTTGTCCACGGTGTGTCGAATGCCTCCTGTTCGATCAACAGTACTTGATCTATATCATCTAGCGTCATTTTGCGATATGTTATATTAGTTTCCATTTTTCTTCTGCTCTTTCATCCAGTTTGCCTCTGCTTCGGTAATACGCAAGTACTCTGGCACAACTGAATGCACTTCTAAAGGTTCCATTTTTTTCGCCATCTCTATTAATACAGCTGCATTTGGTAAATCTAAAGCGGCATTAACTCGTTGAACCTTTTCTCCTAGTACTTCTTTTATTTGATCCCAGTGAATTGTAACGTCCATGCCAACAAATAAAACAGGTTGTTTCAAATCTTCCAGAGTTGTCAGTAAATCTACTAAGGACATATGTGCTTCCTTTACTACTTCACCGTTCATATAAATTCCAGCAAATACATTGCCGCGACGTGCATCCATTATGGAGCATACAACCCCTTGGAAATACGGTGCATTCTCGGCAAGTACATGTAAGCTAGATACGGAATATATCGGTACATTTAATGTCCACGCGAGCGTTTTTCCAATCGTTACTCCAATTCGGACTCCCGTATAGGAACCCGGTCCTTTAGCTACGGCAATCGCCTCTATTTCACTTGGTTTGATATTTGCCTTTTCCATTAATTCCTCAATAGCTGGCATAGCACCAATCGAGTGAGTAATTTTCACCGAGGATTGAAACGAAGCAAGTACTTTTTCATCCTTTACAATAGCTACCGCAAGCGGTGTATGTGACGTATCTATTCCTAACCAAATCATCCAAAAAGCTCCTCACATAATTGTTCATATCGTTTGCCAAATGGCTCAAACGTAAATTTTCGTGCAGCCTCATCCAGTCGAAGAATCTGAATCGCCAGCCGTTCCGCTGGCAAATCCTCAGCTATTAAATGAGCCCATTCAATGATACTAACCGCATTTCCATAAAACAGCTCGTCCCATCCTAAATCCTCATCACTGTCCGCAAGTCGGTAGACATCTAAATGATTTAACGGAAGTCTGCCCTCATATTGTTTTAATATAGTAAACGTCGGGCTGTTCACATTGCGTGTAATTCCTAGCCCCTTCGCCACACTTTTTGTGAATGTCGTTTTACCTGCTCCTAGATCGCCTTCTAACGTCAGTACATCACCGGCATGTAAGCGAGCTGCCAATTGCTCAGCAAGAGCCTTTGTTTCTTGCTCCGAATTAATCATTCGTTCATATTTCATCGGTCGCATTCCTTTCCAGTTACATCTCTAATGCTTCTATTATAAAGAAATATATCGAATATTGTAAGTGTGGGGTCTTTAAGGCAACTTAGCGCAATAAAAAAAGGCCATTGCATAGTGCATTAGCCTTTACTTTCAATGACTTTATGAACCTGCTTAACGGAAAAACCAGTAAGTTCCGTCATTGTTCTTTAAAAAAAAGATCATTTCGCATCTGCTGCAAAATGATCTTTCAATTATTGGACTAATCGTATGATCTTCTCAACAGCTCGCTCTCCAGCTAATGCCCATTTGCTTTGGTTGGCAATATGCCCATCCTTATCAACAGGATCTTGGAATTGATTGAAGCCTGTTGATGTGAGTAGCGAATTCTCATCCTCGTCTAAGCCTACATTGACTACATGCTTGATGACATATGGGGTTTGAAATTTAATTTGGGCATCGTAATTATCTAACTCTCCCTCCACCACTTCGAATGGAAGTCGCAAGTAGATTGTTTCCCCTTCATCTCGCCACAGTACATTGTCAAAACTGCCCTTGTGGTAATCCCAATTTCCACCTATCGTGTAGCCAAGGCTATCTATTCTACTTCTTAAATCACCAAAACCAATTTCTTTACCTTCCAACTTTGTTTGTAATTGCAGCAAGAAAATTCACTCCTCGTTCGAATCTTCCTACTATCATTTCCAAGAATCGTCTGAAAAATACTAGCCTCTCATTAATCGGTCTACTAGTTTTTTGAAGAAACCATCCTCAATCTCCATTTCCTCTACTTTTTGCACTATTAAATCAGAGAGCAATTCATAGCCTGCCTCACCAAAATGCAGACCATCATTCTTCTCGCCGACTAAAAGCTCCTTGTAGTTTGGCTGAGAATAAAAAACGTGAAAGAAATCGATAAAATAACTATCTGTTTCTTCGGCAACCTCCTGAACAGCCAAGGCATATTGCTCCATTCGCTCATTCGTTCTATTGGGCTGAAGAGACTCATCAACAGGAGCGGGGCTTATCAATATCGTCTTTTCTGGACCTATCTGCTTGGCAAATAAAGAAATATTACGCTTAAACGTATCTAAATCTACAAATTTATGAGTTGCCGAATCATTTGCTCCAAATAATACCGTAACCGCATCAGGTCGTTTAGATAGGACATCTTTATTGAAACGAAACATCGCTTGCTCCGTTGTATTTCCAGATACTCCTGCATTGATAAATTCATAATTAGGCAATTTTGACGTCAATTTATGAGTTAATATTGGCGATGGATGACCCTCTTTTCTAGCAGTGATACTATCACCAAAACAAATTATTTCCAACATATAACAAAACTCCTTTTAAAAATATGTAATATAATTGAAACACACTATACGTTTATAATTACCCAAAAACGGATAAACAAACATAGATATTATGTTTTGGAGGAAGTTTTATGGCTAACAAGCGCTTAACATGGGTCGATGTAACAAAAGGATTTTTAATGATATTAGTTGTTATCGGACATTATCCAGGTGAATTGGATTTCCCATTCATCACTTATATATACTGGTTTCATATGCCAGCTTTTTTCTTATTGAGTGGATTATTTTTTAAAGAATTAAAAGAAGATCAAGACACAAAAGTCCCTATTAAAAAAAGATTCCTACAGCTAATAGTTCCTTATTTGTTTTTCCTAGTAGCTATTACAACTGTTCGATACGGTATGGAGCTTGCGGGTGGTAATTTTGATATAACCTGGTACTTGCAAGATTTATGGAAGCTAGTAATTGCAGGCCGGTTTGCACGTGGTGCTTATGGAGTTTTCTGGTTCATAACGACATTATTCTTTACTTATTTATTATTCATAATGATGACAAAGTATTTAAGTCGCGCCAAACAAATTGGATTACTCATTGTCTTTTATATTGTTGCTCATTTAGAAAGTATTTTCGCAATGCAATATATTAGCGGGGCTCCAGACGAAGCATCACAAACAATTCCTATGCTTTGGAACCTAGATGTGGTTCTAATGGCGATCGTCTATTTTTCTCTTGGTTATTACGCTAAAACGATTTGGATGAACATTACAAGACCATGGCTGATAGGTGCCCTAATCGTTGCAATCACAGCAATAATAACAGATAAACTAGGTTTTATTGATTATCACCTTAGTATGAAGTTCCTACGATACGAACATTTACTGCTCGACCTAGTCATTCCGATTGCGTTTATAATCGTTATTCTCGGTCTGTTTCAAAGAATTACTACTATTCTATCACTAGACTGGTTAGCTAAAATCGAAAAGCATTCGATTGCTATTATGTATTTGCATATTTTCACCGATATTATCCTAAACGATTTTTTCCAATATGGCATAATTGGCTTTACCGCTCTAGGTTTAATCATACCAATTATAGCATCCATCACCATTCAAAAAATGATTCCATATGGAAAGTTCTTCTTAGGAGATATCCGAGCGAAAAAACCGATTCAAATCTAATAAAAGCCCTAACAGAGAAAAAATATTGCTCTGGTAGGGCTTTTATTATTAGAAAAAATTGCGTGAGAAAGCATGCAGATCTGAAATCGCAAGTTAGCTATCCCGAATCGCAAATTAAAGCTGTTAAATCGCAATAGAACAAATAAAATAGAACGTAAGTTCCCTTTTGTGTTATAATAAGTTGGTAATTACATAGCAGGGTGGGCGGCTGGTCACTTTTCCTTAAGGAGGTGTTGCCATGACAACATACCAGATGATGAGTTTGTTGATCCAGCTTAGTGCTGTACTAATAGCAACCTTTTCCATCGTAGTGACCATTATCATTTTCTTTGTAAAAAAGAAATAACCGTCCCCTGAGCTAAAGGTTTGACGGTTATTCTGACCTGGACCAACCGCTCTTTCTGCGGTCTGTAATTGCTGACTGGATATTCGCGTATCCAGTCTTTATAGTCTATGTTTCTATGTTCATTATATACAGAATGACTAGCGCATTCAACCTATATAGGTCTTTACAACTTTTGGCTTAGTGGAACACAATCGTCTTATTGCCTTCGACGATAATACGATTTTCTAAATGCCATTTGACTGCTTTTGCTAATACTCTACGTTCGATAGTACGACCAATTTTCTTTAACTCTACCACGTCATCACGATGATCCACTCGCTCTACGTCTTGTTCGATAATAGGACCTTCATCTAAATTGTTTGTTACATAATGAGAAGTAGCACCAATCAGCTTTACTCCACGTTCGTAAGCGCGCTCATATGGACCCGCTCCGATGAACGCCGGTAGAAATGAATGGTGGATATTAATAATGCGATTTTCAAAATGCTCCACAAACTCTGGTGTTAATATTTGCATGTAACGAGCCAAAATTAGTAAGTCTACGTTGAATTGCTCCATCAATCGAATTTGTTCAGTTTCCACTTGTTTTCGAATATCTTTGTTTGCTGGTATACAATAATATGGAATGCCTAGAGCTTCGACAAATGGACGCGCGTCTTCATGATTGCTGATGACTACAACAATATCGGTATCCAAATCTCCGTTTTGCCATTCCCATAAAAGCTCCATTAAACAGTGTGGTTCCTTAGAAACATAAATTGCGGAACGTGTACGCTCATGCAAATAATTAAAACTATATTCCATATTATGCACTGCAGCAATTTGTTCAAAATCCTTTTCCATAAGCGAAGCCTTTTCGAGTAGACCTTCACAATGATAAGCAATTCGGATAAAAAATGTGCCGTTCTCTGGATTACTGGAGTACTGGCTAGACTCAATTATATTTGAATTATGTGTATGTAAAAATGTCGATAATACAGAAACGATTCCTGGTTTATCAGGACATTTTACTAGTAGGCGTCCGCGGTTTTGTAAATCGGTGTTTTGCTGTTGCGAATTGCTTTTTGCTTTTGTGTTGATTGACATATAAACAGCTCCCAATATTTAAATATTAATTTTCTTATTATGCAATATTCTATCCTTCTTCTCAACCCTTTAGCAAATTAAATGACTAAAGTGCTATATAATGGTTTCTACAATTTTATTTTGACTCAAATGGGGTGATTGAATGTATCACAAACTTATAAAAAAACTATTTAATTTGTTTTCGGGGGAATTGGCAGCAACAATAATCTTTGCAGGGGTATGGCTAATGTTTTTAAATATTCATGAATGGACAAAACCATACTTAACCTCTTTCGCTCCTTTATTTGCATTTCTATTACTAGAGTTTCTTTTATTACAAGGAAGTTATTATTGGTATTTGAAATGGAGAAAAGCTAAGCGGAGGGATTTCTCTATTCTACCCGAGTATCAACTAAAATTATTCCGTGGTCTGAAGAGAGTGAATTTATTTCTTCTAGGAGTTGGCTTTGTTCTCGTTATGTATGAATTGATAAGTTATCCAAAAGAATTCTATTGGTTTCTCTTTCTATATCTTTTTGCTCTAGCAGAGTATACCAATTATTATCATGTTCGATTGTCCTATCAAACGATGGAAGAGATGAAGGAGTTTAAGCGTCATAGAAAGTTTCGTAGATCTAAATTGGCAGAAGAGCTAAAATAAATAGAAGCTATCTCCCAATAACCTGGAGATAGCTTCTGCGTAAATTATTTTACAATGCTTTTTAAAATATTATCGATAATTTGTGTGTTTGCAATTGTACCAGTGTATAACCAGCTTTCATCTGGTGAGAACTCATATACATTTCCAGCTTTTACTGCAGGTACACTGTTCCATAAAGCATCACTTAAAGCAGCAGAACCACTTGTTGTATCACTGTTGATCAAGAATAAATGTTCTGCATCCAACTCAACCAATTTTTCTAAAGAGATTTCGCTCCAGTTACCAGTTGCACTTGCTGAGATTTCCTTCACTACTGCAGGTGTCTTCAACCCTAAATCACCATACATTACAGCACCACTAGATAAGTTTTCTCCTACTACGAAGAATTTCCCACCTACTAACCATACTGCTGCTACGGAAGGATTCCCAACTTCAGCTTCAATCGTTGCTTTTGCTTCTGCAGCTTTTGCATCATAATCTTCCAATGCCTTTTGAGCTTCTGCTTCTTTACCAAATACTTCCCCTACACGCTTTAGTTCATCGCGCCAATCGTTATTTACTTCTGTTCCAATTACATATGTTGGGGCAATTTTACTATACTGCTCGTATTTACCACCTTCCACCATGCTTGCTGAGTCCATAATGATCAAATCTGGTGCGTATTCTTGAACCGCTTCGAATGGCAGGTCATGAGGAATCATTGGTACGTCTTTTAAGTCATCCTGCAAGTATCCTTGAATGCTAGCTCCGTCATTTACACTCCATTGTGCAACAGGTGTTATTCCTAATGCGACCAAATTATCTTCTAGGTAGGAAGCTAGTACGCGTTCCGGGTTAGCTGGTACTACAACTTCATTGCCCATCGCATCTGTCAATGTACGAGTTTCACCTTCTTGTGAGTCAGTTGCTTTTTCTTCTGCTTGGTCTGTTGAAGACTGATCCTCTGTTGTTTCCTCGTCACCACAAGCTGCTAATGTTAAAGCCAAAGCACCTGCTCCTACTAATTGTAACCACTTATTTTTAACTAGTAAATTTTTCATGTTAATCTCCCTTTTTGTATGTTATACTTCCTTTATTGATAATGATTCTCGATTTCAATTAAAATGCAGAATCTTATATTTGTCAATAGGTATTTTTACGAATAATGGAGATAATGATACATATGAATACAAAATCAAAGAATTTTAAAAAAACTACGATAGATTTTAAAAATCCTTTTACTAGCTCCTTCGTCGTTATCATCGGCATTGTACTACTTGGACTTAGTGTTATAGTGTCCATCAATTTTGGAGCATCCGACTTAAGTTATCAAGATGTATGGAACGCTATTTTCCATTTTAATCAAGATAATTCATCACATGTAATTATTCGTGAACTTCGACTTCCTCGGGCAGTTGCTGCTATTTGTGTTGGTGCTGCATTGGCAGTATCTGGTGCAATAATGCAGGGGATGACACGGAACCCACTGGCCTCTCCCTCCATAATGGGTGTTACCTCGGGTTCGTCTTTTTTAATAGCCATTGCGCTTGCTGCTTTACCAGGTATAAGCTATTTGGGATTAATGATGTTCTCATTCGTTGGAGCTGGGCTTGGTGCTGCTTTAGTATTCGGAATTTCCGCTATGGCAAAGGGTGGAGTTACTCCTGTGAAATTAGCGCTGGTCGGCTCAGCCATCACTTCCCTACTAAGTTCCCTATCTACAGCTATCGGTATTAAGTTCAATGTATCGAAGGATATCAGCTACTGGTATGCTGGAGGTGTTTCTAGTATTCAGCCGCAACATATTTTATTTGCTATCCCATTTATTGTTGTAGGACTTATATTAGCGTTAATCCTGTCCCGATCTATCTCTGTGCTAAGTTTAGGAGAAGATGTCGCAAAAGGACTTGGCCAACGAACCGGTTATATACAATTTTTAGGAACAATTGCCGTTCTTCTTTTAACTGGAGCCGCAGTTTCTATTGCAGGTATGATTGGATTTGTGGGTCTTGTAATCCCTCACATCACTAGATTTTTAGTAGGAGTCGATTATCGTTGGATCATTCCTTGCTCTGCTATTTTAGGCGGACTATTATTGATAACTGCAGATATTGTTGGACGCATGGTAAATCCCCCGTTTGAAACACCCGTCAGTGCGATAACTGCGCTTATTGGTGTACCGTTCTTCCTCTATCTAGCACGTAAAGAGGGGAGAGGACTATGATGCCAAACACTTTATCTAAAAATGAGACAAAGTATAAATTTCTTATGGTGATTACCTTTGTTTTAATCATTATTGCCGTTCTTATAAGTATTAATGCAGGATATATGAAAATACCGATAGCTGATGTTATTGCCACATTATTTGGGAATGGCACTCCTCAAAATGAACTAACTATATTCGAGTTCCGTTTACCTCGAATATTCATGGCATTACTCGTTGGTTTGGGAATTTCTATATCAGGGGCTATTTTGCAAGGAATTTCTGGAAACCCACTTGCCGATCCTGGTATTCTAGGGATCAATGCCGGTGCAGGCTTTACAGTTGTGCTTTATATGTTCTTTTTCCAAGGGACTGTATTTATAACAGGTTGGCTGTCTATTTTCATCATGCCCTTCACTGCACTAATCGGTGGGTTTATTGCTGCGTTCCTAATTTACATTCTTTCCTGGAAAAATGGCAGAGTAACCCCAGTTCGGCTAATACTTGTCGGAATTGGTATTAATGCTGCATTTGGAGCAGGACTGACCATTTTTCAAATGAAGATGGAGCCTATTAACTTTATGAAAGCTATTGTTTGGCTATCTGGAAGTATTTGGGGGACAAATTGGACATTCGTGTGGACAATTGCTCTTTGGTTAGTTGTCCTAATTCCGATTGTTCTTTATAAATCTCGAGTATTAGATGTATTAAAGCTAGGTGATTCCATCGCTATAGGCGTCGGTGCCAATATTGAAAAAGAAAGGCGCTTCCTGCTTTTCATCTCCGTTGCTATAGCAGGTGTTTGTGTATCAGTTGGAGGAGGAATTACTTTTCTCGGTTTGATCGCCCCGCATATAGCTCGACGTTTGGTAGGTGCTTCCCATGTCAAATCATTACCTCTTTCAGCTTTGTTAGGAGCATTGTTATTATTACTTGCTGATACACTTGGTCGTGTCATTTTAGCACCGATGGAATTACCAGTTGGAATCGTTATCTCTGTTCTTGGTGCACCTTATTTTATTTACTTGCTCATAAAAACTACTTGAATTTAATTTCATTAAAGTATACTAAATAGTGAAATCAGACCAATGTTGATTTTTGCTTCAGGGGGACGCTTTCCGTGGGCACGGCTTCAATCAACGGAATCGACTTTTAAAAAAGCTAATAAAAATTGTGATATCTCACGTAAACATTCGTATTTTTAATTGAAACAAGTAATTATGAAATTGAATATAGCTAATTTCGAATAGTGGATCTAAAAAATCCAGATCAGCAAATAATTGCTGGTCTGGATTTTTGGTTTAATTGATTACTTTAATTTTTACTTCTTTGACTCCCCAAGCAATTGCATTTTCATATGAAGGGATGAATACATCAATTTTATTTCCTTTAATAGCTCCCCCAGTGTCACCAGCTATAGCTTCACCATAGCCTTCTACCCACACTTTTGTGCCTAGTGGAATTATACGTGGATCTACGGCAATTACTTTTTGATCGGGATTTGCTCGCAAATCAATTCCGTATGCCGTTGTTCCCGAACACCCCTCACAATAGGCTGTATAGGCTGTAGCGGTAACAATCATCTCTTCTCCGGAACTTGCCGGCTCTACAATAGAAGATGACACGGTCACTTTTGATTCTTCGGACACGTTAGTAGGTGGGGAACTTCTAGCTACAGTTGATGCAGCTGCCACCTTATTAACAGTCTCTGGGAATCTCTCCTCGCTAACATTTAATACATCACCAGGGAAGATTAAATCACCCTCAATATTATTCCATTCCAGCAGCGATTCCAATGAAATGCTGTGCTCAAGGGCAATCCGAAATAGATTATCACCCTTTTCCACCGTGTATGTCAAAGGCTCAAAAAGAAAATCATAGGCTAGTTCAAGATTTAATGCATCATCGAAAAGAATAAAATCCGTCTCGCTATCTGACGTATATATCTCATATCCTTCTCCACCGCTCGTGGCGGCTAGGTCAGCAGCATACGTTACTGAACTCATCGAAAAAGTAACAACTAAAATCATTAACATCGTTTTTGCTTTCAATACTAAATCCTCCTTACAAGCAATCTTTCAATCACTTTTAAATTTGACTAAGTATTGCCCAAAAACTTTCAAAAACAAACATTCGCACAAAATAAAAAGAAACCATCCTCCCAAACAATTAAAATCAGTTTGGAAAAATGGCGTTCAAAACACATAATTTACCATAAAAAATTACTCCAAAATTTTCAGTGTTATCTGCTGTCTACCCCACTCAATCGCCCCATCATAAGTAGGAATGAACACATCAATTCGATTTCCCTTTATCGCACCACCTGTATCTCCAGCGATCGCCTCTCCGTAACCTTCCACCCACACTTTAGTACCGAGTGGAATAACCGTCGGATCCACTGCAATCACTTTTTCCTCTGGATTCGATCTTAAATCAATACCGTAAGCAGTTATTCCAATACAGCCATAGCAGTAAGCAGTGTAGGCAGTTGCCTCCACTATCATTTCTTGTCCTGGTCCATCAGGCGGTATTAAATCTGGGTGCTTAACCAATTCAGTATCGCTACTTAACACTAGCTGGTCTTTTGGGTAGATTACATGATCTGACAATCCATTCCACTCCATTAGTAAATCAACTGAAATATTATAAGTAGCCGCAATATCATATAAGTTGTCCCCATCTATTACGGTATGTATAGAAGGATCTGGAAGAACTATAGAGCTATCCTCTAAGACAGGCATATCTTCCATATGTTCATTCGGTAAATTTACTTGGTTCAATAATGGTTCTACCGCACTTGCTGTAGAAATAGTTATACTTATAAATAATAATGTAAATATCGCAATTTTAATCTTCAATGTTATACCTCCAATGTACTTTTCAATAATCCCTTATATGTATTGCCCTTAAAATGAGTCATACAAACCTTTTTGCTTATAACTAACATTAGATAGCTATTATTAGCAAAGTTAATGGTCTACTATATTTCCTAATATCTGATTTTGTTGACTGTTTTAACGTGCATCTAAACAATTTTTTTATACGAGGGTTTATATGGAAATATCTTTTTTCGATATAGAAAATAATTTTTTGTCTCATAAAAAGAAGCTGCCAAAGATAATTGGCAGCTTCTTTTTTTCTATTTAGTTGAGTCAATTTCATAATGAATTAATTAGCACTTAAATCCGAACAAATTTGATTTCCACTCCAACGCCCTTTCATGTTTCGAAGCTAGCGTAGCGATGCAGAAACAGGCGGACGCTTTTCCGCGGGCACGGCTTCAATCTCCTCGTCACTGCGTTCCTGCGGGGCTTTCAACTCGTGCTGTTCCCGTTGAAGTCGCCGCCTTGCGCTCCTATCAACGAAATCCACTTTAAATAAACGGATAAATTAATATAATTCCACATAAATATTCGTTTTTTAGATTGAAATAAGTAATTATGAAATTGACTCAGTTTCATATTAATCATTCTTTTTTTAAAATTAACCTTTCCCCAATTTAGAAAAGATTATTTCTCCATTGAGAACAATCGCTCTTGCTACGCTTTACCTTTGTATGACTAGATATTCTGTATGTTTCTGTTGCCTTTTTATTAAGTACTTAAAACAGGCCTTAGGATTTACTCTTCATAACACCAATTACCTTACCATTGATCAATACATCTTCTTTTTTCATTTGAATAGGCTCATATTTTTCATTTTCGGAAATCAGTAGAATGTAACCACCCATTGGAAGCCGATTGCTGACGGTTGACAATAACCGTATCTCCTTTATCAATTCCAGCTCCAATCATACTATCCCCTGTTACAGTAAGTGTGAAAGTATCTGTTTCTGAAACGATCCAATCCTTTGGAATTGAAAGGAAATTATCAAACTCAATGCTGACAGAAATAGGAACTCCGGCAGCTACATCCGATAAGCGGAATACTACATTTCGTATCATTATTTACAAAAAGACCGGATTCCAAATCCGTGAATTCTGCTACTTCTTCATTATCTAGATCAGTGCTACCGTGCTTCATTAATTTTTATGGATTAAAAGTAACTAGAAATAAAATCCTGCCTTTGCCAAAAAGAGCCGCTACCGGTTCTTTTTTTATTTTCTTTAATACCTAAATAGAAAAACGCGAGCCAAATATTTTGACTTACTTTTAGTAACCTTCTATACTAACAAAGGACTGAGGTAAAGACATGGCACAATGTGAAGAATCTGCTTCTCAAACGTTCAGCGCAAAGAAATGTATCATGTCATCGTTAATAACCGGGAGTCACACACTTACAGTGGAAATCAAAAAAATTTCCATTAAATAGAACTTTGGAGGGAACACATCATGAAAGTAGTTGCAATCGTAGGAAGTATCCGTGAAGATTCATTCAATTTAAAACTAGCAAAACATGTACAAGCACGCTATGCAGATAAGTTTGAGTTAGAAATCTTAGACTTAAAGCCAATCCCAATGTATAACCAAGATATCGAGTTAGATGCACCACAGGAAGTATTAGACTTCAAAGCAAAAGTAAAAGCAGCAGACGCTGTACTTTGGGTAACACCAGAATATAATTCTACAATTCCAGGTGTATTAGGAAATGCAATTGACTGGATGAGTCGTGTAGATAAAGTAATGAATGTAAAACCATCTATGATTATGGGAGCTTCTATGGGTGCTTTAGGAACTGTAAAAGCTCAAATGCACCTACGTGATATTTTGTTTGCAAGTGGCCTAAATTCACCATTACTACCAATGAACGAAGTATACGTTGGAGCAGCGCACACGAAATTTAATGATAATGGTGAATTAACAGACAAATCAACAATTGAATTTATTGATACAGTAATCGCTAACTTCCAAGAATGGATGAAAAATTACTTATAATAATGCTAAAACACCTCTTCGTGCAGAAGAGGTGTTTTCTAAGTTTAGGGATAATATTATTTGTTCAAGTTAAATATAAATGACCATACCTTCACCAGTCTATCCTTCACATTCTCGCATAATGCATCACTTTTTCGCGATCGATTTCCATAAAAAAGCCTGCTCTAATTGGAATCACCACTTCGAACTTTTCATATTTCATTTCATTCACCGTAATATCATCCTTGAATAATAAAAGTCCGAAATCTCTGCACCAAATTTCATTAATCCACCCGCTTGACAAGGCTTCAATGCGATACAATTTCCAGTACATTGCTTCGCAGTTTGAAATACGTCTTGGCCCAAACTTGTCGAAATATTTTAGGTTTCCTAAGTTCATTTTTATATGTGTGAAAAGGCACAAAAAATGCATAACAATTTATGGTACGCATTGCTTTTTTCATATAATAATTTCAACTTATTTTTATGAATGTCCAATTTTTCCAAACCATATATCCATATACCTAAGTATATATCCATACACTTAAAACAAATATCAAAAAAGTACTATAAACGAATTCCTCCAACTACTACAATAAAACGCTAATAACATTAGCGAAGCGATGTAAATTATTAATAGTTCAAACAACTAAAAAAAGCGATGAAATTGATAATTTGGAGCATGAAATTAATTTCATAACTAAAATAATTATTTTGACTTTTCTAGAAAGAAGGTGTACAAATTACTCTATACTTTGTACATAAAGGAGGATACATATGGAATATCGTTCAATTGAAGTTAATGGTGGTACTTTAGCTTACGCAGAATATGAAGGAACAAAGGGTGTAATCATAGGTGTTCACGGCTTAACAGGAAATAGTAAACAGCTACATTACTACGCCGAGTTACTCAAGGGTGACTATCGATTTATTTCTGTCGATTTAAGAGGTCGCGGAAATAGCTCCGAGGCTACTGAAAATACAGGTATCGAGCAGCATACACAGGATATTATCAGTTTAATCGATGCATTAAATATACAAAATCCGATATTAATGGGCTACTCAATGGGTGGATTTATCATGGCTAATGTAGCTAGTAAACGGGATGATGTGAAAGGTGTTATTTTACTTGATGGTGCTGCAACCTGTACGGATCATCAACGACAAATTGTGGAGCCTTCTCTTGGCCGGATTAGTAAACATTATGAAACGGCAGAGGACTATTTGGAGGAAATCAAGAGAATTTATAGTAATCTTGGAGTAGTTTGGAATGATCATATGGAAAGTGTTGGTCGCTATGAAATAGCCGAAGTAGATGGTCATTGGGAGAATAAATCGGATGAAACAAAAATTCGTCAAGATTTCCAAAGCTTCTATGATTACAAGCCAGCCGAAGTGTTTGCTCAGGTAGAATGTCCAGTGTTACTAGTGCATTCAACTGGTGGTATCGGTGCTATGCCAGCGTTGTTTTTAGCTGAATCGTATATTGAAACACAACAATACGCGAGAAATATTCATAAAATTACGACTGATAGCAATCACTATACACTTGTTTTCGAGGAACGTAGCGATGTAAACCCGACAATAAAGGATTTTGTAAAGAAATTATAAAAAAAGGTTGAAATTTGCCGGATTTTATGTGAATAATTAGATAATCATTAATATAAAGCCTATCAGGTGGCTACAGAGAAAAGACCTTTCTTTGTTTTTCCCCACTTGACTGTTGGCCTCACTACTCTCAAAGGACACTACTATTGTCTTCATGAGCGTAGTGTGGCCTTTTTATTATTTAAAAAGGAGCGAAAATGATATGTCAACTGGATTAGATTACTTTAAAAAAGTTTACGATGTCGTACCAGGTTGGGTTCAAAAAATGCATGATTATAACCCGGCGATGTTAGATCATTACACAGCATTACGTGGGGCAGCAATGGCTGAAGGAGTACTTTCAGTAAAGGAAAAAGATATTTTACTAGTTGGTATTAACTCTGCTCGACATTATGCACGAAGCATGGTTTATCACACAAAAGGTGCAATAGATGGTGGTGCTACACTTGAAGAATTGGCTGAGTATTTACTTGTAGCCTATAACTACGGTGGAGAGAAAGCATTACAAATCGGTCTTCAATCCTTTGAATATGCACTTGAGCTAACTGGCACCCAAGTTGAAAAGATTTCACACGATGCAACAGCTACTGATATTGTTCGTTATTACGCACAATTTGCTTCAACTGACGATAGTAAAGATTACTATGAACAGATTCTATCTCTTTTTGTATCCGAAGATGAAAACGCTTTAACTAATAAATTACTAGCATCAAACGTAGTCGATGAACAAATGAAATACATTTTAATGACCGGTATTTACACGACAGTGTTAAAGAATATAGAAACAGATTACTGGGCAACAAAAACACGTGAAAAAGGCGTGGAGGAACCTCGCTTAGCGGAACTTGGATACATTTGTCTTTTGACAGCAGGTATCCCTTCCTGGTTTGAAATCAGTGATGCACTTATCCAAAAATAACGGAGTGAAAAAATATGAAGATTTATAATTCAGCCGAAGAGGCACTTGATTGTGTCCAAACTGGTCAAACAATTATGGTAGGCGGCTTTGGTCTTGTAGGTGGTCCTCTCACATTAATTGATACTTTAGTAGAACTTGATGTTAAAGACTTAACGATTATTAGTAATAATCTCGGTGAACAAGGTAAAGGCTTAGGGAAATTACTAGAACAAAAGAAAGTAAAAAAAGCGATAGGCTCTTATTTCACTGGAAATCGGGATGTAGGCGATGCCTTCCAGCGTGGTGAAATCGAGATTGAGCTTTTGCCACAGGGGACACTTGCAGAATCTATTCGGGCTGGTGGCGCCGGGATTGCTGGGTATTATACAAAGACTTCTTTTGGCACTAATTTAGCTAAAGGTAAAGAAACCAAAGTGTTTAAAGGCGAGGAATACGTTCTTGAAGAAGCATTGCAGGCAGATGTAGCCATTATTCGTGCTTATAAAGCAGATACATTAGGCAATCTAGTGTATTACAAAACAGCGCGCAACTTCAACCCACTCATGGCAACAGCTGCTAAAACAGTGATTGTTGAAGTGGAAGAAATAGTAGAAGCTGGCGAACTAAAAAGTGATGAAATCGCTACACCCCACCTGTTTGTTGATCGCGTTATCCTTGCGAAAAAGATTTTGACAAAGGAAGGTGTCATCGAACATGGCTAATCCAATTCAAGAAGCTATCGCCAAGCGTGCTGCCAGGGAATTAGAGCAAGGGCAAATTGTTAACTTAGGCATTGGAATTCCAACACTTGTGGCCAATTATGTAGAACAAAACCATGTTTACTTACACACGGAAAACGGGATGCTTGGTGTCGAGGATGTTACCGAGGAAGATATTGATCCGAATATCGTTAACGCAGGCAAATTTGCTGTTGGAGAAGCTGTTGGAGCCTCTTACTTTGATAGCGCTGCATCCTTTGCAATGATTCGTGGCGGTCACGTGGACGTAGCAATTTTAGGAGTACTACAAGTAGATGAACACGCTCGTATCGCCAATTGGGCAGTACCTGGAAAAAACATTATAGGTGTAGGCGGCGCAATGGATTTACTAGTTGGTGCTCGCAAGGTCATTGTAACGACCACTCATACATCCAAGGATGGAAAAAGTAAAATTTTGAAGGAATGTAATTACCCTATTACCTCCACACGTAGTGTAGATACAATTATTACGGATTTAGCAGTTTTTAAATACATCGATGGTCAATTACACTTAATTGAATTAATGCCAGGGGTCGATTTAGAAACAGTAGAAGCTAATACAGAAGCTACATTTATAAATAGCTTGAAATAAGGAGGAATCATCATGAAGGAAGTAGTAATTGTAGAAGGCGTTCGTACTGCAATTGGAAAGCTTGGCGGCTCATTAATGACTCAGACCGCTGACTACATGGGTGCTGCCGTTATAAAAGAACTATTGGCTCGCACACAAATTGACCCTAATGAAGTGGATGAAGTTATCTTAGGTCAAGCAAAACAAAGTGCTGATCAGTCTAATGTTGCTCGCCTTGCTTCATTACGTGCGGATATCCCACTTGAAGTACCCGGTTACACGGTGCATCGTCAATGTGGTTCTGGCTTACAATCCATTAATAATGCTGCACAGCAGATTGCGCTTGGATTAAGCGACGTTATTATTGCTGGTGGTACAGAATCTATGAGTACAGCACCCTACTATATTCGCGATGCTAGGTACGGGCTAAATGTTGGAAATAGCCAAATTTTAGATCCAAATACAGAAAGTCAGCCTGGCTCTCAACCAGAATCCTACGGGCTAAAAACAATGGGCGAAACAGCTGAAAACTTAGCTGAAAAGTACTCCATTTCCCGTGAAGCACAAGATGCATTTGCGTATCAAAGCCAAGTTCGTACTGAAAATGCTATTAAAAACGGCTTCTTTGAAAAACAAATTGTCCCTTACGAGATTAAAGCACGTAAAACAACTGAAATATTTAAGGTCGATGAGCACCCACGTTTGACACCTCTAGAAAAGCTAGCTACTTTAAAACCTGTTTTCCGCGAGGGTGGATCTGTAACTGCCGCTAACGCTAGCGGTCGTAATGATGGAGCTGCAGCCCTTCTAGTAATGTCAAAAGAAAAAGCCGAAGAGCTAGGTCTTCAGCCAAAGGTTAAAATCATCGCCCAGGCAGCAGCTGGTGTAGATCCATCTATCATGGGTATCGGTCCTGTTCCAGCAACACGAAAAGCATTAAAACAAGCTGGGCTTTCCATAGATGACATTGATGTGATAGAACTAAATGAAGCCTTCGCTTCCCAATCACTGGCCGTTATAGAAGAATTAGGCTTAGATCAAAGCAAAGTAAATCCTAACGGTGGGGCTATCGCAATGGGACATCCCATTGGTGCAACTGGGGCTATTTTAATGACAAAGCTTATCCATGAATTAGAGCGTACAGGCAAGCGATATGGTTTAGTTACACTATGTATCGCCGGCGGACTTGGCATAACAACAATTGTTGAAAATTGCCAAGCAAAATAAAAAGAAAATTCTTCTAAGAGAATTTTCTTTTTATGGACAAATGTAAACGCTTTAATATCAAGAACAATTTTAGTAAACTTATTTAGCTATTTTTTCTAAATATCTTTTCTGTGCAGATTTTAAAGCGACTATAACTGCTCCACTCGAAGGGGCCATATAATGCTCTTCAATACGCTCGATTAAAATGTTGATATCCATCGTGAAGTCAAAATTTATTAACATCCGTTTAAAGAAATTTTGCGCTAACTCAGTTATGAATGTAAATTCTGCATCCACTATTTTATGCGTTAGTTTATCAATTTCTAACACAATACCTGCGTGTTTATAGATTTCGTACATAGCTGTACCTTGTGGCGCTTTTGCATATGCAGTTACTAATAAAGTATTTAATTGTTGCATAAATAGGACCTCCGTTAATTTAAACTAGATACATTTTAGCATAGTTATTTCGGAAAATAGGCATTGTTATGCAAATAAGATTAAAATGTTCAAATTACAAAAAATTTATATGGGAGTAATTGTTGCTTATTAAACAATTTTAGGGGGATTTTATAATGGAAAGATTAACTAATTTCTTCACTTCAGTGATGAAGAAGTATTTGCCAGATCCATTCGTGTTTGCGATTGGTTTAACAATTTTAACTTTTATCTTAGCACTTTTAATTGAGGATATTTCATTCCTCAATTTAACAACTTCATGGGGTGACGGCTTTTGGAACCTTTTAGCCTTCACTACACAAATGGCTGTCATTTTAGCAATGGGTTATGTACTTGCAACAGCACCAATTACTGACCGCTTCTTGAATAAGATTGCCAGCATGGTGCATACACCAAAAACGGCAATTATTGTAGCTACACTTGTAGGTGGAATCGGGAGTTACTTGAACTGGGGATTCGGACTAGTAATCGGTGGAATTATCGCTAAAAAATTAGCATTAAAGGTTAAAGGTGTCCATTATCCATTAATTATCGCTGCAGCATACTCTGGTTTCACATTTTATGGATTAGGTTTCTCTGCTTCTATTCCAATTTTAATCTCAACACCAGGACATTTCTTAGAAGAGAATATGGGACTTATCGCTTTATCTGAAACTATTTTTAGCTTACCAATGATTCTTACAACTATTTTCTTATTAATCACATTACCACTATTCAATGCTATGCTACATCCAAAAGACGCAAAAAATGTGAAAGAAATAGATCCTACTTTACACTCAGATACGAAAAAGTTAAAAGTAAATGTATTGGAAGAAAATACATTCGCTAACAAATTAAACAATAGCCGTATTCTTTCTTATGTGATTGGTGGCCTAGGTCTTGTTTACGTGATAATTCATTTCTCTAATGGAAAGTCATTAGACTTAAATATTCTTAACTTTATTATCTTATTTGTAGGAATTATTTTACTTGGTACACCTGCAAAATATACAGAGCATTTATCAGATGGTATCAAAACAGTATCAGGTATCATTCTTCAATTCCCATTCTATGCTGGTATTATGGCAATCATGGCTGCTTCTGGCTTAGTAGATACAATTGCAAAGGTATTCGTTGATATCTCCACTCAGCATTCATTACCGTTCTGGGGCTTGATTAGTTCTTTCTTCATTAACTTCTTTGCACCATCTGCAGGCGGTCACTGGGCAGTACAAGGACCTTTCATGATCGATGCAGCAAAAGCATTAGGAGCTTCACTTGGAGAGACTTCCATGTCCGTTATGCTTGGTAATGCTTGGAATGACTTAGTACAGCCATTCTGGATTTTACCAGCACTAGCACTATCTCGTTTAAAACTAAAAGACATTATGGGCTTCTTAGTAATGATTATGTTTTATGTTGGAATTGTTTATATCGTTGCTACACTAGCTTGGTCTTACCTTGGCTAAAAAAGTGAAACTTCAATCAATGGGGGTTTTCTTCATCCCCACTGATTGTTAGTTGAACCATTCGGGCTTTTACGGGCAGTTGATCTCCCACATACGATTTATTACTTCGGTCAATACTTGAAGTGGAAGTCTTACTGCCCGTTATTGCGGGATAAGAATCGAGCCTTTGTTTTCATAACATGGGCTCTTTTCATTTAAATGGAGGTTTCGTTATGCACTCTTTACTTAAGGATTCTCATCTATCTAAAAAAGAAAAGTCATTACTATTAGTAGGTTTATTTGCCGCTCGTCGAGAGGAACAGGCAATGCTTCACTTTACAGAGGTGGCTATTAATGCCGGTAATACGGTCAATGAAATTGCTGAACTAATTTCTGCTGCTATTATTTCTCGTGGAATCCCAACTTGGTTATCGGGTATCGAGGCTATTTCTAAAGCAATTGAACTAACAGGGAAAGCTGAATCTACAAAAGAACCAGAAAACATATCTGCTTTTTCTACTCAAGAAGAGTGTGTAAGCTACTATCAATCAGAATTTGAACAGCTTCCAAAATGGATAGCCTATTTAGTAGAATATGCACCAGATACACTATTAAAGTATAGCAATTTACGCACTACCTCCCTTAGTGATGGCATCGTTTCTCGTTTCTTAAAGGAACTACTTTTATACGCAATTAACATTTGCGATCAATATCCAAAAGGCATTGATATTCACAAGACAAACGCTATTCAATTAGGTGCAACAGATGAAGTACTACAGGATACTCGAACCATCTGCATTTACGTGGTAGGTATCCAGGCCATTTTTAATGATTAAGGAGATGTGATCTTTTGAAGCATGTATGTATAATTGGTGGTGGCTTTATGGGGACTGCCCTGACTAAGTATTTTTTGAAAGCTCATATCAAGGTATCGCTATACGAAGGTTTTACAGCACGTCGTCAGGAATTAATGGCAGATGAAGCTTTTCAGGAAGTACACTTTTTAGAAACAATAGAGGAATGTAAAGAAGTAGATTTTATTATTGAGGCAATTACAGAAAATTTACAAGCAAAGCAACAGCTATTCGAAAGGATAGAAGATTACTTTCCTAGTTCTACTACCTTTTGTACAAATACATCCAGCTATCTAATTAGTTCTATTGCAGAAAACGTTAAAGATAAGGAAAGAGTGATTGGCACGCATTTCTTTTCACCAGCACATATCACTCCTTTAGTAGAAGTTGTGCCAAGCGCTTTCACGGATGCTCATCATATTGAAAAAACAATGACCTTTCTACAATCCATTGATAAAAAGCCCGTACTACTTAAAAAAGAAATTCAAGGGTTTGTGGCTAACCGTCTTCAAAGTGCACTTTCACGAGAGGCAATGTCACTAGTTCAAAATGGTATTGTTTCACCAGAAGAACTTGATTTCATTGCTAAATGGAGTTTGGGGATTCGATTAGCCAACACTGGTCCTCTCGAACAGCGAGATATTAATGGGCTTGATACGCATATGGCCATTGTGAAATATGTTTATCCAACTCTCGAAAATAGTATTGAACCATTATCAATTCATAAACAACTAATAGAAGACAAACGATTCGGCACGAAGACTAATGAAGGTTTTTATGATTGGTCCAAAACCGACACACAACAATATCTGGCCGATAAAGATGAGGTTCTATTAAATATTATTAGAGCTGTGTCAGCTCAGGATGAAGAGGTGGGTAAATAAATGCATTACAAAGCACTAGTGAAAAATACAGCAGCTCAAAAGGATGTAAAATTTGAAACATACGAAATGCCTGCTTTAGAACCCCATCAAAGCTTATTGAAAGTAAACGCTGTGGGCATATGTGGCAGTGATTTACATATGTATGATGGACATGGTGGCTATGATTGGGTAACCTATCCTCTTGTATTAGGACATGAAGTGACTGGTAAAGTAGTTGCAGTTGCTGAAGGTGAAATCCCTATACAGCGTATGGTCATTAACCCGTATAAAAGCTGTGGCGAATGTGAATTCTGCCTTGCAGGTGAAAGTAATCGCTGTGATTTCGATGATTATAAATATTTAAAAACACCAACGGAAGCATTACGTTATGGCTTTCGCGAACCGGGTGGAATGGCGGAATACATGGTTGTGGACAACAAAAATTTAATCCCCATCCCGGATGAAGTAACGGATGAGGTTGCTGCAATCTCAGAGGCGCTAGCCGTTAGCTATACCGCTGTGCTGAAAATAGAAAACTTTGCGAAAAAGTCGATTCTAGTAATTGGTCCAGGACCGATTGGCTTAGGTGCAGCAGCTATCTTAGTCGGATCTGGTAATTTACAAGTGATGATGTTAGGCACTGCTGTTGATAAAGATCGGCTTCAGCTTGCTAAAGACATTGGCGTTTCCCAGGTTTATGAAAATGCAGAGGATATACCACATGAACAGTTCAAAGGTTTTGACGCTATTATTGACTGTTCTGGTCATCCGACTATTCCAAATACAGCACTTCGTCTTTTAAAACGAGGTGGCGAACTCATCTTAGTTGGTATTAATCCTGCTAGTTTTTCTGTTCCGATGGATCAAATCGTACGTGGGGAAATTAGTATAAAAGGAAGCTATGGCATTACCCAATCAAATTATGAAGCCGTATTATCGCTTGCAGCAGATGCCCACTACCCTTTTCAAAAACTAATTGCAAAAACAGTACCATTTAAGGAATGTTTATATGGCTTTGAAAGTGCGTTAAATAAGGCGACAGGTAAAGTCGTTATTAAAATGTAAGGAGGAATTTACATGAAACTTGTTGATTTATCTTTAGAAATTTATGATGGACTTCGCTCATATACATCACATCCACCAATCGCTATTGCAGAGGAATCTACTTTTGAAAATTCCGGTCATCGCTATGTGGCTCCCTGTGAAGGTTTTGAGTCTCGGATGCTAAAAATGTCCGATCATAGTGGTACGCATATTGATGCACCATTACATTTTATGCGTGATGGCGAATCTACCTCTGATATGGACCTAACTAAAGCCTATGGAGAAGCTGTACTATTAGATGTGTCCGATTTTAAAGATCCTTTTCAAGCAGTTACGCGTGAAATGCTGGAGGAAGCTGAAAAACGCCAAGGTATTACTGTCCAGCCTAATGATATTGTCCTCACACGCACTCGTAAGCTTGCATGGGGAGAAGGCTCCTTTTATGAAGAACATGCCTTTGCCCCTTGTGCTGGTGACTGGCTAGTAGAAAAACAAGTAAAATGTATTGGATTAGATCTAGCAAATATCGATGTTCACGACAATATGATGCGCGAAGTTCATTTAAAGCTATTAAGTGTCCCTATTTATATAGTAGAAAACTTAGTCAATTTACATCAACTTCCATTAAATGAACGCTTCACATTTATGGCATTGCCACTCAATCTAAAAAATGCAACAGCTTCACCTGTTCGTGCTGTAGCGTTTATAAAATAAGATCACTTTTAGAGTACTCTTTCTTTATAGAAAGAGTACTCTAATTACGTTATTACTATCTAAAAATTTTCTCAAATCTAGTTAAAGATTCATTACTACATACATTCGAAAAGTGAGCTATGAGATATTTTTTTGCATCTTCTCTGCTACAGTCAATATTTGCTATTTTATTTCTGCTTGCCCAAGAATCATACGTCTCAAATGATGTACTACTCCAACCATTCTTTTCTCCATCTATATTCTTTTTTTCTTGTATACCTGAAATAACAATATCCATTGATCCCTGCAAATCTAGTAAAGCATTTTCAAATACCTTCTTTTTCTCTTTCTCCTTCAGCCCTGCTTTTGCCCTTAATGCCCTTGTATCTATCCCTTCTTCTTGACTAATAATCTCATATATACTATTTGCTTCCCGTGAAATACTTCCACTAAAATAACGTTCTTCAACTAATTCATTTGATCCCAAAACCTTTTTTACATATGGGAGCAACTGACGAGATACTAGTATTGATTTTTTCTTAATAAATTTCCCATATCCAGCGACACCGTCAGAAGAAAACTTAGTCCTCCATATCCAAGGGTCAAATTCTGTATCAGAATGCCAATTTTCCTGTAAAGTTAAGCTATTCAACGAAGGATATTCAGGTATTAAGGAAGCAAGAGGAAGTAACCCAAGCTCCTCAATTACTTTTATTGCTTCTTCATATGTTTTAACTTTATATTCTACCAACCTCAACAGCTCCTTTTCACTAACATACAAAATTCAATTGACTATTATCCATTGAACTACCTTCTCTGCATCTTTTCCGCAGATAACTCCTTTACAATTCTATAAAATATTATATAAATCCTTCTTTTGAATAGACTTGAAAAAGTCAAATGCGCTTCAATTTTGAGCAACTACTGTTGTACTTTTGGATGTTCGAACAATAGCTATTTATCAAGGATGAGCACACCAAAAAAACAAACGCTCCCGGAGAAATCCTTTGGGCGTTTGTTTTTTTATCAATATAGAAAATAACTATGGGAAGCTAGAATTCACTTCAGTCCAACCATTATTTCCTCTTTTTCCGAAAGGTTTGATTTTGAATATCTTCAATCGCTTCTCGTGTAGCGTCCAAATAGGTGATTGTTACTTCAAATTGTCTAGAAGCAACTGACATGAACAGAATATCCATAACGAGTAGCTGTGCTAATCTTGACGATGTCGCACCGCTTCGAAAGTTTGCCTCACGTGTTGGGGAAGTATGTAGCTGGATTTTCGAAATTTGTGAAATGGGAGACTGTCCAAACTTGGTCAGACTGATTGTTGTAGCTCCCTTTTCATTTGCAAGCTCCAAGATTTTCTCGACCTCAAAGGTAGCACCTGAAAAGGAAATTCCAACAACAACATCATCAACGCCCGCGTTCGCTACAATGGTTGCGCCCATATGTAAATCCGTACTCGCAGTGGATGCTTTATGAATACGTAAGAACTTTTGTTGTGCATCGATTGCAGCTATACTAGAGGCCCCTACACCAAAAAAGTGAATATTCTTTGCATTGACAATGGCTTCAACAGCCTTTTCAAGCTCCTCGTTATCCAATAATTCCCCCGTTTCTAGCAAGGTTTGCACAGCGTGCTCCGTCACTTTTTGAATGGTTGTCGAAACGGGTTCGTTTGGCTGAATATCACGGTTCGTAAGTTCCGTTTTACGTCCAATATCTCCATTGATACGGAGTTTCAATTCTTGGAATCCCTTGAGCTTTAAAGATTTGCATAGTCTTGTAACTGCTGCTCCACTAGTCTGACTCATTTCACCTAGCTCCGAAATAGTCATGGTGACAATTTGCTCGGGATCGGCCAATATAAAATCTGCAATCTTTTGCTCCGACGGGGGAAGCATGTGCCTCATTTCGTTTAACAATACTAAACCACCATTTGATACTGCCATGTCCATCAACCCTTCTTCACTTGCTTACTAATCTACCCTATCATCTAAAGCACATCTTAATTTGTCAACTCTTTTACCATTACGTGGAATGTTCGAAAAGTTTTAAACCCGTTTTTCATATATAAATGCCCAGCTGAACTTGTTTCACTTGTCCATAAAAACCAAGCACCTTGTATACTATTTTGCTTCATAGCATGGAGCGTTTCGTGTAACAGGATTTTCCCCAAACCTTTTCCTTGTTCACTATTATCCACCCCGAAAGGTCCAAAACGTTCACGAATACCTTCATAACCTCCGAAGAGCGCAAATCCGACTACTTGATCATACTTCTTCGCTACTAAAATATGTGAGGGATCAAGCCCCTGCAGCACACCTTCACGAATCGCCCTGCCCCAATCGGGATTGAAATGAGTATTTGCAAACTGGATTAAGTCATAAAAGTCTCCATCCTGAACTTTTCCAAAGGTATAGCCTTCCAGTTCGCGTTCTTGTTTCAGTGCTTGAACAATGTCAGGATACACATAATCGATTAGAGCACGATGCATTGCTACAGGTGAATATACGCGTCGGAAACCTTCCTTTTGTAAAAAAGCAAAACCCGAAGGATAACGTGATTCATCAATACCAGGTAAAAAATAGTTTGGTGCATAGGAAGAAAAGAACATTTTTTTAGCACCTTGCTCTCGGATATAAGCAGAAGCCCGTTCCATTAACTCATGACCTATACCTTCTCTTTCTAAGCTTGTATCTACCATAAAGAAGGTGATCCAGCCCGTATCGGATTCCAGATTCGTTCCTTCCATAGGAAGCTTTCTAGTAATAGCTAAGATGGCACCTATTATCTTTTCGTCACGGACCGCAACAATTAACCCCTTTGAATCGAAGTTGGCATCGAGCATTATTTGTTTACGGAATCGTGTTTGATTGATTGGATCATGTTTTAGTACGTCATTCCACAACTCAATTATTCCTACTTCATCCCCATTTTTAAATGTTCGATACATTGTCCATCACCCTTCTTCTTGAAAAGCAAGTTTCACTGCATCTCTTACAAAACCATTGGAATTTGTAATCAGTGTCTCTGCTTTTTCTTTTTTGACCTCGGCAATTATCATGACGATTGCAAGCTTAACATCATAATCGGTTTCTTCCAGCACTGATTCTGCTTGTTCATATGTTACATCCGTAATATTACATACCATTTGTTTAGCACGTTCTCGCAATTTAAAATTACTAGCATTCAAATCGACCATCAGGTTTTTATATACTTTTCCGATTTTAATCATCGCAGTAGTAGAAATCATGTTAAGAATCATTTTGTGGGCGGTTGCTGCACGTAATCTTGTAGAACCGGTCAATACCTCTGGACCTGTCACAACCTCGATTTTAATATCTGCAAAGTTGCTTATGGTGGATTGCTCATTACTGGAAAGGCTGACTGTCGTTGCACCGCAAGAATTTGCATGGATGAGTGCACCTTTCACATATGGTGTACGACCACTTGCTGCAATACCGATAATGACGTCATTCTTTTTGATAACGAGCTTCTCCAAATCAGTTGCGCCAAGCTGCTCATCGTCTTCGGCTCCTTCTACTGCGTTGAACATAGCCCCTTTTCCACCTGCTAAAACCGCTTGCACCTGCTCATGCGATGTACTGAAAGTTGGCGGGCATTCTACTGCATCCAAAACACCGATGCGTCCACTCGTCCCTGCCCCTACATATATAAGTCGCCCACCACTTTTAAAAGCATTCACGACTTTTTCCACTGTCTGTTCAATTTGTGGTATCACTTTTTGAACAGCCAATGCTATGGTTTGGTCTTCTTCATTCATAATATTCAAAACTTCATTTGTGGTCATTTCATCAAGTCTTGTTGATTTTGGATTTGATTCTTCTGTTGCTAACCTTGATAACTTTTCCATCGCTCAGCCTTCCTATCTATATAGTAAGTATGGTTGCCTCATTTTTATAAAATCGCCTGTGTCGAGATGGCATTGTCGAATATAATCCTCTATCTCCCCTGCCATCAATACCTTCCTAAGCTGTGCGTTTCCAGCAAGCAGATCAAACATAGGATGCTTTAAACTGCCATATTCTAAAAACTTCAACTCCTTAGGATACAATTTTGCAATGACTGCCAAAATCCGTACAAAAGTTTGGACTGGTTGGAATAATTGTCGGTCGGTAATATGCAACTGGATACCTTCACAAGGTTCACCTGCGAATTTCTGGTATGTAGGCGTAAAAGAAATTGCTCGTGCTTGGACATTTGCAAGTCCCAATGAATTGACTTCATCCTGCAATTGCTCCCCATGTATAAACGGGGCACCGACTATTTCAAAGGGTTGTGTCGTTCCCCGTCCTTCCGATAAGTTCGTTCCTTCTATTAGACAAGTACCTGGATACAATAACATCATGTCCAAACTCGTGGTGTTTGGAGATGGTGGTATCCAAGGTAATCTTGTCTCATGGAAAAATGAATCTCTTTTCCAACCTACCATCTGTATTACCTTCAAATCACAATGAATAGCAAACACTTCATTAAAGTATCTTGATAATTCTCCTACTGTCATGCCGTGACGATTTGGTATTGGGTACATGCCAACAAAGGAGGTGAAATTTGTATCGACCAAGTTCCCTTCCACGATATGTCCACCGATTGGATTCGGACGGTCGAGAATATACATTTGCTTACCTGTACGGGCACAGGCTTCCATCATATAAGCCATTGTGTAAATATACGTATAATAACGTGAGCCAATATCCTGCATATCAAAGACTATTACGTCAACAGGTTCTAGCATGGCATCGGTTGGTTTTTTCGATTTTCCATATAAACTAAACACAGGTACCCCTGTCATACTGTGAACAGAGTCTGAAAACCTTTCACCTTCCTTAGTGTTTGTCTTCAGACCATGCTCCGGTGCATAAAGCGCCGTAAGTTGGATTTGTGGATGCTCGTGAAACAATCGTATTGTCGAGATGAGTTCGGCATTTGCCCCTGTTTGATTGGTGAGTAGTCCGATACGCTTGCCTTGAAGTTCCTGCACATGACGTTCCATGAAAACATCGATACCAAGTTTCACTTTGCGTATCATTATTCCTTCACACCACCAAAAGTCAAACCTTTAATAAAGTAACGCTGGAATAAGATAAATACGATAATCATCGGAATCGCAGCAACTGCCGCTCCACTCATCAATAGCTTGAAGCTTGCTAGGTTTGCGTCCTGCAATGTTTTTAATCCTACCGGTAACGTGTACAATTCTGCGCTATTTAAGACGATAATTGGCCATAGGAAAGAGTTCCATACACTCATGAATGTGAAGATTCCAAGTGCTGCAAGTCCAGGTTTTGCAAGAGGCAGAACCACTGTCCAAAACGTCTTCCATTCACTTGCACCATCCATTTTCGCCGCTTCTAGCAGCTCATCCGGAATGGAAAACATGAACTGTCTCATTAAGAACACTCCAAATACCATAGATAAATCAGGTAAAATCAAAGCCCAATGAGTATCCATTAAACCTAAATTCCCAACCATGATGAACAAGGGAACAAGTGTTACTTGCCCTGGGATCATCATCGTTGAAATAATAATCCAGAAAATCAAGTTTCGACCAGGGAATTTTTTCTTTGCCAGTACATAGCCCGCCATTGAATCGATTAATAAAATACCGAGTGTCACGACGACCGAAATGTATAAGCTATTGAAAAACCATTTCCCAACATCATGTTTTTGGAACAAGCTTTTGTAGCTAGAAAATGTATTATCAACAATGTGATCCATCATCCCACGGTGGTAAGCCTCTTGTTTAGAGTCCCCCTCTTTTGCCGCTTCTCTTGCCTCTCCCCAATGCTCAAAATAGAGGGGTATTCCCATCGGGTACATTTTGGGTGGATTGGCATCCACATATGAAACAGGACGTTCCATATCCTCCGATTGATAACTGCTTAGCTGGAGGGAAGTGGAGAAAACCCAATACAGCGGAAGTAAAGAAACCACTGCAAATACGGAAAGCAAAACAAAAATAACTAGTTTGTTCAGTTTACTTTTGTGTTTTATCATAATCATCGATCCTCCAATCACTCATCATGTCGAAGTACCCGGAACTGGATAATCGAGAAGATGAGGATGATAACAAATAGTACAACAGATTGAGCCGCAGCAAGTCCAAATTCGAAATCTCGGAAACCAGTCTTATAGATTAAATGAACCAAGGTTTCCGTTGCACTTCCCGGTCCACCGCCAGTCATCATGATAATCTGAGTGAATACCTGGAATGAACCAATCGTACTTAGCAAAACAAGATATAAAGTCGTTGGCTTCAATAATGGAATTGTGATGTGAAGCCATTGCTTGAAGGTACTTGCTCCATCAATCCGAGCTGCTTCGTAAAGAGATTGAGATATCGATCCCATGGAAGCAAGATACATAATGATTCCTACCCCGAAAGGAATTAGACATTGCATGATGATTAATGCCCAAAGTGCACTTCCTGACTGCCCGAGCCAATTGATCTGCTCAATACCAAACCAGCCAAGAACATAATTGAACAATCCAAATTCATAATTGTACATCCAACGCCATACCATCGCGATGATTACCATCGAAGTAACAGTTGGCAAATAAAATGCCGATCTGAATAGGCTTTGTGAAAATTTCCCAAGTGCAAAAATCATAGAGGAAATTACGAGTGCGCTAATCACACTAAATGGTACTGTTACAACCGTGAACAATAACGTATTTTTCAAAGCAATCCGGAAGGCTTCACTCTCAAAAACTTTTATGTAGTTATCTAAACCAGCAAACTCACTCCCAAACACTTTGTGATCCTGAAATGAAAGGACAAATGCCCAAACTACTGGAATCGCAATGAATAGGGTGAATAAAATTAGCTTTGGCAATAAAAAGAGGTAGGCGCTATAATTTTTTTTCATTTGTTGAAAAACGCCTTTATTCGGTTTTTTTATAACCTTTAATTTCTCCGTTTCTTTTTTGGGTACAGTACCCATCGGAATTTGAGCCATTTTGGGAAACCTCCTAAAAATGAAGCAGGCTTGCGTAATGCAGAGCCTGCTTAATGTTGGTTATTTTAATAATTCGTCCACAGCTTTTTTCGCATCTGCCATTGCAGCTTCAGCTGTTTTTTCACCATTGAATACTAATTGAAGTTGTGCTTGAATTGCTTCATCAATTTTTTTCCACTCTGGATGACGAGGAAGCATAACCACTTGATCAGACATTTCCATTGCACGAGTCATTTCTGGGTTGTCTTTGAATGGATCCATTTCAGACGCACTGATACGTGCAGGGAAAATACCATAATTTTGTGCCATATTGTACTGTTCTTCTGCCGTTGATATGAATTTCATGAAGTCAGCTACTGCTGCTTTTTTATTCGTTTCTTCCTGATGGAACATAATCCATCCACCAACACCACCGATTGTAGATGAAGATTCATTTTCTCCTGTCGGATATTCGGCTACAGCAAAGTTTGTAGGGTATGCTCCCTGTGCAGCTCCAATAGCCCAAGTTGCCCATGGTTGCATTGCTACTGTACGTTGTTCTTCATTGGCCCACGCTTGGAATGTTCCACCTACATCTGCACCACCATGAGTTTCAGGTGCCACTTTTTCAGTCAGCTTTAAATCGGCCAAATCTTGGATTGCTTGAATTGTTTCTGGTGAATCAAATGTAAACTCCGTCATATCTTCGTTCAGTGGTGATCCACCATTTTTGTAGAAGAATGGCCAAGCTTCATAATAACCAGGCATGATATACGTAGAGAAACCGTAAACGTCTGTCTTTCCATCACCATCTCGGTCAAACGTCAGTTTCTTCGCAGCTTCTAAAAACTCATCATATGTCCACTTTCCATTTTCAGGAGGTGTCACACCTGCTTCTTCAAATAAATCTAAGTTCAATAACATCGAGTGCAACGTGATACTATTTGGAATTCCATATAACTTATCATCATATGTGTAGGCTTCCAGAGCATTTTCATAAAAGTCTGCTTTTTCATCCTTATCCAAGAACGAATCTAGTGGTTCCACTACTCCTTGCTCGATATGATCGATACTAACTGCACTACCACTAATATCAACTGGAGCAATATCCGGCCATGATTTACCAGCAATTGCTACGCCTAATTTGTCGCCCATTTCCGCCCAAGGCACTTGAACAAGGTCCACTTCAACACCTTCATTAGCCTCTTCGTATTCCTTGATCTTCGCTTCTAACCAGTGGAATTTATTGTCGTCTTTGTCGGGCCATCTTGGACCATCCCAAATCGTGATTTTCCCCTTGAATTCTTCCGCATTGCCGACTTCTTCAGAATCACCATTACATGCAGCCAAAACTGATGCTGCCAAACCAAGCGTTGCAAGTGCAAGTGCTGATTTTTTAAACACTTTCTTCATTTTCCATTTCCCCCAATCGTCGATTTTACCACGCAATTTTCCCCAAAATTGTTTGTCTTTTTGCTCCTGTTGTGGAGGGTAAATTATTTGGAACTTTTTGAAACCCTAAATAACCAAGTAATGCAAATACAAAAGCTTCTTTCGCATCACTGTTGAAACCAATTTCATCTAATGCTTTCACTTTGACCTGATCTGGAAGCAAGTCAGTTAAATAGGATAAGAGCGTCTTGTTATGGACACCTCCACCGCTGATGATTACTTCCTTCAATTTATGAGACTCAATGTATTGCTCAATCTCAAGTGCTAATGATTTAGCGGTTAACATAGTAACCGTAGCAATTTTGTCTTCTGCTGAACAACCATATTCTTCTCCTTGGTTCCATAGCTTTTCAGCATAATCAGCACCAAACAACTCTCTGCCTGTGCTTTTTGGAGCAGGTAAAGAAAAGTAATCATTCTTCATCAACAGATTCAACCATTCCAAATGAATCTTACCTGATTTAGCTAAGTCTCCGTTAGAATCGTAGCTTTGCTTACCACCGGTAAACTTGGAGACAAAGGAATCGATCATCATGTTTCCCGGTCCGGTATCATATGCAAGCACTTCTTCAGCATTTTGAGTGGGTGCTAACACTGTTATATTGGCAATACCTCCAATATTAACTAGTACTCGCCCATTTGTACTTGATTGAAAAAGAAGTTGGTCTGCAAATGGTACCAGCGGAGCTCCTTGCCCTCCAGCTGCCATATCTCGTGTTCGGAAATCGCCAATGACCGGCTTACCGGCATATTCAGCCAAGGCTGAAATATCACCAATTTGCAAGGTATTTGCCCTTGCAAATTCCCATTGACTTACTGCGATTGGCTCGTGCCAAATCGTTTGTCCATGCGAGCTGATCAAATCTATTGAAGCGTAATCAATCTCTGAATCTACTAAAGAATCCTTGATGAGCTTTGCATACAGTTCGCCTAAATACATATTCATCGAAGATACATGATTCAGTGGAGCTAGTGGATCCATCAGCTGGAATAGCTGAGCAGTCAATTCTTCTGAGTAGGCCATTGTCACGAAATGTTTCAGTTCATACGTTAGCTTGTCAGAAACAAACGAGAAATCAGCAATTGCGATATCAAGTCCATCAAGGGATGTACCTGACATTAATCCACAAACACGCATGGGCTTCACGAGCATCCTTCCTTTCGATAAAAGCGCTTACACATAGTTTAGTTGTTTCGAAATTAAATATCAATACTTTTCTAATATTCTAAAAAAAAATATCATTTAGAATAATGTTACAGGTAATTTCCCATTAATTTCTGTTCTTCCCACTAGATACTCTGCCACTACTTCAAATACCGTTTGCGTGAACTCAAATGCACAAATCATACGGTTCGCCTGTGGAAAATAGGAGGCATCGTAAGGCGAACGAATCGCTACCACATCCACCGGCTTCCCGGAAGCGATTAATCGATGGACGAGCTTCTGCTGGTTTTCATGCTGTACAGCATTAAGTGTAAGAACCACGATATGGTCGTAGTTATTCACTTTGTCTATAGCATTTTCCAGCGCTTCTTCATAACCGGTTGGATCCAATTCAATTTCATCCACTTGTGAGTGAACTTTCTTTAGTTTTTCAGCCATTTCAAGTGTTGCATAGCGTTTATCCTCGACCAGAGTTGCGTAAATGTTTGTCGGGTAAATTAATAGAACCCGATCATCCACTTGAATCGATTTACCTTCTTTACTAACCAATGTTATTCCATCCTTATAAATGGTCTTCATTTGGTCTTGATGTAACTGTGAACCTACGAAACTTGCGACTTCTTGTATTTTCTCAATCTCTTCCCAGGACGTATAGTTGGAAATCATTCGTTCAATTCGATTAATTGATTGGTCGATTTGTTTCTCTGCTATCTTATTATTTTGGACTGCCTCCACCAATTTTAAGATGGATTCTTCCTGCAAGGAATGGATATGGGATACCATCACTAAGTCAACGCCCGCTTCTACCGCTTTGACGCATCCATTGACAGTTCCAATTCCTTTTGCAATAGCATCCATTTCCATGCAATCCGTAGTGATGACACCTTCAAAACCTAGTTCTTCCCGAAGAAGTCCTGTAATCACCGAGCGAGATAAAGTCGCAGGGGTGTTTGACTCTTTTTCAAGTGCCGGGAAATACACATGAGCACTCATAATCGCATCTGCTCCAGCTGCGATACAATCCTTGAATGGCACCAGTTCAATCTCATGCAACCTTTTTAGATCATGTCCAATCACGGGTAAATCCAAATGGGAGTCCACACTTGTATCTCCATGACCTGGAAAATGTTTTAGAGTCGTCATAATTCCCGCTTCCTGCATCCCGAGCATGGAGTTCTTCGCCATCGCCGTCACTTCCTGCACATTTTCACCGAATGAACGCACGCCAATGACTGGATTTTTCGGGTTATTATTTACATCAACAACTGGCGCCAAGTTCCAGTTGATACCAATTGCCTTCAATTCTTTTCCGGTCAAAAAACCAGCATTTCGGGCATGGTTTGGCTTATGAGTTGCCCCGAGTAGCATGGCTCCCGGGATGATGGTCGTACCTTCACCAAGTCTGCGGACCACACCATTTTCCTGGTCAATACAAATTAATAATGGAGAAGTATACCCTGCAGTCTTCGCTTCTTTTTGCAAGCTTTTGGTCAGGGTTAGTATTTCCTGTGGAGTACCAATGTTTCGCCCAAATAGTATGACACCGCCAATATGATATTCGTGAATTAAGTGTTTTATCTCGTCCGACATAGTAATACCCTTAAAACCGGCTATCATTAATCGGCCCACTTTTTTATGCAAGTTCATTCTATACCTCCTTAATAATAGGGAATCCTGGGATATGCCCTTCACGGCGAATATGTAGCCCTTTTGAATTTTGTAAGGTCTGGGCGTATTTCGTTCTACCCAAACAACCACGTGTTGTACCAAGTGCTTTGTAATAGTCATAGTATCTGAAACTATTAGAGTTCATGATGAACCAATAACAAGACAAAGCTTCCAAGTATGCAGCAAAGGAATCCGTGACATCCACATAGATATCTGGTTCATACCCCTCCATATCCTCCCAGTTTTCACTATGGAACACGCGTCTCAATCCATGTGGTGGCAGCCCCCCTAAATCAAAACCGGGCAAGGAAGCCTTCAACCATGCATCCTGTACAATTTTCTGACATAGTGCATGATCTGGATGCATACTATTCACCCAATGTGTTATGACGAAATCTGGTTTTTCTTTTCGGAAAATGGTAGCAACTTCTTTTACTAGCTCTTCATTGAAAGTCAGCTCTGCATCTCGGTGATTTAACGTAATGCTCGTGCCCCCTAAGATGGTTGCTGCCTTTTTTGCTTCCTCTATTTTTTGCTTGCGGTAGGTCTCGACATCCAAGTGGGCTGGTGCTCCTTTTTCTCCCGCCGTTAAATGAAGAAACGTGACCTTATAACCTGCTTGTGCGTATTTGTGGGCAATTGCACCAGCCTGAATCTCTCCATCTCCGCAATGCGCCCCAACAATCATTAAATGCATACCAACACTCCTAATTCGTTAAATTTGTAACAATAATGTTATGTAGACGTGGTCGTAATCGAATGATTGGGTCATGGCGACCAAAATACACACGATTAGTTAATAATGTAACTGTCAATTCTCTTCTTGGATCGATATAAAAGCTTGTGCCAGTATAGCCTGTATGGCCATAGGTGGTGGGTGACAACAAGTCTCCTGCTGGACTGATTCCGTGTCCTTTTAGTTGCCAGCCTAAACCACGGCTCTCATCGGAAAATGGCGTGAAGTTGTCTCGTGATTTCCTCAACCATTCAGGATGCAATATTTGCTTGCCCTCATACACTCCATAGTTTTCCAACATGTCTGTAAAGTTGGAGACATCCTCCATCGTGGAGAACAACCCAGCATGACCACTAATACCTCCCATAAATTCCGTATTATCATCATGGACTATACCGTATTTATGACCTTTTAGATGTTCAAGAAATTCAGTCGGTGCAAACTGAGTACGTTTGTATTTAGGCACGTACCCTGTGTTCATCATGGCAAGTGGGTGGAATAAATGCTGCTTGGAGAATTCCTCGAGTGGCTGTCCAGTCACTTTTTCAATAACCTCCATCAGCAAAATATAACCAAGATCGCTATATACGACTTGCGTGTCAGTTACATAAGAAAGTTGCTCCTGCAAAATGTCAGCGAGAACTTCTGGTGTCGTGAGTTTCCGTTCAAAATAAGGACGGTGTGCAATTAGTCCAGATGAATGCGTCAGCAACTGCCGTAATGTTATGCTTTCTTTCCCATTCTTGGCGAACCCCGGTAGAAACTTAGTGACTTTATCATTCAGGTGGATGTCTCCAGATTCAAGGAGCTGAAGCATGACTGGAAGTGTGACCATCACTTTTGTTATAGATGCCATATCGAATACATGCCTATTGGTCATTGTTACGCGGTCATCTTCCAAACTATTGCTCCCGATAGCTTCCTCTAAAATGACTTTCCCCTTATGTTTAATCCGGATGACCGCTCCTGGGGTAACGTGTTTGTCGATTTCCTGCTGTAAAAATGTAAGCACTTTATCTTTCATTCTCTCACTCCTTTTTGATAGAAATGACTATAATAAAGCATAACGAATCCAGCTCTTAACTTGAGATTTCTTCGTTTAAATGCTTCACAATTCGTTCATTAATCGGGACCTGTTGTGATATTAGAGCAGCAATAACTGCCCCACCAACAGGGGATACGAGTGCTCGTTTAAACCTAATATTAGGGAGCTTCTCCTTTGCCAACTGATGAAAATGATCTATAAAAAAGTGGGCGTTTGTAAATACACCACCAGACAACACAATATTTGTGGCGTGATTCTTTTCGAATAGCTGATCGTGACACGACTGTATAGAACACATCATTTCCGAACACGCATTAGCAATAATCCTTTTTGCAATTTCATCATCGGCAATTGCAGCATCTACCACTAGCTGGGAAAGAGGGGCAATGATTGAACGTGGATGCTCCAATCCATAGACTTTACCAATGATGTCCGGAACCAAATTCACTTCAAAGTATTGCAAAAAAGCAGCCGTTAATGAGGTAGATGGTCCACGCTGGTCAAATTCTTTAAAGACGGCACGAAGCGCTTCATTACCTAAATGAAAACCACTGCCTTCATCATCAAACAAATAACCCCATCCACCTGACCGCACCATTTTCGTTTCATCATTTACTCCAAACGTAATCGATCCTGTTCCGGCAATTTGTACTATCCCCGTCTCTCCCAATGTTCCAGCATATAGAGCATTGAATGCGTCATTTTTGATAATTATATGGATGTCCTTCGGCAAATATTTCCTTAGCAAGTCAGCAACTTCAGCATCCCTTCCGCTTTCACCAACTCCCGCCATCCCAGCAAAGCAAATGGATATTTGATTGAATATTTCGGTATTTTGCACATTAAGCTGCAGCAGCAAACCACTCATCACAATCTCGAACTCTTTTGGTGTCATCGTATTTAGATTACTGCCTCTGGTTATCGCCCTCATGTAAACGGTTCCATTTTCATCTGCAACCATGGCTATCGTCTTCGTTCCTCCACCATCAATCCCTAATACATACATCCCCTACTCCCACCTTTTTTTATCTAATATATATGTACATTATAAATTTTTGAAATATTTTTTCAACTTTTCTTTTAATTTTCGTTAATTTATTTTAAGTTGTGAGTATTTGAACGAAGATTAATGACAGTGTTCCAAGAAATAGCAGCATATTTTTAAAAAAATATTTGTTATAAAATACTGTTGATTTCCGTTACAGTCGGACGCTTTCCGCGGGCAGTCGCTAAGCCTCCTCAACTTGCTATTGCAAGTCTGTGGGGTCTCAGCTTGACTGTTGTTCCCGCTGGAGTTGCCGCCTTTCACTTCAATCAATAAATCGTGTAGTACTTAACCATTAATTAGGATTGATCATTTGCTTTTAAACACGACAAATATGCATAAATAGTTCATATACAAAAGGGACAGCTTAGTTTGGAAAAATACTAATTATGGTTTGAATTTTTCCGTGGTATAACAAAGATTTTAAATTTGAAGGATTTCTATATGCTAAACTAAAAGATATAACAGAGACTAAAAAAGAAGGCTTCTACATTCTATCTGCAGAAGCCTTTTCTTTATTAATATTTTGTTTCCAAATCAATTCCTTTGTAGAAATGCTTCAGGATTACGTCATACGTATAACCTGCTTCAGCCATACCAACTGCTCCGACTTGGGACATTCCTACACCATGTCCCCAGCCACCACCATTTGTCTTGAAGCCAGTAACTTCACCTGTTACATCATCTTTTACAGGTTCAATGATAAATAATGTACTTAACAAAACAGCAGGGTTTCCACTTGCATTGATATACTGGAGGGCCCAGCGTATGCGGTCTTTATATTCATAGAACGTCCCGTTTTCTGTGACAAACTCAATTTTGGCTGCTCGACCAGAGCTAGAACGCTCCGTTACATTAATTTCAAGAACTTTTCCGACTTCTGTATTGTAGTACGTACTAAGAACCTGACTGATTTCCTCGGAAGTCCATTCAAAATTCCAGCGGTAATATCTTGACCAATCCGCTTCAAAGTCTCCCTTTTTCACTTTTCTTAGTGATTCAGATCCATCTTCCTCCAATTTATATACATCCAATGCAGGAACGTATTTTAATGAATTCCCTTTTTGCGCCACATGAGTAGCACGTAGATAAGGTGTCGCTTCCGATGTCCATACATCTTCGTTATTTGCAGTAAAGCCACCACTTGTCGAATGGAAAACTGCAGTGATAAGCTTACCTTCATAAGTTGCAACTATTCCTCTTGTTTCATCTACAGCATCATTTGAAACCTGATGTTCTGCTTCGAATCCACCATATACTTGGTCAGAGGTTGTCGGCAGCAAATCATAACCATCTGCACTGCGTTTACCTAGGTTAGAAAGTGCATATGTGCGTGCTGCGATTGCCTGAGCTTTTTGCGCTTCCAGTTCACCATATGGTACAGGTGGCAATTCGCGTGGTACTACTCCATATAGATACTCTTCCGTTAATAATTCATTGATACCTGCTAATGTCCCACTGCTATTGAATCCAACTTCCGCAAGTCCACGATAAGTTGTCCCATTGATGGACACTTTTTTTGATGGCGCAATTATTTGTACCGCATTAGTTGTTACCTTTTCTTCCCCATTATGAATGACCTTTAATTCATTTTCACCTTCAGCAATAGTAATGATTTTCCAAAAAGAATCATTTGCTGCAAGACCTTTAGAAACTACTTCGTTTTTAAAAGCAGTTCGAACGGTGAAGGAAGCATCCGCGGCAAATTCGCCAATGTACAGGCGGTAGCCATTGTTGTAATCTTCGACATATGTTGGATAACCTTCAGCTTCTGCGCGCGTTACCCAATCGGTCACATATGCTTCACTCGTAGTATAGGAAACTTGCAAACGATAATTGGTTTGCACGGTAGACGTGGACCCCAGCTCAACAAAAACTTCTTCATCTAGACCTGAAAACAAAACTACACCAGTAGCTTTATCGAGTACATCAAATGCACCCTCTGCTCCAATAGTCAATGACTCTACACCCGGTACAACCCCAATCCGAATCGTCGGTTCTGCCACCATATCAGCAGATGCTTTATTTTGAGCCGTTCCCTGAACAAATAAAGCTAGTACAATTGTAAAAACGACAACATACTTAAAAAGATTTTTCAACAAACCCATCCCTCTCATTCTATAATTTTGTTTCAAGGGATATAGATTCGACTCAATTATGATAATTCCTTCCGAATTTTTCAAATATTCTCGATATTTTATTTTAATCATTCGTTTGGTTTACCAAGTGGTATAAATACTTAAGGATAAAGAACTACAATTTATTTTCGAATACTTGTTAAAATACAAAAAGACGACTGCCACTTGAACAGTCGTTTCTATGGTATAGATTATTTAGTTTCCAGTAAAAATGAACATGCTCCATGTGTAAATAAACATAGAAAATCATTCACTTATATAAAAATACCTTCAAGTTTTCTTTCTTATCAATAGTAGCAAGCAGAACGTTTTTTATTTCCGTCTGATATTGCATTTTTAAGTTAGAAACTATCCATTCCTCGTCCTTATTAATTTGCTTTAATTGCTTTGATTCAAGTTTTCCATCTTTTATGATTAGCTTTGGCAAATCGAAGGGCTCTGTTACTAGCTGGTAGTTTGCAGGTGTAATTGGATTATATTTTGGGTCCAGAAATACGGAAATTTTTCCGTCAGCCTCCCAAATTGCTAATGCCACTTTCTTCACATCTTCTACTTTTTCCTCCCGAAGCTCTTCTAATAATACATCAATGGAGATTCTTGCCTTTTTTAATCCTTTGTAAATGATTTCTCCGTCCTTCACAAGGTTAATGGGTGGAGGGGTTATCAACTTTCTAAACCAAGGCCATTTTAGAATTAGAAAAATACCGCAAAGATATAAGGAAACCAATACAGTTGTTGTAACAACGGACCCTTTTAGCCCCAGCCCCTCATCAGACAATGGGTGCGCAATAATATTACCAATAACTAAAGCTATAACAAAATCTAGAAGTCTTAATTGGGAGATGGCACGCTGCCCCATAACCTTAGCTACAATGACTAAAAAGAAAAATGCAACAACAGCGCGTAGAATCCACTCAATTGTAGTAAGTGTTTCCTGGCTTTGAAAAAAATCCATATGACACATCCTTTTCTCACAAAAGCTAAAAAGCTACTACTTAGTTTGCACGGATGTCATTTTATTAGTCATATTTAGGGGATAAATTTAACTAATAAATAGGAACATAAATCTCCATTCTTATTTGTAGTATTATAGATAAAAAGCGTTTGGATAAAAGGAGAGCAAAATGAAAAGTATATTGTTTAAGTACATGTCTAAATTCACTTCTCTTACAAAAGAACAACAAAAGACCATCGCTGAAGAAATAAAAATAGAGGAATTTAAAAAGGGAACAATCCTTCTTAGACAAGGAGATGTTCCCACTAAATGCTATTTTGTGTTAAAGGGATGCATAAGACAATATTCAATAGATGAAAATGGAAAAGAAGTAACTTCTAATTTTTATACAGAAGAACAGGCAATTGCCGTTTTCAATAATCATAAACTAGATAAATCATCCGAATACACTTTTGCATGTCTAGAAGACTCTGTATTGGTTGTAGGGGATTTAGATATTGAACAGGACATGTATAGCAAATATACTCAATTGGAAATAATGACCCGAAAGATGATAGAGGAAAATTTCGGTAAAGTACAAGACGAATTTGCTACTTTTATCGCCTCTACACCTGAAGAGCGTTTTAAAACATTATTAACGAAACGACCTCAACTAGTTGTTCGTGTACCGCAACATCAATTGGCAAGCTATCTTGGAATTACTCCAGAGTCATTAAGTAGGATAAAGAAACGTTTAAAAATAGATAACAATTAAAGCGGATTTCATGGGTTGATAGTGACTTTTCCTCCTTTGAATAGCAGCCATAATCCAAAACCTAACTCCCCAGCAATCATCGGAATATAAAAAATAAGTTCAAGTGTTGTAGTGATATTTTGTTGGATAAGTAAGGTTTTACTTAGGTGAATACCAATATAGCCTATTGCACCAAGTACTAACAGGATAGAAATAATTTTAGGAATGCTATTTGATTGGAAACCAATCCATCCCACAACTAGTAGATGGACACCAAAAACAATTAAGCCAATAGACCAAATCATTTCAAATGCCTCCAAGTATAAAGTAACATTTGCTTGAACATGATCCGTTATTGATGCATTATTTGAGAGCAGTAATACAAAGACCAAATTTAAAATGGCAATTCCCAATATGGCTGCATAAGTAAGACGAAGCCATGAAGCAAGCATAGCTAACTCCTGATTAACCGGCTTTAGAAAGATATAGAATGACCAGGCCACAATTACGTCGAGGAGTAAGACAACAACCCACCCTATTATTTCAGCCTTGAAAAGCATTATGGATGATACGATATTATGATAAGTCGTGCTTATATCGCCAGGTACGACAAGGCTACCGTGGATATAACCATAAGAAAAGCCTGCAGCAATGGCCATAATGATAAGCGATATACCGGAAGTAATAGCAGCTTCCCTCAAATTTGTAACGTTCTTTTGTAAGCTAATAATAAAACAACCTCCTATTATTGTTTTTATTGTTTTTATTTTATTGTAATAGGAAGATTAAAATGGTTCATTGACTTAAATCAAGACGACTACTTTTACGAACAAAAAAGTGATTTTTTTTGTTTTCATTGCCACAACAGATTGAACGGGAGATGATTTGTTTGCGTTTATGGCATCAAAATTTACTTAGCATTTTGCCAAAATCACAGCTGTTGGCACAGTGGCGGGAGTTAAATAGTATTTTCGCAAAGGAAGACCGTCATATTTTGATTAACTATATTTATGACTATTCAAAAGATGATTTGTTTGCCTATACTCAGCTTGTTCTGTACGAAATGCGTGCACGCAGCATTAATATACGTACGATAGATAAAATGGAGCGTTATTTCGGAGACGAATCTTATGAGAAGGTGGCGCATCCATTCGTTCATCAACATAACGAGGAATATTTGGAGATATGTTATTTTAATCTAAAAGAAAAATTTATGCGCGGTCAGAAGGATTTTGATGCGGAGCGCTATGAAGCTTTAAGAAAAATATATTGTTTGTCCCTATGTAGCAAACAAACATGATAGCCTAAACATTCACGTTTGTTTGAACTAACACGAATGTTTCTTACACAGGGACGATAATAATCCCTTGTTCAACAACATGAACAAGGGATTATTTATCGTTTATTGGAATAAGTTAATTGTTGTAATTATAATAGGCATTGCAAACACATCTATAAGGAATGCTCCAACAATTGGGACAACTAGATATGCTTTTTTCGATGGTCCGAATCTTTCTGTTACAGCAGCCATATTCGCCATTGCATTAGGTGTTGCACCTAAACCATGGCCCGTGAAACCAGCTACCATTACAGCAGCATCGTAATTTTTTCCTAATAGACGGAACAGAACAAAGATGCCGAAAAGAACGATAAAAATAACTTGGACAATGACGATTGCGATTAATGGAAGAGCCAAATCTGCTATTTCCCAAAGTTTAATGCTCATAAGTGCCATAGATAAGAAGATTCCTAAGGAAATGTCACCTACTAAGCCAATACTATTCATATCTACAGTCTTAGGATTAAATTTATCTACAATATTTCTCACTATAACTGCTACAAACATAGCCCCAACATATCCAGGGAGAACAAATCCTGTTGCAGAGGAGAACAAACCTCCTAAATAAGTTCCAAGTGCCATACAGAAAGTGATTAGCAGTAGTTGTGTGAAAAATGTATTCGTTTTGATTGCTTTATCATTTTCTTCAAGCTCAACCTGTGTACCTTCATCCGTTTCGGTTGATTTCAGATCATACTTCGTAACAAGGTATTTAACAATTGGTCCTCCAATAAGTCCCCCTGCAACGAGACCAAACGTAGCAGCTGCTACCCCGATAGAAAGTGCCGAATTAATACCCAAATCTTCAACAGTTTGTCCGAATGCAGTTGCTGCACCGTGTCCACCTTCCATTGAAACAGCTCCAGCCATCATTCCAATTAAAGGATGAAGATCAAATAAATATGCCATAGACACACCGATAGTGTTTTGTGCAAGTGCTAAAAATCCACAAGCGAGCCAGTAAATGACGAGTAGCTTCCCACCCAATTTTACAAGTTTAAAACTTGCTCCTAAGCCAACTGTAGTAAAAAAGGTAAGCATGAACAATCCTTGTAAAGATGTATCCAATGTAATTTCAAACAAATCAAATGATTTAGCTATTGTAGCAAGTAATGCAAATAGTAATCCCCCTACTACTGGGGCTGGTATACAGAACTTATTTAAGAATCCAATCTTCTTTACTAGGTATGTACCTAAAACCAAAAGTGCTATGGAAAGAAAGATTGTTGTAATTTGGTCAAGTGCTAGTGTCATTCTTTCTTCCTCCTAAAAATGATGTAATTGCTTCATTTGTCAAATAAGCTCCAAGTTTTACGGTTCGATTATTTTCATCCAAGATTGGATTTACTTCCGAAATATCAAAAGACAACACTTTTTCATGAGAAGTTACGGTCTTGATAATTGCACGAACAATGGTGGGATCCAAACCAAATGGTGATGGAGCGCTTACACCTGGTGCAAATGCAGCATTTAGTACATCCATACATAGCGTAAGCATGATCCAATCATGTTTTTGGATAAACTTCTCTATAGCTGCATTCACTTGGTCAAACTGTCCATAATGCATATCCTCTTCATAAATATAGGTAACATCTAGCTCATCCGCCTTGTCGAATAGCTCTTGCGTATTCCCGTATCGTTGGATACCAAGAACGAAATAACTACTGTTTTCATCTTGTTCCAATATTTGTCTGAACATCGTCCCTGATGAAGTCTGTTCATCGTATGGACGTAAGTCAAAGTGAGCATCAATATTGATAATCCCTAACTTCGCTTTTTCACCAATATGATCTCGAACACCAAGATAATGTCCGTAAGCGGTTTCATGCCCACCGCCAAGAATAATCGGGGTCATCTTTTTATTCAAAACTTTGCTTACTACTTCCCCAAGCTGTTGTTGGGCTTTTTCTAAGTCATTGCCAATACACTCAATTGTCCCTATATCTGCAAGGTGCTTTCCATTTGATAATTTCCATGGTAGCTTTGCCAATTCTGAACGTAAAGCGTTAGGTGCTTTTGCTGCTCCTAGCTGACCTTTATTTCTACGGACTCCCTCTTCACTTTCAAAACCGATAATTACACAAGTTTCTTCTAAATATTTAAGCGTTTCCATTTGTTCCAACTCAACAATTTGGTGATACCGGAAACTTGTTCTATTTTCAAGATGATCGGTCCGACCTGACCAAATACCCTCAATTACGTTTTTTAGCAAGCCATTCATCCTTTCTGAAATTTATGAATTTAGATTTTTATCAATTATAAAACAACACATTTATAAATTCTAATATATAATTACTATAAATATATAGTTTTTAACTATAAATAGTAGGAGTGACATTTATGGATTTAAAGCAGCTTACGTATTTTGTGACAATTGTCGACCAAAGGAGCTTTTCTAAAGCCGCACAAAAACTACATATATCTCAACCATCACTAAGTAATGCCATAAAAATTTTAGAAAGTGATTTAGGTTTTCAAATTCTTGATCGTAATACGAGAAATATTGAATTAACTGAAACAGGAGCTATTTTATATAGTAAAGCAGTTCAGCTTTTATTAGAGATGGACAAGGTTAAAAAAGAAATGGATGAAGTAAAGCATATAGGAAGTGGGGAGATCCAGCTTGGAATGATTGAATCAGTAAAGCATTGGATTCCAAAGGTGATTCTTCAATACAATGATGATTTTCCCAATATGCGCATAAAGTTAACCGAAGTTCTAAGTGGAGATGATGTAAAAAATTCGTTACGAAATTACAAGACACATGCCATCATAACCAATCAATTTATAGAAGAGAACGATATCGAAACCATTCCTTTATATAATGAAAAACTCGTATTAGTGCTTCATGAGAGCAATCCGTTGACGAATTATGCATCAGTAACATTAAAAGACCTAGTAGGAGAGCCGTTCATTATTAGCAGTGAGGGGTTTCAGACAAGAGATGATGTGTTGAACGCTTTTGAAATGGAAGACATAATTCCTACCATAAAGTATGAGATTGAGCGTTTTGAAACAGCATTAAGCCTAGTGCGAGAAGGCATCGGCATCACACTAATTCCGGAAAACTATCTACAAGCTCTTCCAGATAAAGCACTTGTAAAAAAATCTATCGATTCGCCTTCATTGAATAGAACTGTCTATCTAACTTATTTAAAAAACCGCTATGTATCACCTGCCATCCATACATTTATAAATAAAACAAAGCTGTTTTTTTAATATAGTCCCTGTGTAGCAAACAAACATGAAAGTTTAAATATTCATGATAGTTCGAACTAACACGAATGTTTCTTACACAAGGGGACAATTCTATTCAATTCATTTACAAAAAAACCTTCAAATTTTCCTTTCTTATCAATGGTAGCGAGCAGCACGTTTTTTATTTCGGTCTGACATTGCATTTTTAAGTTAGAAACAACCCATTCCTGGTCCTTATTAATTTGCATCTTAGGGAGTACCATATTTTGTCTGACACACTGCAAAATAAAAACGACTGCTTCTGAACAGTCGTTTCCTTGCGTACATTATTTAGCTCCTGCTTCCAACAAAATTGCTTCTATTTCTTTAAATCCCTTTTCCCTAGCATGCGCTAGCGGAGTTACACTATCCTTATCCGCAAGATTTACGTTTGCACCATGCTCGATTAATAAACGAACTGTTTGCTGCTGTTTTTCAGAACCATCATTTAAAATAATCGCCTCGAGTAAAGCAGTCCACCCTAGATTATTTACATGATTTACGTCAGTCTTTGTATTCGTCAATAGCTCTTCGACTACCTCTACATACCCATGTTCAGAGGCAGGAATGAGTGCAACTCCTCCATATCGATTCGTAATCGTTGGATCCGCTCCAGCTGAAATCATTAACTTTAATATATCCATATACCCCTCTGCCCCTGCATAAAGAAACGGATTATTAAGCATATCATCCTGAATATCCACATCTGCACCGGCATCTATTAATAGCTTTACCATTTCCACGTCATTCGCGTAAGTAGCAATCATTATCCCCGTTCTACCTTGTGGATCCTGCGCATTGATATCTACACCGTTATCAAGTAACTCTTTAACTTTATCAAACTCTTTTTCTTCTACAGCCTCAAATAATCGCTCCTGCATCGTCTCATCCTCTCCTACATTCATCACCATACAGCCTTGAAGGATAAAAATTAGCCCAATTAATATGAACAACCTCTGCATAATATCCTCCCACAACTTAATTTATTCTAACCCCCATCATACTAACTTCCGCTAATGGAGACAATGAAATTCCATTGCTTGTCCCTGTGTATCAAACTAACACGAAAGTTTCTTACACAGGGACAGCAATGGTGACGGTTGATTCAATCCGTCAAGAAAAAGCGTAAAGACCAAGTTCCCCCGGGGCCTTTACGCTTTTTTGATTGCTCAGGTAAAATATTCTAACTTCGCATTCGGAAAGTACTTTTCCATATAGCCGTATAAATGAGACTTTATTTCATCCTCTTCGTCCTTTTGGTAAATATACTTACCAATTCCATACTTGCCCCATTTGTAGCGTCTTTTTTCTTCATCTAACTCCAATTTTGTCTTCGGGTAGTTCTTTTCAATCACTTTTTTCGCGGGCTTCGTAAAGCGATGTTGAATGAATTCAAATGTAATATCATCTCTTGAATCCTGCGGCAATTCTGCATCAAGTCGTTCAAACATGTGGCGGTAGCCTTCCTCCCAGCCATCATGAAGGTAAATGGGAGCAACGATAAAACCTAGTGGGTAGCCCGCTCTTGCCACTTTCCCTGCAGCCTCGATTCTTTTATCTAGAGGAGAAGTGCCGGGCTCGAAATTTTTAATGACATAGTCAGCGTTTACGCTAAATCGGAATCGCGTATTTCCATTATGCTTGGCATCCAGTAAATGGTCGACAAAATGGAATTTCGTCACAAAACGTAGCCTACCTAGCTCTGTTTGGCCAATATGTTCAATTGCTCTTTTTAATGAATGCGTCAAATGATCAATTCCCACAATATCGGATGTACAAGCAGCTTCAAACCGGGTAATCTCTGGTGCACGTTCTTCGATGTAGCGATCGGCCGCTTCGAAAATCTCCTCCACGTTTACGTAAGTTCGAATATACGGTTTACTGCCCATCGTCGTTTGCAAATAACAATAATGACAATGCCCCATACACCCTGTTGCAAGAGGGATTGCATACTCGGCTGAAGGCTTGGACGTATCGAATTTTAACGTTTTTCGAATGCCTACGACTAAGGTAGATTTTGCGATACGATATTTTTGAGCGTCCGTATCACCCGGCAAATCGCGGATTTGATTATGCGAAGTCGTAAAGCGCGTTTCAATCCCCATTTTCTCGAACTTTTCCTTCAGTTCTTTTCCAAGTGGATAATCAAGTGCATTCGGTTCAAAATAAACAAGCTGTGGTGTGAAGGGTTTATTCATACTGCGAACTACCCAATCCATAATTATTATCCATTCGATCACCTTTCCCTTTTTATATAGCTTGTCTTAAAAGTGAGGAATTATGAAAGTGGACTTAATTGTTTGCCCTGTGTAAAAATGAATGTTTCTTACACAGACAGCATTGACAATGAAACTGTTTGCTACTTCTGCTAGACTAATAGAAACTGCTATTCAAAAAACGAAAGTTGGTGAAGCTATGACTGTTTTTCTATTAATCATGCTCTTCATCTCGTTGACAATAATTGTATTCATCTCAATTTGCGGATTACGAGCAAAGACTAGCGAGAACATGATATTATTCCAATCCTTACTCGTATTCTTTTTATATAACTTTTTATTAATAGTTATACCACTCTTTTACAAGCTATTCCCAGAGCCAGAAATAGATAATACTAGTTATCTTTTCACGCTTCTGTTTCCAGGGGTAAGTTCACATTACGCTGGCTTCATTTTCATCGTAATTTTTCCAACGCTTTTGGGTATATTACTTTCCATGACGGTACTAGGTATTAAAGGACTAATCCAGTGGAAGACCAAGAAGGATAAACTCTTGCTCGCAGTATCTATTGTTTCCACATTAAGCTTCATATCCTTACCATTTACAATAATCCTATATCCATTAATAACTATATACATCGTGTGCCTAAAAATGGTGAGGAAGCAGAATGAGAAATCAAATCCTATCTAAAAGAAGTGCCCTCATCGCTTCTTTTTTCGTCCCTGTGTAGCAAACAAACAGGAATGTTTTAGTAATCTCGTTTGTTTAAACAAACAAAAAGCTGGTAGAACAAATACTTCAAAGAGCATTCATTCTATCAGCTATTATAATTCTATTAACATTCCTGACTCTGCTAACTCAATGTTTGGGTTTCCTTGTTTTTTTGCACTAACTACTAAATCGTTCAAATCACCGTAGTGTGGAAGATGTGTTAATAACACCCTCTTTACTTTTGATTGATATGCTAGTATTCCTGCATCCTTGGACGTCATATGTCCCGAACCTACTCCGTCCATTCCTTCATACAGACTACATTCCGTTATCAGAAGATCGCTATTAGCTGCAAATGAAATTAAATCATGTGTAAAACTAGTGTCAGATGTAAATACAATACTTTTGTTGTCACATACAATTTTTATACTATACGTTTCCACTGGATGAATATTCCTCATAAATGTACAGGTGAATGGTCCGATTTCAAACTGACTCTTTTCGTTAAAAGAAGTAAATCGGGAATAAGCAACAGCCTCCACCTGCTTTCGCATCCCCTCGTCTTCTGGTCCATAAACACATAATTCTTCAACTGCTCTACCTAACTGAGTATTCACCAACCTAGAAAATAAATACGCTCCAATATCACTGAAATGATCATAATGATAATGAGTTAAAATGACATGATTTATATCATTTAACTCTATATAATTTTGTAATTCCGATAAGACACCACTTCCACAATCAACTAATAACGAAAACCCCTCATGCTGAATTAAATACCCCGAACAAGGGCCATTCTTTTTAGGGAATCCTCCCCACATACCAATTACTCTACACTCCATATGTTTAGCCTCTTTCTATGAATCCATTCGATAATTCTTATTTAAACTCTATTACTCCTTGATCCATCTCAAATAAACCATCAACATATAGCTCTGGTGAACGTTCAGAACCAGATTTTGAATACCTCTCTACGTGACTGACATTCATATTCTCAGCATCTGTAAAATCAATATGCGCTATTGCTACCCAGTAGGCTAAACGATTTTTCTCATATAATGGGCTAGTTATCCGTTGACCCAGTTGGTTGTCAACGACAGCCTGCGCCTTCATACTTTTAAAGCTACCAATGCCATTGCTAACTGCACTATAAGACGCAAACAGTACATATTTCAATTTGGAAGGATCATGAATCACAATGGTCTCTTTCCCTGCAACTCGACTATCACCATCTAGAGTAATAAATGGCTCACGATTTGCATTCCCCATTGAACGATAATAAACTTTTCCGGTATCACCATTTTTCAATACATAAAAGCAGTATAAATCTAAATCTTTTTTAGGATTTGCCCACTCCAAAGTCGCTACAATTTTATTGGACTTAGCGATAGATATTGATTCCTTTTTCTTCAGATTAATATTCATCTTCTCAAGGTTTGGCTTTTGTTTAATAGGTTCTTCTATAGGAAGAGGAAGATCATTCTGTATACTACTCTCGCTTTCTTCAATCTCTAAACCATAATTTAAGCATAATGCCTCTAACCCTCCATTAAATCCACTACCGATCACATTAAATTTCCACTGTCCTTGATGCCTATACAGCTCACCAACAACTATCGCTGTCTCCTGTTGTAAGTCATCACCAAATGAATAATTGTATAAAATAGTTCCTGTTACAGCATCTCTTATAATAAGCTCTAATTTTTCTACTTCTTGAAAACGCAAATTTTGTGCGTCCCCTTCATGAATAGTCAAGGCAATAGCTATTTTTTCAATTGTTTCTGGCACTGCATTCAATTGAATAGTAATCGAACCATCTAAAGATGTTTGTTTTGCATAGCTAACTGATTTATCAGGACTATTCGGTTGGCCATAAAAGATAAAATGTTCATCTTTTTCACAGCGGTTGCCAGCCTGCAATAAAAATGAAGAAATATCTAGTTCCATTTCCTTTTTCGGTGTCGACCATCGAACAAAACATTCGAGTTGGGTTATATTTTCTAATTTAACCTTCTGTCCACGTTGTATCTGCATGAAAACACCCCTTAAGATTAGTACCTCCATTATACAAAATGCGCCATGTTTTTTCTTTATCTTCTGAAATCTTTTTAATTTTATTCAATTAACTGTGACAACCAGATTAGACTCCTTCAATAGAACCCTCCTTTCAAATAATTCTAATTTTCTCTATAATAAGAGAAAAAGGAGGATGTCCAATGCCAGTTTACAACAAACTAGTACGCGACCTAATACCACAAGTCATCGAAAAATCAGGGAGCAAGTTCACTACACGTACGCTAGATCCTTCCGAACACTTAACAGAAATAAAGAAAAAACTATATGAAGAAGTACAGGAATTCCAAGAAACGATGAATCACCAAGATGCCCTAGAGGAACTAGCCGACATTTTGGAGCTAATCCATGCAGCCCTTCCAATTCACGAAGCAACTTATGAAGACCTAGAGACAATTCGCATTGCTAAGAAAGAAAAACGCGGTGGGTTTGAGGGAGGTATTTATTTAATAGAGGTGGAGGAAGAATAAGTAACGACTTATTACTTTGAATCTAATTCAAGACTCGACTGCTTGTCCCTGTGTAGCAAACAAACACGAATGTTTAAATATTCATGTTTGTTCGAACTAACACGACTGTTTCTAGCACATGGACAAGAACCGATTTACTATTCAATCTTTCGAACCCTGTCTCTGAATAACTTCAATAATATCGTGCCCAAACTCCTCTATCTTTTTATCACCAATACCTCTTATTGTTGATAGTTCTATCAAAGTTATAGGTTGTTTTAAAACAATTTCGTGGGACTTTCTTTACAAGTTGGCACATAAAGTAAAAAAGCTGCCGAATTTGTCTCTTGGCAGCTTTTTGAAGATAGATACAAGTCAAAAATTCAAAACTCTGTTGGATTCGCATTTTGAAAAGCCTTCCACTGAAAGAAACTCATAAAAATAAAAACCTCACAAAAGTTTTGTCCCCATAGAAAAAACACCTCCGCATTAATGATTTAGGTATTGTATACCTGCTTTTAACGAAAGGTGTTTTTATCTGTCTTATTTTTAAGGTCTGTGCGCCACATGAAGTCTCGGATTTCATCATATTATCTTTCTAGACTTAATTTCCGCCGCGTTCATCCACATGATGATCATTTTGGCCATCTTTCACTTGAAGTTCTTCTTTTTGTTCGTCACTTAACTCATTGGGCTTTCCTTGCTCAACTGTTAGATCTTTTTGATTTGAGAATTCCTTTTCATGATTTGACTCTTTTTTCATCACATTCACCTTCCTAATAATCTTTTCATTATTTCTTTTCCCTAAAAAATTCACTTCTAACATTTTTCTTTAAAAACTTAATGATTCGAGCATTTCCTCCACAAAAAAATACAGCCTTTTGCGTAAGAATATGGCTGTATAGTTATCCTTTATCTATCTTGTAGGACAAAAATTTTGAGCAATAAGTTTAATAGGATAATTTTCAGAAAGTGATGTGTCTACAATGCCAAAATCATTTTCCCCCGTGAGAAACCTATTATTTCGTGGATGCCTCAGAGGGACATTTTTTCAGACAAAAACCGATCTACCAGCTCGTTAAATCGCTTACTATGCTCCCAGAACATCAAGTGCCCGCCGAGTACTTCTATAGAGGATTTTGGAGAAACGTTTTGTGTAAATTCAACTGCTGTAGTTGACCAATGTTCTGCAACAATCGTCAATGTTGGTACTGTTTCACTAGCTGTTCTCGCTTCTTCACGATAATCAGAGAACATGCCCGAAGCAAATAAATTCGCAGCAATATAATAGGGCGTTTTTAAGGATTGCTCTACTAGCCAATTCAACTCGCCCTCGCTTACATCACGTTGTACCATGACGCTTGTTGTATATGCCTTCATAAATTCCCGTTGTCCTGCTGGATTACGTAAGTAAGTGTTATAGATGGCCCCAATATCATTAAGGGGACCTTCCACCCAATCTTCTACATCGTTTGTCGACAATGCCTTTGGTGACATGTCAATGAAAATAAGTGATTTTACATTGTCATAGCCGTTCTGTTTAAGATACTCCCAAACTGTTAAGCACCCGAACGACCAGCCTGCTAGTGTAACGTTCTTTAATTGTAATGCATTGAGTACCTTTGCCAAATCCGTTCCGTGTGTTACATAATCATTCCCTTGTAACGCAATAGATGAACGACCATGACTTCTTGGATCGATAACAATTACTCGGTTTGTTTTGGCGAAATGTTCGACTTGATGGCTAAACACTTCGGTTGTAAATGTAAAGCCAGGGATGAAAACAATAGGGTCTCCACTTCCTACATCTTGAACATATAATTCTACACCTGGATCTACTTCCACATAATTTCTTTCCGACACTGTCATCAACTAGCCCCCCCTTATCGTAAGAGCAGCAATAATAGAATTCTTGTCCACTCTTCGTTATATACACCATATTCGAATACTGTAATAAAAATTCCATTTTCACATTTCCTAATAACTATCTACTTACTTAATCGTCTCTATAAAAAGTTTTAATATCCTAGCGGTTAAACCCCATATTGTATATTTTTCAAAATCATAAAACCATTACTCTATCGCATGCGTTCTCCATTGGTATTTATCGCCATTCACGATCTTTTCATTAAATACGCTCCCTGTGTCACACACAAAAAAGCTTGAGAAAGTGACATTATCACTTCCACAAGCTCATTATTAATCTTATAGCTTTTACCTTTTTATTTCGCTGTAACTCCACCATCCACCGGTAACTCGATACCTGTGATATGGCTTGCTTCGTCTGATGCTAGGAACAATACCGCTGAAGCCACTTCTTCGGCTTTTCCAAGATTCGGCAGGGCAATTTGAGACAAGAAATAGTTCTTGTAATCCGGATGTTCCATATGTGGAGCACTCATTGGTGTGACGATATAGCCTGGGTGTACGGAGTTAACACGGATATTTTTCTTACCGTAGTCAACAGCTGCTGCTTTTGTTATTGAACGAACAGCACCTTTAGAAGCTGTGTAAGCTCCTGCTCCAGCCATCCCAGTTAATGCAGAGATGGAAGAAATGTTCACGATCGAACCACCTTCATTTTTCTCCATCAAAGGAATCGCAAGTTGCATACCAAGCATCGTACCGTTGATATTGATGGCATATGTACGTGCCCAGTCTTCTTCTGTCTGCTCCATGAAATCCTTAGATAATGAGATTCCTGCATTGTTTACTAGAATGTCTAATTTGCAAAATGCTTCAATTGTTTTGTTATAAACGTTTTCCCAGTCTTCTTTAGAAGCAACATTATGTTTGATAGCAATCGCTTCTCCACCAGCTTCTTTGATCTGTGCGACTACTGCTTCTGTTGCTTCAAAATTGATGTCTGTTAAAACAACTTTAGCACCCTCTCTTGCAAACATAAGTGCTTCCGCTTCTCCCATTCCGCTTCCTGCTCCTGTAATTACCGCTACTTTGCCTGTTAATCTCATTTTATTCACCTCATGATTATATTTTGATAGTCTAACTATCATTTATTTTACTCCTGAAAATGGACAGATGCAAACTTAAACGATGTATAATAAAAAAATAAAGGAGGTTATCCAATGCCACTAAGTGTTCGGGAACAAAATAAATCTACACGTTATCAACATATCGTCTCCGCAGCTGAGCGCTTATTTCTTGAACTTGGATTAGATAGCGTCCAAATGCAAGATGTAGCTAAAGAAGCAGAAGTCGGAATCGCCACAGTTTTTCGGTATTTCCCTAAAAAAGATAAACTTATTGTTGCTGTTGCTATTCAAAACCTTGAAAGAATACTGCCTGCATTCGAACAGATTGCATCCTCACCTAAGACGGCATATGAACGGTTGGAGGATGTGTTAGTCTACTTGCTTGAAGATCAAGATGAGAGTAACTCTTCCAAGTTTCGGGAAGCTTTTGAAAGCTACGCTTCTTTTACAAAAGAGCCATTACCAGACATTGAAGACTATATAGAAATCCAAAAACAAATTAGTAATAGCCTTATTCCAATTATTGAAGATGGTAAAACTGATGGATCCATTCGAACGGATCTATCCATCAAAGAAACCCTCATAACTATCATTAATACTTTTGGGACTTTCGTAAATAATGTCATATTGAAAGCACCTATTTCTTTTCTTGAGGAAGATATAGATCCACTAATTCAACGACGTGTATTAAAAGACATTCTCTTATCATATGTACGACCTGTTTAATGCTGGTTTCTCTAGAAATTTACATATTAAACTAACAATAGGAGGCTTATGATGAATCAAAGAAAAATCGTAATGTTCATTGCGACAAGCTTAGATGGGTATATCGCGACGGAGGATGACTCTCTAGAGTGGTTATTTAAGGTGGATGGTGAAGGAGATAATGGATATTCTGACTTCTACGGCACAGTAGATACGGTAATTATGGGCAGACGCACGTATGACTGGCTTCTAGAACAAGAATTGGAAAGCTTCCCCTATGAGGGTAAGGAATGCTATGTTTTCTCAAGAACCCTCAGTGAGGATAATGAGAACGTCAAATTCTTCAGTGGAGATGTAGTCAACTTTACGAATCAATTGAAAAACAAAGAAGGTAAAAATATCTGGGTAATGGGTGGTGGAGATCTAATACACTCGTTTATCAATGCAAAATTAGTGGATGAGCTGATTATTACAGTGTCTCCTGTGTTAATCGGAAAAGGAATTCCTTTGTTTAAAGAAGTTGACTTTGTACTAGAGCTTACCTTAAAAAGCATCAATCGTTTTAATCAATTCGCCGAGTTGCGTTATGAAGTAAATAGATAAGCAAAAAGGACAAGACAGTGAAGCTTATTCACTTGTCTTGTCCTCTGTTATTTCACGGGAATCTAATTGGTCATAATTTTGTCCCCACGCTGTACGTATTCCAAAGATCACCAACATTATTCCAACAATTACATTTAATACTTTCAGAACAACTGGGTCTAAAAAAATAGTTAGAAAGCTTCCTAATATTGAAATAAACGTAAGAAAAATGAGGGTTGATAACACTGCACCTAGTCCAAAAGAATATATATCCTTCTGCTTAATGTTTTCTTGCACTAGCTTCGTTGCAAAAACACCCGCCCAAAAAAGAATCGTTAATGGATTGGAGAGAGTTAAAACAAGCGTTTTCCAAAATACAGTTTCTATACTTTGTTGAGAGAGAAAGTTAAAGCTTGGGATGATCGATAACCGAAAACCTCCTGCTATACTACTTAAACCAAACACAACAAGGACTGTTGCTCCAAAGTAACGAATGATTTCTTTCAATTTCCGATGCTTATTCAGTATCTTCCCTATTCCAAAAATTGCTGCAAGTATAAATAAGCAATCAATCATGGCTACCCCCAACACACCCGTTTCCGCTACTAAAAAACCAGATGTAGCTGCAGTCTGAAATATAAAAATGCAGATAGGTCCTACAGCGATCTGCAGAAACATTCCAAATCGAATTCCTTTCCAAATCATCTGCTATTCTCCTACCTGTTTGATATTTCTTTTAAAGTAGACAAAACAATCAATGTGTTGGATTTCTGGACCCCTTGAATGGATTTTAACTTTTCATTTAGAAAAATCTCTAACTTGCCGGTATCTTCTAATAATACTTTTAACATATAATCATATGCACCTGCCAGATGGTGGCATTCAATCACTTCGGAAAAATGAATAATCGTTTTTCTGAAGTGTTGAATATTGGCAGCATGATCGATATTTACAAATACAATTGCTAGCAATTTGTATCCCATTTTTTCACGGTTTATCTTAACTGTATATTGCTCAATGACGTTTGCTTCTTCTAATTTTTTGATTCGTTCTGATACAGCAGGTATAGACAGATTTACTTTTTTGCTAATTTCAGAAGCTGTAGACCTTCCATTGTGCTTTAAAGTCTCTAGAATTTTCGCATCAATAATATCCATATTCCAATCCCCCTTCGAAATCATATTTTAAACTATTATATGAAATTTATTTAAAATAATAAATGATTATTGAGTAATTCGATAAAAAATAAAGTTTTATCCAGTTTATCGTTATTTATATTTAAGTTCAATTGTATAATTTATATAAAAATCCTAATATTTTTAGGTCATTCTAAATTACCTCACCCTGAGCTAGCACATTACAAAACAAACCACTGATTGTTAGTTGAACCACTCGGGCTTTTACGGGCAGTTATCTCCTACTTATCGACTGCGGCGAAAGCAGGGAAAAGTGAACTTCAAATTATGCGTCAAACTAGACTTAAACAATCAAGTTCCCTCAACGCTATATTAAACATGGAACTATTTTTGAGGATAATGCGGCTAGTGGGATAGGATTGTAAGATTAATAATAGAGGAGTTAGAATTTAAGCATTAGTCAGAACTACAAAAAACGGAATGACTGCTACTTAGAACAACTTTCTATTGAAAGTATTGGAGAGAGGGGTTGTAAGTGTACAAATGGAAACAGCTATGGCATGTTTGGATTTCACTAATAAAATTAGTGAAAACGTAATAAAAAAACACAATATAGAAAAGGAAACAAATCCCATTTTATATTGTGGATTTCAGAATAATTTCTATTCATTATGCAACTCAGATAAAATCGACTTCTTTCTGATAAAAGTAGAAATAGGTATAGATATTATTTGCGTTAGAACAAACATTAATATAATAACAATCCAAGCACTATTAAAAGATACATAGAAACTAGTGTTTAAGGATAATGATATACCATATGTTAGGACTATGCCCATCACTATTCCAAATATGATTCCAATCAAATTAAATATAAATGAATTTATATAAATAACTTTACTTATTTGGGATGGTTCAAGAGAAATTGCCCTTAAAATAGCATATTCACGTCTATTACTTTGGATATTTGCATTCAAGGCATTCATAACTCCAAAAAGAGCAATAATGATTGTTATAGATAGAATAATCCATAACAACATAAACCTTTCATTTATTTGTTTATCGATGGATGAAAGTTCCTCTTCCAAGCTACTCCAATATAATTCAGGATATTCATTATTCATACTCTCCAATTTTTCAAAAATAATTGGTTTCATATTTTCTTCAGTATCTATCAAAATTGAACGTATACTAATATCTCTTTCTTCAATGATAGGATTATTACGATCTATAATAACACCCTCCTCAGCACCATCACCCGGTATATAAGGAATAACTGAAGCCACTTTTACCTCTCCCATTATCCCGTGCCCATTAGTAAAAGGAGGATTACCAAGGGTAATAATATCTCCAACCTTAACGCCTAAGTGTTTCGCAGTTTTTTTAGTGAATATTATCGAGTTTACTGTATATTCACTTTCTTCATCGATTATTCCTTGCTGTTGAAGAGCTGAAATATCCGTGTAAACAAATGGTAGAATTTCTTTTTCAGTTATTTTTTGTTTAGCATAAATTAGCTCATTCTTGCCTTTTAACCATTCTTGTTCACCCATACTGAAATCAAAGTTATATAACAATAAATTGTTTAAAGTACTAATAGGAATTGCTCTTTTTATTCCCTGAATTCCATAGACTTCTTCCATAATTCCTTCTGGGAGCGTACTGTTAATAAATTTATTACTGGAAGCAACAATATCCGTTGTATAAATCTTTGCTGCATTTTGTTCCATCTCTGACTTTAGTAACTGCAGAACAGATGGTATTAGAATAGATAGGCTTATAGATATAGCCATAATCTGTATGACTTTTGTATTTTGATTTCTTTCAGCTTTAAAGTTCTTTAGAGATATGATAGATTCATTTCCTCCTAGCATTACCAACACCGGTTGGAAGAACCTTATGATACTTGGAATAATATATGTAATACACATTAATAATCCCATAGCAAAGATGAGACTACCTACCAACCCTAATAAAGATGTTCTAGACTCTGCATTAATACCCGCCAAAACACTCTCTATTATTAGGAATAGAGTACCTGTCACAATAAATAGTATAAATAATACTTTCTTCCATTTTTTTGGATTTATTCTTGAATAATTAGATTTCCTATAAGCCTGAAGTGGAGAAATTTTAATCGCTTGCAAAGCAGGAACAAAAGATAAAACCGTTATGAACAACCAGCAAGTGAAGCAAATCAAAATTAATATCCCAAGATTAAAATTAAAGGGATTTATCGCTAAATTAAAGTTGGACTCAAGTAATGGCTTAAATCCTAACGAAAAAACTATGGATAAAAGAACCCCCAGAAAAACACCTATACTGTTAATTATTAAAGCTTCACTCATGATAAGCTTTAATATGTGTTTTTTATTAGCTCCAATCATTCGCATAGTGGCTATTTCTTTATCCCTTGAACGCAAAGCTAACTGAAAATTATTTAAAAATAAAAGTCCACTTAATATAACAATAAGTACTCCTAAACCCACGGTCAATAACTTCATATTGTAAACATTTTTCTTTACTTCATCAAATTCAGCCACTACATCAATGACCAAATCCTGGTCAATATTATTTCTTAAATATGTTATAGCTTCCTGAGCATCTACTTCAGGATTTAATTTTGCAAATATCAAATTCGAAGCCCCAACAATACCCATTTCGTCCTTAACTGAATCGATATTAAATAATATTATATCTGGGGCCGAAGAATCTTCTATATTAGGAATCACCTCTTTTACCTTTTTTTTCAGAGAACGTTGATCATTAAGAGGGATGGTTACTACTTCGCCAAGTTTTGCATTTAAATTGGTTGCCAATCTCTGGGTAAGAATTACCTCGTCCAAATCGATCGATGTATTATAATTATAAATTTGTTTAGACAAATAATGATTATCAACAGCTATGAAATACTTGTTATGTTGCGCACTGTCAAAGGATGAGGAAAATTGTTGAGGGTTCGTTATAACCTGGGATGTAGATACAAAATAATTTCCATTAGAAACTATTTCCGCTTCTTTAGCAGTAAGCAATTTTCCTTGTCTATATCCTATTCTTAGATCTGCTTCTCCGTACTTGTCAATAATCTCTATTTCCGTCGATTTTTCTAATTGACTAAAAAGAAAATTAGAACTTATTAGCAAACCGACTCCAAATCCAATTCCAATAATTGTGAAAAGGTATGATTTCTTTCTGAACTTAATAATTTTCAATGCCAATTTAAATAACATACTAAATCACACTTCCTTTATAGAAAGGTCTACTTTTTTACGAATTAAAGATGCTTCTTTCTCTTTATCAAGAGATTTATCATTTTTATACTCTTGTAATATTTTACCATCATTAAAAATTAACACACGATCTCCGTAAGTAGCCACATATGGATCGTGGGTTACCATTATGATTGATTGTTGGAGAGTTTTTTTCATTGTAACAAACAATTCCAAAATCTCTTTTGATGCTTTTGAATCTAAATTCCCAGTTGGCTCATCAGCCAACAAGATAGAAGGATTGTTAATAAAAGCTCGTGCAATAGCTACTCTTTGTTGTTGTCCACCAGATAATTGAAATATATATTCCTTCTTTTTGTGCTCAAGTCCGACTAAATTCAATAATTTTTCCGTTTTTCTTTTAATATCGGCCTTTGATTCACCGGTAAATAACAATGGTAGTTTTACATTTTCTTCCACATTAAATGCAGACATCAAATTAAAAAATTGAAAGACAAAGCCTAAATTTTCTCTTCTAAATTTGGATGATTGAGGTTCTTGGTGAAAATTACTTATTCGGTTTCCATTAATATAAAACTCACCTGCATCTGGCTTTTCTAATCCTCCTATTACATTTAAGAGAGTTGATTTTCCCGAACCACTTGGGCCCATGATAATCACGAATTCCCCTTTTTTTAATTCAATATTTAAATTATCCAGTACCCTTACTGTCCTACCTGCTTCTTTAAACTCTTTAATAACGTTGTAAGCTGCTAAAATATCTGTCACTTGTTTTTTCCTCCAATTAAGAGTTTATGTTAGATTAACAACTCAATATTTTTGTTTGTGTTTTCATACCATTTAGATTGTTTCCTATACATTTTAGCATACGTACCATCTTTTTCCATTAATTCATCATATGACCCCTGCTCAACAATTTTTCCTTTTTCTAGTACAATTATTTTATCAGCACTCCTTGTCGGTCCGAGTCTATGAGATATCATAAAGCTAGTTTTTCCTTTGGCTAATTCTTCAAAACAATTAAAAATTTCAAGTTCTGCATTCGGGTCCAATGCGGAAGTAGGTTCATCAAACACTAATATTTCTGCATCCTTTAAAAAAGCTCGAGCGATTGCTATTCTTTGCCATTGGCCTCCGGATAATTCTTGGCCTCCTTGAAATTCTCTTCCTAACGTTGTGTCTATATTCTTCGATAATTGTTCCAGTATATCTAAAAGATTTACTTTTCTAAGCATCTTTTTAATAGTTTCAGTATCACTCATTTTCTCTAAATTTCCAAATGCCACATTTTCTCTTAAGGTATATGCGTATTTGATAAAGTCTTGAAATACCACTGATACATTTTTTTTAAAAGCCCCTGGGTCTATATCATTAATATTAAGATTATCTAACTTTATGCTCCCTTGTGTTGGAGAATATAAACCTAACAAACAATTAATAAGAGTAGTTTTCCCCGCACCATTTTCTCCCACAATTGCTATTGTTTCTCCTTTTTTAATTTCAAAATTCAGATTTTTTAACACGTAACGTTCCTCATGAGAATATTTAAAACTCAAATTTTCTACTCTTAAAGAAGAAAATCCTTCAGAAGGGTATTGTTTCAATTTAGTATTTCTCTTTTGATTATTTTCGTCATCTAAAAAGTTAAATAAATTTCTAGAATATAAAAACGATTCAAATATCCCGCCTAAGTCTTCTCCTATCCCTCCTAAAGTACTTTGTATCATAATAACAGAACCCATTAGAGCAACATAATCCCCTACAGTTAAGTCCCCTTTTGAAATCTGTAACACGATAACAAAAGCAGCTGTAACTGCAGTTATCTGTAGAAAGAACATAGCTAATATTCTTGTAAAACTTTCTCGCTTATATTGTTTAACAAGCAAATTTCTTACCGTTTGAAATAAACTTGCCCACTTGGAAACTAAATAATGTTGTAAATTAAATATTCTTATCTCTTTTGCCGACTCTCTTTTTAACATCAAACGATACGAATAATCCATCGCTCTTGAATATTCTGTTGTGTTTACACTTAATTTATATCGTTTTTTCTTCATAATTAGTAATAATATTACCCCGGGTAAGGAGGAACATATTAAAATAATGGGCATCGACCAATGAATCACTGTGACTAAAACCATTATTCCTAGGAGGGATAATATTTTTTGTCCAAGTGTAAAGAATTTATTAATTAGTTCTATAGGGTTCTGATTGACTGCTTCTTTTGCAAGACTAACTCGATTATACATTTCTGCACTTTCGAATTCTGACATAGGCAAATCTATTGTCTTTTCTATTAAAGCCGTTTTCAATTTAAAATCAATGTCTTCTTTAATTAATAAGCTCAAAAAACTTGCTATTTCGTTCAATATACTGCTTACAAAAATAGAAATATACATTAGACTTATAATAAAAAAAATATAATATATTGTTTGTACCTCTTTGTTTAAACTAGCAATACTATCTACAGATAATTTTTGTAGCATGATTTGAAGTGCTGGAAATCCTGAACTCACAATAATAATAGTCATCCAAATTATAAAAGGACGTTTTTTATTTTTCCATATTAATTTGAATAGTCTACTGAATATTTTATAGTTAGATAATCCGAGGTTATTGGGCAATCTCACTCACCTCGCTACTCATAAATCTCTGAAAGTTTTTAGAGTTTATGGTCGAACGCTTTATGATAAAGTTATCCTTTTGAACGACAAAAGCAAAAGGAAAGGATCTTACTTTTAGGCGTTTAACTACATTTTCCGGATGTATTAACCAATAATCAAACTTATGCTTAGATACGCTCAATAATCTTTTTGCAGACACATCAGTGCCAATGACAAGGAATTTTATGTTCACATGCGCATTTGTACGTTTATAGTAATCCACTGTAGGAATTATTTCTCTGCAAAACTTACACTCTTCCTCAATAACAAAAAAATAGACATTGTCATTATTCTTAAAAAGAATATCTGGAAGAGGCTCCTTATTTACTAAGTTATTAGAGTTTAATATATTCGGGAATTTATTACCGGGAGGTAATCCATTAGCATCTTCAGAGACTTTCTTAACGACTTTTATGACATAGAATATTACAAGACTTTGAATAATAATAATTAGCCAAAGGGATAAGAGATGACCTGTCATCATATCCATCGTTAAAGACCTTTTAAATATGTAAAATTTATTTTATATACAGTAAGGCAAGTATAAATCAATACAAATGAAGGTAATAATATATATATAAATATATCTATTAGATTAATTTCCGCATTAAATTGGAAAAGAGTCATATCTCCCCAAATCAAAACAATTAAACTACATGGTGCTAGTATTAAATTGTGTAATACTCCACCAATCCCCATTTGTGTATTTAACAATTTTCCATAGCAATTACAAGAAATATCCTTACCTGTATTAATTGCATATAAATTTAAAAGGATGAATACAATAAATAGAAAAAAAGAAAAAGCAGCTGCCAATTTAATATATATCCCAAATATAAAACACAAACCCAAAGTTAATTCAATTACAGGGACTAAGATCCCGATTAGAATAGATAAATTTCGGCTAAATAAATTAAGTAACCTTATAACAAAAATAAACCCCTTTAGATTAAAGAGTTTAGAAACCGAAGCTAAAATTAAAATGATTCCGATCGTGACTGATGCTGAAAGAGCAAAAAACTCCACTATCTTAACCTCCTTGAAAATCTCCTTGTTTTATGAGAAATTAATTATTATCTGTTAGTTTCCATGCAACCACCAAAAAGAAGAGAATGCTTACATTCATTAAGATATGTCTATACGTAATTACAGAAGGTGCATTTAACTTAAAACATCCACAGCCATTTTCAAAATGTCTTCCATAATTAGTGATCATTACGGTCAAGAATATCACCTGTAATACAATTCCCGTTATTAATCCAACCACTCTAGTATGCGGAATTAACATCCATAAACTACTCATTAGTTCAGTTGTAACAATTATAATCGTTAACTTATGGGCAACCTTTGTTGTAAATTTATTACTATACTGCTTAACAATTCTCGAAAAACTAATTGGATTTCTAAACTTCTGTATCCCGCTTTTGTAATAAATTAAAGCAATAAAAAATACTATAACTAGTTGTATATAACCTATCACCTTTAGACTATACCTCCCTTTTCCACTGGCTAACAAATTCCTTAACAGAATCAATATGGTTAGGATCAGACAAATTCAACTCAAAATTTCCTGATATGTTTTTTCCATTTAACATAAAGATCAGAGTTGGAAAAAATTCGATGCTTAACCTTTTCGAAATCTCGAAATTTTCAGATGTAACCATTTCTCCTTCCATAACAATTATGTCCTCTCCAAAGCCTTTAAAAATAGAAAGTAATTTCTCTACTTTCTTATATACTTTGTTAGTTGTACTTAGATCAACACATAAAACATAGCCGGTATAGTTATTAGTTTGATCGATTAAATCTCCTTTACTTGGTAAACCTCTTACGAATTCTTCAGATTTTTGAATTTCTTTATTTATACTAATTGCAATCAAGACAGCAATGATAATTGTTATATAAAGTACCATTTCTCGATCTCTCCTAAACACCAACACTACTCTTTATTAAAAGAGTAGTGTTGGAATATTATATTAAACTAGCATGGTTATATTTATTAGTTAGTTAATTTATTTTTTATCTATTAGAAGTAGTGCAATATTAACAGTCATTATCTGAACTACATGCGTCACTTATAGCGCTGTTACTACATTTATCTGACCAATTGCAATTTCCCGTAAGTGAATTACATTTTTTATAAGCTTGGTTAAAATAACCAGTCTTATCTAAAAATGCATTTTCTCCTCCCCAACCACAAGTTCCTTGTATTACATCTGTAGAAGCTCCAAATTCAATAATAGTAGGTATTGCATAGTTCATAATTATCTCTCCCTTTTTTATGTTTTTTATATAAACTAACCATGTAGTTAATACCCTAATTAAGAAAACACTAAATCAAATTTCTTCTCAAATTTGTATAACCAGATTTCTAAAGTGAGTAGCAGCCAAATATCTTCTCTGACTCGCTTTCCTTGTCTCCAGTTATCTAATGTCTCAAGCCAATCTGATTTTTCAATAAGGCCCAATTCAGCTATTTTACACTGAGAGAAACAATCGTAAAGCTCTTTCCAATTATCTCTCAACCCTCTATATGTCAATGGTAAGTGCCCTGTTTTATCAAATCTTTCAATAATATTCTTAGGAAGGTGAGATTGTAACCCTCTTCGTACAAACATTTTGGATTGTCCATTCCCCCAACGATATTCACCGGGTACATTGTATAAAAACTCTATTAACCTTCTATCCAAAAACGGATGATTACAGTTAATATTTACATCTCTTCCAATTTCTCTATCAGCATAAATATGACTTTTTGTTCCATTTAATTGTAAGAATATTTCCTTTTGATTTATTTTTTTTATTTTTGTTAACTGATTTAGAAGAAAGGCATTTTGTTCAACGCCAAATTCTTTTAACCAATTGGAAGATACTAATGGAGAAATTCCATATTTCCAACCAGTTTGAAAAATAGATGTCCTAGAATCCTTTGTTAATGAGAATAGTTCTCTAAAAAAGGTTTGATACTTCATCCTCTTAACTAAATCTGATAACGAAACCATAGCTCCTGTTAAAAAATGATCCCCAGCGTAACCTGTTAATATGTTGGAAGCACCGCTATCTTTTGCTTTTTGTAAAATGGATTTTGTAAACAAATAAGTAGCTGAATTCACGTTTGGTTCATATGTCCAAGGAGAATCATTAGGAAAATTTTTAAAAGTTAAATGTTCGTCAGAAACTTCATATATTGGATCAGCATTATACATGGCCATTAATGGGTCAATATACTCTCTTTCATCGCATTCTGTTAACTCATCAAAAACACCACATACAGGGAGAATATTGGGATTTTCTAATCTTTTAACAACACTAAATATGCTAGTAGAATCTAATCCTCCACTTAACATGACAGAATTAATTTTGCTTTTTGAAGTTCTTGCTTCTACCGCCTTATATATTAATGAAACAAAATGTTCATCATAGTCTTTCAATGATGCATATTTAATTTCTTTTTCACTATCAAATAAATTCCAATATTCGCATTCTCGTATATCTCCGTTATCTTTATTAACTTTTACATAAGTAGAACTTGGAATTCTATTCACTTCTTTATATGGAGTGATACTAGTATCTATATTGCCATTCCAAATTAAAAACTCCTTAAAGTAATCTTTATTTATATTATTTTGATTAAAATATGCTTGAAGTAGAAAAATGTCACTTGCAAAAACTATATACTTATCTTGTTTAATCCAAAATAGACTTTTCACTCCTATTTGATCTCTGACTGCATATAATTCGTTAGATACTTCATCCCATAAAATAAATGCAAACTCTCCTATTAATTTGGAAAAACTATCTTTTCCTAAAATTCCAAAAATTCCTAACAAAACTTTCTCATCAGTATAAATTTTATTTGGATTTAAGTATTCATTAATTAAATCTGATCTATTATCTATTCTTATATCACCAATAACCTTTAAACTTTTATAAGTATTTATTTCAAAATAATCATTATCTACTAGAGAAGAATTTGAATATATACTCAAAATATCGACTTTTTCACTAGTTATATGATTCTTTGTATAATTTTCTTTTTCAAATATACTAATATCGTTTTGCATGGATTTAGTGTTGAAGCCATTCAGACAAAATATCCCTCTAAACAATTTCATAACTTTTCTCCTTTGACTTTAAAATGACCGAATATTGATTTGTTAATTCATTAGAATCATTTATATTCTCTTCAAACATCGTCAACCAAGCATGTGCAGAAAAAGGATACTTTCTAACTCCAATTACTAAATCAACAGGTAATTTAAATTCTGTTCTAAGGTATTTATAACCCAAGAAAGACCTATGCAGACACTCCGCTTTTTTGGGGTATAAAATACAAACTCTATCAATAAAATCTACCATTTGACTTACGTTTAAATAAGTTTCGTGAGTCAAACTCTTAACCTCTTTATTTTTTAGCAAATATAGTGATTCATATTTAATAAATACTTTATGAAATCCCATTTTTTTTAAACTGTAATCCAAAACTATGAGTGAACAGTAAATCTTAAAAAATAAAGTAATTTTATTTAATAGAGTCATTTCATTATTACCAGCCCTTTTTGTATTAATGAAGTTACAAATGATGTTACATCTTTTTTTACTTGCTCTTCCGGAATATTATACAGAGACCCTATATATCTTGATATTTCATCAAAATTGTGATTTTCCTCCAACTTACCCCAAATGATACTCCCTACTATATCTAAACCAAAAAACTTTTCACCTGTAAAATCAAAAACCACTAATTCTCCATCTTCTTCTACAATAGTGACGCCTTCTTTTATTTTATAACTCACTTGATCCACCAACCTATCTAAATGATTCTACTCACATTATTATTTGAAAATATAAAGTTAATCGAATAAACAGAATTTTTAATTTAAATGTTACCTATTTGTAAACCAATTTCACTCCTTCATAACTCCAAATATTGTAACTTAATGTAGAATAATCAGTTGTTCTAATTTCACATAAAAATATTTTCCATTAAATTCCATATATGATGTTGTTATTAAAACTAGATTTAGAATAACATATGATTTTTTCGAGAGAATTTAAGCTTTATTTAGAAATATGGTGAACAACGATATATACGCTTCAACAATAAGAAAATTTTCTAAAAAACTTTGGAAATACTACCAAAAAAAGACGAGTAAACCCTTCTATTTTTTCAATAGAAGGGTAAGTATCGAAAATGCCCACCTATTTTTCAAGTGGATATTTGTATATGATTTATTTTATTTTGGTTGTGTTCGCAGCGATAGTCTGGAGGGGCTGTCTCTGACTATGCTAGTAAATGATCAAGTGCTTTTTACCCATCACATCAATTAACGGCAATTGCTAGAATACACATGTAATTCAGTGAATTTAGTTAATTTTCTTTGCTCGTTTCGACAATGCTATAAATGATGGCGCAGTTTTTAGCACCCTTTATCTATTTAGCGAACGGTCAGTTTTGGAGACCAAGGATGATAAGTTTAAATAGCACATTCGCTGGGATTATTATTGATTTCTAGTCAATTCATTTAAAAAAGTGATAGGAATTTTGGTTATATTGTTTCGCACAGTTGATTACTGTACTTTTATCATGTCTACAGATAACGCAATTGTTTCATAACTTTCGCGACCTCTTAAATATCTTTTTAAAGCTATGATTTTCACTACAGTCTATCTAAATTTAGTCAAAAAACTGAACCTCTAATTATTAGATGGTGTCTATTCTTTCAGTTTGCAATTGACAGTGAATATTTATTACAGAATTGCAGTACTTCTTCCACTTCGGCTAGTTTTTCCTCACTTTCACTTCTAAAGGCATGGGATAACCATCGACATGTTGACTTTTGCCGGAAAATAAACCTGCAAACGATAACTGAATTGTTTCCTAGGTAGCTTTTTCAGCAACTATCCGATTTGACCTATACGCTTTTCAAATGAATAAGTAAGCGTTTAAGCATTTCCCAAACGAAGAATTGCTTAAACGCTTACTTATTACCCAGTCAGTTTATTACAATCAACATTACCTCACACGATGTTAGTTAGACTTTGATAAAACTCCGGAACTAATAATGTTCCAGACGATTAAATAAAAGAGCAATTACAAGAATAAGTAACACATATTTACATAAGACTATTGACGTTATCTAAATATTTGTAATACAGTTAAAAAAACGGAATTTTTGTTATCCTTTAACACTAGAATTAAAATTCATTTTAGTTCAATACACCTAAAGGAGGTGATAATTATGAATTTTGGAAAAGTTATCAAGTTTCATCGTGTAAAAAAAGGATTGACTCAAGAAGAGTTAGTAACCGGTTTAATCTCAATATCTTATTTATCTAAAATTGAAAATGGACTTTCAAAAGTTAGTCCTGATATAATCGAAGAGATATTCTTGAGATTAGGCATCCAGCATACTATAGTAAATGAAATTGAACTAAATGAAGAAATAAAATCATGGTATCAATTAATAATAAATAATAACTTAGAAAAATCTAAAGAAGTTTATTATGAACTAATTAAAATCAAAAATAGCAGCTCATTTTATACAAATTCTTTGTTTAGTTTAGTATCCATTAGATATTTTTTAACATTAGGGAAATTGGATGAAGCAAAAAAAATTATTAATGAGTTATCAGGAGTAAAAAAAGAATTTTCAAATGAATTACTTTTTTACTTCTATAAATTCAAGGGTACCTTCGAATATTTAAATAACAACTTTGCGGAAGCCTATAATTCTTATAAACAGGCAGAATCTCTATTTGATTCAACTATCCTGCCCTTAGAACGTGCAGATGTTTTTTACTCTCTTGGAATGGTGACAACGCAGTTATTAAAGCCTTACCTTGCAATTTATTATACTAAACAAGCTCTTGAATTGTTTAGAGATCAATATGTCTTACACAGATGTAGCGATTGCCATTTGCTTCTCGGCATATTATTCATACGTTCAAAAGAATATGATGAAGCAGCCTCTCATTATCAATGGGCAAGTAAATTGGCTAAAGAAGTAAATCATCAATCTTTATTTGGTATTATTGAACATAACATAGGTTACCTTTATTATATACAAGGGCAATATACTACTGCTTTGCAATACTATGAAAGGAGCGTGAATATAAAAGGGACTGAATCCAGTAAACTTAATACGATAATCTGCATAATGAAGATATACTATAAACAAAATAATGAAGAAAAATTAATAAGTTGGTTAGCAGCAGGCGAACCATATATTTCTTATGTATCATCAAAAGACAGTGTTTTGTTCCATGAATATCAAATTTTTAGACACTTGGCACGAAAAGAATATGAGGACTTCATCTATTATACAACTAAAGTAGCTCTTCCCTTCTTCGAGAAACAGGGATCTTATCCAAATTCATCCTATTATTCTGGTCTTATAGCAGAATACTTTAAAGAAAAACGAAAATACAAACAATCCTCTTATTATTTTGAGTATTGTAAGAAAATATTAAACAAAAAATTATAAAACGATAAGTGAGGGTGCAATTGTGAAAAAAAAATTCTATATAGTAATCTTAATAATTTCTATTTCCCCGTTATTTTCATCTCACGTCAATAATAATTTTTCTAATACAAGTAAAGAATTTTCTTCAGCATTAAAATATGAATTAGCGAGTGGGGAAGAATTTCCACCTATACTTCAAAATAGCAACACCAACCAGTCTTAGAATTACTAGAGGAATATTTGTCCCTTAAGAGTCTTATATCATTAATATGATTCTTAAGGAGCTTTTTATAATTGGTTTAAGTGAATATCTTGGATACAAAACATGCTAATACTAGTAATAGTAGTAGTAGTAGTAGTAGTAGTAGTAGTAGTAGTAGTAGTAGTAGTAGTAGTAGTAGTAGTAGTACAAATCAAGGCCATGGTTTGGTCGCTTAGCTTTTGGGACTGGATACTGACATGCGAAAGTGATACGTGCGCCATATTTTAGAGCCACTTCTGACAAATTCTAGGGACACTAAAGACAAAAAAGAGCAACCTCCTGCATAATTAATTTTACCCGATTTTGCGTAAAATTAATTATGCAGGAGGTTTTTATGTTGATTAAGTATCGATAATTAATTAGCCTCAGCGCCCAAGAATTAAGCAATCGTGGAATTACTTCCAGTTGTGGGTGTTCAAGAAACCCTGTTGTTGATATCTGTGAGAATGAAAAGAAATCTCTTATAGCTATCGCCAATTCTGTCGGTATTATAATTGCTATTTCTCCAACTATAATACTCACACATTCACATAATACAATTTTCCACTCCTTTCCATGAAAACTTTCAAAGAAATAGCCGTAATAGCAAAAATAAAGAGTGATTTATTTCATATTTTCTCAATTGTAAAGTAACCATATTACCTTTAATATGAAAATGTAGTGAAAATAGGAAAAAGGGGGATGTAATATGAAAAGAAAATTTATTATTCTGTCTTTAACAGTTTTGTTTTTATTTGGTGCAGGTACCTTTACTAGTGCATCGGAAAATAGTTCTTCTTATCTTTACGATATTTTGATTTTACAGCCTGACGTTACTAGCCAAGAATTATTGTCTAGTATTCAAGAAGTTTCAAATAACACAGGTGAGTCAGAAAACCAGATTCTAGAACACATTTATAAAGAATTGAAGGAGAATCAAGAGCAAGGTCTTCGAGAATCTAAAACTTATAAAACAAATGTCGAATCTCAAATATTTGGTGGTACTGGCGGAACAGTTAGCGTTGGATCAAGTACAAAGGGGAACTTTTACTATACTCCTTCTCAAACAGCATACTTAGATCATGGGCATGTTGGCATGTACTATACTCCCACTACAATTGTAGAATCTGTACCAACTGATGGTGTCCGCACAATATCAACTACTGCAAGAAAGGTAGATAGCTCAGGGGCTTTAGTAAAGTCTGTTAATACTTCTACTGCAAATAGGGATGCTGCAGCAAACTGGGCTTTTACTCAGGTGGGAGAGAATTACTCCTATAATTTTGCAACTAACCGCATTACTAGCTATACCGGAGCCAAAAACTGTTCTAAATTAATATGGGCCGCGTTTAAACAGTATGGTAATCTTGATTTAGACGATGATGGTGGACTTGGTGTGTATCCTAGGGATATACGCGATGCACCTGATACTACATTAGTTCGAAATATTTAAAAAGAAAGGCTGTCCGAAAAGGCTTTTAAATGAAGACAAATTAAAATCAGTCTCTTTTTTCTATTATAATTCCATTACTTTTCATTAATCGGTATATAATGTTCGAATTTTTAATGGAATTTTATTTTTATAAGTGCAAAGTGTTCAGTTAAAAAAAGAGGCTATCCTAAAAATGTACTTTTGGGGTAGCCTCTTCTTCATATTAAACTTTAAACCGTGTTGGGGGCTTACATTAAATGAAAAAATTTAGAGATCTTGTCTTAGTTATAATTATTTTAGGGTTAACTTATTATATTGTTTATTCCTTATTTTTCAGCGCTCCGAGTATTAATAGCAGTTTACTCGTAACTAAAGAAGATATTAAGAAAGATGACTTCCTAGATAATAAAAAAGCTGTTATTTATCTCTCCACAACTGCCGATCAAGATTTAGATGGTGATGGAATTAGTTACGCAATATTTATTGATAAAAATGGAAAATCACAAGGATTAATTATGGAAGGGCTGGAGTTAGGTAGTACAGCTGTACATAACAAAAGTATATTTTTAGAAGATAAAGGAAGAGTAAGAATTATTGGAGAAAATTATAAAGAATTTCCTATGGAAAGTAATCAATATACTGGTGAAAGAACTGGATTTTTAGAAGATAAAAACATTTTCTTTAGTATTTATAATAGCGGCTTTAATAAAAATGGAAATGACTATAATTCAGACGTTCGCTATGGAAACGAAAAGGAATTTAAAACTGGCACTATTCCTTTTTATATAGCTTCATCAGGTCTGAATGGAACCGAAGTAGATATATTGACACAAGATATTAATAAGAATGAATTTAATCTTAGAAAAGTAATTTTCGATAAAACGATTAAAATACAACATATAACTAGAGTTAATACTCCCAAAAACGAATATCTTAATTCATTATCCCCTATATTAGCAGACAGTAAATACTATTATTTAATCTTATCTTCTATTTTAGATGACTTTAATGAAAAAATTTATCTTTATAGAATAGATAAATATAGTTATAAACAAAAAGTTTTCGATTTTATAGAATATAATAATATTAATGATCTTGTAGCAACTATTCCATACAATTTTAAAAACTCCGCTTATATTTATAAAAATGAATTGTACTTTGTGAATGGTCTAGGTGATGTCTATACTTTTAATACAGCAAACCAAAAAATAACCAAAAAATTTACTCTAAATAACGCAAGTCATTCTAAAATAAGACATAATGAAGAAACCTATTTTAAAGATAATTATCTATATGTATTGAGGTATAGCGAAAAAAAAGACAACAAATATTATTTAGAGAAATATTTGCTGGACGATGGAAAACTTAGTGAATCTATGGATATTATAGGTTTTGATGAATTATTAAGAAGTATAAAAAGAAAAAACGTGTATTCCTATGATTTGAAAATTTTAGACTAATCACAGTATTCCTAAGTTCTTATCTTTAACAGTCTACTCTTATACCATCACGGTAATTGTGGCTTTGAAATTCCGTCTTTCCAGAATTGAAGTTTTCACAAACGCAACATTTATTCATTCGTTTTCCCTTTATAATATTTGCTGTTTTTGATTAAAGTATACAAATCATTGGTCAGGCAAATTTTATTTTGTATGAATCCTTCATATTACCACAATATAGTAGGAATACGGGCAGCATATGCCGAGCATTCATAGCCTAACGTTACGTTATTCGTTCTTAAGTACAAAAATTGACTTTAATTTTTAACTATATTTCATCAGAAAAATGTCCTTTCACGATGGGAAATGGACGTTTTTGGTTTGTTTAGCTTTTAAAATAAGAGAAGGTTAAGACCCCATTAATCTTTTATATTTTCACAACCATCCCTTTATCTTCTTAAATAAGAATAATTCTTCTTTGCTTGATTACTACGTTTTTTAACATAAATTGAACAATCTTATGCAAATCATTCTCTTTTTTGGGTTTTTCATTAGCCTTACGTGTACATCATCCAATTCAATCTCTAAGTCTACTTAGTAACCACTCATATGTAAGAGCCTCAAAGGCATAGGGTCATAGAAGCTTAGTATCGTTTATCTGTTCCGAGAATCTCACTTATGGTCAGATAAACCCAGTTCCCTTCTTTAATTTGTTTTACTTCTCACCGGTTGGATAGAGTTAGAAAAAGTTTTGAATGGTTACTTCCTTTTCTTTTATTCTTTTTTGAATTTCCTTGTAATCCAGTACCCTTTCTTCATCCGCATCCGTTATTTCAAGTTCAGATTCATCAAATCAAGCCCTAACTCCCATTTTTCTTTGATTACTCCAGTGATTGTATGATAACCAGAAGATGGAGTAGATGTTGGTGCTTCTTTTTCTTATGTGGCCGCTGTTTGTGAATTCACTACTCTATTAGTATTAGTGGATTTTTAGTGCCTACTAAACTGCGCCACATAACTTCCAAATACTTCGGATTGCCAATCTTCCCCAAATTTCATTGGGAACATTCCACTGACGAATAGGTAGCTAGTCTTGATAGATTTTATTTGCGCTTTTTTGGTGCTTACTATTTTCCAGTATTAATACAAAATATAATGCAAAAAATTAATTTTGTAAAAGGCGAGTAAATCTAGAACTAGTCTTTGTACTTGTCATTGTATTTAAAAAGTATCAGGTTTTATCAATACCTGATACTTTTTTCGACTTATCTATTCTGTGATATTCCGATATTTGAATTACCCGAACTCCTTTAGTGTTCAGTTCATGGTAAATCCCTCTGCTATCTGTAAATGAAATATATTCATCCCGTTCTTTTCGAATTAACTCTTCCGCTTTTTCTTGAGACTCAACATGTATGAACCTTCTTATATAATGCTCTTCATCAAAAAAGTAAGTTACTTTGAATTCTTTCACCTTTTATATCTCCTGTTCGTAAAATATAATGCTAATTTGTTCGACATTATTAGTTTCATTACTTACTATAATTTCCTACAGTATAACTTAGTTTTCTCGTATTTAAACTTCTCTTATTTCTTTCGTTGCACCAGAAATCGCAGCAATACACAATAATTTCCTTGTCTTTTGGTATTCCATTTTAGTTACTGCTACCAAAATAGCGAGATTTTTATAAGAAAAGGATTATAAAATTAAAGAATTGATCGGGGGTATTACAGCATGGAAAGAAATGAAATTCCCTGTTTCAGAAGGTGTACAGGATGCTAAACGCATCTACTGGATTAAAGGAGATTAGACGGTTCTAATCTCCTTTTTAGATCATCACTATTAAAAAAAGGGACAATACGTTTTCCGTTTTCTTAGTGCTCTATCTTTTTAAAATAATTATAAACCTTTTCTAGCTTTTTCATTTGATTTCCCTTCGGACTTTCCATATTCCCAAATTCAAAGAACTTCACTTTCTTGATACCCACGAAATTAAATAATGCTCTTTTCATTAGAATTTTGTGGGCATTGTTCAACCAGAGAAATGGATAATTAGTTGGCCCCTTCATGGTAGATACACATACAACGGACTTTCCTTTCAAAAGCCCTTCTGGAAAAAGTCCCTTCTTATCTTTATAGGCAAAATTGGAAGAGAATAATTGATCTATATATCCAATTAGCATTGCGGGTGGTCTTCCCCACCAAATCGGATAGATAAAAACAATCTTGTCAGCCCACATAATTTGTTTCCTATATTTTTCGGTACTAGGATCAGTATGCATGTCACGTCTTCGCTTTTGCTCGTTAAAAACTAGAAGTGGATTAAAGTTCTCTTCATATAAATCTAAAACCTGTAAGTCCTCTATCTTGGGATTTTCATTACTCCCCTTAATAACTTTTTGTAAAAATGTATAGTTTAAGCTATTGTGGTTTGGATATGTGTAAATTAGCAGCACCTTCATAACGCACCTCTTTATTATCATTTGATAACTAAATAATAGCACGAAAAATTTTAATTATCAATTGATAATTGTTATTTGATAATATTTTTGTTACCTTATCTATAAGAGGTGAGAGAAATGGACAAAAATGCTCTTTTTTATAAATTAGTATCATTTACATCTTCTGTTCATCGAGTAACACATGAACTAACAAAAAATGCGAAGTCAGATTCCATTTCGCAGGTTCAATATAACATTCTTGAGTATATTTCTGTGAGTCAACCTGTGACTCCAAGTGAAATTAACGATTGTCAAAATATGTCTATGCCGAACACGAGTCGTGAGCTAAGCAAGTTAAATAAGAAAAATTTAATCGAAAAGATAAATGATACCGAAGATCGACGAAAACAATATATTCGTCTTTCGAATGATGGAGAAGCCATGATGAACGAAGCTTTTGCAACTATAGAATCCCGTTTTCTAAAGCGAATAGAGAATGCTTCTAAAGAAGATTTAGATGATATTGAACGTGCAATAGATATTCTTCAGACAAAACTATTTTATCCATAGGCCATGATTTAAAATTCTCTTATGGTAAAGATGCTGCATTTAATAACAATAAGTTAAACGAAGGATAAATAAATAGTTTAGTGAAAATGAGATCAGTATTGATCTCATTTTTTTGTTCCTCTTCTTCTTTTCGTATAATCAGTCCATCCTACTTTTTTACATAGTTTACTGACTTTACTGTTAAGCTGCGATTCAATTTCATCCATCAAGTAGGCAATTACTCAAAGCGGGAGTGCTTCCATAACAGCTGGTGGAATTCATCCGCTGTTTCCTCTATATACTTTTCTTCCGGGAGATTCGCTACTTCGCTTCTCAACAGAAACTCTATTATCCGTTCGTGTTAATAAAAGAATACTTAACTTAATTACCAACTCGCTTTTTTAACGCCAGGGATTTGTCCTTTGTGTGCAAGCTCTCGGAAAGTAATCCGCGACATATTAAATTTGCGCATATAACCTCTCGGTCTGCCGGTCAATTCACAACGGTTTTTCAAGCGTGACGGAGAAGAATCCCCCGGCAACTTGCTTAATGCCCTGTAGTCCCCTTTGTCTTTCAGTTCTTTACGAAGCTCTGCATAATGGGCCACCATTTTCTTCTGTTTTTTATCTTTTGCCACTTTTGATTTTTTTGCCATTTTATCACCTCTCTTATATCGTAATGGTTACGCTTTAAAAATACGTAAAATTTTTTACTTCGTTTCTCGGTGAAGTGTCACCTTCTGAAGTCTTGGACAGTATTTATTCAATTCTATCCTCTCTGGATTGTTCCGTTTGTTTTTGGTCGTTATGTAATTACGATCACCTGTCTCTGTGCAGGCCAATGTGATATTCACTCTCATCTTACTTCCTCCTCTTTAGTCTGAATCCCAATTTCAAAAGCAGGTAGTGGATCTGTAAAGCTAGTCCAATCCTGTGCATACTCATGTTCTGTCAACAGGCAGTGGTTCAGGTCGGAGGTGATTTGTAGCTGGTCCATCTCTATTCCGATAAATACCAGTTCTGTCATCTTGATACCATACTCCATATCCCATACTCCAGCTCCCTCTATCCCTAGAGATGGCCCAGCCTGAGATAGCAGTATTGCAGTATCATCCCGAGTTGCTAGCCATAAAAATCCTTTAGTCCGTATCACTTCAACTGGCCAAGTCATAATCCAACTCATAAAGCGCTCTGGATGAAAAGGTCTCTGACTTCGATAGACAAAAGAGGCAATACCATACTCCTCGGTTTCAGGCACATGTTCTTCGTTTAACTCTTTAATCCACCCTGCTCCTTGACTGGACTTTTCAAAATCGAATAAGCCTGTATTCAACACTTCGTTTAAAGTAAGATTCGCGTTTACTGTTACTATGATTTTCGCATCTGGATTTAAGCTTTTAAGGACAGCCTTCAACTCGCCAATTGTCTCTTCATCAACTAAATCTGCCTTATTCAAAACTAACACGTTGGCAAATTCAATCTGGTCAATAAGTAAATCGGCTATTTCCCGTTCATCTTCCTTAGTAGCTGCTTCTTTGCGGTCCAGCAACCTTTCTCCAGAAGAAAAATTCTGCCAAAATCCATTAGCGTCTATAACTGTCACCATAGTGTCAAGTCTACAAAACTTTGATAAATCGATGCCCAGGCTATCATCAATGTAAGTAAATGTCTGAGCTACCGGAATAGGCTCACTGATCCCGGAGGACTCAATTACGATATAATCAATTTCTCCAAGTTGAGCCAACTTCTCCACTTCTACTACCAAATCTTCCCTAAGTGTGCAGCAAATACATCCATTCTGCATTTCAACCAGCTTTTCCTCCGTACGTAAAAAACCACCCTGTTTTACCAAAGAAGCATCAACGTTCACTTCGCTCATATCATTTACGATGACCGCCACTTTAAGCCCTTTGCGGTTTTGTAAAATATGATTCAGTAAAGTTGTCTTTCCTGAACCCAAATATCCACTTAATATTGTTACCGGTATTCTATTCTCCATTTTTTCCCCTAACCATTCAACACTTTTGTATCGAATTGTAAATAGTAATGATTACGATTTAAATAATATATTGTTTCCAAATAAACTGCAAGTATTTTTTTCAAACTTTAGAGTGCTGATTAAAAGTAGTTAGTCGTGGTAACAGCAAGAAATCATGTAAAGTTATAAACAACAATGGAAGAGAAACGTCATTATATTATAAAAGCCGTCTTCTGTTTAGTCAGAAAACGGCTTTATTTATTAGAATAATTTAATTTGATCCTTGTGCTTTATATCGTCACAACCGTACTCGTTTCAGCTGCTTCTATAATAGCTAAAATAACTTTAAGCGAAGAGAGTGCATCTTCCCCTGTTACAAGCGGCTGTTGATCAAGAAGGATGCATTCGATAAAGGCATCAATTACACCACTATTTGTTTGGTTGTTATTTGTTTGGATATTCTCTAGCTGGTATTGTACCTTCTCCCCGTCTTTTGTAATCACCTCTAATTGATGCTGATCACTATGGTAAATCTTCAAAATGCCTTTTTCGCAATAGATGATTGTGCTATTATCTTCTTCTCCGTAATACGTCCAAGAGAACGAAGCAGTGCCTAACCGTCCTTTTTTCGTTTTTAAACTACATACAATATTATCACTTACTTCTATCGGTTCGTTATTTTCATTGACTTTGTCGAGTGCTCCTTGAAAGGCGCTTACATGCTCAATTTCATCATCTAGTAAGTAATGCAATAGATCAACCTTATGGACTCCTAAATCCCCAGCAACACCTAAACCAGAACGCTCCTTTTGAAAGAACCATGTGGAGTTTGATTTATTTATCCCCCACTGTTCTGGCCCCGAGTGACCAAACGTCGTCCTAAAAGTCAGCACTTTACCAAGTTCTTCGCTTTTAATAATTTCTTTGGCCTTTTGATGCGCGCGAGTAAATCGCTGATTATGATCTACCATTAATTTTTGCCCGGATTGCTTTTGGGCATCTACTATTTCTTTTGCATGTTCAATTGTAAGGGATATTGGTTTTTCGCACAAAACATGCTTGCCATTTAATAATGCTTTGGTAGAAAATAAATGATGATATTCATTCGAAGAACAATCACTAATTATTTTTATCGTAGGATCTGTTAATAATTCATCCACATTTTGCACTACTGTCCCACCAAACATGACTGCTAACGCCTCTGCACGCTCAGGATTTCGGTCATAAAAAACGATTTCGTCCACCAGCGGATTTGCTTTATATTCAGGTGCATGGCGTAGCTTGGTAATCGACCCACAACCAATAATTCCTACTTTTATCCCCATATGACACTCCTACTCTCTCTTTTGGAATACTACTGCAATTATTATGATTAAACCCTTTACAAAGCCTTGTAAGTACGGGGAAACGTTCATTAAATTCATCATATTATTCAAAATACCTAAGATAAGCACTCCGAAAAGTGTACCAATAATCTTACCACGACCACCTGTCATTCTTGTACCACCTATTATAACGGCAGCAATCGCATCTAATTCATATTGAACTCCTGAACTTGAAGATGAAATAGAATTTAAGCGTGATGTTTCAATTATCGCTGCTACACTTACTAGTAATCCTGCCAAACTATACACAGCAATTTTAATACGGTCTACTCGAATTGCTGAGAGCATTGCTGCTTTTTCGTTACTTCCAAGTGCATACACGTATCTTCCAAAACGTGTCTTGTGCATCAAAATATAAACCAATGCAGTCATAGCAAAGAAAATAATAACTGGATAATCAAAAATCCATAAATCACTATTTGCGATAGCAGTAAACCCACTCACTTCCCCTGAAACACTTCCACCTTCTGCAATATACAACGCAATAGAACGGGCGGCCGCCATCATTCCTAATGTAGCGATAAACGAAGCAATCCTACCTTTTGCAACCATTAATCCGTTCAGAAATCCTGCAAAGGAACCAACGACTAATGCAGTAAAAATCCCAACAAGTATACTACCTGACGCATTTAACGCTAAAACTGTAATGACACCTACTAGCGCAAGCACTGATCCGACCGATAAGTCGATCCCTCCTGACAGCATAACGACTGTCATACCTAATGCTACTATTCCGATAATAGAAACTTGCATTAGTATATTGAGCTGGTTATTAATATCTAAAAATCTTGGATTCATAACAGATGATGCGATAAAAATAATAATGAAAGCAATAATAACGCTATATTCGGACCACAGCCATGTGAGACGACTTTTTGCATTTGAAACTTGCGGACTATATTCTTTTACATTTGTATTAGCCAATATTAGCGGCCTCCCTTTTCGAGCCGGTTGCATAATGCATAATTTCTTCTTCCGTTACTTCTTCTCCGTTAAATCTTGCTGTAATTTCCCCTTGGTACATCACATTAATCGTGTGACAAATTCTCATTACCTCTGGTGCCTCTGATGACAAAATAATCACCGATTTCCCTTGTTCGGCTAGTGCCACAATTTGCTGATAAATCTCTTGCTTCGCTCCAACATCGATTCCCTGTGTCGGGTTATCAAAGATTAGTATATCTGCCCCGACTTCAAGCCATTTGGCGATGATGACCTTTTGCTGATTTCCACCACTGAGCTTATCGATTGTAATTCGTGGGTTGTGTACTTTGATGTTCAACAGTTCTTTATAATACTGAAACTTTTCTCTCTCGGCATTATCTTGAATAAATCCGGTTTTCTCAAAATTCCCTAGAGATGACAGACTCATATTATGGATCACACTTAAATCTTTTATGATCGCATTTTCTTTACGATCCTTTGGAACAAGACCTATTCCCGCTTCAACCGCTTTTCGAGGGTGATCTATTTTTATCAGCTGGTCATTGATTTTTATTTCACCAGTGTATTTTTTTCGATATCCAAATAAGCTTTCAAAAAGCTCTGTCCTACCGTCTCCTGCTAGGCCTGTAAAGCCTACTATTTCGCCTTTTTTCACTTTAAAATGAATGTTCTTAAACAATCCTAAGCTTGTTAAATTGTTCACCTCTAACAATACTGGACCAAATGAATGTTCATGTACAAATCGATTTTGAGAAATCGATTTGCCAACCATAAGCTTAGTTATTGCTTCTAAGTCTTCTTGTTCGACATCTCCACTTTTAATCATTTCTCCGTCACGTAATACGGTATAACGGTCACATACTTCCTTGATTTCCTTTAGTTTGTGGGAAATATAAATAATTGAGATGCCTGATTTCTTTAAGTTCTTCATCAATTCAAATAATCGGTTCACTTCATGTTCTGCTAATGAGGTTGTTGGTTCATCCATAATAATTACGGTGGATTTATGAAGCAGTGCCTTAGATATTTCTATCAGCTGTTTGTAGGAGGTTGCTAAATTTCTTACGTATTCCTTCGGGTCTATGTCCACTCCGAGCTTAGCTAAGATTTCATGTGTTTGCTTGCACATCTCCTCTACCTTTAAAAACCCCACCTTGTTTCGAAGTTCGGAACCTAAAAACATATTTTCATAGACTTTGAGATCAGTGACCATATTAAGTTCCTGATGGATAAAGCTAATCCCTTGCTCCTGCGATACTCTAGGATTGGTCATCTTAACCTCTTTATCGTTTATGTAAATCGAGCCATTATCAGGCTGATGAACTCCCCCTAGAATATTCATCAAAGTGGATTTTCCGGCACCATTTTCCCCTAACAATGCATGAATCTCCCCTTTTTCAATCTGAAGAGTCACGTTTTTTAAAACAGGTACACCATTAAATGATTTCTTCATGTTCCTCATTGTTATATAAGGATTATTAGTCATGGTATTTATCCCTCCTAATATAGGAAAAGAGGAAATACAACAACTGTTTACACAACTATTGTATTTCCTAATATTCATTTAGAATTTAGATTCCGGATCATAGAACTCATCCACGTTTTCTTTTGTTACTTGAGTAGCTTCTTTTACAACCATAGATTCTTTTGGTTCATTTCCTTTTGCAATATCCGCCGCAATTTTCACTGCATCCTCTACCATCGTTGGTGAGTAAAGGAATGTAGCTGACATAAAACCGTCTGCTTTAATATCTTCAAATACCGCTTTACCGCCACCAGCACCTGTTACAAATTGAATGTCTGTACGTTTAGCTTCTTTAATAGCTTGTATGACACCAAGTGCCATTCCATCATCCTGTGTAAATACCGCATCTATTTGCGGATGTGCTTGTAAAATGTTTTCCATCACTTCTAGCGATTTTTCAGTAGAAAAATCACCACTCTGTGAAGCAATTATTTCCATTCCTTCTGCACTTTCCATCGCTTCTTTAAATCCTGACCCGCGTTGCTCTGTAACTGAACTCGGTGGTCCAGAGATTTCCACAACTTTTCCTTTTCCATTTAACTTTTCCACAAAATATTTACCAGCATTTACTCCAATACCTTCATTATCCCCTTTGACAACAACAGTAGCGGCATCATTTTCAAGCTCACGATCCACTATTACTAAAGGAATTCCTGCATCTTTAATCTTTTGTCCTACAGGTGAAAGTGCTGCAGACTCAATTGGAAGCATGACAATAACATCCACACCCTGTGCGATTAAATCATCTACATCGTTTGCTTGTTTATTTGGGTCAGCAGCATTTGTCATCACATATTCAATGCCATCACTTTCTTTAAGTGCTTTCGCTTGCTTTTCAGCACTATCAATTAGTGCTCCCATCCATCCATGTGTTGCTGAAGGTAAAGAAATACCGATTTTAAGAGTATCGTCTTCTTTTCCATTTGCAGAATTCGTATTATCACTACATGCCGCCAAACTGAAAACTGTTACTAAAGATAAACATATGATTAGAAACTTCTTCAACACTATTCCCCCTTTGTTTTTATAAAAAGCTCCCCTTTGTAATCGATTACATGTGAAACTAAGGGCAACGCTCTATTATTAATCCCATTTAATAACAGAGCGCCAACCTTAGTTGTATATTCTCACGTAGACTCTCGAAGAACTAGTTCATGGTTCAATATGACACTATCCACATCATTTCCTCTGATCTTATCGATTAACATTTCCCCTGCCACAGTACCCATCTTATACATAGGCTGAGCAATCGTCGTGAGCGTTGGATTTGTCATATTAGAAAAATCTATTTTGTCAAAACCAACTACTGCTACATCATTTGGTACATGCAATCCAGATGCATTTATTTCTTTGAGTGCTCCGATTGCCAAAAGGTCAGATACTGCAAATATTGCTGTCGGGCGATCCTGTATCGCTAATATCTTTTTCATAGCTTGTTGTCCATGTTCAAATCCTAGTTGTTTTGTATAAATAGTATATTCGCTGTTGAAAGGTATACCATGCTCTTCTAATGCTCGTTGATACCCCATCTCCCTCTGTCTTGCATATAAAAACTTTTCATCCGAATTCATAAGAGCAATTTTTTTATGACCAATTTGTATCAAATGCTTGACTGCCCTATACGAAGCTTCTTCATTATCTATCGACACGTAAGGAATCCCACTATCGAGGTTATACTCACTACATTGAATGATGGAATACTTTTCTGCTAGCTCTTTTAATGTTTCAATATTAACTGCTGGATCCATTGAAATAATTCCATCGGCCATCTTTTTCCTAACAAGGTCAAAGTAAATATTTTCTTTTTCTGGATTCGAATCAGTTTCACATAACAGGATATTGTAATTCTGACTAAGTGCAACGTGTTCAATTCCTTTAATAATTTCTAAATAGAAAGGGTTGGAAATGCTCGGAATTAATATTAAAAAAATTCTACTTTCTGAATTTCTTAAATTCCGTCCTAACATACTAGGCTCATAATTTAAATTTTTTATAGCCTCTTCAACCTTAATTCGGGTTTTCGACGATACTGTATTTTGTCCATTAAGTACCCTTGATACTGTGGCTACAGATACCCCTGCTTGTTTAGCCACTTGCTGTATGTTTGTCATCTTAGTAGTCTCACTTTCTCTGATTTCATTGTAAGATAAAATGAAATCGTTTACATTTCCATATTATTATATTCCGAATTATGCGTCAATATATATTTTTCATTTAAAAAAACTATTGATTTACTTGAACAATTTATATAAGGTAATAATGTAACGGTTTACATTACAGTATATTCTGATAAATATAGGAGGTTGTTTCATTGAAATTAGGTGTTTTTACGGTACTCTTCTCCGATAAAAGTTTTGAAGATATGTTAAGATATGTTTCTTCTAAAGGTATAGAAGCAATTGAACTAGGTACTGGTGGTTATCCTGGCGATTCTCACTGTAAAGTGGATGAATTGTTAAATGACGCTACGAAATTGCAAAGCTTTAAGCAAAAGATCAGTGAATATGGATTAACCATCAGCGCACTAAGCTGCCATGCAAATCCACTGCATCCACAGAAAAAAATTGCAGAGCCTGCTGATGAATTATTTATAAAAACAATGCACCTTGCATCAAAACTGGGTGTGCCCGTAGTAAATACATTTTCGGGATGCCCAGGAGATCATGAAAATGCCCTTTATCCTAACTGGCCAGTAGCTCCTTGGCCAAATGATTTCCAAGAAGTATTAAAATGGCAATGGGAAGAAAAACTGATACCATACTGGAAAGAAAAAAATGATTTAGCACAATCCCTTAACGTTAAGATCGGATTGGAACTACACGGAGGATTCTCCGTACATACACCTGCTACACTATTGCGATTAAGAGAAGCCTGTGGTCCGATGATTGGCGCTAACCTTGACCCTAGCCATATGTGGTGGCAAGGTATTGACCCAATTGAAGCCATTAAAATACTTGGACGGGAGAATGCCATCCATCATTTTCATGCAAAGGATACAATTATCGATCAGCAAAATATGAACCGAAACGGACTTACGGATATGACCGACTACACCAATATGCGTGACCGCGCATGGTATTTTAGATCCGTTGGTTTTGGACACGATCAAAAAACATGGGCAGACATCATTAGTACTCTACGATTATATGGGTATGATTATGTAGTAAGTATCGAACATGAGGATGGATTAATGTCGATCGAAGAGGGATTCACAAAAGCAGTCGAAAACTTAAAACCCATTATTGTGAAAGATTCTATCAGTCAGATGTGGTGGACGTAATAGTCATAAACGGGAACCGGGCTCTACACAATTCTAATTTCAATAAGGACCCGGCACCTTATAATATGTTCCCTGTATAAGGATATAAAACAACTCAGACACTATAACGAATTGCTTTAAATTGTGTCTCACATAGATATGAAAAACCGGGCAAAAAAGATGCCCGATTCTTTAATTTCAAGACCTGTTTCTATCTTTTTCGAAGAGGCTTTAAACAGACTTGTTGCTATACTACTACCGTTTTTTTGGGGGAGATGCTGGTCGTGACTAACGTCACGACCAGCATATTCCGCATCGCTAGGCTAGCTTCGAAACATGAAAGTGCGTTGTAACGGAGATCACTAGTATTATTTATTCGTTTTAGTACCATAAACCCTGTGATCACGGGACATTTTTATATACTTTCTTATTCTAAAAAAAAAAAAACGATTTCTTATTTGAAATCGTTTTTAGAAGTTTTATCTGCTTTAATACCTTTTGCTAAATAAATAATTAATATCATTGTTCCTGAAACGGCAACGAGCATGCTGACCAAGAAACCTGTTATCCATAGCCCAAAATCCATTGTTAAGTCTGCAAACATAAAAATAGCGAGCATCACCGCACCTATAAACATCAACACTGTTCCAAGTATTTTCAATGGGGAACCTCCTCTTGCTGTAACACGAATTTATCCTTCTCATCTTACCGAACCTAGTTATCATAAACAAACAGTATTACTTATCAACAATTCAACTCTATAAACGAAATCTCTAAAGCGATGTCTAATTTAACCTTAGTTTTAGAAAATATTGAGGATTTAGAGAAAAAATTTAAAGTTCATAAAGTGGGTACCAGTTTCTGAACTCTATCAGATCCTGGCACCCTTAACTATTTAATAGTCTCCACAAAATGCTTTAACATCCTAGCCGTTAATCCCCAAATCGTAAATTTCCCGTAGTCATAAAACCATTCTTCAATCGTTCGAGGTCTCCATTGGTATTTGTCACCATTGAAAATTTTATCATACGGAAAGTCCATAGGTGGCATCGGTTGGACAGAGACTGTGTGCATATAGGGCTCATGGTTCAAAAGCCAGCTCAGCGGGATAGTGAATACCGCTTCGACCTCTTCTTTGTTAAAGGATTCGATTTGGTGATGGTTGATAGTAGCAACAAATGGATAGACAACAAATGAAGGAGAAGCAATATATGCACTCATCTGTCCTAGGACTTGGATGCATGCTGGATCGACACCTAGCTCTTCATGTGTTTCTCGTATTGCCGCTTCCATTGGAGATGCATCTGTAGGATCGATCCGACCACCTGGAAAGCTGATGTCTCCTGGTTGCTTTCTCATCGTTAATGATCGTACCTCGAATAGGACATGCCATTCGTCATCCACTTGCACAAGTGGTATTAAAACAGCAAAACGTAGCGCTGTGTCCTCTCCTATAAAAAGCGGTTGCTTATCATGTAGCTCCTTCTTCAGCTTATCCAAAAACACAGAATCTCCCCCAACACTAAGTTTTATATTATTATCGTATCATTAAAATTGCTGTCCATAAAATAAATGGCATCTTTCGCCAAACAAAGATAAAGTTTTCTCTTACCCAAAGCGAAGCATCGAATAAAGTAGAAAAAAAACACTCAGATAGAAAATCTAATCTGAGTGTTTATTTTAAGTCAAAAGCCTTAATAGGTTTCAATTCAATTCTGAATTCTATCAGAAGTTGATACGCTAATTAGCGCACTTTTTCCTTTTTAAGCTGCTTACTTCTCAACTGGCCACAGGCTGCATCAATGTCTGTCCCGTGTTCTTGGCGAATTTTACAATTGACGCCTCGCTTTTTCAACGTGTCATAGAAGGATAAAACCGATTCCTGCTCACTTCTTTGGTACTGACTGTGTTCATCAACTGGATTATACGGGATTAAGTTCACATACAGCTGGTCCTTAATATCATGAAGAAGATCCGCAAGTTCCTCCGCTACCTCTTTTGTATCATTTACGTCCTTCAATAAAATATATTCAATCGTAATTCTACGGTTGTTTTTTGCTAAATAATATTTAAGAGATTCCATTAGCTTTTCAATTGGCATAGCACGATTTATCTTCATAATTCTAGTGCGTAGCTCGTTGTTCGGTGCATGTAAGGATATCGCTAGATTGACTGGGATTTTCGTATCGGTGAATTCATAGATTTTATTGACAATTCCACTCGTTGAAACGGTAATCTTTCGAGCTGCTATTGCCAGTCCTTTATGATCGATAACAACGTTTAAAAAGTCTAACAGATTTGCAAAATTATCAAATGGTTCTCCAATTCCCATCACTACAATATGGCTTACAATGTCTTTTTGTTCAAGTTGATCCAGGTGCAGTTGGATATTCATGATCTGTTCTACAATTTCTCCGCTGGATAAATCTCGACTCTTTGCGAGTAAGCCACTTGCACAGAAACTACAGCCAATGTTACAGCCTACTTGAGTCGTCACACATACGGAAATCCCATACTTATGTCTCATCATAACTGTTTCGATCAAGTTTCCATCCTGCAGTCTAAACAAAAACTTCATCGTTCCATCGGCCGCTTCCTGCTTTATATGTTCCGTTAACGTTTGTATTGTATAGTGATCTTGCAATAATTGAATACATTCTTCATGTACGTCTGTCATGTCTGCAAAATTCGTGACACGTTTTCTATATAACCAATCCCAAACTTGTAACGCTCTAGACTTTTTGTGGCCATGTTCATTAAGCCACTCTATTAATTGATGTAATGTTAATCCATATATAGATTTTTTATTCATAAATATCCTCTTCTCTAAAATCTGCTTCTAAACATTTAAATATCATTATAACATCTGAGGGGTAAAACGTAGAGTAGTATGTCGTAAACTGGATTATCGGTTAACCACCTTATTTAGTTTAAAATGATTGATCTTGGAAATAGTTTATAGTATGTGCTGAAATACAAAGAGAAACCAAAACGTAATCTCTAGATACTCTTTAAAGCCACAAAAGAGCTGCCGAAATTAATTCTCGGCAGCTCTCTATGTTATGGTAGCAACGTCATAACAGCAAAGAAATGTAAGATAGACGCTGCAAGAACGAATACATGCCAGACTGCGTGATGATACGTAAACCCACGCCACACGTAGAAAATGGCACCTACTGTATACAAGATGCCTCCAATCGCTAGCAGTAAAAGCCCTTGAGATGACACATTCTCCAGAAGCGGTTTCCATCCAAATACCATTAACCAGCCCATCACAACGTATAACAATGTGGAAGTATGTAAGAAACGTTTTACAAAAAATGCTTTAAACACGGTACCCCCAATTGCAAGCCCCCATACGATACCGAACAATGTCCACCCTAATGGCCCCTTAATAGCGAGGAATAGGAAAGGTGTATACGTTCCTGCGATAAAAAAGTAAATAGCAGAGTGATCCATAATCTCAAAAAAATCTTTTACACGCCCTGCTGGAAAACCGTGGACCAGTGTAGAGGACAAATATAAAAGGACCATCGACGACCCAAACAATGTAAAACTTACGACATGCCAAGCTGTTCCATACATTACTGAGGATACGATTAATATCACAAGAGCAGCGATGCTAAAAATAGCACCTATCCCATGAATAGTTGCATTAGCTACCTCTTCACGCTTTGAAAATATATGTGTATTGCTCATCTTTTTAATCATCCCATTCTGATATTCTCTATGTATAATATTATCACTTTGGTCCAATAAAAGCTGACATCATGAGTATGTTAGGGTTACCATGTCCAATATTAAATAGAAATTAATTCTAATTTAAGTTGTGCTAGTTATTCCCACAAAAAAAAGACACCCTCAGAGAGGATGCCTCTTTTGCTAACTATGTTTAATTAATTCCGAAGAATTAAAGTTTTACAATGTTAACTGCTTGTGGTCCACGTTGACCATCTTCAACGTCAAATTCAACTTTTTGACCTTCGTCAAGAGATTTGAATCCGTCGCCTTGGATTGCTGAGAAATGAGCGAATACGTCGTTTCCACCTTCAACCTCGATAAATCCAAAACCTTTTTCTGCGTTAAACCATTTTACTGTACCTTGTGTCATGTAAAAAACCTCCATTTATGGTGAATAAAAAAATTCACATATTACAAAAAGCTACCGAAGACTCACGATTACCTTTTGTAATATGTGAATTCATTGTTTCTATCTAAGCAATTTAATTATTATCCTTACTATATACCATATCCACACAGAAAGCTAGTAAAGTGACTATTAAATTTTATTTAGTATGCGCAGAGTTTCTAATACATGCTCTAGAAACACTTCAATGTCAGCTATTTGGTCTTCATTAATCTTTTGTGTGAACTTTACTTTAATATTGTTTAGATAGCTGGATAGCTCTTTTCCGTACACAAAGCTGAGTGTTTGGGTTAACTGAATGTCATCTTCCCAAATGGCTTCGACTGCTTGTTCAATTTCTTCACATTGTATATCTGCATTTTGTATCGCTTTAATAAAATTCAACGACAGCTCACAACCCACATTCTTCCTGGCAAGTTCTAATATTTCCCCTGCTAAATCCTCCAGCGATGCTTCTATCATAATTTCCGCAGTAATATTTGATTGCTCAGCTAGAGCAAATTCAATTCTAAAGGTTCTAGCGATAATGGAAAGGTCCATTTGATCGACTCGATTTTTGATATCTATCTTTCGTTCTATGTTATCTAAGTCATAAACATGATTTTCAAATGCTACTTTTAAGTTTTCAAAAATAGTTGGATCATACATTGGCTTTCCTCCTAAGACACAATTTACTGAAGCCTTTCTTTATACTAGCCGCTGTTTAATAAAATTATACCATTGTAAAAAATGCCAAGTTAACCACTTGTCTAATAGACAATATAAATGTCAAATTATTTCCCAAGAAATAATGACAGTTAGCGTCAATTTCCACCATATTCTATGTTGAATGGCTATTTTTTTACTAAGCCTTCTTAAATGCTTCTCTTATTTGATAATCCATAAATAAGAAAAACAGGGCAAAAAGATGCTCGATCCTTTATAGTCAAAACCTGTTTCTATCGTTTTCGAAGGGCTTTGGACAGCCGTTTGCTATATTATTACCGAGTAAATTTTTAGTGATATTGGTTGTGACCTCCGTCACAACCAATATCACTTTTTTTCGGTAATCTTATGGCGTTTATCTGTCCATCGCTCTCCTACAACTTTTAGATACAGGTTAGTGCGTTTTTGGATAACTAGAAAAAAGCTACTTTTCTATTCATAATGGAAGCTCTCGAAGATGCAATTTCGTTCGCTATCTCGCTTCTTTATTGGAAAAACCTACTACTTCTATTTATTTACAATAGAATAACAGAAATCTGCTTACCCATTTATTATTGGATAAAAGCATTTAAATTTAACTAATCTTATCACCTTAGCTATAGGCTCTATATACTATTCCTTAGTCCTACACGTTTAATGATTGTAGTCGAAGGTGGCGACTCCGGCAGGATGAGTGAGACAGATGAACCATCACAAGCGAACGCGCAAGCGTCGGTGATGGTTCATCGTTCACCCTGCGGAACGCGTCCACCTGTAACGGAAATCAGTCGAATTATTCATTTTTAAAAGTGCCACAAACCCAGTGTTCATAGGAAATTTTTATATACTTTCTTATCTCTTTCAAAAAGAAATCCATTTATTGGCACTCTTTTTATTTACCAATATTTAATGTTCAATAATCTGGGCTATTTCTATTTCTATATTATATAACTTATCCTGATTTACTTTAAGCTGCTCCCGTAATTGATTGGATATGTTTGTTATGTCCCGTAGTGTGTCGTTCATACGGTCTATCGAATTATTAATTTTTGAATGAGTCGACCATGCAGAAAAGATATCATCAAATACATAATCTGCAAATGTAACAAAGCTATCTCTTCCCACAGATAAGTTGTCAGCCTTTATGTGTTGGATATCTAACATTTCTGTCTGGAATCTTTGTAGAGAATGCTGGGCAGCATGAATGGCGTCTTCCGATTCATCGAGCTTACTATGCTTTAAAGAAGTGGCGATTAGTCCTCCTCCTAAAAAAGTATCCCAAGTAGAGTAATCCTTTGCACCTTCTAGTGACTTTAGAGCTCTTCTTAAAGCGATTTTAGCTTCATTACCAGCAGAGATAGCTTCTGTTATTTCACGGATATTCGTTGCAAGAAATGTCTTTTGTTCGTATAACTCTTCGAGACGAGATGCCTGTTCCTGCTTATTTTCGAAAATCCATTGCTCTTTTTCTTTTATCAACTTCTCCCATTCTACATCAATAGATTCCCAGTTCACTTGATCTAGTTCACGTTCATTGTCTGCTATATCCTGCTCTAAATCTGTTACTGTCTTTTCAATTTCTCTATACTTTGCTTCTACAGCCGCTAGCTCGCCTAATTCCTTCTCTCGAATTTCATCCTGCTTCCCTGTCCATGTTCGAACCATTTTCAAGATTGAAAACCCGTCTAGATCTTCTACATCCTTTTGTTCTTCTTTTAATCGCTTCCAATACTCTTGCTTTTTATGTAATGCTGTTTCTAATTGCTCTTTCAGTGTATGCAGCTTTCTCTTTGCCTTATCCCGCTTATTAATTTCCAACTTTAAAACCGATTGACGTTCTTGTAACTTTTCCCACATGAAAATCCCCCCTTTCTTTTATACGGATAAGTGATTATTTTGTTTCAAATATGAATCTTAATATTTACCTCATAACGGAAAATTATCTAATTAATCAAAATATCATTGAAAATAGAAAATATTTATGGTGATAAAGATATAAAATATAATTTAAGTTCACTTCATTATGCTGAATAATAGTCGATAATAACTATGAAAATCAAATAGGATTGAGAAGAGGTATGTATATGAGTATAGGAAAAAAGTTAAATCTATCCTTCATAGCAATGATATTATTACTTTTTGTATCAACTGGTATGGCAATATTAAGTTCAACAAATGTAAAAGATAAAGTGGATGAGGCACTAGACAATCGGGTAAAACAAATACTTGTTATTGAAGAAATTCGAGTAGGGATTGGAATGCAAGGACAATATGTCCGGGCTTTATTAACAGATAACACACCTGAAACATTAGAGAAACTAGAATATTATGCTGACTATGTTGATGAACGAATCATTGAAATCGATCGCATGTCATCTTCAGACACGATGGCAGGGTTAATAGAACAATTAAATGCACATAATGAGGCATTCAATATTGCAACTTCTACCTATTTAGGATATGCGGAAGAAAAAAATAAAGAGGCAGGTACAGAAATACTTAATACAGATATCTCTAAAGCAAATGACGATATTCTTGAAGTGACTGAACAAATAATGGAGTATCAGGATGAACAATTAGTGATTTTAACGGATGAAACGAATGATGCTTTAAGTCTATCAACAACTATCTCGATTGTAATGTGTATCATTAGTATAATTATAGGGATTTTATTAGTATTATTCGTACATAGAAAAATAGCTTTACCATTAAAAGCTATGGCTAGTATTTCACATTCAATCGCTAATGGTGACCTATCTCAAGATGATATACCCGTCGAATCACAAGATGAAATTGGACAATTAGCAACCGCTAATAATTTGATGAAAAATAATCTTCGTTCTTTACTCGGTCGGATCCAAGAAAACTCAGAACATTTGAGTGCAGCTGCTGAAGAACTGTCTGCTAGCACCGAGGAAGTTACTGCTTCCACAACGGAAATGGCTAATCGTGCAAATGATACGCTTCATGCTTCAACATCTGCTGCACAATCAGCTAGCGAAAGTGCCTTAGCAATGGAAGAAACCGCAACTGGAGTTCAACGAATTGCAGAATCCACACAAAGCTTAAACGAAAGCTCTAGAGAAACCTATCAAACAGCGATAGCTGGTGGAAAGATCATCGACCAAGCTAGTGATCAAATGAATACGATAAACCTTTCATCTAATATGGTAAATGAGTTAGTACAAAGACTTAGTAAACAAACTGCTGAAATTGAAAATATTACAAATGTAATTACTGCGATAACTGAACAAACCAATTTACTTGCATTGAATGCTGCTATTGAGGCTGCGCGAGCTGGCGAACATGGAAAAGGGTTTGCAGTAGTTGCCGATGAAGTTCGAAAGTTAGCGGAAGAATCTAAGACATCTGCCAATCAAATTGTCGATTTAATCCAAGAGATTAAGAGCGATATGGAAAATGTTGAGAAAGCAGCTGGAGAATCTTTAACCTCTGTATCAGATGGTGTAAAAATTATTGGTCAAGCAGGGACTTCTTTCGAAGGAATCGTTTCCGCAGTAGAAAAGATGAATATTCAGATCGAAGAAATTTCTGCAACCTCTGAGGAAATTTCCGCATCAGCTGAACAGGTATCAGCTTCTGCAAATGAAATTGCAACTGGCACAATAAATGCATCTGCTAATATCGAAAGTATTGCTGCAGCAATCGAGGAGCAAACAGCGACGATGGAACAAGTAAGCGGAGTAGCTGTAGAACTTAGTCAGAACGCCCTAGAACTACAGGATGAAATACAAAAATTCAAACTTTCTTAATAAAGTTATATCTTTTGAACCCATGATAACTTAGTTATCATGGGTTCTTTTTAGTAGGGTGGATTTTTTAAAAGACTAGAAAGTATTGCTTATTATCTTTCTAGCACTAGTTCCTAGTCGCTTCAGACTTGCGGGACAGCAAGATAAGGGTCTGTCAGTCGTTGCGAAATGGTTTTTATTTTGCGTAGGAGCTCCAAGATGTCGCGAACTTGGACTGACTCCTAAAACATAGGCGTATCCGCTTTTCTTATTTATTCCCTAGCACTTCTATACAGATCTTTATGCCTCTCTTTAAATCCGCATGGGACCAGCTTGGGATTTTCCCATGTTGAATGGCTAACTCATGAGACGCGGGTATATGAATGAATCCTGAGGGCATGTCTAGATTGTTCATTTTGGCATAATGTAAAACTTCATACATGACGTTATTGCATAGGTATGTACCTGCAGTATTCGATATAGTAGCGGGAAGACCTTCTTTGATAAGTTCATCCACCATCGAACGGATAGGTAGTGTCGAAAAGTAGCCAGGTTCGCCATCTTGCTGGATTGTTTCGTCTAACGGCGTATGTCCCTGATTGTCTGCCGCACCATCTTTCACATTGATCGCAATGCGTTCTGGAGTAATTTTATATCGTCCTCCAGCTAATCCTAAGGACATAACTGCATCTGGCTTTAACTCCTCTAGATGACGAATCAGCTGAGCTCCTGACTTGGCGAAGTCAACCGAGAGAACTCTGCTCATCACCTCATAACTGCCTATCGTTGTTCCATCTAATTCCTCTACAATTTTCATGGTCGGATTCACAGTGAATGATAAAAATGGTTCAAATCCAGTTAGTAGTAGTCTTTTCATCCCTAACCCCTCCTTTTCATTTATGAAGCTCTTGTATAAATTGGAAAAACGCAGACTATTGTTACATTCCTATGTTTTCAAAATAATACTATTAATAGTTTACCAAAAAAATGCTATTATCATTATGCTAAAAAAGAACATAAAAAAAAGAGACACTCCCGAAAGAGTACCTCTTTTTAACAGTATTACCTTTACTTAAAATTCCTAAGAATTAAAGTTTTACGATGTTTACTGCTTGTGGTCCACGTTGACCATCTTCAACGTCAAATTCAACTTTTTGACCTTCGTCAAGTGATTTGAATCCTTCGCCTTGGATTGCTGAGAAATGAGCGAATACGTCGTTTCCGCCTTCAACCTCGATAAATCCAAAACCTTTTTCTGCGTTAAACCATTTTACTGTACCTTGTGTCATGTAAAAAACCTCCATTATGGTGAATAAAAAAATTCACATATTGCAAAAAGCTACCGAAGACTCACGATTACCTTTTGTAATATGTGAATTCATTGTTTCTATCTAAGCAATTTAATTATTGTCCTAACTATATAACACATTTTGGTATTTGTCCAATGAAATGTTTAATAGTTAGAAAAACAATTTTACTTTTCGATATTAGTAATGAGAAATTATATTGAATTGGTCTACTTTAGAAGCAACTTTCCCTGTGGATATAATAGAGATAAAAATGTCGGTTTCATTGTTTACAAGATTGGCATTTCTAGCTACTAACTTTGTATCTCCTGCAACTGACCTCCCCTTTTCTGCAAGTTGCTCTCATATTCATACATTTCACCTTGAAACCGGAGACCATGAACGTAGTATTGACATACACTTGGTGTACAAAGAAGTTACGGGAGGAATCGACATGAATATAGTAGAAGTCCATAATTTAGAAAAGTCATACGGTTCGAATCAGGTTTTAAGAGGTCTAAACTTTCAAGCACAGGCTGGAGAAATAATCGGAGTAATTGGAAAGAATGGAGCTGGGAAATCTACATTTTTGGAAATTTTAATGACTATCAAAGAATTTGATGAAGGTCATGTAGTTTTATTTCAAAAAGACATTCAAAAAAATAATTTAGAGGGAATTAGAAAGCAAATCTCGGTCGTTCTACAACCCACTCAATTTTATAAAACCCTAAAAGTAGAAGAGCTTTTGAAATTATTCAAAGCCTATTATCAATCCAATGTAGAGGTTCATCAGATTATAGAGGACTTCCAATTGGAGCCTCATCGAAAGAAATACTTTGATAGACTATCAGGAGGTTGGAAGCAAATTGTAAGTTTAGCGATTGCCTTTTTATCTAATCCAAAGTTGCTGATTTTGGACGAACCAACTACCGGGTTAGATCCACATATGCGTAATATGCTCTGGACCTATATAACCAACTACAATTCTCGAACCGGCGGAACAGTCATTTTGACAACTCATAATATGGAGGAAATTGAAATGTACTGTGACAAAGTAATGCTTATTAATAACGGGATTAATGAGGTATTTGACACAACTGCTGGAATACTTGCTTCTGGCTTTCCGTCTGTTCATGAGTTTTATCTTCAGAAAGTAACTATATAGGAGGAAATCATATGCTATTAACTCAATTGAAATATGACTTACTGATGTTTTCAAGAGAATTATTTTACTTAGTATTCACAATCGTCGTTCCACCAGTTACGTATTTATTCATGGGGCAATTATTTGGAGATCAATCGTATGCCGGTAATTTAAATTATGCCGAAACATATACACCATCCTTTATATTGGTTATTACGTTCACGGTTGTGTTTTTCGCCTTTGGGTTTGATCAAGTAATGCAGCGTACGACAGGGGTGGAGAAACGAATCAGTATTTCTCCTGTTTCTAAAAATACACTCCTCCTTTCTAGTATTATTCGGGCCATCATTATGACTAGCTTTGGATTTGCGTTAATTTCAGTTATCGGTTTTCTTATGTATGATTTACAACTTAGAATTTGGAATGTTCTATTGTCATACGGGTTTTTCATCCTATTGAATGCAGTTATGCTCATTTTAGCTTCAGCTATTTATTCTTTTTTTCAACGTATGAACAGTGCATTGGTGTTCTCTATTGTTATATTTCAAGTTGTTATTTTCACAGGTGGCTTAGCTATGCCTATACAACTAATGCCTAACTTTATACAAGTAATCGCAGATTTTAACCCTCTGTACCATATGAATAACCTCTTCATCGCTATTTGGAACGGACAGTTTTCGTTGGACTCACAGACACTTCTCTCTGTTGGATACTTAGCGGTACTTATAATGGTAGCGTGGATTTGCCTACGTATTCAAAATAAACGAAAAATAGGATAGCCGCCCCACAGCGAAACGATTACACTTATACTAAAGAGGGGTGTGAGTGGAGTTGAAGGTTTTACTTGATATTGATCGTGATTATAAAGAAGCAAAGATAATTATAGAGACACCTATATTAGATGATTCCGTGCAAGAGGTACTTGATTTTATAAAGGGAAGAGAAACAGAGTTTTTAGTCGGAAAAGTAGATGAGATGCAACATATACTAAAGCCCCAAGACATCCACTTTTTTCATACCGAAAATGACTCTGTTTTAGCAGTCAACGCAAACGGTTCCTATAAATTGAAGGAAAAACTATACGAGCTAGAAGAAATTCTACCTACCAATAAGTTTATACGACTTTCTAAATCAGTCATTGCCAATTTACATGAGTTAAGTAGGTTTGAGGCGTCCTTTAACGGGACATTATGTGTGTATTTTAAATCGGGGGCAAAAGAATATGTATCACGTACTTATGTTAGTGCCATTAAAGAGGCGTTGAAAATGAACAGGAGGAAAAATGGATGAAAACCTTCCTATTTAGAAGTATGATTGGTATTTTCTTCGGAGCGTTTATCTCAGTTGTACTAACCAATTCAGTTGTATTATTTAGTGAGAAAGATACGCTGGATAGTGCACTATTTCTCAAAAACTCGCTAGGATCTGTCTTTTGTGGATGGTTCTTTACTGTAAGCCCTTTATATTTCGAAAATAAAAAGCTCCAATTATGGCAACAAACGATCCTCCATTTCGTGACGGTTGTTGTACTCTATTTTTTACTTGCCTTTGGGATAGGCTGGGTGCCATTTAACCTTTCAAGTTTTTTAATAGCGATGGGATTATTCCTAGCAATCTATTTGGTTTTCTGGATTTGCTTCTATATATATTTTAAACAGCAAGTAAAGAAATTGAACGATGAACTAGAACTGTTATAAAGTGAAACTTTTCTTACATGATCATCGTAACTGAAGAGATGGAAGGAAGTGTATGTATCGTGGATTATTTCTTGGTATTTTTGGGAGCAGCCATACCAGGGCTCGAATTGACACTAGTCATTCCACTTGGAATTATTACTGGGATGAATCCTTTTGCAGTGATTATCGCAGCTTTTGTAGGAAATATGGTAACCGTGCTTGCTCTTATTATCGGTTACGACAAGCTTAAACTATGGCTTGCCAAACGAAATGAAGGAAAAGAGAAAAAAGAATCGAAGCGAAGCGCACGTGCGAAAGAGCTTTGGGATAAATACGGTTTACCTGGGTTGCTCATGCTCGGACCTATTTTAATTGGCACTCATATTGCTGCATTTATAGGGATGACGCTTGGTGCATCTAAAGTAAAAACTACGTTATGGTCGACAATCAGTATTGCTGCTTGGGCAATTATATTTGGTGTTGTGACTTCCCTCGGCTTTGACTTTTTTGTACGAGAGTAGACATATAATTAAAAATAGTCGCAGTTTAAAAACTGCGACTTGGTAGTTTCTATTCTTTTATCCCGCATTAACGGGCAGTATGACTCCCACTTCAAGGCTAGACCCAAGTAACAAAGCATATGTGGGAGATAACTGCCCGTAAAAGCCCGAATGGTTCAACTAACAATCAGTGGCGATGAAGACCCCCCCACTGATTGAAGTTTCACTTTAATGGTACATAGCCTACTTTTTCCACAAGTGCTTGCCCCTGCTCCGATAAAATCCACTCAATCAATGGCTCCACATTCGGATTGTCCGTTCCAGCTGTCACAATATAGAATTCTGATGTAATAGGATAGGTATCTGCTCGAATATTCTCTTTCGTCGGTGCTACTCCATTTATATCTAATAGCTTGATCTGATCATTGCCGACCATTTCTGTGGAATAAAAGCGGAATGTAAAACCAATTGCATTTTTATAATTTCTATATTGAGATACCTCATTTATGATTCCTCCCATTCCTGTAACGATATCCTCTGAAGGTGGCTTCATAAGTGGCATTCCCTTCATAAGTGATTGAAGTGCAGATTGTGATCCGCTGTCTTCTGGTCGTTGGAAAGCACGAATTGTATCATCCTCGCCCCCAAGCTGCTCCCAGTTGGTCACTTTCCCCATATATATCTCTGTTATTTGATCTACTGTAAGGTTATCAACAGGATTTTTCTGATTGACGAAAAAGACAAATGCTTCTCGACCAATAGGTGTCATTATGAGCTCTAATCCTCTTTGCTCTGCGGTTTTCTTTTGAGATTCGGACGGAGCTGCAACGAAAATCATATCAACCCTGTCATTAAAGAGATTCTCATAAGCATTGGGTGTATTACTCATTATTACTTCACTATCGTAAAGGGGATAGGATTTTTCTGGATAAGTTGCTTCAACAATTGCCGCATATAATGGATAAAGTGCAGTTGCTCCGTCCAATTTTGGTAGGTCACCGGAAACTTGAAGCGTAGCCTTCTCGTTTAATGTGGCGACACTAGCAAATTCCGAAAATGGTTCGTACTTACTAATATCTACTTCAGAATCCACTGTCGGTATTAAATGAGTATATATATCTTTTAATGGAGCAACCGCACTTATTAATATTGCAACACCTGCAATACTTCCAAAGATAACTTTCCGCTGCTTCGTTCGAAAAAAATGAAATATATTAAACACAAACAGCATATATAATACAACTCCAACAGTTATGAGCAATGCAATATAATCGATTTTCCCCATTATAAGTACAAAAAACAAACCGATGACTACAAAGAACGCCATTCCAATTAAAGCAAAAATAGAAAGTATTACTCCCGCAATTTTTGACTCAGTCTTCATCCCAATTCCCCCAGTTGTTACCCTATTTTGAATAGTTCATCAAGCCGAATATTTGTTTCCTCTTCATCAAACGAACTAAACCAACGATAATTTTTGTCATCTAAAATACGGTAGTGCTGGCTAATGACATTTTGTTGCATTCGGAAAGTCCCCTTTGAATTTATTTCCTTCCACCACACACGACCACCCATCGATTTATCCTTTGGACGATTAATGCCATCATGTGCAATTGTTTCGATAACTTCCAAGGGCTCATCCCCTAGCACAGACTGTAATATTTCACTATCACGAAACAACGCACATATAGCGATTACAATTGTCCAGCTTGCAAGGACTCTTTCTTTCTCTATTTGGACGAGCGTTTTCTTTGAGATTCCCATAATACTTGCCATTTTATCCTGTGAATAGCCTTTTTCAAGTCGAATCATTCGAATCCTCAATGAAATAAGCTGAATTACATATTCTTTGTCCATACCCTGCCCCTTTAAAATGAATTTTCGTTCTATTCAGTGTAATTTTACACTAAATGAGTAAACTAGACAATATATTTTGTGTTTTTTCTTTTAAATAAAGGGAATATAGAGAATTAGAATATTAGAAAAGTATTGATATTTAGCAATTTTTGTCGTTTAATTATCTAGTTGTAAAAAAATTTGTAAAGGACTGTGATACATGAACAAGATTATGGGAGGATTAGCAGCAACATTGTTAATCACTTTAACATTAGGAGCTTGTACTCCTAAAGAAGAGGCTGTGACTGAGAAGAAATTGATCGATGTAAATGAGGAATATCTATCCGCTGTGGATGTCGATTATGCTTTTGATTTCACGAAGAGCCTTGAGGAATTTAAAACAAATGAAAAACTTGGTTATCGAACTGCTGGATCAGAGGCAGAGCTGAAAACTGGGGAAAAAATTGCAGAAGAAATGAAGAAAATTGGACTTACTGAAGTGACAAAGGATGAGTTCACCTTAGACACATGGGAATTTGAAAAAGCTGACCTAACTTTCGTAGATGAAAACGGCGATGAGCATTTGGCTGTTTTAGGGGCTTACCAAGTGAATTTCGATACAAATGGTGTGAAGGATCTTGAAATCGTCTACGGTGGTAAAGGTACTGCTGATGATTTAGCAAATCTTGATGTCGAAGGTAAGCTAGTTTTAATTGACATAAATCAACGTGAGGAATGGTGGATTAACTACCCTGCCTACCAAGCACATTTAAAAGGAGCTGCTGCAGTAATTGCAGTTCAGGAAGCTGGATATGCGGAAGCGGATGAAGATGCACTTAATGCTCAGGATGTCTGCGGACCAGATGATGCTCCTGCATTTTCTATGTCTCAAACAGATGCAAATCAGCTTAAGAAAGCTTTAGAATCTAGTGAGAATGGTACGATGACTGTAAAATTCGATGCTAAATCTACTGTGAAAATGGATGGAAAGTCTTATAACTATTACGGAAAAATTATAGGTAAAGACCCTGAGTCATATATTATTTTATCTGCTCACTACGATTCTTACTTCACAGGATTCCAGGATGACCATGCAGCTATCGGGTTAATGATGGGTGTTGCTAAAGGGTTGGTAGATAGTGGTTATCAACCAGAAAAGACGATTATTTTCAACGCACTTGCTGCTGAGGAATGGGGAGTTTCTAATTCTCGCTATGACTGGTCAACTGGAGCGTATAACCAAATATTCAATATTCACCCTGAATGGGTTGGAAAAGCATTTGCTAATATGAACTTCGAGCTGCCAGCCTATGAGCATACAACACAAGATGAAATTCGTTCTGTTTACGAATTGAATAATTATTTAACGGAATTTGCAAAAAATGTACCAAGCGTGGACGGTGTTTATAAAGACGGCATTTCTGTTGTTTCTCCGTTACGTACATGGTCAGATGACTTCTCATTTGGTATTGCTGGTGTTCCAGCTCTTCGAAATGATTTCCAAGATAGCGATTTTATGCGTACCCATTATCATTCACAATTTGATAACGAAGACACATATAATGCTGAAGCATTCAAATTCCATTTAAATCTATATGGATTACTTTCGATGCATTACGATCAAACAGCAGTCGTTCCACTGGATTTCACAACACGTTTGACGGAAATGAAAAAAGTAATTGACGCTGATATTTTTGGACAAGCTGATGTTTCTTCTGAACAATTAGTTGCGGAGATTGACAAAGCAATTGCCCTTGCAGAAGAAGTAAATGCAAAGGTTGCTAAAGTAAATGACGATTATTTTGCTGCACTAACAGATGGAGAAACAGAAAAAGCACAAAAATTATATGATGAAAGCCGTGAATTGAATAGCGGTCTACTCGCTGCATTCAAATACGCTGAAGACCAATTCGTTCGCTTAACATGGGAGGATGCACAAATATTCCCACACGAGCATGCTCAAAACAATATTAATAATCTTGCACTAGCTATTGATGCTTTAGAGAAAGGCGATATAACTACTGCAATTGATGAACACCTATGGGCTATCGACAACAATTGGTATGCATACGATTTTGATAAAGAAGTATTCGATTATTTCACAGACTATGTGCTAGAGGCTCCTAAGGAAAAACTTATGTGGGGTGAAGGCAGAATTGTTGGCCATGAAAACCTATTCGATCCAATCAACTCATTGATCGAAAAAAGTGAACAAGAAGGTGCCGATGTATCCGGTGAACTAGCAACACTGAATGAAGCACTTGAAAGACAAAAAGCATTACTGAAATCAACTACAGATGAAGAAACAAAAGCTGTACAAGAGCTGGGCAAACAGCTAGAAGTATTAAAATAATATTGAAAAAGGCTATCTGAGAGTTGTGACTCGGATAGCCTTTCTTTTGTCTATATATTAAATTAAAGAACGAATAACTAGTCCATCCAAGTACGCTTGAATATCTTCTATTGCTTCTCGGTAATATGTAGTATAGTTTCTTTCTGTTACATATCCTAAATGTGGAGTGGCTAATACATTTGGCATTGTTCGAAATGGATGGTCCGTTGGTAGGGGCTCGATATCAAATACATCTAATCCTGCTCCGGCAATCCAATTCTCATGGAGCGCTTTTATAAGCGCCTGCTGGTCAACTATGGCTGATCGGGATGTATTAACCAAATAAGAGGAGCTTTTCATGTGCCGTAAGTCCTTTTCACTAATAAGTCCTCTAGTTCTGTCACTTAATACTAGATGAATAGAGACGTAATCACTTGTCTTTAACAACTCTTCTTTTGAACTTGCCAATTGAACCCCTAGCTTTTCTGTCTGCTCGTTTGTTAAGTTTTGACTCCAGGCTATGACATCCATCCCAAAGGCTTTCGCTATAGTTGCCATTCGACCACCTATTTTACCTAGCCCAAGAAGCCCTATACGCTTTCCATATAAATCTGTCCCAACTGTACTCTGCCATAATCCATTGTTACGAAAACTAACGTTTTCTTTCATAATTTGACGTGCCAAGTTTAATATTAATGCCCAAGCTAACTCTGTTGGTGGCTCTGAAGAACTCGCGGTTCCACAAACAGCAACTCCATGAGCAGATGCCGCCTCAAGGTCAATCGATGCATTTCTCATACCAGAAGTAATCAGCAACTTCAGCTTCGGTAACTTTTCAAAAAGTGTTGCTCTAAAAGGTGTACGCTCGCGCATAACAATTACTATCTCCGCATCACGAATGGATTCTACAAGTTCATTTTCATCATAAAAGTGCTGAGAAAACGATACAACCTCAACCTTCTCTGTAATAGACGACCAGTCTGTAAATTTTAAAGCAACCTGCTGATAATCATCTAGAATTGCACAACGAATCCGCATACTAACTCCTCCTTCACTTTAAATAGTCCACAACAATTTGCACTAAAAGTAATATGGTAACCACTCGTAATAATGGCTTAACATGCTCTGCCTTTAATTTTCGGGCAAGACGAAGACCGAGCTGGGCTCCAATTATCGCGCCTAGCATTAACGCAAAAGTAACTGGCCACATGATTTTACCAGTAGAAATATAGGTAATCGATGCACCAAAGCAACTAGAGAACACGCCAATTCTAGCAAGTCCGACTGCACGTATGTATGCAATTTTTTCACTTGCGTACAAGTAAAGTGCTAGTGTGCTGCTCCCTGGACCGAACATGCCGTCGTACATGCCAATTCCTAATAATGCTGGAGCTGATTTTTTATTCAGCTGAAAGGTTTCGTTTCCACCAAAGTTCCCTTTTCCCATAAAGGAAGTAACAAAAGCGAAGCTCAGTAAAATAATAGCGATTATCATTAATACCTCTCCACTTAGAAAAGATGCAATGAGTCCTCCAATTATTCCTCCACCTAAGCAAAACAACAATACCGAAAGTGCCTCTTTACCGGTTACCTCTTTTTTTGTGAAGATCACTAGGAAACTCGAAAGCGAGCTAACTGTATTAGATACTTTGTTAGCCCCAATTGCAGAATGCACTGGTAGCCCCATTAGCAACATCATCGGCAAGCTTATAAGCCCTCCACCTCCAACTAATGTACCAACTACATTCCCCACAATTCCTATTATGAAAAAGATTAAAAACTCCATTTAAATGCCTTCTTTCAAAATCCTCTTTTGTTCATTTAGCATACATCGACTTATGTCATAAGTAAATTCGATAGTTATTATCGTTTTACATATGAAAAACTTATCAACCTTGAAAGGATTATTAGTACTCTTAAGGGAACTAGTAATACAGGGAGGGATTTCATGAAAAAATGGTTTCTAGTTATTTCACTTATCTTATTCGGCTGTACGGAGGAGACAGAAAAGTTACCCATTCAGGGTCCAATTGTAGAAAAGGTCGCAACTAATTTAAATATTCCCTGGTCTATCAATTTACATGACAATATCTTTTATATATCAGAGCGTGTTGGAACGATTGCACGTATACAAGGTAGCACTGTTGTACATGAGCCAGTTCAACTTTCGGATAATTTAGCAGCTATCTCTGAAGCAGGATTACTCGGCTTTGTGCTAAAACCTGACTTTGATGAAACTGGTGAAGCATATGCTTACTATACGTATGACATGAATGGAGAGCCCTTTAACAGAGTCGTGACTATTAAACGCGAAGATGGTCAATGGCAAGAAATCGTTATACATTTGGACAGCATAGTGACCGGCAATATTCATCATGGTGGTCGTTTAGAAATTGGACCAGATGGATTATTGTATGTAACTGTCGGCGATGCGGGAATTCCTAGTAATGCACAGGACCCATCTTCACTGAATGGAAAGATCCTTCGAATGAAAGATGATGGCTCTTTTGAAATATTCTCCATGGGACACCGCAATCCACAGGGACTTGCTTGGGATGAGGATGGAACGCTATTCGAAGCCGAACATGGTCAATCGGCAAATGATGAAATCAATTTGGTCGAACAAGGCAAAAACTATGGCTATCCAATAATCGAAGGAGATGAAACAGAAGAAGGACTGGAATCTCCTATAATCACATCTGGCAGCGATGAAACATGGGCACCATCAGGCATTACCTTTCATGAAGGCAAATTGTACGTAGCCACCCTTCGTGGTGAATCAGTTAAAGTTATGAATATAGAAACAGGCGAGATAGAGCAATCGATTACAGGATTCGGTCGGGTACGCGACGTATTTTCTGATGGGAAATCACTTTATTTCGTCACTAATAATACTGATGGTCGTGGAACTCCTAGTGAGGATGATGACGTTCTGTATAGACTTGAATAAGATTCGAGATTGAACGGTTATATTCGGGACTGATCGATGATCGAACGTCATCGATCGATTATCCCGCGAGATTGATCGATTATCCTCCTTTTCAGGAGGATTAAATGGTTCTTTTATATTTTAATGAAACTGCATTATCTTCCGTTTCGCTTTCATACGCCTGTTGTTCATATTGAAAGGTGAATTCTCTTGCTTCATAAAAGGGTATACCCATTTGATTTCCCTTTGTGACCGATACCCATTGTTCATGTGCTCCGTATTCAGCACGTTGAACATCTGTTAAGTAATTTAGTAATTTCGTACCGATACCTTGACCTCGTTTTGCTGGATTCAAATAAAGAACATAAACCTCGGCTACTCCTTCTTCATCTACTCCTCCACCGATCGCACCAACAATTTCATTATTCAACAGTGCTACAAAATAACCATTCCAATTTTGATTTGTATCTTTAATCTCATTCGAAACTCTATCCACAGTATAAAATTTTTCTATAACTCTATCTATGTAATCATTCGAATATAAATCTCTGTACGTATTCCATTGAGCAGCTACACAAACGTCCACAATTCCCTGTTCATCACCAGGCTCTGCCTTGCGTACCTCAATTGTATCTAATGAAAGAGACATTGCATTTTGTATACCAGATCTTCCATTAAACCGTCTACCTTCATCGATAAAACCAGATTTTGCATAAACAGCTTGTGCAGCATTGTTCGCTTCATTCACCCCAAGTACTATTCTTTTAATATCTGGAAAATGCTTGGCTACAAAGGTATGCAGTAGCTTCATAGACTTTTGCGCAATTCCCCTACCCTGGTATTCTGTATGGATAGAATATCCTCTAAGTAAAATACTCTCCGCAATATCTGTATAATGGAATTTATCCTCTCCAGTGTCTAGCACGAAAAAACCAGCAACTTGATCGTCTTCCGTTATAATAATGGGAGTATACGATGCATTTATTTGAGCTCGTTCTAGTAATTCTAATGGATGTCCAGTAAATGAAAGATGCACCTCAGATAACGGATAATTCTCTAACGATTTTCTATAACCATCATTATAAATAGTAAGCTTAATCATGAATTTCACCCCTTTCTAATTAGAATATCACAAGAGGCGGAGGTATTACCAAATGAAAATAGCGATAATAGGTGGCGGTATCGGGGGACTCTGTGCTGCCGTAACCTTACAAAAACAAGGATTTTCTGTTCAAGTATTTGAAGCTAATCCAACGTTTCTGCCAGTTGGCGCAGGTATTGGAATAGGATCTAATGCTTTGCAGGCACTGATGGAAATTGGTGTAGGTGAAGATGTATTTGCAAATGGTCATGTACTTCATACGCAGGTCTTTCAAGATGAGTTTGGGAAAACTTTAAATACGATTGATTTTACTGTTCTAAAAAAGCTATATGGACAAGAGAATATTACTATCCACCGCGCAGATTTGCATAGAACTTTGCTGGAAGCACTCGAACCAAATACACTGCATTTCAATAAAAAATGCATATCTGTCGACCAAAGTGATACTCAAGTAACCGTCCACTTTGAAGACGGTACTACAGTGACCGCCGACTTACTCATAGCGGCCGACGGTATCCATTCATCTATACGGCAACAACTTGTTCCTGACTCTCTCCCTAAATACGCAGGTTATACATGTTGGAGAGGCATCACGGAAAACAGAGGAAGGGTCGATGAATACACATCCACCGAATTATGGTCCACACAAGGACGATTTGGGATGGCTCCTATGAAAAATGGATTAGTATATTGGTTTGCCTGCATTAATACAACAGCAAGGAATCCACAATTTCAGCATCTCACTTCTCAGGAAATCGGTGACTTATTTCATCACTTTCCAGAGGTTGTGCACAACATAATTACTACTACACCTTTTGAAAACATTCTTCATCACGATATTTCTGATATTAAACCGTTACGTCAGTTTGCCTTTGGACGTGTGGTTCTTCTTGGAGATGCTGCTCATGCCACTACACCCAATATGGGTCAAGGTGCTGGACAAGCAATTGAAGATGCCATTGTTCTAGGAAATGGCTTCAAACAGTTTGAACATGTGGATAAGGTGTTAGCATTTTATGAGCAGAAGCGAGTTGCACGGACTGCAAAAGTAATTCGTCTTTCTCGTCAAATAGGTGCAACCGCTCAAATTCAATTCCGGCCACTCGCCGGAGTTCGCGACTTTTTATTCTCTTTTATCCCATCAAAGGTTTTAATGGGACGTTTGAAATTCCTATTTGATGTGAAACTAAAATAAAGTGCCTTGCATTTAGCAGGCACTTTATTTTTGATTAATATATTTGCAGTCCTAATGGATCCACAATTTCTATATGTTTTGGGACTTTTAAGTGAATATATGTCTGCCCTCTTACCATTCTAATCTCCTCAGTCTCAACCTTTTGCGGTAAGAGGTTCAAATCATTTGAAAACTGCTCGAATGTTAGCTGTTGCTCTGAAGGCTCATGAATGACTAACTGATTTCCATTCCAGCCCACTTCATGAAGCGGAATCCTGTCTTCAATTTCTATTCCATATACATTTATATGAGACCGATATTCTTTTCCTTCTATCGTTTGGTCAGTGGAGTCAATCCATTCTACAACCACTCTTGTAGAGTATGGATCATTCCCTATATATCCAAGAGATAATGTATTTCCACTTAATTCATGAGACCATTCATCCTTGAGAAACTTCTGACTCAATTTGTTCTCTTCCTGTTTTAGCAATGTTGCTTCAAAAGATTTATTTTCCGTTTGTAGCTGTTTTAATTCCCCTAAGGATAATCGTTCTAACATAGGTTCCTTTGGTAGAACTTCATATACAACAACGGAAGTGATTAATATACCGACATAGATTGCTATAATCATTTTATTTAAACGTAAGTTACCTTTATATTTTATTTTCTTCATTAGATAAAGCACAATGATTATAACAATGACTACAGGTATTAATCCAATAAGTAGGATCATCCATGTATTGCTCATGATCTAACCTCCAAACGATGGGAAATTGCAATGGAAGCCGCAATGAAAATAATCGTAATGCTAATAATCTTAATAGTAAATATCAGCAATGAACCGTTCTCTACAAAAATAAATTCTAATATTTTTATCCAAGTTTTTGATACCAACAACATAATAAAGATTGCTAGGACACCAAAAAACAGCAACTTATGTTTTTGAAACAACATACCAACTAAGTATCCTAAAGAACTGAACATCCAAAAGAGAGTTATCATAGCTAGAATAGTTAATAAAGACCGGATAGGATCTTCAATAATTCCTGTGCTTCCTACAAACTCGGAACTACTATAGATAGTTAAAATAATACGCATTATATAACCTGATAAAAAAGTAGTTAAACCAGCAAAACAACTAAAGATCAACAGAACAATAATATTTGCTAAGTTGCTGCTAAGACGAGTTGCCACAAACGAAAAGTCATCATATCGATACGCTTTCGTAGTAATAAGATTTCCTACTGAAATAGCTAATAATGAAACAAAGAGAAAACTCGGATCAATCGAGGAAATGTTTAAATTAATAGAAATACTATTAATAGAAGTCCCGCTACTTGATGCTCCACTTGCGAACAGTATCCCCATTAACTGCAAAATAATTAGCGAATAAATCAATCCACTATAAGCATTTATCTTAAACTTCACCTGAGATAGTACAACACCTGCTAAGCTACTATTACTTAAAAACATCATCGATTCCCCCTTTCGTCTCACTCGTCACATACATGCATACTTCACTAGCAGGTAACGCTTGAATGACAGCACCCTCTAGACGAGCTCTCTCCAGCTTAGAATTGTTTTTAACTACTACATAAAGCCTTTGTGCATCAACTCTTTTGGAATGAAGAATTTCTTCCCCCTCTGTCCATCTTTCTACATCAGCAATTGGGCCCTGAACAGCTACCGCATATTCCTTCACTTCATCTAGAGATTCATGCAATACAACTTTCCCATTGTGAATTAATAAAATATTCTCTAGCAAATGCTCTATTTCGGCTAAATGGTGGCTAGAGATTAAAATAGTGCGAGGATGTGCTATATAATCCTTTAGTAAAGCCCTATAAAAATCTGTTCGAACCGCTTCATCCATTCCGTTTGTTGGTTCATCAAACATCGTTAACTCACTGCGAGTTGACAACCCAAAAATCATATTGAATGTAGCTCTTGCACCCTTGGATAACTTAGAATGCTGCTGCTTGGAATTCAACTTAAAGTATTGAAATAAACGAGCAGCAAGCTGTGCATCCCACCTTTTATAAAAAGCTGGTGCACTTTGCAATATTTCTTCTAAGGTAAGGGAGTCTGGAAAAGTCATTTGATCATCCACTAAAATACTGTTTGCAGAAACCATTAAGTTATTATAAGGATTTTTCCCAAAGACACTTACTTCACCCGAATTATGCTTAGTTAATCCTGCCAATACTTTGAGCAAAGTAGTCTTCCCTGCTCCATTACGTCCAATAAGGCCTGTTATCTTTTGTTCTGTCAGCTGAAACGTTATATTCACCAAAGCATTAGTCCGTCGAAAACCTTTACTTACTTTTTGACAATCTATCACATTCATTAGATCTCCTCCTCGCAGTTATGGATGAGTTGTATTAGTTCCTCTTTTGTTACCGATAACCTTTTTGCTTCTAAAACTATATCTGTTACCATTTTTGTAAGTGTCTCATTTCTCCGTTTTTCCAGAATCATTATTTTGGCCTCTGGTGCTACGAACATCCCAAGTCCCCTTTTCTTATATAAAATCTCTTCCTCAACTAGTATCGTTAGTCCTTTTGCAGCTGTAGCAGGATTAATATTAAAAAGCTCCGCCAACTGATATTGAGAATATACTTTTTCATCATCCTTGAAACGCTCTGCTATAACTTCATTCTCCAACCACTCTGCAATTTGCACATATATCGGCTTAGTACTATCGGTATTTATAATCACCTGAGGTTAATCTCCTCTCATTTGAAAATCAGTACATCAGTGTTGTAATGTAGTATATAATATCATTTGAAAATTGTCTAGCGTATTTTGGCATTATAATCCACTTCTGTTAAAATGCATTGAGCTTACATTAACCTTTTAAAAGGAGTTTGCAATTTAATAGAGAATAAATATATAAGAAATGGGGGATATAATTTATGAAATTAGGACAAGTCTCTGTAAATGTAGTTAACGTAGATCGAGCTGTTGCATTTTATAAGGATGTTGTTAAATTAGTGTTATTATTTGAAATGGACAGTCTTGCATTTTTTCAATGTGGAGAAACGAGACTTCTATTAAGCCGACCTGAAAGTGAAGAATTCAATCATCCAAGCTCCGTCTTATATTTTCAAGTAGATGATTTAAATAGTGAGGTTTCTAGAATGAAGGATGCAGGTGCCACTTTCATAGATGAACCGCATATGGTTGCAAAGGTCGGGGAAACGGAGACATGGATGGCATTCTTTAAAGATACTGAAGGAAATACACATGCCTTAATGAATGAGAGTTAATTAAAACAGTTCCAGTACAATAACTGTACTGAAACTGTTTTTTTACTACAGAAAGAGTTACATTCAGCGTTTTTAATAGGAAGTATAAAAAGTTTTTCCGAAAACTATAGAAACAGGTTTTGATATAGAAGGGTTCTTGCAAGTTCTTAAAAAAGGGTTTTGTACTGGAAGAGGATGATTAATCATTAATGAATACAGAGAGTGGATTTCCCAATATTAATTTACACTGGATATTTATGTTAAATTATAAATAAGATTGTCTAAATACAGTTTGTAGAAAGAGGAGAGAAAGATGTTTTTTAAAAAACGACAATTAATTAAAACTGATATAAAGTTTATGGGGGAATTGTTATATAAAGATGTATCATCTGAAAAATGGGACCAAGAAAACCTTACAAAAGATAAATTGAATCTTTCAATAGAAAGTGTTCGCTTGGTTGATGAGTATGCTGATAGGTTAATGCATACAGGTTTTGGACAGCAGCTTTTAAAAGAACATCCAGATAATTTTCCTGTACGAATCGGAGTCTATCTAGGAGAAGTTATTAAAAACCATACAAACGGCCAATATAATTGGTTTGAATTTAAATCTATCCAAGAAAATACGATTCATTTAGATAATTATATGATGAGTGTAGAAAGCGAAAGTGTTCTTTACTCAAAAAAATTAGACAAAGTGATATGCCCAATTTATGAAGCTATACAATATCTTAATGGAGATTCTAAATATAACACTCTTTTAAACTATGTAGACGAAGTAATAATAAATCAGTAAAAGAGGCGAATATAAACTTTATTGAACAAACGAGGTGCTTTAGTAATATAGACCATCATTTCGATGGTCTATCTATAAGTCCAAAACATCAATAATACTTCAACTAACGCAGCACGTTAGTTGAAGAATGGTTATTTTTATAAGAATTGTATTATACTTTAGAGATAGTTATGAAAAGGAGTGGATTTATAATGGAGAAGGTAGCAACATTCTTAATGTTTCAAGAAGACAATGCAGAAGAAGCGATGAATTATTACACAACCCTCATTGAGGATTCTCAAATTACAAGCATTGTTCGATATGGACCTAATGAATCTGGAAAAGAAGGAACTGTAATGCAGGCTACTTTTACCTTAAAAGGGCAAGAATTTATGTGTATTGACAGTAATGTGAAGCATCAGTTTACTTTCACTCCTTCATTCTCAATCTTTGTGACTTGTGATACTGAAGAGGAACTTGACAATCTTTATCATAAACTCAACGAAGGTGGTCAAGCACTCATGCCTGTAGGTGATTATGGTTTCAGTAAAAAGTTCGGTTGGCTAAATGACCGCTTCGGAGTTTCGTGGCAACTAAATCTTCCTAAATAATATGAAGAACTTTAGCATTGTCCTCCTGATACCAAAATAAAAATATGATTTCTTCAACTAAGTGTGCTTTAGTTAAACAAGACCATCATTTCGATGGTCTATTTTTTTTACCCAGAACATCAAGTAGATTTCGGCGATCATTTGTGAAATGTGTAAACTTAAACTAAAGCAACAGGTTAGTTGAATAGGGATACCGTTATTAAATCCTCCTTCCCCTAATTTTAAAAAATGTTTCTTTGGGCTTTTTCAAAAGTGAAGCTTGGTTGGGAGAATGAAATAATCGACACCACCTAATACATAAAACAAGTAGCTGAAGATGCAATTTCAGCTACCATAGACTTGCTATTAAAATGAGCGGTCATCCACCTGATTGATCCAGCTCTTAACCTTTTCAAGAAGCCTCTCCATGCTTCCTTCTTCAAAAGGAGATTCCAGATTTGCACTCTTCAAAAGCTCAGGGTATGGGAGCTGTCCCCCTTGTTTACACATTTTCAGGAAGCTGTCCCAAGCAGATTTCGGTTCATCTTGCTGTTTAATCCATAGCTGTACTGCAGCAAAATGGGCCAGATCATAATCCATGTAGTAAAAAGGCGAAGTGAACAGATGCCCTATTTCATAAAAACCTGTGCCTTGCCCTAAAAATTCATTGCCATCATAGTCCCGTTCTGGCAAGTACTCTTGCTCCAACTCTCTCCACTTTTGCTTCCGAACTTGAGTGCTGGCTGTCGGGAATTCATACAGGAAGTGCTCGAATTCATCTACAACTGATACAACCGGCATATAAATAAATGCTTCGGTCAGGTTGGAAAACTGGTACTTTTCCGTATCTTGCCCAAAAAACAGTTCCATCCAAGGCCATACAAACCGTTCCATCGTGAATGAAAATATCTCACAGGAATCATATGGAATAATGTACTCATGGATATTGGAGTGACGACTCATATAAAACTGAAATGCATGGCCCGCCTCATGTGCAAAAACCCTTACATCATTGGATGTGCCGTTGAAATTCGCGAAGATAAACGGAGCAACTTCCGGACCTCTATACGACGCAAATGCCCCACCCATTTTGTTTGTACGTGATTCTACGTCAACATTCCTTTTTTCTATCAATTCATCAAAAAATGCTCCCGTTTCAGGAGACAGTTCACGGAAAATAGCCCGATAAACCTCTAATATTTCTTTATGTGTCCCTATTGGCGATGGCGAACCGTTCTTGAAGAAATAGCTCTCATCATAATACTTCAGTTTGGAAACGCCAATACGGTTCAGCTGTTTCTTTCTAAGAGCAGAAATGAATTGTACCCCATGCTCTTTCACTTGCTTGCGGTATTGAACGAGGTCGTCGGGTGTATGTCCTGTTCTATGCATTCGGTCGTAGCCAAGTTCCACAAAGGACGAATAACCTAACGTTTTCGCAATTCGGTTGCGTGTCTTTACGAGGTCATCGAGGATTCGTTCAAAATCGTAGGCATGCTGTTGAAAATAGCCCGATTTTGCTTCAAAGGCTGCTTTTCGGACCTCCCGATCAGGTGAACCCAGATATAGAGCCAAGGCACTTAATCTAAGTTCATTTCCATTGAAAGGAATGACCGCTTTTCCCAACAGCTGCTGATACTCGGATACAAGGCGATTTTCTTTCCTGATATCTTCTTGCACTTCATCAGAATAGGTTCTCAGCTTAATATCTGCTATTTTGAATAGCTGATTGCCCCACTGCTTCTCAAGCTGTTCCCTAAATTTCGCCTTCAGAATCTCTCTGTAGTATTCCCCTGTCATCCATAGCCAGCGTGGCTCTATCTCCTGGAAAAAGGCATGCTGTTTAATATAATCATCATTTGCCGTATCTCCAAAGTAATGAATCCTCGCTTCATTTTCTGACGCCTGATAAGCAAGCCGATAATGATTCAGCCTTTCGAACTGGACATTTTGCTCCTCAAAAGAACCTGCATTTATAAAGGCTTTCAACATTCTTTCAAAGTCTTTTTCATATTGGTCAATATCTAAGATGGCTTCCTTTTGTTTAATAATATCCATTTTTCTCCCTCCAATCATTCGTTACTTTAAAGAGTAATATATTTTACTTTCAAACACAATATTAAATACTCTGAAATAAAAAATAATTACGCTAAAGAGCAAAAATATTCATAGAGAATTTCTATAATTTATTTTCATAAATGAATATATTAGCTTTGGAACTTTAGTAAAAAAAGAATTGAAAAATCTTCTATTAACTTTAAACATAGCCTAAAAAAATAAAAGCATAAGCCCCTAACAGCATAGTTATTCACTTGTATATCGCCTGGATTTTATATTTTCCCAAAGCACAAAAAAGTCATTACCGATAATTCGGTAATGACTTTTTCTTTGGTGCACAGCGACGTCCTACTCTCACAGGGAGAGCCCCCCAACTACCATCGGCACAAGAGCTCAACTTCCGTGTCCGGGGCTACGAGCAGATGGGCTACAGATTTCTTCGTCAGCTACACTCGTGCGATTCTCGCGTATGTTATACGTTCCTAGCCTCTCTCATTGCTTCCTTGAACTCTTTGCCCCTCTACTTTCCTGCACACTACCTTATAGAGAAAAGACTGCCTACGGCTTTATTTATTCTGTTTTAGTATAAACAAAAAAGTCATTACCGATTTACTCGGTAATGACTTTACTTTGATGCCCAGCGACGTCCTACTCTCACAGGGGGAGACCCCCAACTACCATCGGCGCTGAAGAGCTTAACTTCCGTGTTCGGTATGGGAACGGGTGTGACCTCTTCGCCATCATCACTAGACTCTTCGGCTTTCAATATACTGCGCATTGCGTTGTCAACTTCATTCGTTCCGTCAGTCACGTACGTTAGTACGCTCCTTCCTTCTCTCAATCGTTTCCTAGCACTGCTTGTATCTTGAAACCCTCTTATAATAGAGTGCTTGTTCACTCAAAACTGGATAAACGACATTGTTACGTTAAACAAATTTGGTTAAGTCCTCGATCGATTAGTATTCGTCAGCTACACGTGTCGCCACGCTTCCACCCCGAACCTATCTACCTCATCGTCTTTGAGGGATCTTACTTACTTGCGTAATGGGAAATCTCATCTTGAGGGGGGCTTCGTGCTTAGATGCTTTCAGCACTTATCCCGTCCACACATAGCTACCCAGCGATGCTCTTGGCAGAACAACTGGTACACCAGCGGTGTGTCCATCCCGGTCCTCTCGTACTAAGGACAGCTCCTCTCAAATTTCCTACGCCCACGACGGATAGGGACCGAACTGTCTCACGACGTTCTGAACCCAGCTCGCGTACCGCTTTAATGGGCGAACAGCCCAACCCTTGGGACCGACTACAGCCCCAGGATGCGATGAGCCGACATCGAGGTGCCAAACCTCCCCGTCGATGTGGACTCTTGGGGGAGATAAGCCTGTTATCCCCGGGGTAGCTTTTATCCGTTGAGCGATGGCCCTTCCATGCGGAACCACCGGATCACTAAGCCCGTCTTTCGACCCTGCTCGACTTGTAGGTCTCGCAGTCAAGCTCCCTTCTGCCTTTACACTCTTCGAATGATTTCCAACCATTCTGAGGGAACCTTTGGGCGCCTCCGTTACACTTTAGGAGGCGACCGCCCCAGTCAAACTACCCGCCTGACACTGTCTCCTACCCGGGTTACGGGTATGGGTTAGAATTTCAATACAACCAGGGCAGTATCCCACCGACGCCTCCTCCGAAGCTGGCGCTCCGGGCTCTAAGGCTCCTGCCTATCCTGTACAAGTTGCACCAAAATTCAATATCAAGCTATAGTAAAGCTCCACGGGGTCTTTCCGTCCTGTCGCGGGTAACCTGCATCTTCACAGGTACTATAATTTCACCGAGTCTCTCGTTGAGACAGTGCCCAGATCGTTACGCCTTTCGTGCGGGTCGGAACTTACCCGACAAGGAATTTCGCTACCTTAGGACCGTTATAGTTACGGCCGCCGTTTACTGGGGCTTCAATTCGCACCTTCGCTTGCGCTAAGCACTCCTCTTAACCTTCCAGCACCGGGCAGGCGTCAGCCCCTATACTTCACCTTACGGTTTTGCAGAGACCTGTGTTTTTGCTAAACAGTCGCCTGGGCCTATTCACTGCGGCTCTTCTAGGCTATGCACCCAAAAGAGCACCCCTTCTCCCGAAGTTACGGGGTCATTTTGCCGAGTTCCTTAACGAGAGTTCTCTCGCTCACCTTAGGATTCTCTCCTCGACTACCTGTGTCGGTTTGCGGTACGGGCACCTATCACCTCGCTAGAGGCTTTTCTTGGCAGTGTGAAATCAGGAACTCCGGACATACGTCCTCGCCATCACAGCTCAATGTTACAGAATGCGGATTTGCCTACATTCACACCTTACTGCTTGGACATGCATAACCAACAGCATGCTTACCCTATCCTTCTGCGTCCCCCCATTACTCAAACGGTGGTTTGGTGGTACAGGAATATCAACCTGTTATCCATCGCCTACGCCTATCGGCCTCGGCTTAGGTCCCGACTAACCCTGAGCGGACGAGCCTTCCTCAGGAAACCTTAGTCATACGGTGGACGGGATTCTCACCCGTCTTTCGCTACTCATACCGGCATTCTCACTTCTAAGCGCTCCACCAGTCCTTCCGGTCTGACTTCAACGCCCTTAGAACGCTCTCCTACCACTGATACCAAAGGTATCAATCCACAGCTTCGGTGATTTGTTTAGCCCCGATACATTTTCGGCGCAGCGTCACTCGACCAGTGAGCTATTACGCACTCTTTAAATGATGGCTGCTTCTAAGCCAACATCCTGGTTGTCTAAGCAACGCCACATCCTTTTCCACTTAACAAATACTTTGGGACCTTAGCTGGTGGTCTGGGCTGTTTCCCTCTTGACTACGGATCTTATCACTCGCAGTCTGACTCCCAAACATAAATCATTGGCATTCGGAGTTTGTCTGAATTCGGTAACCCGGGATGGGCCCCTAGTCCAAACAGTGCTCTACCTCCAAGATTCTAACGTTTGAGGCTAGCCCTAAAGCTATTTCGGAGAGAACCAGCTATCTCCAGGTTCGATTGGAATTTCTCCGCTACCCACACCTCATCCCCGCACTTTTCAACGTGCGTGGGTTCGGACCTCCAGTAAGTGTTACCTTACCTTCATCCTGGACATGGGTAGATCACCTGGTTTCGGGTCTACGACCACATACTCATTCGCCCTATTCAGACTCGCTTTCGCTGCGGCTCCGTCTTCTCAACTTAACCTTGCATGTAATCGTAACTCGCCGGTTCATTCTACAAAAGGCACGCTATCACCCATTAACGGGCTCTAACTACTTGTAGGCACACGGTTTCAGGATCTATTTCACTCCCCTTCCGGGGTGCTTTTCACCTTTCCCTCACGGTACTGGTTCACTATCGGTCACTAGGTAGTATTTAGCCTTGGGAGATGGTCCTCCCGGATTCCGACGGAATTTCACGTGTTCCGCCGTACTCAGGATACACTCAAGAGAGAATGAATTTTGGACTACGGGGCTTTTACCCTATCCTGCGGACCTTTCCAGATCGCTTCGTCTAACTCATTCCTTTGTAACTCTATGTAGAGTGTCCTACAACCCCAAGAGGCAAGCCTCTTGGTTTGGGCTATTCCCGTTTCGCTCGCCGCTACTCAGGGAATCGATTTTTCTTTCTCTTCCTCCAGGTACTTAGATGTTTCAGTTCCCTGGGTGTGTCTCAGATGCGCTATGTATTCACGCAAATGTACTGCTCCATTACGAACAGTGGGTTTCCCCATTCGGAAATCTCCGGATCAAAGCTCACTTACAGCTCCCCGAAGCATATCGGTGTTAGTGCCGTCCTTCGTCGACTCCTAGTGCCAAGGCATTCACCGTGCGCCCTTATTAACTTAACCTAAAAGTTAAAAAGTCTTACACATCATGATTACCGAAGTAACCACAACTTGAATTTCTTGTTGTTTATTGTTTCAATGTCGTTTTATCCAGTTTTCAAAGAACAAGTATCGAATCTTCATATAAAAATGAACATTCAAAACTGAACTGCAAAACGTTAAGATACAGATAAAAATCTGTATTCCGATATTATCCTTAGAAAGGAGGTGATCCAGCCGCACCTTCCGATACGGCTACCTTGTTACGACTTCACCCCAATCATCTGTCCCACCTTCGGCGGCTGGCTCCCGTAAGGGTTACCCCACCGACTTCGGGTGTTACAAACTCTCGTGGTGTGACGGGCGGTGTGTACAAGGCCCGGGAACGTATTCACCGTGGCATGCTGATCCACGATTACTAGCGATTCCGGCTTCATGTAGGCGAGTTGCAGCCTACAATCCGAACTGAGAACGGTTTTATGGGATTTGCTCACCCTCGCGGGGTTGCGACCCTCTGTACCGTCCATTGTAGCACGTGTGTAGCCCAGGTCATAAGGGGCATGATGATTTGACGTCATCCCCACCTTCCTCCGGTTTATCACCGGCAGTCACCTTAGAGTGCCCAACTGAATGCTGGCAACTAAGATCAAGGGTTGCGCTCGTTGCGGGACTTAACCCAACATCTCACGACACGAGCTGACGACAACCATGCACCACCTGTCACCGCTGTCCCCGAAGGGAAAAGCCTATCTCTAGACCGGTCAGCGGGATGTCAAGACCTGGTAAGGTTCTTCGCGTTGCTTCGAATTAAACCACATGCTCCACCGCTTGTGCGGGCCCCCGTCAATTCCTTTGAGTTTCAGTCTTGCGACCGTACTCCCCAGGCGGAGTGCTTAATGCGTTAGCTGCAGCACTAAGGGGCGGAAACCCCCTAACACTTAGCACTCATCGTTTACGGCGTGGACTACCAGGGTATCTAATCCTGTTTGCTCCCCACGCTTTCGCGCCTCAGCGTCAGTTACAGACCAGAAAGCCGCCTTCGCCACTGGTGTTCCTCCAAATCTCTACGCATTTCACCGCTACACTTGGAATTCCGCTTTCCTCTTCTGTACTCAAGTCCCCCAGTTTCCAATGACCTTCCACGGTTGAGCCGTGGGATTTCACATCAGACTTAAAGGACCGCCTGCGCGCGCTTTACGCCCAATAATTCCGGACAACGCTTGCCACCTACGTATTACCGCGGCTGCTGGCACGTAGTTAGCCGTGGCTTTCTAATGAGGTACCGTCAAGGTACGAGCAGTTACTCTCGTACTTGTTCTTCCCTCACAACAGAGTTTTACGATCCGAAAACCTTCTTCACTCACGCGGCATTGCTCCATCAGACTTTCGTCCATTGTGGAAGATTCCCTACTGCTGCCTCCCGTAGGAGTCTGGGCCGTGTCTCAGTCCCAGTGTGGCCGATCACCCTCTCAGGTCGGCTACGCATCGTCGCCTTGGTGAGCCGTTACCTCACCAACTAGCTAATGCGCCGCGGGCCCATCCTGTAGTGACAGCCGAAACCGTCTTTTAACATCTCCCCATGTGAGGAAATGGATTATTCGGTATTAGCCCCGGTTTCCCGGAGTTATCCCAATCTACAGGGCAGGTTGCCCACGTGTTACTCACCCGTCCGCCGCTAAATCAGAAGAAGCAAGCTTCTTCGTCATTCGCTCGACTTGCATGTATTAGGCATGCCGCCAGCGTTCGTCCTGAGCCAGGATCAAACTCTCCATAATAGAGAACTTAAAAAGCTCATTTGTTTTGCTGGCATCATCATTAAATGATGTCAAAATTGTTTTGCTATCAAACTAACTAAGTTAGTTGATAAGCTGTATGTCTTAACGTTTTGCATGTTCAGTTTTCAATGTTCATGTTGTTGTGATGTCGTTTTGGCGACTTTAATATCATATCAAATCCTGATATTGTTGTCAACAACTTTTTTTAATTTGTTTTTTGTGTAAGTCACTAATGAAAATGACAACTTGATAACTATACCACCTGTCATTAACATTGGCAAGTGATTTTTTCATTTTTTTTAAAAACTTTATATTTAATATATAAATAGCTGTATTACTTGCCTCATATTGTTGTATTACTAGGATTTTATTAAGCTAACTGCATCCTATTCAATACCAGCAGTGTTATCTATTTAACAAAATAAAAGATATTAGCACAAAGTAAGATCTTCGATTACTACATAATGATATGAGATACAATTCATTTAAATAAGTGATGTCGTATATGCTCTGAGACTTGCTTCGTCAAACTCTTTACCTTCTATTTTCTCACACATTTTTTATAGAGTGAGTCTGCCTTCGGCTTTTTTCTCTAAGGCATTGCTATATCTTATTATTGATATTACTATATTTGATGATTTTCGTTGAATGAGTCAGAAAAATCGATCCTATATTCTGAAGAAAGTTGGTCAATTACGTAAACGTAAGCATATATTTTTAGTTAATCTATAATTTCTAGTGCTCTTATATAAGAACGAAAGCTAGAATCATCTCCGTAAGAAAACAATTAGTGGTGATTTGCAATATTTAAACCTGTGGAGACTCAACCTAGACCATGAAAAATGCCCAGTTGTAACAGAAAACAATAGTATTATTTAATTGAGCTTTCTTTACAAACATACAAAAAAGTCATTACCGATAATTCGGTAACGACTTTTTCTTTGGTGCAGTGACGTCCTACTCTCACAGGGAGAGACCCCCAACTACCATCGGCACAAGAGCTCAACTTCCGTGTCCGGGGCTGCGAAATCAGATGGGCTACAGATTTCTTCGTCAGCTACATTCGTGCGATTCTCGCGTATGTTATACGTTCCTAGCCTCTCTCATTGCTTTCTTGAACTCTTTGCCCCTCTACTTTCCTGCACACTACCTTATAGAGAAAAGACTGCCTACGGCTTTATTTATTCTGTTTTAGTATAAACAAAAAAGTCATTACCGATTTACTCGGTAATGACTTTACTTTGATGCCCAGCGACGTCCTACTCTCACAGGGGGAGACCCCCAACTACCATCGGCGCTGAAGAGCTTAACTTCCGTGTTCGGTATGGGAACGGGTGTGACCTCTTCGCCATCATCACTAGACTCTTCGGCTTTCAATATACTGCGCATTGCGTTGTCAACTTCATTCGTTCCGTCAGTCACGTACGTTAGTACGCTCCTTCCTTCTCTCAATCGTTTCCTAGCACTGCTTGTATCTTGAAACCCTCTTATAATAGAGTGCTTGTTCACTCAAAACTGGATAAACGACATTGTTACGTTAAACAAATTTGGTTAAGTCCTCGATCGATTAGTATTCGTCAGCTACACGTGTCGCCACGCTTCCACCCCGAACCTATCTACCTCATCGTCTTTGAGGGATCTTACTTACTTGCGTAATGGGAAATCTCATCTTGAGGGGGGCTTCGTGCTTAGATGCTTTCAGCACTTATCCCGTCCACACATAGCTACCCAGCGATGCTCTTGGCAGAACAACTGGTACACCAGCGGTGTGTCCATCCCGGTCCTCTCGTACTAAGGACAGCTCCTCTCAAATTTCCTACGCCCACGACGGATAGGGACCGAACTGTCTCACGACGTTCTGAACCCAGCTCGCGTACCGCTTTAATGGGCGAACAGCCCAACCCTTGGGACCGACTACAGCCCCAGGATGCGATGAGCCGACATCGAGGTGCCAAACCTCCCCGTCGATGTGGACTCTTGGGGGAGATAAGCCTGTTATCCCCGGGGTAGCTTTTATCCGTTGAGCGATGGCCCTTCCATGCGGAACCACCGGATCACTAAGCCCGTCTTTCGACCCTGCTCGACTTGTAGGTCTCGCAGTCAAGCTCCCTTCTGCCTTTACACTCTTCGAATGATTTCCAACCATTCTGAGGGAACCTTTGGGCGCCTCCGTTACACTTTAGGAGGCGACCGCCCCAGTCAAACTACCCGCCTGACACTGTCTCCTACCCGGGTTACGGGTATGGGTTAGAATTTCAATACAACCAGGGCAGTATCCCACCGACGCCTCCTCCGAAGCTGGCGCTCCGGGCTCTAAGGCTCCTGCCTATCCTGTACAAGTTGCACCAAAATTCAATATCAAGCTATAGTAAAGCTCCACGGGGTCTTTCCGTCCTGTCGCGGGTAACCTGCATCTTCACAGGTACTATAATTTCACCGAGTCTCTCGTTGAGACAGTGCCCAGATCGTTACGCCTTTCGTGCGGGTCGGAACTTACCCGACAAGGAATTTCGCTACCTTAGGACCGTTATAGTTACGGCCGCCGTTTACTGGGGCTTCAATTCGCACCTTCGCTTGCGCTAAGCACTCCTCTTAACCTTCCAGCACCGGGCAGGCGTCAGCCCCTATACTTCACCTTACGGTTTTGCAGAGACCTGTGTTTTTGCTAAACAGTCGCCTGGGCCTATTCACTGCGGCTCTTCTAGGCTATGCACCCAAAAGAGCACCCCTTCTCCCGAAGTTACGGGGTCATTTTGCCGAGTTCCTTAACGAGAGTTCTCTCGCTCACCTTAGGATTCTCTCCTCGACTACCTGTGTCGGTTTGCGGTACGGGCACCTATCACCTCGCTAGAGGCTTTTCTTGGCAGTGTGAAATCAGGAACTCCGGACATACGTCCTCGCCATCACAGCTCAATGTTACAGAATGCGGATTTGCCTACATTCACACCTTACTGCTTGGACATGCATAACCAACAGCATGCTTACCCTATCCTTCTGCGTCCCCCCATTACTCAAACGGTGGTTTGGTGGTACAGGAATATCAACCTGTTATCCATCGCCTACGCCTATCGGCCTCGGCTTAGGTCCCGACTAACCCTGAGCGGACGAGCCTTCCTCAGGAAACCTTAGTCATACGGTGGACGGGATTCTCACCCGTCTTTCGCTACTCATACCGGCATTCTCACTTCTAAGCGCTCCACCAGTCCTTCCGGTCTGACTTCAACGCCCTTAGAACGCTCTCCTACCACTGATACCAAAGGTATCAATCCACAGCTTCGGTGATTTGTTTAGCCCCGATACATTTTCGGCGCAGCGTCACTCGACCAGTGAGCTATTACGCACTCTTTAAATGATGGCTGCTTCTAAGCCAACATCCTGGTTGTCTAAGCAACGCCACATCCTTTTCCACTTAACAAATACTTTGGGACCTTAGCTGGTGGTCTGGGCTGTTTCCCTCTTGACTACGGATCTTATCACTCGCAGTCTGACTCCCAAACATAAATCATTGGCATTCGGAGTTTGTCTGAATTCGGTAACCCGGGATGGGCCCCTAGTCCAAACAGTGCTCTACCTCCAAGATTCTAACGTTTGAGGCTAGCCCTAAAGCTATTTCGGAGAGAACCAGCTATCTCCAGGTTCGATTGGAATTTCTCCGCTACCCACACCTCATCCCCGCACTTTTCAACGTGCGTGGGTTCGGACCTCCAGTAAGTGTTACCTTACCTTCATCCTGGACATGGGTAGATCACCTGGTTTCGGGTCTACGACCACATACTCATTCGCCCTATTCAGACTCGCTTTCGCTGCGGCTCCGTCTTCTCAACTTAACCTTGCATGTAATCGTAACTCGCCGGTTCATTCTACAAAAGGCACGCTATCACCCATTAACGGGCTCTAACTACTTGTAGGCACACGGTTTCAGGATCTATTTCACTCCCCTTCCGGGGTGCTTTTCACCTTTCCCTCACGGTACTGGTTCACTATCGGTCACTAGGTAGTATTTAGCCTTGGGAGATGGTCCTCCCGGATTCCGACGGAATTTCACGTGTTCCGCCGTACTCAGGATACACTCAAGAGAGAATGAATTTTGGACTACGGGGCTTTTACCCTATCCTGCGGACCTTTCCAGATCGCTTCGTCTAACTCATTCCTTTGTAACTCTATGTAGAGTGTCCTACAACCCCAAGAGGCAAGCCTCTTGGTTTGGGCTATTCCCGTTTCGCTCGCCGCTACTCAGGGAATCGATTTTTCTTTCTCTTCCTCCAGGTACTTAGATGTTTCAGTTCCCTGGGTGTGTCTCAGATGCGCTATGTATTCACGCAAATGTACTGCTCCATTACGAACAGTGGGTTTCCCCATTCGGAAATCTCCGGATCAAAGCTCACTTACAGCTCCCCGAAGCATATCGGTGTTAGTGCCGTCCTTCGTCGACTCCTAGTGCCAAGGCATTCACCGTGCGCCCTTATTAACTTAACCTAAAAGTTAAAAAGTCTTACACATTATGATTACCGAAGTAACCACAACTTGAATTTCTTGTTGTTTATTGTTTCAATGTCGTTTTATCCAGTTTTCAAAGAACAAGTATCGAATCTTCATATAAAAATGAACATTCAAAACTGAACTGCAAAACGTTAAGATACAGATAAAAATCTGTATTCCGATATTATCCTTAGAAAGGAGGTGATCCAGCCGCACCTTCCGATACGGCTACCTTGTTACGACTTCACCCCAATCATCTGTCCCACCTTCGGCGGCTGGCTCCCGTAAGGGTTACCCCACCGACTTCGGGTGTTACAAACTCTCGTGGTGTGACGGGCGGTGTGTACAAGGCCCGGGAACGTATTCACCGTGGCATGCTGATCCACGATTACTAGCGATTCCGGCTTCATGTAGGCGAGTTGCAGCCTACAATCCGAACTGAGAACGGTTTTATGGGATTTGCTCACCCTCGCGGGGTTGCGACCCTCTGTACCGTCCATTGTAGCACGTGTGTAGCCCAGGTCATAAGGGGCATGATGATTTGACGTCATCCCCACCTTCCTCCGGTTTATCACCGGCAGTCACCTTAGAGTGCCCAACTGAATGCTGGCAACTAAGATCAAGGGTTGCGCTCGTTGCGGGACTTAACCCAACATCTCACGACACGAGCTGACGACAACCATGCACCACCTGTCACCGCTGTCCCCGAAGGGAAAAGCCTATCTCTAGACCGGTCAGCGGGATGTCAAGACCTGGTAAGGTTCTTCGCGTTGCTTCGAATTAAACCACATGCTCCACCGCTTGTGCGGGCCCCCGTCAATTCCTTTGAGTTTCAGTCTTGCGACCGTACTCCCCAGGCGGAGTGCTTAATGCGTTAGCTGCAGCACTAAGGGGCGGAAACCCCCTAACACTTAGCACTCATCGTTTACGGCGTGGACTACCAGGGTATCTAATCCTGTTTGCTCCCCACGCTTTCGCGCCTCAGCGTCAGTTACAGACCAGAAAGCCGCCTTCGCCACTGGTGTTCCTCCAAATCTCTACGCATTTCACCGCTACACTTGGAATTCCGCTTTCCTCTTCTGTACTCAAGTCCCCCAGTTTCCAATGACCTTCCACGGTTGAGCCGTGGGATTTCACATCAGACTTAAAGGACCGCCTGCGCGCGCTTTACGCCCAATAATTCCGGACAACGCTTGCCACCTACGTATTACCGCGGCTGCTGGCACGTAGTTAGCCGTGGCTTTCTAATGAGGTACCGTCAAGGTACGAGCAGTTACTCTCGTACTTGTTCTTCCCTCACAACAGAGTTTTACGATCCGAAAACCTTCTTCACTCACGCGGCATTGCTCCATCAGACTTTCGTCCATTGTGGAAGATTCCCTACTGCTGCCTCCCGTAGGAGTCTGGGCCGTGTCTCAGTCCCAGTGTGGCCGATCACCCTCTCAGGTCGGCTACGCATCGTCGCCTTGGTGAGCCGTTACCTCACCAACTAGCTAATGCGCCGCGGGCCCATCCTGTAGTGACAGCCGAAACCGTCTTTTAACATCTCCACATGTGAGGAAATGGATTATTCGGTATTAGCCCCGGTTTCCCGGAGTTATCCCAATCTACAGGGCAGGTTGCCCACGTGTTACTCACCCGTCCGCCGCTAAATCAGAAGAAGCAAGCTTCTTCGTCATTCGCTCGACTTGCATGTATTAGGCATGCCGCCAGCGTTCGTCCTGAGCCAGGATCAAACTCTCCATAATAGAGAACTTAAAAAGCTCATTTGTTTTGCTGGCATCATCATTAAATGATGTCAAAATTGTTTTGCTATCAAACTAACAAAGTTAGTCGATAAGCTGTATGTCTTAACGTTTTGCATGTTCAGTTTTCAATGTTCAATAGTATTAAATAATGGAGCGGGTGAAGAGAATCGAACTCTCATCATCAGCTTGGAAGGCTGAGGTTTTACCACTAAACTACACCCGCATTTAATTATGTTAAATTGTTATGTGACTGGTGCGGCCGAGAGGACTTGAACCTCCACGGGGTTATCCCCCACTAGGCCCTCAACCTAGCGCGTCTGCCGTTCCGCCACGACCGCTTAGTAATTAATAGGACAAGGTTGATTATACTCTCTTACACCTTAAATGTCAATAACAATTTGATGAGCCATGTAGGATTCGAACCTACGACCCTCTGATTAAAAGTCAGATGCTCTACCAACTGAGCTAATGGCTCAAAAATGGCTGGGGTACCTGGATTCGAACCAGGGCATGATGGAATCAAAATCCATTGCCTTACCGCTTGGCTATACCCCAACATGGCGGTCCCGACCGGGATCGAACCGGCGATCTCCTGCGTGACAGGCAGGCATGTTAACCGCTACACCACGGGACCGTTAAAGATATGAATTTATAAATGGTAATGACCCCTACGGGATTCGAACCCGTGTTACCGCCGTGAAAGGGCGGTGTCTTAACCGCTTGACCAAGGGGCCATAATGGCTCCGAAGGTAGGACTCGAACCTACGACCAATCGATTAACAGTCGATTGCTCTACCACTGAGCTACTTCGGAATAATTTTTGTCGTTTTGTTTTACTCGACTTTTTCTATTATAGAGAGGGTTTTGCAAAACGTCAACTACTTTTCGGAAATTTATTTCAGTTTTTCTAAAGAAACTAATATCAAATCCCCGTAACACTTGCCACAACGGTATTTCTTCGTATTTAAACGAATTTTCCGATTATATAAAAGGGAGCATTTTGCGCATTTATACGTATACTTCTTTGTAGTCTTGCTTACTTTTCTCTCCATTAATGTAGAGCAAAATCTAGGTGAGTTTGTTATTTGGAGTAGCGCTCGAAAGTCAGCATCCCGATGTTGATAGCCTTTTCCTTCTATATGTAAATGATAATGACAAAGTTCATGTTTGATAACCCCGACCAATTCATCCATTCCATATTTTTCGAATACTAAGGGATTTATTTCTATATGATGTGATCTCAACATATATCTTCCACCAGTAGTTCTAAGTCGTTTGTTAAAATACGCGCTATGTAGAAAGTCTTTCCCAAAGATCTCGTTCGATACATGACATACTAGTTCGTACAGTTTTTCATCTGACAAATTAACTCACCCCTATTTAAAAAGAGGTTGTCCAACGACATATCTCCATTGGACAACTCTATTAGTTACATTTGTTGTTCTGGAGGAAGCATCGTTAATGCAATTCTTCCTTTATTGGCATCGAACTGTTCTACCCATACAGTGACTATATCTCCAAGCGAAACAACATCTAAAGGATGTTTGACAAAACCTTTTTTCAGTTTAGAAATATGCACTAAGCCATCTTGTTTTACGCCGATATCGACAAATGCACCAAAATCGACTACATTTCGTACTGTTCCTTGCAGTTCCATCCCCGTTTTTAAGTCCTCTAATTTGAGTACATCTTTTTTCAGGATCGGCTGTGGGAATGCTTCACGAGGATCACGTGCCGGCTTGATCAATGTTTCTACTATATCTATTAATGTGATTTCGCCTATTTCTAATTCTCTACTGACTTCTTCTATTGAAATTTCCTTTAATGCCTCTTCTGCTTCTCTTGTGCCGATTTGCGTTTTCTTTAGACCCGCAATTTCCAGTACCTGCTCTGCACCTTTATAGCTTTCAGGATGGATACCAGTTGCATCGAATGGATTTTTTGCATCTGGTATGCGTAAGAATCCAATTGCTTGCTCATATGTTTTAGCGCCAAGGCGTGGAATTTTCTTCAGTTGTGCTCGAGAAGTAAATCTTCCTTGCTCATTCCTCATATTCACAACGTTTTCTGCAACTGTTTTTGAAAGTCCAGAAACGTATTGTAATAGAGATGCTGATGCTGTGTTTACATTTACTCCGACTTGGTTAACTGCAGTTTCTACTATAAAGGATAGGGAATCCGATAATTTTTTTTGTGAAACGTCATGCTGGTATTGCCCTACTCCTACTGCTTTTGGATCTATTTTCACTAATTCTGCCAAAGGATCCTGTAGCCTTCTTGCAATAGATACCGCACTACGCTGCTCTACTTGTAAGTCAGGAAACTCGTTACGTGCAGTTTCGGAAGCTGAATACACACTGGCACCTGCTTCGTTCACTATTACATATGCGACTTCTCCCTCAGCTTCTTGCAAACAGTCCACGATAAATTGCTCTGTTTCGCGGGAGGCTGTTCCATTTCCGATTGCAACTAAAGAAATAGGATAATTCTTTAAGTAAGCAAGCACTTTTTTCTTTGAGCCTTCTACATCCATTTTGGGTGCATGTGGATAAATAGCAGAAACCTCTAAAAGCTTTCCTGTATCATCTACAACCGCTAGCTTACACCCAGTACGATAAGCTGGATCGACGCCTAGAATGACTTTACCTTTTAAAGGTGGTTGCAATAGTAGATTTCGTAGGTTTTCAGAGAAAATATGAATAGCCTGCGCTTCTGCTTTTTCTGTAAGCTCTGCTCGAATCTCTCGCTCTACAGAAGGTTGTATTAGTCGCTTATACGAATCTTCTACTGCCATTTCAATCTGATCTATCGCGTTACTAGAAGAGGATTTTATCCATTGAGCTTTCATCACATTAGTAGCTTTCTCCATTGGAACCTGAAGACCTACTTTTAGAATATCCTCTTTTTCTCCTCGGTTTAACGCTAAAATACGATGAGGAACAATCTTTTTCACAGGTTCTTCGTACTCGTAATACATCTCAAATACATTCTTTTCGTCTAGCTCTGCTTTTTTAACAGATGCAATAATTTTGCCGTCTGCACGGGTAATATTTCTAATTTGCTCTCGTATTTTGGCATCATCAGCGAATTGCTCTGCTAGGATATCCCTAGCTCCTAGTAATGCGTCCTCCACAGATAGCACTTCTAAATCCTCATTCAGAAAGTCTTCTGCTAATAGAGCTACGGACTCCTTAGGGAAAGTCATTATTAAAGTAGCCAGCGGTTCTAATCCTTTTTCTTTTGCAATAGTAGCTTTCGTTCTACGTTTTTGTTTATAAGGGCGATATAAATCTTCTACTCGCTGAAGCACTGTCGCATTATTAATTGAAGTTGCCAACTCTTCGGTTAATTTACCTTGTTCTTCGATTAAGCGGAGAATTTCTTCTTTTCTTTGTTCTAGTTGTTGTATGTAGTTATAGCGATCTTCGACGGCTTTTATTTGAACTTCGTCTAAAGACCCTGTTTGTTCTTTTCTATATCGAGCGATGAAGGGAACCGTATTCCCCTCTTCAAGTAATTTTATAACCTGTTCTGCTTGCGATGATTTGACACCCGTATCTTTTGAAACTAGTTGGAGCATCTTCTTTATTTCCAAAACAAACACGTCCTTTCCTTATAGTACTCATTTTACCATATGTGTCATCTTCTTTTTATTAGAGAACTATCGAAGAATATAGAAAAAGAGCAACAAAAAAAGCTTACCCTAGATTAGAGTAAGCTTCCAACTATAAATGTAGAGTCGTCGCCATGTTCGATTTCCTTAAAAACCGTGTCATAGAGACATCGAGCATTTGCCGAAGCTTTAATAGTAGATTTTGGACTACTCATCACAACACCATCAGAGTGTAGCATGAATAAGTCATTTTTTTCGCATGCGTACGTTTGGGTATTAATCCTTTGTTTTCTTCCAGACAAATAGCCCATTACTGGTAAAGGATAAATCATTTTGTCGGTAACGCGTTTATACATATAAAACTTCACATTTCCTACACAGCTATAGGATATAGTTTGATTTTTATAATCTATTTTAACTAAGGCTACTGCCGCACCTCGTTTTTGAATCATCAAATCATTGCAACGTAATAATAATTCATCTAACGTTTCTTCTTTATATTGCTCTAAAATTTCTGGGATAATATCAGCAGACTCTTTAGCCACTGGTCCATTTCCCAATCCATCTGCTATAGCACAAAGCATAAAATCATCTGTCTTTGTAATGTAATAGGTATCTCCAGATTCTAAATTTCCACTTTTGGCTTCTTGGTATACAAACAATTCTACTTTGTCATCTGAAAAATCCATCATTTTACTACTCCACCTGACGATAAAATGGTCTCTTGTAATTTCTTTATAGCTTTGCGTTGAATTCTAGATACGTGCATTTGGGATATACCGAGACGATCTCCCGTTTCTTTTTGACTAAGCTGCTCCATATATGTAAGTTGAATTATTTCTTTCTCTCGTTCAGATAAAACACTAAGTGCATTAGCTACAAGTAGACGTTGATCAGTTTTCTCGTATTCGCCATCCGTTTTACCTATTACGTCAAATAATGTAATTGTACTTCCATCCGAATCTGATTCAAGGGAATGATCCATAGATAGCGCTTGATAACTTTTACCCATTTCCATAGCTTCTAGTACATCTTCTACTTCTACCCCTAGAAAATCAGCTATTTCAGGGATAATAGGTGAACGTTGAAATTCAACTGTTAGTGTTTCAACCGCTGCTCGGATACGTGGTCCTAGCTCTTTAATCCTTCTTGGAACATGAATAGCCCACGTTTTATCTCTCAAAAAGCGTTTTATCTCGCCTATAATTGTCGGAATTGCAAAAGCTTCAAAGTTTTTACCGAAAGATGGATCATATCTTCGAATAGCACCAAGGAGTCCAAGCATGCCTACTTGCGCGATATCCTCATGATGCGATTTACCATTAGAATATTTTCGAGCAATAGATTCAACCAACCTAGTATAATTTAGCACTAAATTTGTTTGAGCCTCTTCACTTTCTGTCTCTTGATATTCCTTGATCCATTCCAATATTTTCTCTTTCGATTCTTTATTAGGAAGGGACGTGTTCGACATTTTCATCCACCTGCTCTACTCCGACATGTTTCGTCATAAATACAGTAACACCTTCTTGGTGATGGACTTTCACTTCATCCATTAACGTCTCGATTAAATATAACCCAAGACCGCCTTCTCTTAAAAAAGAAATTTCTTCTAACTCGTGGTATGGTCCTACTTTTGCTTTCGTTTCTTCAAAGTTAAAACTTTTCCCATGATCAGCTACCATGATTTCCATTTTTTCTTCGTACAACGCGCAGCCAATGACCACTTCGCCTTCCTCATTATCCGCATAAGCATGTTGTACAGCATTTGTAATGGCTTCGCTTGCAGCAATTTTTAAGTCTTCTATATCGTCATACGTAAATCCGATGCGATTGGCCAAACCAGAAATTGTGAGTCGAGCAACACTAACATACTGTGGCTTTGCCGGCACCCGGATTTCTACATAATCAAACGGTTTCATCTATTTTCACCTCTTTATCTGTAGCCTGGATATCCATAATCTCAACTAAACCAGTTATATCGAATAAGCGCTTCAATCTAGATGAAAGTCCCGTTAACTCCATATGACCATTTGCAGCATTTATACTTTTATAAAAGCCAACAAAAACACCTAGTCCTGTACTATCCATATATGAAACGTCCATTAAATTCAATTCAACATGCGTATTTTCTTGTAAGGTTATCTCCATAAGTTTCTCTCTTAGAATTGGTGCTGTAAAAGCATCAATCTCTCCACCTATTAATCCTTTAACGTGTAACTCATCTAATGTATGTAATTCAACTGATATATTCATTTACTGTTCCCCCGTTTTCGCTATATATAGTCTATATACCACCAATTAGCTTTTGATAAACCTTAAATTACTTCTTTTTGAAAATAACGAGCGTAAAATCATCTCGTTGTTCAAACTCCTGTAATTCCTCCAGCTTATGAAATACATATTCCACCATTTCTTGAGCGGACTGATCTCTTACGCTTTCAATAATATCCATCACGGTATTTTGGTCAATGAATCCATCTTTTGAACGACATTCAGTTACGCCATCGGTCATCATAACGATAAAATCGTCTTTTTCTAAGGAAATAGAATGTTGTTCATATTTAACATTGGAAATAACGCCTAATAACAATCCTTTTGCTTGTAATTCTGAAAAACTATTAGATTTAGCACAATAAAATAAAGGTGGTTCGTGTCCAGCTGATGCATATGTAAACACACTTTTCGAAGTGTCGTAGGTTCCATAAAACATAGAAATAAACATCGAATCACTTACACTTTTCTCAACAATTCTATTAATGACGTCTAGTACAATGATAGGTTCGGTTTCTGCCCCATTCAAACTATCCATCCCATATTTAATCATGGACATGCATAGGGCAGCTGGAATTCCTTTCCCGATTACATCAGCAACAGCGATACCTACTGTAGTATCGTCATTTAGAAAATGCGTATAATCACCATTCATTTCTTTTGCAGGAACAGAGATCATTCCTATATCCAAATCGTTCATCTCTGGCACCTTTGTTTTCAACAAGGTTTGTTGAACATTAGACGCCAGCTCCATTTCCATTTTAAAGTTTTCCTGTTTTTTTATTAACGTTTGATGTTCTTTTAATGCTAGTCCATATCTAATCATCACTTCTATTAATAAGTCAAAAGAATGCCAAACATCTTTCGGCAAATCAGGCATAAGTTCTTCTAAAGAAGCCTTATGTATGCTTATAACTTCCTCCGGAGAAATATTCTTTTGAATGAGTTGTCTGCTGAAATTTTGACCCTCATATAAATTATGTTCCGTTTGTCTCTGTGTATATTGTCCTAAAATTTCTTTGTATTGTCTCTTAAACTCTTGAGGCATACTTTAAATTTACCTCCTATCTTAATAACTTAGATGCGCTAATTGTAGTACCTTCTCCTAGTACAGTTTCAATTTTAAAGTCATCCATTAGTCTCTTTACACCTGGTAGACCGGCACCTAGACCGCCTGATGTCGTATAGCCATCTTCCATGACTTTTCGAACATCTACAATTCCAGGCCCTTTATCAGATGCGATTACTAGTAGACCTCTATGATTACCTTCTGTAATTTGTCTAATTTCTATTTTACCTTTACCTGCATATAAATATATATTTCGAGCGAGTTCACTAATCGCTGTCGTAATTCTCGCTTGGTCAACTGTACCGAAGCCAACATCTTTCGCTTCATTTCTTCCAAGTTGCCTTGCAGCAACGATATCCCACTCAGTTATTATATCAACAGAAGACCTTAAGTTCATATGGATTAGTCCTCCAATTCTCGTTCTAATTTTTCCAATCCATTTTCTAAGTCTAGAGCTGTGACTACATTCTCAAGCCTAATTCCTAATTCTATGAGGGTAATAGCTACTGCAGGTTGAATGCCTGTAATCACTACCTTCGCACCCATTAGACCGGACATACTAATAACATCACCCAGTACCTTAGCGATGAATGAGTCGATAAAGTCAATCGGAGTAAGATCAAGTACTACTCCTCTTGCTGAGGTTGTATGAAGCTTATCAAGTAAATCTTCTTGAAAAGCAAGTGCAGTTTGATCATCTAACTCCCATTGGATGGAAACGATTAAACAATCTCTCAGTTTTAAAATCGGTATTCTTGCCATCATTATATATTCACCTCTACTATTGCACGATTTGTCATTGCTAAGGCTTGTTCAACCCCTTTTTGTAAAGTGCTTGTTGTTGTGAAATCATTTAGATTAATGCCTAGAGTGACGATAGTTTGTGCAATTTCTGGTCGGATTCCAACTAACATACATTTGGCTCCGACTAAACGTACGGCATCTGCCGCTTGAATTATATGATGCGCAACCATCGTATCTACTACAGGAACTCCTGTAATGTCTAGTAATACTACTTCTGCACGATGCTTAACTACTCCCTGTAGTAGGTTTTCCATTATTAGTTTTGCTCTTTCCGTATCTATTGTACCCACTAAAGGCATTACTGAAATTTTTTCAAAAACAGGAATTAATGAAGCAGAAAGTTCTTGTAACGCAATTTTTTGTAAGCTCACTGTTTTTTCCCAAACAACAGAATAAGCATCCACAATACTATGATTTAAAGGAGTAATCCAATTAGTTAATATTTCTCTGTGTGATTTGAAATTACCTTCGTTTAAATACTCTACTTCGTCCATTTTTTCATAAATTACTTCCGTAAAGTTGGTTAGTGCCTTTAATACAAAAGAAATAGACCATCCATATCGTACAATTTGAACGGAGAAATCATTTAACTTTGCCGTATATGTTGCTCGTTCTTCCGTTAGATTCGAAATCATTAACTCTCCGAATTCACGAACTGTATTGTCAACAACTTTATCCGACATAATTTGGAAGAAACGATCATCCTTTTCTTCTTCCATTTTGACTCTCCAATTTTCTAAAATTTCATCAATATTTTCGTGGATATACGAAGCAATTCTTTTATTCATCGTTTACCATACATCTCCTCGTTGAATATTAGTAATTATATTGTACAGAATTTCATCTTACATTACATCTTTTATACACGGTTTACGTGATCTTTTAAACTTGTCCACATTTAAAAAAGCACAGACGCCGCAGTGTAACTACAACGTTTTTCTACATTGAGCAAGCACGAACGGTAATGTTTTCCGCCCACTGTAACCTCATTAAAATTATTAATAGATGTTATTCAGATCTTCTATTTAATAACAAAAGATTTCTAGCTATTAAAAAACACAATGTGTCTTTGTCGGCTACACATTGTGTTCTTACTATGTATTAAAATTTAACGATCCCTAAGCTAATCCCTAATGCATGATCCACATTTTCCATCACGTCTACGTCTAGGTGGGTGATTTTATCCGTGAGTCGAGATTTATCAATTGTTCTTAACTGTTCCAATAAAATAACCGAATCACGTTCAAAATCATATTCTTTTGCATTTATCTCTACATGCGTTGGTAATTTTGCCTTTTGAATTTGAGCTGTGATAGCTGCCACAATGACAGTTGGACTGAATCTATTACCGATATCATTTTGTATCACCAAAACGGGTCTGGTTCCACCTTGCTCAGACCCGATTACTGGTGATAAATCCGCAAAAAAAACGTCTCCACGTTTTACGATCAAATTTTCATCCTCCACTTACGAGTCGCTCTGTTGTATGTTGAGCTTCGTATTCTGCATGTAAACACTCCGTACAAATGGATAGATTTATATGAGACATCTCAACATAGCCCTTCATCATCGCTTCTCTTATAAGATTTGCCTGACCATTTTTTATATATTCATTTGCTTGGACACGAACGAAACTTTCTACGCCAGTTAATGATTGTTTTACGGTTTTTACTCCTTCATTAACCAATTGATGTGGAAGCTGAATAATCGCTTCCTTTTTCTTTTTATCACTTACCACAGCAAACACCTCCGACAAAACATTTCCCTATATGACAATATACTTCATCTTACCATTTCTCAAGATGAAATAAAAGACATTACGAGAAATGGTTAGACAAATTATGCATATATTCTTAAATTTTGTCGAAAGTTTATTTGCTATATATTCTAGGGATTCTATTGGAAAATGTGCAGCAAACTTCATATGGGATAGTTTGCAGTGCTTCAGCCCATTCTTCTATAAGGATCTCCTCTGTTTCTTGTTTACCTATTAATACAACTTTTTCACCAATCTTCACTTTTTCATCGAGACGAACCATGCATTGATCCATACAAATTTTCCCGACGATTGGCATCTTTTTTCCTTTTATCAATACAGATTGATTGTGTAGTTTTCTTAATAAGCCATCTGCATAACCAATCGGAATTGTTGCAATCCACTCATCTGATGGAGCTACATATGTAGCTCCGTAACCAATGGTAGAGCCCTTTGGAACCTTTTTTACATGCGCAACCTCCGTGTGCAACGTAAGTGCTTTTTCTAACGGAAATGGAAGTTCCCCATTAACCCAAGGGGATGGTGATATCCCATACATAGATATACCAAAACGCACAGCATTCCAGTGTTGCTCAGGATGTATCAAAGCCGTTGCACTATTAGAGGTGTGTACTAGGGTAGGTCTTTGCTCAAATACATTTAATAACTTTTCAAATCTTGTAACTTGTTGTTGGAATAGTGTTTGTTCTTCCTCATCCGCGGTTGCAAAATGCGTGAAAACGCCCGTAATATGCAACCAATTTCTTTCACGAATGAAAGCAAGTGCCTGCTGTAGCTCTGTTTCTTCCGTAAAACCAATTCTGCCCATACCGCTATCAATCTTTATATGCAGCTTCAAAGGACTTTGGAAATTCCGAGTAGCATTTAGCCAATCATATGAATATGCTGTAAGTGTAATGTTCTGTTTGGAAGCCTCCTCCAAGAAAGAGAGCGGGGATGTACCTAGTAAAAGTATATCCGCTTGAATACCCGCTTCCCTTAAGCGCAATGCCTCTTCCGGCGTGGCAACCGCCAAGAGAATGGCTCCTGCTTTTAATGCAGCTCGCGCAACAGCAATATCTCCATGGCCGTACCCATTTGCCTTAACTACTGCAATCACTTCTGTATGTGCTGGAAGTGTTTCCTTGAGTCGTTTTATATTATCTTGTATGGCTTGTAAATTTACCTTGATGAATGTAGGTCGGTAATGCTCTTGCGACATATAGTTCCCTCTTTTAATCAGTTTAAATCGATTATCCTACTAGTGTAATGAAGTAGTCAACCCTAATCACTTTAAACCACCAGTAGTCATTGATGCCGCAACTTCAATCATTTCTTCTTTTGTTAAAGTAGAAGAAGCAATAAAGAATGACATTCCGTCTTGTTCCCAAGAAAGAGATTGGTCTGTTATCGCACCAATTGCAACTCCTAGATCAACTGGATCTCCAGGTGAAAATACAGGAATGATAGAAGAATCGCCTTGTTCACTACGATGTTGAATAATTGTAAATTCTTTGTCTCCGCTATAGGTTAAAATAATTCTTTTTTCTCCGTCGACTTCCATTACTTTTTCATCAATGTTATGCACTTGATCCCATTTTAACATTGGATAATACGTTTCAAATTCAGCATCATCGATCTCCGCTGATGTCTCTACTGTTTCTTCCGTGCCTTCTGCTTTACCAGTAGGTTTTTGTTCAATCTTATATTCCGCTGCTGCACGTGTTTTTCCTAGCGATACTTTGTTGAATTTAATGTGAATTTGTTCTTCTTTGTTTTCATTCATGATAGAAACATCTGTTGGTAGTAATGTCTTTTTATTTATATAAATTTTTTGATGCGGCAGCATGTTTTTATGATTATTACTAGTTTTTGTTTCAAAGACATAATTGTCTCCTTCTTCTTTGAAGGTTGCTGTTTTATCTTTTTTGATGTCGTTAGCTAGCGAACCGATCAAATATGCTTGGCTATTTTCAGTTGGCCATTTGCTTTGAAACTTATACGTTTTGTTTAGTGCTGGTGTTACGACAAATACGCCTTCTGTGTTACGAATTATCATTTGCGTATTCTCAGCATTTGTATCCGACACCTCTACTCGGTAAAAATCTGGTTTAGTATGCCAAACTTCCACACCGTACACTCTTGGTTCATCCCCAGTCAAGATGCTCATCTCAGCTGTGAGTTCATATCCCTTTGTATCCACCCACTTGTTACTTAGTTTTTTCACAACGTCTTCTTTCGAATCGGCTCCACATGCAGATAGTACTAAGATTGTTACAAATAAAAATAATAGTTTAGCCACTCGGCTCTTCAATCAGTCCATCCTTTCTATTATCACTGCGTTCATTCATTGTATGTAGATGGACGACCGGTTATGATTGTAGAATTACCTGAGCAGCCGCATAAACTTTTGTATGAGTTATAGAAACAAATCCATTAACTTCTATTCCCTTAAAATACAGGATTGGCTTACCAGAAGGTTCTTTAAGAATTTCAATGTCTTGAAAACTGCAATCTTTCCCTATTCCAGTTCCTCGCGCTTTAGAAAATGCTTCTTTTGCTGCAAATCTTCCTGCTAAATATTCTATTTGTCTTGCCTCTGATAATTCGTTTAATTGAACTCTTTCTTTGTCGGTAAGTATACGCTCTTCAAATTTACGTGTTTTAGCTTGAATTAATTTTATTCTTTCTATTTCAGTTATATCTAATCCTATTCCAGTAATCACGAATGTTTCTCCTTTCCAAATATCCTTCTTACAGGATATACTATTAGTAGAAAACTTGAGGTGAAATAATGTTTAGTAGAACAGAAAATTTTAAACAATACATAAAACTATATCCAGTTGTTTCTTCACTGCTCGCATTAAATATAGTTATTCACTTGTTAACTTTGGTTCCAATACTTGGATCGCAACTTTTTAATTTTGGCGTTCATTTCAACTTATTAATCAGTGAGGGGGAATACTGGCGTTTACTAACTCCTATATTCTTGCACGCTAACTTTGCTCATTTATTATTTAATATGTTTTCTTTATACATATTTGGACCAGAGTTGGAGCAATTAGCTGGGAAAGCTCGTTTCCTTACTATCTATATACTAGCGGGATTAGTCGGTAATATTGCCACATACTTACTGCAGGACTGGAATTATACGAGTGTCGGGGCTAGTGGCGCGATTTATGGTATATTCGGTGCTTTTGGGGCTTTAGTATATTATACGAGAAATTTCATGCCACAGCTAAAACAAATCATTATTCCGATTATTGTCATTGGTGTCATTATGACATTCTTACAGCCACAGATTAATGTTACTGCCCATATTGCAGGGTTAATAACCGGTTTTATACTTGGAATGGTTTACTTCCACCCAAAACGGATTGCCGCATGGAAAAAACGTAAACGTAAGCTTAAATCTGTGTAACATAATAGAGACCGGGCAAAAAAGATGCCCGGTCCTTTTAGTTCAAAACTTGTTTCTAGCGTTTTCAGTAGGCTCTGAACAGACTTTTGGCTACATTATTATCGATTGATTTTTTGGAGTTGCTGGTCGTGACTAACGTCACGACCAGCAACTCTTTTCTCGGTAATCTTATCGCGTTGTCTGTCCGTCGCCCTCCTACAACTTTAGGAACTGGTTTAGTGCATTCTTATCTAATGAAAGAAACGATACTTTCTAATCCATAAGATAAGCTCACGAAGATGCAATTTCGTTCGCTATTTCGCTTCTTTATTTGGTAAACACTTACTATTCCTTTATATTTCCACTTCTAATTCAGATAGCTATTACAGGAGATCTAATCCTATTATCTTAGCGATAAGCTATGCTAATTCCTCCCGATAGGTACTAATCACTTTATTAATTGAAGTGAAAGGCGACGACTCCGGAGGGATCATTGAGACTGACGGAACTTCACAACGAAAGCGAAGCGGCGGTGAAGGTTCATCGCTCACACCTCAGAAAGCGTCCGCCTGAAACGGAAATCAATACACTTTCTAATCTTCAAAAAAGAACAGCCACTACAAAGGCTGTTCTTTTTCTATATCTATAGGTTCTATTCTAGCTGGTTCATACCATTCCATTAGACTTTCTGCATCAGTTTTTTCAATATGCTGGATAGTAGTAGCCGATCCAGACACACCAGACTTGATAGTAGTCATAATAGAAGAAACGTCTGCTTTTTTTTGAAAATACGTAGTACGTTCTGTCATTGCCTGAATACGTTTCTTTTCCATCCATATAGATACTCTACTAAATAGGCGATACTGCACAACTAGCTGTTTTTCATCCATCCAAAATCCAGCAGTCTTGTGCTGCCATGCCCCAAATAGAAAGCTTAGCGGAAATAGTAATAGAGAGAACAATCCAAACGGATAAAAGAAATAACTAACAACTGCCGCCACTGGTATCATCCACAAGAAATCTAAACGATAGAAAAACTTTCTAGAGCGCTTCGGAACTCGTGTAAAACTAGGTTCAAAGTCGTAATTAGGAAAGATTTGAACGAGAATAGGATTAATTTGGTCCTTTTTAATAAGAGGGATTAATCTAATTTTCTCGTCCTTCTCAGCTAAAGACCCCCCAGCACTGTCAACGATGACTGTCGCGTGCCCTGTAAGCTGACGTAGCGGATTTTCTACAATACGTACTCCTTGTATACGAGATAAAGGAATTGTAATCTTTTTCTTTTCGAGTAATCCTCTAGTTATTATGATTTCCTCATCTTCTACCCGAATAGTAAACTCATAGTAATTAATAAAAGTAATCGCCACTGATACAATCCAAGCAACAAGTAGTACAAAGAATACAGATAAAGCGATTAAGAGCGCCCCAAACCTGATAAACATAATAATTTCATTATAAATAGTTTCGTATGGGATTAATTCCGAGAATTGCGAGACAAACACAGCTAAACCCGAGAAAAAGACACCTACTCCCCCAGATGTACTAGCGAGAATGAGTAAGTCCTTTTGTGACATACGGAACAAAGGCTTTCGTTGTTCTATTACCTGATCTTCTAGTTGAAGCGTTTCATCAAGCATATCTGATTGCTTATTTTTGGCGAAATTCATTTCTTTTTTTATTTGTTCGGCTGCTTCTTTGGAAATTGCTGTCAATTCTGCATCCGCCTCTTTAGTTGCTCCCCCACCAGCCGTTTCTACCTTCACCTTTACTAACCCGAATGGTCTATGAAAGATACCCTCCGTGTAATTTAAGCTTTGAATGCGCTCAAATGGGATATATCTTTTTTTCTTCACGAAAAGACCATATTCAATGCGGAGCTCTTCCTCTTCGAACCAGTAACGAAATCTTTTCCATTTAATAATTCCGCTAACCAACATTGCGACTAATACTACTGCATAAATAATATAGATTATATAGGAGCTCCAGCCATCAGAGTCCCTACCTCCTCCAAATCCATTTACTGCAATGACTACAACTAATGGAACAATCATTTCTTTTAATACTTTTACAAAGTTAATAACTGCAGATATAGGATGTAAAGTAAATTTTTCTTTAGACATCATCTTCCGCCACCCTTGCAAGTACAGAAATTCTGCCTCGAAGTTCATCTGCCTCTGAAGTTATGAGTGCAGGAATTGTATGACTAGTTGCAGCAGTCGAAATAGTAATCGACGATAAATCATACTTTCTCAAAATAGGTCCCTGTTCTGTATCTACATGCTGTACACGAACCATTGGCACAAGCGTTCTTTTGACGATAAACAAACCATGTTGCAATTCGATTTCTTGTTCACGCACTTCGTATCTCCAACGAGTCCATCTAATTTTCGGAAATAAATAAATTAATAAATATCCAACGAGTAATATCACTACTCCATCTACTATGTATAGCCATATATATTCCCCTGTGAAATAATTGATAACCCCTACTCCAATACCTACTAGTAAGGCAATTAAGGATTGAAATATTCCATAAATTCTCCATACACGTAACCCTTTTTCAGATAACCGATTGATTGGTTCTTGTCTCATATTAACCCCCCTCTTTCATCATTGTATACGAAACCAACAATAAAATGTTTCAATATATTACAACTTTCTACTAGTCTTCAAAAATGAAGTCCACTTTCTTAATAGCCTACAGTTTAGTTTTCCAAAATAAAAAGGATGAGCTTACATTGAAATGTAAGCTCATCCTTTGAAATTTTGTCCAGTTTCAGCACCTAACCTTGCGAGTCGCTTCAGAATATTTCGCTAAAGGAAGCCTTTACACGAAATGTCTCAGCGCTTGCATAGGTGCTTACGCTTTTCTTTTTAGTTTTCGCTACGTGATGAACGAGTTCTTGTGCTACGTTGTGTAGAACCATCACGGGGACCACTGCTACGACGTCCGCTTGAACTTGGGCGTGAACCGCCACCTGAACGAGGTCCGCGATCGCTGCTTCCACCACGACTACCTGATGAACTACGTCCGCCTCCGCCGCTACGGTTACCTTTGTAACCACCGCCGGAACGAGAACCGCCTCCACCACTACGTTCTCTACGAGCAGGTAGTGGACGTTCTTCAGAAAGAGAAATCGGAGTATCATCCGGTTCTTTCGTCATTGATTTTAAAGCTGCAGCAATTACATCCACTGCTTCATATTTCTCAAGCATTTCTTGTGCTAATGGACGGTAATCGCCTAAATCATTTTTGTTTACAATTTCAGATAAAGATTCTACTGCTACACGTTTAAGTCCAACTAGAGCTTCATCTGAGCTTGGAGGGATTAAAGCTTCCATACGTTTTTTCGTTGTATTCTCAACGATACGTAAGTATCCCATTTCTCTAGGTGTTACGAATGTAGTAGCGATACCACTTTTACCCGCACGACCTGTACGACCGATACGGTGAACATAGCTTTCAGGATCTTGTGGAATATCAAAGTTATATACATGCGTTACGCCAGAGATATCTAATCCACGTGCAGCTACATCCGTCGCAACAAGAATATCAATTTTATTTGATTTGAATTGTTTTAGTACAGACATACGTTTCGCTTGGCTTAAATCACCATGAATTCCTTCTGCAAGGTAACCACGAATGCTTAGAGCATGTGCTAATTCGTCAACTCTACGTTTTGTACGACCAAAGATAATCGCAAGTTCTGGTTGGTGTACATTTAATATTCTTGAAAGAACATCAAATTTTTCACGTTCAGTAGCTTTTACGTAGAACTGTTCAATGTTTTCAACAGTCATTTCTTTAGACTTAATCTTTACTTCAACTGGATCTTTCATGAAGCGATCAGCAATTTTACGAATCGGTCCTGGCATTGTAGCAGAGAATAATAATGTTTGGCGATCAGCAGGAACGCTTTCCAAAATTGTGTTGATATCTTCAATGAATCCCATGTTAAGCATTTCATCTGCTTCGTCTAAGATAAGTGTTTGAACTTGATCAAGTTTTAACGTACGACGGTTGATATGGTCAAGAATACGACCAGGTGTCCCTACGATAACTTGTGGTTTGTTTTTAAGTGCACGGATTTGACGGCTAATTTCTTGCCCACCGTATACTGATAATAGACGAACCTTTTTGTCATACCCTAATTTGTAAAGCTCTTCCGAAACTTGGATTGCAAGTTCACGTGTTGGAGCGATGATTAATGCTTGGATGTTCGGGTTTTTAGTATCAATTTTTTCAATCATAGGGATACCAAATGCAGCAGTTTTACCTGTACCAGTCTGTGCTTGACCGATAACGTCGCGTCCACCCATAGCATGTGTAATAGTACCTTCTTGGATTGGTGTTGCTTCTTCAAACCCCATACGTTGTACGGATTTTAATGTAGAAGCGCTAATATTTAATTCTGAAAAATTTGTCAAAATTTTAATCTCCTTTTTGTTCTGTTTTGACAAATGGTTACATTTTCAGATGAAATTGCGGCAAATTCGAGCCTATACGAGGAACGTTTCCGTTACTTAAAATTCTCTGTGGTTTTAGATCAGAGGGGTCTTATATAAAGGGAAAGCCCGGTCTTTTGCCGAGCGGTCTGTTAATGAGTGATCATGCAATACTACTTCAACAAACCGTTATGTTCAAAAAAAAGTACTCTTCAATAAACGCTGAAGAGTCTTCACACAAAATGTATCCATTGCTCTAAACGTAGTATATCATGCAACAAACTCAGTTGCAATGAATAAGCAACTGTTATAATTATTAGTTAATTAATAGTCTCTTCCTCCTCCTCTTTCCCTAAAAAATTTAGTGCCGTGCTAAACCAATCTTCGCAGTCCTCGCTATAGCAAATATGGTGTTTCCCTAATTCCGAATAGACAATTTCCTTTTTCAAAGATCCAATTTCATCGTAGATAAACTGGGCAGTGGCATAAGGGACAATACCATCTTTTTTACCTTGGACTATATAGACTGGTACTGTAATTTGACCATAATAGGGCTGAACTATACGTACTAATCGAATAAATTCTAACGTCGCTGGAAATGGAGTACCCTTTACTTTATAACTGTATTGTTTATATAGAGAATTTTCCTCAAGCTTACCGACAACTGCTTCCTTTGCTATATCCTTTATATCTTGTAAAAGCTGTGCCGGATATATATACTTCGCTGCAGCACTCAATAAAACAAGCTTGTGTATTGGATAACGATTCGCTAAGTACATTGCAATAATTCCACCCATTGAAAATCCCACAATAATTACACGGTCCACTTCATTTTGCAGCTGTCTAAGAGTTTGTTCTGCCGCCATCATCCACGATTCTGCCGTTACATTTCTTAACTCCAATGTTTCGCCATGACCAGGTAATGTAGGAACAACAATATGCCAGTCAGTATGTTCTTGTAAATAGTCAACAAATGGTTGAATTTCATATGGTCCACCTGTAAAACCGTGAATACCTAATACTCCTGTTTTCATTGTCCCCACACCTGTCATATTATTTTCGGAACGGCTCAATAACTCTTTCTAACTGCATTCCCCTTGAGCCCTTCACTAAAACAATAGAGCGATCATTTATTTTTTTTGCTAAAAAAGCAACGAGTTTTTCTGCGTCGTCATTGACCCAAATAAGTTGTTCAGCTGTAAATTTTTTGACTAGCTTGTTATATAGCCACTCCATACGAGGCCCATATAAGCAAACTCCGTCAAAGACCTTATTGGAAATCGATTTGCTCATCTCTTCATGGTATTGCTGCTCATTATCTCCAAGTTCGAGCATATCACCTAGTACTAGCCACCTTACTGGCTTAATAGAAGACTTTTCAAGGAAGGAAATTGCCGCACGCATGGAAGTCGGAGCAGCATTATAAGCATCATTAATGAAAATCGCACCATTATTTCCTTCGATCACCTGCATACGCATATCCGTCAAAACTATTTGTTTTAACGCTTCACGCATCTGCCCTGCAGTCAATCCAATTTCTTTTCCGATCAACAGCGCAGCAAGTGTATTTTTCACTTGATGCTCACCTAACACAGGGATAGACATTTCCTCGTTTAGCTCTCCCTCTACACGGAAGGTACTCCCTTGCTCGGTAAAGCCCACTTCAGAAATACGCAAATCATTTTGCTCCTGAACACCAAAAGATTTTGCCTTTATATTAGGAGCATTTTCTACAAATGGACGAAGTAATGGTTCATCCCCATCATAGAATAATTCCCCCTCATTATCTAATCCTTCAATGATTTCAAATTTCGCTTTTGCAATCCCTTCACGAGAGCCAAGATCCTGCATATGTGCTTCCCCAATATTCGTAATGACTACATATTTTGGCTTAGCTAAATTGGATAAAAATTCGATTTCTCCAAAGGAGCTCATACCCATTTCGAGTACCGCAAACTCCGTATCTTCTTCTAGAGAAAGAATAGTTAAAGGTAAGCCTAGCTCATTATTAAAGTTACCCTCTGTCTTTTTTACACGGAAATAAGGTGACAACATGCCTGCCACTAAATCTTTTGTGGACGTTTTGCCATTAGATCCAGTAATGCCAATAAACACCGACTTCAGTTCAGCTCGATAAGCCTCTGCCATTTGCTGAAGTGCATCTTCCCCACTTTCTACAAATAAAAGCGGAACGTCCTCAGGTGGATTCGGTTCGTCCTTCAGCCAAAGTGATGCCGCTGCTCCTTTTGCAAAAGCATCCTGAACAAATCGATGACCATTGACTTGTTCTCCACGAAACGGGATAAATAAATCGCCTGGTTGAATCGTTCTCGTATTTATGGAAACTCCCGTAACAACGGGATTATCAGCTGTTTTCTTTTGAATGTGTAACCAATCTGCTATATGCGCTAATGTTTTTTTCACTTGATCACTTCCCGTCTTTCGAGTGTTCAAGCTGCTGTTTTTCTTCATGGCGTTCAATTGCCAAACGTATAAGTTCTTCTATTAAGCTCGGATAAGAAAGTCCTGATTCCATCCAAAGCTTTGGATACATGCTGATTGGTGTAAAGCCAGGCATTGTATTTACTTCATTGATAATAACTTCATCTAAATCCGTTACAAAAAAGTCTGCCCTAACAAGGCCTGAACAATCCAATACTTTAAACGCACGAATAGCAGCATCCTCTAACTTTGCTTGAAGATCCCCGGAAATTTCAGCAGGAATTGCGTAATTCGTTGTACCATCCTCATATTTTGCTTCGTAATCATAGAAATCCTTGGTCGGTAGTACTTCCCCTGCAACGGAGCATCTTGGTTCATCATTTCCAATGACACTCATTTCAATTTCACGCGCAAAAATCCCTTGCTCCACTATAATTTTACGGTCATATTTAAAAGCATATTCCACCGCTTTGATAAGCTCTTCTCGATTTTTAACCCTACTAATACCAACACTTGAACCAAGATTGGCAGGCTTTACAAATAATGGCCATTGTAGATTTTCCTCCATTTTTTGAAGTAAAGCATCTTGATTCTTTTTCCACTCTTTACTTATGAAGTAGACATAAGGAACTTGAGATAAGCCAGCCTGTGCAAATAATTGCTTCATCACCACTTTATCCATCCCAGCAGCAGATGCCAATACGCCATTACCTACATATGGTAAGTTCAATACTTCTAACAATCCTTGTACCGTTCCATCTTCCCCATTTGGTCCGTGCAAAAGAGGGAAAATCACATCAAGCTGAGTTGTATCGTCCCCTTGTTCCGGTAGAAAACTAGAAATGGTATTCGGATTTGTGATTTCGCTGCCGAATTTTAGAGATTCAAGTGACTCTACTGGTGCAGTTAACTGCCCCTCTTTTCTCCATTCACCTGTTTTCGTTATGAAAATTGGATATACTTCATATTTATCAAAATTGATCGCTTGAGAAACTGCTCTCGCTGTAAGTAGCGACACTTCATGCTCTGCAGATTTCCCACCGTATAATAAGCCCACTTTAATTTTCATTAGTTAAGTTACCTCCATGTTTTGGATACTATTAGTTTATCACGGACAGCCTCAATAGTTGAGTAATTACCCAAACAATTTTAGACCCACTACTCCCATGATAATACAGCTTAGAAAGAATAATTTCTTTCTACTTTTTTTCTCCTGAAATAAATACATCCCCAGAAGAACGCTTCCTGCAGCCCCAATTCCTGTCCATACAGCATAACCAGTACCGACTGCAATTTCTTTTAACGCTAAAGACAATAAGAAAAAACTTAAAGAAGCAGAGATAACTGTGAGAATTGTAAATTTCACTTTTTTGAAGCCATCAGATAACTTCATACAAATAACAAATGCCACTTCAAATAGCCCAGCGATTATTAATAAAATCCACTCCATTATCTCGCCTCCTCTTCATCATCATCCACTAATTTTAGACCGATGATCCCAAATAGTAGGACAAACAAAAAGAAGAGCTTACCAAAGCCTACCTCTTCCCCAAACCAAATAATCCCTACAATAGCCGTGCCTGCTGCTCCAATGCCTGTGAATATAGCATATGCTGTACCGATCGGAATCGTCTTCATAGCTTTAGCAAACAGGAAAAAACTTACGATTAAGAATATAATCGTAACAATAGAAGGGACAAGCTCCGTAAATCCATGAGCCTCTTTTAAACCAATTGCCCATATTATTTCTGTCAGTCCTGCAATTATTAATAAAATCCAAGCCATATATTTCACCTCATTAAATAATAAACGCCCCTGCCCCTTCTTCGTGGCAAAAGCGTCCTATTTATACTTCTATCAAGACATCAAAAGGCCTAGCCATATGTAACTTTAAATCCTCCAAAACTTCATCTGGGAAAATATTCTCAGGGAGAATGCGAATTTCAATACCATAATTAGATTTATCTGTTTTGAACAAAGACATAAGCACACCATCTTCAAACATTTCGTTATGTTCTGTCATCTTTTCTGCAGACAATCTTGGTAATACGATATTGTTTTTTTTACGCCAAAAAGCGGTTGACTTTGACTTTTCAGCAATCAGTTGGGTAAAGACACTTGCAACTAAATGGTTGAAGTCTTCCATATCTCGGAAATATATTTTTGTAATTTTCTCACCTTCGTCCGATAGATAGACAAATCTATTTTGTAGGTGATGATAAAAAGGCGATCGAAAAGATTCTTTTTTATGTGCAATGTATAGTAGCTCCGCTTGTTCTTGAGGAGAAAGCATATTTAATTTGCGCTCATCTTCAAAATCCATGAAGCAAACTTCAAAAGGTCCTTCTGCAAATTCCTTTATAAAGTGGTTGTATTGCTCGGGAACTATAAATTCAAGCTGTGTATGCATATTAAAAGAAGCATCATCATACCTATGCTTTAGCAATAAAAGAGCGGACAAGTCAGAGAAATTCCTTATAAATTGTTGAACCGTAATCCCGCTAAACAAAGCAAAGTGCTCTACCTCATTCACGTGAACATATAAATGAGTTAAATACTCATCTGTATCTCTCATTTCTTTTTTTGCCACTAAACTCACTCCTTTATCTGTTCATAATAATAGCATGAATTATCCTAGGAAACATCTTTATTTCCCCGACGTCTCTATTAAACCATCAAGCAAAAAATATCATTATACGCTATAATAAGTGAATGAAATTTGAAGGAAATATAGGTGACTTTACATGGAGAACAAAAAAGGCTTTGCTGATCGTTTCGATTGGACACTTGCTTTTATCATATTATTATTTCTAATCATTAGTTTACTTGCTATTTCGTCCGCACAAACATCTGGACAATATGCAATAAATTTTATACCAAAACAGCTATTTTGGTATGTTGTCGGTATCGTTATTATTGGCATTGTTATGTTTTTTGAACCAGAGCAATATAAAAAATTATCCTGGTATATTTACGGAATCGGGGTAGTTCTACTACTTATCCTTTTCCTTTTGCCTGATAGTTTAGCTTTAGTAAAACCACGAAATGGGGCAAAGAGTTGGTTCCACTTGCCTGTAGGTGATATTCAGCCTGCTGAATTTATGAAGACCTTCTATATACTAGGACTTGCCCGATTAATCACGATTCATAATGAGAGAAATCTTATTAAAACAGTAAAGACAGATATAATTTTGCTAGTAAAAATTGGGGTTACACTAATTATCCCTCTAGCATTTATCCTTACTCAGCCCGACCTTGGCACCTCGTTAGTGTTCCTAGCAATCACTGCGGCACTTATTATAGTCGCTGGAATTACATGGAAGATAATTCTACCCATCTTTTTAGGAGGGATAGGAATTGGTGGTCTACTATTGTGGATGGCCGTCTATATGCAAGATTTTTTGAGTGACAAGTTTGGTTTTAATCCATACCAATTTGCACGTATTTATTCTTGGTTGGATCCCTACTCTTATGCAAATGATGAAGGGATGCATTTAATCACTTCTTTGAATGCAATTGGCTCTGGAGAGATTTTTGGCAAAGGCTATGGCGAGCGTATTGTATATGTTCCGGAAAATCATACCGACTTTATATTTGCTGTAATTGGAGAGGAATATGGTTTTGTAGGAGCAAGCATTGTTGTAAGTCTTTACTTCTTACTTATTTTTCATTTGACGAAAATTACACTTCAATTAAAAGATGCGTATAGTACGTATGTCTGTGCGGGAATTATCGCAATGATTACATTCCATGTATTTGAAAATATTGGTATGACCATTCAATTATTGCCTATTACGGGTATACCTCTTCCATTTATAAGTTATGGTGGTAGTTCTCTCATGGGGAATATGTTAGCTATTGGTTTAGTATTTGGTATGAAGTTTCATCATCGAACTTATATGTTTGCGAAAAACGAAGACGATTAATTTAGTTAAAGCGTGTGGAGAAAGAGACTTATGTCCATTCTCTACACGCTTTTTATAGGTGGGACAGGATAAGAAAAAACGGGCCGTTGATTTCCGCTCCGAGCGGACGCTTTCCGTGGGCACGGCTTCAGCCGCTTCCTGCGCTCCAATCAACAAACGTTCCATTTATAAAACGGATAAAGCAGGATTATTGATTCTGGAGAGTTCCGTGAACCCAGTTTTCACGGTACATTTTTATATACTTTATTCCCTTTTTAAAAAAAGAAGATGACTCTAACTTCATTTACTAACGAAGTTTCAAGTCACCTTCTTTTTAGTTTTGTGCGTGAGGACTTTGTGCTGGTGGTGCTAAAGCTTTAAGTAGGTCAAGTCTAGATTTCGTCATTGTAACAGTAACACCAAGCTTTGAAAGATTACTTACAATTTTCTTCAAATCAACTTCCTTTGCCATTGAATCCACCTCGTCCTTCTATTTAATAATTACGTTTTTCTTTAATAAAAGTTTCTTTTTTTTAACTAATTTCTTCATTTTATTATACCACTTATTACCTAAGTTGAATCTTTCAATTTTGTTACATATATTATGGACTTGTAAACCATGCTATTTCCTAAAGGAGTGAATGGTTTGAATATAAAAGATGTAATGAGTAAAGAAGTAGTAACCTGCAATCCTCAGGATTATGTAAGTGAAGTGGCAGATCAAATGCGAACACTAGACATTGGATGTTTACCCGTAGTCAGTAACAATAAATTAGTTGGAATGATAACGGATCGGGACATCGTGACAAGGTCGGTTGCCAAAGATATGAAAAGCAAAGTGGAGGATGTCATGACTAAGTCCGTTATCTCCGTTTCTCCAGAAGATTCCACATCCGACGCTTCTATTGTTATGGCACGCAATCAAGTTCGACGACTCCCCGTAATGGACGATGGCAAACTCGTTGGCTTCGTCTCCTTAGCGGATTTAGCTTTCCCTTTCCCACATGTCCAAGAAATTTCTAATGCTATGGAAAGTATATCCGAACCACGGCAATTCTAAACATACGAGCTATCCTAAATTAGGATGGCTTTTTACATTTCACCACCGAGCGTTGCTAGTGCTTCAATGGCACTTAACTCGGTTTCTGCTGTCTTAAATGCTATCCGATTACAACGTGTCAAACAGGGTAAAAACGTGTAGTATAGAGGATAGAAGATTTGCAGAAAGCAGGTTTGATGCATGAATAAGATTATGTTTATATTAATGTCTATCCAATTTTTGGTTTATCTTGGCTTTGGAATTATCATTCCAGTATTGCCAGAGGTTATTTTAGAGCAAAATTATAATGAAATTCACGTTGGTGGTCTATTGACGGTCTACTCTTTAGCTTCCTTTTTCACTGCTCCATTATGGGGAATGCTATCAGATCGTATTGGACGAAAAACGCTTATTTTAATCGGTTTAGTGGGCTTCAGTTTAAGCTTTTGGTTGTTTTCTTTATTTTTTGATTCTCTCTTTATGCTCTACTTGTCTCGTGTAGTTGGTGGATTATTTTCCGGTGCTCTTTACACAGCAGTTACTGGATTTGCGGCTGATTTATCCAATGAAGAGAACCGAAATAAGTATATGGGATTCCTCGGCATGTCGATTGGTTTAGGGTTTATTTTTGGTCCAGCAATCGGCGGAGTATTAGGGCATATAGACTTGGCACTTCCGTTTACAGCTTCCGCGATTTTATTGCTCGTGATTTTTGTTTATGCTTTAATTATTTTAAAGGAACCAAAACGTACGGGTGAAGCAAATAAACGTGCACTCCTTCCGAAAGGAGCAGCAAGTCTATGGAGCTATCGCATTAAATATCTATTCCTATTTTCGTTCATGGTAACGTTTTTACTAGCAGGTCTTGAAGCTACATTCCAGCTGTTTCAAATCGAAAGAATCGAAATTACTCCACTACAAATCGGCTATCTGTTTATGTTCAGTGGATTTGTCGATGCAGCAATTCAAGGTGGTGTTGTCCGCCGCATTAAAAATGGTACAGAAACAAAGTGGCTATTATATGCGCAAATTGTTACAGCGGTTGGATTATTCATGACTGTCTTCACTCAAAGTATTTTCTGGGCAGGACTGTCCCTATGTGTGTTCACCGCAGGAAATGCGCTAGCGCGAACTACAATTGTTTCGCTAACTACGAAAGAATCTGGCGGACGCTATGGTACAGCCGCCGGGATGTCCTACTCGATGGATAACCTAGGTCGCATTATCGGTCCATTATTGTTCGCTTGGCTGTTTACAATGCAACCTGACAATATTTATATGTTATCTGGGGTGCTTGCCGTTCTTTCTATTGGTTTAATCTTCGCATATCGCAAGTCAACGAAGTCACTGAAGAATGTTGCGTAGAATTGCGCTTTAATAGGAAACAGGTGAAAGAAAACGTATTGTTTTCTCTCACCTGTTTTTTTGTGGATTAAGTTCTCTCGTATAAGAGTTAATCCCTCTCGAATAGGTTTCATTCTCTCTCGTATCACTGGTAGTCCCTCTCGTATATGCCATGCTCTCTCGTATAGGCATGGATCTCTCTCGTATAAGGGCTATTCATTCTCGTATAGGATAGTTTCTCTCTCCCACCACAAAACCTGATCAACTTTCCGTTTTCAGATAACCCACTTTTTTCTGTCCAAGTTCTGGATGGGCTGATCTGACTACAGAAGGTCTTGCCAAGAATAGAGTTACTAATATCAGCAAAATACTAGAGACAATTAAAATACCTTCTGCTGGGAAGACATCGTATAAGAATCCAAACAAAACCATTCCAAGAGGCATAAGAGCCAACGCGCAAGTTTCAATTATAGAAAATACACGCCCTTTATAATCATCTTCTATCATTTTCTGCATCATTACCTGTATCGGCGTGTTTGTCACAATCATTGATACTCCAAAGAAGAACATTAGTACAATATAAAATACAACTATCACTATATAGGACATATTGATTAACAATGGCAAAGCAACTGCTCCCATAAGAACTCCCAAGACAATAATTCCCCATTTAGATACTAGAAACGGAAATTTCAATTCCTTCCGTGCAGAGAAATAGATAGACAGTAGAAGCATCCCAATCGCAAATGCCCCCTCAGTAAAACCGAAGTGTTGAGCACTAACCTTCAATTTTTCAATTAGAATAAATGAGTATCCTACCTGATAGGCACCAAACAAGAAGTTGATAAATAAGGAGATAACAACCATTGTTTTTAAAATAGGTTTCTTCATCAAGTAACGGAAGCCCGCTTTCATACTCTCTAGCATTGATTCCTTAGGTTCCCCTTCAACAACTACTTTTCGTTTAGCAAATAGTTTAAAGTCCATCGTAGATTCCAAAATAACCGCTATAACGGAAGCAACCATATACATAATTAAAAATACAGGCATAGATACCGCTCCGTAAAGAAGTCCTCCTACTGCTGGGCTTCCAATAGCTGCAAAAGAGATGGACATTTGATTGAGCGACATCGCTTTTTGAATTCGTCCCTCGTCAACTAATCCTGTAATAGACGAACTAAAAGTCACTCCGGAAAATAAAGAAGTTAACGATAGGATCACAGTCGTACTATAAATAGCTACTAATGATAAACCCGCCGTCAAACTCACAATAAGTAAGCCACTAATTGCAAGTGTCGTAGCAATCTGCGATACGATGACAATCATTTTACGAGAATACTTGTCAGCAGCATATCCTGCAAACGGAGCAACCAATGTCCTCGGTAAAATGCTACAAATCAGATTTAGCGCAAAACTCGACGCAGATCCCGTTAACTGCAAAATGTAAAAACTAATAGCAAATGAATACACCTGTGCACCAAAAGTGGAAACAAGCTTACTAACCGTGAACGTCCACAAGTGATATGTTGCTTTTTTAAGCTTTAATACTTCATCCATCTTCCCTACCCCTTTGTTTTAAGAATTATCAAAAAGTTTAATTTAATTAAACAAATAATACCATAGTTTTCCTTCCTTTTCAACAAAAAGTTTAATATAATTAAACTAAATAAAGAGGTGAAAAAGTTGTCCACATTAGGCGAACGAATTCGTACATTACGTAAACAGCAGAAAATGACGCTTGAAGCGTTAGCTGGCACAGAGTTAACAAAGGGCATGCTCAGTTTAATAGAAAACAACAAAGCAAATCCTTCCATGGAAAGCTTAAATTATATCGCATCACAGCTAGGTGTTGAAGTAACTGAGTTACTGGAAGAAATAAGCGGACAAGAGTTGCGAAAGATATTGGATCAAGCAGAATTACTGTTCAATACAAAGTACGATGAACACAAAGATGAGTTTAAACGCGTGATGAATCTAATAGAACCCTTAATTCCAAAACTAACTCAAGGATATGAGGCAACGCGCTTACTCGAGTTATATGGAAGATGTTTATCTTATTCTTCCCCAAATGAATCAGTTGTTCTATTGCAAAAGGTTTCTAAAATGTATGAAGACTTGAACTTGATAACAAAAAGAGCTGAAATAGGAACATATCTTGCAATAATTCCATTTATGAATCATCAATATCAAGAAGCGTTAGATATTCTGTTAGCAGAACGAAAAAAACTGGAAGCAAATCCTTTATGGATTGATCCGTTATCAAGAATGGATTATGACTATTACGAAGCCGCGTTTTACTTTGCAGTCGGGAAATACGAGGACGCCATTCGAATGATGAACGAAGCCATTCAGTATTCCAATGAACATAAAATATTTAATCACATAGACAATCTATTTAGGTTGGCAGCAGCGCAAGCAATGATGGAAGAAGATGTAGAGAAAATGGATTATTATTTGAAAAAACTTGAAGCCTACAGCGAATTTGCTGATGACGAGGATTCTAGAGTTTTTATCCATTATGCTAATATTCATTACTTAAACACGTTTAAGAAAAGGTACGAAGAGGCAGACGCTTTATACCATAAGTTTTCCATTGACCAGTTAAATGTAAAGTTATTCACTCCGTACTTCCTGCTTGAAAGAGGTAAGACTTTATACGGTTTAGGACGTTTGGAGGAAGCATTTGTTCAATTGGATAAAGTAACGATTCCCGAAATCACCCACCATCCAATCGATTTATCCATTTTCTATGAAAAGGATGCATACATTGCATTATGCTACCTAGAACAAAACCAAATAGAAAAGGCAATAAGAGCAGTAAAAGTAGCAATGACCAATGTTAAAGAAATGCCGGACACACCTTATAAAATATTTATCCAAAATGTATATGAGAAAGTGATGAAACATTGATAGGGGGGATCGGATAATTGAAGAAAAATTGGTTTTTAGGAATACTAATTATCATATTAATAAGTTGGATTGTTAATATAATTTACTTTGAACTACATCAATTAGAAGAGCCTGTCATATTAGATGCTTACATTGACATTCCTGCCTCCGAAAACACTATTTTCTCTTTATTTTATTTGACTAACAGCAGTGAAGTGGTGGAGTTAGAATCCCTAATTGCTGATGGATATACCTACAGCAATGAACAAAACTTTTTCCCATGGTTTGGAGATGTGACTGCTCAATCGTACAGACAAGAATTTACACATCAATATTTAAAACAGGCAAGTTTTACATTTGATGATGAATCATTGAAACAAGTGTTAAAAGGATTTCAGGCCAATGAACTATACGCACGTTTTACAAATGGTCAGGTTGTATCTGTCCAATTGGAGAAACTGAATTTCCGAACACCACATAACGAACAGAACTTCATATCGAGTAAAGCTGGATTCGGAAGCAACCAAGGGATTGAAGGAAACCTTCTTGAGGCATCGGAAACTGTTAGGATGGATGCGATTGCACTTCCAGATTCACTACTAAATCATGTTGACCTCAAGGTGCAGTTATTATCCGACACTTCCTCCGTCGAAGCAAAGGTTGATAAACTAGCGAGCATGAATTGGGAGGATATCGCCGCTCCACTATACGATGATATAGAGTGGCCTTTAGAAATTCAGAAAGGTGATTCGGTCGGACTAATATTTCAAATAAAGGATAGCGATTCTTATATAGATATTGTCAATGATTGGTCGGGTATAACTGAATCCGGAGAAACCTTTACTCATACTTTTCCTCTTCTAATTGAACCCAATCTTTCAAAACAGGATGTTGTTGATATCGTTCAGAAAGCAAGAGGTGAATGAAAATGAAACAAGGATTCCAACAACTCTTTATCGGCTTTCTATTCGTCTTTCTTAAAATCCAAATTATTGTGGATATTTTACCAGATTTTATTGGCTATATTTTTATATATAACGGTATTAAGCAAATCTCGACTTTATCAAATCAGTCATATGACAAACTAAAAACACTTTGCATTGTTTTAGCAATTATATCTGTCCCTAATTTCTTCTTGAACGATCAGATGATTCAGCAAATCGAATGGCTTATATATTACCCAAGTTTGTTAAACCTGATCAAAATTGTGCTTGTTTATTACTTATTTGATTTACTGCGGGTTGTTGCTAAATTGCTTCCCACGGAGGAAGCGATTTATAGGACAAATCGTATATTCTCCTGGTATATGGTCGTAACGCTTAGTACACTATTAACTCAATCTTTTTTGATGAACATTTCAATGGATATAAGTATTCAACTAATGATTATCGTTATTGTCGCTTCTTTCATTATCGAGATTGCATTTCTTGTGTACTTACGTAATATACAAAAACAGTTCCCAAAAGATAGTGTGATTGAGAAATTTGTATAGCAAAAGGGCTGACATCTATTCATTTTTTGATAGAATCAGCCCTTTCTCTATTAGATTTTCACAATTAAGATCTGACGAGACGCTAAAAGTTACCCTTGGTATAAACGATAGTTGTCTAGCCAATCCATGAACTTTACCCAGGCATCTTCAAAATCTGGTTGAATACAGGATACCTGCAGTAAGCCCTTTTCCATTAAATAATCGCTTTTATAGTGAAGGTCGAATCCGGACATTCTTGCATCCTCCGATAGATAAGGAAATTTTTCCTCTTTCCATGTGAAAATCATCGGATAGTGGTTTTCCGAAAGCAATTCAATCCCATGCTTGGAAACTTCCCCTTCTATAAATCGCATTCGACTATGTAACAAATTGTACCTTGCTCCATTTTCATAGGATTTTAACGCAACCTCTAAACTATGTACAAACTGGGAAGGCATCGTAAAAGGTATTACATTATTCGCGCTTAATCCCAGATCTAAATATGAAGGAATATTACTACTCGATGTTATTTCTGTGTTAGCGAATACAAAGGCTAATCCGCTCATAGTCCCAATGGCTTTCCCACTCACACCTGTAGCAAGATATACTCCTTCTAAGTTAAATGGAAGTGCCCCAAACGAGCTTACACAATCCATGCATAACAGCACATTATATCGGTTACATAATAACTTCATTTCTTCCATGCTATTTAACATTCCTGTAGACGTTTCACCATGTACCATTAAGAGCCAACTATATGCCCCAGTAGCCAATTTTTCTTCAATATACTTCAGGTTATAGGACTGCCCCCAATCAAAAGGAGCAACATCAAAAGATATCTGCCAACGTTTCGCTTGTTTTTCCAAGCGGTCACCAAAAGCTCCGTTTTTGACGATCAGGCCATTCTCTCCTAATACGTGTATCTGCGCTATCATAGCTTCATTTGCAAGCGTACCACTACCTAATAACAAGTGGACATATGCTGCACCACTCATCGATAATAGGTCTTTCCTTACTCGTTCTAGCATGACTTTAAACTCATGTGTTCGATGAGACACAGGTCTCACAGAAAATGCTTGCTGAATTGCTTCAGACTGTTGCACTGGCCCCGGATAAAACGAATATCTTTTCTGTTTAAATCGGGCTGCAACGGAAAGGTCGAAACGATCTCTAGTTAGTACCATAGGGATAAATTTGGCTTCCTCTGTACCCACTGGATCTGCAAAAGGTTCAAAGCCAAGCTGATTATATAATTTCTGTTCCCTTACTGTTCCCGATATTACAGCTGCCCCATATCCATTTTCATAAGCGTAATCGGATAGAGCACGTGCTAAGTAATAAAACACTCGTCCGTTTCGATGTGCCTTATCAACAGCCATTAATCGTACTTCACATAACAATCCGGTTAATGCATCCTTTGGAAGAAATTCTTCCACCGGACCAAGCTTTAAATCGAGAGAAAAGGGACGCGCAGCTCGAAACGCCACCATCCCCGCTAACTCCTGATCCTTTAGTACAATGACATATACATTTTCATGATGAAACGCATCGACCCGCATCCCACTAGGATCCGGCTCATGCTGTGGTATCTCCTCCACAAACGTTTCATAATTTAGTCGTGCAATAGCTTCAAATTCTTTTTCTGTTCGTGCAATTTTACACCAATACATCCGCGTCTCCCCCATCTATTCACTGGAATGATAGCGTTCTGTTCTTTTTTCCAATAAAGTAATCCCTACTACCAACAGTAATAGTGCAATAACGACCATCATACTTACATACGTCCAAACACTACTTAAAGTTCCCTCGTAAACCGTCACTCGTTTCATAGACTCCATCGCATAATAAATAGGGGAAATCCATTTCATCGCAAGCAACCCTTCCGACTGAACAATTTCCAGAGGCCAGTACGCTCCACCAATCATTGCAAATGCCACCGCTACAAGTGAAATGACAACACTGCTCTGACTTACTGTTTTCACTAAAGAGATTACAAAAACAGAGAACGCCATTACAAGCAATACATAGAAAGCAGCAATGATCACTACTTTCCAAAAACCATCGTACATATTAGTCCCTAACACATATCGGAAAACGAACAGGACTAGCAGCACTTGCACAAGCCCAATAATATAACTAAAAGAAAGATGTCCAAAGTATAATTGGAATCTACTAATAGATGCTAGCTTCAAACGATTCCATACACCCGAACGCTTATCATCTAATATAAATTGAACATTAATAGACACCGTATAAAAAACAAAGAATAACATAAAACCAAACAAGCTTTGAAGAGCATTATCGTAACGAAAGACCTCTGACTCATCCATTGCCTCTGTTTGAATAAGGAATGCTTGGTTTTCTTTCAAACTCACTTCTAACTTTGCCCATGCACCCTCTCCTCCTGCCTGTATTACTTGTTGTTTAAAACTAATATCACTATAAGCTGATTCAACTATTAGAGATAGATTTCTCACACTATCTGAATCCGAGGCAGAAAAAATGGTATAGGATGTTTCTTTCAAAGCAATACCGACCATTCGAATATCTTCTTTTGCTTGTTGTTGTAACTCTTCTTCTGTAGTTTCTCGAAGGGAATATCCTTCCTCTTCCTTTAATCTTTCTAGTACGGCTTGAGTCGTTTCAGAGCCATCCACAGACACTGATATACTCATCTTTCCATTACTAGTGCCTCCTACCAAATATGCCATTACTAAAGTCATTACCGTCATCATTATTAAAACGGTAGGCTTACGTACCAAATTTTGAAATCTAGCAATCCATATTCCCGTCATTCTGCCACACCTCTTCTCGGAAAGAAAACAATGGAAAGTAACACACAAACAACGACAAGTATATATAGAGCAAACATAAAGGGCCAAATAACAGATAAATCCTGACCTTTTTGTATAGATAGTATGGCAGACATCGTTGCTCCATTGGGAGTTAAATCTCCAATTTTCCCAAGCATTTCAGAAATATCTCGAATGTTAAAGAATGATCCGCCTAGGAAGGAAAATACCGTTATGAATAACCCGTTGAATATATTCGCAATACCATCTGTTTTAGTTCGAAACTGGAGCGTTGTCATTAAAGCGGATAACGCACCAACAAATAAACTATAGCTAACAATAATTACGGTCATGCCTTCTAAACTAATCCATTCTATTCCTAATACAAACATACCAAATAATAGCATAATCACTTGTTGGGTAAAGGCCACGAGTGTTCCTGTAAAGAAAATCGAAAGTGTATATAAAATAGGCGAGACTCCAGCCAATAAAATACGGTCATATACTTTCCACTGTACTTCCTGCAGAGCAAAGCCTGCTAGAAAAGCAGGAATATATAACGCGAACATCACCAACATCCCAACTGTGTAGTAAATAGATGCAGGGATTTTACGCTCATTTGCCTCTAAAACCTGCTCTATTTTCTCAACACCTTCGAGATTACTCATTATCTCCTGAGGTGATAAATTAGCCTCTAAAAGTGCTGCCGATTGCGTATACCCACTTTGCCAATCTGCTAGAACAGATTGGATTATGGACGCACGAATGTCATTATCTTGGTTTAAGTATAATGATAGTTCTGCAAAGTTTGCATTGTTAAAGTACGCTGTTTTAATATAATTCAGACGAAAATCAGTCGGAATATTTAGTATCCCATCTATGTTTTCATCCTGTCGAACAGCCTTTAAATCAACTGTCTGTTTATAGTCCACTGCAATATACTTTTTCATTTCATCGGAAGCCAGAATTGTATCTTTTAATAATTCAACTGGATCACTACTTTTAAACTGTTTGAGCAAAGCATCCAAGGCTGGACCAGTAACTCCTTCTCGTTCTAGAAAAAGCTTAATCGCTTCTTCCTCTTGAGTCCATGATGAATCATCTACTATGAGTAAATTTGCTTGAATAGCCGCTCCTTCTCCACCATCCATTATACTTCCTAACGCATTTGAAAGAATCGTTATTAAAACGAGTGGCATGACTAACAAAATAATTAACGGTTGCTTATTTCGGATAAGCATTTTCATTTGCTTTGCAATTAAACTAAACAGCATGACTCAATCTCCCCTCTAATCTCTCAGTGCTTTTCCGGTCAAATGCAAAAACACATCTTCCAGAGATGGCACTTTGACAATCGCAGAGGTAATCACTACATTGTTTGCCGCGGCAATCGCAAAAATAGTCGCCAGTGGTTCTTCACTTTTGGACATCGAAATCGTTAGTATCTCTTCTTCTATTCGAAGAGTTGCTTTTGGGAACTGTTCACCCAAGGCTTTTTCAAAATTCTCCGTAAGTAAATTCGCTTTCAATTCAATTGTTTGGTTGTCAGAGACTAGCGCTTTAAGCTCTTCTTTTGTACCGCGTGCAATTATTTCTCCTTGATCCATAATGTAAATTCTGTCACATAGCATTTCTACTTCTTCCATATAGTGACTGGTATATAAAAGGGTCATCCCCTCTTCTACAAACTGTTTTACCGTTTCTAAAATATACGTCCTCGATTGAGGGTCTATCCCGACAGTCGGTTCGTCCATGATTAACATAGAAGGCTTGTGCAGAAGAGCTGCCCCAATGTTTAGACGTCTTTTCATCCCACCAGAAAATGTTTTAACTATATCCTTTTGTCTTTCAGACAATCCAATTTTCATAAGCACTTCCGTTATCCGTGTTTCTAAAAGTTCACCTTTTAACCCATATATTCTTCCGAAAAAAGCTAGATTTTCTCTTGCGGAAAGCTCGGGATATAATGCGATTTCTTGAGGAACCACACCTAGTGTTTTACGCAAAGGCTCCGGATCTTTCGCGATGGATTTTTCATCCCATAATATTTCACCACTTGTCGGTATGACTAGAGAAGAAAGCATAGAAATAGTTGTCGATTTCCCTGCTCCATTTGGACCTAATAGTCCAACTGATTCCCCTGCCAACAGTTCCATATTGATTGCTCTTACCACTTCCTTTGTTTTAAATTTTTTGGAAAGATTTTTTGCTTGAAGCATTCTCCCATCTCCTTACAACCTAGTTAAAACGATTATAGCAAACTACTACACCAGTTTATGTAAAAATATTTTTAATATTTTGTATTCACAAGGATTAACGGTTGCCTCCGAGAGAGCGTATTTTTAAATACAAAAAAGCCGCCCTTTAAAGGACAGCTTTTTTATTGATTTTATGCTTCGTCTGTTGCGATTTTGTTTAAAGGTGTATTGTATAGATCTTTATCTAGTTCACCAGTGATTTTCGCAGTTGCGACACCAGCTGTCATAGATCCACTTACATTTACTGCGGTACGTCCCATATCGATTAATGGTTCTACAGATACTAGAAGCCCTGCTAACGCAACTGGTAAATTTAATGCGGATAGAACTAGGATTGCAGCAAATGTTGCACCGCCTCCAACTCCTGCTACACCAAACGAGCTAATTGCTACTACTGCGACTACAGTTAAGATGAACATTGGATCTAATGGATTGATACCTACTGATGGAGCTATCATAAATGCAAGCATCGCTGGGTAAATTCCTGCACATCCATTTTGTCCTATTGATAAACCGAACGAACCAGAGAAGTTTGCTACCCCTTCTGATACCCCCATTTTAGTTGTTTGTGTATTGATATTAATCGGTAGCGTACCAGCACTTGAACGTGAGGTGAACGCAAAGATTAATGGCTCTGCTGCTTTTTTCACATACGTTATTGGGTTTAATCCAGAAAGTGAAATGATCAATAAATGAATTGCGAACACTACCGCCAACGCAACATATGAAGCAAGAACAAACTTACCTAAATTGTATATGGCACCAAAATCAGATGTTGCAACGGTTCTTGCAATAATTGCTAAAATTCCGTATGGAGTTAAGCGAAGTACAAGTGTTACTACTCGCATAATTAATTTGTAAATTGCATCAATGCCTGTTTTAATAATTGCTGCCGTTTCTTTCTCTTTACGAGCTATTCCTAAATAAGCAAACCCTAAAAATGCCGCAAAGATAACTACACCGATAGTTGAAGTTGGACGTGCTCCCGTGAAATCTAAAAATGGATTTGCGGGTAATAAGTCAAGCATTTGCTCTGGAAGTCCTTTATCTGCAACTTCTGCGGAGCGACCTTCATAATATTCTGCGCGTTCAGTTTCTGCATCCCCTTGAATGATTTGGTCTGCATTCAAATCGAATAGTGCCGCGGAACTAATACCTATAACTGCAGCAATAGCAGTTGTCCCGATTAAGAAACTTAAAATGATTGCTGCCATTTTACCGAAGTTTTTACCAATCGTGATTTTTGTAAATGCCCCTAAAATAGAGATGAATACTAGAGGCATAACGATCATTTGTAGTAATTTCACATAACCAGTACCAATTAAGTTATACCAAGGTACGGTTTCTGCTAATACTTCCGAATCTACCCCGTAGGCAAGATTCAATACTAACCCTAGTACAATACCTAATCCTAGAGCTGTAAATACACGTTTCGAAAATGAAACATGTTTTTTCTGCATTATGATTAATACCCCAACTAATAGCAGTAAAGCTACTATGTTAAGAATAACAAATAATAAATTCATATAAATACCTCCATGTCTTGTGCTCATCATATAATAATACTTTTATCCCTATTGGTCAAGTAGGGATTACTTTCTAATTAATATATGTCTTCCCTACTTTCTTTGAGACAAATCAGCTATACTAGAAATAAATAAATAAATGAATCATTAGACAGGCACCGGGGGGTGAAAATTTGGTAGCAAGTTTTTATGGCATTATCGTTTCCGGCATTCTTATTTTAAATATTTCTTTGGCGATTGCTCTAATATTTTTAGAGCGTCGAGATGCTTCCGCTACTTGGGCATGGATTCTAGTCCTATTTTTTATACCTATTTTAGGATTTGGTATTTATTTATTGTTTGGTAGAAAGCTACGAAAAAAAACATTATTCCGTTGGGAAGGAAAAAGTAAGATTGGTATCGATAAACTCATTGAATTTCAAATGGAAGCTATTGAAGATGACTCGTTCGATTTTCGTTTAGATGATGCAATGCACTACAAAGAGTTAATCGTCATGCATTTACATAATAACCAAGCTGTCTTAACCCAAGACAATAAAGTGGAAATTTTCACTGATGGACGAGAAAAATTTGATGCACTACTACACGATATTGGACAAGCAAAGAATCATATCCACATTCAATACTATATCTTCCGATTAGATTCCCTAGGGCAGCAAATTTATCAGGCTTTGTTAGCAAAGGCAAAACAAGGGGTAAAAGTAAGAATTTTATACGATGATACTGGATCACGCTCCTTAAGAAAGAGACATTTTCATGAACTAATTGCGTTAGGTGGACGTGTAGAAGCATTTTTCCCTGCTATCTTTCCACTAATCAATCCACGCATGAATTATAGGAACCACCGGAAAATAGTCGTAATAGATGGACGGATCGGATATATCGGAGGATTTAATGTTGGCGATGAATATCTTGGTCTAAAAAAGAAATTTGGTTATTGGCGTGATACGCATTTACGTATTGAAGGTAGTTCTGTGCATCCTCTTCAAACTCGATTCATTCTAGATTGGAACCAAGCCTCAGCAGAGCATGATATCGAGTATTCTGATATATATTTCCCAGCTATTCCGATGAAGGGTTCCGTTGGTTTACAAATTGTTTCTAGTGGACCCGATTCCGAATGGGAGCAAATAAAAAATGGATACCTTAAGTTAATTATGATGGCCAAAAAGTATATTTATATTCAATCTCCATACTTCATCCCAGATGCTAGCTTCATGGATACGTTACGTATCGCATGTCTTTCCGGCATTGATGTAAGAATCATGATCCCAAATAAACCTGATCATATTTTTGTTTACTGGGCAACGTACTCATATGTAGGCGATTTAATAAAAGCAGGAGCTAAAGTGTATATTTACCAAAATGGATTTTTGCATACAAAAATGATTGTAATTGATGATGAAGCTTCTACAGTGGGCACGGCAAATATTGATGTGCGAAGTTTTAAATTGAATTTTGAAGTAAATGCATTTATATATGATCGTGAAACTTCTCATCAGTTAGCAGAGACATTTGAAGAGGATATGAAGTTATCTACAGAGATGACAGCAGAGATATATGAAGAAAGAACAAGAATGATTAAATTTAAAGAGTCATTAGCTCGTTTGATTTCACCAATACTTTAATAAAACTATGACTTATAAGAAAAGCGGATGCGCCCTTTTAAGTTAAAAACCTAATTTGTATCGTTTTCGGAGAACTTTGTACAGGCTTGCTGCTATATTATTACCGACTGATTTTTTTAAGAGGCTGGTCGTGACTGACGTCACAACCTGTCTCTCTTTTTTCGGTAATCTTATGGCGTTTGTCTCGTTAGGATATGCTAAATCTTCTGATTCAAGACACAAAATTTTATACTTACTTCTCTCATAAAAAAAGTGGTTTCCATTTCTGGAAACCACTTTTTTATATCCTAATCCCGTCTGTTAGAGATTCAGGAATTCTTCTAATGTTACGTTAGCTTCGTATACTTTAAGAGCTAGTTCTTCACCAATGTAACGGAAGTGCCACGGCTCATACATATAGCCTGTAATTTTTTCTGACCCTTTAGGATAGCGCATGATAAATCCGTACTTATGGGCATTAGCAGCCACCCATTTTCCAGCCTCTGTTTCACCAAAGCTTTCCCGTGCAAAATGTTGCTCAAAAAGCTGTTCTCCGATATCAAAGGCTAATCCTGTTTGATGTTCAGAGTATCCAGGACGCGCACTATAACGATCCGCTGCATCTTGACCATCATTCGTTACGTAGCGGTCATACAACTGAGTTTGATAGTCAAATGATCGGTACGTACTGAACGCTATAAGTTCATATCCAGACAAAGTAGCCTCTGCTGCCATTTCTTGAAATGCTGCTCTTGCTTCTTTGCTTTCACCAGGTGCATAAGTTGAGGGAAGAGGATATTTTTTACTAGCAATTATTACCCCTTCTACTACTGTCGGTTCCTGAGGTAATGTTTCATTTCCAATATAGCCCTTTGCCCCAGACATATCTACTTCTTCCACAACAGGCTCCTCCTTAACAGGGATTTCCTGTACCGGCTCTTCTACGATAGGTTCCTCTACATTAGATTCTCCTGCTTTGTCTACTTCAACCGTTTGTTTAACCTCTGTCAGATTACGAAGTTCCTCTATACTCTTATCTATATTCCAATCATTCATCCCTATCCACACTACCATTACTCCAATTAGTAGTCCTGCAGTAGTTCCAGAAACAATATATGGCCATTTTTTCTTCTTTTTTCCTTGTAACAAATTATATCTTGATTGCATTTTTTTGGACTTCCTTCTTTCTTATTACGTTATTTCTAGTTTACCATTTTTCCGATAACTATTCTCCTATTCAAATTGAACTTTAACAAAATAATTATAACCATCGTTACCGATAAAAGAATCCTCCTAAATAAGTAAAAGCGTATTTACCTGTTATAGGTAAATACGCTCTAATTAAAAAAATAATAAAAATAAAACGACAAAAAATAGGACTGCAAACAAAATGGACATACCCTTCATCCATTTTGCCTCTTTGACGAACCCTTTTTCTTTAAAGCTCATCGCTCGAAAGCCGTTACTAAGTGCAAAGATTGCCGTCATAAATAAAACAGCCATATTAATATTTCCTTTAATGATAAATACCAATGCAGAAATACTCACTGCAGCGATTAATAATCCAAAAATCCAATTTCTTTTCATCAATTACACCTCCTAAGAAAAGCGTAAGCACCTGTATTTTGAAAGGTACTGGAGTCTGGACACTCAAGAAAAAAACGAAGCAGCAAGCGCTTCGTTTTCATGTTATACAGATTCTTCTGCTTTTTCCGGATGATTTGAGTAGAATTTACGGCCCAAATATGTTTGGAATATTAGTAATAGTCCTCCGACTGCCCAATATACTGGCAATGCTGCCATAGAACTGAAGGAAATAAACATAATCATAATAGGCGAAATATAAATCATCATCTTCATTTGTTTCTGTTGCTGCTCAGGGACTGTCCATAATGAGACTTTTGCTTGTATGAAATAAACTGCTCCAGCAATAAGTGTCATCGCAATATCAGGAGAACCTAAGTTAAACCATAAAAATGGATGCGCTTTAATTTCGGCAGAATAAAGAATCGCAAAATACAATCCCATAACTATAGGCATCTGAATAATCATCGGCAGACAACCCATGTTTAGTGGGTTTACCCCATGCTTACGATATAATCCCATCATTTCTTGTTGTAGAGCCATTTGCTGTTCTTTATCTTTTGTCTCTTTTAGTCTCTTTTGGATATCGTCCATTTCTGGTTTCAGCTTGTCCATTTTTTGTTTCATGCCTTGTTGATTTTTATAATTTTTAAGCATTAAAGGCATAAGAGCAAGTCGAATCAGCACGGTAATAGCGATAATAGCTAATCCGTAACTACCATTGAACATTTCTCCAAAGAAATGTATAAGAAATTCAAAAGGTCGAACAAAAATATTATAAAAAGTACCTTCTTTGTTTTCTACTCCAGAACATCCACTAAGCACTAATGCCGCAAATACAAGGATAGAAAATAAACTAATCTTCTTTTTCAAATCTATTCACCTTCACTCATCAAACTATAAGAAGTATACCTTACTATGAAGCTATTTATCAAATTTAACCCTAAATTTTTAAACAGACTGTTGTTCATTAGGAAAATTATATTTAAAACTTGGATATTCTTGGTTATCCCGATATTGCTTCGGAGTTAGTCCCGTATACTTTTTGAATATGCGGGTGAAATAGCTTTGATTACAAAAATGGAAACTATTCGAAATATCGGATATAGCTTTATTCGTATTTCTTAAAAAATATTGACATTCTTCCACTTTACGAATGTTTAGATATTCCACGAGAGTCACACCCGTATGTTCTCTAAAGATACGAGAAAGATGACTAGTGCTTATGTTAAAGTGTTTAGCAATATCCTCTACCGTTAGATTTAACTCTATTTCATCATTAATATAGAGGATTACTTTGTTAACAGTTTGATGTCCAAATGATGGTTTTTTCCTTTCGGTTATTACCATCACAAAAAACTCTACCAGCTCATCTGCGCATAGTAAAAATTGTGCATCACTCATTTTCGTCTCGATCGTTTCTACACATGCAATATTAAAAGCCATCACTTTATCAGCTGGTACTTGACTTTCATTTAACTTTCTTGCCATAACAGCTGATAATTGTATGTAGTAATACTTTACGTTTAGAATCATATTCTTACGTGTTCTAGCTATTAATATATCAATCATGCTTCTTAAAATTTGTTTTGCTTCAGTTATTTCAAAGGAAAACATTTTTTGAAATAGCTGTTCTTCTAGTTCTAGGAAAGAATCAAAACCCTCTAATTTTATTATCGCACCTATTTCTCTATTATATACTTTGGAGAAATTCTCTAAAAATTGCTTCTCTACAGTCTTCATATGTCCCTCTTTTTCTCTTTTGTTAGGCCTTATTGATTATATAACCCTATTAGGTATGTTGTATTATTCTATATCATTATCCTGGAAATTAAGAGTTTTTTCAACTGTTAAGTTTCAATTTTTTTGGGTAAATAGCATTTTTATATGTTTGGGTAATACTTTTCTTTGCAAATGTGTACAATCTCCCTTTTTCCCCATCTACAGTAGAATATAGAGGTTTTCTAATTCGATTAATTTATGGTTCGATTCAATCACTTCAACTCCATTATCGTTTCTATGGCTCCAATTAAAATTTTGCACCCATTCTAGCTATAGAAGCTAATCCTGCTTGTTTTATAATATAAATATGTAATTTCCCATCATTTATCTCGACGGAATTTACCATTTTTTCAAATCCTCCTACTATATTCGCTAAGGCAACAGTAAAGGAAACAGTGCACCCTTCCAAATACCTAAATCATACATCTCCATTTCTTCAGTAGATATTCGATATAGTTGTTCTGCAAGACTATACCGTTTTACTACAAATAAATGCTAAACTATAAGTAATGTTCATTATAGAAATGAGGAGCAACAATGCGCTTTTTCGTATATATTATTATTTTTTTCTCGTTTTTCGACTTATTTTCCCAGCTACCAATAATGAGTCCCTTTGCAGAATCACTTGGTGCTACCCCCTTTATAACCGGTTTAGTTGTAGGAATGTACTCTCTTTCGAATACAATTGGTAATATTGTTTCTGGATTTTTAACCGATAGAAAAGGACCATTTTATATATTAATCATCGGTTTGTTTGCAACGAGCTTTTCATTATTCCTTTACCAATTTGCCGGAGATCCTATTGGGTTATTAGTTATACGATTTTTACATGGTTTAGTTGCCGGACTAATAGTACCAGCAGCGTTTACCTATTCAGCCAATAAAACTTCAAAGGATAAACGTGGTAAGGGAGTTGCCCTTTCTGGTGCATTTGTTGGACTAGCTGCAATCATAGGACCAGCTACAAGTGGAATTCTCGCTAGTAAAAAAAGTGAGGTATTTGTTTTAGGGATGACAGGTTCCATTATGCTTGTATTAAGTATATTGTCATTAGTTTTTTTAAGAAAAATAGCTATTGAAAGAAGGGATAAGGAGGCTTCCTCTCCTCATTCAGTTCGTTCTATTTTTCAACAGAATGGAATAGTTAAATCATTTGCAGGTGCTTTTTTCTTAATGTTTTCGCAAGGGGTTTTAGCATATATGCTGCCTTTAAAGGTATTACATCTTGGATTTGACACTAAAACAAGTGGGTTACTTTTAAGTACGTTTGGTTTTGTGGCAATTTTAGTATTTATTCTACCAATCAATCGAATATTTGATCGAGTGAAGCCTGTCTACACGCTTGCTTTTGGGATGTGCATCATGGGAATCAGTATGCTATTACTTGGACATAATGAATCCCTGAACTTTCTTTACATCTGCATGGGGTTATATGGAATTGGGTTTGCGTTTCTATTTCCTTCTATTAACTCACTTTTAATCGATTCCAGCGAACAGTCATACCGTGGTAAGGCATACGGTTATTTCTACGCATTCTTCTCTATTGGTGTCGTTGTGGGATCAAGTATTACTGGTTTTCTTGAACTAGATGCCACGGGCGGATTTACGATGACAGGAGTTATATTGATCATCGTGTCTATCTTGGCACTTGCCTGGAGGAAATAATAAGAAAAACCGGGCAAAAGACGCCTGGTCCTTTAAGAACAGAAACATAGATATGCCGTTAATTTCCGCTCCGGGCGGACGCTTTCGGTGCAGAAAACATTTGCTGTTCCCACTGGAGTCGCCGCCCTGCACTCCAATCAACCCAAGAAACCAGTGTTCACCGGACATTTTCATATAATGTCTTTAAAAAACAGGAATGTGGCAATTTGCCCATTCCTGTTTTTATTATGCATTATAATGTTATTTGCTCATTAAGATTAGGTTTCTTTTCTGCATCTGCAGTATCCTTAGAAGACTTCTTAGACTTGTCCTGTACCTCTTCATTATAGTACTGAACACTTGTCATAGCCCCTTCATCCACCATTTTATTATCTGGTATATCATGAGGATCTGGATGCCCCGCTGAAGTTAAATCAGATTTTTGATGCTTCTGTGAGTCTATGTAAGCATTCACTTTAGATTTTGTATTATTAAATGCTACTATTGCTTTATCACGATTCTCTTTTTTACTAAAATATGCATAAGCTCCTGCTGCTAATCCTGCCAATAAAAGTGATTTGTTTTTTGCCATCATAATTACCTCCAATTTTATATATATAGTTTATATACCCTACTTTAAATAAGTTCACACCTATTAAACAAACTAATTTTGAGAGAGATTTAAGTATTAAAAAAAGTGAAAATAACCTTTAGGTCAAAATCTGTTTCTATCGTTTTCAGTGGGCTTTGGACAGATCTGTTGCAATAATATGACCGGTTTATTTTTCACAGAGGCTTCTCATGACTAACGTCATGAGAAGCCTCTCTTTTTTCAGTAATCTTATACGGTTAGTCTCTCCGTAGCCCTCTTACAAAAACTCAAAACAGATTTAACATATTTATGGGAAGAAGGGAAGAAATTCTTTCCTACACATAGAGTAAGCGCCCGAAGATACAATTTCGGTCGCTACTCTCCTTCTCTATTGGATAGCTACTCACTATTTCTTTATAACTCCACTACTATATGAAAATTTCAGCAGAATTTATAAAGGATAATAGCATCCCTTCGATGATTTCAGGATGATTTTTCCTTACATTATATTAAATTAATTCTTTATCTTGGCGATATGCTACGCAAATCTTATCGTTGAGTACTGCTCCCTTAGTTGATTGTAGTGGAAGGTGGCGACTCCGGCGGGATGAGTGAGACAGATGAGACGTCACAACGAAGCGTAGCTCGGTGACGGCTCATCGCTCACCCCGCGGAATGCGTCCGCCTGAAACGAAAATCAGCAGTGTTTATTGACTAGATTTTAATCTTCAAAATATCGGCAACACTACAATTATGGCAGCGAAAATTTATACTTTGTTGTTCTGTAAAAGAATAGTTTTTCCATTTTATATTACATTTTGATTTCTAATTGATTTTAATTCTATATATTTGTAGAAGATTATAGTTATTTTTGTTATGATTACAAAAAGAATTCAGAGGTGATTTCAAATGATTAGGGCGACTACGTTAGATGATATTTCGATGATTCAACAGATCGCAAAGGTCAGTTGGAACGATACATATAAAAATATTATACCTATTGACATACAATCGCTTTTTTTAGAAAAGGCTTATTCCCCTATGATGCTAGTTAAAAGAATAGAAAAGACTATTTTCTTAGTTGCTGAGTATGAAGGTAAGCCTATTGGTTTTGCCAATTTTACATATGTGGACGAAGATGGTGATGCAGAACTAACTGCAATTTATGTATTACCGGAGTACAAACACATTGGATATGGAAAAAAGCTATTATTAGCCGGGCTAAATGAAATGCCAGCTGGTCGACAACTATTTGTTTACGTTGAAAGCGAAAATGATAGCGCTCGTCATTTTTATGAAAATTTCGGCTTTGAGTGTTTAGAAGAATTCGATGAATATTTTGAAGGACATCCTTTAACTACAGCTAAATATGTATATCTATTGAAAACACCGGCCTATTAGGTCGGTGTTTTTGTGAATTAAAGTGTCTTCTCTGTTGTATAGAATTCCTCTTGGAGTTGAACTGGTGGTTTACGGACAAAGCACATGATTGCCGCGATATACAATAGAAGAGATGTTGGCGATAGTATGCCAGCAAATAGACCTGCTATGATGAACATAATTCCTGCTAACTTAGGGTTTTTATTTTTTGAAATAGAAACTATTCCGATAATATTCAAGATCAAGCTAATTACAAGAATGATGACAAATACCCAGCCAAATATATTGAACGCATCAATAACTAAGTCCATATTATCGTCTATAATTTGCAAATCCGCTTCCGTCATGGTTGGTTCCTCGGCAATGACGTTCTGGAATTCGGTTGTGAAAGCTTCATCTTTCAATACGTTGCTTCCACTTATCACTAAAATTGTTACTAAAATGATGCTAAGTAATGTCATAATTGCACTAATGACACCTAATACTATTTCTCCTGTACGTGACATAGAATTCAGTCCCCTCATTTTTTATGTGTTCCTTTTAATTCTACGATAAATACTTGAAAAAGTTTCGTATAATTTTAATGTCCCCTTCATAATATAGTTTAAACCTGTTTAAAAATCCAAGGACAAGGGTATTAATAAACTATTAACGAAAATAGAGAGGATGAGTTTCATGGAAAAAAAATTAATTTTTAGCCAATCAGATTTCCTTTATACGTTGGCAGGTGCATCGGCATTAACAGGAATTTTAGTATTTTTTACACAAATTTAATAAGATTATTATAAAAAGGCAATCCTTTTCTAAAAAGAAGCGGATTGCCTTTTTGTTTTATGCTTTTACATCATCATATTCGTCAGATTTTGAGAAGGCTGCCACTACATACGAGCAAACTGGCTCCATCTTTAGCTCCTGCTCTCTCGCATAAGAAGCAGCGCTATCTAATAATTTCTTAGCAACTCCCTGGCCTCTCAATTTATCAGAAACATATGTGTGATCCATCACCATTACATCCCCAAGTAACGTCCATGTAATTTCCCCTAGTCTTTCTCCGCCTTGTATATATTGATAAGCATAAACATCGTTTCCTAATTCTTTGAATTGAAATTCCATCTTTAACCACTCCTTTTCTGAATTTTAGCATATTTATTTATTGATTGACAACGGACGCAACTTTGCTTCAATTTCTTCTCTTCTTGTTTCTAGAAAAGGTGGTAGTGCTAACCTTTCTCCCAAGGTCTCCATTGGTTCATCTGTATCGAATCCTGGCTCATCCGTAGACAGTTCAAATAAAATACCATTCGGTTCTCTGAAATAGATTGCCTTGAAATAGTAACGGTCCACTAATCCAGACGTCGTAAAGCCATTTTCGCGTAAACGCTCCTCCCATTTTGGATAATCCTCCATAGTGGGAATTCGAAATGCTACATGATGTACACTTCCGCGTCCAGGTCGCTCCATTGGTAAATCTGTACGTGTCTCTACATGAACTTCGCCAGCTGGACCGCCTTTTCCAGTCGTATAAACCTGGATATGTGGCATTTCATTGATGTCGGATGGGTAAGAACCTGCTAACTCAAATCCAAGTATTTCTATTAATACTTTTTTTGTAGCCGCTGGTTTTCGGACAGTTAGCTTTATTGGACCTAGGCCAACAATTGCATTATCAGCTGAAATCTCCTCCTTAACCCATGCTTCACCATAGGGAATTCCAGTCCCATCGTCGACAACTAGCATATGCCGTGCCCCTTCAAAATCTTCAAAGTAAAGTGTACTACGACCAAATCGTTCTGTAATGGAATCATGTGATATACCTAGCTTCTCAAATCTACTTTTCCAAAATTGCAGTGCTTCCTCACTTTTTACACGGAAACCTGTATTACTGATACTTGATACTCCTGGATATGTTCTTCCTGCTTGTGGTATGTCAAAGTATGTCATATCCGTTCCTGGTGAGCCTACCGCATCTGCGTAAAATAAATGATAGGAGGACGGATTATCCTGATTTACACTTTTTTTCACTAATCGCATTCCTAAAATTCTTGTGTAGAAGTCGTGATTTTTATCAGCGTCAGCGGTAATTGCTGAGACGTGGTGGATTCCTGCCAATTTCATTTGTTTTCCTCCTTTTGCTAATTACTTTGAATTCAAGATATATTATTTGTTATATTAACAAAGGGTTGGACCTTTTGCAAATAAAGTGAATAAGGGGAATAGATTTTATACTAGAGCCCCTCTCGCTATTCAAGAGGACAACAACTCTATATACATAGAATATATTCTATGCGGGAACAAGCATATCCCCATTACTTTACTACATCAAACAAAACCCTCCTGTCCAATAATAGACGGGAGGGCTACATATCAGTTGAAGATAGAGCGAATCGAATCAATTAGATCTTTAAAGAAGTTTTTAACACCTTCCCAAAATCCTTCATTGTCGACAATTGCAGCAATTTTATCTTCAATTGTTTTACTTAAATCATTCAGTTCATCTGACCATTTGCTGAAGTCGATATCTAATTGACGAATGCGGTCCATTAAATCGATTAATAGCTGGCGATCTTTTTCTGAAAGCTCAATGTTTAGATTGGTTAATTGCTCGGAAACAATTTTCTCCACTTCTTCACGGGAAACTGGATTTTGTTCAGCAATTTGCTTTTTGATTTCCGTTAGTAATTCACTTACTTTTGCTTCATCAATACCCGCATCTTTTGCTAAACTAGTAGCAATAGATAGTTCGTCATTTGCTACATCAGTACGCTCAGGGTCTAGTTTTTCACCTGTAACCTCATAAGCTTTGTATATTCCTACTAGAGCCGAATGGCCAGTCACAGGCTTGGGTGCAGCAATTTCTACTACTGCATCCGTAATTCCAGCAGTAAGCATAGCATTTGCATACATTTCAGATGTTACTTCGGTAATATCATCTGGCGTAACAATGCTTATGACCAGACCTTTTCCAGCATCTTTTCTTGTAATTTTAGCAGAAGAGAACATTCTTGCAGATGCGTCTCCGTCCTGTAAATAAGTTGCTAGATCCTGACCAGTTACTTCTATTTCTTGAACATCTGATTTATCCGTTATTTTCAAGCTTTTCTTTACGCTATCTTTTTGTTCAGCAGTTAGGTTTCCACCATATACTACAATAGGTGCACCAAATTTTTCGTTTACAACTTCTTCAGTGGAGCCATCTGAATCTGCCATTGAAGAAGTAGGTGCGATGACCATACCAATTAATAACATAGCTGTAATGAATGGCAAAAATAATTTCTTCATTCTATTAACCCCTTTCCCTTCTATTCCTTCAATAATACGAAAACAGGAGTAAAAAGTTCCGACTAATCGATTCCTTTTACTCCATATGAATTACATTTTCAATTGTGTCCAACCATCTTCTTGAACAATTTTTTTATCTTTCATCAGTTTGCCTAGGGCACGTTTGAACGCCGCTTTACTCATGCTGAACATTTCTTGAATTTCATCTGGAGATGACTTATCTGTAAATGGCATTTTACCGCCGACATCATTTAAATAACGGAATATAGATTCTGCATCGTCCTCTAAACGTTCATGTCTACGTGGTAGTAGTGAACCATTCAATGATCCATCCTCTTTCACATCAATAATTCGAACAGTCAAATCTTCCCCTAGTCTTGGTTCATTTAGTCGTTCTGACTCATGCACAAAAATACGATAGTTTTCTGGAACGCTTAACAAAAAAGTACCTACAGGTAGCAAACGATACGCACGCGCTTGAAGATTCTGATTGAATAATGTCGTTGGAGCGTCTATATATAACTCCTCTACTCTATCCTCGGTAGCTAAACGTCCGAATAACTCACCATCTTTATCTGTACGAAGAGTCATATATAAATGATCACCAACAGCCGGCCATAATTCTTTAATTTTCGGTAGATCGTCCTCTTTAACCTGAACTTCCTTGGACGTACCGATATCGACAAATACACCTTCTCTATCAGCTACTTTAATAACACGAGCCCAACCGTATGTGCCTTTTTGAATAGATGGAAGCTGCGTTGTGGCAGATAGATTCCCTCGTCTGTCCACAAACAAGAATGCTTCAATTGTGCCACCAACCTCTAAGTCCTCTGGAGCCTCAGATGCATTTAACGGAATGTCCATTCCATCATATGTTAAAACCCATTTCGATCCGTCTTGTTCTTTCACTTGTAACTTTACTATTTCTCCTGATGCTGTTCCTATCAAAATTACCGCTCTCCTTCTGACCATTTATGGTACTGATCTTTACCTGTTATTTTTGATTTTATAGAGCATTATCAGCTCGGATAAATAATGACGCTTCACTATCCTCTAACTTTTGTAATATTGCTCCACCCTGACTTACCGACAATGTTATCCAAATTTCATCACAGGTATAACTGTCCCTTATTTCATGAACTTTCACAAGAACATTATGTGCTACTTCCCCTATAACCGATTCATCTGAATCATAAACCATAGTTATAAATTCATGAATACAAAAGCGCGTAATAAATCCTTTACTTTCAAAACTCAACCCCATATCCTTCTCAAAGGTTGTATGTATGTTGTATTTGTTATCTCAATAATTCTAATGAAAATTACTCACTATCCCTGTCTTGTAATTCCAAAAGCTTTGACTGTAATGCTGGATTCTCTTCTAAAAATAATACTAAATCTGCAATACGGTCGATGGAGTTCCAACTTAAATGATGTTCGATTCCTTCTACATCATTGTAAATATTCTCTTCCTTCACACCAATGATCCGTAAGAAATTTTCTAAAAGTTCATGTCTTTTCACCAATCTCTTGCCAAGTTTCATCCCTTTTGCGGTAAGAGTTAGTCCTCGATACTTTTCATATATTAAGAAGCCATCTTTATCTAATTTTTGAACCATTTTTGTTACGGAAGATGGTAATACAGACAATGCTTCTGCAATATCAGACACACGAGCATACCCTTTCTGCTCGATTAACAAATAAATTTGTTCGATATGGTCTTCCATGCTTGGTGTTGGCATATATATCTTCCTTTCATCTCTACTCTATATATTTTACTACAATGAAGACCCTATCACAATTATAGATATTTTTTCCTATATCTCGATACATATGAAAAACCTTATCAAATACAGACAAGGTTCTAGTGGCGATGCGGGTATTTTCCCACAACGTAAATGGAGTGGATAATTCTTTTATTGATCCATTCTAAGTTTTCTTTTGTATTTAAGCGTTCGAAAACGGCGTTTCTTCCTTTTTCTGTTGTAACGTAATGCGCCGGTAATGTATTTAAACTCAATGCGATAATATCTCGCTCGCATTGTTCACATTTGCAGAAGGTTTGGTATTCCGGACCTCTCATCAATACACTGACAAGACTATGAACTATTTCTTGCATCACATTCGTAAGCAATGACTACACTCCTTTCATGCATAGAAAATGGAAGCATGTTTAATACTATACCCAAAAGGGTAAAATTTTAATATCAACATGACTAATAAATAAAATAAAGAGAGGATGAATATACTATGGGTAAAATTTTATGGGGAATAATCGTCGTATTAATCGTACTTTGGTTACTTGGTTTAGTATTGAAGATTGGCGGAGGACTTATTCACGCACTATTAATTATTGCAGGTATTATTTTTGTTGTTCAATTAATCACTGGAAAAAGATCAGTGTAAAGAAAGGTGTTGCCGAACTGGCAACACCTTTTTCTATCTTTAATTTACTTATAACTAGCACCTAAAAGATTAGAAGATTGAGTTAAATTAAACTATCTACTCTTACATTGTCAATATTGCTCCGTTTTTATCGAAACTTTTTAAACAATATTTCTTAGATGGACTCTTGCGATTGCCTAACTTTGGCGTATATGCATGTATCCCTCAGCTTTTTCCCATCCGCAGATAAAGAATCTTTTTGCAGTATGCCTTCCAATGTATATCCAGACCTTTCTGCAACAGAGCGGCTTCGGACATTTTCACTATCACAACGAATTTCTACTCGATTGGCATGTAATTCCTCAAATGCAAATTGGGTAATACGTTCACAGGCTTCTGTCATTAAACCTTTTCCTTCAAACTTGCTATCGATCCAATAGCCAATTTCAAATTTACGAACATCCCAATCTATTCGATGTAATCCAGAAGCACCTACAAACTCATCTGTGTCTCTTAAATATAACTGAAGTCGTAAATCCTTTCGGGTTATAAAATCCGCAACCGCTTGGCGCATATTAGTAGTTATCTGCTCCAATGACTGTTTTTTTTGCGCCCATGGCATCCATTCTTTTAATGCTGAATCCGAATTGATTACCGCCTTCCAAATTTCCTCGGCGTCTTCCACTTTAGGTGCACGTATCAACAAACGCTCCGTGTAAAATTCCTCAGGAAAAGAAAGCTCTTCTTTAACAGGTAAAGGTTTATGAAAATCTTCATCCCATTTCACCGGAGTGGCAGTCCCTTTTAAGAAATCCTCTCTCGTCAGACCATATGTTACTGCATCATAGTAGGAATCCTCTTTAGGTGAAAACCAAGCTTGTCGTAGTTGAGCTTCCTTTACAAATCCAGCTCGCTCAAACGTTTTTCGCATCGCGAAATTATCTTGTCGTGTATGACCTTCTAAACGAATTTTTGCTTCTGGCAGTTGGAATACATATTCTGCTACAAGCTTTAATGCATTTGGTCCATAGCCGCTACCCCTAGCATGATCAGCAATACGCAAGTCAAAAAGGGGAATCTCATCTTGTAAATCATAAATTTTAACGAACCCAACTTTTTCATTTGCTTCGTTTTCAATCCAAAAGGTTTTCACTTCATCCGATTGATATCCACCCTCTTCAATCGTTTTCTCTATTAGCTCCCTTGCTGGGTGTGAGTTTCCATGATAGGGCCAACTATTTGTCGTCATAAAGTGGATTAGCTGCTCTTGTTCTTCCATTGTCCATTCCGTAAGCTTCATTTTTCCTGCCTCCGTACGTGCTATTTATTTACCTTTATAAGTCGTAAAGAATTCAGCACTACTAATAATGTAGCCCCCATATCTGCAAAGATAGCAATCCATAAAGTTAACCATCCAGGAATAATGAGGAGCAGTGCAATTACTTTTAATCCTAAAGCAAACATAATATTTTCTTTAATAATATGCAATGCTTTTCGACTTAATCGGATTGTATAAGGCAACTTTTCTAGGTCATCGCCCATTAAAGCCACGTCTGCTGTTTCAAGTGCCGCGTCTGTTCCTGCTCCGCCCATTGCAATACCAACAGTTGCTGCTGCTAATGCAGGAGAATCATTGACACCATCTCCAACCATTGCAACCGTCCCGTACTTATCTTTTAAGGCTTTTATAGCAGAAAGTTTTTGCTCTGGCATTAGCCCCGCCTCTATATCCGTCATTCCAAGCTTCGCTGCGATGGCGTTTGCAGTGCGTTTATCATCTCCTGTTAGCATTACAGTATGTTGTATACCTGCTTTTTTCAGCTTTTCAAGTACGTTTTTACTTGTTGCGCGTATTGGATCTGCTACAGCTATAAACCCTTGATATACACCATCTGCTGATGCAAGCATGACAGTATTCCCTTCCGTTTGCAGCTGCTCAATTCTAGTAATGACTTCGGTTGAAACATTGCTTATAGAGGAAATCCAACTAACACTTCCGACTGACCATTTTGTTCCGTCAACTACACCCTCTGTCCCTTTACCAGTGACAGAATGGAATTGCTCGATTTCTACACGATGAATATGCTCTTTTGCACCATATTTTACAATAGACTGCGCCAGAGGATGCTGAGAGTAAGTTTCGATAGACATTACTTTTTGAATAAACTCTTTCGGAACTTCAGCCTCTACATGTGTGACCTCTGGATACCCTTTTGTTAGCGTGCCTGTTTTGTCAAATGCAATTGCTTGAAGTCGACCAATTTCCTCTAAGTGGATACCACCTTTGATCAATACGCCCTGTTTTGCTGCATTTCCGATTGCTGTCACTATGGCAACTGGAGTGGAAACTACTAATGCACATGGACAGCCTACTACTAAAACCGCAAGTCCTTGGTAAATCCATGTTTGCCAATCTGCTCCGAACAGCGGAGGAACTATAGCCACTAATATAGCAATGACTATAATGGCAGGTGTATAATACTTCGCAAACTTATCTACAAACTTTTGAGATGGTGCTTTTTCTGCCTGTGCTTCTTCAACAAGATGGATGATTTTTGCTATTGTTGTGTCTTCCACACGCTTTGTCACTTTTACTTCAAGTGACCCTTCTTCATTTAATGTACCAGCAAAAACTTCATCATCTATCGACTTCATGACTGGCACTGACTCACCGGTAATTGATGCTTGATTCACTGCAGAAGTACCTTTTAATACAACTCCATCCATCGCAATTTTTTGTCCTGGTTTTACAATTAGCACATCATTTATCTGTATAAAATCTGTATCAACCTCTACTAACTTCCCATTTTTGCGTATGGTTGCAGTCGGTGGTGCAATATCCATTAATTGACTGATTGACTGACGCGCTTTATTCATCGAGTAGGCTTCTAATGCCTCACTGACAGCGAATAAGAATACTACTACAGCACCCTCGCGCCATTCCCCAATAATCGCTGCTCCAATAATAGCAATCGTCATAAGCGTCTTCATATCGAAATAAAAACGAGATAAATTAACTAGCCCACCTCTAAATAAATCAAAGCCTCCCACTAATATAGAAACGATAAATAATCCTATTGCGAGCGGGTGTGATTCCTCAAATGCAAATGATGCGATAATCCCTATTACTAAAAAAACAAAAGAAATAACCGTTAAGACATTTTCTTTTCTTTTGAAAAAAGGAACTTTTTCAATTTGACGTTTTTTGACAGTTGTCACCTTTATGCCATCGAATGCTCCAGCTTTTTCAATATCCTCTATCGTTGCTTTTCCAATGACGGATACTTTAGATGCACCAAAATTAACCGTGGCATCCTCTACCTCAGGAAGATTTTTAATATTATTTTCAAATTTCATGGCACAATTGGCACATGAAAGATTTTCTAACCGATATTCTTGCTTAACTGCTTTCCCCATCCTCTTCACCCTCTTCTATCGCATGTTCATATGCGAGTTTTACTAACGCATTCACATGATGGTCTGCTAACGAATAATAGACTAGTTTTCCCTTGCGCTGTGATTTGGCTAGAGATAAATCACGTAAAAATCGTAAATGGTGAGATGCTGTCGCTGTAGATGAACCTATAATTTCTCCAACATCACAAACGCAAAGCTCTTCCTCTATTGTTAAGGCATACGCTATTTTTAATCTTGTTTCATCTGCTAGGGCTTTGAAAATTTGAGCAGCCTTCACTAATTCTGGCATTTGCTTCTTCACGGAAATTACTACATCTTCATGTACCTTTGTTACTTCACACATATCTTTCGCTTGCATACTTTCACCTCATTCAAATGTTCGTTTGATTGTTATTTTTAGTATATGTTCAAAATATTTAAAATGCAACTTATTCAAATGGGCATTTGAATGTTTTTTTAGATTCTATTCATAGCTTTTGTTCCTGTATGTTTTAAAAAATGAGCAATAAACGCGTGAGCGATGGCGGTGGTTCATCGCTAACTCCGTGGAACGCGTCCAGTGTTCACGGTACTTTTTAATATACTCTCTTATCTTTAAAAAAAGAAAAACGCTTATCGGTTCGATAAGCGTTTCTCTTTATTGTACTTAGAGCAATTAAATTTCATTTTGTTGAATACGTTTAATTAATTCTTTTAGCCAAAAAGTTGCATGTTCTACTTTTGTCTCCATATATCCACCAATAAGTTCCAAAAGTTTTTCTTTATCGTTACCTACTTGCACGTGCGTATCATAATTTGTAATCTGTTCCCAACGTTCAATATAATTATCCAATTTCTTTTCTAGTATTTCTACTACTTTATCACGTTCTACATATTCAATACTTGCGATGCCAACGAGCATTTCACTAATCGTATCTGCAGTTTCAAACAACTGATAAATTTTTTTCGGTAATTCTTCACGACCTTTTGCAGTAATAGCAAATACTTGCTTATCTGGTCTATTTTCTTCTTTAATAGTTTCAAATGATTCGATTAAACCTTTTTTAGCTAACGTTTCGAAATGATAATACAGTTTGCTTTCTGTTAATCCCCCAAGCTTATCCAATGGAATTGGCTCTGAAAGCTCTTTTTTTAGTTTATATGGATAACTGTTATCCTTCATCAGTTTACTCAAAATATAAATTTGGATTGCCATGATTACGCCCCTTTTGGCGAGATTTACTTCAATTGTAACAAAACTAGGCTATTACTTCAGTACTAACCTTTTCATTTTCTACTTTGACGTTTGCTTCTAATTCCGTTACTGGTAAAGGTTTGTGGAAAATCCACACGATGAACATATTAATCAACATTGCCCCTAAACCAACAGCTATCATTCCCCAAATGTAGGGTGCTGGGCTTATGCTACCATACATACTGGCAAAATACGCTTGTACAGAATAATACATTGGTGAAATGTAGCTCATCCATTCATACGGTGCGTACATCATGTCACGCGAGATAGTGGCCCCATTCGCTAATGTTTGTATTAATAAAATCGGTAGATTTAAAATCATACCGCCTTCACCTATTAGAAATATGAAAATTGCAGTGAAATTAAACGCTACCATGTAATTCAATACTTGGTGGGCTAGAAGACTTAGTAATATGTCGCCACTTGGCTCATTTACTAAATATGTAACACCAGCAGCAGCAAGTGAAGACACAACTCCAATTAATAATGCTGTTAATTGTACATATATAAATAACCGAGTTTTACTAGCTTTCCCACGGCTCGCTTTAAATGATCCAACTAACTGCATTGCACCGATCATTGCACCTGTATAACCAGCCATCGTTAAGAACATCGGTAGCATATTATTATGCATACCATCTGGAACTTCATTAATTGTTATGAAATTTCCTACATAGGAGTTCTCAATCATATCCGCCATTTCAACAGCTTGTTCTTCGGGAACGTTAAAATTCATTAACACACCTTGTGCTGTTTGTTGTGAAAACTGTGCACTTAGTTGGTTATTAATTTCTGTTACAATCGAAGTCATTGTTGAAGAAACAACTGTTGCTCCAGCCTCGTTAACCGTAAAGTCAATACTTGAGGATATTTCTCCGTTTTCCATATCCGCTGAGAATGTTTTAGGGATATGTACAACTAAAGCTATATCATTTTTTTCTAATTCTTTTAATGCTACTTTATTTGTTATATCTGTTTGGATTTCTTCAAATGGTAGTTGCTCTCCTAGATTTTTTGCGATCATTTTACCATATTCACCTTCATCATCATTAACAATGGCTACCGGTAATTGATCAATATTCCCTGGTATAGCTGTATAACCTGGCAAGAAAATACCTAACATGGCAACTGCATAAAATATTGCCATAAAAATCGATGCAATTGCACCTTTAGTTTTTAAAAACTCTACAAATTTCATTCTTTGCTTCCTTCCTCATCTTAAACGGGTTTAGTTTAACACCCTCACAAAAGTACTCTAATAAAAGTACTTTAATTAAACCATATTGATACATTAATCTATTTTACTTTTAAAATCAAATATAAAATTTTTAAATTCATCTATTTGTAATATAAATATGTCTAAAAAGTGGAGGGAAGTGATACTTTTTAGACACATTAAATGAGGCAGCCGAAGATAGTTAATCTTCGGCTGCCTCATTTAGTTTGCTTTCAGTAGTAATTCATATCCTTCTTTAATATTCCCATCTATTACAGTCGTGTGATAGTTACCTTTTGCCCAATCATCTACTTGGCTATGATACCATTCGGATTTCATGTGACCACTTTGTCCTGGCCCTACAATATGATATGTCTCATTTAAATTAGCCAAATCTGCAACAAATCGCCAGGACGCTCCGTGATCCACTTTTCCATCCTCTCCATAACCAGCTGCTTGAACGGTAATATTGGATCCTCCAATTGGTACCGGGTCTGGATTTAGCAGATAAGCTAAAATGGGAGAAGCCCCTCCTAGTGGATGATCAAAGGTTAGCTGGTGGTAATCTCCCCATTTCCATTTCTTTTCATTCGAACCAAATTCCTCAGATATTTCTTCTGTAGCTTCTACAAATGAATCATATACCCATTTGTCTACACCACCGTACGATTCTAGCCAAGCACTTTGCTCGTTATTGTAGCCTTTTCTTAGTAATTGATCCGAAATATTACCTTTACCAGGTAGCATCGAATATACATCTTCAGGCATTTCTTTCTCTAGCAAAGTTTGAGGTAGCTCCTTCATCCACCTATGAAATACGAGTGGCGCTGCTTGATCTTTATCATCGACTTGATCCCACTGCTTCAGCAAAGTAAGAATTTCTTTATATTTACCCTCGGCATCAAGGTTTTCAACTGATTCAAGCATTTGTGTCAAAAACTCTTTAGCGTATAAATTCGTTTGGTCCATTTGTAAAATCATCATATCTTCTTTAGTGAGGTCTGATTTACTTTCAAGTACCTCTGCTATTCGCTCATATCGATACGATTGAGCCCAAAAATTAGTAATGTGATATGGATAGGAATTATCCACAACCTCATTGTTTGCAGTTGCTATAAAGCCTTCCTCTGGGTTCACAACTATTGGAAGTTCGTCATAAGGAACAAAGCCTTCCCAATCGTAGTCGGCAGAGTCTCCAGGTACGGGCAATTGACCATCCCCCGTCTTCCTTAGAGGTATCTTCCCATTCGCTTTATATGCAATCGTCCCATCTTTGGCAGCAAACACAAAGTTTTGCGCTGGTGCATGGAAGTCCTCCAAAGCTATTTCAAACTCTTCCCAGCTCGATGATTTATTCATTTTTATAATTGCTTGTAATTCTAGCGTAGGTTCTAACGCGGTCCATTGCATGGAAAATAATGCAGATGCTTCCTCATCTTTGAATAAGACATCCGAAATAATAGGACCATGTCTAGTCACTACTACTTCAAATGGTACATCCTCCTGTCCTTTAACTTTAATAGGGGAAGGACGAACTTCCGCCTGCTCCCATTCCCCTTCGTATAAGAATTGTGTACGGTCATTTGGATTTGGTGTTTCAATATAAAGATCCTGTACATCCGGTCCTACATTGGTCACACCCCAAGCAACCTCTTCGTTATGGCCCAGAATGATGCCGGGTATTCCAGCAAATATAACACCGCTCACATTTTGCTCTGGCGATTCTAAATGCATTTGATACCACACAGATGGTGTACTCAATCCTAAATGTGGGTCATCTGCAAGTAAAGGAAGCCCACTAGCTGTCTTTTCCCCACTCACTACCCAGTTATTACTACCATTAAATTCGTTCGGTAGAACCGACGAATCAAAGTAATCACTTACATTTACTGGTTTACTTATATTCGCCTCTATAATTGATTGGGCATTATCGGGATAAGTTATAAAAAGCTCCTTCGCTTTTTCTTCATCCAATTCGTTTAAAGCCCAATGTCTTATTGCAAGTGTCGACCAGTTTCCACCTAAGTCATACGCCATGTACTTCCCAATCGCTAGTGAGTCAGTTGGAGTCCACTCTTCTGGTTCATAACCTAATAATTTAAATTCATAGCTTAATTTATTTTCTTCTTTTGCAAATTCAATGAAATCATTGACCCCTTCTGCATAGAACTTTAATACTTCTTTTGCTTCCTCACTATATCCATCATAAGATTTCTCGGCAGCATCACGTAAGCTGAAGGTTAAGAAAAACTTATCTGTATCTACAGCAGATTCCCCAACAACCTCTGCCAAACGCCCACTAGCCTGCCTTCTAGCCAAATCCATTTGAAAAAGCCTATCTTGTGCTTGCACAAATCCTTGCGCTCGGTAAAGATCAGCATCTGATTGAGCTGTAATATGCGGAACTCCGTCTGCATCACGTACTACTTTTACATCCGAGTCCAATACCTCCATCGCAAGTTCCCCTTCAATAATTGCTTTCGTGCTAGACAAATACATGTTCAACCCAATAACGACAATAACTGCTAAAGTAACAATAGTACCTATTATCCAAGCAGTTATCTTCCACCCTTTTCTCATATACCTTGCCCCCCTTTGTTCCTTTACAGTATTCGACATTATTAGAAATTCACCTTCCAATAATATTCTCGTATAGCACAAAAGCTGTTTCTATCGTTTCCAAAGTGCTTTGGAGATTTGTAGCTTATTATTAACAGTTAATTTTTGGAAATAAAAGATGTAAAAACTTCTAATAATAAATCTACTTACTAACTCATAAAATGGCTGTATTTAAATCTTGAGAAACACTTACACCATTGATTGCAGTGGATGGCGGTGAAGGTTCCTCTCTCCCCCCGTGGAAAGCGTCCGCCTGAAAAGGAAATCAGCAATATCGCTTTATTCTTTAAAGTACTATGAACACTCGTTTCCACACAATACCCTTATAATTTCTTAATAAAAAAACCCATGAATAATTATATTCATGGGTCAGGGCTTGTATTAGTCTATATTTTCTCCAACAATTTTCACTTCTAGCTCTAGCTCGACGCCAAAGTTTTCTTTTACTGTTTCTTTGACCATTTCAATCGTACTAATATAATCAGTTGCAGTAGCATTATTTTTATTGACGATAAACCCGGCATGCTTCGTGGATACCTCTGCTCCACCAAAGCCTTTACCCTGCAAGCCACTGTCTTGAATGAGCTTTCCTGCAAAATATCCTGGTGGTCGTTTGAATACACTACCAGCAGAAGGGTATTCTAATGGTTGTTTCGATTCTCGTTGAAAAGTAAGATCTGCAATTTTTGCATCGATCTCTTCTTGACTTCCTTTTTCCAATAAAAACTCAGTCGATAATACATAATAGCCTTTTTTCGTAATAATACTTTTTCGATATCCTAGCTCTAATTGCTCTTTGGAAAGAACAAGTTTTTCTCCTGCCGGAGTTAGCACTGTACATTGTACAATTACATCTTGGATTTCTCCGCCATATGCTCCTGCATTCATCGCCATTGCTCCACCAATTGAGCCGGGAATACCACAGGCAAATTCTAAGCCTGTTAGGGATTTTTGTGCTGCCGCCTTTGATACATCAATTATATCAGCACCACTCTCGGCAATCACACTGTTACCATCAATTATAATTTTGTTTAAATTTTCTAGTCGCAGTACAATTCCTCGTACTCCACCATCACGAACGACCATATTTGAGCCGTTTCCAAGTAATAATAACGGTATATTATGTTCATATGCATATTGAACGACAAAGGCTGCCTCGTCCTGTGTGGAAGGTGTAACAAACAAATCTGCCTTTCCACCCATTTTAGTTACTGTGTGTAAATTCAATGCTTCATCTATTTTAATATTTTCCGGATTTAATTTTTCGTTTAAGCTTTGAAACCATTTTTGTTTATTCAAAGAGAGACAATCCTTTCTACTTTAACCTGTTACCCTTACATAGTATGCATTTTCACTCATAATATATCAAGCGAAAATGCTATAACCATTCTTTAGACCAAGTCTCGATTCCACCAACTACTTCTTTTAGCGCAAGACCTTTCTCCGTCAAGTTATATTCTACCCGTATAGGTACCTCGGAAAAGACAGTTCTTTCAACTATTCCCTCTTTTTCAAGTTCCTTTAAACGCTCTGATAACAAACGGCCACTTATAGGAAGTGACGACTCAATTTCATTAAATCTTTTTGCTCCATCCATTAGTTGATACACGATTAGCGCGGTCCATCTTTTTCCCAGCAACTCCATTGCCTTTGATAAACGTGGACATAATAACGTTTCTTTCATCTGATTCACCTCTATTACTTCCTATTATATTCTTTTCTGCTCACTTTGTAAAATTAAGTAATTTAATTACTTGACGTAACTAAGATATTAATCTACATTTAGTTACATAAAGTAACTATTTGTTTACCTTTTAAAGAAAACAGGTAATTTAAATTATGGTTTTATTATATTGTTTCGAAACAATAACTCTTGATTTCAAAACAATATTGTTTTATACTAAAAAAAACAATTCTTAGGAGGAAATTAACAATGACAAAATTTAATCTTGACGCTGCACATTCTACTATCGACTTTTCAGTAAAACACATGATGGTTTCAAAAGTAAAAGGATCATTCACTAATTTTACGGCAGACTTAGATGGTAATGCTGAAGATTTAACCGGTGCTACAATTAGCTTTGACATTGATGTAAAATCAATCAACTCAAACAACGAGGATCGTGATAACCACTTACGTTCTGGAGATTTCTTTGATGCAGAAACCTACCCAAGCATCAAATTTGTGGCAACTAGTATTAAGAAAACAGACGATGGTGAATATGACGTAACTGGTGACCTTACGATTAAAGACGTTACTAAACCAGTAACATTTGACGTTCAATATGGTGGTAAAGGTACTAATCCATGGGGTCAAGAAGTAGTAGCTTTCTCTGCAGATACGAAAGTAAACCGTAAAGAATTTGGTTTAACTTGGAACCAAGCATTAGAAACTGGTGGCGTTCTAGTTGGTGAAGACATTAAAATCACTGTTGAACTTGAATTAAACCCTGCTCAATAATTCTTGTAAATGCAAAAAGCTATCCTTTTGGATAGCTTTTTTGTTTTGTACTATTGAAACCACCTGTTCACAAGTTTAATACCGCCTAAAATTAACGGAATATTAAGAAATATATTACATACTTTATATTGATAAAAAAATGTGTTATTGTATGAATTATCTTATTTTCTGAAAGGACGGAATATTATGTCGCAAATGCTCGCTTTGGTTATTGTCGTTGCTATTTTATTTATTGGAGACTTTGTTTCCATACGGACTAAGGCTTGGATTCCATCTGTCTTCGTAGCTGCTGTTCTTTTCATTATTGGTTATTGGACATTCTTCCCCAAGGAAATCGTTTCGATAGCTGGTGTACCACCAGTAGTTGCAACTATGATGATTTATCTTCTAATCACAAATATGGGTACATTACTTTCTCTTAAACAATTAAAAGAACAATGGAAAACTATATTAATTTCATTAGCAGGAATTTTAGGTATAATTGTCGCATTATTCGCAATTGGAACTGTATTATTTGGAATTGAAACTGTCATTGTTGCAATTCCTCCATTAGTAGGAGGTGTCGTTTCTGCTCTCATCATGTCTGAAGGTGCTGCGAATGCGGGTCTTACCACTTTGTCAGTTTTCGCAATTGTCATCTACGTTATGCAAGGATTCGCCGGGTATCCACTTACTTCAATCGTTCTAAAAAAAGAAGGAAAAGACCTTCTTCAAAAGTTCCGTATTGGCGAGATTACTATTGCAGGACAAACTAACAGTGAAGCAGGAAAATCAAAAGAAGAACTTAAAATGTTTAGCAAGTTGCCAGCCAAATATAATACGGATTATTTTAAGCTGTTCCGTCTAGCTTTCATCGGCTTCCTTGCTTATGGGGTATCTACTCTTTTAAATCCTATTATAGAAATCAGTCCTTTTGTACTGTGCTTGTTATTTGGTATTATCGCGGGAAGTATTGGTTTCTTAGAAAGAAATGTCCTACAAAAAGCAAACAGCTTCGGTATCTGTATCTTAGTTTTAATGCTCTTTGTTTTCGATGCTCTGAAAAATGCTACTCCCTCAATGATTATGGAACTTCTTTATCCACTTGTAGGAACAATTGTTATAGGGGTAATCGGGATGTACATCTTCTCCTTCATCATCGGAAAACTCCTAAAAGTTAGCAAAAACATGGCCTTTGCAGTTTCTTTAACAGCACTTTACGGATTTCCCGCTGATTACATCATTACAAATGAAGTTATTAAATCTTTGACAGAGGATGAAGAAGAAAGAGAAGTTTTAACTAGTCACATGCTTCCTCCAATGCTTGTAGGAGGATTCATTAGTGTAACTATCGTATCTGTTATTCTAGCAGGTATTTTCGTAGGATTCTTATAAGGAGTGTTTGAAAAAAGTCAAAGAACATATTGAACAATGATTATATATGGAACGGCATTACAATTAACGGAGGGAACAGCATGATTAACAATAAAATAAAAGAATCAATCAAAAATAATAATGAAGAACTAACTCAATTACGTAGAAAATTGCACAGCGAGCCTGAGCTATCATTTGAGGAATTCAAAACAACACAGTTTGTATGCGAGTATTTAGATAATCTAGGAATCTCTTATCGAAAAACTGAACCTACCGGAGTTATTGCAGAAATTAAAGGGGCAACAGGAGGAAAAACTGTCGCTCTTCGAGGAGATATGGATGCCCTTGCTGTTCAACAGCTTAACAAGCACGTCCCTTATGCCTCTAAAATAGAAGGTAAAATGCATGCATGTGGTCATGATGCACATACATCTATGCTATTAATAGCAGCAAAGGCACTTTCAGAGGTAAAAGATCAGCTTCCCGGTAATGTACGCTTCATATTCCAGCCAGCAGAAGAAATAGCGCAAGGTGCAAAGGCTATGGTTAACCAAGGCGCTATGGAGAATGTTGATAATGTTTTCGGCATTCATATTTGGTCTCAAATGCCGACAAATAAGGTTTCTTGTACCCCAGGTCCTTCTTTCGCTGCAGCCGATATCTTCAAAGTGACATTCAAGGGCCGCGGTGGTCACGGTGCCATTCCAGAGGCTTGTATCGATGCAGCTATTGTTGCTTCTTCCTTCGTTATGAACGTTCAAACAGTTATTTCAAGAACTATTGACCCACAAAGCCCCGCTGTTCTAACAGTTGGTAAAATGGTCGTTGGTACACGATTTAATGTAATTGCGGAGAATGCAGAGATAGAGGGAACTGTCCGTACGTTCCAGCCTGCTACCCGAGACCATATTGAAAAATCTATTACCCAGTATGCAGAAAGTGTAGCAGCAATTTACGGAGCAACTGCTGAAGTAGAATATATAAGAGGCACAGATGCTGTAGATAATGATGAAGAAAGTGCTAAACTTGTCCAACAGGTGGCTTCAGCTGCATTTGGACCAGAAGTAGTTTACAATGAGAAGCCGACAATGGGTGGAGAGGACTTCTCTGCATTTTTAACAAGAGCTCCTGGTAGCTTTGCATTTGTCGGTAGCGGAAATCCTGAAAAGGATACAGAGTGGGCTCATCATCATGGTAACTTTAATATAGATGAGGATGCACTTTCTACTGGCGCTGAACTATACGCGCAGTACGCTTGGGCATATTTGAATAAATAAAGTCTTAAAATGCATTCGGGTAGAGAAAACAGATTCGTAGTTTTCTCTGCCCTTTTTTGCGAGTAGATTATTATCTGATCTTTGAAACTATTTATACAGAAAATCGTATATACTTATATAAAAGACTTGGAGGGATATTTATGGAAAATTTTATAGGATTAGTGGCCGTGGTTATGGTTTTTTCTATACCGCTTACTGCAATTTGGACAACCCATCTACGAAAGTCGCAGAAAGTGAAATTAATAATTGTAAAAGATGAAATTGAACTAGAAAAACTCAAATATAATAACTTTTTACTAGAAACGGAAAAAATGCGAATCGATCTTCAGCAAAAACAAGAAAACTTGCTAGGAAGCTCAGATCCACTTGTTTTAGATTTGCAAAAAAGTGTACAAACGGAGACAAAAACTATATCTACTTAAAACAATCGTGCAGATTTTATTCCGCACGATTGTTTTTTCGAAGAATTATTCCTCACCCCTATCCTTCTCAGTCGCTACTTTACCAATCCATCGATTACAATAGAAATAATCTACTAAACGAAATGGAGTTTACTATGAAAACATCTACCAAAGGATTTTTCCAACTACTTAAAAGTCTTAAATGGCCAGTAAAGATAACAATTATAGCGATTGTTCTATCTCTCTTAAGCACTGTTATTGGATTAATCGTACCTCTTGTTACAAAAGATTTAGTTGATACGCTAACAACTACTGCTTTTAATTGGAAAATGATTGGCGTTTTACTCGTCGTATTCCTTTTACAGGCGATATCCGGCGGATTTTCATTTTATTTATTATCTTATATCGGTGAATTTATCGTAGCGGATCTTCGTAAAAAACTATGGAGCAAAGTACTCCATCTTCCTGTTCCCTACTATGATCAAAATGAAAGTGGCGAAACGATGAGTCGTATTACACAGGATACGACGACGTTGAAATCACTTATTACGGATCATTTAGTAAATTTCGTATCTGGAATTATTACAATTATTGGGTCCGTTATTATCTTATTTTTTATTGATTGGAAAATGACATTAATCATGCTTATTAGTGTTCCGCTAAGCATAGCGATCATGATGCCACTCGGCACGATGATGCATAAAGTATCAAAATCTACCCAAAAAGAAATGGCTTCGTTTTCAGGACTTCTAGGACGAGTGCTATCTGAAATCCGGTTAGTCAAATCTTACCGTGCGGAGAAAACGGAAACTGTTAGTGGAAATGAAGCCATTCAAAATTTATATCGATTTGGCTTGAAAGAAGCGAAAATACAAGCGTTCATCTCCCCTTTTATGACACTCATCATGATGGCAATTTTAGTCGTTATTTTAGGCTATGGCGGTTTACAAGTGTCTAAAGGAATCTTATCTGCCGGAGATCTTGTTGCGATCATCTTTTACTTAGTGAATATTATTGTTCCTTTTGCACAGATGGCAACATTCTTCACCTCTTTCCAAAAAGCAGTTGGAGCAACGGAGCGTATCCAAGAAATATTCCATATGGATGCTGAGGCAGTAGAACTAGAAGCACCAAAACCTTTAAAAGATGGAGTTATAACATTTGATGATGTCTATTTTTCTTATGGCCCCGAGAAGAAAGTAATAGATGGAATTTCCTTAACAGCTCATCCAGGAACCGTTACTGCTTTTGTCGGACCAAGTGGTGGAGGAAAAACAACTATTTTCTCCTTGCTAGAACGATTTTATGACCCCGATTCTGGAACCATTTTATTTAATGGATCACCTATTACCAATTTATCTTTACATGCCTGGCGCTCTAAAATTGGCTACGTCTCTCAGGAAAGTCCATTAATGAGCGGTACTATTTTATCGAATATGACGTATGGAATGACGGAAGATCCTCCGATGGATAAAATAATCCAAGCTGCTGAGGCAGCGAATGCTACAGATTTTATAGAGGAACTGCCAGACAAATACGACACACTTGTTGGAGAACGCGGCATCAAGCTATCAGGGGGTCAACGTCAACGGATAGCTATTGCACGTGCACTCTTACATGATCCCAAAATATTATTATTAGACGAAGCAACCTCTAACTTAGATAGTGGTTCAGAAGCATCCGTACAAGAAGCGCTCGAACGTTTAATGAAAGGTAGAACCACCTTAATCATTGCACATAGACTAGCAACGATTATTCACGCCAACCAAATATTCTTTTTAGAACAAGGAAAAATTACAGGTAGCGGTACACATGAAGAGCTGCTTGCCCAACACAATCTGTATCGAGAGTTTACTCACGGACAAGGTTTATCTTAATCGGACTGTAACAACATGAAAGAACGATCAGACTTGTATACACTAGTAACTCCGAGAAAATTGCCCAAAACTAAAACCCTGGCAACTTGTCATTTTTTCGTTGCGTCATTGCTAAACTAAGAAAGTTACACTGAAATAGTGTTGTATTTTAGTGCTTTTCCATCATTACTTTCATAATGAATGCTTTCTATGTTTTTCTTACTAGAATATGGTATCTTATTTATATAATTGGATTTGTTTTCCTTTTCATTGGCTTAGGAGGGGGTGTAGATTAGATGAACCTAGGACAATTGATCAAGTTAGAGCGACAGAGACAGAATATAAAGCAAGAGGCATTGGCTATTGGTATTTGTGTCCCTTCTTACTTGAGCAGAATTGAAAACGGATTAGTCATTCCAAGTGAAGACATAAAACATCATATTCTGATGAGATTAAATATTTCTTTAGACTCGTTGAATAGCAATCAAAATGAAAAAAAGATTGTTCAGTTTAAATTACAGTTCAAGCAAGTACTAAATTCTCGAGATAAAAAGTTGGCTAAAGAGCTTTTTTCTGAAATTCATCTTTATATCGTGGAACATCCGCTAGAGGAAGAAAGACTAACGCTCCTTTTATTAGAAGCTCGCTTGATGCTTATGTTACCTGAAGCATGGGATATGAAAAGTAATGTCTACATTTTAGAAGAATTCAAAAAAGAAATGTCGATTGAACAGTTGTTTTATCTCTACACAATTCAAGGTATTACCGCATATCAAGATAATCAGTTTAGCCAAGCCTCTCATATTTTTAAAGAAGTTTTTCAATTGATAAAAGGCTTTCGAATGGAAGACTGGGAGATGGCAGAACTATATTACATATCTGGGTTATCTCTTTTATCTGAATCTCGCTACATTCTAGCTATCGATTATGTAAAGGAAGCCATTTCCTATTTCAATCAAGAGATTTTAATCGAACGATCACTTGAGTGTTTAATAATCCTTGGGATTGCACAAAAGAATACCGGTCTCTTAAAGGAAGCCCTCGCTACTTTTGAAAGGGCGAGAGATATCAATTCAAAAATAGAATCCTCTGAGTTCAATGGCATGATTGAGCATAATTTAGGCTCTTGTTACTCGCTACAAAAAGACTCTCATCAAGCATTGCAGCACTTTTTTTATAGTTTAGATGCAAAGCATGGCCCTAATGATAAAGTTGTGACTATTTTATCTATCTTGAAGGAATATCACAAAAATGGTGATTTACAGAATGCATTAGTATGGTTGCAAAAGGGTCTAGAGATTTCTGAGCATCTATCTAATAGCAAAAAGGAACTTTATACAAACCACTTCTCCGTATATGGAGCGATATTACTGGAGAAACAAGAGACTATCGCTATTTTCAAGAAAGCTTTGGATTATTTCGGTGGTAAGCAGGACTATAAAAACTGTATGATTTATTGCCACGTTTTAGCTAAGCGATTAGCTGAAACTAAACAATATAAGCAAGCGTCAATTTACTACGATTTAGGTTTTCATTTTCATTTGAAGCTATCAAAAGTATCTAGTTGGGAGGAATTGTCATGAAAAAAGTTGTATTTGGGGTTCTACTTTGTTTCGTTCTATTCGCACTACCGCTTTTAAGTTCAAACCATCTTGCAGAAGATGACAAGCCAAAAATCACTTCTGTTGGCGAATTTATCTAAACTGAAAATCAGATTTAGTGAAACATAAAAACGAGTCCTCCTCAAAAGATGGACTCGTTTTATCTGTTAAATATATTAAATACTATTAGCTTTAGGAACTCTTATTCAACCGCCACTTCTTCATCCACAATAATATGCTGGCTGTATACCTCTACAAATTCCAAGGTTTCCTCAATATTGTCGACAAGCTCAAAGACGTCGAGAATCATTACGAGCTTTATCGTCGTTTCTTCTCCAAAAATGTTTTTATAGGTGATATCTTTATAATGTGCCTTTACTAGTGGATCAACATCCTCTATTTTTGCAGCGCGTATGATATTAATGGTCTCTTCATAGATTTTGTTAGACACGGTTTTGGATAACGAAATGTGTTCAAACAATAATTTAACTGAAAAAATTTTATACATTGTGCTCACCTCTTACTTATAACTCTATTATGTGAGCACTTGGAATGCTATATATTTCATGTGTGAAAGTGTCGCAGGAAATATGCACTTAAACCACATTTTTTGTTCTTACTTTCATCGTTTTTGTTAGTTTATATATTAAACTGACTTTCATATAGCTCGGAGTAGAAACCTTTTTGTTTCAGTAGCTCTGCATGTGTTCCAACCTCGATTAATTCACCATGGTGAATGACTAAGATTTTATCTGCGTTTTCAATCGTTTTTAAACGATGGGCTATGACAAAACTAGTACGTCCTTCAGAAAGTCTATTGAGCCCTTGCTGAATATCTATCTCCGTTTTCGTATCGATGCTTGAAGTTGCTTCATCTAGGATTAGTATATCTGAATCTGCTAAAATGGCACGAGCAATCGCTAATAATTGGCGCTGTCCTTGACTTAAATTAGACCCATTCCCAGCAATCTGCGTGTCATACTTATCAGGTAAATGCTTGATAAACCGATGAGCAGATGCCAGTTTAGCAGCTTCTATTACTTCCTCATCAGTTGCCTCCAGTCTACCGTAGCGAATATTTTCTAAAATGGAGCCTGAAAACAGAAAGGTATCTTGTAAAACAATACCAATTTTTTCACGAAGCTTACTTATTTGATATTCACTGATGGACCTCCCATCGATTTTGATGTTTCCAGAGTCTAATTCATAAAAACGCATAAGCAAATTAATAATTGTAGTTTTCCCCGATCCTGTTGGACCTACTAAAGCAATCTTTTCTCCTGCTCTAGCCTCGAAGCTAATATTCTTCAAAATCGGTTTTCCAGTATCATAAGAAAAGTGAACTTCGGAAAATGTAACGTCCCCTTTTAAAGTATCTATTGTAAGTGCGTTCTCCTGGTTTTGAAGATCCGGAGCTTCATCCATAATTTCAAATACTCGCTCAGCTCCTGCTATAGCAGACTGAAAGGTATTCAATAAAGTTGAAAGCTGATTAATTGGTCTAAAGAATTGTCTTGAATAATTAACAAATGCTGCAATTATACCGACTGTCGCCAATTCTTGTACTGTCATCACTGCCCCAATTCCAATAATTAAAGCAAGACCTAAATTGTTGATAAAGTTGTTGATAGGTCCTAGAAATCCCGATACAGTATCAGCAGCAGTTGCTGAGTGACGAAGTCGTTCATTAACTATCGAGAACTTGTTGAAATTCTTTTCTTCTTGCCCAAAAAGGGTAATTACTTCATTTCCTGAAATGGCTTCTTCTATAAAACCATTTAGCTCACCTAAATCACGTTGTCTTTTGATGAAGTTGCTACTACTATAGGTGATTATCTTTTTCGTTGTGAAAATAACTAATGGAACCACTAACAGTGACACTATAGCCAACACCCAGTTAAGCATAAACATCGCTATCGTTACACCTGTCACCATCATTATAGTAGAAATAATTTGAATCACACTTTGACTTAATGCGTTATTCAAACTTTCAATATCATTCGTAACGCGACTCATAAGGTCTCCATGCGTACGTTTATCGAAAAACCGCAATGACAGAGTTTGAAACTTTTCATATAAATCCTGGCGTAGTGACCTAATTGTTTTCAAAGACACTCGAACCATTAAAAAGTTCTGTAGCCAAGTAAACATAGCAGCTGCCGTGTACACAATTGCTAATATTACTAAGAAACGTAGTGTTCCGTCCATATCCTTTGGAATTATATACTCATCAATGGTGACACCAATCATATAAGGAACCAACAAGTTTAATAAAGTAGAAATTACAACCAATATAATTGAAACAACAATAGCAATTTTTTGTTTCTCCATATATCGCCAGATTCGTTTTATCGTACCCTTTTTATCTTTTGCTTTCTCTACCGGTCCACCAAATCCTCTTGGGCCTCTTGCACGACCTATTGCATTAGAGGCTGGTTGAGCTGGAGCTTTACTCATAGGAAAGGACCCCCTTTCCACTTTGCGTTGCATAAATACTACAATAAACCTCACTCGCTACAAGCAGCTCTTCATGTGTACCACTTGCTACAATCATTCCATCTTCCATTACAAGAATTCGGTCAGCATTTATAATGGAAGAGACTTTGGATGATACGATGAATACAGTTGTATCCGATAGATACTGTCCAAGTGCTTGTTGTACCTGAACTTCAGATATTGCATCTATTGCTGAAGTTGAATCATCTAAAACTAATATATTCGGCTGGCGTATGAATGCCCGGCTCATGGATAATCGTTGTTTTTGTCCTCCTGACAAATTGGTTGCCCCTTGCATAAGCTCATGCGCAAACTGGTCTTCTAATTTTTCTATAAACTCACTTGCCGCTGCTGAGTTTGTCGCTTTTTTCATCTCTTCTAAGGTCGCTTCTTCTTTTCCAAAGCGTATATTCTCCTCTATTGATCCTGCAAATAACGTTGCATTCTGCGGTACAAACCCAATTAACCCTCGTAACTTCTCAATAGAATACTCTTTTATATTTATCCCGTTGATCAATACCTCTCCTAAATCAGGGTCATACAATCGAGGGAGAAGTTTGATAAGCGTTGACTTCCCACTTCCTGTTGGTCCTATAATTCCAATCGTTTCTCCACTATTCACATGAAAGGAAATATCCTTTAATACATATTCTCCATTTTTACTATAGCTAAAGTAGACCGATTTAAACTCTACCTCGCCCTTGATATCATTCTCCGATACAGGGTTTACAGGATCAGTTATATCAATTTTTGTTTCCAAAACTTGTTGAATTCGACCAGCAGAAGTGAACGATTTCGTAATTTGCATTAATACATGACTACTCGATACCAATCCGTTCATAATAATAGTTAAATAGTTGATGAACGCTAAAATAACACCGACCTGTAGTGTTCCCTCATTTACTTTGATGGCACCCATCCACATTCCAATTACTACTCCAATATTAACGATAAATAGCATAACGGGCATTAGTGTAAGAATCACCTGTTCTGCCGACATATTACGTTTCGTTAACTCTTCATTTACACGTTTAAATGCTTTTATCTCATAATCTTGTCTATCAAATGCTTTAATCACACGTATACCTGCAAACGTTTCTTGAAGCTTCGTATTCACTTTGTCCATAGCTTTTTGTACTCTCGCAAATAATTTACCTGTTTTATAAGAGAAAAAGTAGATTAAAACCATTAAGATAGGAATAACAACCAATAGCACAGGAAATAACTCTCTAGCTGTAAACCAAACAATCGCAACTGCTCCTATAAATAACAGCGGTCCCCTTACAAAAACTCGAAGTGTCATCATAAGTGCCTGTTGGACAGCAGTGATGTCATTTGTCACAATCGTTATTAATTTTCCCACACCAATATTGTCCATATTTTTACTTGAAAACTTCTCTGTCATTTTGAATACATCTCTTCGAATATCAGCAGCAAAATTTACTGCAGCTCTAGTACTATATATCGTACATCCTGCTCCACCTATCAGCCCAATGACTGCTGTTACAAGCATTAGAACACCTAATTTCACGACATAAGCTGTATCATCATTAGCAATACCATCATCAATAATATGTTGCATGATTGTCGGGGATAATAAATCCATCGCCACTTCAATACACATAAAAATTGGTGCTAAAATAGCAAAAAGCATATATGGTTTAACATAAGGAAGTAATTTCCTAAAGGATTTCATAAAATCTCACTCCCTAATAGTCCTCTGTCTGTAATCGTTCTGTTATTTCTTTCATAAACGCAATAAGTTTTGGCGAATTCTCGGGAGTGCTCCGGCTTTGCTTTATCGCCTTTCTAAGCTCCGCCTCCCACAAATCGATTGTCTCTTTTAAACGAATAGCTTCTTCAGAGTTTTGCCAGATCCACCGAGCCTCCCAGTTGCTCCAAAATGCTCCCTCTTTACGGTTTGCAAACTCCTGCAAGCGACTTTTCCCCTTTTCTTGAATGCAATAAGTCTTTTTATCGGATGAAGGTTCGAGTTCTATCATTTCCTGCTCTAGCAATTCTTGAAGTGCCGGGTATACTGTTCCCGCACTGGCTGAATAATGTCCTCCCGACCTAATTTCTAATTGTTTCATTATTTGGTATCCATGCATCGATGCTTCCTCCAATAGATGCAAGATTGCCATTTGAACAAATCCTCTACGCTTTTTCATGTAAACCAACTCCTTCACTTATATCGATAATATTAATCGATATATCGATTAAAAACAATAGTAAAGGAGTTACCCAATATAATTTAGGTAACTCCTCTGTGATCAAACTATTATGGAATCGTATATTCCAATTACTATCAGTCGACATATTCAACTTTTTCTAATGGTTCAAATGCTGGGCCTTCTAGTACGTCTCCCTTATAACTAAATCTTGAACCATGACATGGACAATCCCATGAACTTTCCGCATTGTTAAAAGAAACATTACAGCCCATATGTGAACAAGCAGGTTTAACAAGGTATACTTTTCCTTGGTCGTCCTTATAAGCCCCTACCTTTTTACCATCCATCATTATTATATCTCCACTACCGGATTGTATATCCTCTAGCTTCAAATCTACCAGTTCTGTTTTCCCTTTAACTAGTTCCTTTGCAACACTTGCATTGGTCTTTGCGAAGCTTGTTATATCTTCTTTTTTCAGTTTAGAGCGGGCTGGGTTATAAAGTTCTATATAGCGGTTTTCCCTTTCCAATACAAGATCAGCCATGATTCTTGCGGCAACAGTACTGTTGGTCATTCCCCATTTTGCATATCCCGTTGCTACTAATACATCTGACTTTCCTGCTGTCATCGCACCGACATATGGTAGCTGATCTAAAGTGACTAAATCCTGAGCAGACCAGCGATAATCATAATTTTTCACTTTAAACTGTTCTCGACCAAAAGCTGCGAGGGTTTCGTAATTTTCATTTGTATCGCCTTCGAAACGGCCAGTTACATGACCTTCTCCACCAATCATCAAATACCTTTTTCCATCATTGCCTAATGCAGTTCGTACAGATCTTGTCGGTTTCTCTACATTTATATACATACCTTTTGGATAATTAGTCGGTGCGATAGAAGCTAGTGCATAGGAACGTTCTGAATGCATTCGCGCAAAGTATAATCCATCTCCATCATTAAATGGGAAATGACTGCATACCAATACTTTGTTTGCACGTATTAGCTGACCCTCCATCAATTCTACTGTATTAGACTTAACCGTCTTTGCACGAGACTCTTCAAAAAATTCCACACCATTTTCAATTGCTTTTTCCATTAATGCCTTTGCGTATTTTATCGGATGGAACTGACCTTGCCCCTCTAGTTTAAGTGCTTGCTTCACTGTATAAGGTAGTCCCGTATCCTTCGTCAGGGCTGCTCCTTCTATGCCAAGAGTATTGTAAGCTTCCATTTCCTTTTCCACTTTTTCTATACCAACCTCGGTATCTGCATAAATATAGGCGGGCATCGTTTCATAGTCACAGTGTATGCCCAATTGTTCAATTGTTTGTTTGATAAACTCTTTGGCTTCTGTATTTGCATCATAGTATAACCGTGCCTGTTCTTCTCCAAAGGTAGTAATTAGTTGCTGATAGATGGGACCATGCTGGGCTGTCACCTTGGCAGTTGTGAATCCCGTAGTTCCTTCCAATATCCGACTACCCTCCACCACTGTCACCTTTCGACCGCTACTACTCAGCAAATATGCTGCGGTAATTCCTGTGAGGCCAGCACCGACAATGACAATATCCGTTTCGATATTATCGTTTATTTTAGGGAATAGTGGAAGGTCATTAGTTGCTCTCCAGTAAGATTTAGATTCCTTAGGTAAAATTTGATCTGACAATGTATTTCCTCCTTTTTCTACAGTGTCTATCTATTGATGAAACTTTATTCAATATTTTGCGTATAACAGAAAAACAGTTTTTAGTTAGGGGAATGAGCATGGATACTTTTGGGTTCTTCGTTGCAGGGATGCCTATATTTTTTGTGGTAGTATTTTTATTAATTTTTGGGCTTATTATTTTCACTATTATTAAGGGTTTAACGCAGTGGAGTAAGAACAATAACTCACCTAAGTTATCTGTGCCTGCACAGGTTGTGACTAAACGCTCTAAAACGAGCGGTGGTGCGGGCGATAGCTCAGCATCGACTTACTACTATGTTACTTTTCAATTTGATAGTGGCGATCGTTTGGAATTGTGTCTTAGTGGCTCAGATTATGGAATGCTAGCAGAGGATGATTTAGGTGTACTGACTTTCCAGGGTACAAGATATCACTCATTTGAAAGAAAATAAAAACGTGCAGGTTCAATTTGAGCTGCACGTTCTTTTTATTTTTGTTATCCTTCTTCAGCCACTTTTTGTAGCGCACCAACGAATGTTTCTGTTGGTTGAGCTCCTGAAATAGCATATTTGTCGTTTATAACAAAGAAAGGTACTCCACGGACTCCGATTTGTCCTGCTTTAGCGATGTCTATACGTACATCTGCTAAATACTCTTTGGAGTTTAAGACTTTTTCTGCTTCTTCCCTTGATAGGTCAAGTGATTCGATCAGATCAAGCAGTACATCATTATTTCCAATTTCTTTCCCTTCGATAAAGTAAGCATGCAATAATAACTCATTTGCCTCTTTTGCTTTACCTTGTGCAGATGCCCATTTTACTAATCGATGTGCATCTAATGTGTTAGCAGGCTTCATTGCATCAAAATTATAATCTAGCCCAACTGTTTTCGCCTGTTCTACTACACCAGCTGTCATCGTTTTCGCAGCTTCCACCGTAGAGCCGTATTTTTCTGCTAGCACCTCGTACATGGTTTTATTTGATTGCTTTGGTGTATTTGGGTCTAATTCAAAGCTTTTAAATTCTACTTGTGCTTGTGAAGTAAAACCAGTTTGTTCTAATGCTTCTTCTAATCTTCTTTTTCCAATATAACAAAAAGGACATACGAAATCGGACCAAACTTCAATTTTCATTTTCATCATCACCTCTTCTACATTGTAATAGGAACAAATCTTGAATTCAAAATTACTGCTTGCTGTATAATTATCTTTTTTTGCAAGTAAATACCCTTTGAGCGAAAGTAAACAACATGTCAAACCAAGTAAATGCTTTTAGAGATTATCCCACTACCAAGAGTGTGAATTTTAGAGGATTGTGCGTTTACTGCATGATATAAAAAAAACGATGCAAATTGCACCGTTTTTTGGTATTTCTTATTCAGTTAATGCTTCTGTTAAGGCTGGTACAACTTGTTTTTTACGAGATACTACACCTTTTAGAAGGGCAGTATTGTTTTCAAATTTCACGCTGAATGCAGCTTCTGCTTTTAATGCTAGTTTTCCAAGAGCTAATGCTACAGAATCGTTGTTTAGGATATCTGTTACGACAAAGAAGAATAGATCCAATTCTTTTTCTTGGATTTCACGAGTGATTAACTCTTCTAGTTCCACTTGACGATTCATCACATCGTTGACATCTACTGCGTTTACTTGCGCAATGACTACCTTAGATTCACCCATACCAAACTCTTTCGCATCTAGCGTAAGTAGGTCCTCTAAGCTCTTATCACTTAAGTCTGCTCCTGCTTTTAGCATTGCAAGCCCGTACTCTTCTACATTAACTCCAGCAATTTTCTCTAACTCTCTTGCAGCTGTTATATCTTCCTCTGTGCAAGTAGGTGATTTGAATAATAATGTATCTGAAACAATTGCAGAGAGCATTAATCCAGCAATATTTGCAGGTACTTCTACGCCTTTTTCTTTATAGATTTTATTTATAATAGTTGCTGTACAACCTACTGGCTCTGCACGATAGTATAGTGGATCGGCTGTTTCAAAGTTTGCAATACGGTGGTGATCGATTACTTCAGTTACTTGAACTTCTTCGATACCATCTGCGCTTTGTTGTTTTTCATTGTGATCAACTAAAATAACTTTTTTTGCTTCTGTTGAGACGTTTTCTATTAATCTCGGTGCTTCTATGCCGAATTTTTCTAATGCAAACTTTGTTTCATTATTTAAATCGCCTAAACGAACCGCTTCTGCTTTCACACCAATCTGATTTTTTAAGTGTGCATAAACGATAGCAGATGTAATTGTGTCTGTATCAGGGTTTTTATGTCCAAAAACGAGTACTTTTTCCATGAATAATCCTCCTAAAATCTATTTCCGACTATATTTTATCATACATCCTGTGTGTCATTGAAAAGTAAATCCGCTAATTTATGCTTTTGATGTAGAAAATCTGCCAGTGTATATCCGTCTAACACCTGTAGATAGGCATTAAGCGCTAAACGTAACGCTCCACGTAATCCACAAACTGATGTAATAGCACAACTATTCGACTGACAATCAAAGCATTCTACAAGATGGAAGTCGTCTTCTGTATGTCGTACGACTTGTCCTATATTAATAGCTTCAGGCTCCATTGCTAAACGGATGCCGCCACCTCTTCCTCTAACTGTATCTATATAGCCAAGTTTCCCAAGCTCATGGGTTACCTTCATCAGATGGTTTTTCGATATACCATAAGCATCCGATATAGCTTGAATTGTAGAAAGTTTTTCTTTTTCTTGCGCTCCAAGGTATATTAACACGCGAAGTGAGAAATCTGTATACATAGTCATTCTCATATTGCCACCGCCATTCTTCCATATCATTATAACGATTTTGACAACATTGTGGTATAAATGTGTCTGATTTATTAAAGATGTATTTTAAATATTGCTTTTAAATATGGACAGGAGTATATTGTGTTTGTAATCAAATAAAAAGGACGTGTTCATAAATGTTATCCCAACAAACAATTGATATCGTAAAATCTACAGCACCAGTTTTAGAAGTACACGGTGTAGCTATTACCACTGCTTTTTACAAAAATATGTTCGAAGCTCATCCAGAATTATTAAATATATTCAATCATGCAAACCAAGCAAAGGGACGTCAACAAACTGCTTTAGCGAACACAGTTTATGCTGCTGCTGTTCATATCGATAACCTTGCAGCAATCATTCCTGTAGTTAAACAAATTGGGCAAAAACATGTAAGTTTGGGTATTAAGCCTGAACATTATCCAATCGTCGGAGAACACTTACTTGGTGCTATTAAAGAAGTACTTGGTGATGCAGCAACGGATGATATTATTAATGCATGGGCAGAGGCATACGGAATAATCGCAGATGCGTTTATCGGTATAGAGGAAGAAATGTATACGGAAACTGAATCTAAACAAGGTGGTTGGAGATTCTTCAAAGACTTCGTTATTGCTGACAAAGTAAAAGAAAGTGATAATATTACTTCATTCTATTTGAAGCCTGCAGATGGTTCTGTATTACCATCTTATGAGCCTGGTCAATTTATCACGATTCGTGTTAGTATCCCTGGAGAAAAATATTTGATGAACAGACAATATAGTTTATCAAAAGCAACAGATAGTGAATCTTTCCGTATTTCTGTTAAAAAAGAGGATGAAAATAATCCGGAAGGTAAAGTATCTGTTTACCTTCACAATAATGTGAATGTTGGAGACAAAGTAGAGCTTACTGCACCAGCTGGAGATTTCATTTTAGATCCATTAAAAACAACACCAGTAACATTCGTAAGTGGTGGCGTTGGAATCACACCAATGATGAGTATGTTCGAGACGATTGCGAAAAACAATCCGAGCCGTTCTGTATCCTTTATCTATAGTGCCCGTAATGAAAACTTACATCCATTCGATAAAGATATTCGTTCTTTGATGGAAAACATGGATGATGCAAAATATATATCGCTTTACTCTGAAACTGGGGATGGCTTTATCACAAAAGATGTTCTTAAAGAACATGCTAATATAAACGGCGATATTTACGTATGTGGTCCAGCAGGATTTATGGAAGCTATGATCAATCACTTATTAGAGCTAGGAGTTCCAAATGAAAATATTCACTTCGAATTCTTCGGACCAGCGATGCAATTAGAATTAGTGAAGGCCTAATATTTTTTTAAAAGTGTTACTTCTATTTGAAGTAACACTTTTTCAATTTAGGAATAATTTTACTTATGAATAGATTTTAAGTTTTGTTTACTTATCAACAATAATGTTATAATTAGGATATAATTCATACTTTGAGTAGAAATGAGTGAAAATGTTTAATGCCCAAAAATTCTGAGAGCAAATATATTCCGTTGGCCGACTTTTTTAAACAATCGACTAACAAAGAAATCACATTAACATACGCTGAAATCGAAGCAATTATTGGGCATGTTCTTCCTAATGCTGCTTATTTAAGTAGTAGTTGGTGGAAAAAAACGAAGCCACCTGCGCTCCATTATTTTGCATGGACAGATTCTGGATATTCTGTAAAGAGCGTTGATCTTGGAAAAGCAATTCATTTTCATAGTGTTTTACATGAGACTGATGAACGGAAATCCGATGATAACAGCAATAAGGATATCCTTATTATTCGTGAAGCAGATTTAGAGGATGCACGTCCTTTTATAAACTTACAGGAAACCATTTTTGCAGAAACAGATTTTATGTTATTCGGAAAATCTGATAGACAATTAACAGTTCAAAGTATCCGCAAGAGCATGAATACATGGAAAACTTCACCTAACTCTATTTTGCTTTTAGCTATTATGAACGGTCAATATGCAGGCTATGTACAATTTATAGGAGGTCCAGCTCCACGTGCTGTACATCGAGCTTCCGTGGTTATAGGGGTTAAACAAGCCTTTTCTAAAAAGGGAATTGCTTCTTCTCTAATGATTCAAGGAGAAAAGTGGGCAAAAGGATCTGGTATTTCTAAACTGGAACTTACTGTTATTAAAGAAAACATCAATGCCCAAAAGCTGTATAAGAAGCTTGGGTTTGAATTAGAGGGTACACGAAAAAACGCATTAATTATTCATGACCAATTCGTAGATGAATACTATATGGGAAAACAGATTTAGAATCTGATTTAACATCCTCTTAGAAATACCAAGCAAAAAGACAGGCCCTGCCCTTAAGGTCAAAACCTGTTTCTTCGTTTTCGAAGGGCTTCGGACATACGATTCGTTATATTATTACCGAGTGAATTTTTAGTGATATTGGTTGAGACGTTCGTCACAACCAATATCACTTTTTTCGGTAATCTTATGGCGTTTGTCCCGCATTAACGGGCAGTAGATAACTGCCCGTTAATGCCCGAATGGTTCAACTAACAATTAGTGGGGGATGAAGCGCCACTAATTGAAGTTTCACTTTATCTGTCCCTCTCCCTCCTACAACTCTTAGAAACAGGTAAGTGTGTTTTTGCATAACTAGAGAAAAGCTACTTTCCTATTCATAGAGGAAGCTCTCGAGATGAGTGATGCAGATAAGACATCACAGACGAACGCATAAGCGGCGGTGATGGCTTATCGCTCACCTCGCGGAAAGCGTCCGCCTGAAACGAAAATCAGCAGTACTATTCAATTGTTTAGTACATGAACCAAGTGTTCCATTCTATATTTTTATATACTATATTATTCTCTAACAAATACTTCCAATAGTTAGCTCCTGGAAGTCTCTTTATTTGTGAAAAGGAATTTGTAACATAATGTCGAATTGTTACTGAGATGGGGGGAGTAGTATGTTGGATTTTAAAATCAATAAAGATTGTTTTAACAAAGCAGTTTCAGATGTTAGTAAGGCAGTGTCGCCGAAGTCACTTTTACCAGTCTTATCGGGCATTAGGATAGTGGTCAATAGTGATCATATAATCCTAAGTGGAAGCAATTCTGAAATTGCTATAGAAAGGGTTATTCCATTAACATTGAATAACTATAACGTATTGGATGTTATTGAAACAGGTAGCGTTGTCTTATCAGCAAAACATTTAAGTGAAATCGTAAAAAAGTTACCCAGTGACATTCATATAAAAATGCAGGAGAAACAATTGGTAGCTATACAATCGGAAGAAATCATAATCCATTTAAATGGTTTTAGTTCGGAGGAATATCCTACTCTTCCAGACATCGATTTATCAAAACACATAAGTATCCCAAGCAATAAACTGTTAGATATTATAGACCAAACTTTGTTCGCTGTTTCTAAAAACATGTCTAGACCAGTTTTGACAGGTGTAAATATTACCTTATCCGCAAATGAAATTTCATTTATCGCAACTAATTCACAACGACTAGCTTCCCTAAAATTAGCATTAGAAACAAGATTTGAAGGCTCATTCATTATTCCTGAAACAAGTTTACGAGAGCTTTCTAAGTTAATTAAAAATGAAGTTCATATGATTACTATTTATTTTTCGGAAAAGTATGCAGTATTTAAATCTGAAAGTCTGACACTTTTTTCAAACCTTATAGAAGGTAGTTATCCCAACACATCGGGATTGTTCCCAAAAGAGTCTAAAACAATCATTACTTTAAACACCAAACAATTTTTACAAGGTATTGATAGAGCCTGCCTTTTTGCAAGTGAGTGGAGAAATAATAACGTATATCTAGAAATAGAAAGTGAAAATAAAATTAAAATTTCATCATACTTCTCTGAGATAGGATTAATAGAAGAAACACAACCTATCGAAGAAATCACTGGGGAGACGGACTTAAAGATTTCACTTGATGCAAGTTTTTTAATGGACGCTTTAAAAGCGATTAAAGAAGAGGAATTTAGATTGAGTTATAGTGGTTCAATGGGTCCGATATTAATCGATTCAATCAATAATCCTTCTTATATCCAACTAATTTCACAAGTACGTACAAACTAATACTTTACATAACAAAAACCAGAGGTGACCTATTTTCAGGCCATCTCTGGTTATCTTGTTTTCGATACAAATGGATTATCTGTTTCCCAAAATCTATAAGGGTAATGTACAGCCTCTCCACTGTTTTCAATGCCTATTCTTGGTCCAGCCGATATAGCAGTTATCTGCTCTCCCTCTGCCATATACAAAGGCTTATCGGTCCAATGTGAACCGTAGTGTTCCATGGATATGCCCATAGCTTTTGTTAGCTTTCCCGGTCCGTTCGTCCACTGTTTCATAGGAAGATCGTTACGGAATTCCTTCATCAAATCTAAGCCCTCTATTGGTTCCACAGCACGTATTAATATTGCATTGGGAATTTCGATAGGTGCCGAGACTACATTGATGAGTGTATGAGTGTGCATTTGATATGTGTAAATCAAACCTGGCTCACCAAACATAACTTCCGTCCGTTTCGTCCTCCTATTACCAAAACTATGTGCTGCTCGATCATCTGGCCCCATATATGCTTCGGTTTCTACGATTTTACCAACAATTAATCCACTTGGATGCTCATGGACAATGTAATTCCCTAATAATTGACGAGCAAGTTCTAAAGTTGGCTGTTGAAAAAAACTAGCATCGATTGGCTTCACCTTAAATAAACCCCATTTTTTTCGCTTCAAATGTTAGCTCTTCTCTAAACTTTGGATGAGCAATTGAAATAAGCTGTTTCGCACGCTCTGAAATTGGTTTCCCAAACATTTTAGCAACGCCGTACTCCGTAACAATCATATCCACATCATTTTTTGAAGTAGTTACAACTGAGCCTGGAGTAATACTTAGTTTTATACGAGAGATTTCATCATTTTTGGCTGTAGAGGTCATACATACAAAGCCTTTTCCTTCTTTAGCAAAACGAACACCACGAGCGAAGTCAGCTTGGCCACCCGTAGATGAATAGTATTTACCAGCTACCGTTTCGGAGGCACATTGTCCAAATAGGTCGACCTCTGTAGTTGCGTTAATCGAAACAATACGCTCCTCTTTAGCAATTTCTCGTGGATCATTCACAATACTTACAGGTAAAAACTCCACAGAAGGATTGTTGTCTAGGAAGTCATACATTTTCTTTGATCCATGAGCAAATGTAGCAATAATCTTCCCTTTATTCGTAAACTTTTGTGTCCCGTCAATAGCACCTGCTTGTACTAAATCCACGATTCCATCGACGAACATTTCTGTATGAATACCTAAATGACGATGACTTTTTAATAAGCTCACTACTGCATTTGGAATTGAGCCAATACCTATTTGCAGTGTGTCCCCATTTTTAATCGTCTCCGTCACATACTCAGCAATTTTCAAATCCTTCTCTCCGATAGGAACTGCAACATCCTCGAATAGAGGACGATCATTATTAACAAATCCGGCAATTTGGCTAATGTGGATTTGATTTTGACCAAAAGTGCGAGGCATATGCTGGTTCACCTCTAATATAAACGGGACTGTACCGATAAACTCACTCACAACATCTGCCTGTGTCCCTAGTGAAAAGTAACCAAATTCGTCCATTGGCGAAGCTACAGCCATAATCATTGACAGGTTTGTAGAGCTTTTTAATATGCGAGGCATCTCATGAAAATGATTAGGTACTAAGTCTACCAATCCCTGGTAGAACTGTTTTCTTGTTGCCCCGCTTAAAAAGTAAGAGACATGGTGTAGTTGTCCTGGAAAGGAACCATTCATATACTTTCTAGATTGTAAGGCAAGCAATTGATGTATTTTCACATTAGATAATTGATGTGCTTGATCCTCTAAAATATCCAACAGTTTATGTGGTTCTCCATTCGTTAGCGGAAGAATAATATCTGCATTATTAGGAATTAGATCGATTACCTGTTGTTCTGTTAGTTGTTTGTTATTCATGTTGTTATACTCCTATGGTGTATCATATTTTTTATCATTGGTGCTAATTTCAGAAAGTAGTAATTAGAAGTAAAATACGGACAAAGTTGATTTTCTCTCCAGGCGGACGCTTTCCGCTCCAATCAACGAAGCCCACTTTATCTAAACAGATAACTGAATATAATATCATTCAAAATAAGTAATTATGAAATTGACTAAAATGGTGCGGTCATAAGGAATCCTTCTACTTCCTTAGGATTTCGCAAAATGCATATATCTGTATTTTTTACATTTCTTAATATGTCGATTGTATGTGGGCGTACATCCTTTGGAAAACGCCATACCCATTTAGCAAATTCTATGTCCATTTTTTCCTTGCAGCCCGGTGCCATATCCGGACGTGTTTTGCCACGATGGATCCATGCCCTTTTGAAAACTCTGTACGTGCATAATACTCTAGAGAAATCCAAAAGAACAATTAAATCTGCATAGGATGCTCGCAATTCTAATGTCGAATCAAAATTTCCGTCTATGATCCATTTATCTTTTTCTAGTTCTGCTTGAATTTTTTCACGAAATTCTGGCTTTGGTGTAGGGACCCACCCCTCATTCCAATAAAGAGCATCTAGATGGATTAAAGGCAAATCCCATTTTTCAGACAATCGTTTGGATAATGTAGATTTACCTGCACCGCTTGAACCGATGATGAGTATACGTTTATGTTTTAACTGATACATCCTCTACCCCCTTTGTTAAGCCATTATTCATTTTACTATGTTTTCACCTGCTGGCAAAACAAAAACCTGCTCCTTTAGGAACAGGTTTTGCAACTATTCTAATTCTACTTGTTTTGTTTCTGTACCTAAGAACAGTACCGCAAATACTCCGATAACGATTGCAATACAGAAGATAGTAAAGATATAGCCAATTTCATAGCCTCTCATTACGAGAGTCCCAACCAACAACGGACCTAAAATCCCCCCTATACGCCCAACAGAGGCGGCCATTCCAGAACCGGTTGCTCGAATGACAGTTGGATATTGCTCTGGGGAGTAAGCGTATAATGCTCCCCATGCACCAAGGTTAAAGAATGATAAAAGAACTCCTGAAACTATCAATAACGTTGTTGTCTCGGCTGAACCAAAGACGAATGCACTTGCCGCAGTTCCCAATAAATAAGTAACTAATACAAATTTACGTCCTGCCTTCTCGATTAACCACGCAGCAGAAAAATATCCCGGTAATTGGGCAATAGTCATGATCAATACGTATTCAAAGCTTTTAATAAGAGTGAATCCCTTAATGACCATTACACTTGGTAGCCATAAGAACATTCCATAATAGGAAAACACGACTGTAAACCATACTATCCATAACATTAATGTTCGCTTCGCATATTTCTTTGACCAAACTTCACTCATGTTTTGCATAATACTTCTGGATTCCGATTTTTTCTCCGTGTATTTAGGGGAATCGGGTAATTTTATACGTAAGTAAATTGCATAAAAGGCAGGTAATGCTGTGATTATTAAAGCAACTCTCCAGCCATAATCAGGAATTATAAAATAGGCAATTATTGCGGAAATAATCCATCCTGCAGCCCAAAAGCTTTCTAATAGAACAACCACTCTTCCCCGTTCTTTTGCTTCCACACTTTCAGATACTAATGTAGATGCTACTGGAAGCTCTCCTCCAAGCCCCATTCCTACAAAGAATCGTAAAAGTAAAAATGCAGCAAGAGTTGTCGTTAGTGCGGATAGTCCACTTGCGATAGAGAACATTAGTAGAGTAATCATAAATATTTTTTTTCGTCCTACTTTATCTGCAAAAACTCCAAATACTAGAGCCCCTACCGCCATCCCAATAGAGTTGACACTACCAATCCACCCCATTTGTTCTGGAGATAAATTCCAATCCACAGCCAAGGCTGCAATTACAAATGATAGAATTCCAACGTCCATTGCATCGAACATCCATGCAAGCCCTGCTATTCCTAGTAGTTTATTTTTAGATATCTTTTTTTGTTCTTTCATAGCTCTGCATTTCACTCCTGTCTTTACACCTGTAAAGTTTTTAGTTTACTTGTTTAGTATACGCATGGAACATCAAAGTTACAATATAAATTTTATCTTGTTTTTTGCACTTTATTAGAGTAAAATGTCCTTTATACAAATACATATGTTTATTCAAGGAGAACAGAGAGGCGGAATCCATCATGGCTTGGCAAGGATTAATCGAAGAGTATAAAGAGTTTTTACCAGTAACAGAAAAAACACCTAAATTGACTTTACTAGAGGGTAATACGCCTCTAATTAAGCTAGAAAATTTATCAAAAGAATTAGGAATCGAATTATACGTGAAGGTAGAAGGAGCAAATCCTACTGGATCATTTAAAGATAGAGGCATGGTTTTTGCGGTTGCAAAGGCAAAAGAAGAAGGTAGCAAAGCAGTTATTTGTGCTTCTACAGGTAACACTTCAGCTGCGGCAGCTGCTTATGCAGCTCGTGCTGGAATGCGAGCAGTTATTGTTATTCCTGAAGGGAAAGTAGCTGCCGGGAAATTAGCACAGGCATATATGTATGGAGCAGAAGTCATTCAAATAGAAGGAAACTTTGACGTGGCGCTTGATATGGTCCGTGCAATTAGCGAAACATCTCCTATTACACTAGTGAATTCTGTTAACCCCTATCGTATTGAAGGACAAAAAACAGCAGCCTTTGAAATTTGCGATGTGTTAGGTACTGCACCTGACTATCTGGCAATACCAGTAGGAAACGCTGGTAATATTACTGCTTACTGGAAAGGGTTTAAAGAATATAACGAGAAAAAACAAACAGGTCTACCTCAAATCTTTGGCTTTGAAGCAGAGGGCTCTGCTGCCATCGTACAAGGAAAACCTATCGAATTCCCTGAAACAATTGCTACTGCAATTCGTATCGGTAATCCAGCAAGCTGGAAAGGCGCCGAAGCAGCGCGTGATGAGTCTAATGGTGTTATTGAAGCTGTAACTGATGAAGAAATTATTGAAGCCTATAAACTAATCGCAAGCAGAGAAGGTATCTTCGCAGAACCAGGCTCTTGTGCATCTATCGCAGGTCTATTACGTTCAGTAAAAAATGGAAAAATTAAAGCAGGAAGCAAAGTAGTTGCAGTATTAACTGGTAATGGCTTAAAAGATCCACAAACTGCTATCGACGTAAAAGTTGCTGAGCCACATAAACTTGAAAGTAATGCACCAGCTCTTAGCGCATTTATAGAGGAGGTGCTAGCGTAATGGTTTGGTGTATATCAATTCCAGCAAGTACAGCGAACCTTGGACCGGGCTTTGATTCCATTGGTATTGCATTAGATAAGTATTTGGAGCTTGAAGTCGAGTTAGGTTCTGATTGGGAAATCATTAATTTATCGGGTAATCTTCCCGATATTCCAAACCCACATGATCACTTAATTGTCCAAGCTGCCGAAAAAACTGCTGAGTTACATGGTTTTTCACTTCCTCCGTGCACAGTGCGAGTGAAGAGTGAAATTCCATTAGCACGAGGGATGGGGAGCAGTGCTTCTGCCATTGTCGCGGGAGTTGAGTTAGCCAATCAAATCATGGAATTACACTTGACCTCCCAGGACAAATTAAAAGTCGCAACACTTATGGAGGGACATCCTGATAATGCAGCAGCTTCCATTTATGGAGGCTTTACCATCTCCTCTAATGCAGATAATGGAGAAATAAATGTATTTCATGCCAATCATATCGAGGCATCATTTGTGCTTTTTATCCCAAATTTTGAGTTAAAAACAGAAAAGGCCAGACAAGTATTACCAGATACCTATACACGTCGAGATGCAGCACAAGCAAGTGCCACTGCAAACTTGTTAACTGCAGCTTTTTTATCACAAGCATTTGAACAAGCTGGAACTTATATGGAACAGGATTTATTTCACGAGCCATACCGACTCGATTTAATCCCACAAAGTAAAGACATTAAAATCGCAGCTAAAAATGCAGGTGCGTATGGAACTTGTATAAGTGGTGCTGGACCTACCCTGCTCTCACTTGTTGAAAAAGGAACAGAAGAGGAATTCATCTCTAAGTTAAAAGGACAGTTCTCTAATTTCGACCTCGTTGCAGTACCCATGAATAGTACTGGAACCATTGTTTCAGTAAAAGACGCAGAACGCACTCGTTAAGCACTTAAGTAGGTATGTACTTATAGAAAGTTTTCTACAGGTTGAAGATTTTATACCTCTTTGATAAATAATAAAAGGCAGTGTTACTCTCTCCTAAGAGAAGCTACACTGCCTTTTTCATCGTTAAGCTAATAGAACGAGACTTAGGGCCATTACGAGCATTCCTGCAACGACTCCGTAAATAGATAAATGAGTTTCATCATATTTTTTCGCTGCTGGTAGTAATTCATCCAATGAAATAAAGACCATAATTCCCGCTACCGCTGCAAATACTACTCCAAATACCGCTCCATTTAAATACGGCATCAGTATTAAATACGCAACGAACGCTCCAACTGGTTCAGCTAAACCAGATAAGAAGGATAATTTAAATGCCTTTTTTCGACTTCCTGTTGCAAAGTATATAGGCACTGCTACGGCAATCCCTTCTGGAATATTGTGAATTGCTACCGCAATTGCAATTGCAATTCCTAAATTGGGATCTTGCAAAGCAGATGCAAAAGTTGCAATTCCTTCAGGAAAGTTATGAATTCCTATAGCAAGAGCTGTGAAAACACCCATTTTCATCAATTTTGTATGCTCTGGGTTACTTAACTTCTCATCCATATCCTCTACACTTTTAACTTCATGGGGATTACCAAGAGTAGGTATTAATCGGTCGATTACTGCAATTACAACCATCCCACCGAAGAAACCAACTATTGTCATCCAATACCCATTAGTCGCTCCAAGTTCTGCTACAAGAGAATCCTTAGCCTTCACGAAAATTTCTACTAAGGACACGTAAATCATGACACCCGCTGAAAAACCTAGTGCAACTGATAAAAACTTTGTATTTGTACGAGATGTCAATAAAGATAGCAGACTACCAATCCCTGTTGCAAGACCAGCAAATAATGTAAGTAACAAAGCAAAAACTACATTTCCATCCATTGACTCAACTTCTTTCTTTTTAATCGATTTTCATTTATTATACGCAGAATGTTTCCTTTGTGCAACTCTTTTCAACTAACGAAAACATTATTTTTTACCTATGGTCAATTGGAAAATTTCTTACAAATTAAGAAAGTACCATCCCATTCCTCAATTGTTCCCTAAATGAACTAGATTTTACCTATGTGTATGCCAATTCAATTTAAAATGCAAACGTCCTCCTATCCCCTTCATAGAAATGAAAAAGCATTGGAAAAAGTGTTTGAGACACTAAATCCAATGCTAGAATTATATATATATATTTTATTATTACGTTATTGCCGCTACTCTTCTATTCCACGATAGTGTAACTACCATGCTCCATAGCAATTACATATTCAGGCTGTGGTGGTTTTCCACTATGCTCTTTAATTTTCTTTTTATGTCCCGCAATATGCTCCGGACTCTTTTCCCATGCTTTCCAAGCCTCTTCTGATTCCCAACGAACAATCATTAATACTTCTTCTTCACCGCGACGAACATTTTTCACTAATAACTCACGGCCTATAAAACCTTCACGTTGCTCAATTAACGATGGACCTTGATCTGGCTTTTTCTTAAAACGTTCAAGAATTTTATCAGCATTTCCTTCCGTCACTGTCCATTTACGAATTTGTACTAACATTTCCATTCCTCCATTTAATATATATCTGAGTGAAGCTATACTATTTTTAATGCATAGCAGCTTTTCTGGACAGGATTTATACTACTTCTATCTTATAAGCTTTCCGTATCAATTGACTTCTCTTCATTAATAACCTCTTGAGCTGTTTCTTCTACTTCATATAATTCAAATAGCTGTGCAAACTCTTCCATTAGTGTTTCTACTGCCTTCAATTCACCCACTAAAATTGGATTAATCGACTGTAATTCAGGAGTTTCCAATTGTTTCTTTAATGCATTAGATTTCATATTCATCATATCATAAAAAGCTAATGCTCTACCTCGTCGGAACGTTTTAGCACCATGTCTTTTCTCTATACCCTCTACTTGTTCTGGTCTTCCTCTGCGTCGTCCTTCGCGATGATGTTCGTCACGATGACCATGCCTACCTCTAGAATGTGATTCACTTCTCATATCAACGCCTCCTTCGTATACGTTTGTATACTTAATTAAAATTGTATACAAACGTATACAATTAGTCAATTGATATTATTTGAAACTAGCTTAAAATACAACATTACCGAAACCCTTGAATAGAGGCAGTCATCATTTGGAACAGAGATTAGCTGCAACTATATAAGATAGATACGACTTCTCGTCTAAAACATCCATTAAAACTTCCTATTCGCTAAATAGTTTCCAATATGCACCCAATCCTGCTCAAGAAGGTCCCGATTGGATGGTCGATAAAAAACAGATGCAGGATGGTAGGTAGGAATGATTATATAACTCTCAGCAGACCATATAAACCCAGCAGAATCCAGTGATTCCAAATGACGTATTTGCCTATGAAGCAATTCTCCATGCAATAATGATACCTTTGCATCTTTTCCTAATAACCTTTGTAAACCTACATTTCCTAACGTAACAATAATTTGAGGTACAATGTTTTTTAATTCATAATCTAGTATCGGTGCATGTGCAACCACTTCTAATTGAGTAGGAGGGCGATTATACTTTCTTTGTATTAACTCTCCATTTCGAGCCTTCTTTTCTCTCCACACATATGGTCGACTACGAACTGCACTTGTCATATATACGTCTTCTCGAGTCAATCCAATACTTTCTAATGACTTATTTAACTCGTCACCAGCTCTACCGATAAATGGTACTCCTTTTATCGCCTCATTCTCTCCTGGTGCCTCACCTATTAGTAGTATACTTGGTTTTTTTGGCCCCTTCCCTTTAACAAATCCTTCTACAGGAAATCCTGCTATACGTTCGATCCCTAGTTTAACAAGCTCCTCTGGTATTTCGAACAAGTATCTCACTCCTCCTAAAAAAACCTTTCCAGCAAGGAAAGGTTTTTACTGTGTATACTTTTTAAAAACTCTGTTTCTATATTCATACCACAATGCCACGATTACAAACCAAGAATACCCAATCATCCAACCAGCTATTACATCTGAAGCATAATGTCGATGTTCTGCAATACGAGATAGCCCGACCATCATGGTGATTAATATGGTGATTATCCAGATTAGAACCTGTTTCAGTCTACTCGACTGATGCTCTGTTAAAAAGTAAGCAATCGTAAACCAACATAAAAGTCCGACCATCGCATGACCGGACGGAAAACTAAAGGTTTCTAACTGTTGTGGAACATCCGGACGTTCTCTTTCAACCCATTTTTTGAGCATTTGGTTCAGAACATTTCCAAATCCTATGGAAAGTACAACAAAGAGCATTCCCCGGTAGTTTCTGGACCGAAACCACAAATAAATTATTAATATAAGCGTTATAAATACAATAAATTTAGTTTCCCCTAAGTAATGGAACAATCCAATCACTTTATTATCCCCAAACAACTGGGACATCTGATAGTCGAACTGAGCTATTTCTTTCGAATTGAAATATAATAGCAGGACAGCAAATCCTAATAATGTTACTAGGCTAAGTGGATAAAACCATTTCCTCATAACAAAAACCCTCCTATCCATTACCCAAATTATATGCTAAAATTTTTAGGTTGTACAATGAATACAGCGAAAACCAAAACCTCACTTAAGTGAAAAAACCTACTTTTCAGTCTGATTGGTAAAGTAGGTTGATTCGATTTCTATTATAGTCTAGATATTATTTAATCATTCACAAGTAAAGCTATTCTATAACCTTATAGTTTGCATGCTCCATTGAAAGAACATATTCTGGCCATTGGTGACTTACCGCCATGATTTAATTTTCGATTTATGACCCGCAATATGTTTCGAATTTGGACAAACATTTTCTTCAACCCCCTCAGATGCAAAATAATAAAAAGAGCTACCCTACTCGTATACACGAATAGGGTAGCTCTTTAGTATGGATTATTTTAATTCATCTAAAATTTCTTGTAGTTTTGCTGCTTCAGTTGTTACACCGTTGCTTGAGAAGTACCAGTTCGTACCATCTAAGTATACGATTTTACCTTCTTTATAAGCACGAGTTTGTTTGATAATATCATTTTCGATATCTGCTTTAATCGTTTCTACATCCGAAACTGTACGGTCAACGATTAATAATACTTCTGGATCTACAGAAAGTAATGACTCATAAGAAAAGTCAGACCCGTGGGAAGATGCTTTAATATCAGTTGTTGCTGGTTTGAAACCAAAGTCATTGTACACATATGCGAAACGTGAATCTTCGCCATTATCAAAGCCAGAGATTTTTTTGTCGTTATACATTGCAACTAATGCATTTTCATAGCCAGCTGCTTTTTCTTTCACAGCATCAACTTTTTCTTGTAATTCAGCTTTTAACTCTTCACCTTTTTCAACTTTATCAAACATGTTAGCAGCTAGGTCAACTGTTTCATAAACTGCATCAATATAGTTTGAATTATCGGAACCGATAAATACTACATTTGGTGTAATTTCTTTTAACTCTTCATAGAATGGAGTTTGACGACCTGACATAAAAATGATATCTGGATTTGCAGCTGCAACTGCTTCGAAGTCGATTGCTTTTAATGTACCAACATCAGCAATCTCATCGCTTGGTGCATACTTTTCTTTTAAGTGTTCTGGAATATTCCCTTTACCGCCACCTGCTGCTACACCTACGATACCTTCAACTCCTAATGCGTCAAGTGTATCTAAGAAACCATAGTCCAAAGAGATGATGCGCTTTGGCTCTTCTTCCAACGTAATGTCTTCAAAAGTAACTGAAGCACCTTCTTCTGTTTCGCGAGCAGAAGTTAACGAAGATACTGTCATTGGAAATGCTGATTCTTCCACTACTTCTTTTTCTGTTTCACTTGCTTCGTTCGTGTCACTTACTTTAGGTGTCTCTGTTTCTTCTGATCCACAAGCAGCTAACATTAATGCTAATGCTGCAGCAGTTATAATATTCCACTTCTTCATACTATATTTCTCCTCCTAATAAAACTCTTTCATTTTTATAGCGATAATGAAAATCATTCTCAATCAACTAAACCAAATTCTAGTTTAGTTTGCTTCAATTGTCAATTACTTTCTTAAATTTAATTATGTGAATTAAAATAGACACAAATTCTACAGCCATCTTGCACTTGAACAGGAATATGCATATCATACACTTCACGTAAAGAATCTGAGTTAATAATCTCAGCTGTTGGACCATCTTTTACTAAACGACCATCCTTTAACGCAACGATACGATCTGAATAGACAGAGGCAAAGTTAATATCATGCAATACGATAACTACTGTTTTCCCTAAATCATCCACTAATTTGCGTAGAATCTTCATGATCTGAACCGAATGCTTCATATCTAGATTGTTTAATGGTTCGTCGAGTAAAATGTATTCAGTATCTTGCGCAATAACCATAGATATAAATGCACGCTGCTTTTGTCCACCAGAAAGCTCATCTAAAAACTTATCTTGCATATCAGTTAAATTCATATACTCTAACGCTTGATCCACAAACTTGTTATCTTCTTCGTTCAAACGCCCTTTTGAGTATGGATAACGACCAAAAGCTACAAGCTCTCGAACTGTTAAACGAATATTTAAATGATTTGCTTGCTTTAAAATTGCAACACGCTTCGCAAATTTATCAGATTTCATTTTCTTTACATCTGATTGGTCTAACAATACTTCACCTGTATCCGCATCTAACAAACGACTTACCATTGATAATAACGTTGATTTCCCCGCACCATTAGGTCCAATAAAGGACGTAATGGCTTTTGATTGAATTTTTAAAGTAACATCTTCGACTACAATTTTTTTCCCAAAGCTTTTAGAGAGCCCTTTAATTTCTATCATGCTGCTTTCCTACTTTCCTTTAGTAATAAGTAAATAAAGTAAAGACCGCCGATAAAGTTAATAATTACACTAATCGTTGTCGTTAAATTAAATACGTGTAGCACTAAAAATTGACCGCCGACTAATGCAATGATACTAATTAAACTTGCTCCTATAATTAAAACCGAGTGTTTGTATGTAGCAAAATATTGATATGCTAAGTTGGAAACGATTAACCCTAAAAACGTAATTGGTCCTACTAACGCTGTCGATACTGCTATTAAAATCGATGACAAAATTAGAATTCGTAAAACCATCTTGTCATAGTCAATACCTAAGTTCATGGCATTATCTCGCCCTAAAGCCATAACATCTAATTTATGTAATATGCGTGTGCCATAAAGAAATGCTAATACTAAAATACCTGCTGATAAAAATAACAATTCTGTCTTTACATTCATAAAGCTAGCAAACAATCTAGCTTGTAAGCTTTCATACTCTACTGGATCAATAATTACTTGCATAAAGGTAACTAAGCTTCCAAGCAATGTACCGATAATCATTCCTGCCAATAGCAATAAGAAAATTGGATACTTATCTGCACGAAATAAGAAGCGGTATAAAATTAAAGCAAACAAAACCATTGCAATAATTGATACTCCAAAGTTTAAATAACGGCTTACAACAAAAATGGAAGATGAACCTAAGGCAAAATAAATAATCGTTTGAACTATATTGTACATGGAGTCAATACCCATTACCGATGGTGTTAATAGCCGATTGTGGGTTACAGTTTGGAACGCTACTGTTGCATAAGCGATTGCAGTACCTGTAATGATCATCGCAAACATTCGTTCTAAACGTTTTGGAAATGCATAACTAAAACCACCTTGAATATCGTATAAGGCAAATAACAACATACAAATGAGCGCAATAACCGATAATATAATTAACTTCGTACTATTTTTTCGCATATGCTTTCCCCCTAAACAACATAATTAAGAAGATCGCACTACCAATTACTGCAACAGTTGTATTTACCGGAATTTCAAATGGATGTACGATTAAGCGGCTAATAATATCACAGAACAATAAAAATGCTGCACCCATAAAAATGGTGTGTGGTATTGTTTTACGTAAATTATCCCCTAAATAAAGGGAAACAAGGTTTGGTACTATTAATCCTAAAAACGGGATAACACCCACAGTTAATATGACTGTCGTCGAAATAACAGCAACAATAATTAACCCTATATTCAATACCGTACGATAGCTTAAGCCGAGATTTTTAGCAAAATCCTCACCCATACCCGCTACGGTAAATTTATTGGCGTAAATATAAGCAATAATAATTGCTGGTACAGCTACATAAAGAAGCTCATAGCGTCCAGAAACAACTAGCGTGAAACTCCCCTGAAAAAATGCATCGACATTTTGTAGCATGTTCCCTTCATACGCTAGGAAAGTAGATAGTGCTCCTATAACATTTCCGTACATAATACCGATAAGTGGTACAAACACAGCATCTTTGAACTTAATTCGTTCAAGCAGCTGCATAAAAATAAATGTACCAATTAAAGCAAATGCAAAACTAAAAGCGATTTGCCCAATATATGACATACCTGTAAAGAACATCATTGATATGATAATCCCTAGTTTTGCTGCATCTAACGTACCAGCCGTTGTTGGCGATACAAATTTGTTTCGACTTAAACTTTGCATTATCAAACCTGCAATACCCATCCCTGCGCCAGCTAAAATTATTGCTAATAATCTTGGTAAACGACTTATTAAGAAAATCTGTGTTTCTAATGATTCCCAATTAAGCAAATCACTTGGCTTTATGTCAATTGCACCAATAAATAGCGAAATAACTGACAGGATGATTACTGTAACAATTAACATCCACAGTCTCATTTTGAACCCCATATTTCTTTTATTCTCAGATGCTAGTGAAAATTATTCTCAACACTGAGTAAATACTTGATAAAATATTCCTAAACATTAACCCAACTAAGGGACAAATGTAAAATACGATGTATTAGTACATACTAATACTGATATTTCTAATCTAGTTGCATCAAACGTCCCAGCAGTAGTTCGTGATACAAACTTTTTTCTACTACGACTTTGCAACTATCCTCATCATTCTTTTTGTAAATAGACGACATTGAAAATCATTATCAATTAATGACAGTTCAATTATAGCATCTCGACTAGTTAAGTCAACGATTAGATGAAAATGATTTTCAATTGACCATACACATATATGCCGTTTGAATCTATTTTAGTCCTATTCTATTTTACTACATTCTCCCCCTAATTCAAAAAGACTATTGCAATTGTTGATTTTTCGCAACAATTACAATAGTCTTTTTGACACCAGCTATTCATTTAAAGTTCAGTAGCACTATCAATAACTTCTTGAGGAACGACAATTTCATCTATTTCATTGAATTTAGAGAAGTCAGTTTTAGCATCCATTTTCATGTTCACCGTTTCTCCATCCATTTTCATGTCCATATCTATAATCATATCTAATTTGTTCGTTTGGAATGATTGTTTATCAATATGAACTAGGTAGTTGACCGAATGAATAGTAACATCTAAGTTAACATTTTCTTCTGTAGTAAGACTTTGAAGTGCTTTATCTACCTGATCTTGCACAAGACTCGTAAACTCTTCACCACTACCCTCAAGTGTTAAAATATAGTTTTCATTGTCTTGTTCAAATTCCACTTGTTCTAGATACTCTTGTAGAGGCTGCAGTTGAGCTGAAGGATCAGTTTGTTTTGTAGTACTCAACATTTGGTCTACCATCTCCTGAGGAAACTTCATCCATTGTGCAGTAGTGCCTTCATACACATACATCGCATCTTCCGTAATATAAGTCTCCATGTCAGTCTCTTGAGATTCTCCACCTTCACTAACGCCCATCATAGTAGTTGTACCCTTTTGATGCATTTTCATGGGTTCTATTATATATTCCATTTCCAATAAAGATTTAATATCCAAAGTCATTTCTGCACTTGGGATATTCATCGTCTGTTTCATATCTATCGTGCCTTTTACGCTTTTTAGCTCTTCCGAAGTTTTCAATGACTTGTCATATACTTCTTGTAAAGTGAGTTTACTAGTTTCCGTTACCTCTTTTTCTTGTACCGGAGTTGCAGTTTCGTTACAAGCAGCCAAACCTAATGATAAGGTTACTACCGATAATAGCGCTGTCCATTTTTTCATAAAAATAATCATCCCTTCTCAGTAAGATACTTACTTTACGGGATGATTACTTAAAAAGTTTCATTATTTTGGAATTACTCCGCATTAACGGGCAGTGATGGATGAAGAACTCCACACTGATGGAATTTTCACTTCACTTAACGCCACGCATATATTTTTGGATCAACGGAGTCATAAAGTAGAGTAATAAACCAATAACTATAGCTACTGCTCCAATGACACCAAAGTAAATAATTTCGTTTTCCGGTGTGTAAAATTTAACTACTTGAGCATTGATAGCTTGAGCAGATGCGTTCGTCATAAACCATAAACTCATTGTTTGAGCAGCAAACGCTCCTGGTGCAAGCTTTGTAGTAGCAGATAATCCAACTGGTGATAATAATAATTCCCCTAATACTACTAGGAAGAAACTCAGAACAAGCCAAAACGGACTAACAAGAGACTCTGTTCCATTTAAGTAAGCAGGAATTATCATGACGACAAAGGACATCCCCGCAAAGAGCAAACCAAACGAGAATTTTTTCGGAGTAGATGGTTGTCTATCCCCTAACTTCATCCACATCCACGCAAACACCGGCGCAAGTGCAATGATGAATAATGGATTTAACGATTGGAACCATGCAGGTGAAATCTCAAATGATCCAATCATTAAATTGACTCGTTCATCCGCATACTGTGCTAGGATATTTGATCCTTGCTCTTGAATTGCCCAGAACATCATAGCTGCAACAAATAATGGAATATAAGCAAGTAATCGAGACTTTTCATCTTCTGTTGTTTTGCTGCTTCTATACATAACGATAAAGTACAATGTAGGAATAACGATACCTAGAATAGAGACTGTCATGATGAATCCATCTATCGTTAATATACCTTGTTGAATCAATATAAATCCAACAACTAGAATAATAACTAAAGCAATACCAATTCTCGTTAATACTTTTTTACGTTCTTCTTTAGACATTGGATTTGGCACATATGTACCTGCTAATCCTAGATATTTCTTTTTCGTGATTAAAAACACGATTAATCCTAATGCCATACCAACTGCAGCAAGTCCGAATCCTAAATGGAAGTTATACTCTAGACCAATTGTTCCAACGATTAAAGGTGCGATGAACGCTCCCATGTTAATCCCCATGTAGAAAATACTAAATCCTGAATCACGGCGAGTATCTTCTTTCGAGTAAAGATCACCGATAATACTTGAAATGTTTGGCTTCAGCAAGCCTGTCCCAATGATGATTAATGCCATCGAAACAAACAAAGTAGTCAATCCTCCTGGGAATGCCAAGACGATATGACCAAACATTATCAGAACACCACCGTAGAATACGGTTTTCGTTGTACCAAATAGACGGTCAGCTATCCAACCTCCAATAATTCCGGACATGTATACTAGTGAACCATAAACAGCCATAATTGAGTTAGCAGTAGAACGCTCTAAACCTAGTCCACCCTGCGTCACTTCGTAGTACATGTAATAAATTAATATGGCACGCATTCCATAGTAAGAAAAGCGCTCCCAAAACTCAGTGAAAAACAATGATAGTAATCCTTTCGGATGACCAAAGAACCCCTTTTGTGGGACGGATTTAATTATTTCCTCTCGTGTTGCCATCTTTTTACCTCTTTTCTAATTTAGAAAACTTTAGAAATCTCTATACTTCAATATAACTTGAAGCATATGAAAAGTTACTTAATGTCCTTACACTAACAAGACACATATTATAAACTTCCCTTTTTCAATTGTCAAAAAACCTTTTATATTTAAACTAGGAAGTTTACTCTCAAAAAAGCCGTTATAACAACGAAATTCAAAACATTCACATCTTTAAATTACCAAAAATTAGAATAATTAGTTCGCTAATCTAATTTTATTATTTCGACTTTTGAAATTGTTCGTTATAATAGTCGTTATGACAGAGGAAGGAGCGATTTAAGTGCTCAAGAAGTTTTTTTCATATTACAAACCGCATAAACGACTTTTTATCATTGACTTCAGCAGCGCTGTATTTGTAGCAATTTTAGAGCTTGCATTTCCAGTAGCAGTTCAATGGTTTATCGATGATTTGTTACCTACTGGTGATTGGAGCATGATTACACGAATTAGTATTCTACTACTAGTAGTCTACGTAATCAGCACTTTTCTACAGTATGTTGTAAGTTATTTTGGCCATAAGCTTGGCATAAATATCGAAACCGATATGAGACAGCAATTATTCACCCATGTTCAACGCCAATCATTCCGATTCTTCGATAATACAAAGACAGGTCATATTATGAGTCGAATTACAAATGATCTATTTGATATTGGTGAACTCGCTCATCATGGTCCTGAGGATTTGTTCATAGCAATTATGACGTTAATCGGGGCATTTACGATTATGTACAATATCAATCCAGAACTTGCAATCATCGCTATTGTCATGGTGCCAATCTTATCCGTCGTAGCAACATACGGTAACATTATGATGAATAAAGCTTGGAAAAACATGTACGGCAAAATTGCCGATGTTAATGCACGAGTGGAAGACAGTGTTTCTGGTGTTCGCGTCGTTCAATCATTTACAAATGAAAATTTTGAAATAGCTCGTTTTAAAGAAGATAACGGACAATTCCGTTTAGCTAAGCTTGTTGCCTATAAAGTGATGGCTGGTACACATTCCAGTATTTATATGTTAACTCGCCTTGTGACATTAGTCGTGCTTGTTGTCGGAGCTTGGTTTACTTTCAAGAAAGTCATTTCTTACGGAGAGCTTGTAAGTTTTGTTCTATATGTCAATGTGTTGATCAAACCTGTTGATAAAATTACCGCACTACTTGAGCTATACCCTAAAGGAATGGCTGGGTTCAAACGTTTCTTAGAGCTTGTTGAACAGGATCCTGAAATTCAGGACAAGCCTAATGCACATACTGTTCAGCATTTAAAAGGAGATATTACTTTTGAGAAGGTTGGTTTTCGATACGATGAACATAAACCTGTATTAGACAATATTAATTTGTCTATAAAAGCTGGAGAAACTATTGCCTTTGTAGGTCCATCTGGTGCAGGAAAAACTACAATTTGTTCACTTATCCCAAGATTTTACGATGTTCAAGAGGGTGCCATTTCTGTTGACGGATTGAACATTCAAGATATTACGATGAAATCATTACGTTCACAGATTGGGATTGTTCAACAGGATGTATTTTTGTTCACTGGATCTATTCGGGAAAATATTGCATACGGTAAAAAAGATGCAAGTGAAGCTGAAATTCGGGATGCTGCCAAAAAAGCACATTTAGAGGACATGATTGCTTCTCTACCTGAGGGTTACGATACACAAATCGGGGAACGTGGACTTAAGTTATCTGGTGGGCAGAAACAACGTCTAGCGATAGCGCGTATGTTCTTGAAAAACCCGCCGATTCTCATTTTGGATGAGGCAACATCGGCTCTTGATACTGAAACGGAACGATTTATCCAGAAGTCTTTAATGGAACTAGCTGAAAATAGAACTACGCTTATTATTGCACATAGACTAGCGACTATTCGTGATGCAGATCGTGTACTTGTTGTAACAGAGGACGGGATTGCGGAGGATGGATCCTATAGTGATTTAGTGGCACAAGATGGTATATTTGCTAGACTGCATAATATACAGTTTCAAGAGGTTTAATACTAATTAAACTAAAAAGTTGTCTCCCAGTTGGAAACCACTGGCGAGACAACTTTTTTATTTACCTTATTGATTCTTCGATGCTTTACGGTGATTCTTCACTGTATTCAGGTGTTTCTTTGGTGCATTCGGGTGTTTCTCTACAACATTCCAGTGTTTCATGATTAGCTTCTCTAAAACAGGTTCTATTGAACAAATAGAAATTCTTGTAAGCGGTCATAATCTGACTTTTTCAATTCTACTTGTACAACTGTCCCTTCTTCTTCATATGAAGTAGAGGAAACTGATGCATGCTCATTTAGATAAGACACAATATCTCCACGATCAAACGGGATCAATAATGAGCAACGTACATAATTAGAGAAAATATGCTTTTTAATAATCTCTAATAGTTCATCCAGTCCTGCTCCCTCTTTCGCAGAAATCCAAATATTATCTCCAGCCATATGTGGGTATTTCATATCTGCTAAATCAGATTTGTTGTATACAAAGACAGTTGGAACATCTTCAACACCAACAGCATGAAGTGTTTCATTCGTAACGTCCATCATAAAGCGATGTTCGTCGTTGGAGACATCTACAACATGTAGAAGTAAATCCGCATCACGAGCTTCTTCCAATGTTGAACGGAAAGCTTTCACTAAGTGATGGGGAAGCTTACTAACGAACCCTACCGTGTCGGTTAATAAAAATTCCTTCTGGTCCGAAAGTTTAATCTGTCTAACGGAAGTTTCTAGAGTTGCGAAAAGCATGTCCTTTTCAAATACTTGCTTGGATTCCACTTGCCCAGCTTTGTAAAGCAATTGGTTCATAATCGTCGATTTACCAGCATTCGTATAACCTACTAAGGATACTACAGGAATTGCATTTTTCCTACGTTGCTTCCGCTGTGTTTCTCGTTGATCTTTTGCATGTTCGAGATCCCTTTTAAGCTTAGCAATCTGGTCTTCAATCTTACGTCTATCAAGCTCTAGCTTTGTTTCCCCAGCACCACGGTTTTTAAATCCGCCGCCAGTTCCTCCCCCTTGTCGACCAAGAGATGCTCGAAGTCCCACAAGACGTGGAAGCATATATTGAAGCTGCGCTAAATCAACTTGCATCTGTGCCTCATTTGATTTTGCACGTCGAGCAAAAATATCGAGGATAAGCATAGTGCGGTCAATAACTTTACAGTCTAGGTCACGTTCTAAGTTTCTAATTTGTGACGGTGAAAGCTCATCATTGAATATTACCAGATTGGCTCCAGCTTCTTCATAAAGGTTTCTAATCTCCTCTACCTTACCTGTACCAACGTAATGAGACGAGGTAACACGTTCAAGATTTTGCGTTACTTCTCCAACTACTTCCACATCTAATGCCTCTGCTAAATTGTGTAATTCTTCTAATCCATATTCAAAATGCTCGTCCTTTTGTAGTTTCACTGCAACTAGTATTGCCTTTTCTATTAATTCATCCATTTATTTTCTCCTTTTAAAGAAAGCGATAGATTGCTTGTTCATATATGATTTCTTCATGTCGATTAGATCCATTTATATCAATGCTTGCAAGTCGCTCTTTTGTTTCACTAGTATTTTGCTTAAATATTAATCGTGTATTTTCCAACAGTAATGTTTGTTCATCCTGCTCGACAAATTGAAAATAACTTTTCCACTTATTCATTACTTCCCGCGGATTTCGAACATGAAACTCACAGGTAGCAATAGATAACTCTAAATTACTTTTTTCTATTGTTCCATCCTCCTGAAGTAAGCGAAACCTGTCCTCATCGCTTTCCTCCCATTCTATAAAGAACGGCAAAGGAAGTGCGTCACTTATCTCTTCTATCACAAATAGCATTTTCCACTTACGTACTAATCCACTAGTCGTCTTTCTTTCAGCATGTAGAACTCCAGATGTTTTTATACCCTGCTCCTCTAGCTGTTTACTAAGATCATCAATGGTTGTCGTGCGAATGCAAATTGTATTGAACCCTGCTCCACTCGTTTTCAAATCATGAAGCATAAGATTTATTAAAGGATGATTAGCGTTTTTTGCAATTTCTTCATATTCTGCTGCAAGCCATTCAATATAGCTAGTTTTCGTATAAAGAAGTGCGTTATATGTTCCCCACTGAGTATGTTGGCCACCCACTACTGCATGGATACCTTTATCAGTCCAATCCTCAGCTACTTCTATTGGCTTTTTCGTTACGCTATGAACGATATGATCCAAATACATTGTAGCACCTCCATTCAATATTTTACCCTTTCATCAGTATACCAACTAATGTGAAGAGCATCGTTTTAAAAACCGATGCTCTCATATTTTACTAAGACCCTACCTTAATAACCTGTGTCCTGACAACAATATCATAAAGCGACTTTTTTCTTTTAGTAAATAGAGTCGTTAAGATATATGCAAACATAAGCGCATAGATAATTCCACCAAATACATAGTAATTTAATGGTACTTCTGCATCTCCCAGATAGATTAGTCGATAAACAAGATAATGCGAAAGCTCCCAAGGTAGAAATTTCAGGATGGTTCTACAAATTGCATGCTGTATAGAAAGAGTTTCATTCCGTTCATTGACCACCTTAATCCCTATATATCTTTTTCCAAATGACTGCCTACCTACGACTGAGTCACTAATAATAAAATAGAGTGAAACCGGCAATGTCACCATTAGAAATCCTGTGAGCTGTGCTAATACAAGTGAATTACTAAAAAGATTCTGTATAGATGGAAATAGAAATACATTCAAGATAGCGAGAACAACCAAGTAGGCAAATATAAGAAAGTAATCAAGCATAAACGCTTTGAAACGCATAAGAAATGTTGCATTCACTTAAAATTACTCCTCCTATTGGATTTGTTTTCTTACATGAAACTTGTCGATTTCCCAGGAAATAATTCGAATTATGCCTCGGTCTTCTCTTTAGACATTTCACGAAGGAGGAACTTTTGGATTTTCCCTGAAGCTGTCATTGGATATGCCTCTATAAACTCAATATACTTCGGTATTTTATGAAATGAGATCTTCCCTTTGCAGTATCCCTTTAATTCATCAGAAGTTAATTGCTCACCACTTTTTAAAATAACCCACGCCATAAGTTCTTCCCCGTATTTTGGATCAGGTACTCCAACTACTTGTACGTCTTGGACTTTAGGGTGCTGATATATAAATTCTTCCACTTCTTTTGGATAGATATTTTCTCCGCCACGGATGACCATATCTTTAATACGTCCTGTTATATCGATATATCCTTCCTCATCCATCACTGCGATATCACCCGTGTGAAGCCAGCCATTATTGTCGATTGTTGCCTTAGTTGCTTGTTCGTTTTTATAATAGCCTTTCATCACTAAATATCCTCTAGTACAAAGCTCACCAGGAACTCCTGCTGGTGTATCTTCTCCAGTTACTGGATCGATAATTTTAACCTCAACCCCCGGGTGTGCCTGGCCAACTGATGACACACGTTTCTCAATTGGATCATTCGTCTTAGTTTGCGTAATGACTGGAGAGGATTCAGTTTGTCCATAAGCTATTGTTATTTCGGTTGCGCCCATATCATTCATCACTTTTTTCATCACTTCGATTGGACAAATGGATCCTGCCATAATACCTGTTCGTAGCGTAGACAATTTAAACTTTTTAAAGTCTGGATGGTTTAATTCTGCGATGAACATTGTAGGTACCCCATGCAACGCTGTACATTTTTCGTCCTGTACCATTTGAAGTACTTTTCCTGGATCGAACCGTTCGATAACAACCATTGTAGACCCATGTGTCACGGATGCAATTGTTCCCATTACACAACCAAAGCAGTGGAAAAATGGTACTGGAATACAAAGACGATCTTTTTCGGTCAAATATATATAGTCTCCTACAAGTTGCCCGTTATTTACTACATTTTTATGCGAGAGCATAACACCTTTAGGGAAGCCCGTTGTCCCAGAAGTATATTGAATATTAATAACCTCTTCATTGTGAAGTGAATTCATAGAGTTCTCCAGTGTTTCGTCAGCAACTTGATCAGCATGCGCTAATAGCTCCGACCATGTATACATACCTTTATACTCATTCTCACTCATTACAATGACACGTTTAAAATACGGAAACTTTTCGGAGTGAATATTGCCTTTTTCCGACTGAATGATTTCCGGGCATATAGCACGTATAATATCTAAATAGGAAGTTCCTTTAAAAGATTCACATAATATGAGAGTTGTAGCATCGGATTGCTGCAATAAGTATTCAAGCTCTTTTTCTTGATAGTTTGTGTTTACTGTCACTAGAACTGCACCCATTTTGCCTGTTGCGAATTGACTAAGTAACCACTCTCTCTTATTGTCAGACCAAATGGCCACATGCTCTCCTTTTTGAATACCCATGCCGATAAATGCTTTTGCTAGCTTATCCGTTTCTTCATCAAATTCCTTATAGGTTTTTCGAATACCATGCTCCGGATACACATACGCTTCTGTGTCTGGAAATTTTCTTGCTGCTTCTTTAACAATTTCCCCAACTGTTTTTTCATTTAACAAACCAATCACCCCTTTGATTGTTTATATGTATTCTATTTTATCATAAAATTCTGATGAAATAGACATTTCGTTTTCCAATTGACAGTCTGTTGAAACATGGTAAAATCCTAATTACTTTAACGATTGAAAGCGTTGAATCGACGAAGTGCTAAAATTAATTTAGGAGGTTATATAATGTTTCGAATTTCATCTACGATTACGCCTCCTTTTCGAGAGGCATTGTTTCTTATTTTAGTAATCATTACTTTAATGGCTGTTTGTATTATAGAATTTGAGGCTGTACCTCACATGCCCATTTTATTTGCTATTTTACTTTTAATCATTTATGGGTTCATAAAAAAAGTACCATTCAACTTATTGGAAGAAGGTCTCATAGAAGGTTCTAAAACGGGACTTGGAGCAGTTTTCATCTTTTTCTTTATAGGAATTTTAATAAGTAGCTGGATGATTGGTGGAACTATTCCAACGCTTATTTATATAGGTTTTCAATTCATTTCTCCACATTTTTTCTTTGCAATTGTCTTTTTAGTTACCTGCGTCATTGGTTTATCCATTGGAAGTTCATTGACAACAGTAGCAACTATAGGTGTTGCTTTTGTCGGAATAGCAAGTGCTATGGATATTTCTTTGGCTATAACTGCGGGGGCTGTTGTATCTGGTGCCTTTTTCGGCGACAAGATGTCTCCTTTATCTGATACAACGAATCTAGCATCTGCCATTGTTCGAGTAGATCTATTTGAGCATATTCGAAATATGGGATGGTCGACAATTCCTGCTTTTTTTATAGCGATTATTGGTTATGCAATACTTTCACCTAACAAGGAAATTCAGCAGCTAGAACAAATAAATACACTTAAGGATGGTCTACTTCAAACTGGTATGATTCATTGGTATTCATTACTGCCGTTAGCTTTGCTTATTGTGCTTTCTTTTAAAAAAGTACCAGCTATTTTAGCTCTTGCATTGACTTCTGCTAGCGCAATAGCTGTTGCATATTTCCATCATTTTTTTACTGCAAGTGAAGTATTAAACATCCTTTTTAGTGGTTATACATCTCAAACTGGTATAGAGGCGGTTGACTCTTTACTTTCTAGAGGCGGAATGACTAGTATGATGTTCACTATCTCACTTGTCTTACTGGCCCTGAGCATGGGTGGCCTTTTATTTACTTTAGGTATCGTACAAAGTTTACTGCAGAAAGTGGAGAGTTTACTAACGAGTGTAGGGAAGGTTATTTCAGCAGCGGCTTTTACCGCTATTGGTGTGAATGTGCTTATCGGAGAGCAATACTTATCGATTTTATTGACAGGTGAAACATTCCAAGCCCATTTCCAAAAAGTCAGATTAGCAAACAAAAACCTAGCTCGTGTGATGGAGGATGCAGGTACTGTTGTAAACCCACTGGTCCCTTGGAGTGTTTGTGGGATTTTCATCACAGATGTATTAGATGTATCAACGATTGACTACTTGCCGTTCGCCTTTTTCTGTTTGCTTTGTCCAGTACTCACTATTTTGTTTGGACTGACTGGAAAAACACTTACTTATAATAAATGAGATCAATATGATACACTATTTCCAAGTACATTACGGAAAAAGTAGGCGATATTATGGAATTTCAGGAAATGAAAGAATACTTGCTTGAGCAAATAGTAGCGAAGCAGTTAGTCAGCGCAACCATTAGTCAACCACGCGCAAAGTCTAATGAAGTGAAACGTGTAAAATTAAAACCGATTGAGATAAAAAATACGTATCATATCCAGCTAGAATACCAATATGAACGAGTTTTAAAGCATGAAAATATCCCATTAGATGCTTTTACAGAAACATTAGATGAACTCTTAGAACAGTTCCGTCAGCTTCATATAGATTTCAAAGCGGAAAAAGTACAGGCTCAGCTTTCTAAGAAAAACAAAGTCATGTGGAAATCCGAGAAAGCAACAGACACCAAAACGGTAGACCTCTCCCATAACCGTAAAAAGAATTATTTGTTGGATGAAAATACACCATACCCATTCCTTATTCGATTAGGCGTTCAGACACCTGACGGAAAAGTAAAAAAGCAAAAGTATGACAAGTTTAAACAAATAAATCGTTTCATCGAGTTTATAGATGATACGCTTGCCTACTTGCCAAAGGATAAAACCGTTCGAATTCTCGATTTTGGATCTGGTAAATCTTATTTGACATTCGCATTGTATCATTATTTGAAAATCGAAAAAGGGCTTGATATTCGGGTTACTGGACTTGATTTGAAAAAGGAAGTCATTGAGGAATGTGCACAAATTGCAGATGATTTAGGATACGAGCAGTTAGAGTTTCTAGTAGGAGATATTAATGACTACAATGACGAAACTGCTGTGGATATGGTTGTCACGCTTCATGCCTGCGATGTTGCAACAGATATGGCACTTGCTAGAGCCGTAAAATGGGATGCGAGCGTAATTTTAAGTGTACCTTGCTGTCAGCATGAATTAAACACACAGCTAAATGCACCGGGTTTAGATATTATGTTGAAACATGGACTAATAAAGGAACGTTTTGCTGCCCTAGCAACGGACTCCATTCGAGCGGAGATTTTGAATATGGTTGGCTACGAGGCACAATTAGTCGAGTTTATCGATATGGAAAACACACCGAAAAACATATTGATACGTGCTTATAAAACTGGTAAAAAACCAACCTCTGAACAAATGATAAGTTATCAACAATTTAAACAGATGCTAAATGCAAAGCCATTTTTGGAGAATGAATTGAAGGATTATCTCAATTGATAAAGATTGAAATATTATGCTACTGGGGGTTTTACCGATGAAAGAACCAACTATTAAAAAGGTAGCCTATGGTATAGCAATGGCGATTGCAATAATCATTGTGCACTTTATCGATGCTCGCGTTTATGCGATGCCTCCAATTTTCGCATTGTTTTTAGCGATTTTCATAACCTATCTTGGTATTGTATCAATAAATAAATTCGATAGATTGGATCAACCGATTTCTAGAACTAATTATAATTTAATAAATGGAGTCGTTGTACTTGTTCTTTTTATCGCTTATTTTAAGATTTCTGGATAAGAAAAACCGGGTAAAAAGATGCCCAGTTTAAGTCCAAAACCTGTTTCTATCGTTTCCGAAGGGCTTTGGACAGACATTTTACTATATGATTGCCGAGGGAATTTTTAGGGATGCTGGTTGGTTGTGACGTTCGTCACAACCAACCAGCATCCCTTTTTTTCGTTAATCTAATGGCGTTTATCCCGCATTAACAGGTAGTAGATAACTGCCCGTAAAAGCCCGAATGGTTCAACTAACAATTAGTGGTGGATGAAGCCCCATTAATTGAAGTTTCACTTTATCTGTCCGTCGCCCTTCTACAACTCTTAGAAACAGGTAAGTGAGTTTTTGGATAACTAGAGAAAAAATACTTTCCTATTCGTAGAGGGGATGACAGTCTAGGTACGCGACATCGTGGTGCTCCTGCGCAAAGCTCGTCGCAAAATAAAAACTATTTCGCAACGACTGCCTGACCCGCATCATGCGGGCCCCGAAGATACAATTTCGTTCGCTATTACGCTTCTTTATTTAGTGAACACTTATTATTTCACTGTATATATTCACTAGAATAAAAGAAAATCTACTTACTTCATCCTTCATGACAGCATAGTATCCCTAATTCAACAGACGATTTTATCCCTATATTAATTTTGACTACTCTTATCATCTAAGCAAGAAAGTCGAGACCCCGCGGGAAGCGTCCACCTGAAACGGAAATCAGTAGTATTATTCATTCTTTCAAGTCCCATGAACTCAGTATTCACTACATCTTTATATAATTTCTTATCTTTTAAAAAGAGTGACCAATAGATGTCTTAAGACACTCATTGGCCACTCTTTTCTTTTATAATTCCTGACGTAATGCTTGGATCACATCAATTTTAGTAGCTTTGCGTGCTGGTCTCCAACCGGAGATCATTGCTACCCCAATACTAATAGTTGATGCTAAAGCCACTAGCTGCCAAGGGATTAATGAAAATGTAATAGATAAGTCTTGAAGTCCATCCTCTCCTAATGCAGCCCCAACAACCATCGGCAGTAGCCAGTTAGCTAGGAAGCTCACTGCGTATGAAATAATGACTGCAAGGACAGTCCCAATTATGCCAATCCACGCACTTTCCATTAAGAACAATCGTTGAATGAGTTTAGGGCTAGCTCCAATTGCTTTCATCACCCCAATTTCACGAGTTCGTTCGGTTACAGCCATTGTCATTGTATTGAAGATACCAATAGATGATATTAGAATTGCAATAGTTCCAACAAATATTAATCCAATCTTAAAGGCCATAAAGAACACATCGATTTGCTCTAATTGCTCTGAGACAGAATAGACGTTATAGCCCATATCCTTTAATTCTTTAGTTACTGATTTCACATGTTCTAAACTAGATGTATATATTTTTGTGGTTGTGTAAGTAAAGTTTTCCGGAATTTCTTCTGCATTTGCTTCATAAGCTCCTGTTAATTTCGGTAGCCATGATTTATCCATTAAAATACTTTGATCTACAATCCAGTCTCTTGCAGGGTTATCCGTTACACCTACTACTGTAAAATCCCATTGTTCTGGGAAAGCATCATCCGACTCATATGGTTGTAAAGATAATGAAACTGTTTCGCCTATCATCGACTTTTCATAGCCCTTTGGAAAATCTGCCTCTTCTAAACCTTCTTCCATCTTTGCACGTTCTGCGTCTGTCCATAAATTCTGTGCAAAGTGATAGCCTACTACTATTTCCGATTCATTTTGCGGTAAACGGCCTTCTGATAATTTTAGATTTGATTGTTCTTCCTCTTTCATATCAGTTAATAGCAAGTTTCCTTGTATCGAACGATCCTCGAATTGAAAATTTGTCATGACTTCCATGCTTGTTCTTTGGACGATTGCTCCAACATGTGGAACAGATTTTATTTCTTCCAGATTCAATTCTTCATCTTCATTCGGGTAAACTTCCACTTCCGTGATGGATTGATCTTGTAGGATTTCGTTGCGCATCGTATCTTGTATACCAAATCCAATGGAAGCTAGTACGATCAAAAATGCACAGCCCATTGTTGCGGCAAGCACTGTCATAAATACGCGTAGTTTATTTTTCTTAATATGTTGGCGAACAAAGTCGATCTGATCTTTAAATAACATTATAGAACATCCCCCTTCACTAATTCCCCGTCACGCATTTTAAATGTTCTATGCGCAATACTCGCCACTTCCTCGTCGTGCGTAATCATCACAAACGTTACGCCTAGTGTTTGATTTAAATTTTGTATTAACAATAAAATATCCTGTTCGGTTTCGGAATCTAGACTCCCAGTCGGCTCATCTGCAAATAGTATAGGTGGGTTAGTAATTACAGCACGTGCAATACTTACACGCTGCTGCTGTCCACCAGATAATTCATTTGGATAATGGTCCCCAACCTCCGTTAGCCCTACCTTGTCCATCATTTGTTGAACACTTGCTTTTCTTTGTTTCGGTGATATACCCTTTAGTTTCAAAGGTAGCTCTACATTTTCAAAAGCTGTTAATCCAGGCATCAGTTGAAAGTTTTGAAAGATGAACCCAAAATTATTTAAGCGAAATGCTGCTCTTTCCGTTTCATTTAAATTAGCTGTTTCTTGTCCATTTACTGTAATCGAACCATGCTCGGGACTCATAAATCCTGCTATTGTATGAAGCAAAGTCGACTTGCCAGATCCACTTTTTCCTACAATTGCCACGATTTCCCCCTGTTTTACTTCGAACGATAAACCTTTTAAAACCGGCACTTTTTTCTCTTTTCCTTTTTTTCCTATTAGAAATGTATGATTCACATGATTAACTTGTATCATTTATTTACCCTCCCGTTTCGCTACTTCACTAATTGTACCCACCAATTCTTAACATTCTAGAAGGATAAAAATGAAGAAATTCTTAAGATAGGTTGAAATGTGGACGGAGTCGTCTGATAGCCCTAACACCGTTCTTCAGCGACGAGCTTTGCGCGTCTTTATTAGCAAGATTGAAGCGAAACGAGGGGCTGGTATCCGGAACTGGACAATAAAATAAAAAATGCACGAAGTTTTCACTTCGTACACTCACATCACTTTTTTACATTTTAATAGCTACCCTTTTCGTAATCTGGCGGATAACCCATAGAACTATAATTATTATTACTACTACCCCTAGTATTGATATAGGTAAACCAAAGTCATATGAGGAGAAACTTTCTGATACTGTAAGTCCTAATCCAATACTTAATAATGCATTCTCTATGAGGATTAAGACAATTGAAATTGCGATGAACACTATACCGATTATCACTCCAAAGCGATAAAAGGCACTTCCTATTAACCAACCTAGTAGATAGAACGTTAAGAGGTTTAAAGTAACGATGAAAATCGCTAACAACCAGTTACTTTGAGGATCAACATAAGGAGCTATAATAATAGATTGAATAATGTCAGTGACAATCCCATCGTCTTCCATGTTGACTCTTTCTCCAAAAGTAGTAGTAAATACAGTAGACATGTTAAATATTTTCAAAACGAATAATTCAATTCCAGAAACTATACTCGTTATCACTGGCAGGGTAATAGAAAGCCCGACAGAAGCAAGTGCCGCTCCTTTAAAGTAATCTTTTCTCGTTACTCCATTACTAACATAGTGAGGCAAAAAACCATATGATGAAATTATACCTACTACAAGCATGAATATATTAGAAGCTACAAATGTCGAGACAAAATACAATTCCATATCATTGTCACTGTTAATAGCTAGGACAATTTTTACTATATGAATAGCGAACATTATTCCTAAGAAGCCGAATGCCCAAAATAGTTGAACCCAGAACAAATCTGTTGCTACCTTTGGAAAAATCGATGCTTTTTTCAACTTAATCATCCCCCTCTGTCAAATGTATAAACAGATCTTGAAGTGAAATAGGACCAACCTCGAGTCCCTTTTGCTGAGCCGCTTTTCGGTCACGATCATTCAGTTCTCCATATACCATAACGGACTTCGTATTTCCTAATTGTTGGGTATTTAACTGTTTCATCGGGCGTACAAATTCGTCTACAACCTCTGTCGCACCTGTAATGGAGGAACCTTTTGTTATTAGTGACTCAAAATCCTCTTGCAAAACGATACTTCCTTTATGCAAAATGATTACATCATCGAACAAGTAATCCATTTCGGAAACGAGATGTGTAGATAATATAATGATGCGCGGGTGGTTTGATTGGTCCTCTAACAATTCACGGTAAAATATATCTCTAGTCGGGGCATCCATCCCTAGGTAGGCCTCATCGAATATCGTAATCGGGGACCTGCTCGCTAGACCAATCGTTACATTTAGAGCAGACTGCATACCCTTTGAAAATTCTTTTATTGGTTTTTTTAACGGAAGTTTGAACTTTTGCACTAAATAGTCAGCGTATTTTGCATCAAACTTTGAACGGTATCTCGCTACATACTCTAGCGTTTCTTTTACGTTATCTGATTCATCTTTATAGTCTTTATTGAAGATGAAAGATACATATTGCATAACTTCTGCATTCTCGAATGGAGCTTCGCCACCAATTGTAACAGTTCCACTTGTTTGTTCCCTGAACGAAGCCAAGATAGACAGTAGAGATGTTTTTCCAGCACCATTCCTACCTAATAACCCGTAAACTTTTGGCTCATTTAGCATGAACGAAACATCCTTTAAAGCAGGGTAGGAACCATAAGTTAAGCTTAAATTGTTTACTGAAACATTTAAAGTCATTTAGAATCACTCCTTTTCACTTTGCTTAACAGCTGGATAATTTCGTTTTCGGTTATACCTAATTTCTCAGCTTCTCTCACTAGACCCACTATATAATCATCTACGAATGCGTCTTTCCGTTTTTGGACGAGCATTCCTTTAGCCCCTTCTGCTACAAACATCCCTATCCCCCGCTTTTTAAATAGTATTCCTTCTTCTACTAATTGATTGACCCCTTTTGATACGGTTGCATGATTTATCTTGTAGAAGCTAACCAATTGATTCGTAGAAGGTGCCTGCTCTCCTTCTTTTAATTGATCGTTTACAATTTGATCTTCAATTTTTTCCCGTATTTGCAAATAGATCGGTTTATCATGGTCGAAAAGTGTGCTCACTACAAAAACCTCTTCCCTTACCACTTATATGGTTATATACTTGTGTGTATAACCATAACAGCTAGAGTAATTTTCGTCAAGCAGGAGCTTTATCGTTAAAATTTATAAAAGGCAAACTTTCTTACAGCTAACCCCGTCTAATATTTAATACGTTCGAACGTTATAGTTATAAAAAGGAGCACACCCCTGTCATGACAAAATCAGAAAAGTTTCAACTAGTGGAAAACTATATAATTGAAAATCAAAATGCCCATTATCGGCTTGCCTTTAGCTATGTTAAAAATAAGGAATCGGCTCTTGATATTATTCAGGACAGTATTATGAAAGCTTTAAAATCTATTGATTCACTTGAGCAAACCGGGTATTTAAAAACATGGTTTTACCGCATTTTAATAAATACGTCCATAGATTTTATTCATAAAAACAAACGAATAGTTGTAGTGGAGGATGAAGTTTTAGATTTTCATTTACCCTCCAGCGAAATGGAAGTACCAGATATCGACCTGTACGAAGCAATCGATAATTTAGCACCCGAACAGAAAACCCTAATTATTCTTCGTTTTTTTGAGGATATAAAAATAGAGGATATTGCAAAGATGCTTGGTGTAAACCAAAACACAATCAAAACAAGATTATATGCGACTTTAAGAAAATTACGCACCAATATGGAAGAGAAGGTGAAAGTATGAGTAAATTAAATGATTCTAAAAAACAATATAATGATATTGAAATACCGACAGAGCTGAAGCAAGTAGTAAGTAAATCCGTTCAAACTGTTAAAAGAGAACAATTGAAAAAAAAGCCCTCTTTCAAAAAGTTTGGACTTGGAGTTGCTGCAGCCGCTGCAATCTTTGTAGCAGGTGTTAATGTGAATCCCACCCTTGCACAATCTCTTTCCACAGTTCCTATTCTTGGATCCATCATTCAAGTCGTTTCGATACAAGAAATAACTATAGAAGAGGACACATATAACGCAGACTTGAAAACACCAAATGTAACCGGATTGACTAATAAAGAATTAGAAAATAGCCTAAATGAAAAATATATTGCAGAAAACAAAGAACTTTATGAAGGATTCCAAAAAGAAATGGAGGCTTTGAAGGAAGTTGGCGGTGGTCATCTTGGTGTCGCATCTACGTATGAAGTAGTGACGGATACAGATGAGATTCTCTCGATTAGCCGCTACGCAGTGAACATAGTAGGTTCTTCATCTACTACTATGAGAACAGATACGATTGATAAAAAAAATGAAGTTTTAATAACATTACCTAGTCTATTTAAAGACGACAAAGGATACATCGAGACAATCTCCACGTATATTAAGGGGGAAATGAAAAAAGAGATGGCTGCTGATGAAATGAACATGTACTGGATTGCCGGTGAAGAAGAAGTTTTTGATGGTTTTGATACCATTCGACCAGACCAAACATTCTCTATTACTTCAGATCATAAGCTAACCATTTCCTTCGATAAATATGAAGTGGCGCCAGGTAGTATGGGCGTTATTACATTTGAAATACCAACGGATGTTATAAAGGAAGAGCTAATTAGTGATTATTATATTAAGTGATTCTAATGATATTCGACCGATTATCATTGATATTCAACCGGTTACTGGTTACTAGCTTATCCAACCAATAATCGGACTTATTTTTCTAAAACAACACTCACAAAAAAACGCTCCTTCTCACAAATTTGTGAAAAGGAGCAGTTTTTATTTATGAAGGCATCGGTGTTTTGGTTGGTGCCGCATAACCTTCTTTATATGTTTCATCAATGGTATTGCGAATTTCTACTAATGACTTTCCTTCTTGGATCATTTGGATGGATGTGATAGCCGTTTCTAGACAGGCTGCACAACGAGTTCCATGATCATCCCAAACGACTTCCCCATTTTCTTTTATTTCATGGACGAAGCAGTTGAAATTACTTTCGTGACCTGCACTATCTCCGCAGCCACAATAGCAAGGCATCCACTTTAGTACATCATTTGCCTTTGCAGCGGCTTGATAGACAAGCTTCATGTCCTCGGACTGTGTTTCTAAGAAAGCTGGCAAAACATCTGTTGATGCTGTTGTTTCTTGCAAATCACCATTTTCTAAATGACCTACGTGATCCTCGTGCTCTTCATGATTTTCTTTCTCATTTTCCTTACCACATGCCGATAGCACTAATATACAGCTGAATAGAATAAATAATATTTTTTTCATAATTACCTCTTAAATCATATTTTCTGGTCGGACAATTTCATCGAATTTATCAGCAGTCAGAAGATCTAATTCGATTGCCGCCTCTTTTAATGTTGTACCGTTTTTATGGGCATGTTTTGCGATTTTAGCAGCATTTTCATATCCGATGTATGGATTTAATGCAGTAACAAGCATTAGTGAGTTATCTACGTGATGCTTAATCGTATCAAGGTTAGGTTCAATTCCAACCGCACAATTATTATTGAAGCTTAAAATTGCATCACTTAATAATCCAACTGATTGTAAGAAATTGTGAATAATAACTGGTTTAAATACGTTCAATTGATAATTCCCTTGGCTTGCTGCAAAGCTGATGGTTGTGTCATTACCCATTACTTGTGCAACAACCATTGTCATCGCTTCACTTTGGGTTGGATTTACTTTACCTGGCATAATGGAGCTTCCTGGTTCATTTTCTGGTATTGAGATTTCACCAATTCCCGAACGTGGACCACTTGCTAGTAAGCGAACATCATTCGCAATTTTCATCAAGTCAGCTGCTAATGCTTTTACTGCCCCGTGGACATAAACAACATCATCATAGCTTGTTAAAGAATGGAATTTGTTTTTTGCAGATGTAAATTCGATTCCTAGTGCTTTAGAAATTTCTGCTGCCACTTGGTCCCCAAATCCTTTTGGTGCATTTAACCCTGTACCAACAGCTGTTCCACCAATTGCAAGCTCCTTCATATCTTCTATGCTTTGTGTAATCATTTTTGCAGATTTTTCTAGCATTCTATGCCAGCCACTAAACTCTTGTCCAAGTGAAAGAGGTGTTGCATCCTGTAAATGTGTACGACCTATTTTGACAATATCCATAAATTTCTCGGATTTTTTGCCGAGTGTTTCCTTCAATACATCAATTGCTGGTAGTAGTTGGTTCTCTACTGCAAGTACTCCTGCGATATGAAGGGCTGTGGGGAAAGTGTCATTCGAGCTTTGTGATTTATTTACATCGTCATTAGGGTGAAGACGCTCTTCGCTTCCCTTTTCCTCGAGTAACTGATTTCCTCTATAAGCAATAACTTCATTTACATTCATATTAGATTGAGTACCACTACCTGTTTGCCAAACAACTAACGGAAAATGCGCATCTAGTTTTCCAGCTAGTATTTCATCTGCTGCCTCTGAGATAGCATCTTTTTTCGCTTCTGATAGATTTCCTAGTGAATGGCTAACGATTGCTGCAGATTTTTTTAAAAGGGCCAAACCATGAACTACCCCAATTGGCATCTTTTCCGTACCAATTTTAAAGTTTTGTTTGGATCTTTGAGTTTGTGCTCCCCAAAGACTATTTTCTGGAACTTTAATTTCCCCCATAGAGTCGTGCTCAATACGATAAGACATTAACCTCGCTCCTTTTAAATCCATTTATTTTGTTTCTCTTCTAGCATGGCCAAAAATTCATCCACTACCTCCGGGTGAAATTGAGTGCCTTTTCCATCTTTCATCTCTTGAATGGCCTCCTCAATTGTCATCGCCTTACGGTAGACTCGATTCGTAGTCATTGCATCGAACGCATCCACTACTGAGACAATTGAAGCTTCTATAGAAATTTCATTTCCATTTAAGCCATAAGGATATCCTTTTCCATCATACCTTTCATGATGTTCTTCTACAATAAAAGCGGCTTTGCGTATTCGTTCTATTTCATGATTACGCATCATCTCTGCACCTAAAGTTGTATGCATTTTAATGACTTTCCATTCATCGTCAGTTAGTTTACCCGTTTTGTTCAATATTTCTATAGGTATTGCTAGTTTACCGATATCATGAAAATAAGAACCCATCGAAAGAATAGCAACTCCTTGACCACCTGGTCTCATTCTTTTCCATAATTCTATAGAATAATCACGGATTCGCGAGCAATGATGATAAGTATACCCGTCCACTTCTTGAATTCGCTTAGAATCTCGTTGAATTATCTCACGCTCTAAAAAGTTTTCCTCAAATTTCGAAGAAGTCATTTCAAATAAAATCTCCACGTGAGATTCTGTATTACAAGTGATGATCCCACTGCACTCATTTACATCAATTACATCACCTCGATGCAGTGTCAACTTTTGGCCATCCGAATCTATTTCTAAGACACCATTTAAAATAGTATAACGCTCCACAAAATCAGCAGAATTAATTGAGTTATAATAGACCCAAGTAGTTGTATTAGGAAACAATGTGTATAAAGAGTAAGAAATATTTTCTGCACTTCCAAGGTATGTAGTAACTGATTGATCTGTAAATACTCTTGGTAGATATGCTTTCATACGTATATCCTTTATCTGTTCAACTGTTAGCATATTTCATCCCCCATACCTATGACAACATTCAGCTTTATTTGCTTTTATTATACAATTCAATTAACTTAAATGAAACATAATAAAAAGAACCTATGAACATTTTCATAGGTTTTTTGCCTTATAACATTATGGAGTTTCATTTACACTTATTATCTCTTCCGTTAATCGCTCAATACTTGGGCGTATATTCCCTTTACCAGCATAGCTTTCTAGCATTTCCTTCACATCGATACCGGAGGATGCCTTTAACGTTTCTTGAAGTGTAGACATCAAGTTCGTTGCATAAGAGGTGACTTTATTGGCCCCTCCACCTTCTCCGCTACCAGTGTCAACAACCGTAATTTTGTCGATATTTGAAAGTGGACTTGCAATTTGTTTAGCGTATTCAGGAAGCATCTGAACAATCATATCAAGAACAGCCGCTTGACCATACATTTCAAAAGCTTCAGCTATCTTACGTTTTGCTTCTGCTTCTGCAAGACCTTTAAGTCGAATAACATCTGCCTCTGATTCCCCTTGTGCTCGTTGTGAATCTGCTTTTGCTTGACCATCTAAACGAACCTTCTCTGCATCAGCTTTTGCTTTAGCTTCAATCCGATACTTCTCTGCATCTGCCTCTGCTATCTCACGTGACTTAGAAGCTTCTGCATTTTGTTCAATTGCATAACGATCTGCATCGGCTTTTTTCTTCACCTCTGAGTCATATTGCTTCTCGCGACGTAGAATCTCTTTTTCTTCTAGCTCTATTTGTTTTTGACGTTCAATAATTTGAATTTGCATTTCTTGCTCGGTTACTTCTTGCTTTGACCGTGCAGTTTCTAGTTCATACGCTTGGTCGGCACGAGCTTTAGCAATGTCTTGCTCACGGCGATATTCCGCAACCTTCAGCTGGTTATCTTTTTCCGCTTCAGCAATTTCTGTAGCTCTTTCGATTTCAGCTCTCTGTGCATCTTTAGAGGCTTCTGCACGTTTGATACGTGTTTCTTTTTCTGCCTCTGCAGTTGCGATATCCGCATCACGCTTAACCTGTGCAATTCTCGGCTTCCCTAGTGAGTCCAAATATCCGTTTTTATCACGTACATCTTTAATAGTAAAAGATACAATGATTAATCCCATTTTCGCTAAATCCTGAGATGCTACACGTTGTACTTCCTGCGAGAATTTGTCTCGATTTTTGTAAATTTCCTCTACGGTCATGGAGCCTAAGATAGAACGTAGATGACCTTCTAATACTTCCTTCGCTTCGTTTTCACGATCCGCCTTTGATTTACCTAAAAATTGTTCGGCTGCAGTAGCAATTTCCGATATAGAACCGCCAATTTTAATAATTGCCGTTCCGTCCGCCATTACAGGAACACCTTGTTCAGTATATACTTCAGGTGTAGTAACTTCTAATTTACTAGAAAGTAGACTAAGCGGTTCAGCTTGTTGGAACACTGGAAATATGAATGTACCGCCACCACGAATAATTTTAATACGGTTACCAGATTCGTCTGTGTGTACATTCTTAGAGCCTAAATAGCTCCCTGTTACAATCAATGCCTCATCTGGTCCTACCGTACGATATTTCGTAATAAAAACAGCTAAAATTGCAACTATAACAAACACTACTATTCCAATAACTATCAACATTTCCATCTGCATTTCTATTTCCCCCTTTTATCTATACTAATGGTAAGTATTCTTTTACTAAAAAAGTTCCATTATCAAAATCTATGATGAGTACCTGTTTATCGTACTCAATTTCTTCATTGTCATAGCCTGCTGCTCTTTTAGAAATTACTCCACTTACCGTTTCTATTACTATTTCTCCAAACCCATCCGATGGTATCGGAACTATGACTCTTCCAACTTGGCCTTGTAGAGACTCGTTTGTATATGCTGTGGAAACCTCTGCTGATGCTAGCGGAACTAATATAAAGAAGTACAGTAAAAAAGTTAATATGCTAGAAATAATGAGAGCTGCCATAATGACAATTTTCTCGTCCCATTCTGTTAGTTTTAATAGGATAAAACCGGATGCACATATAAATAGTAAGAAGGAAAGAATCGTTGTCGGGTTGAAAATCCCACTATCCATCCCATCGATCGCATCAGCAAATAACACATACAAAATAGTGATTAAACCTATACCGATTAATCCATATAAAAAGACCTGTTCTATTTCACTCACCCCTTCCCACGAAAAAGTAATCTTAGTAGTATATACGGAAATACTTTCAGAAAGTTTCATATATTTCCTTTTTTCCAAAGACAATATAATTCATCGCTTTAATTACATTTAAATTCTATAAATTCTGACAAAAATCGCCTTTTTTCGACAAAAAACGCGCTTATTTGTTCTATTTTTGAGCTATAATGTTACAGTATTGTAAATTTGGCGAATCTAGAGTAAAAAGTGTGTTGATTTAGTAAATTTTTTGGTATGCTATTTGAGGAAAAAGTAAACATATTAATTAAGTCCAGGAGGCTTTTATGATTAGTTCAAAAAAACCAGATCCATTTTTCGTATCTCTATTAAAAATTGCCGAAAACGTCCGTGATAGCGCTCATTATGCAGATGATTTCCGTATTAATACAGTTGCAGATTTAAAGGAAATCAGCGTGCATTTAAAAAATTACGAAACAGCAGGAGATACATTAATACATGAATTGATCGTTATGTTAAATAAATCCTTTATGACTCCAATTGAACGTGAAGATATCCTTGAACTTGCCATTCGTATGGATGACATTTTGGATGGTATTGATAATTTTACGGCTCACCTGGAAATGTTTTCATTGGTCGAAATTGATGAATCGATGCGCACATTCTTAGGTTATATTGTGAAAAGCACAGATGAGATTGTTAAAGCAATGGAGCTTCTAGCAAGCAAAAAGCTTCTGAAAATGCATGAACATTCTATACTTATTAAAGATTACGAAAGAAAATGTGATGAGGTGCTTCGTTCATCTATCAAACAGTTGTTTTTGAATGAAAAAGACCCAATTCGCATTATTCAATTTAAAGATATATATGAACAATTAGAAGAAATCGCTGATTATTGCCAAAACGTAGCAAATACGTTGGAAACAATTATTATGCGAAACGCGTAGGAGTATACGCTTATGGAAACAGTATTTATATTAACCATTCTAGTAGTAGTCTTTGCTCTTGCATTTGACTTTATCAATGGGTTTCATGATACAGCGAATGCCATTGCTACATCCGTTTCAACAAGAGCTCTAAAGCCTAGAGTGGCTGTACTAATGGCAGCAATAATGAACTTTGTTGGTGCCTTAACATTTACCGGGGTAGCTAAAACAATTACAAAAGATATTGTAGATCCTTTTGCCTTGCAAAATGGATCGCTAATCATTTTAGCTGCATTACTCTCCGCGATTATTTGGAACTTAGTCACATGGTACTTTGGTATTCCTTCCAGTTCATCTCACACGTTGATCGGCTCTATTGCTGGAGCAGCAGTGTCATCGGCAGGTTTTGCAATTTTAAACTGGCAAGGTTTCATTAAAATCATTCAAGCGTTACTTATTTCACCATTTTTAGCGCTTGCTGTCGGCTTCTTAATGATGTCATTATTTAAAGTTATATTTAAAAACGGAAGTTTATATGGGACAAACAAGAGGTTTCGTATATTCCAAATTGGTACAGCCGCCCTTCAATCCTTTACGCATGGTACAAACGACGCGCAAAAAGCGATGGGTATTATTACAATGGCTTTAATCGCAGCAGAATGGCAAACAAATGACGATATTCAATTATGGGTTCGTATAGCTGCAGCTACTGCTATGGGTCTAGGTACTTCTATTGGTGGGTATAAAATCATAAAAACCGTTGGTGGTAAAATTATGAAAATACGTCCTATTAACGGGGCAGCTGCTGACTTGTCTTCTGCAATGATTATTTTCGGTGCTACTACTATTCATTTACCGGTTTCCACTACACATGTTATTTCTTCCGCTATTATGGGGGTTGGATCAGCGCAACGTGTTAAAGGTGTTAAATGGGGAGTCGCTAAGAAAATTGTCTTAACGTGGATTATCACTTTACCAATTTCTGCTGTTATGGCGGGTATTATATTCCAAGTACTAAATTTATTCTTTTAATAAAATGATTGATCCCTTGTCTTTTAGGACAAGGGATCTTTTTTTGATGGGTACCTATGTTTTTACAGTGATGTGGCTCTCTCGTAGAGCAGCGAATCTCTCTCGTATGCACCCTATTCTTTTATCTTTAAACCAAGTGATTTTGCAAAGCCAATCGCTTGTTCTGTAGATACCGTGCAATCTTGCATTTTATCTAATGATACGGTTAGTTGTTCATACGTATTCGTGCTTAAGTCTACTCCATTTAAAGCTGTTCCTGTGAAATTCGCTTCATTTAATTCACAGCCTTCAAAATTCACTTTATCAAATGTGGCATCTATAATATCCCCACGGTTGAATGCAGTTTTAGTGAAAGTGACCTTTTTCAATTTAGAAAAGCTTAAACTCACATAGTTCGCAACAGTATCGACTATTTTCACATCAGTCATCCGACTTTGGGATATATTTGCTCCTACTAGCTTCGAACTCTGAATTTCTACGCGATGGAATACCGCATTCCCAAAATCGACATTGGATAGGTCACATTTTTCAAAAATACAGTCAACAAATTCTACTTGGTGAAAACGGACACCTTCCATGGAGATATCTTGAAAATGTATTTGATCAAAAATGATTTTATCTTCTTGCTCCTCATCTAACTCTAGCTTAGTAACCAGTCCATCTGATACATAATAATCTTCTAAAAGTGCTTTTCGTACATCAAGCTCTTGCAATGATTTTGATATTTTCGGTGCTGCTACCTTCAATGAAATCCCTCCTGTGGAATTGCTCTTCATATTCTATCATTATATTAGTATTTTAGTCTCTGTTTGCTTTACAATGTAACTAGGTTTTATTTGAGGAGGAATTTCATGACAGGCTTGTCCAAAATAGTGACACGTCACTATAAGGTAATATTGGGTATTTGGTTACTTTTGTTTGCAGCTTTAGCTGTATTGGCTATTCGTTTACCCGGTCTATTAGAAGGTGACGGGTTTAGTACAGACGGGGAACATGCAGAGGTTATGGAGGAATTAACGAAAACATTTGATTTTCCAGCGGAGTCCCTATTTGTTGTTTTTGATCAAACCTCCAATAGTACGATCAAAGACACATTAAATGAGATAGAACAGCTAAATCTTGCAGAGTCTATTCAATCTCCTTTAGAGGATGACTCTTTATATAAAGATCATGTAGCCTATGCCATGCTCCACTTCGACTCCGATGCTGATATGACAGGTGCAGTTGATGACATCAGAGAGGCTATTGATGGAGAGCAAGGAGTTACGTTAACCGGTGGTGCGGCTATTAACAAAGACATTAATAGTGCGAGTCAAAAGGACTTAGCTAGTGCAGAAGCAATTGGCTTACCGATAGCTATTATCGTATTACTACTTGCATTTGGTAGTGTCGTTGCAGCGTTTATCCCACTTGCCATAGGAATTGTAACCGTGGTTTCCGCTTTCGGAGTGATGACTTTATTCAGTGAGACGATGGATTTGTCGATTTTTGTTATGAACATTATTCCGATGCTTGGATTGGCATTAAGTATCGATTTTGCTCTGTTACTCATCAATCGCTATAAAGAAGAGCTTGCAAAGCATTCGATAGTAGAATCTGTACAAACTGCTATTCAAACAGCCGGACGATCCATCATATTCTCTGCAATATGTGTATTTATAGGTCTAGGGGCAATGCTTGTTATGCAAGTCGAGATATTCCAAAACATTGCACTAGGTGGAATGCTCGTCGTGACGATTGCAGTACTTTCGTCTATTACTTTACTCCCCGCTCTATTAATGCTTTTAAAGGATCGTATAAACAAATGGACTATCATTCGTGTAAAACCAGGTGCTACAACTAGATGGCGAAACTTTGCCTCATTTGTTATGAAACGTCCTGTGACATTGGTCCTTGTTGCATTAATTATTTTAGGAATTGGGATAATACCAGTAAAAAATATGGAATTGACTATTCCCCAGGTGGATTCCCTACCAGAATCTTATGATTCTAGACAAGCGTATGAACTGATGGATCAACAGTTTGGCCTAGGGGAGCAATCTACTGTATATATGATTGCAGAGCGTTCAGATGGCTGGGATAACACCGCTGGCTTAGAAGACATAAAAAACATAGAAGATAAGTTACTCGCAGATGATGATGTCATGTCGGTTGATACAATATTCACAGCAAGTGAGATTCCAACCGTAGAGCAATGGGAACAAAGCTTAATAATGCCAGAAGTCGAAGCTCAACTATCACCTTTATTTGATACATTTGTTCAAGACAATAAATTACTAGTACCAGTAACCCTAAATTTAAACGGCTCTTCCGATGAGGCACAAGACTGGGTACGAGAATGGTCAGAAAAAGATTTAGGCGTCGACTTTAAGCTAGGTGGCCAACCTAAATTCAATCAAGAAATTTTTGATGAAATATTCAACAAAGTAGGGTGGTTATTAGCAATTATTTTAGGCTCTACTTTTATCATTTTAATGATTGCGTTCCGTTCTATACTAATACCATTGAAAGCAATTATTATGAACATTATCGGTCTAGCTTCCACTTTTGGAATTCTCGTATATATATTCCAATATGGACATTTTGGAATTGAAGAAACTACGATTGCATTAATCATTCCCGTTATTGTGTTTAGTCTCGTATTTGGGTTAAGTATGGACTATGAGGTATTTTTAATATCTCGTATACAAGAGGAATATTTAAAACACCAAAATAATACATTAGCAACTGTTGATGGTTTAACTTCAACAAGTAAAATCATTACATCAGCAGCCTTAATCATGATTGTTATTACGGGAGCCTTTGCGTTTACGGAGGTAATGCCTGTTAAACAGATTGGTGTTGGTATTGCGATTGCCGTAGCAATTGATGCATCTATCATTAGATTATTGCTCGTTCCAAGTTTGATGAAGCTTTTCGGTAAATGGAACTGGTGGCTTCCTTTTAGAAAGGGGCCTTATAAAGCGAAAAAGCTACATTAATTTGTCATGCGCAAGAGGTGAAGAGAGATTTTTAATTGCTTTCAACTGTCTATTACTTGCTATACGGACAATTTCTCCATAAATTTTGAAGGACAAAAGGTCTAATATCTCTCCAAACATGCAACAAGCCAAGCAGAGCGAGTCTGCTTGGCTTTGTTTTTTAGAATTTCGACTGGTACCATTGTTTTGCTGCTTGCACTTCATCTTGAGTTAATTGGTGACCATATGCATGCCAGTAAAGCTCTACCTCTGCTCCCGCTCCTTGCAGCAAGTCCTGTAGATCCTCTGATTCTACAGCTGGACACATCTGATCATTTTTACCAGCTCCGATGAATACAGGAGTTTTTGGCATATCCGGTAAATCTACACCCCGTCTTGGAACCATTGGGTGATGTAAAACTGCACCCTTCAGTACATTTTCATATTCAAATAAAAGATTTCCTGCAATATTAGCACCATTCGAGTAACCAATAGCTACTACATTATCTCGGTCAAATTCATATTTTCCTGCAGCTTCATCGATGAAACTTTTCAATTCCTCGGTTCTAAGCTGTAAATCTTCTAGATCAAAGACCCCTTCTGCTAAACGTTTAAAGAATCGTGGCATTCCATTTTCTAAAACATTTCCGCGCACACTCAAAATATTAGCGGCTGCATCTATTTCTTTTCCGAGACCTACTAAGTCATGCTCATTTCCACCTGTTCCGTGTAAAAGTAATAGTGTCGGTCTCGAAGAATCCTCACCTTTATAAAAAACATGGTTCATGCTATAACTCCCTTTCAATTATCTTGAATTTGAGATAATTATAACGGATGCTTATTTCTAGGTCAAATGTTTAGTATCTCCTTCATTTGAGAGAATGAGTTTTAATCGCTCCGGCTCATCCACACGAATAGCAAATTCGGTTATACTTTTTTTCATCCCCATAAACATTGTCGCCTCAACTGGTCTACTAAGGTGTATAATTGCCTGCGGTTCAACAGGTTCAAAATCTTTATATACAAATTGTACCGTATTCTTATTTGGAACTTTTGCTCCCCAGTTTACTTCATTAATCAAGTTAAGCGGAACAATAATTCTGGTGCTAAGACCCTGTGAAATATACAACTTTCCGTTTTTAACTTCCATTGGATGTAATTTCATAATTTGAATTTCTGCCATAAAGAAGAACACCGAGTATATATTTAATATTAATAATATTATTGATAGGACAAGGGATTTATCATGCAACCACCAATGTAGCCCAATTGTTTCGATGAGAATTGCATGAATAAGCATCATATGGATGGCAATTGCACTTGTTTTTTTATGCATTGTTACAACACCTTCATGATTAGGAGCTTTCTTATTCCATGAAAAAAATGCATAATACATCATTAGAAATTCGGACATCACAACCCGAATTAATATATTTTTAGTCACTACTTTTTCAACCGATGGGAGTAAACTGAATAATGCTCCCTCATTCACTTGTTTCATTTGTAATCGAATTTTGGGTATTTTCCAAATGACTAAAAAGATTAATGTAATTTCTGCGACTATTAATAGCATCTCTAATACGATGCCCGCGTAAAATATTCCAGTAAATGGAGAGAACAATTCGTTAGGTATGAATATTCTCGCTATTACTAGACCTGCCACGATTATTCCAATTGTTTGCTTGATAGATAATTTAAAGGCTACATACATTAAAAGTGGAACGATAATAGCTAAATCGATTAGCGAGCCTACTACAGCACCATTATTTAGTTGCAGCGATAAATAATCCTGTACAGAGGATTGATAGATTAAAAAGTTGGTGGAAAGAACTAGGAAAAGTAAAGCAATCGCTATATTTGCATACTTGGTTTTACGATAAACCATAAAATTTCCTCCTTTATTTGTCCTAACCATATTATAACTTCCTGTTTTTACTGAACACCAGTATAATATGTAGAACTATTCAAAAAAGGAGTACAATTTAATGACTATAGAAAAAGAGCAACTTGAGAAAAGGATTCTTGTTTCACAACAAAAACAATCTGCAGATTTTATCCTTCGAAATGCTACTGTTGCAGATGTGTTTTCACTGAGATGGGTAAAGGCAGACATAGTAGTTTCGGATGGCATGATTGTTGCAATTGATGCTACAGGAAATTATGAAGCAGTGCTCGAAGAAGATGCAGAAGGAAAGTATGTCATTCCCGGATTAATAGACGGACATATTCATATAGAGTCTTCCATGGTAACTCCTGCCGAATTCAGTCGTATATTACTCCCACACGGTATTACAACAGTTATTACGGACCCGCATGAGATAGCAAATGTAGCTGGATCGGAAGGGATTCAATTTATGCTTGATGATGCATCAAATAGTGAAATGGATATTCATGTGATGCTTCCATCCAGCGTCCCCGCAACTCCTATGGAGCATGCAGGTGCCATTCTTCAGGCAAGTGACTTGCACCCCTTCCTTGAAAATGATGCAGTTCTAGGGCTTGCAGAAGTAATGGACTTCCCCGCTGTACTATTTGCGGAGTCTAATATGATGGACAAACTAAAAATGGCCATGGATGCGAAGGTAATAATTGATGGTCATGGCTCTGGACTTAACTCGGAGCAAATTAGAGGATACCGAGCAGCAGGTATTCAAACAGATCATGAATGCGTTACATCCGACGAGGCATTAGACAGAGTTTCTCAAGGAATGTATGTCTTGATGAGAGAAGGCTCTGCAGCGAAAAATGTACGGGACTTACTACCTGCAGTTAATACTCATAACGCTCGCCGATTCTTATTTTGTACAGATGACAAGCATTTAGATGAACTTCTTGAGGAAGGAAGTATCAATCACGCTATCCACCTAGCTATAAAGGAAGGAATGGAGCCTCTCCAAGCTATTCAGTTAGCGACACTTAACGCAGCTGAATGTTACCAGCTAACCGATAGAGGAGCTCTTGCACCTGGCTTTATAGCCGATTTCTTACTAGTTGAAAGCTTAGAAGATTTAAAAGCTATTGCCGTTTGGAAAAATGGGGTCAAAGTAGCACAACATCAAGAAATGCTTATGAAGGTATACGATAGACAGGAGCCATCCACTGACCTAACTAATACAGTAAAACTGCCTAATTTATCGACAGATTCTTTTGCCATTCCTTTTACCAATGACGGAACGGCTAATGTTATGGAGGTTATGCCAAACCAAATTACTACAAAGAAAAAAGTAATGAAAGTCCCAATGGTAAACGGGCTATTCACAACAAGTGTGAAGCAGGATTTACTTAAGCTTGCTGTTATTGAACGCCATCACTCTCTCGGAACAATAGGACTTGGAATTGTACACGGCTTCGGTTTGAAGCAAGGTGCCATTGCGACTACCATCGCACATGATTCACATAATCTCATCGTCTTAGGCACGAATGATGAGGATATGTTAATAGCCAGCCAGGAATTAGAACGAATTCAAGGCGGATTCGTTATCGTTCATGAAGGAAAGATTCTGGCCTCCCTTGCTTTACCTATTGCTGGCTTAATGACAGATCTTCCAGCTAAAGAAACAGCACTGGAATTAAAGAAACTGCATGAAGCTCTTCATATACTTCATCCAGATTTGGATTTCCACTTATTCTTAACATTATCTTTCGTAAGTCTTCCGGTAATACCTGAACTAAAGCTGACTGATAGCGGACTTTTCGATGTCGTCGAGTTCAAACATATCCCGATTCAAGTAGATTAATGTTTACCAATTAAACATAAAAAAAACCGGGCAAAAAACACCCGGTCCTCTAAGAACAGAAACTTAGATATGCCGTTTATTTCCGCTTAGAGCGGACGCTTTCCGTGGGCATGGCTTCAGCCGCTTCCTTTGCTCCTGCGCAAGCTCGTAGCAAAAAAGATTTTCGCTACGCTCAGTCCAAGATCTTCAGCTCGCGCTATTCCCACTGGAGTCGCCGCTCTGCGCTCCCCCATATTGATTGTAGTGGAAGGTGGCGACTCCAGCGGGATGAGTGAGACAGATGAGCCATCACAACGAACGCGGAGCGGCGGTGATGGCTCATCGTTCACCCCGCGGAAAGCGTCCACCTGAAACCGAAATCAGCAGTATTATTAAATATACTTTCTTAAACATAAAAAAGCTGCTCCATATCCTGGAGCAGCTTTTCTTAAGCTATTTTCTTTGTACCCCTCCAAATGATAGAACCAACTGTTGTAATCACTAATACAACTAGGCCTAAAATGAACGGATAAATAATATTTACATCATATAATACCCCGGCAAGCAAAGGTCCCAAAACATTTCCTATACTCATATAGGCATTGTTCATACCCATCGCAAATCCTTGCTCATTTCCAGCTAATTTAGAGATTAATGTTGTCAGCACTGGACGTAAAATAGAAGTCGACAGGAAAATAATCATCGTAATGACAAAGAAAAATGCATAGCTTGATATTAAGATTGAAAGAAGGAAACCAAAAGCGGCTACACCTAAAAAGATTCTCAACACATTCGCTTCACCGAAACGTCGAACAACTTTATCAACCACAAACAATTGGATAATTACACTCACAATTCCTGTTGCCGTGATCATCCAGGCAATATCCTGTGGAGATGCGCCGAACTGATCGTCAACAAAAAGTCCAAGCACCGATTCGTAAGCAAGTAATCCAAAGCTCATCACTAATGTAATAACAAGTGGGATGAAGTAAGGCTTTTTAAATGATTGCGCTATCTCTTTTACCATAGGTTCTGATTTACTCTCAGGTGTATTTACGTCTGCTGGCTTGCTTTCCTTCAGTACCAGAGTGGAAAAGACAACTGCAACAACTCCAACTAAAGCAGAAACTAGAAGAGGCATTTTCAAACTGATTTCCGCCAAAAATCCACCAATTCCAGGTCCTACTACTATACCTAAGGACATTGCAGCAGATATTAAACTATTTCCTTTTGCACGCTGATCCATTGAAGTGATATCTGCCACATACGCAAAAATGGCTGGCACTAATAACGCCGCACCGACTCCGCCAATGGCACGAGAAACATACAAGATTCCGATAGAATCCGAGAAATAAAATACAAACATGGATAAAGCAAGACCGCTAAGACCAGCGATAATCATAATTCTTCTCCCGTATTTATCTGCCCATTTCCCTGCAATCGGAGACATCACTAGCTGTGCTCCAGCAAATATAGATATTATTAGACCTGCTGCTACTCCACCCTGATCAATAGATTTTAAATAGGCAGGTAAAATAGGAATAATAATCCCAAAACTCGCAATAGCAATAAACATATTAATCATTAATATAAATAATTTCTTTCGTTGATCCTTCGTCATCTCAAACCTCTTTCTTCCACAATACTAATACATAAGCAATAGGTTAACATGTTTTATCTGCGGAAGTAAACAACAAAGCTACCTTACACCTTTGGAAACTGGTGGCAGATAGCTTCTTTTTACTTATTTATTCATTTATCTTTTCAACCGTCTTAGCTATTCCTTGAGCAGGATATGATTCTTCAAGTGTGGTATACCCAACCTTCACTTCATCATGTAACTTTAATCGATTACGCTGATCCATGGTCAAGGAAAACCAAGCAGCATCTTTACCAGCTTCTAACGCTTCTTCCACCGACATATTTTTTACCTCATCAACCGATAAACCACCAATTACTAAAATAGATGTATCTTTGGTGTCAATAATAACTCCCTCTATGTAACCTGTTGGTTGTTGCGGTTGAGTAGGATTATCTTCAAAAAACTGCATTATAAAATAAAAGCTCGCTCCAATTGCAATTAATACAATAGAGATCAATACTCCTACCGTATACTTCCCCTTCATAATAGGAACCTCCTTATCTTTTGCTATCTAGGCGAAAGCCTTCTTCTAAAAGATAAGTTTTTGCTTCACTATAAGACCCAAAGCTTTCTTCTAAGTTATACCCGTGATAGATATTCCATAGTGTATCTTCTTGTAAAAGTGTTAACTTAGAGTCTTCTTTGTTTTTCCAAACTTCTTCTACTTCTTCATCCTGTAGCTCTTCTTCCTCTGTTGAAAGATAAGCAATTGAGTCTTTTATAATCGTTCTAAGTTCATCAGCAGAAGTTTCACGAATATTCAATAGTCCTTTATCGTCAGCTGCTTCATATTGAGGAAGATCTCCTACATAAACAAAGCCATTTCCATTCGGATGGAGGTGATAAATAACAGTTGTTTTTTCATATAAACTCTTTTCGTAATGATAATTTACTCGTTTCATCGATACTTCTTTACGAGTAAGCTCCGTAAATTCTTGAATAATTGTTTCTTTTTCTTCAAATGTTAGCATGTAATTCCTCTTTCTATACGTTTTTTCATTTACCTAGTATAGCACACTCTTTACCCTCTTCGCGTCCACCATTCCGCTAAAATAATGAAACAAATAACAACTGCAATAGCTACTGCAAAAAACCAATCTGGTAAGCTCCCCAAATTTATGCCTCCTTACTAATTCGCATCACGAATCGTTCAAAATTTTGTGATGTGAACCCTTCAACTTCTTCCATTGTATAGCTTTCTAATAATTCTCTTACTATATTTTGTGTTTTGGATGCATCCTCCAAACCTAATACAAATTCACTAATCCCATCAAAGTCAGAACCTAAACCTATTAGGTGCTTACCACCAAGAGAAAAGATATGCTCAATATGTTTTACCAGGTCCTGTATCTCTACTGACTGTTTTGTATCATCTATGAATGGTGGATAATATACAACATGGATAGGACTATTTTTAGCGATTAATGCTTTAATCTGATTGTCGGTTAAGTTTCTTGCAGATCCGCATAGAGCCTTTGCATTGGAATGGCTTGCCATCAGCCATTTTGCTTTAGGAAGAACATCCCAAAAAGATTGTTCACTCAAATGAGACACATCAACAATTATATTTTGCTCGTTCAACAAAGAGACGACCTCTTCTCCAAATGGCGTTAACCCAGTACCAGATTCTTCTGAAGACCCATCTGCTACTTTGTTTGCTCCATTCCAAGTAAGACCGACTAATTTCACTCCATGAGAAAGTAATAGCTTCAGCTTATGCATATCTCCATCTATCATATCAAGCCCTTCCAGTGATAAGACGGCTCCAATTTGTCCTTTTTTTAGTGATCCAAGTTGCTCCCATTCATATATAGGGATAATATTGTCATCCTTCCCCACAATTACCGTGTGGAAAAACTCAATCTGACGAATTGCCTCCAAGAATAACTGTTCTTTAGGAAAACCTTCTGAAACAAATACAGCGAACACTTGAAGTGCTATTTCTCCAGTCTCCAATGCTTTTTTACTTGCTTGAAGTTTTGGAGAATTGTCAAATGAAATAGTATTCTCCGCCTTCGCTAATTTGTAAAGTACATCACAGTGTAAATCATAAACTTTCATCTTATCCTCCTAAAATCTTGTCCGGTTCTAGAATCACTCCGGTGCTTCTTCACCAAATGCCAACCATTCGTCCTTTGACGGTCCATACACTCCCGGAACCGGTAATCCGGCTTGTCGCATAAGTATCGTCATCTGCCCACGGTGATGTATTTGATGATAGATTAAGGTTTGCAATACGGTCGCAACTGTCCATAGTTCTCCGTACATATCTTTTTCTTCTAAAAGGCTTTCATCCGTCCATTGTTCTTTCATGGCCTTAACAATAGAATCACTAGACTGTTTATAGGATTCCACCATTTCTTTCGTCTTTAATGGCTGAGTAGCTTCATGTGGTGTTGCGGAAAATTGCAATCCAGTTCTCCCTATCATTTCATCTATACTTGTAACGAGATGCCATGCAAGTTTACCAAGGGTGCGACCTTCTTCTGACACTCTTTGCTGTAATGACTCATCTGTCAATGCTTCTAAAATTTTAAGAGTTGAATCACTTTCGTGCTGCCAATCAGTTAAAAAATCTTCTAGGTTTCTAATCATGTTCATTCCTCCAAATTGTATTATGTCATTAATTTCGTCATTTGTTTTAAATAATCCTGCTATCAACAAAATACCTTTCGAATAGATATTGCTGACCAGTTCTGATATAGTAAAGAATAGACAATAAGAGGACGTGAGCGAATGATTAAAATTGAATTACCTAAACCAACAGTAACCATCACACAACGTGAACAAGTACTAAAAGAAGGCGAAATAGAAATTCCAGCAATTCATGGATTTATCGACTTTCATCAAATCCCTCGTGATAAAGGTGGCATTTTCTTTTTCTACAATAAGAATGATGAACTTTTATTCGTTGGTAAAGCTCGTAAAATTAGACAACGTATTAAAAAACACTTTGAAGACAATGTCTCACCGATGATTAAACATCGTGATGAAGTGTACAAAATCAGCGTTTGTATTGTTGAAGAGGCAATGGATCGTGAAATTTACGAAACATATGCAATCAACACACAAAAAGCAAAATATAATATCGACAAAGCATTTTTTAGATAAGATGAAATCCCATGCTCTCCTAAAAGAGGACATGGGATTTTTTTATTTTACTTCTTCAAAAATACTTGTACTGTGCTTTGGTTGTACACGTGCTTTTGGATCTATGAATGCTTTAATATGGCTGATAGCAATTGGAACCTCTCCAAATCCTACTGCTATCAATTTTACTTTCCCAGCATGCGTACATACATCACCAGCAGCATATATTCCTTCTACACTTGTTTCCATTTTTTCATTGACTACAACTGAGTTTTTCTCCATTTCCAGACCCCATTCCTTTAAAGGTCCAAGAGAGGCAACGTTTCCGTAGTTCACTAAAATATGGTCTACTGCGATTCTTTCTTCTGTTTTATCTTTACCGACAATCACGACTTCTTGAATTTTTTCACCATCACCTATTACTTCTTTTATTCCATATGGTGTTTTTATCTTTACAGCAGAGTTTTGAAGCTGTTGAATGGTCATTTCATGGGCTGTAAACTGCTCTTTTCGATGACAAATGGTCACGTTCGAAGCAACATCCTCTAACATTAAGGACCAGTCGAGTGCAGAATCTCCTCCACCTAATACAAGTACATCTGAATTTCTGAAATCCTCCAAACTTTTTACTTTATAATGAAGTTTTTTCCCTTCATAATCAGTAGCTCCTGGAACATTTAACTTACGCGGTTGAAAGGAGCCAATCCCAGAAGTAAGTAGAATTGTTTTGGAATAATGCACATTCTTATCCGTTGTTAGCGCAAAATAATCCGGCAGTTTCTCGAGCGATATTGCTGTTTCCTCTAAGCAAATGGTCGGATTACTATAGGCAGCCTGCTCTTCTAAATTCGCTACTAAATCTTTTGCTAAAATTTTCGGAAGACCACCAATATCATAAATATATTTATCAGGATAGAGCTCCATCAATTGTCCGCCTAGCTGTGGAAGGCTATCGATAATCTTCACTTTTAAATCACGTAATCCTCCATAAAACGAAGCGAACAGCCCTGTTGGACCACCACCAATAATCGTCACATCGTATAATTCACTATCCATACCATTTCACCTCATACTATTTATATCTATATTATCTGATGCACAACATACAATGATACATTGTTACAGGAAACGATTTCGTATTTCAGGAGATGGAATCATACAGCTATCTTTTTTCCCAAACCATGCATAACGATTTTTTGCTATAAATTTATATACCACATCACGAATAGACTTAGGAATTACTCTTAGCATATATAAAAAGCTCCAAAGCCCATTTAAATGTTTGCTAATATGGAGTGCAGCATCCGATGAGTTATACACCTTATGTTGGTCAATAACTAATATACTATCCAAAGTGTCATGTACAGCATATTGACGTTTGAGCGTTAACCCGATATCACTTTGCTGTGCTGCAAACTGGAAGTAGCCTTTGGGATCTCGTTTAATAATAAACTGCACACTTGCATCACAAAAATTGCATTCTCCATCAAACAAAATGATAGCTGGCATAGGATCCACTCCTTTCCCCTAGTGTACTATAATCACTTCTGAAAAGCGCTTAATCAGTTTTCTAATTATTTTATCTTTTTAGTTGAATGAACTTATTATTTCACTCTTAAAACAAAAAAGATGCCCTAAAGTCCATAAGAACTTATCGGACATCCCTTATTCATTGTTTGTCTTGTGGTGTATCAGAAGAACCAACTTCTTCTAGTACCTCAAAGCTGTTGGAATAATCACGAAGTCTATCGTCTTCATCTTCCACCGGCTGATCTGTAGTAGAATTTAAGAGCGATTCTTCTACCGGACGAATATCTTCATTGACCTCTTGATGAGCATGTTCTACACATGTCAGTGCAGTAGGAACAGCTTGTAAACGAGCAAGCGGAATTTCTTCCCCACATTCTGCACATTTTCCGTATGTACCGTCCTTAATAGCCGCCAACGCTTTTTCAATATCTTCCATTTCCTCATCAAAATGTCTATTTAATGCTAGACGAGTATGCTTATCAGTTAAATCCGTCGCATTATCCGCAGGATGATTGTCATAGTTGGATAACTCAGTAGTTTCAAACTCTTCTTCATTTTGTTTTTGGTGTTCTAACTCTTCAAAACGCTTTTCTAATGTATTTTTTAATTTATCGTATTTTGTCATTTAAATTCCTCCTTGGGTTACTTAAGGATTACCCAAAAATCAGCGAAATAAAACAACTTGCACATCTCTGTTTAATATAACTAAATACGAATATAACTGCATACGATGATGAACTAAGTGATTCATGATTTGAAGGAACCACTCTCCAGTACGATACTCACTCCCCCAATAGGTTGTAAATTCCTTCGAGAGTGTGTCTTCCGTAAGTTGCTCTATATGCTTCATAACCCTTTGAATACCTTCCAAAAATTGTTCTTTAGCTGCCTGTATATTGACTGGTTTACTTTCTTCATAATATAGTTGCATTTGATCTGCGTTATATCCTTTGCAAATAAGTAAATCTGCCTGAGGAATTTGTGCAATGTGCATACAAACCTCCCAAACAGACATTTTATTTTCAATAGGATGTTTAGAAAGTACCTTTTCGTCTATATAATCAAATAACTGGGTTATTGTATCTGAGATATAAGCTAATTGGTTTATCATAGAGGGAATCATTTTATCTCACCTTCCATTCAGAGTGTTTTAGTATGGTATTTTTTTGTTTTTCCAGTATGATTAATATTAAGGGAGTGGTTGTTAATGGGTATACATAAATTTTTTATGAGCATGAACGATTTAGAAAGAATTATCCGATGTCCTGGACGTTTTAAATTTGAAGAGCATAATGTAGCCGCTCATTCATGGAAAGTTTCTCAATACGCTATGTTTTTTGCAACACTTGAAGAGAATAATGGCGCAACGATTAATTGGAAATCACTTTACGAAAAAACGATCAATCATGACTTCGCAGAAATTTTTATTGGCGACATTAAAACACCAGTTAAGCATGCATCTCCTGAGCTTAAACAAATGCTAACTCATGTAGAAGAAAAGATGATGGAGAAATTCATATTGGATGAGATTCCAAAAGAATTTCAACCTGTATTTTTTGACCGAATGAAAGAAGGAAAAGACGATACTATTGAGGGCCGTTTACTTGAGTTAGCTGATAAATTGGATCAAGTATATGAAGCTTTTGCTGAATTACAACGTGGAAATACCGATATTGAATTTGTGAATATGTATGAAACAGCTTTAAGAAAGATTCTTCATATCCCATTAGAAACTAGTATAAACTATTTTAAAGAAGTTATTATGCAAGAAATTATGAAAGAGCAATCCGTCATTGATGTGAAATCTATTACCGTACAATTACTAGTAGAATAAATTTTTTCCAATTCTGTGCGATATATTGTATAATTACTGTATAATATTGTTGAATTATTAAGATAATTGAAAGGGGGGAATCGTTTTATGCCTATTCCAGTAAATCACACTAAACCTGTTCGTACAACCGCTAAGCTACATGCTTTCAACCAGCTACAACAGTGGATTATCGACGGTACTTTACAACCAGATGAGAAGTTAAACGATATCGAACTTGCACAAGCTTTAGGGGTAAGTAGAACGCCAATTCGAGAATCCTTACAACTTTTGGAGTCTCAAGGCTTTGTAACGATGCAACCAGGGAGAGCAACCCAAGTCACACCAGTAGAAAAAGAGGATATTAATAATCTCTTGCCACCATTAGCAGTATTGCAAGCGCTTGCAGCAGAGCTTGCGAGTCCTAATATGGATGAAGAAGTTCTTAGTCTATTAGAAGACAAGAATAGAGAATTCTCCGAGGCTCTACAAGCAAAGGAATTTACTACAGCCCTAAGAGTAGATGAAGAATTTCATCAACTCATTGTTGATACTGCCAATAATCCATACATACATTCCATGGTAGAAATGCTTCAAGCACATGTACGTAGACTGTTTTATTATGAAAAAATTGTCTTACGAGAATATTCTGTTGAGCAACACCAGAATCTAATTCGTGCATTCCGCGAAAAAAACACCAAGGAACTAGCAGAAGTAATGCGCGCAAATTGGATCTATACAATCGAAGAATTTTAAAAAAGAAGAAAAGTAGACTAAGAGGAATGGAACTGCCAATCCGATGATCCATAAACACCTTAAGTAAATGACGGATAGTATCTCCCTTTTTTACATAAATGACATCGTCAATCATCACAATCTTGACCTGAGGCATATCATCACATCCATTCTCCATTGTTTCATTACGAGAAGTTAAACTTTACAAGGTAAAGCTTTTGCCTGCCCACAAGAAAATACTTATTTGGATAAAATAAATCTAATTATCATAAGCCGTTGATTCATTGGGTTAGGGTCTATTGTTGAGAATTTCAATTTCTTAACAGTACCCATACAGTAGAATAGTAAGAAAAGCGTTGCAGGGGGCATACTTTATTAGATGTAATTATCCTTTTTGTATATTATAATATATAAGTTGGTTTGTTTATTATTATTTTATCCACTATAATATGAAAAAAAATTATTTTACTTTATATTTTCCCATGATATTGCAAAGGGTGGCTTAAAATGAATTTAGAAACTGAGGATCCAAAACAAGTTGTTTTACAAGTAGGAGCAGTACTAAAAAAACTTCGTAAAGAAAAGCGTTTAAGTCTTGAAGATTTATCAGAATTATCGGGTGTGAGTAAGCTTACGCTAGGAAATATAGAACGCGGAGAAACAAATCCAACAATAGGGATGTTATGGAAAATCTCAAAAAGCTTATCCATACCACTTATGGCTTTATTCTCAACTGAAAATAATGTGAATCTGTCTCGGGCCGGGGAAGGGCTAAGAATTGTTGGGGACGGAAATAACTGGGCAATTGAGCCAATTTTTCAAAATACAAATAATGATATGGAAATGTACCGTGCTTATTTACAGCCAAATAGCTCCTACCATCCGGAAAAACATCATCATAATACAACTGAACTTGCAACTATCATGTCCGGAACAATTACAATTAATGTTAATAATGAGTCATATATCTTGAATCAATATGATTCGATTAGTTTTTCTACAGATGGCACACATTCATATGCTAATCATACCAACGATGTTGTTGTTCTCCATATCATATTGAAATACGGAATCTAAATTTCTTTTCTCCTAGCTTATCCTGATACAGGGAATGCTTCAATCCACCTAATGGATTGGGGCATTTTTTTACTTTGTTTAAAACAGTTCTCTATTTAAGGATAGACAAACTCAAATAAATATATTATAGTATTCATTACTTAGTTAATGATATATTATAATATACCGAATATGGTTTGTTATGATAATATTGTTCTTTCTTATATCATTCATCTTTACAGTAAATCATAATGAACAAACTACAATATATGAGTTTTTCAAAAAGCTAGGAGGAAATAGGATGAGTTCAATGGACCAAGAAATTAAAAAGGAGAATAAAGGAGCCATTTCAACTGTTGGCAAATCTGCCGTTTGGATAATGATTGTTGGTATTGTATTTATTGCTGCTAACTTACGGGCCCCTTTGACCTCAGTAGGACCAATAGTTGGTCTTATCAAGGATGATATGAATATTTCAAATACACTGGCAGGAATGGTTACCACGCTGCCATTATTAGCTTTTGCGCTTCTTTCACCTATTGTACCTAAATTGGGACAAAAACTTGGGGTGGAACGAATTATTTTTGGTTCCATTGTCTTTCTGACTGTTGGTATTATTATACGTTCCCTTTCAGGGGTTGTTGCTTTATATATCGGTACGGCTGTTCTTGGTTTGGCTATCTCCGTCGGTAATGTATTGTTACCTGGCCTGATCAAACGTGAATTTCCTGAACGCATTGGCTTAATGACGGGTGTGTATTCCATTTCTATGAATTTATTTGGAGCAATAGCGTCTGGTTTAAGTGTTCCTATTGCTCTTGGAATGGGATTTGGCTGGAAAGGTGCATTGGGAATTTGGGGCGTTTTAAGCTTTATATCTATTTTATTTTGGTTACCACAGATGAAACATCGTAACGGGAAAAGGGATACCATTCATAATAAAACGGCTGACAGTCATGTGAATTTGTGGGGTTCGGCACTAGCGTGGCAAGTAACCCTGTTTATGGGACTGCAATCCATGATCTTTTATGTACTTGTTGCATGGCTGCCAGAAATTCTTAAGCAGCAGGGATTGAATTCGAGTCAGTCTGGCTTGATGCTTTCCGTTATGCTGTTAGCTCTTCTTCCTTTTACTTTCATCGTCCCGGTCATTGCAGGACGCATGTCCGGTCAACGTTCGTTAGTGACTATTACATCGATTTTACTTTTAATCGGGACGTTTGGGTTACTATACGGTAGCTCGAAATTAATCGTTTTGTGGATCATCGCTCTAGGCATAGGAGGAGGCTTCGCATTTAGCCTATCCATGATGTTTTTTGGCTTACGCACAAGGAATGCGCAACAGGCTGCGGAATTATCCGGTATGGCCCAATCGATTGGATACCTGCTTGCGGCTGTTGGCCCAACCCTATTTGGTTTTATACATGATGCAACTAATAGCTGGACGATTCCACTTTTAATACTAGTTGGTGCATCGATCCTACTCTTTATATTTGGTCTTGGTGCAGCCAGAGAGCGATATATAGGTCCTGCCCAACAGTAAAACATATAATTTTGGAATGAAAGGATAATGAATATGTTTAATAAAATTCTTGTCGCTATAGATGAATCCGATATGAATAGCAAAGTACTAGAAGCAACGTTGAATATTACCAATAACGAGAAATCTAATGTAACACTAGTGAATGTTAGTAAGGAAAATGTAACAACGGGTTTAACCTATGTCCCAGAGGATTATCTGGAGGAAGTATTGAATGAATTGGAAAAGTCGAGTATAAGAATACTGGAAATGGCCAAAACCAAACTAATATCTGCTGGGGGAATGTCCATAAAAACAATCCATCTTAAAGGAGACCCTTCCCATCAAATTTTAGAATATGCCAAAGAACATGAACAGGAACTTATTATCATTGGCAGCCGTGGACTTAGTGGAATGAAGGAATTAATGCTTGGTAGTGTCAGCCATAAGGTCGCTCAGTTATCAAAATGTCCCGCCTTAATTGTACATTGATGAAAAAATGATTAGATAATTTCTATCTAGGAGATCCCCTAGATTCAAAGTAGAATTGTTTTCGGGAGCTATTCCTCCATTAAAGTACCTATTCGCAATATAAGGTTAGCCAGGTTATCACTGGCTGACAAGTATACGAGTTTGTATCTTCAGGTAAAAAAAACTGAAAAAATTCAACATTTAATAGATACTCACAAATAATCAAAAAACTATAATTTTGGTAATACCAAAAGAGAGAAAAGACCAATTAATCGGCCTTTTAGCTTTATGAAAAACCTAACACTCGAAGAGTTTTCACAAACTGCTGTTGAATATTTGGGATGTACTCGATAAAGCTGGGTGCGGATGCAGTGTAGACTACGGAACTTGCACAATTGATGTGTGACGTTAGCATAAAATTTCTTTATGGAAATTTTATGCTTGAATCAAGAGATTTCCCTAGTTTAACTCAATAATTTAAAATGAAATAGCACGCTTTATTAAGGACTATGAGTAAAGTTGTCTTGCATCTTTTCCATATATTCGCTAATATAAAAGTAATTCAATAACAGACCGAATGGGAATACCCCACACTTACATGAACACACGTCTTTGGCGTGTATGTTTTCGTGTATAGTGTGGGGTTTTTTCGTTTTATTGGAAAAGCTTCCATTAAATTTAGGAGGAAGATACATGCAAAGGAAAATTAGAGGTGTGTTTACAGCTACGGCAGTGTTTTTGTTTAGTGTAATAGTAGGGACGAAGAAAACATTAGCAGGCCCAGCAAGTATTAAAGATGCATTCGAAAAAGTAGGTATTAAGGAAATAGGTGTGCTTTCAGGGTTCGACGAAGTTCTTAATGTAATCTTTATAGCTTTTATAGCTGCAGGAGCATTTTGGAGCATAATTTGGCTAGCTATTGCTAAAATAAAATTGTCTGCTGTTAATGGAAATATTCAAAAACGTAACCAAGGTATAGGAGCCTTATTTATGGTGCTATGTGGTTTATACTTAATCTATAAACTATTTGACATTGTAAGTTTTCCGACCGGAAAATGAAGGTAGAAATTCGAGATTATCATAAGTAAAGGTTGATACGTCTAGTGAACAAAAGAATTAATAGTTATTTTATCAAACGGTATTAAATATCATTTACAATATGTTATAATAATTGCAAACGCGAAGCACGCATATCTCTTAGAGATATGCGTGCTTTTTTTGCTATAGGAGGAATTTTATTGAAAAAACCAATCATTTGTCTAGCCTGTCTATTTCTTGTAGGCTGCCAAAACTTCACTGCTCCTGATTACTCTAAAAGCAACCCAGAAAGCTATTATTATTAACAGTGCAAAAATAATAATAAAATAGTTAGGAGAAATCATATGAAAATAACTCAGCAATGGAATCAAGAGGACAGTGATTATATTCGGAAAAAGGTAATTGAACACAATCTCGGGAAACTACCAGAGGAAGTTAAACACCCTATCAAAAATATTAGTTTTATACTTAGAAATGAAGACGAGTTAATATTAGGAGGTATCACAGGTACAATTTTTTGGTATCACTTACATATAGATTTCTTATGGGTTGATGAATCTTTAAGAGGAAATGGATATGGCAAACAGTTATTAGATAATATAGAGCAAATAGCAAGAGAGAATAATTGTAACCTCATTCAACTGGATACATTTAGTTTTCAAGCCCCAAATTTCTATCAAAAGTACGGTTATGATGTAATTGGCGTAATAGAAGATCACCCTAACAAGAACAATCAGCAGTATTACCTCGTAAAAAAAATTAATTATTAAGACATATAGAGCAAGAATGTCCAGCAGAGTATAAACAGTGGCTTGAATAATAAAAAAGGTGACCATGTAAGAGTTGTTTTCACAACCTCCATGGTCACCTTTTAATTACACTGACTTTATGTCCGTTTTTTCAAATCTCGCAATGATTCCTGTCACTAGCGTTACTATTACGAAAGGCATTAACCATCCTAAACCTACACTATAAAACGGCAATACGTTCTCATAAAAACTTACGATTGGCTTTAGCCAGCTAAAATACTCAATTTCTAACGATCCACAAAGAGCTTTTAATCCATCCACAATACTTATTAAGAACGTTACGAACATTACACTAACGTAAACTATTCTTGCGTGATTAAACAATGGTGATAAGAAGGTTAAGAATATCAATACAATCGCTAATGGGTATAATAACATTAATACTGGAATGGAATATGTAATAATATTAGACAATCCAAAGTTTGCAATGATACATGTGAATACACTAAAGAAAATGACAAATGCTTTATAACTAATCTTTGGCATTAACGTGTGGAAGTACTCACCACATGCAGTAGTTAAACCAATACTCGTCGTTAGACACGCCAAGAAAATGATAACAGATAGAAGAATTGCTCCAAATGATCCGAAATAATGCCCCGATGCAGCACTTAATACAGGTCCCCCATTGTCAAATAGACCAAATAGGTTCACACTAGTCGCGCCTAAGTAAGCAATCCCAGCATAAATTATACCTAAAAACAAGATTGCTATCCCACCTGATTTCGCTGTAGCAACTAGAATTCCTTTAGTAGATGTTACTCCCATGGAACGAATTGCTTGAATAACGATAATACCAAATACTAAGGATGCCAATGCATCCATCGTATTATAACCTTCCGTAAATCCAGTCATAAAAGCATTCGTTACATAGTTACCTTGCGGTTCTTGAAAATCACCCATTGGCTTAATAATTACAAAGAGTAATAAGAAAAATAATCCTATTATAATTCCGGGAGAAAGGTATTTCCCAACATTATCTACAATTTTAGATGGATTCAATGATAGCAATAACGTGATTCCGAAGAAAACAATTGTAAATACTAACAAACCAAGTTGTGCATAGTCTTGATTCATAAATGGCAGAATTCCAATTTCAAATGAAACGGCTCCTGTTCTTGGTAAAGCAAAAAATGGTCCTATTGTTAAGTAAAGCACAGAAGTAAAGATTACCGCAAAGACAGGATGTACTCTACTAGAAAGCTCTTGTAAATTTTTACTACCTGAGAATCCCATCGCAAGAGTACCTAAAAACGGCAACCCAATTCCTGTTAGTAAAAAACCAATGACCGCTATCCAAACTTGTGTCCCTGCATTTTGTCCTAAACTCGCTGGAAAGATTAAATTCCCAGCACCAAAAAATAATGCAAATAGCATAACTCCAATCACTAAATGATTAGAGAATGATAATTTAGTCTTCATTTTGTTGTTCCTCCTGTGATTTAAGAAATAATCATTTCTTGTGTTTTCTAGATGTTAGTATGAATGCTATACAAATGATTTTTTCTAACCACGCCCGTATGCAATATATCAAAGTTGATAATACTATGGAAATCAGCAGAATGCAATATATTAGACGAAATTAATTGAACATTTCTTTTATTTTCACAAATAGATTTAGTTAAATTGTCATATTTCCAACTAATATTTTTAGTCTTCAAGCGCCTTATCCTTTAAGGATACCCATATTCCATCCCATTAATGAGTCTATCTTCCTAGCAAAAGTTTAACAAAAATTTCCTTCTTAAATAACTAGAACTTATACATTAAACCCTTAAACATTAATCCAATATCTCCTTTTATATAAAGCTAAGAAAATCATAAGTGGCTTTCAAGTGCAAAATCTGTTTTATTTTGTTTTCAGGCGCTCTATAGCTAATCGATACTATAGATACTATCTTTACTAGAAGAAATTCAGGAGATATGACATTCTAAAAGATTCTTGTTAACAGATCCATTTCCTCTACGTTGTATGCTATCCACTGTGTTTCCCTATCGTTCAAAGCACCCTACCTTTGTTATTGATTTGAAGTGGAAGGCGGCTTGACCCTCGCTTAGTTAGAAAGAATCTGTCTGGAACGGAATTCAGCGATATTGTTTAACAGATCCCCTTTAAGTAAAAAAGCTATACAATCGGAGAACTCTCCAATCGTATAGCTTTTTTTATTATTTATCTTCTGGAAATAATACTTCCTTTAAAGCATCATCTGAGGAATTTTCAGTAAGTTCGACTCTCGAGCGATACGCTGCTCGCGTTAACAAGTGGCCTGCGACAGGGGCAGTCAAGAATACAAATAATATACCTAGTATAAGACGTACGCTTATAAAATTTTCACTTACCCAAAAATATATAAAGGCTCCAGATAGGGACAACAGTACTGCTACGGTTGAGCTTTTTGTAGCGGCGTGTGAGCGTGTATAAACATCTGGAAGACGGATGATCCCGAAGGCACTAATCACACTCATAACACTTCCTAAAAAAATGATAACAACAGCAACGAGCTCAATCATCTGACTTATGCTCAATAATAGCCCCCCTTTCAATATACTTGGAAATGGCAATTGTACTGATAAAAGCAAGTATACCAAGTATAAGAATAGCTTCTAAAAATGCCTTTGTTTTTAAGACAATCGAAATAATAGCAATCATTGATATGAGATTTACACCAATCATGTCTAAAGCTACTGCTCGATCCGGCATAGAAGGACCTTTAATGATACGAAAAAGAGCAATTGCAATAGATATAGCAAATAATGTTAGGGAAACCAACAGTATTTTTTCAATCATTAGCGGGTCACCTCCATAATTGCTTTCTCAAATTTAGTAATGGATCGCAATACATCTGCTTTAGACTGTTCTATATCCATCGCATGGATATAAAACATATCCCCTTCTGGGTTTACTTCCATCACGACTGAACCAGGAGTCAACGTTAACAACATTGCTAGAGTCGTAATTTCCCAGTCTCCTTTTAGCTCTGTTTTATAAGTGAAAATTCCAGGCTTTAGGTCCCAACGTGGATTTAATATTTGTTTACTTATAAGTAGACTCGACTGAGCTAATTCTGATATAAATATGAAAATTAACTTAATAAGGGAGAATAATCTTCTCAAATAAAACTGAGTTCCAAAAAAGCGATGCATTAAGAAAATTATGAAGATCCCTACGATGAAGCCACTAAAAAATGTCGTCATCTTTAGTTCATCTTCGTCCTGTAATGTTGTCCACAAAAATGCGATAAATAGGTTTAGTAAAAACTGTGCTGGCATATTCTCACCTCTCCCATCACTTATTTCCTCCCATTACTGCATCAATATACACCGATGGATTAGAAAGAGTATGAGCTGCGTCCGTAACATAGTCGGATATAAACTCTGCTCCAAGTCCTAATGAAACCGTTGCAATTCCCAACAAAACAATTGGTATAATCATTCCCATTTTCATAGGTTTTTCTTCTTCAAAACTAATAATAGTTTCCCCAAATATAGTATTTAAGAAAATCCGAAGAAGCGAATATAGCACAACAATACTGGAGATAAAAGCCAATGCTAGTAATACGTAAGAACCTGATTCTATAGCACCTTGTCCAACTAATATTTTCCCTACAAATCCACTTAACGGTGGGATACCTGCCAATGAACAGGTGACCAGGAAGAACATCCATCCAAATAGAGGATAATTTCTAATTAGTCCACTCATTTCATCTATTTTTGATTTACCAGTTAAGTAAATCATCGTACCAGCTAGTAAAAATAACATAGCTTTTGCAAACATGTCATGAATTAAGTAGTATATAGAACCAGCAATAGACGTTTCAGTTCCAACAGCCAGACCGATTAATATAAAGCCAACAGCTATTACGACATTATAAGAAACGATTAACCGAATATCCTTAAAAGCAATGGCCCCCATACATCCGACAATTAGCGTGATTCCCGCCATTATCCCGATTAATGTGTGGGATATTAGTAGCTCGTGGTAGAATATGAGCGTAAATGTCCGGAAAAGTGCATATATTCCAACCTTTGTTAGTAAAGCACCAAATAATGCGGCAACCGCAGTTGGTGGCACAGAATAGGATCCAGGAAGCCAATAGAATAGCAACAATCCGGCTTTTAAACTAAATACTATTAAAAACAAAATACTTATTGTGGTGAGTAAAGGTCCTTGTCCTTCCTCCGCTACTCTTTCTGAAATATGAGCCATATTTAAAGTACCTACAGTACCATACAAATAGGCAAGTGCTACTAAGAAGAACCAAGAAGCAAGAATATTAATGACAACGTATTTTATCGCTTCTCTCAGTTGGGGCTTGGTCCCCCCTAACGTGACTAATACATAAGAGGCTAATAACATTACTTCAAAACAGACAAACAGGTTAAATAGATCTCCCGTCAAAAAAGACCCATTAACTCCCGCAACTAAAAATAACACAAAAGGGTAGAAGTACATTTTCTCATGTCTTTCTCCAATCGAAGAAAATGCATGAATTAGACAGATAGCAGTAACTAAACTTGCCGTAAGGACAAGTAACATCGCAAAGGAATCTGCGACAAACAGAATTCCGAATGGAGGCTCCCATCCTCCGAAGTCCAATCGTATAATCCCATCTGTCTGAACTCTATTTAAAATAATTACGCTTATCCCCGCTATACCAATCATTGTTATTAAGCTAATGGCACGCTGTAACTTCACATATGGTCGTAAAAATACCAATACAATACCAACCATAATAGGAAGGATCAACGGTAAAACAATTAAATTATTCATCTTTTGCCCCTCTCAATTCATCGAGATCATCCGTACCAACATCCTGATAAGTACGGTAGGCTAGTACAAGTATGAAAGCTGTTACTGCGAAGCTAATCACGATAGCAGTTAATATTAGTGCTTGTGGTAGTGCATCTGTATAAGGTGCATCTGCTTCCTTTAATAAAGGAACATTCCCTTGCTTTAAGTTCCCCATTGTTAATATGAGCAAATGTACTGCATGTGAAAATACAGCAGTTCCTAAAATTATTCGAATTATATTTCTAGAGAGGATTAGATACGTGGCAACAGCAACTAAAATCCCTATTAACATGATGATCAATGTTTCCATTCGTTATCCACCATCCTCACTAATGCTTAAAATAATCGTTACTAGTACACCTACAACCGTTAAGGCTACACCCGCTTCAAATATAGTCACCGTCGTTAGTTCTGTTAACCCGAAAACCGGCAAATCAAAATAGGCAAATGTTTGAGACATAAATGGAACGCCAAACAAAATGGATCCAAAGCCTGTGGATGTAGCTAATAATACGCCAAGCGCTGCAACATATTTAAAATCTAGCGGAAGACTCTTTTTGACCGTTTCAATATCTGTAGACAAATATAGCAATACAATTGCACTTGCCAGAACTAATCCACCGATAAATCCCCCACCGGGTGTATTATGACCCGAAAGAAATAAATACACACCAAATGTCAAAATGATAAATACAACAATCCTACTAATTGTTCGGAGTATGACATCATTGATCTTCAATGTTTTCATCCTCCTTTTTTGCTCTTAGCTTAATCATCGAGTACACACCTAAACCAGCTATAAATAGTACGACCACCTCAAGCATCGTATCAAAACCGCGGAAATCTCCCAAGATAGCATTTACAATATTTGCTCCTCCAGCTAGTTCATAAGCATCTTCAAAGTAACTAGAAATAGTTTCGAATTGAGTGAAATCTACTACTGATAATCCAACTAAAACAACTACTAATCCGACCATAATCGATATTATTCCATTGACTACTTTTGTTCGTGTTGGAAGCTTTTCCTTTTTCCAATCCGGTAAATGAGAAAAAGCTAATAGGAATAATGCAGTGGTTACAGATTCTACGACTAACTGGGTTAAGGCTAAATCTGGAGCCCGGAAAATGACAAAAAAGATAGCAATTGAGTAGCCTAACACTCCATTCAACAATGTCGCTGTCATGCGTGACTTCGCAAATAGCATGGATAACGCTGCAACCGCCATAATAGCAACTAAACACACTTCATAAACTCTGAAAGGTGCATTTGTTGAAATATCAAACGAAAACGCTCTCGAATAGAACAAGTATCCACCTACAGCCAATACAAAGAATACAAAAATATATATTAAATAATGTCGTAATAGTCCGTTCATATAGCGATTAGTAACTATATTGGATTTGCTAACCGAGGACGCCAATAAATTATTATAAAGTGCATTCAATGTGAAGCGAGAAGAAAACAATCCATAGATTGGTTTCCACAATTTAAGGAATTTAAATAGAATAGCACCTACTAAAATAACCCCTATAGTCATGAGCAATTCAGGTTTTACTCCATGCCAAGCCGAAATTTTTGGAGTTAAATCCGCCGTATCTCCGAAATTTGGATAAATACTACTCATTGCTGGTTGTAATATATATTGACCTAATAGATTTGGAAAGAAGAATATACCCACAACTAAAGCTGCAAGAATCATTGGAGCTATTAACATTCCAATAGGAGCTTCATGAATAGGTTTATCCAATTTTTCAGGCTGTGGTTTGCCAAGAAATGCTTTAAAAACGATAATCATACAGTAAATAAATGTAAAGACACTAGCGATCCAAGCTATAACTGGAAAGACAATTCCGAACGAGGGTAAAGAAAAAATATCTACTTCCATAATATGAACAGTCGCTGCAAAGAACATTTCCTTACTTAGAAATCCATTGAACGGTGGTAAACCGGCCATCGATAAACTTCCTATTAAAGCGACGGTAAATGTAAATGGCATGAATGTCATTAATCCACCAAGTCTTCGAACGTCCCTTGTTCCTAACTCGTGATCGAGAATTCCAACGACCATAAACAATGCACCTTTAAAGGTTGAATGATTAATCAAGTGAAATAAAGCAGCAAATGTTGCTTGAGTATACATAACTGAGTCAGCTGAATAGCCAAATTGCAATGCTATCGATCCTAAACCAAGCAAGCTCATGATAAGCCCTAGCTGACTAATAGTCGAAAAAGCCAGTAATGCTTTCAAATCTGTTTGTCGAACAGCATTAAAGGAACCCCAAAATAGAGTAATCATACCAACTATACTTACCACCCAAAACCAAACTTCATCAGCACCAAAAACTGGCGTGAAACGCGCCACCAAATAAATACCTGCCTTCACCATCGTCGCTGAGTGTAAATAAGCACTAACAGGGGTTGGTGCCTCCATAGCGTCTGGTAGCCAAATATGGAAAGGAAATTGTGCTGACTTCGTAAATGCTCCGAGCAATATTAAAATCATCGCAGGTATAAACAAAGCGTGGTCACTAAACTCACTTATACTTGCAATTATTTCTCGAATACTGAAAGAACCAGTCATCGTATGCAACATGATAAAGCCAACTAACATAGCAATTCCACCACTTACAGTGATTAGCATAGCTTTTTGTGCACCGTGTCTGGAGGCTTGACGATGATTCCAAAAGGCGATTAACAGGAATGAAGAAACACTCGTTAATTCCCAAAAAACATATAACACCATTAAATTATCAGAGAAAACAACTCCAAGCATGGCACCCATAAATAATAATAAATAACAATAAAAATGCTGCAAGGATTCTTTAGATGAAAGATAAAAAATGGAATATAAAATAACTAAACTTCCAACGCCTGTGATTAATAGAGCAAAGATCATACTTAGACCATCTAAATATGTTGTGAAGTTAAAATCTAATGTGGGAATCCATTCGTATGTATGGACATAAGTTTTACCACTTGCTACCGAGGGAATTAGCCTAGCAAGTAAGACAAACAAAACAATAGGTACAATTAACACAAACCAACCGAGGTGAGTCTTGTTAAATCGCCTGTATGAAAAAGGCAAGAGTGCAGCTGCAATAAATGGGATTAATATCACTAAATTTATGGAGAACAAATTTTAACCTCCTATTGGTTAAGTAAGAATTAGGATTGGGTAGCATGAGGGTAATAATACTTTTTTAAACTATAGACTTGACTATCCTAGCAACTAGTATCATAATAGGATTCCATATGAGACCCTTCAAAATAAAATTGAATTTAGGATATATAACTTGCTTGGGTTAAGAGCAAGTGCATATTATGTATGGAATGGTAGTAGTTGTACTACTATGCATGCATTTAATAATTATACATGAAAGTAAGGTTCAACGCACTTTTAGTGTATTGAAGTATATAGTTATCCAACAGAAAATTACACGAAAAATAATAGATGAAAACAAAAAAAGAGGTGTGTACAACCGTGAAACGCGTAAAAGGTCGAATGGATGAGAGTATACTTGTCTGCGTATACTACGGACCAAATGGAGAGCGACTAATTAGAAGAGGACATAAAATGGCAAGCATGTTAGATTGTCCACTTTATATACTAACAGTTGATCCACTACCATATGATGCATTCGATGCTGAGAAATCTGGGTATATTGAAGAATGGAAAGCTTTAGCAGAAGAGCTGGAGGTTGAGGAGTTTATCATTCGTGATAGCGAAAAACGTCCTTCTCCAAAAGTTATTAAAGAAGTAGCCCACGGTTTAAATATAACCCAAATTATTATAGGACAAACTGCACAAAGTAGATGGGAAGAAATAACAAAAGGATCCTTCATGAATGTCTTATTAAAAGAAATTCCTTTCGTAGACTTCCACGTTGTTTCGGTTGCTCGTTACATTAAAGATGAAGAAGACGGCATTTTCGAAAAAGGTGTCCGTGCTTATTTAGTGACAGACGGAGACTCCTATAAAGTTTCCTTCACTTGTGCAAAGAACATGTGCCAAGAAGGTATATTCTTCAAAGAAATTGGAACTGATTTTGATAATGGTATATTCAAATTTATGCATAACAATAAAATGCATCAAGTTCATATTCAAGATAATCTAGTTACTGATTCATCTCAAGTTCCAGATGGGTGTAGCTTAAAAAAAGCATAGGGATAGAAATAAGGGAGACTCTTAGAGTTTCCTTTTTTTATTGGGCATTAGTACCTATACTACATGAATGTACGCTATGCATGAACCTACAAGGCAGGCAATGGATGGGAAAAACATCCTGATTCATCAGCTAAGCTACCCTTGTATTAATTCAATTTGTACTTCTTTCCTCAGAATCGTTATTTGGATAGTAAACTCTTTTCTTAGGTTTAGTAGCTCAATTTGGCAGATTAAGTACGTTACATATTTTGTTTTAGAAATTATTTAGCTATCATTCTAAGAAGTGAGGCAGGAACTTCGGCCATAACTCGGATCACTTCCATTACTTTTGAATTTTTTCCATTAGATCGTATCGTCTTTATTTTCAGCTTGAAAAGTTGTCCAACCGAAGTTACTCGATGCTTCTTTATACTTCTCCAACAATTCCTGTCCACTTAACCCTTTTGTCATTAGGCTTTCCAATAATTGCTCGGCAAAACCATCAGGCAATTTACGAACAGGTTTAATTAATAGTCCACTGTCCATCATTTCGATGGTGACTTCTTCCTGCAACTGCAGTTCGTCAAAGTAAACTTTCGGAATTATGATCTGTCGCTGCTTTGAAAGTTTTACTTTTTTTAAGTCAGTCATTTGAAAGTCCTCATTTCCTTAAATTTATTATTAGAAACGAATTATAAAATAATTTACTTTAATAAGACTAAATATATTTAGTCTTATTAAAGTGTTTAAGGAGATAAAAAGCGAGCAATCAAAATGATCACTCGCTTTTCATTAATTTGACATCGTTATTTTTCGATCCTTGGGTAATGCCAAGGCTACTAATCCTATTATTGGTAACGTCGACACGACAATCATGGTCGTATAAACTCCTACGTAATCCATTAATATTCCGATTACCACTGCTCCAATTGCTCCCATTCCAAAAGCTAAACCTACTGTTAACCCAGCCATCGTTCCAATTTTACTCGGTACGAGCTCCTGCGCATAAACGACAGTTACCGAGAAGCTTAGCATGATGAAAAATCCTATCGCAATGAGCAACAATATAATCGCCCAAACAGGTACGTACGGCAGTAAGAGACTTAATGGAATCGGAACCGCAATCGACAATACAATAACATTCCTTCTTCCCATTCGATCCGCCATAGGTCCACCGAAAAATGTCCCTACTGCCCCTAATGCCAGAAAGATAAAAATAATTAACTGTCCTTCTTTAATAGTCATTCCATAGTTCTCCATCAAATGAAAAATATAAAAATTGGTCATATTGGTAACATAAAAAGATCGGGCGAATATTAATACCATCAAAAGAGTTAAGGCAACACCAACTTGTTTTTTAGTTAAAGCTGGGAGTGAAGAAAGAAGCGTTCTTTTTCTTTTAGAAAGCTTCTCCGCCTCCAACTGCTTTTTATACCAAGCAGAAATCTTCGATAATAGGAATATCCCCACTGCAGCTACAACTAAAAAAAGAGCTGCTCCTTTTTGACCCATAGGTACTAATATAAATGCACTTATAAGCGGAGCAAGTGCTTGTCCAGAATTTCCTCCCACTTGATAAACAGATTGTGAGAGACCTCGTTTAGATCCCGCTGCCATAAAGGAAACCCGCGAGCCTTCTGGATGAAATACTGCTGAACCCAATCCTAAAAATATTACCGAAACGAGGATCATCCAATACTCTGGAGCAAGGGCTAATCCTGCCATTCCAACAAAGGAACTCAACATTCCAAGCGGTAATGCATAAGGCATAGGTTTTTTATCGCTAATAAATCCTACAATCGGCTGTAGAACCGATGCAACAATATTTAATACAAATGAGATTAGTCCCAGTTGGGTAAATGTAAGACCTAGTTCCGATTCTAATACAGGAAACATAGCAGGAATTACCGCCTGCAACGTGTCATTAAATAGATGACAAACACCTATTGCAAACATAATAGGGTATACAGGATTCCCCATTTTATGGGTGGAATTCTCTTTGACCATATTTTCACATTCTTTCTAATGAATAAACAATTATAATTATTATAGCTCAAATTCGACAAAATTATTTCATGATAAATGGAATAGTGTCAAAATTAATGGCAACACTAAGCATTATGTCGAAATGAAAAGAGGTTATACGAAAAATATGGAGACCTTTTTCGAAATGAACTTTTGGGAAATGATGTTGAGAACCACAATTTCCTTTATAGTGTTACTTGTATTAGCAAGATTATTAGGAAAGAAACAACTGAGCCAGCTCACTTTTTTCCACTACATTACCGGCATAACAGTCGGGTCTATTGCCGCAGAAATTGCCTCTCAACATGAAACACCCTTTCTCGATGGATTGATTGCACTTATTTGGTGGACGGCCCTCACTTTATTAATGAGTTATATTTCATTGAAATTCCCTACATTCCGAACATGGATTGATGACGAGCCAACCATTATCATAAAAGACGGAGAAATCAGTACGAAGTCTTTAAAATCAGCACGTTTGCATATGGATGATGTATTAATGATGCTTAGAGAGCAATCTATCTTTTCTATCCAGGATGTACATTATGCTGTTCTTGAAACAAACGGGGAGTTAAGCGTCATGAAAAAGGTTGGATTCCAGGAGGCTACAAAACAGGATATTAAAGTACCTCTTACACTTCCTTTGTTTATGCCCTCTGAAATAATAGCTGATGGCAAAATTGTCAAAAAGAATTTAGACGAATTAGATTTAACCGAAGAATGGGTCATGAAAAAGCTGAGAAAACATGGTGTTGATTCGGTTAGTGAGGTGTTTTATGCACAATTACAAACAAACGGCTCGTTGTATATTAGCTTAAGAAAAAATGGGATTTAAGAAGTATATATCACAAACTAAAAGAGCGACAAAAGGTGACATAATCACTTTTTGTCGCTCCTTCTTTCTATGCTTGTTTTAAATAAGTTAGAATGGTATTACCCAGCTCTTCTGGTGCCTCATACATACTCATATGACCTGCTCCCTTTACAACTACTTGTTTGATGTTTTCTCCACTTGCTGTAAATGTCTTGTCAGCTGGAATAAGTTGGTCACTTTCGCCAGCTATTAATAGTACAGGTAGCTTAGTATTTGCCAAAACTTCGGTACGATCCTTTCTTACTTTCATCGCATTAAGAGCATTTTTTGCTCCCTGTGGAGTAGTTCCATACCCAACCTTCTTCACGTCCTCCACCGATTGTTTGTAGGTTTCCACATTATCTGGTGCAAACAGCTTTGGAACTAGCCCATCTATGAAGGAGTCGATTCCATCTTTGTCTATTTTTTCAGCAGACGCAGTTCTTCCTTCCTTTGCTTCTGAAGAATCAGGCAATCCTGTGGAGTGAATTAAAGAGAAACCATTTAAATATTTACTATAGCTCTCTGCGAAGGCCAATGTGATATAACCTCCTAGTGAATGGCCGAACATCGTCACTTTCTCTATTTTTAGTTCTTCTAAAAAGTCCTTTATAACTAACGCGTATTGGTCTATTTCCTGCACACTATCGTGCCCTTTAGATTCTCCATGTCCAGGGAGATCAATCGCAATTACTCTATAGCTTTTAGAAAGCTTAGGTATTACTTTATTCCAATATTCGGAGCTTCCACAAAATCCGTGAATAAGTATAAGCGTTTCTCCTTGACCTTCGTCTTTATAAACAATTTTAGAATGGTTAGTTTTCACTCTGTCATCTCCTCAATGTTTCATTAATTGATTGGTTCAACTCCTGTATGTTTACCCCATCTAGTTGTTTATTACTCAAATTATATTTCTTTTTAATAGAGAGAATTCGTTTTACGCTTTCATCAATTCTTTGTTCCGTAATTTCTCCAGCCTCTATCGCTTGGAGTATTGCCTCTTTCGCTTTTTTTACATTAGCGTAGTCATGGGCTACTAACACAATGTCATTTCCTGCTTTTACTGCAGATACGGCTGCTTCACTAATTTCAAATGTATTTAAGATTGCTTTCATCGTCATATCATCTGTAATGATAATACCTTCAAAACCTAGTTGTTCCCTCAATACATCGGTAATAATTTCCTTAGATATGGAAGCTGGGTATGCAGAATCTATTTTCGGCAGCAAAATATGACCGATCATAATGACCTCCGCACCTTGCTCTACCGCTCGTGTAAAAGGTATTAATTCAAGTACATGTAAATCCGCTAAACTTTTTTGAATTATTGGTAGCTCTTTGTGAGAGTCTACTGCAGTGTCGCCATGGCCCGGAAAATGCTTTACAACCGAAATGACCTGCTCACTTTGAATACCTTTCATAAGCTGTAGCCCAAGCTTACTCACTATCTCCGCATCAGTTCCAAATGATCGGTCTCCAATAATCGGATTGTCCGGATTACTATTTATATCAAGGACAGGAGCAAAGTCTAAGTTAAAGCCAAATGCACTTAATTCTTTTCCTAATAGTTTTCCGATATTATAAGAAAGAGAAGCGTCATTTAGCTTCCCTAGATTTTCGCTTGTCGGTAGCTTAGTTAACTCCGGCAGCCTTGAAATTCTCCCACCTTCTTCGTCAACACCTAAAAATAACGGAACTTTATTCTTAATATTTTCTTGTTTTATCGAATTTAATAAGGAAACCGATTGGTTGGCGTTCTTTAAATTATCCTTGAACAAAATAATGCCGCCAACTTGATGTGTAGATATGATTTTCTTTGTTTCATTTGTAATGGTGGTTCCTTTTATACCCGCAAATATCATTTGCCCGACCTTTTCTTCTAAGCTTAAATCGGATAGGTTGACTGCTTCTTCAAATTCCGTGAAAACGGAAATATGATGAACCGTCGGATTTGGATTTTCCTCCGTTGGCTTTGGCAATATCCATTTCAACTGAAAGTCCTTTGTGACGTCATATATAAGTATCGTTTGATCTACTTGGTCATCCTGATAGCTTCTAATTTTATCCGGTTCCCCTTTAATGGATTTAATATCCTCGAGATGGATTTGCTGGATTTCAGGTGAACTGGAGCGTATATCAAAAACAATTTTAGATTGGTGGCCTACTGAAGCATTGTTTGATAGAAACTCTTCATAAATGGCACTAGCATTCTCACTTTTTCGCTCTGGAGCACCCCATAACTCATGTACTTTTTGAATGGTGGTTTCTCCTACGATAAAAGGTGAATTAATCGTTTGTCCTTTCTCCGCTAGTTCAAACAAGAGAGATACAAAGGGTTCCGTATCGGAAGACACTTCTATCGGCACTCCCTCCCGTACATTTCCATCTTCCTTAGGTTCTTTGAGCATTACAATTATGGCAATTACTAAAAATAATAGAAGAAGTATTACTACTTTCTTCGTCATCATAAAACCTCCAAACAAATGATGAGCTTATTCCTACTTCCATAAGCCTAACCAATATTCCTTTAATTTAACTAAAATATAAAGCGTTATATTTGATATATTTTTACTTCTCAAATATAGTACTAGTTAAACTTTGATATTATAAAAACGAATGAAAAGAGGAAAAGTTATGTCTAAAAAAGATGCGATGATATGCGATATAGACACTGGAATTTGCGGACCTGCTGGAGAAGGTAATTCTGTTATAGAGCTAATCGACTTAACTAGCCTATCTCCTAAAAAGGTTTCCGATTCAACAGATGAGCAACCAGAAAAAGATAATAAGAACAACGAAAGCCTCCTATAAAGACAAAAACCTTATTTTAATTGGCTATGAACAAACATTACCGATTGATTTTTAAGAGAGGCTGGTCATGACTGACGTCACGACCAGCCTCTCTTTTTTGGGTAATGATTGAAAAATGCTTTCCAATAAATACAGGAAGCTCCCGAAGTTGCAATTTCGGGAGCTATTTCTAAGCTTTATTTAGCGTATATTACCTATTTTATCGAGCTTATCCCTACTTATTAATATGTGAATAGATGAACCGCTTCTCAATTGACAATGCTGCTGAGAACCTTATTCAGACTCTGGCAATGTTTCATAAGCCATTTTATAAATAACTTCTTTATGTTGAGGATAGTCATGCAACAGTTCCTTTTGCGTAAAAAGTTCAAAATCCTCGTATTCAAATCCCGGTGCTACCATGCATCCGACGATTGAAAATGTACCACCCTCCATAACGGATGATCCAAAAATAGTATTTTTGGGCACCAACACCTGAGGAACCTCCCCATTTTCTATATCTAAGCCAAGCTTATGTGCCACATAGTTACCTTCCTCATCAATTACATGTACCAAAAGTGAGCTACCATCATGGAAGTACCATAACTCATCCGACTTTAATCGATGAAAATGGGACACATCCCCAGCACCTAATAGAAAATAGATACTTGTATACAATTTCCGATTACCGTTAGGGTTCTCGGAAGAATAACTACTTTGAAAATACCCTCCTTCTGGATGTGGCTCTAACCCTAAATTCTTTATATAGTAGGAAGCATCTCTCATCATTGCACCTCTTTCACTTCTAAATGTTTCATACAGTTATATAAATGACAAACGTTTTCATGATTCTTGAGTTCCACAATTGTAACAGAAGTGTTGCCGATATCACGAGAAAATTCACCGTCTGGAACAAGTGCATATAATAATCTACTTATGAAGCCACCATGACTAACTACGAGTACTCGTTTACCCGGATAATTTTGTTTTATTTCTTCTACAAAGGACATTCCACGAGAAATAATAACATCTTCCGGCTCAAAGCCAATATCCTGATTTCTCCAATCCAGTCCCCATTTAGCAATCCGTTCGGCTTCAGTCGATCCTTCAATTATGCCCCCACCAATTTCTCCTAGACGTTCATCTTGAATAAAGTCGATACCCGGAAGTTTCTTTGCAATTATTTCAGCTGTTTTCTTTGCACGGATGAGTGGACTTGTATAAATAACGTCCCATTCCTCAAACTGCACTCTTTGTGCTGCTTGCTCTGCCATTTGAATTCCTTCTTCATCTAAAGGCACATCTGTTTTGCCCTGTGCTCTACCTTCTTTATTCCAAGCAGTGACACCATGTCTTACAAATCCTATCGTTGTCATGTGATTTCCTCCTTACTTATTCTCTCATTATAATCAAAGTAAAATAATTGAACAATTACCACTTGACCTTAACGCAACGTAAAGGTTTAAACTGAACATATTAGGAGGTGATAAAGTGGAATACACCGTACAAAAGCTTGGGTTACTTGCAGGTATCAGTACAAGGACTCTACGATATTACGATGAGATTGGGTTACTTAAACCTGCACGTATCAATTCATCTGGATATCGTATTTACGGTGCTACTGAAGTAAATCGGCTGCAGCAAATACTGTTTTACCGCGAACTTGGGGTAAATTTAGATAGTATTAAAGAAATCATGACTTCCCCTACATTCGATGGAACAACCGCACTTAAAGAACATCGTGAAAAACTGCTTGAAAAAAGGGCGCAACTAGATGCACTTATTAACAATGTGGATAAATCAATTCAACAAACAGAAAGGAAGATAAGCATGACGGATAAAGAAAAATTTGAAGGCTTCAAACAAAAACTTGTCGATGACAATGAGAAGAAATACGGAAAAGAAATTCGAGAAAAATACGGGGAAGACGCTATAAATAAGTCCAATGCAAAAGTAAAGGGTATGACAAACGAGCAATATGAGGAAATACAAAAATTAGAAGAGCAACTATTTAACAATTTAAAATCTGCTATGGATACTGGAGATCCTGCCGGTGAACTGGCTCAAAAAGCAGCAGACTTGCATAAACAATGGCTTTGCTTTTACTGGGATCAATACTCTAAAGAGGCTCATGTTGGTCTTGCAGAAATGTACGTGGCTGACGAACGCTTTACCGCTTATTACGATAAAGTCCAAACAGGTGCAACTATATTTTTACGGGATGCGATTGTTATTTACACAAAGTGAAACTTCAATCAGTGGGGGTTTTCTTCAACCACCACTGATTGTTAGTTGAACCAGTCGGGCTTCTACGGGCAGTTGTCTCCCACTTTATGTTTTGTTACTTCTTGGACCAAGCCTTGAAACGGGAGTATTACGACGCACTGGCCGTGCTAGTGCCGATGTTGCCACAGGACGTGGCGACTTTAATCGGCCTGCCCGTTAATGCGGGACAAAAAACTAGAAGGCTCATGTCTTCTAGTTTTTTAATACTTTCTCGATTATGTGGATATCCTCTGGATAAGCTAAATCCAAGACCTGGATTTCCTCGAATGACTTCCAAGCAATTTCATATATAAATTCATCTGGGTCCTGAAGCGTAATTTCTCCACTTATTATTTCTACTAAAAAGTAGTCTACATAGTAAGAGATGCCATGTTCACTAATAATTCCACTTTTATTATGTACCTTGTCCAACGTTTTCACTATGAATCCAGTTTCCTCGCTGAATTCTCTTATACAGCATTCCTCTAATGTTTCGTCTTCTTCAAGCGTACCAGATGGAACTGTCCATTTCTTATCTTCTCCTGGAGCTGCTTGAAGTACCATTAACACGTCCTTCTGGCCATTTACACAAATACCTGCTGCACCTTTCCAGCTAAACATAACCTTCACTTCCTCTCTTTATACCCAATCTTCCTCCACAACTTTATAATCATAACGTGATTTTTTCAAATCTACACGTCCATCTGCAAAAAAGGAGACCCCTTCCGCTTCTAGCATTGCTTTTTGTGAGTACGCCGATTCTTCATCTGCTATAACAATTTCTCCCTTCACATTAATCACACGATGCCAAGGAAGATTATATTTTGAACTCATGGTATGTAAAACTCGAACAACTTGTCTTGCTCCTCTAGGGCTTCCTGCAACTTTTGCAATTTGTCCATACGTCATCACTTTTCCTGGTGGAATAGATTTTATAATATGAATTACTTTTTCAGTAAAAGGGTTCATCCTACAACTTCCTTTCATTCTCTTTAATTATAACTGACAATTTTTAAAATTATAATTGTATTTAATCTAGTACCTTGCATAAGGTAATACTGTATGATATATTCTATCCAAGGTACTGTTCATTGATTAGTAGCGAAAGGAGGAAATAAAAGATGAATATTCAATTTAAAAAAGGAGTTTTAAATTTATGCGTGCTTGTTTTATTGGATAAGCAGGATCGATACGGGTATGAGCTAGTCCAAAAAATATCCGATCAAATCTCGATTTCGGAAGGATCCGTATACCCATTATTAAGGCGGTTGACGAAGGAAGGCTATTTTACTACCTATTTACAGGAGTCCACAGAAGGACCTCCTCGTAAATACTACAAGCTAACTGATTTAGGCCGCTCCTACTTACATGAACAACTAAAAGAATGGGAAAGCTTTACAACTGGCGTAAATAATCTAATCGAAGAGGGTGTAAAAAATGACTGAACAACAATTTTTAAATGAATTAGAACTTGCTTTAAGTAGGCTTCCAGTTGAAGAGAGAAATGATATTCTTTCTGACATTAAAGAGTATTTCTCAAATGGGCGAGAAGATGGAAAATCAGATAGTGAAATTGCAGCCTCCTTAGGATCACCTAAAGAAATTGCAGAGGAGCTTTCCGAAAACCAAGCCCAAATTCCAGAAAAAATTACCTCGAGCAATCAAATCATTAATGTTCCTCATGCGAATTTTTCAAATGTAAGGATGGATATCGACTTCGGCTCTTTATACGTAGTTCCTTCTGAAACAGACGAAACCATTATTGAGTTAATTGGAGAGCACGATAAATTAGAATTGACAGCAGATGTAGTAAACGACACATTATCCATAAGATTAAAAACCAAAAAGTTTAAACTTTTTAGCTTCCTATTTCTAATAAAAGAGATTCGAGTAAACATTGCCCTGCCTAAAAAGCTATATACAACCATCATTATGAAAACTCAAAATGGAAGAATTCGAGCTGAAAAAATACTCGGAAAGAATATTAAAGCAACATCAGATAACGGGAGTATTGGGTTAAAAGAATTTGCTGCAACCATTCTAGAAGTAAAAACAGATAATGGACGTATCGAAATAGAGAAAATTCAAGCAGATAAGCTTACCGCTGAAACCGATAACGGCAGAATTGAACTTCGAAATATTGATGCTGAGCAAGTTCACACGGAGACCGATAACGGGAGAATTATTATGCAGCACGTAAACGGGAAAATTGTTGGAAAAACAGATAACGGCAGAATCGAACTGCTAACTGCCAGTTTGGATCGAATGATTGAATTAGAGACAGACAACGGGAGCATATTGGTAGAAACTGAAAATGCCCCAACGGACGTTTCAATTCATACAAAAGTAGATTTCGGAAAAATAAGTGTGTTCGGCGAAAAAAATTCTCGTACTGTATTTGGAAATGGAACGAACAAAGTTATCCTTTCCTCAGATAATGGAAAAATAACTGTAGAAAATAAAAGCAAAACTCCTGCTTTTTAAACAAATAAAAAAAAACCGTGCAAAAAGATGCCCAGTCCTTTTAGTTCAAAACCTGTTTCTTCCATTTTTAATAGGCTTTGAACAGACTCTTCACTTATTATTACCGGTTAATTTTTTTGAGAGGCTGGCCGTGACTGATGTCACGACCAGCCTCTCTTTCTCGATAATCTTATGACGTTTGTCTGTCCATCGCCCTTCTACAACTCTTAGAAACAGGTAAGTCCGTTTTGGGAAAACTAGAAAAAAGATATTTTACTATTCTTAATAGAAGCTCTCGAAAATGCTATTTCGTTCGCTACTTCACTTCTTTATAGGGCAAACACTTACTACTTCTCTTTATTTCGGTGATGGTTCATCGCTCACCCTGCGGAACGCGTCCACCTGAAACGGAAATCGGTTGTATTATTCATTCTTTAAAGTGTCATGAACCTAGTATTCACGAAACACTTTTAAATACTTTCTTGTCTTTTTTTCTTTAGCTTTATTGAACTCTTTTATTAAAATGAATGGCTTTTTTTCATACCTTAGCATACACAAAAGCCCTTCAAGACAATAAATGTCTTGAAGGGCTTACTATAGGTGTTTACGCTTTTCTTGTTAGTTCTCTTCTACTTCTTTACGGTTTTTCTTGAATAATTTTGATAGGATTTCATAAACGATTGGCACAGCAATTAACGTTAATAACGTTGAACTTGTTAAACCACCGATTACAGTAATACCAAGACCTTTCGAGATTAAACCACCGCCACCTGATCCAACAGCTAACGGTATTAATGCACCAATCGTTGCGATTGCTGTCATTAAAATTGGACGGAGACGAGTTGCCCCAGCTTCTAGAATTGCTTCACGCATACTCATACCATCACGTTCCATATGAATAATTCGATCCACAAGTACAATTGCATTTGTGACTACGATACCGATTAACATGAGCATACCCATCATAACCGATACAGAAATAGTTTCTCCTGCGATCAATAAACCAACGAATGAACCTATTACTGCAAATGGTAAAGAGAACAGTATAGCAAATGGTGCTACACCCTCACGGAATGTTACAACTAAGATAAAGTACACGATTGCTATAGCTGCAAGCATTGCTAAACCAAGCTGCGTAAATGTTTCTGTCATATCAGCAGCTACACCGGCTACACCAACAGTCACTCCTTTAGGTAAGTCTAATTTATCAATTGCTTCATCTACCTCAGATGTTGCGACTGAAATATCATCTCCAAGGATTGTTCCAGAAACAGTTGCATAATACTCCCCTTTACTACGTGCAAGAGTATTAAGTGTTGTTCCTTCTTCTACTGTTACCAGCTCAGAAAGAGGCATTGTCGTACCCAGTGCTGTAGGTACTTCTGTAGCTAAAATATCATCTACAGATTTCGGTTGTTCTGCTTTTTCTTGCTGAACAATCACATCTAGTGAATTGCCATCTTTTTCAACAGTAGTCAATACATCCTGTGTAGCTGTAGGACTTAACATCATAACAATCTGACCAGTTGTTAGACCATACTGAAGTAATTCATCTTGTTCTACTTTGAATGTATATTCTACATAAGCATCTTCTGTACTTGAAGAAATATCTTCTAGGCCGTCATTTTCATTCATTACATCTTCTACCATTTTTACAGCTTCATTTAATTTATTTAAATCTTCACTGTAGAATGTGTAGCTAACTTCGTTTGAAGACATCGACATAGCGGAGAAGTTTTGGCTCTTCCACTCGCCTGTTTGCCCAATATTAAATGCATACTCTTCAATTTCTTCACGTACTTCTGGGAAGTTTTCCATTTCTGGATCGAAGATAAGGTACATTAATGCACCGCCTGCTCCACCACCCATCATCGCAGCTGTTGGATCGGCACTATCGCTGTCCGTTACTGACAATTGAAGAATATCAATATCGTCTCTTTTTAGTAACTCTTCTTCTACTACTGCAACGTTAGCTAACGTATCCTCCGTTAACTCACCAGCTTCTGGCGTATACGTTAAATACATAACTTTTTCTTCTTCACTTCCTAAGAAGCTGAAGCCTATTAATGGAGTTAAAGCTAAACTACCAACTAATAAAACAATAGAAACGATAGAAGTAATGACTTTGTGATTAAGCGTCCATTCCAATATTCGCTTATAGCCATTAGCTAGCTTACCAACTTCTTTATGATTACTTTCTTTCTTTTCTCCATATAATTTCTTCTTAAATAAGTAGTGGGACAATGCTGGAACAATTGTAACAGCCACGATCAATGATGCACCAAGTGCAAATGTCATTGTTAATGCAAATGGCATAAACAATTCTCCGACCATACCACCTACAAATAATAATGGTGCAAATACTGCAACCGTAACTAGTGTAGATGACAGAATAGGTTTGAACATTTCAATAGTTGCTTCACGAACAAGCGCACGTCCTGATAATTTTTCATCTTTTAAATGAATACGACGATAAATATTTTCCACTACTACAATGGAGTCATCTATTACCCTTCCTATGGCTACTGTAATAGCTCCGAGGGTCATAATATTCAACGTGATATCCATCCAGTTCAATAATAGTAACGCCATAAAAATGGACACTGGAATAGATACTATTGAAATTACCGTTGATTTAAAATCACGTAGGAAAAGTAATATGATTAAAACGGCAATTAAACCACCGAATAAGGCTTTTTCAATCATCGTATTAACTGACTCTTCAATTGGTTCACCTTGGTCAAGAGATACATCAATAACAAGACCATCAATATTTTTCTGTTCTTCTTCGATCAATTCTTTCACACTATTAACAACATCAACAGTATTTGCTTGCTGTCCTTTAACAATTTGAATAGAAATTGCGTCCTCACCATTTGTACGTGAAACAGATTGTACTCTACCTACTTCTTCAATAGAAGCAATATCGCTAAGTTTCACAAACGGGGACGGATTTGTTGCAGATGGTGTTACCGGAATAAGCATTTCCTTTAATTCATCTGAAGTCATGAACTTGCCATCTACTGAAACTGCCTCTTCGCCTTCTTCAAATTCGTAAAGACCTAATGAAACTGCTAAGTCACTTGCTTGAATCATTTGTTTTACATCATCTTCTGTTAATCCAAGCTCGGTCATTTTTTCTTCGTTATACGTAAGGTTAACTTCTTCAATGTGCTGTCCTGCAATAGTTGCAGAAGCTACGCCATCTATTTTCTCAATTTTAGGAACTAATATATCTGAAACTGTAGATGTTAACTCTACAATGTCTTCTGTCGTACTACTAACACTTAATGCCACAACAGGCATCATGTTCATGCTAATAGCAGTGACAATTGGTTCCTGTGCTCCCTCTGGTAATTTAACACTCTCTAATGCAGATTTTAATGCACGATTTGCCTCTGCCATATCTTCACCATATTCATATTCCACTTGAATACTTGCCATATTCGAATTGGAATTAGAATAAACGGATTTCACACCTTCAAGATTTTCTACCACTTTCTCTAAAGGCATGGATACTTCTTCCATAACTTGCTCAGGTGTTGCACCCGGATAGACATCCATTACCATTAAATACGGGATTGAAATATCCGGAATTGTTTCCATGTTCATACGTGTTCCCGAATAAATACCGGACACAGTAATAATAATTGTAAGCAACCATACCGCTAATTTATTATGAAGAACAAAATTGACTAAACCCTTCACTCTTACACCTACCCCTTATTGACTTTGACTTCTCAATTATTTATAATAATGACTAATTAGTCAGTTGTCAATAATATGAACTAGGAGCGATAGTTTCAGATGGGTAAAAAACAATTAATAATGGAAAAAGCATTAGAGCTTTTTGCACAACAAGGATTTGAACTAACTTCTGTTCAACAGATCACCGAACACTGCGGAATTTCTAAAGGTGCTTTCTATTTGTCTTTCAAATCTAAAGATGAATTGATATTAGCATTAATCGACCAATTTATGACTCAAATGATTTCAGATACTGACTATCAGGTCACAAACACACAAAATGATGAGAAAACATTATATGAATTTTACTTTACCATGTTCCAATCCTCTCAAAAGCATTCTAATTTTGCTAAGATTTTGATGAAAGAACAGTCCCAATCATTTAATAAGGAGCTTGTTATTAAATTTCATTATTACGATCGATTACTAGAGAAAACTATCCTTTCTATGATGGAAAGGATATTTGGGGAAAAGATCGAAAATACGAAACATGATTTAGTCTACTGTATTAAAGGTTTCATAAGTATTTATTCGGAATTAATTTTATTCAATAATGTCCCGGTAAATTTGGATCAGCTGGCACAATCATTAGTAGAAAAAACAAACCTGCTCGCAACACATGCTACAATTCCGTTTATCACCGAAGAAATTTTCCAGCTTAAACGGTTGACTCATACGGAAGTAACGAGCGATCAACTGCTTGAAATTTTAGAACAGAGTTTAAAGGAAGCAGAGGAGCCACTTGAACAAGAATCGCTTACCTTGTTAAAAAAACACTTACTAGATCCCTCTCTAAGTCCAGCTCTTGTAGAAGGTCTTTTAAAAAATATTCAAAGCTATCCTAATTGCAAATGGGTTGCCTTCTTACTTCGGAATTATTTAGAGTTAAGCTCTGTTAAAGAAAACGGTTGATTTCCTTTTCAGACGGACGTTTTCTAGCTGAGCGAGTCGAGCCTCCTCGGAATAGAATGGTGCTACTTTCACCTGTAGAATTTTATCTGTTGTGTAGTTTTTTATAGGAGTGTATGTTAATGAAGAATAGAAATCTGCAAAGTTAAAGTCACTTCGTTCATTTATTAACTTCCAAAATATTAATAATTAGTTGGAGATTATTTCAAGATTCATTCTTACACAAATCGGGTATTTTATTCACAACATCATTATTTCTGGAGAGTTGTGATAAAATGTTTGGATTTTCGGATTTTCTGTCTTTGGTAATTTCAGCATTTATCATATTACCTATTGTTATATTTCTACGGGAAACAGGTTACTTGATAGCAAGTGAGATTTTCGGAGTGAAAAATCCAAGATTGACTATTGGCTCTGGGCCAAGAGTTTTTAAGTTTTGGATAATTGATGTTCGAAAATATTATCATCTATTTAGTTGGTTTTCATATGATTCTTTAAGAAGGAAAAGTAAACTAGCATATATATGTATTTACGCAGGTCCAATCTTCATGAATCTTTCGGTGGCTCTACTATTAAATGCATTATTAGCAAACGGTATGTTAGAAGAACATAAAACGTTTTGGAATCGCTTTGTATTTTATGGATTTTATTATGTTTTGTTTGATATTATTCCGATGAGAACAGTAAATGGCATGCCGAACAACGGACTGATTATTTATGAAATGCTTCGTTACGGCAAACGGACTGATTACAACCATGAACCTTTTATATACAAAACAACTGATATTGAAGAGGAATACCAAGAAACTCTGGAAGAGTTAGAGGATAACAAAAAAGAAAAAAGATGATAGAGAAATTCTAAAGGGTAGATGAAGAGGGCAGCTATGCCCCGTCCTTCGTCTACCCTCTTTAATATTGAATCCTAGGCTTAAAGTATCTTTCTTAACATTGCCTTAACGTATAAGAGCATTACTATATTGTTTCCAAATTCAAATGAACAGAATCTACGAGCTTCTGATAGCCTATTTCTTGATAGATTTTGTTCGATGTTGGATTGAGCATATCTGTATATAGAACACAAAACTTAAATTCCTTCAATAACTCTTTACTCACTGCAGCAACCATTGTTCGTGCGTACCCTTTTCTTCGTTTTTCTGCAGGTGTAAAAACAAGAGAGACTGTAATCCCATTTGTTGTTGGTCTTGCCTTTTTCATCATGGATACAACTTCCCCTTGGTCTTCCCATAAGAAGACTTCCTTTCCATCTAACATAGTTTTCACACGTTTTTTTATTTCTACTGGAGCTGTTTTTGATAGCCCAGTATCATGTTCAAACTGACTATACCATTTCTCTAAAAGCAGTGCGTCGTTAGCTGTTGCATACCGCCATGTGCCGGGGCTCATTTCTAGCAATTGCTCTACTTGATCCAGTCTATAGAGCCCTTGATCCATCATCAAAGAGTATTTCCCACCCGTTTTTTCTTGCCACTTTTGCGCAAACTGAAAAGCCCATTCCTTCACACTGATAATTGATTCTACCGGTATGGAATGATTGATTATTTCATTTATACATAAGTCAGTGCACTTAGATATTTGTTTTTCATCAACAAATATTATATTAAATGGATGTGGAGGAGTCATTTGAAAAATCGCTAATAATTGATCATTTTCTTCAATAGTTGCCAAGTATGGATTTTCATATGCCCCAGCTTTTATTCTCTCTAAAACACCTAAAAACAAGCTAAACTTATCTTCATTTTCCTCCAAAAAAGGTGTGACTCTATTTGCGAATGCCTCTACGTTTCCATAATGCTGAAAATTCATATAATTGCCCTCCTTTTATCTTTGTATGTTAATATAACCTAAAACACTGCTGGAGGGGATACTTTTATGAAAGTTGTTACAATCAGAGATATTCATATAGGAAAAGGTATACCAAAAGTCATTGTTCCACTAATAGGAACAACTCTAGAAGAGCTCCTTTTGGAAATAAACACAATTAAACAAATAAAACTAGATATTGTCGAATGGCGTGCAGATTTGTTAGGGGATATCGAAGATTTAACTAAAGTAAAGCAAGCCCTTTCTATCATTCGTAAAGAGCTATACCCTATCCCGCTCTTATTCACTTTTAGGACGCATCGTGAGGGTGGCAATAAAACCATCGAGGATTCATACTACGAAACTCTTCTTGTGGAAATGATGAAAACGAAGGAAATAGATTTAATAGATGTAGAGTTATTTTCACCTAATGTGACTGAAATTATGGAAAGCGCAAAAGAAAATGACATTAAGATTATTATGTCTAATCATGATTTTGAGAAGACCCCGGCAAAGGAAGAAATCGTGTGGAGACTTAGAGAGATGCAGGAGCTGGGCGCGCACATAGTCAAAATTGCCGTAATGCCTAGCAACCCATCAGATGTTCTGACACTACTAGATGCGACGCATACGATGTACTCATTATTTGCAGACCGACCAATTATCACCATGTCCATGGCTTCAACCGGGGTAATAAGTCGATTAGCTGGTGAGGTCTTCGGCTCTGCCGCAACATTCGGTGCTGGTGTAGCATCATCTGCTCCTGGGCAAATTCCAGCGAGTGACCTTAAACATATTTTAGAATTACTGCGTACCAATTAGGAAAGGTGAAAGCATCATTCAGAGTCAAAACCTGTTTCCACCTCTTTCGGAGGGCTTTGGACAGGCTTGTCGCTATATTATTACCGACTGGCTTTTTAGAGAGGATGATCTTATGACGTTTGCCTGTCCGTCGCCCTCCTACAACTTTTGGAAACAGGTTAGAAATATTTTTAGGAAGAAGGGAAGAGATTCTTTCCTACACATAGAAAAAGAGCCCGAAGATACAATTTCGGGCGCACCTCTCCTTCTTTATTGGACTTTATAATAATTGCGCTAGTCGAATCATATCTACACATGGTATGCCATTTTCAATAATTTCCTCTTCATAGTGGATAGTGAAGAAATCTATGTCCACTCCGATAATTCGAAATCCACATTTTTGATAGAGGGCTAGCTGATCAATACTCGAATTGCCGGTTCCAACTTCAATTACTTTATACCCTTGTTCCTTTGCCTTCTTAATAGCATCTATTACGAGTGCTTTTCCAAAGCCCTTACCTTGATGCTGCTCCACTATCGCAATATTAATGAGTTCTACGGTTTCTGGTCTAGTTGAAAGTAATACAAATACGCCCACTATTTCTCCGTCTTCTTCGCCGATGTAGCATTTTCCCCGTTCTAGGTATTGCTTGATAAGCTTTTCAGAAGGATCTGCCAATAATAATAATTCTATTGGATATGCTTTATTTATTCTTTGTATTTCCATGGAATACCCTCCACTTTCTTTTGTAAATCTCTAATACACTCGGTATCATATCTACCTTTCTTCTTGTATACTTTTAGCATAACTCATCTTCAGAATAATAAGAACGTATAAAAGAGGTGGCACAATTTGTTTTGGGAAGAAATAGACGACAAAATACTATTACATACTCCGTCTGGATTTAGCTTTTCTAAGAATCTTCAATATCTCGACAGATCAACTAATGAATGCTTATTTCTTATTCGGGACAATAAAATTCGAAAAGCGATATCACTAGAAACCTGCACCACATTAATAGAAATAAGCAAATTGGAAGATCAAATTCTAACAATCGAATTTTTAAATCACACACGACCTGAAAGTAAAAGCAGTCGCGAAGAGGTAATAGCTTATATAATTGAGTGGTTTGATCTAAAAGTGGATTTGCAGCAATTTTATATTTTGGCTTCCACAGACCCTATATTGTCGCAGGCTTCAAAACAATTTAGTGGGCTACGTATTATGGGCATTCCTGATTTATTTGAAGCAATGACATGGGGTATACTCGGTCAGCAGATCAACCTAACTTATGCCTATACATTAAAGCGTCGTTTAGTGGAAACTTATGGTCATTCTATTCATTTTGAAGGGCACGACTATTGGTTATTCCCAACACCTGATACTATTGCATATCTGACTGTACAGGATTTAAGTGGATTAAAAATGACCGTAAAAAAATGTGAGTATTTAATAGAAGTGGCTAATTTAATCTATAAAGGTGTACTGACAAAAGAAATGCTCCTTGTAGAAAATGATGTAAAAAAAGCTGAAAAGATTCTTACTCAAATTCGTGGGATAGGGCCGTGGACCGCTAATTACGTATTAATGCGCTGTTTAAGATTTCCTTCCGCTTTTCCTATCGATGATGTAGGACTACATAATGCTATTAAACAGGTAAATGGAGCACAAACCAAGCCCACTAAGAGCGAAATTATGCAACTGGCTCAGCACTGGACCGGTTGGGAAGCATATGCAACGTTTTATTTATGGAGATTGCTTTACTGATGATTATGAATGCCCCACAGCCTGTCTTACTCTCAATCTAAGAAAAACCGGGCAAAAAGACGCCCGGCCCTTTTAAGAAGACTAACCTTAGCAACACCGTTGATTTCCGCTACAGTGGACGCTTTTCGCTTAGCACGGCTTCAGTCTCCTCGGGCCAACAGGATGTTGGTCACGAAGGCGTTGCCACACGATTTGGCGCGCTTAGCCTTTTCTATTCCCTCAGAAGTCGCCGCCTGCGCTTCAATCAACTAGTATGGATGGCAACAAATTACAGGTTGGTATTGTCCCTACATTAACTTAAAATAATCCAATCGTCTTAGCGATAGGCTGTGCTCAATCTTCTTGTTGAGTACCACTAATTTAATTGATTGTAGTGGAAGGTGGCGACTCCAGCAGGATGAGTGAGACAGATTAGCCATCACAACATACGCGAAGCGGCGGTGATGGCTAATCTCTCACCCTGCGGAACGCGTCAACCTGAAACGGAAATCAGCAGTTTTATTAATTTTTTAAAGTACCATGAACCCAGTATTCACGTTTCATTTTTATATACTTTCTTATTCTTGAACATAAAACCCATCACTCTCAACTAGAGAAAGATGGGTTTTATGTTTATTTTAATATTTCTAGAATCTCTTCTGATACATATGTTTTCTTATTTTTTAACACCGGTTGTTCTAAAAATAATCGCAGGCTTTTATTGTAGCTGTAAGATTTCGTATCACGAATAATTTGGATAGAACTGTTCCCTTTTGTAAGGGTTACTTTCTTTTGCGTTGAGTTAGCGTTATTTTCCACTTCATATCCAAGTTGTTCGGCTACTTTACGGAGCGGAATCATTTTTATCCCATTTTGTATAAAATGATCATCATTAATAATTTGTTTCAGTTCGGGTGAAAGGTAATTTACAGCGACAATTTTCGTTGGAACTGTTTGAGCTGGAATACTTTTTGTAGCAGTATTATAAAATATAATTAGCTCTTTTCCCTCTAAAACCTCCTGAGTTATTGCTTCTCCTTTTTCATTACGAATGTCAGTCTCTTTGGAAATGTTCAATTGAAGCTCTCGATCTAAACTAATCAAGTTTTGGTCAAACTTTGCCACTTTCACAAAATTGAATTTTTCTTTATCATGAACAACGAGAATCTCCGGAGTTATTCTTGCTGGATAAATCAAAATCATTGGCTTATTTTTATCGTAGTAAGCTTCTATTTTCTGGCCTTTTTTAAAGGATTCTTTTTTAACTGGCTCTGCATTTGTATCTTTAAAGAACAGGACATTTTTATCTAGTGTGAAGATAGTCGTACTTGGTTCATCCTCTTCTGACACAACTGTTAGTGCTAGCTGATTGTTATCGTTTGTTATTTCTGTTATGACACCTGAAAATTTCATGAAGTTTGAAGTGTCCTCTACTTCCACAGAAGAAAGTGCCACTATTTTACTTGGAGTAGTTTGAGCTGGGATACTTCTTGTAGACATCGTATAGAATACAATAAGCTCTTCTCCTCTTAAGTCTTTTCTTTCTATTTTTTCTCCTGCAGTATTTTCTAGAACAGTTTCATTATCCACATTCAAGTTCAATTCATTATCTAAACTACGTAGTTCTTCATCAAATTTCCCTACTTTAACGGAACCGAATGCTTTATCATCATGTACAATCACTAATTCAGGTGAAATCTGCGGTGGATATATCGTGAGCATCGGTTTATCTTTGTCAAAATAGGCATCTATTTGCTGGCCTTTTTGGAATGCTGATTGCTCCATTTTTTTCGTTGATCCACTATTGTAAACAAGCGTTTCGTCTGTTACGTTGTAAAAAGTTATCTGCGGCTCTTTGTCAGCTGTCTCTACAGTTAATGTGACAGTGTCCTCTTTTTTCTCCACTTTTGTTATAACTCCAGATGCTTTTACAAAGTTAGTTGCTTCTACTTTTGCATCCCCACTTTGTGCATACACTCCTTGGCTCCCTATAAGCTCTAACATTAAAATCATTACGATAGCTCCACAAATTTTCTTCATCGAATCTCTCCTTTTTTTACTTCTCTTTCCATTTGACGGGCTTATTTACAAAAAAGTTACAATAATAATGAAACATTCTTAATTCTTATTCGTATAGAATGAAAAGAGAAAAGAGATAGGAGTTTGAATATGACGTTATCAATCAACCAAGTAACTAAGAGATATCAAGACTTCGTCGCTGTTAATAGTCTGTCCTTTACAATTGAAAAAGGAGAAATTTTTGGATTGATCGGGCAGAATGGTGCTGGTAAAACAACGACATTTCGCATGATTTTAGACTTACAGGAGACGACTGAAGGAAGTATTACGTGGAATGGGCAGCATATTAATTCGATTAATAGAGATATTCTAGGCTATTTACCTGAGGAGCGCGGCATCTTCCCTGCTATGACAGTGGAAGATCAATTATACTTTTTCGGTGAGCTAAGAGGGAAGCATAGAAAAGAACTAAAAAAAGAAGTAGATTATTGGATTAATCGTTTTGAGTTGGAGGATAAGAGAAAAGCAAAAGCGGAAACCTTATCTAAAGGAAACCAGCAAAAGGTACAACTAATCGCGAGCTTTATACACCAACCTGAGTTCCTTATATTAGATGAGCCGTTTAGTGGCTTGGATCCCGTGAATATGGATTTACTAAAGCAAGCAATTCTAGACCTTAAGCATAAAGGAACGACTATATTATTTTCTAGTCACCAAATGGATAATGTCGAAGAGCTTTGTGATCATTTATGCTTACTAAAGCGTGGAGTGTCTTTGTTTTCCGGAAATTTATTGGATTTAAAGAAACAATACGGAAAAACCAAGTTAACCATTCGCACAGAAATTCCAAAAGAAGCTCTAGCAGGACTACATGGTGTAAGGGATATTCAAGTAGGGAAAGATCATTATACATTAACACTTGAGGATGAATCGTACGCGCAGTCTATCTTTGACTATGTATCTAATGGAAAATATATAGAGAAATTCAGTTTAGATTATTTATCATTAGATGAAATTTTCAAGGATAAGGTAGGTGGTACGCATGTCTAAGTTTTGGTTATTAGTTAAGCAGTTATATGTTCAAAAAGTAAAAGCGAAATCATTTATATTTTCTATCGTACTATACGTAGCTGTTATCAGTGGTGTTATGTTCTGGTCTGACATTAAAGAAGCTTTTTTCCAGGAAGAAGCTTTACAAATTGCTCTAATCAACGAAACAGATGTGGAAATTGAAGCATTATTTGAATCTACTAGTGATATACAATTTACCTTCCCTAAAGGTGAGGTTGAAAAGGTAGAAGAACAAGTAATCAATGGGGACTTTGCAGCTGTAATTTACGTTGAGGATCAGGACAATTCATTGACAGCAGAAATCGCCACCTTTGAACCACTGACATTTAATGATCAGCAAAGTCTTTCTTCAACTTTGCAATATGCCGGGAAAATATATGAAGTACAGCAGCTAAATTTAACAGCAGAGCAAGCAGATAAAATTCTTCAATCCGAAACTACAATCACGATGAAAAATCTTGATGAGCAATCTGCCTCAGGCAAAAGTGAGGATGAAAAAGCTGCAGGAATTGGTGCTTCATTTTTAGTAGGATTTTTAATTTATTCATTTGTTATGACATTTTTATCCATGATTACAACTGATGTAGCTTCCGAAAAAGGTTCACGTGTTTTAGAGGTTTTACTTGCTAGCGTAAAGCCTGCCACACACTTTATGGCGAAATTAACCGGAACGTTTCTGCTAGCATTGACACAAATTGCAGGATTATTACTCGTTCAAGGATTGTTGTTTGCACTGATTGACGGAGGCTCTAAATGGGATGTTGTCAAAGATATTGCCAACGAATTATCCCTTGTATTTATCGGATACTCAGTAGCATTTTTATTGATAACTATCATTTTGTACTTAATACTAGGTGCATTATTGGGGTCTTTAGTCTCCAAGGTAGAGGAATCAAGTCAGGCTATGATGCCAGCGATGATGGTTGGAATTATTGGATTCTACGTATTAATCTCTGGAATGGCAAGTCCTGATACGTTGCTGATCAAGGTGTTCTCTTATATTCCTTTCACATCAGGTATGGTCATGCCACTGCGAATTGGGGCAACAGATATATCCACATTCGAACCAATCCTGTCCATGGCTATATTAATCGTCACTGTAATTCTTTTGTTCGCAATAAGCTTATCCTTCTACAAACGAAGTGTTTTAACTTATAGTAGTGGAGGTATAATTCAAAAAATAAAAACCGTGCTAAAGGTAACAACTTAATATTATTACATCGAAATAATCGCGAAGGTATCCACCTTTGCGATTTTTTTGATACAATCTCTGATTTTTTGCATAAAATAATGGATGAAAGAAGGGATGCATATATGTGTGGAATTACAGGATGGATTCATTTTCAAAGGGATTTGAGAAACGAATTGTCGGCAGTTGCAAAGATGACGGAAACCTTAAAGAAGCGTGGCCCAGATGACGATAATATTTGGAGTTCTCCGCACGCCATGTTTGGGCATCGCCGTCTAACAGTAGTAGATCCTGTTGGTGGAAAACAACCAATGACCAAAAACTATCAATCAAATGAATATACACTTACGTATAATGGAGAATTATACAATACAGAGGATCTCAGAAAGGAATTATTGAAACGTGGGCATTCCTTCTCTGGTCATTCGGATACCGAGGTTTTGTTGACCTCCTATATTGAATGGAAGGAAAAATGTGTTGACTATTTTAACGGTATATTTGCTTTTGCCATTTGGGATGAAACCGAACAAAAAGTGTTTATGGCACGAGATCGTCTGGGAGTTAAACCACTTTTTTATACCGAAAAAAATGGGGGTTTCCTATTTGGTTCTGAACAAAAGTCGCTCTTTGCACATCCTTCTATATCTCCAATCATCAATAGTCATGGCCTTGCAGAAATTATTGGATTAGGTCCATCACGTACCCCTGGTTCTGGAGTATACAAGGACATAAATGAATTACGCCCTGCCCATGCACTAAGCTTAACTCGTAACGGGGTTCGGACTTGGCGTTACTGGAATGTAGAAAGCAAGGAACATACAGATTCATTAGACGAAACAACAGAAAAAATTCGCTACTTAGTAACTGATGCTGTAGAAAGACAGCTTGTATCAGACGTACCTCTAAGCACATTCCTTTCTGGTGGTTTGGATTCTAGTATTATTACGTCAATTGCCGCCAAATCCTATTCACAGAATTCGAAGTCCCCTCTGCACACTTACTCCATCGACTACCAAGATAATGATCACCATTTTCAAGGCAATACCTTTCAGCCTTCAAACGACCTCCCTTGGATTCAAAAGGTGACAAATCATCTAGATACAAAACATCATTTCTCTATTATTACCCAACAAAAACTAGCGGAATATCTAAAAGAGGCTGTTCACGTACGAGACCTTCCTGGGATGGCAGATATCGATTCTTCATTATTATGGTTTTGTAGGGAAATTAAACAGGACTTTACGGTCGGTCTATCTGGAGAATGTGCAGACGAAATATTTGGCGGCTATCCCTGGTTTCATCAGATAGGAAACGCAGAAAAAGGATTTCCTTGGATACGATCTACTAAGGAACGTTTTCAGTTATTGAATGATAGTTGGCAGGGCAAATTAAAGATAGAAGAATATGTACAAAACGCATATGATACAACTTTAGCTGAAACTCCACTATTAGATGGTGAAACGAGTGTAGAAGCAAAAAGACGTGAACTGTTTTATATGAATATGACCTGGTTTATGACTACTCTTTTAGATAGAAAAGATCGTATGAGTATGGGTGCTAGTTTAGAGGTGCGCGTGCCATTTGCGGATCATCGGTTGGTAGAGTATGCATGGAATATTCCTTGGGAATACAAAATGGTTGGCAATCAGGAGAAAGGTATTCTACGAAAGGCATTTCAAGGTAGTCTGCCATATGATGTACTTTATCGCAAAAAAAGTCCATATCCCAAAACGCATAATCCTGTTTATACAGGGATTGTGAATAGTATGTTAAAGGAACAATTGCAAGATAAAAACTCTATTCTGCATGAGCTATTTCAAAAGCAGCGGTTGGCTGATTTAGTCGAATCGAATGGAGAAGCATTTAAAGTACCATGGTTTGGTCAGTTAATGTCTGGTCCACAGCTTCTTGCATACCTAGTGCAATTGCATATTTGGTTTAAGGAATATAATGTTCAACTTGTAGATTAAATTCACTTTCACATACTACCCCTGCATGTTGAAGGTAAGATCTTATAAAGAATTGTAATAAAAGATGGATAAATTTCATGAGTCGTAAGTTAATCATCATTAATAGGAAGTAAACAAACAGCGAGCGCAAGTAACTTATAGAGTAAGCAAATAACTGAATAAAAGGATTTACTCTGTTCTAGACAGAGTAAATCCTTTTTATTAGCTTGAAACTTCACGAAAATAAGAATCTATAAATGGCACAAGATAGTCAATTACTGCTTCATCAGGGCTTAGCTTCGGATGATGCAGTCCATACGATGAGTTAACCCCAGCCCAAAATAACAGCCCCGGTATTTCTTGTAGAAAATAACCAAAGTCTTCGCCAGTCATAGCTGCATCACATAAAACGGCGTTAGTTGCTGGATTTGCTTCCGCAAATGCCAAAAACTCGTTCGCAAGCACATCATCATTTTTAACCTGATAGTAGGACGAACCGTAGTCTATATGAATTTCACATTCAAAAGCAATTTCTGCTGCTCGACAAAATGATTCGATTTTTTCTTTAATAATCGTCATCGTTCCTGCATCCATTGTCCGAATAGTACCCTCAAGACGAGCATGACCAGAAATAATATTCTGCACTGTTCCAGAGGTGAACTTCCCAATAGTAAGAACTGCGGGATCCATTGGATTAACAGAACGACTTACAATTGTCTGCAGTTGCAATAATAGTGTTGCGGCTGCAACAGACATATCTCTTGCTTGATGTGGAAATGCCGCATGTCCTTCCTTACCAATTACGTCGATAAACAATTCAGATGTATTGGCAAACAATAAGCCTGGACGAGTAGCTACCGTCCCTACAGGGTACTCTGGCGCTACATGAAAGGCAAATATTTTATCGGGCATCAAAGCTGGTTGCTCTTTTTTCAACCATTCACGCATTGGAAGAGCACCACCAGGACTTTCCTCTGCCGGTTGAAATAGAATAACTACATGATCCTTTATAGGATTTTCTACTAGTTTTCTTAGTAAACCCAATGCCACTGTCATATGCACATCATGTCCACAGGCATGCATTTTCCCGGGATGGCTAGATTCGAATGGAAGCCCAGTAACTTCTGTTATCGGAAGACCATCTATGTCCGTTCTCCAACCGATTGTCTGTGCAGGATTGGTTCCCTCTATTTTCACTACAATCCCTGTTTTCCATGTAGTGATTGTCAGTCTATCCTGTGGTAGTGCACGTATTTGTTCCAATAAATAGCTTTGTGTTTTTACCTCTTCAAAACCTAATTCAGGTATACGATGTAAGTCTCTCCGAATATCTTGTAAGGTTTTCATCGTCCACCAACTTATAACTGACGCAATTCTTGCATGATTTCCGTTTTCGATCTTGTTTGATCATCTATTTCTTTAATCACTTTGGCAGGTGCTCCAACAGCTACCGTATACGGGGGGATATCCTTAGTTACAATTGCACCCGCAGCTACAACTGCACCCTTACCAACTCTACAACCTTCAAGAACTACAACATTTGCACCAATTAGTACATCATCTTCAATAATTACCGGAGTTGCAGAAGGTGGTTCAATTACTCCTGCTAGCACTGCACCAGCACCAATATGACAGTTTTTCCCTACAGTCGCACGTCCACCAAGAACTGCACCCATATCAATCATTGTGCCTTCTCCAATAACTGCACCAATATTAATAAGTGCGCCCATCATAATAACACTATTATCTCCGATACTAACTTGATCGCGAATAACAGCACCTGGTTCGATACGAGCATTTATTCCCTTCAAATCTAAGAGTGGAATAGCAGAGTTACGACTTTCATTTTCTACTACTACATCTTCAATTTGATTTTTATATTTATTTAAAACAGATTCGATTTCAGACCATTCTCCAAATAATACTAGCGAATTTCCTTGGCCAAACACTTTTGTATGTTCCCCGAAAGAAATTTGATCTATACCGTTTCCTTTTATGTATACTTTTACCTGTGTTGATTTTTTAGCGTGTTGAATATATGAAATAATCTCGTTTGCATCTAGTTGTTTCATTCTCCATACCTCCTCAAATATGTATTCATTCTACAGGAATTTTTATTAAAAATCACGAATTTAAATACATTTTCAGAAATATAATTGAAAATTCATATTTTCTCATAACTTTCTATACGTTACTCACTTCTTTCCATTTTTGAAGACAGTTATATAAAAAATATGTTATAATTCTATTAACAATTTTGAAGGGACGATGGGTGGACTATGATTATTTAATCTTATTTCTTGCATAATATTTACTGCTACGTGCAGAACAAAATATTTTAAACGCAAACGGAAATAGGATTAGTCTGCCCATTATTCAATATGATACGAACGGTATTCTCTACACAGCAATGAATGTGTAGCGTTTTTTCGTATTTTCTTCATGGTCAGCAAAATCCTTCCGTATTATTCGGAGGGATTTTTTTTATCCCTCCAAAGAGGAGTTGTTTGTATGACATTATTAGGAAAACTAAATGATATAAGCATTACATTTGGTGATGATGAGGTATTACAGAACGTAAAAGGAGATATTCCGTCAGATGTCGTGATTGGAATTGTTGGTGGTAACGGACAAGGTAAATCTTCCTTGCTTTCCGTTCTATCTAATGAAATACTTCCTGCTAGCGGGAAGGTGGAATGGATTGGAAATTCCCCTTCTATAAGCTACTTTCAGCAAGAAGATGAGCACTTTAGCCAAATAGAATATGAACACGATGAATTTGTCTACTTCAGTAAATGGACTGTTCCAGAAGGAAGAGAATATGCTCATCTGAGTGGCGGGGAAAAGATGAAAAGAAGGTTATCACGTGTATTTGCAGAGAATTCGCAAGTGTTATTGCTAGATGAGCCTACTAATCATTTAGATCAAGACAGCTTATCCTACTTAAAAAAACAGATTCTCTCCTACAATGGCACAATCATTTTAGTTTCACATGATCGTTATTTCTTAGATGAGGTGGCCGATTATATCTGGGAAGTTGAAAATAAAAAATTGACGGTATACGCAGGAAACTATTCAACATATAGAGATAAAAAATCAGAGAAACTTCTGACACAACAAAGGCTATATGATGCCCAGCAATCAAAAATCCAGCATGTTGAGAAACAAATTACGGAGCTAAAAAACTGGTCAACCAAAGCACATGCAGAATCCACCAAGCAAGAATTTAACAAAGAATATTATCGTGTGAAAGCGAAAAAAATGGACGTACAGATACGTTCCAAAAAGAAAAGACTAGAACTGGAACTTACCAAAAATACTATAGATAAACCAAACGAAGAAAAAGAAGTGTCGTTTTCCATTGAAGGAAACAAGAAAAAAGGTAAACGTGTTATAGAAGCAAAAAACATGAGAAAAGACTTTGAAAAGAGAACACTCTTTCAGAACGCGTCTTTCACCATACAGGCTCAAGAACGTGTAGGGTTATTAGGTTCAAATGGTAGCGGTAAATCGACATTTTTGCGTATGCTATTAGGAGAAGAAAACTTTCAAGGAGACCTTTGGAAATCTGAGTCTATGAATATTGGCTATTTACGCCAAACTGTTTTCGACTTACCAGAAGATCAAACACCATTTGAATTTTTTGGACCATCCAACTTTAAAACAAGAGGACACATCCAAACACTCATGACAAATTTAGGCTTTTCGAAAGAACAATGGTCTCGTCCTATATCAACAATGAGCATGGGAGAACGAGTGAAGCTGAAGCTAATGGATTTTATGCTTGACCAAAAGGATGTCTTACTTTTAGATGAACCGACGAACCACTTAGATCTTCCTTCTCGTGAGCAATTAGAAAAGACACTTTCCACTTATCCAGGGACCATTTTACTCGTAACTCATGATCGATATTTCTTAGAAAAGCTAACGAACAAATTGCTTGTATTCGAAAATAAATCGATCCGAAAGTTGGAAATGAACTATAACGAGTGGATGCATAAAAACAATGAATCGTTACTTGAAAAAGAACTTTTAACATTAGAAACAGAACGACAGGCAGTACTTGGAGAACTTAGTTTTTTAAAGAGAAATGACCCTAAATATAGCACGCTAGATATACAGTTTAATGAATTAACTAAGAAAATAAATAAATTAAGAAAGCAATAATTTAGTAGGTTGCTTTTATTGTGTATATTCCACGGTCTGTCGTTTCAGATCAGACTTTGCCAATTTCCCGGGAAATATGTCAGTATGGGTTCTCCTATTTACTTTTTATGGCTATCACCATATAATAAAGTAAATCCAATAAGAAAAGTAGGTTTTAAGGTGAAAACAATTCCGAAACCTCTCGTAATGGTCAATCAATGGACGATTGTTCTATCTGTAATCATTGCACTTCTAACTCAATCAGCATGGATATTGCTTATACCGTTAGTTGCAAATTTATCAAGTTTATTAACAGGTTTTCATCCGATACTAGTTGTGGCAAAAAGGTTTTTATCTAAACCTGCCAATCAATATATACAAGAAGACTATACGCAGCTTAGATTCAATCAATGGCTTGCAGTTGGCTTTTTGTTAGTAGCTAGCATCAGTTTTTTATTGAACTGGTCATTATTATTTAATCTCGCAACAATTATGGTCGGTCTCGCTGCATCTATTGCGATCGCAGGATTTTGTATCGGTTGTTTCATACGATTCCAATTTCAACAATGGAACTATCGCAGAAAAAAGTCAGCTATATAATGAGAAAATAGCCTTTCCATTGAAACTGGAAAGGCTATTTATTTGTCTTCAAATTCGAAGACATCTTTTAATATTTTTGTTCCAACTTCGTCCAATCTGCCGTAAGAATCACTCTCTTTAATCGTAGAAGTGCCGTTTCCTTCAAACCATATTTTATATTCCACTAAACGTTCAGGCATATTTACGTCATCCTCCAAAAAAAGAACTGCTTTTACATCCTCTTTTCTCGACATTTCTGCTTTAACATTTCGTTCCCATTCAATCCGGTCGAATACTTGGTTTAATTCATCAACTGAACTCGGATCAGCAATAATTATTTCATCTGCATAATTACCGTCTACAGTTACATGAAAAACATCCACTCTTGTCAGTTTTTCGATTGTTTCATTTTCAGTACAACCTACTAACAATACGACGACCAGCATCATGAATAGACAAATTACTTTTTTCATCTAATCCCTCCGCTAATGAAATCTAAAATCATATTTTTCCTTAGGAACGTTTAAAGTACGCTTATTGATAATTACTGTATCATTATCCACCCAAGAAATTTCTGCAACTTCTTCTCTGTAATCCCAGTAAATATTTTTGGTCTTCCCATTTTTTTCATTAAAAACAAGTTCGCCACGAATTGCATAAGAAGTCGTGGCTCCCCCATTTGTAATATAAGCTTTTAACGTATATTTACCATCTGGTGATGATTCCTCCGTAAGAAATTCTCCCTTTGGAAGACTTTCCATGCTAACGAAAAATGTATACACAAAGATACCCAGTAGAACCACGATCAAAGTAATCGGTATACTTACTACAAGGAGAATTATTTTTAGGTTCCTTTTCATCCTTCTCTCCTTTTTCTATAATAGTTTCTTCCTATAATCATAATAAGAATCAACAGAATAATTGCTCCAACAAAAACTGGAGAACCTAGATTGCCTAGACCATACTTATTACCGGCGTACTCCCCATCCCTGGTCGCCTTAATATATGTTCCACCTTCCTCTTGAACAGCAATTGCTTCATCTGTGCTTATCCCTTGGATAGAATAATACTTAGTCCCTTTCGGATAGGCATTTGAGAAATTACCAGAGTAGGTTCCTTCCCTATCCGAATACTTCGTCACATGACCAATTTTTTTATCAACCTCACCGACCTTTTCAGTCGTGATTACATATACGTAGTCATCCCATACGACAAATTCATATGCCCAATTTGCAAATGATTTAATTGGAAATAATATAGAGACAGATAATATAAAGACAACTCCAAAGCGGAAAATATTTTTACTATTCAAACAATACAACCCCCTTAAGTAAGTTGACGTTTCATTCGCCTTTCAGTTCCACTATCTAAATGATAAACAAAAAGGCTGCTCCAAAGCAGAAAACTACTTTGAAACAGCCTAATTCCCTATTATTCTCCTAAATCTACATTATGGTAGACTTGTTGAACATCTTCTAAATCTTCAATTGCGTCGATCATTTTCTCAAATTGTGCTTGAGCGTCTGCATCTAATGCAATATCGTTTTGCGCAAGCATTGTTAGTTCCGCTACTGTGAAGTCAGTTACACCTGCAGCTCTTAATGCTTCCTGTACAGCATGGAATTGATCTGGCTCTGCATAGACGATAACCGCATCTTCCTCTTCTAAAATATCGCGTGCGTCAACGTCTGCTTCCATCAAGATTTCTAACACTTCATCAGCAGTTTTTCCTTCTAACCCAATAACTGCAGTTGCATCAAACATATAAGCAACTGATCCACTAACACCCATATTACCGCCATTTTTGCCAAATGCAGCACGTACATCAGATGCAGTACGGTTAACGTTATTTGTAAGTGCATCAACGATTACCATAGAACCGCTTGGTCCGAAACCTTCATAACGAAGCTCATCGAAGCTTTCTTCTGATCCACCTTTTGCTTTTTCAATCGCTTTATCAATAATATGCTTAGGCACACTGTATGTTTTTGCACGTTCTAGTACTACCTTTAATGCTTGGTTAGAAGTAGGATCAGGCTCACCTTGTCTTGCAGCAACATATATTTCACGACCAAATTTCGCATAAATACGGCTAGTATTAGCGTCTTTGGAAGCTTTCTTTTCTTTAATATTATTCCACTTACGACCCATAAGTCCCACTCTCTTTCGCTAAGCTAAATTTTATACTGTAACATTATACACGAAAGTCTGATAAACTAGCAAAATAAATACATTAACTTCCATTAACATACTACTGATTTGGATATAATTCTTGTAGGAACGCAATAGATTGTGTAATCATTTCCTTTAAAACATCCACATCTACATCATCCACTTTGTTTATATATACGCATGATTTTCCTGCTGTATATTTTCCGAAGCGTTTGAGCGTTTCATCTCTTGTCGTGTCTCCCGTCGTAATGTATAAACTAATCTTTGCCTTTCTTGGAGAGAAGCCCACTAAAGGAGCATCGCCTTCGTGACCGGAAGCGTATTTATAATGATAAGTCCCAAAACCAATAATGCTCGGTCCCCACATTTTAGCTTCATAACCGGAGGTCTGCTCAAAAATTTCTAAAAGCTTGTATGCGTCCTCACGTTTCTTTGGATGATCAACTGTTTCTATAAATTCAACTACATTAGCATCTGTTTCTTTCATCTTTGCTTCGTATTTAGCCATTTTTTCTTATCCCCTTTCCGATACTACTTTTTATAATAAGCCCGTGACACGAGTAGTCCAACCACTCCTAGAGCTATAAATAATGAAGCCTTAATAGCTACAGATACAAATGAAATATCGAACAATATGATTTTCGCTAACGTCACAAAAAGAATACCAACACCGACGTACTTACCTTGTGGCAACGAAAAACGACTTAATACCATAAATAGTATAGCCACGATAATCCATAATGAACTAGTAATGACTCGCTCCATATTGCTTCCGGTATCTCCTGAAACTAAGACAGCAATCATATGCAAAAAGTATAAAATCATAACTGCAGCATATGGTACTCCGATATTTAAAATAGTTTTCTCTATAAAAATACTCGCTAGCAAATAAACCCCGTAAACTGTACCTACTATAAATACCGTCCAGTGTAACATTTCCCATGATACCCAGTTCATAATCGAAATAGATAGCACATAGTAGACAGCTATGAAATAACTAATACACATAAGAATCATGTGTAACATATGCTTATATTTCTTATATACGAATAGGTATATAAAGCTTAATCCAATTATTCCTTCAAATAGTAAATTGTCTATTTGGAGCTGCATTATATTTAGCAAAGCAATGGATCCACCCGCAATAAAAATAGGAGCACGTATCGAATCCTTTTGATATGCATAATAACAAATCCCATAGACGAGCGTAATAATTATCATTAAAACAGTTGCTTCATTATCCGTGAATAATACACGAATCCATAAAGCAGTTAATAGCATAATTGTAAATAGCGTATACGCTTGTTCCTTTAACATCTGCTTCGTCTTCAAAAGACTAACCAATAACGCAAAATGTTGTACGAATATGGGAAGCATTGCTATCCATTTATAAGCATCAGGTACATTTGCAAAAATAAAGAAAACCAATATTGCTACCTGTAAGAAAATGACCGTAATATAATATAAAGCCTTGTAGGAATATTTTAGGGCAATCCATAGAAATACTGTAAAAAGAACCGTTTCGTAAAAAGAAAACAACGGAATATTTGGTGAAGTACTGTTTATCAAAAACGGGACAAATACCCCTCCTACTGTAGCAACAATCCCAATTCCTTGTGAGCGGTACTTATTGGTTAGAAATACTCCCAATGAAATCCAAACAACATTGAAGATAAAAGCTACTGTTGGTCCAGATATATTATACAGCTGATGCATTGCAAAAGTGGTCAACATTAGGATTGGAATAGACCCACCAAGGAGCATATGCCCTAAATTCTTGCGACTTTTAATTTGCCAAATACCTAACGCGATTAATGCAAAGCCAACGACATAACCTATAATTACTTTTACTGTTGGTTGTAAAAAACCGTAATCCGACACCGCTTTGAAACCCCAAATTACTCCTATTATAAATACGACAATAAATAAGGGAGGCAATATTTTCTGAAAGATTAGTATATCCCATTCAACAGGCTGTCTCACTTGTTGTTGATCCTGTATGATAGGTCGCTCGGGTTGAGAGATATTTGGTTTAGTATGTATTTGCTCTTCTAAAAATCGAACCCGTTCTTCTAATTGCTCTATTCTCTTTTCAAGAAGTTCACTCTTCTCCATTCAATCTCACCTTCTTCAATATGTTCTACTCATAATATTAGACAAATATTGAAAATATCCTTTAAAACTCATATAAATTGATCATAAACAACAGGAGGATCTATCATCTAGATAGCCCCTCCTGTTGTTTAAATCTTTAACTCTGTCTCTTTTTCATAAACCTTAATAGAGCCACCAAAGGGACCGTACGTAATTGTTGAATTCACCCAACCATAGTTTTCATAGTATTCTTCTAAATCACTAGATAAATATAGCTTTTCATACCCTAGTCGTGCAGTCACGTTCAACCCGTGCTCTAAAAGAATTTTACCAATTGACCTTCCCCTATATGACGGTTTCACATATAAGCAGCCTAACCAAGGATATAAATCTTGTCTGCTATTAATGTCATTTCTAAGTAATGCATACGTACCAATAATTTCATTGTCCTCTATAGCAATATAAAATCTTGGTATAGCATCCTTTTCCATACTTGAATGTCTCATACAGTCTTTGTAAAAATCATAGTTCGTTTCATTTCCCCACTGCTCCCAAAATATTTTCACTGATTCCTCAAACAAATCAGATCGCTTTTGGATATTCAAAATTTCCATATTAGCACCCCTTTTTATATCTTCTTTGTCCTCTTTCACTATATAATAAAAGATACCTTTATTTCCATAGGATGGTGAGAAAAAATGAGAGATCGTGGAGCAACTATCATTATTGAAAATGGCCAAGTAGCACTCATCAAACGAACGAAACCTCATATGACGTATTACGTGTTTCCAGGTGGAGGATTAGAAAAAGGTGAGACTCCAGAACAAGCAGCGATTCGCGAAACATATGAAGAGATTGGCGTACATGTAAGAATCCAGAGGCCTTTTAAAATTCTTGAACAAAGTGGCACTCAACACTTTTTTCTAGCAGATATAATAGGTGGGAAATTTGGACCCGGAATCGGCGAAGAATATACTGATCCATCTTCCCAAAGAGGTAGCTATGAACCAATTTGGTTAAATATTAAAGATCTGTCATCACTGGATGTACGTCCTAAAGAAATTATCGAACTAATTACGAAGTATTAAACCGTCCAACGTTCGCACAAAATGACAGGATGACTTTCAGACTTTCTATTAAGATACATATAAGGAGTGAAGCCAGTGGGATGGGTAGAGTCGATTCAACAAGCAATAAGCTATATGGAGGATCATTTACTAGAGGATTTATCAATGGAACAAATTGCAAAGGAAGCTAATTCTTCTGTTTTTCATTTTCAGCGTACTTTTTCTATCCTAACGGATATGTCGCTCGGAGACTATATTCGAAGAAGACGACTAACTTTAGCTGCTCAAGAATTGCTGAATACAGACAATAAAGTAATCGATGTCTCCTACAAATACGGCTATGACACTCCTGAATCCTTCACAAAAGCATTCCGTAAGCAACATGGCATAACGCCTAGTGAAGCGAGAAAAAATATTGGGAAAATAAATTCCTACAACCGCCTGATGATTCAGGTAAATTTAAAGGGGGCAGAACCGATGAAGTATAAAATTGTAGAAAAAGAAAGCTTTCAAGCCGTCGGAGTGAAAAGAACGTATAACTGCAAAAATGGGGAAAACACACAAGGTATTCCTGTATTTTGGGATGATGTACATGTAGATGGTACAAATGATTTGTTGTTGCAATTAAACAACGGAGGAATTGAAGGTATACTTGGTGTTTGCGTTGCAGATGAAGCATATCAAGAGAATAGCTTAATTGATTATTGGATTGCAACAGATCATGTAGGAGAAGTACCAGAAAACCTATCAACTATTACAATCCCTTCATCCAAGTGGGTTGTATTCGAAGTACACGGCCCTATGCCAGATGCCATGCAGAATACATGGAAACAAATATATTCTGAGTGGTTTCCATCCAATCCGTATGAGCCTGCTGGGACACCAGAGCTAGAAGTGTATTCCGATGACGATCCTTCAAGCGCAAATTGTTATTCAGAAATTTGGATACCGATTAAATAACAACAAAGACCCAAGGAGCACTAGTGTCCCTTGGGTTTTCATATTTAACCTGGATATTATTTCAAATTAAGCTACCTCGAAACTCCAAACTTATCCTAAACTCAACCAAACTTTTTACTAAAGCCAAACTATCTACAGACATTAACGCTTGTCCTCCTTCAAGTAACTTTGCAGTCCCTTGTTAGGATAGAGTCGAAATTGAAAAGCTGCGCGAAACAGCTTCGGCTAACGCCAACCGAAATTCATCTCCCTCCTACTCATGCTGATGGGAGTCTTCTTTCAAGAATGATAAATTTCGTTATAACACGGACAATAATTTTCACACATGAAAATCCGTCACTTTTATGCTAATGTCAGTATATGAAAAAACTTATACCTCTTTTACTATTACTTGTTGTTGTATTTTTAGCATCAGGGCAATCAGCTGAACAGCAATCTATGCAGGATATCTTAAAGGCATGGCTCCCCAACAAACCACTGGAGTATTTTCTAAGTCTTTTCCAAATTCCATACTGGGGTATTCTCGTTTCGGTGGATGAGCGTGGATACTATGCTTTTGTAGAGTTTTTAATACGAAAAGGAACACATTTCATTTATTTTGGAATAATTGCTTTAGCTATATATATTGCATTACCAAGATTTAAGTATCGTAAGGTTACAGTGGTTGTGATCACTTTTCTTCTTGCTATTACTGATGAATTCCGACAATCGTTTACAAGTGGTCGCACGGCTTCTTTCCAAGATGTCATGTTAGATACATCTGGGGCAATTGCCGCGCTATTATTAATGTCATTTATTCAATGGTTTAAATCCACAAAAAACGTTGACCGATAGAAAGGGTCAACGTTTTATCTTTGAGCTACGTTGTCATTAAAATAATACGTATACTACATGAATGTTCACTTGCCGCACGATGTGTATCTGTTCTTCAATCACTCCTTCAAATGTTTGAAGACCACTCCTTATTGCCGTGTAGCTAGCGCAAGGGTGAGGTTATGTTAATCTACTTGAGGTGCGGGATATTTCAATGCATTTTTCTTCATTTTTTGCTGAGCAGCATCCTTTAAATCAATTCCAAGAACATCAGCAAATTGTAAAAGATAAATGAATACATCCGCTGCTTCGTCAGCAATTGCCTGTTTGTCTTTTTTTATCGCATCCTCCGCACTAACCCATTGGAAATGCTCTAATAGTTCACTTGCTTCTAATGATACTGAAATAGCAAGGCTACGAGCATCAGGATTTCCTCCCCAACCTCGTTCATACCGGAACTTTCTTATTTCTTCTGTTAGTTCTTTCATATAATTCTCCTTACTTTGCTATAAATGCATAAGTGTTCATCGATGTGACTTTGTTTTGTTTTCTTGCAGCTTCTAATAGATGCATTTCAGATTGTATTAAAGCTTTAAATTTAGCTGGTAAATAGTCAGCTGATTCAATTGAATCTTTTTCCCACTTACTTTCATTTTAAGATTAACGACATATGCTGTTCTTCGAAATAAGCATCCCCAACCTTTAATGCCATCTCTTCTGTCCCAAATACTTTAAAGCCTAATTGAAGATACAGATTCTTTGCTGCCTCATTACTTGAAACTACGGATAGGTTTATCTTTTCAATTTCCCTGCTTTCTTTTGCTTGTGCAATCGCCAATTCCATTAAGGCTTTACCTATACCTTTTCCTCTGCCAATTGGACTTACATACATAGCGAAAATATTAGCACGATGCTTCATCTTCAAGCTACTCTCCTGTAAAAGAGTGACCATTCCGATTAGTTTATACTGATCGAACGCTCCAAACGTATAATTTCCTTTTATTTTTAAGTTATCCTTTACTCGTTCAATTGGGTTGTCCCGTTGAATTGCTTCTTCATAGCTCGTGCCAAATGCTTCTGGGCTACTTTGCAATGCTTCTAATCTTAACTCCCAATATGCACTCGCATCTTCAGCTACTAATTGTCTATATTCCATCCTTATACCTCCGAAAAATATCTTTCCTCACATAATTTATGCGCATATAAAACAAAGTCTCGACAAGCTTCTGCACGAAGAATTTCTGTTTCAAACAGTGATTGTGAATGCCCAGACGTACGGATTCTCCATCCTTCTTTCAATAATAAATGCCAACGTTCAGGCAAGGTCTTCAAGCCAGTTTCCAGCGCTCTTTTCTTGGAAATAATTTGGCCATTCTCTAAAGAGTAAAGAATCCTACAAATAGTTGTAGTGGTGGATTCCACCATTTCATCCGAAACTGAAACCCTTACTTCTTTCGCTTTGCTGTACCAATATTCATTTATATTATATTTTAATGTATTGAAGACATCTTCCCATTTAGTTGCAATATCTAACTCTATAATTGGTGTTCCTTGTAGTACAATTCCGTACTCCTTTAGTACCCACCAGGTTACATGATTAATATCCCAATGACCAACCTCTAGATTCCCATCCGAGCAGTAAGGATAAGGAGCTAGAGTATCATTTGTCTTCCCTATTTCGTCTTTTAATATATACATTCCATCCAAACTTGCTCCGCGGTTTTCATTAGTTAATTGAATATGAATATTCTTTAGAATTTCTGTTTCTTGTTTGTTTGCTGTTCGCTTCAATAAAACAATAAAGTCAATATCGCTCTTTTCCTGTTCAAAAGCCCCTAATGCAGTAGATCCATAAATATAGACCCCTTCAATTAAATCCTTTGAGAAATATGTATTCAATAAATGCAAAAATGCTTGCATCAATTGATGTACCTCCTGTGGTAATGATTGCTTCATGATTCACTCCCCTTTGTAATTATGTTCAAAATATGTACTAGGCTCCGAAATACCTACAAAACATGACATATAACACTATTGCTAATATTAAGTCTGATGTAAATTAGCGCTAATAGAATTAAAAGGAGCCCTTAAAATTATGAAGAAAAAAGTTGCTTGGATTACTGATACTGCTGCTTTATTAGACCCAACTTTCATTGAAAAACATAATATTTATGTCCTTCCCTTAAATATCGTATTTGAAGATGGTGCTTTTAAAGAAACAATTGAAATGACGCATGACGAATTTTATGACAAGTTACGCAAAGCAAAGGTTCACCCAAAAACTTCACAGCCTCCAATCGGTGAGATGGTGCAATTATATGAAGATTTAAAAGCAAAAGGGTACGACTGTGCCGTTGCTGTTCACACATCCAGTGAGTTGTCAGGAACCTATAATAGCTCACAAACTGCTTCGAAAATGGCAAATTTTCAAGTGTATTCAATTGACTCTAAAATAGGATCATATCCAATGGTCAAAATGCTGGAAGTCGGTAAGCGTATGATGGAAGCAAATCACGACATAGAGGAGGTTGTTGCTCGTATTGAAAATATGACGAAAAACTCCGAACTATCCTTTATACCATCGAGCTTAACGCAACTTCATAAAAGCGGTCGCGTATCTGGAACCAAAGCCTTTCTAAGTAATCTTCTAAATATAAAAGTTGTCATTTCCTTTGATAACGGAAAAGTAGTGATGAAAGAAAAGGTTCGTGCAGATAAGAGAGCTAAAAAATATGTCATGAACTTGCTACGTAATGATATGAAAATATCCAAAGTTCCAGAGGTTGCAGTTATTAACTGCAATAACACGACTGACGCAAAAACATGGAAAGAAGAATTGCTACAAGAATTCCCTAAACTAAAAGTAATTGTCCTTCCTCTTAGTGCTTGTGTTGGAGTACATGCTGGAGAAGGAACAACTGGACTTAGCTGGATTAGATATTAAAGAGCCTGCGCTTTTCGCACATGCTCTTCTTTTAATAAGGAACAAATTGCCGCATCACAAAAATGTCCTTTTTCAAACGCCGATTGCCTTAAAATTCCTTCATATACGAAGCCTGCTTTTTCTAATGTTTTTTTTGATGCTAAATTTTCAGGATCAAAGAGTGCTTCAATTCGATTTAACTCCATTGTCTCGAAACCGTAACTTAGAACAGGCTGTAAAACCTCTGTCATAATCCCTTTTCGCCAAAACTCTGGAGTCACTTCAAAACCAACCTCCGCTTTAAAATGTTCCTTCTCCCAATTGTGATAACCACAGCTACCAATAATCTTATTATCTTCCTTCGTAGCAATTCCCCAGCGAAACCCCTCTTTTTTATGGTATCGCTTTTGCCAATTTCCTATTAATACTTTTGCTTCCTTTATGTCCTTAAACGTATTCAAATCATAATACTTTGTGACCTCGTCTTTTGAAAAATAATGAAATACTTCTTTTGCATCACTAGCTTCAATCGGTCGCAAAAAAAATCGTTCTGTTTCCAATCTTGGAAATCTCTTTTTATGATTATCATAAAGAAGTAAAACTACAAATTGAGCAATAGCTATTAACCCCGCTAAAATACTTATAAAGATACTGACCCAAATATGGTTCGCAATTTCTCCGTTTCCAATAGGCCCTACTCTCGGCTGATACATAGAATAGATTCCCCAGGCATTACCAGATAGAATAGCGAGACCTCCCAATAATAATATCCACTTTCCCATTCAACGACCTCCGTAATAGTTTCATTCGTTATATACTACCGAAAATCCTTGTTGAAATGAGATGCATTTTGTATTTATATTTTCTTCTCCTCGTTTAATCTCTCGATAAATTCTGAAATACTCATTTCACCTAAAACACCTACTTTGTGTTTTCGAACAGAAACTACATTTTTTTCCTTTTCTTGATCTCCTATAATGAGCATATAAGGATGCTTTTGCATAGCTGCTTCCCGAATTTTCAAGCCAATTTTTTCTACCCGATTGTCTATCTCCACTCGATACCCCATCTTCACAAGTTGTTGTTTTATTTCCTCTGCATACACGCTATGTGCGTCGGAAATTGGCAGTACTTTAACTTGAATCGGCGATAACCACAGTGGAAAACTACCTTGAAAATGCTCTAAAAGAATAGCTATAAAGCGTTCAATGGAACCGTAAATTGCCCGATGAATCATAATCGGTTGGCGTAATTGATTGTCTTCGTCGATATACCTGCAGCCAAACTTCTCAGGCATTTGAAAGTCGAGCTGAACAGTGCCACATTGCCAGCTACGTCCTAGGGCATCTAATATATGAAAATCAATTTTGGGACCATAAAATGCTCCATCGCCCTCATTTACTTGATATTCTACCTGCTTATGCTGAAGAACTGTTTCAAGCGCATGCTCTGCTTGATCCCAAGCCTCTACTGACCCCATATAATTTTCTGGTCGAGTGGATAGCTCTACCTTATAACTAAAGCCAAATTCTGAGTAAAATTCATCTACAAGGTCTATCACCTTAGCTATTTCACTTTCAATTTGCTCCTCCAAAACAAATAGGTGAGCATCATCCTGAGTGAATGCTCGAACACGTAATAATCCATTCAACGATCCAGAAAGCTCATGACGATGTACTAATCCAAGTTCTGCATATCTAATCGGCAGCTCTCGGTAGCTTCTTCGCTTACTATTAAAAATTAATACTGCTCCTGGACAATTCATTGGTTTAATCGCATATTTTTGATCATCTACATCTGCAAAATACATATTTTCATGGTAGTGATCCCAATGTCCTGATTTTTCCCAAAGCTCCTGCTTCATCATAATGGGAGTTTTAATCTCTTGATAACCTGCTCGTTGATGCTTTTCTCTCCACAAATCTTCAAGTACATTCCGCAATATCATCCCTTTTGGTAGATAAAACGGCATTCCTGGCGCTTCCTCCATCGACATAAACAGTTCCAATTGTTGCCCTAAATTTTGATGACTTACTCTTTCTTCTGCTTTCACTGACATGTTAATTCCTCCATTTTACATTTAAATTTTGTCTAACAAAAAAGACCACACCCATCCCGGTAAAGGGACGAGTGTGGTCGTGGTTCCACCCTAAATTTGCAACACGTAAATCTGTTGCTCTCATACAAGATAACGGTTTCCCGAATATGGATAATCGCATAAATGCTTTCCCCACAATAGCTCCAAGGTGGTAAATCATTTGTTTTTCTTTAGGGGCTTTCAGTCGGTGACCCCATTCTCTGATAAGAAAATATTAAATGATTCATGTCCTTTTCTTCGCTTGAATATTAAGTTTAGCTTTGTCTTGATTCAGTGACTTCAGGTATTCAACTTGAATCAGCCATAATTATTGCGACGAGCTTGGCAAGAGCTGGTAGTTTGAACTTCCTCAGATTGTAATATATACAGCATTCATCCCCTACTTATAGAAGTGGGGGATGAATGCTGAAAGAAGCTAAATACAAAAAGACCACACCCATCCCGGTAAAGGGACGAGTGTGGTCGTGGTTCCACCCTAATTTGCAACATAAAAAAATCTGTTGCGCTCATACAAGATAACGGTTTCCCGATCATGGATAATTACATAAATGCTTTCCCCATAATTGCTCCAAGGTGGTAAATCATTCGCTTTTCTTTAAGGGCTTTCAGTCGGTGACCCCATTCTCTGATAAGAAAATATTAAATGATTCATGTCCTTTTCTTCGCTATTTACTTATTAAAATTATTATTGTTAGTAGTATATGCAACAAAATTTAAATAGTCAACACTACTTTATTATTTTTTCTTAATGTTTCGCTTCGCCATTTGCTGTAACGGATCCCAAACGCCATTAAACGGAGGAGCATATGCAAGATCAAGATCCAATAACTCAGAAAAGCTCATTCGATGATAAAGGGCTGTTGCTAATACATCAATCCTTTTATCTACACCATTTCCTCCAACAATTTGACCACCTAATAGCTGTTGATCATCCTTACGATAAATCAATTTCATATGCATTGTTTCCTTGCCAGGATAGTAACCTGCAATGTCCGTAGCTTCCTGAACATGCACATCATATGAAATACCAAGCTGCTTTGCTTCATTCTCAGTCAGTCCAGTTTTTCCTAGCGTCAAATCAAAAAACTTCATGATGGAAGTGCCGACAACCCCTTTAAACTCAGTCATTTGACCAATCATATTTAATCCAGCCATTCTACCTTGTTTATTTGCAGTAGTTCCTAGAGGGATATAATCATTCAGTTGTTTAATACGATGAAAATGAGTTGCACAATCTCCTGCTGCATAAATATTTTCCACATTCGTTTCTAAATGATTATTTACTACAATTGCTCCGTTCGGGTGCATTTGAACGCCAGTACCTTCTAAAAATTCCGTTGTTGGTTTAACTCCAACAGCTACTAAAACTAAGTCTGTTGGATAGCCACCTTTGTCCGTTATTATCTTATTTACTCGAGTATCTCCCGTTAACGATTGAACTTCCTCATTTAATAACACTTCCACGCCATTAGCCTTTGCATGTTCATGTATTAAACATGCTACATCGTTATCAAATATGCCAGCAAGCTGATTCCCTCTTTGAATAATGCGTACCTTTTTTCCAATACTTACAAAGTTTTCAGCCATTTCTAATCCGATATATCCTCCTCCAATTATCGTAACCTGTTGAACATTTTCTAAATCTGCGATAATGGCCTCTGTATTTGGAATCGTCTTAATCGTATGAATCCCTAACAAATGACTACCATCCCATTCCGGAACTACTGGGGTAGCCCCCGTTGCAATAAGTAAACGATCATATTTTAAGATGAAATTATCTCTCGTTTGTAGGATGTCTCCTGACACAGTTTTATTTATGGGATCCACCTGAGTCACTTCATATCCTGTCTTTGCATCAATACCATATTTACTTCGGAACATTTCTACACTTCGAGCTATAACGTCTGTTGAAGAAGGCACATGCTGTCCAACTACATAGGGTAACCCACACTGCCCATAGGAATAGATATGCCCTTTTTCCAGCGTTGTAATCTGAGCTCCTGGATCGTTGCGTACAATTTCCATTGCCGCACTCATCCCCGCTGCATCCCCGCCAATTATTACATAGTGCATGAAATTTCCCCCTCTGCTTTGCTTCTTTTCAGTATTAGTAAACCTTTGTGTATATTATACACAAAGAAAAATACTCTTAGGGTTTCTCACTAACACTATACCATTTATATTCTATGTAAAATGGGGATGCCCTAATAGTTGGACATGCCCACCTGATGTTTAAACTGCTCGGTTCCAGAAGCGATGTGCAGCTATAGCATTTAAAAAACTATCTACAAAGCTCTTGCCAGTTTCTTTGGAGAGAACTCCCTCTTGACCAGTAAAGTGAAGGTTATCGACTAGTTGCTCTCCGCTAAATGTAGCACCGATCGGTTTGAAATGCGCATAGGCTTCCTTGATGAAATATGAAGCCTCTTTTTCAAACATGGCCGTTTTACCATGCGAGCTTGCTACATACACTGCATCAAACAATACAGAATCAGCAGTTAGGAATGTATGGTCTACCGGTAGTAGCGTCCCATCCGCTCCAGCGATTGATCCATGGTGATCACTCACTATTTCTGGCATTGTTCCTCCTGCTTTTAAGTCAGCAAGAATCTTAGCTAAATCCTCGTCAAATCCTTCTCCAACTAGAACAGCAATTTTTCGTGTTTGTGGTCTCATAATAGTATTCAACTGACTAAGTGCTGGTGAAGATTTTGTATTAGTGGGAGTACTTACACCTTGCACCACGAGCCCTAAATTTTCTGCCACCTTACTCGCTAAGTCCAAATCTACATGTGAAAACATTTCTAGTACTTGTTGACGAACGGTCAATTCTTTACATTTACCAAGCTCGAAGCTGAATGCACTAATAATATGCTCTTTTTCTGGATCACTCATGCTATTCCAAAATAACGTAGCCTGTGAGAAATGGTCTTTAAAACTCTCACTTCTAGCTCGAACTTTACGAGCATCTATCTTCTCCTGATAATGTGTATACCCACCTTCCACTTCACTAACAGGTGTTGGAGTATTTCCAGCAAGAGAGTTTTTATGGTAACTCACTCTTCCTACATTAATCGTTTGTCTTCCATATCCATCACGTTGATTGTTATGGAATGGGCAAACAGGTCTGTTTATCGGCAGCTCATGAAAATTAGGTCCACCTAGACGGATTAATTGTGTATCTGTATAGGAGAACAATCGTCCCTGAAGTAGTGGATCATTTGAGAAATCTATTCCTGGTACAACACTTCCTGGATGAAATGCAACTTGCTCCGTTTCGGCAAATACATTATCTACGTTACGATTTAATGTCATCTTCCCTAAAATTTTTACTGGTATCTCTTCCTCAGGCCATAGTTTAGTAGGATCTAAAATATCGAAATCAAATTTAAATTCATCTTCCTCTGCAATTAGTTGGACTCCAAATTCATACTCGGGATAATCGCCATTATCAATCGAATCATATAGGTCACGACGATGGAAATCTGGATCTTTCCCATTTAGCTTTTGTGCTTCATCCCAGACAACAGAATGGATGCCAAGTAACGGTTTCCAATGAAATTTCACAAAATGGGATTTACCTGCCTCATTAATGAAACGGTATGTATTTACACCGAACCCTTCCATCATACGAAAGCTACGTGGAATGGCACGATCCGACATTGCCCACATTATCATATGTGCCGTCTCCTGATTGTTGGCAACAAAGTCCCAAAATGTATCATGAGCAGTAGCTGCTTGTGGAATTTCATTGTGCGGCTCTGGTTTCAAAGCATGGACCAGATCCGGGAATTTAATAGCATCTTGAATGAAAAAGACTGGAATATTATTTCCTACTAAATCATAATTCCCTTCTTCCGTATAAAACTTCGTCGCAAATCCTCTAGCATCCCGTGCTAACTCACCAGAACCGCGTGATCCCGCCACAGTAGAAAACCTTACGAATACTGGGGTCTTTGTGCCAGGTGTTTGTAAGAATTTCGCTTTTGTAAATTCGCTCGCTGATTCGTATAGCTCAAACTCTCCATGAGCCGCATATCCTCTAGCATGCACTACACGTTCAGGAATACGCTCATGGTCAAAATGCGTCATTTTTTCACGGAAGTGAAAATCTTCTATCAAAGTGGGTCCCCGTTCTCCCACTTTTAAAGAAAATTCATCCTCTGATAGTTTTAGACCCTGATTTGTAGTCATAGCTTGACCTTGATCATCCACTCGGAATTCTTCTAATTGTTCATTTTTGCTGCTTACATTTACTTTCTTATTCAAGCTATCTCCTCCTCTATTTTTCTCTTCTCTATTTTTTATTACCCTGTATGAACTTTCAAAAACCCTTTAAAAAAATTCAATATCAATTCCGATTAAATTTATAGGAATTACTATTGACTTCATCTAGTTGAAGTAGTACGATTATTTCAACAACTCCATACTGCTTATTAAGAGAAGCTGAGGGACTGGTCCGATGATGCTTCAGCAACCGCCACAGCTGTGGTATGGTGCTACTTCCAGCAAGAAACTTGAGAGATAAGTGTACACAAAACTACTTACTCTTTTCATTTCTGGGAAGGGTTTTTTATTTTCTTTAAATACCAACTTAACTAATTGGAATAATTTATATTAAAGGAGACGACAACTTTGAATAATTTGTACATCAAAACGGAAAAACAGCAACTATGGATCGATCGTTTATATGTGTTAGAAGATAAATTTAAAAGTAAATCCGCCGAAATTGATGAGCAATCTATTTTCCCAAAAGAAAATGTGGAGGATTTGATCAAGCTTGGATATGCAAGCCTTACTCTACCCGAATCATATGGAGGCAATGGATTTTCTGTCTACGATATGGTTCTTTTACAAGAAACACTTGCTAGCTTTGATGCCAATACGGCTTTATCTGTAGGTTGGAGCTTAGGTGTTGTTGGTGAACTATTCGAAAACAAACTCTGGACGAAGGAGAAACTAGACTTTTTCGCAGCAGAAGTATTAAATGGTGCACTCGTAAATCGTTCCGTTAGTGAAGCACAAACCGGAAGTCCAACGCGTGGGGGTAGACCTGGAACTACTGCCATAAAAAACGGAGATTCTTGGGTATTAAATGGACGTAAAATATTCACGACCGCTTCCCCTGTACTTTCCTATTTTTTAACATCTGCTTGGATTGAGGAAAAAGAAAGAGTCGGCTTCTTCCTTATTCCTCGTAATACAGAAGGTCTTTCCATTGAAGAAACCTGGGATGTTATATCCATGCGCGGAACGAGTAGTAATGACTTAGTACTAAATAACGTATTCGTTCATGAATCGCATTTGGTAGAACTCCCTGAATTCGCTAGTGGCGGGAAGATAAATGGTTGGCTATTACATATACCAGCGACCTATTTAGGAATTGCACAGGCAGCAAGAGACTACGCAGTACATTTTGCCAATACCCATTCACCAAATAGCTTGAATGGACCTATAGCACAGCTACCAAATGTTCAGCAACTCATCGGAGAAATAGATTTGGAGCTTACGAAGGCTAGATTAGTCATTTATGGAGTTGCTACTGCCTATGACAATGAGTCTACAAAAGATTTACTTTCAAACGAAGTAAGCGTAGCGAAGCATATTGTTACTAATTCAGCCATCACTATTGTCGATAAAGCGATGCGTTTAGTTGGGGCTAAAAGCTTACAGCGAACTAATCCGCTACAACGTTATTATCGAGATGTCCGAGCAGGACTTCATAATCCTCCTATGGATGATATGACTATTAAAAAACTGGCACTTTCAGCGTTAGAAGAGGTAAAAAATAAAAACTTAGTGAAAAGATAAGGAGAATGAACATGAATAAGTATTTTAAATTAGCAGCAGTTGGATTTGCGTCTATTTCAATTTTAGCAGCTTGTAGTTCTGGAGAAGCTTCTACTTCCTCAGAAGGTGGAGATGTTCGCAAAGTAAAAGTAGCATATGACATGGCCTCTAAACCTATTTCTTGGTTAGACGACAACGGAAATGCAACTGGATACGACGTAGAGGTAATGAAACTAGTAGATGAACTGCTACCTGAATATGAATTTGAATATGTAGGAACTACAAGTGATGATCTATTAATCGGAGTAGAACAAGGCAAATTCCAAGTTGGGGTGAAAAATGCGTTTTGGACAGAGGAACGTACAGAAAAATTTATATTTCCACAAAAATTCCTTGGATTAAGTAGTGCAGGTCTCGTCTTGAAAAAAGAAAATGAAGATATTAAGTCCTTAGAGGATTTTGCATCTGCTGGATACTCTTTGGCACCGATTGCTGCAAATAATGCGCAGTATACAGTAATTGACGAATACAACAAAGCAAACCCTGATAATCCGGTTAAACTAGATGCTGGAGATGCATTTACAGTGGATGTAGTGCAATGGGTCAATGAAGGTCGCGTTGACGGGGGAGTAATTATTGAAGGACCATTCCAAAAACAAGTTTTAGATGAAAGTGGTCCTTATTACAACCTAAAAGATGAAGTTGTTTACAATGAGTTTGCTGTTATCAAGACATGGCCATTATTCAACAAAAAAGAACAAGAATTTGCAGATGCATATGATAAAGCTATAAAACAATTACAAGAAGAAAAGAAAACAAATGAACTTAGCACTGAGTTCTACGGCCGAGATCTTTTTGAAGTGTTAGACCAAGTAGAAAGATAATATCGGATTCCTATAAGGGCTGCCTAGCGTAGGATGCGCAGGCAGCCTTTCAAAATATCACAGGGGGAATAATGCATAATATGGAAAAATATTTTGATATATCGTACATATGGAACTCACTTCCGGTATTGCTTCCATTTTTACAAGTAACTTTTATGGTTGCGGGATTATCCATTATTTTCGGGACTTTTTTCGGTTTGATCCTTGCTGTGATGAAGCTTGGCAAGAGTAAAATTGCTAAAAAAACGGCAAATTTCTATACAACCATTTTAAGATGTACTCCATCTATCGTACTACTGTTTTTAGTGTATTACGGTGTACCTGCCTTAGCCGATAATTTCGGGTTATATTTACATGATTTAAATACAGCAGTATTTGTAGTCATTACCTTCACCTTACAATTCGCAGCTATAATGTCGGAGGTTATTAGGTCTGCCTATGAGTCCATCGAAAAGGGACAATTTGAAGCCGCTGTTAGCGTAGGTTTAAGCCCCTTTCAAGCATATAGACGTATCATTTTCCCACAGGCATTAGTTGTTGCACTTCCTAACTTTGGAAATGGACTTATAGCATTGCTTCAAGAAGGATCTCTTGCTTATACAATCGGGTTAATCGATATCGTTGGTAAAGCAAATTTAATCATTGCAGCAAACTACAATACACATGCATTAGAAATATTTATCGCACTTGCGATTGTTTACTGGGTTTTATCCATACTTATCGAAAAATTCTTTGACAAGCTTGAAAAAGTATTTAGCAAAGGAAAACATACAATTAACACAAATTAAGGAGTGTAAATAATGTCGGAAGGTCTGAATTATACATTTTTAATAGATACGTTCTTTATCGCATTATCCGGTGTGCCAATTACGCTTCTTGTTACAATTGTAGCTTTGCTTATTGCCCTACCTTTAGGTTTTTTATTGGCTTTAACACGCATCAATCAGATACCTGTTTTAAATAGATTTTCACAAATATATGTATCCTTCGTAAGAGGTACGCCGATTATTATTCAAATATTTATCGTTTATGCTAGTGTTCCCTTAATACTTTCTCTGTTTTTTGAGAGGTACAACATTAACATAAACGTCTACGATATCAATCCTATTTGGTACGCTTTTATCGTATTCTCTTTCAGCACTACCGCTATCTTGATAGAAGTATTTAGATCGGCTCTAAGTACTGTCAATAAAGGACAGCTAGAGGCCGCTCAATCAGTCGGTCTTTCGAATTTCCAAGCATATCGTCGAATCGTAATACCCCAAGCACTAGTCGTAGCATTACCTAATATTTGTACAGCTACCGTGAATCTAATAAAAGCTACATCACTTGGATATGCAATGTCCTTACAGGAAATTACATTGAAGGCGAAAGTAGCGGCAAACGTAGGTTATAACTATGTGGAAGCATATATAGATATTTTCCTTGTATATATTATTTTGTGTAGCCTTGTCGAATACGGATTTAAATTATATGAAAAACGCCTTCGCAGATACAAATATGTGAGCGCTTAAGGAGGGTTACTTATGTTAAAAATCAATGATATTCATAAATCATTCGGGAAGAATGAAATATTAAAGGGAGTCGACCTATCCATTGATAAAGGAGACGTAGTAGTAATTCTCGGTCCTAGTGGTTCCGGAAAAACGACTTTACTACGCTGCATTAACTTTTTAGAAAAAGCCGATAGCGGTAAGGCAACTTTTGGTGATTTACAAGTAAATTTGCATGATGCCTCTAAAAAAGATATCCATACCATCCGACAAAAAACAGCTTTCGTATTTCAAAATTATAATTTATTCAACAATAAAACAGCTCTCGAAAATGTAACAGAGGGACTAATCATCGGCCGTAAAATACCTAAAGATCAAGCAAATGATATTGGCAAAAGGGCTCTTGATAAAGTAGGTTTATCGGATAAATATGATTCCTATCCGAGTCAGCTTTCCGGTGGTCAGCAGCAGCGTGTAGGAATTGCACGAGCAGTAGCGTTAAACCCCGATATTATTCTATTTGATGAACCAACCTCCGCATTAGACCCAGAATTAGTCGGAGAAGTGCTAACGGTCATGAAAAATATTGCCAATGAAGGTACTACTATGTTAGTCGTTACACATGAAATGTCCTTTGCAAAGGATGTCGCTAACCGAGTTATCTTTATGGATGGTGGAGTAGTAGTTGAAGAAGGCACCCCTCACGATATTTTCGTTAGTCCAAAAGAAGAACGCACGAAGAAATTCTTAAAACGCGTGTTACCAGAGGATTACACGTTTTATATTTAGACTACGATCACTTCGTTAATATTCCGAGTTCAAGATTAAAAGCGGTAGAAAATGACTAGATCATCTTCCACCGCTTTTATTAATCAATACCAATTTAGCCCATAATATTATATCCAGAATCTACGAAGATGACCTCACCTGTTACACCACTTGATAAATTGCTTAATAGCGCAACGGTCATATCGCCTACTTCTTGTTGAGTCACGTTTCGTTTTAATGGTGACTTTTCTTCAATTTGGTGCAAGATTGTATTGAAAGAAGAAATCCCTTTTGCTGCTAGTGTTCGAACTGCCCCAGCGGAAACAGCATTTATACGTACATTGTTTTTCCCTAAGTCCAAAGCCAAGTACTTAACAGATGCTTCTAGAGATGCTTTAGCAATCCCCATTACATTGTAGCCTTCTAGTACACGTTCAGCTCCTAAATATGTCATTGTTACGATAGATCCACCTTCAGTCATAAAAGGCGTTGCTTCTCTAGCTGCAGCAATAAGCGAATAAGCACTTGTATCTTGCGCAAAAGCATAGCCCTCTCTCGAAGTTTGTATAAAGTCCCCTTTTAAATCTTCCGCATGCGCAAAGGCAACAGAGTGAACTACACCATGGATTACTTCAACTTCCTGTCCAATTTGTTGGAACGCAGTTTTAATACTATCATCACTATTTACATCACATTCTACTACTAGTTTTGCCTCTAAATTATTATCTTTCAATAACTTTTCTATTTTTCCAAGGGAACGTTCTTTACGATATGTAAAGATAACATTCGCACCTACTTCAAATAATGATTTTGCTACTCCCCACGCTAGACTACGCTCATTCGCAACACCCATAACAACAATATTTTTATCTTTTAATTGAATTAAGTCTCTCATAAATACCTCCGATTTATTATTCACATATATTATACCTGTTATTAGTACCTGGTTATTAGTTTAATCATACCATAATTTCATCTGTTTGTACTAAATCATTTGAGTTTTTTGACCTCAGAAAAACCGAACAAAAGACGTTGGGTACTTTAAGGTCAAAACCTGTTTCTGCCATTTTCAGTAGGCTTTGAACAGAATTGTTGGCGATTGATTTTTTGATATGCAGATCACTACATTTAGTAAATCTAATTCTATCATCTTAGCTGTAGGATTGAGTGAGGAAGAAGCCATACCAACAAACGCCTGAAACGGAAATCAGGAGTATTATTCATTTTTTAAAGTAGCATGAAACCAGTGTTCATGCTACTTTTTTATATACAAAAGGTGAAGGGATGTTTTCTCTAAGATGTCTATCATTTTATTCCAAAAAAAAAACTACCAGCACCCTATCTTGTATAAGGGCCCGTAGCTTTTTCAATTCTTTTACTATTCATTAAACAAGCGAACCACCCGATTTACTATATTTAATGATTCCTTCCGCGCTTTTATAGGCTAGTGCTGCCACTGTTCCAGTCGGATTATACCCTCCGTTATGCGGGAAGTTTCCTGCACCTACTACAAACAAATTCTCTGCATCCCAGTGTTGCAAAAACGGATTTACTACACTATTTTCAGGATTAGCCCCCATAATAGTCCCTCCCGTATTATGAGTTGTTTGATAGCCAACAATATCGTAATCTGTAATTGCTACCTTACCTTCTATCGTTTTCGCTCCCATTTCCTTCATAATATTTGTTGATATTTCTGTAATATACTTATGCAAGGCTCTATCCTGATCCGTAAAATTATAAGTCATTTGGAGTAGCGGTAACCCGTAAACATCCTTGTATTTACTATCTAGTGACAAGTAATTTTCCTTATGTGGCATCGAGGCACCTTGAGCTCCAATCGATAATGTGCGAGTATAATTGTAGATAGAATTTTTCTTAAACTCTGCTCCCCAGGTTGGTGTTCCTTGTTGTATTGGATTTGTTTCGATAGGTCTATATCCGGTTTGGGTGATGGAAATACTGCCACCATGAATAAAGTCTAAATCACTATGATCAAAGTTGTCCGCATTATAATCATCAATAGACATACCAAGGGCTCCCGCCCCCATAAATGTGTTCATTTGTTCTTCAAAGTATCCAGTTGCACCCGGTAATATTTGGTAGCAATAATTTTTACCAAGCGTCCCCTTTCCAGTTTCAGGGTCATATTGTTCACCAATATTTGATACCATAAGTAATTTGGCGTTATTCATAACGTAACTTGCTAGAACAACTACTTCGGCCTCTTGGATAAACTCTTCTCCGGACTGAGTATCTAAATACCTTACACCAGTCACCTTATTTCCACTTTTTATGACTTCCATTACATTTGCATGAAACCTTGCTTCAAAATTCCCAGTTTTTATAGCGGTAGGTATAACTGTTATTTCAGGTGATGTTTTGGCTCCGTATTCGCAACCAAATCGCTCACAGAAACCACAGTATTGACAAGCAGTTATGACTTCTCCATCTGGATTTGTATATGCTTCCGATAAATTAGCAGAAGGTAGCATAAAAGGAGAATATCCTAGTGATTTGGTCGCTCCTTCAAACTTTTTCAAAATGGGAGTTCTTTTCATAGGAGGAGTAGGAAAATCCTGTGCTCTCTTCCCCCAAAAAGGATTTTTATCTTCTCCAGAGATTCCAGCGGTCTGATCATATTTATAAAAATAAGGTTCTAGCTCATCATAGGTAACGCCCCAGTCTTGCAGCAAATAATCACTAGATAATTTATTGGGACCATATTTTTCATCTGTCATCGTTTTAATTTGAAAATCATATGGATAAAATCTCCATGTATGCCCATTCCAGTGGGTCCCGGAACCTCCTAGTCCATCTCCTAATAAGAATGAGCTCAACTGTCTCATTGGCAATGCTGGCATCTTTCGATTATTTCGAATGGTAATAGTCTCTTTAGATAAGTCTTGCATTAATTCATAACGAACTGCATAACGATATTCATCATGTATTTTCTGATAGTCCTCAGTTCCTCGTTTTCTTCCTCTTTCTAAACCAATAACCTTTAACCCGGCTTTTGCACATTCAGCCGCAATGATTCCCCCAGTCCATCCTAAACCAACGACAACCACGTCTACTTTTGGTAATGTTGTAGCCATAAATTTTATCCCTCTACTTTCCTTTACATTCCACTAAGTGATTTTGGCTCAATTTTTTGGAACTTTTCCTCTTCAATTACATTGATATAAGCCATTTGATGACCAGGAAACTCTTTCATTTTCCAGCCATCCATATTTCGATTTCCACCATACATTGGATCTGCATAAGCCCCCTCTAACGTCGCCGTTCGAAGTAGTCGGAAGAAAAATGCTGAAGTAACTCCCGTCATAGGAACTTCATCGTTTTGAAAAGCTGTTAATATTTCATCCATTTGCTCAGCTTCTAAACTGGAAAATCCTTTTTCAAATCTTTTGCTTGCCTCTTCCTCCAATTGAGCAATTCCCTGCCTAAAGATAGATGCTCGTGTCAATCGACTTTGATAGCCTTGGGTTTTAGCCCCTACAGCAAACGGGCCGTGCATATACTCCTTCGTATTACTCCCATATTGCGCTGCTAGTTGGCGATCAATAAAATAAGGTACCCCCAAATCAATTGCCCCTGGTCCCAAATCATCCTTCGGAAAGATGCGTTCGGTAGCATTCGAGAGTACATCAAACTCTCTCTGGTTTTGAAAGAATTGAAATCCCTGGTTAGTTGCCATTTCATGATTTATAGTGCCTTCTGATACTTCTTGATCTGTCTTATTTGCATTTAACCCAACTAAACCGCCTATTAACCCGCCTCCTATTAAAGCTCCAGTAGCAATCCCTGTAGTTTTTAGAAAGTCTCTTCTTGAATAGTTTTTTGGTTTTTCTGTCATATACATTGTCTCCTTAAAGAAAATGATCTTACTCGGAACTTCTTAAAAAAGGATATACAAATCTATACATTTTTAATCATTCGATCTGTTTTATTAACGTAATTTGTTCTTTATTAATGATTGTTGCTATAAACTTGTCCAAAATGGTATAGGATGCAGTTCTCAATTCATAACATTACCGTAAATATCAAGTTAGCAAAAAAAGCTACCAGCTCATCATAAGAGAGCTAGTAGCTTTTTCAATTCATACTAAAATTTGTTCTATATCATTAGTTACTTGTATAGCATTTAACTCTTTACCTTCTAAATAATTTAGTGCTCCACTACCACCTATATAAAATTCTACCTGTTCCTGTTCACTTGCAAATTTGTCGAGCCCTCGGAGTAATTTAGGGTCTTTTTCAAAAGGCAATGTAGTCGAAGCAGATAATATAACAATACTTGGTTTTAGCTTTTGGACTAACGATTCTATTGCTCCTGGCGCTGGTGATGCACCGATTAAAACAGTTTTCCAACCTCGAAGCATAAATTGCAGCAATATAATATGAATTGGCAACTCGTGATGCTCCTCTGGCAAACATGCTCCAATGACTAATGGTGCGTCATCCCTTAGCTGAAAGGTTTTTCTTATTTGTATCAAAAAGTCCCGAACACTCATGCTAGAAACTGCCTCTTGATACTCACCCCACTCATCTCTTTCCCATCTGTCTCCTACTTCTTTAAGAAAAGGGATAATCACTTTACTGATAAATTCTTCTAGTCCTAATTTATGGTAGGACTGTTGCAAAATAAGGTTTAGCTCAAGATCATCACAATAAGTTCCTTTTTCAAGTAACTGGATCACTGAATCATTAAATTTTTCAAACTTAAGTTGTTTGGCTTTAAAAAAAGATTCGACACTTTCAGGTTCTTTTTCTAACATATCTACAGCTTGTTTGATAGAGTATCCTTTTTCTGAAAGAACCTTAACTCTTAATAAAGTATTTACATCCTTTTCCTTGTATGTTCTATATCCATTTTCTAATCGCTCAGGTTGTACAAGTTCATAACGTTCTTCCCATTTACGGATAACTTGTTTAGATAAACCAGTGACATCAGAAACCTGCTGAATTGTATATATACCATTTCTTCCTGTTTGGTTCATAAACGTCATCCCCTCTCTTACTACTAATTTGGAGTAATTTGTATTGTATGTATGCTACAGTATAAATAAAATCGGTATAACATTCAATATACAACATTGTACAATCATTTGACGAGGATGGAATGACTAAGTAACTTTACAGAAAGGAAATGAATGCTAATGAAATTAAAGAAAAAACTTCTACTAAAAGTTGTGCTAGACGGAACCATAGCTGGTCTGGTATTAACCCTTTTTTTCAAAGTAATTCAGTTTATTACAGAGTATAAAGTCTATACATTATTATTAAATATTGATTACATCCCCGTATTGAACCAGTTTAAGTTTCCTGAAGTAGTAGAAGTTGCATTTCATTTAATTATTTCAATAGTAGTTTCGCTAATATTATTTTTTTTAATTCGGCAGTTCAAGAAAAAGTCTGTCACTAGAATGATAGCCTTTTGTATCTCTTGCAGTTTCGTTATTGGGGCTCTATACTTTCCAACAACATTTTTATCAGAAAGAACTCCCGCTATTACTAGCCTTCCATCATTAGGGTATTGGATGCTAGGGCATGTTTTGTATGGTTATATCTTAGGAATTTTATTGACGGACAGACACTCGACCAGATAATCACGTTGTATAGCGAGACGATCAGGTTTTATTGTATAACAAATTAAAAATAACATTATACAAACGTTATACAAACTAGAAATTATATGGTATGATTCTGTTATTAAATTTACCAATAGGATGTGACCAAATGTTTTTAGCATGGAATGAAATAAAAAAAAATAAGCTTCGTTTCACATTAATCGTAGGAGTACTAATGCTAGTATCCTACTTAGTATTTTTCTTATCTGGGCTAGCTACAGGGTTAGCGAGCTTAAATAGAGAAGCAGTAGATAAATGGGATGCAACAGCAATTGTTCTAACCGAAGAATCGGATAAAAGTTTGCCCCAATCCTCTCTTACTACCGATGAAACAGATAGTATAGATGGTGAAGAAACAGCAATTCTCGGACAATTAAATTCAATCGCAACAAATGGTAATGCCAAACAAAATATTTCCCTTTTTGGAATAGATCCAGAAGAATTTATAATGCCTGACGTAACAGAAGGAGAAACATTTGAAAAAGTCAACGAAGTAATCGCTAGTGATACGCTTAAAGAGGATGGATTCCAACTAGGAGACGAGTTAGAACTTTCTTCTACTGATGAAAAGTTAACGATAGTAGGTTTTACAGATAGTGCACGCTTCAATGCCGCTCCAGTACTTTACGGGGAAGTTGCTACTTTCCAAAAGGTGAAGTTCGGTGAAAGAGCCACAGAAAATGAAACACAAATAAATGGTCTTGTTGTTCGCGGAAGTGATTTTTCTTCTATTTCTACTTCTAACGAAGATCTAGAGGTAATTGAAGTAGAAACATTTATAGAAAATCTACCCGGATACACGGAACAATCTTTAACTTTGAACTTTATGATTTATTTCTTATTTGCTATTTCCTCTGTCATTGTGGCAATCTTCCTCTACGTACTAACAGTTCAAAAGATTAGTATGTTCGGAGTTATGAAAGCACAGGGTATTTCAAACGGCTATTTGTCTCGTTCAGTAATTGCTCAAACGTTTTTATTGGCATTCATAGGTGTAGTCGTAGGCTTTGCTTTGACACTAATTTCCGGAGCATTTTTGCCAAGTGCGGTTCCAGTTTCGTTTGATATCCCAACTATGATCATTTATGGTGTGATACTAATAATTGTAGCAATACTTGGAGCAGTATTCTCTGTGTTAACAATTGTAAAAATTGATCCGCTTAAAGCGATAGGAGGTTAATAATTTGGCTATTTTAGAGCTAAGAAAAGTAAAAAAATCATTTGGCAGTGGACATAAACAAGTCGATGCTTTAAAAGAAACAAACTTTTCTGCCGAACCAGGAGAGTTAATAGCAGTTATTGGCCCCTCAGGTTCAGGAAAAAGTACTTTTTTAACGTTAGCTGGAGGACTACAAACTCCTACAAGTGGTGGTATTTTAGTCAACAATCAAGATCTTGGTCGATTAAATGAGAAACAACGCTCAAAAGTTCGTTTAAAAGAAATCGGATTTATATTGCAAGCATCTAATCTAGTACCATTTTTAAATATCGATAACCAAATGAAGCTATTAGATAATGTTAAAAAGGATAATATGACGCCAGAGGAATTGAATGCTTTATATGATAGCCTTGGTATTAAGGACTTACGTAAAAAATATCCTGCCGATTTATCTGGTGGAGAACGTCAGCGCGTTGCTATCGCTAAAGCGTTATATAGTAAACCTTCGATTCTTCTTGCTGATGAACCTACGGCATCTCTAGATTCTGAGAAAGCTTATGAAGTTATGGAGCTACTGAAAAAAGAAACAAAACAAAATAAAACTACTACAATTGTTGTAACTCATGATACTCGCCTTATTGAGTATTGTGACAAAGTTTATGAAATGACTGATGGAGTACTAAGGTTGAAGGAAACATCTTAAAAAACATGATCAGAGGCTATCCCCTAAGTATAAATTCGGGGATAGTCTCTTTTTTAACTTTTATCAATTGTAATATATTACATTCACATTTCTCACAATATTATTGAAATTTGTGATATGATAAAACATAAAATTTTATAAAGCGTTAGGAGTGCTTATATTGAAGGTTCAACCATCTACTAAAATGTCATTATTTGAAAAAGCAATTTTTGGAGATTTGAAAGCCGCAGCAGCTGCCAAGCAAGCTCAAGGCTTTGACTTATATGATTTAAGCTTAGGTAGTCCTGACCTTCCACCAGATGAACGTGCTAGAAAAGTATTGTCAGACCTTAGCTATGCAACAAACTCATATGGTTATACTCTTACCGGCACTAAGCGTTTTAATGAGGCCGTTGCAGATTATTATAAACGTCGTTCCAATGTTCTATTGGATCCAGAAACGCAGATTGTTCAAACGATGGGTTCACAAGAAGGACTGGTACATCTCCCAATCGCCTTTTGTGATGAAGGAGATATCATACTTACAACAAATCCAGGTTATGTAGCATATGATGCTGGCATTAAACTTGCTGGTGCTGCACCCTATTATATGGAGCTATTAGAAGAGAACAAGTTTTTACCTGATTTAGATGCAATACCCGAGGAAATTGCGATGAAGGCAAAACTAATGATATTAAATTTACCTGGAAATCCGGTTCCAGCAATGCCTGATCCGATTTTCTTTGAAAAAGTCGTTGCCTTTGCCAATAAATACAACGTGATTATTCTGCACGATGCGGCTTATTCGGAATTCTATTTTACTGGTGATTCACCAAGCAGCTTCCTTTCTACACCAGGAGCGTTAGACGTAGGGATGGAGATCAACTCTTTATCGAAAAGCTTTAGCCTTGCAGGTACACGAATTGCTTATATCGCAGGAAATAAAGAGATGATCGATATTATGAAGCAGCTGAAATCCAATTTAGACTTCGGAATTTATGGACCTATTCAGGAAGCCGGTATTGTTGTTTTAAATCATGCAGAGGAAATAACAGAACGTTTGCGTAAAATATTTGCAGAGAGACATCATTTTCTCACAACTGCACTAACTAATCTTGGCTGGAAAGTCGCACCTTCTACTGGGGGGATGTTCGTTTGGGCAAAATATCCGTATGAGATGAATGACAGGGATTTCGCCTTTGAAGTAATTGATCAAACCGGTGTCGTAATAGTACCAGGAACCGTTTTTGGTTCCGCTGGAGCAGGCTATGTTCGCGTTGCATTAGTACAGGATATTGAAGTACTCAAACAAGCAGTGGAACAATTAAAGAAATTAAAAGTACTTTCAACTTGTTAGCAATAAAGTTCTTTGATTTCTAAGAGTTGCAGTCATGCTTCTATCAAGGGTATAAAAAAAACAATCTTTAGTCTGATTTTCGACTAAAGATTGTTTTTTAGTTGGTGTGATTAAAACGGACTAGATTTTTACCAGCATTTTTAGCATCATACATAGCCTTGTCAGCTTCTCTAAAAACAGATGTAGTCGAAGAACCGTCTATAGGAGATAGCGTAATACCAACACTCGCTGTGATATTCAATAGGTGACCATTAATTGACCAAGGAGCATTGATAGCTTGCTGAATATTTTCTGCTTTTTTTACAATTTGATCTTCCTTATGAATATTGACCATTAAAGCGATAAATTCATCTCCACCTAGTCTTGCAACAACATCATTAGAATCTAAAGCTCCACTCAACCTTTTACCGAATTCCTGAATAACATTATCTCCAGTTTCATGTCCAAAATTATCGTTGATTTGTTTAAAGTCATCAATGTCAATAAGAAGAACCGCTAAGCTTTCTCCTGTATTTTCTTCTTGCTCTAAAAGTTCCTGGAGTCTACTTGTGAAAAAACGTCTGTTAGGTAAGCCTGTTAAAGAATCGTGGTAGGCAAAATATTCCAATTGTTCTACATTCGCTTTTTCTAACGAAATATCACGTACAATTAACAGCATGTATGTAAACTCGCCGCTTTCATCAAATACAGGAGTGCCATTTAGTTCAGTCCATATCCATCCTTTCTTTTTATGCATCGCTTTCAGTTGGACTTTATATGGTTTTTTGTTTTTAATCGATTTGTTGAAATGTTCCTCCAAAAATACCAAATCATCTTGATGTATATTAAAAAAAGAATGCTGCTCTTCAATTTGTTGATTATCATATTCAAATATTTCTTTACTAGAGGGCGATATATATAAGTATTCTTGCTTATCATTCATTAAAATAATTACGTCTTGTACATTTTCTGCTATAATTCGAAATTTTTCTTCACTATCAATATAGTTACTCGCAAGTTTATCTAGTTCTCTCATATCTTTTACTACAACGAAAATGCCTGTTTGTCGTCCTTTTAACATAATAGGAGCTAGTTTCACTAGGCATCCAATTGGAGTTCCTAATTTGTCCAAAAAATTTAAACGATAATCTCTTAGTTCACCATTCAAAGCTAGCGCAAGACATTCCTTTGCTTCTCCTTGGTCCTTCGGTTCTACAAAGTCGATAAAGGTTTTGCCTATAAGTTCCTCCACTGAATAACCACTCAATTGTTCCAACGCGAAATTACCACTAGTAATAAATCCTTCCAAATCTATCTTAAATATAGCATCAGGGTTATTATCGTATAGCGACCTATACTCGGATTCTGTTCCCGCTAACTGATTTTTACTTTTTCCCTTTTCGATTTCAGCAATTTTTTTACTTGTTATATCCTTTGTAACACCAACTATATGCGTACAGTCTCTATCTACGTTAAGGATAGGTTTTAAAGTGGTCTCCGTATATATTAGGTCACCCGTATCAATTCTAATATAGTCCTCTAAATAATGAGGTTCTATCGTTTTTACAACTTCCATACATTCATTTTGTAATTTATTTGCAAGTTCTTCAGAGAGAATGACATGTACCGGTTTACCGACAGCTTCATGAGTTAGATTCATGTAATTTATTAATGAGTTATTTAAAAACTCAAATGAAAATTGACTATTTTTTTCTACTCTGATTATAAACACCATTTCTGGAATTCCATCCACAAGCGCTTTAATCAATGATAGCTGTTCTTTCACCATGTTCATTCACCTCTCTTAGTTGACTTATTATATTAATTTAAACATACACCAATAAGCTTAGCGAGTGGAAAAAAAGACCAAAAGAGGCATAGACAGGAATCTGCCTAGCTATCTTTTAGTCCCTCTTCTTCTACGGTAGGATGTACTAGTGCAAACCTTTCCCAGCGCCTGCTTTTCCATCTGAAATACATAATTGTGGCACGCGTCCATTCATCTGCCGCTATTGCTAACCAAACTCCAACTAAACCTAAATCCAGTACAAAAATCAAAAAATATCCTAACGGTAAACTCATCATTACCATAGACAATGCTCCCATCATTACTGGGAAGGTTGCATCGCCTGCAGCACGCAAGGAATTGATAATCACTATATTTATCGTTCGCCCGGTTTCTAATACAAAACTTAGCAGCAAAACAGATGCCCCTATTTGAATAATTTGTTCATTGTCAGTGAATAACCCCATTAATGGATAACGCAGAATTATGACGATCGTTACCATTGTTATGGTAAAAATGATGGCCCATTTCACACTAAACCATACCGATTTATATGCTTCATCTTTTTCATTTGCTCCTACAAATCGTCCGACAATAATAGCTGTTCCCATTCCAATTGCGATAGCAAATAAATACGTGAACATCGATATATTCACAGCATATTGTCTTGCCGCCAATGATTCTGCTCCTAAATAGGTAACATAGTATAAGAATACAATTTGACAACCTTGGTATAAAATCTGTTCAAATGCAGATGGAAGACCAATTCTTAAAATCTTTTTAATATACTCTTTTGACATCGTGAAGTAGTAATGAACCTTTACTCGATACTCCATCACTCTGTATAGTAGCCAGAAAAACACAAGTAATGCTATAAAACGACTAAGGACAGACGAAATAGCTGCACCTTGTACACCTAGTTCTGGAAAACCAAATTTCCCAAATATGAGTACATAGTTTCCTATAACGTGGATAATATTCATCCCAAGGGAGACAAACATTGTCTGCTTCGTATAACCATGCACACGAATAATAGCAGCAAGCGCATTAATAATAGCCTGTAAAAAAATGGCTCCTCCAACAATCGTCAAATATTGTTGAGCATGGACTAACACATCCCCTTGCAGATTCATCGCAGTCATCATACTCTTTGAAAAAATAATAAAACCAATACTAAGGAGAATCCCTACACATAAGTTAAGGGTTACTGCCAAGCCTGAAATCTTAGATGCTTCAACAAATCGCTTTGAGCCTAAATATTGAGAAACAACAATTGCCGCACCATTTCCGACAACCTCTAATACTAAGATAGCTATATGAATATACTGGTTCGCTGCTCCTACTCCTGATACGGCATCATCAGAAAGTGCACTGAGCATAAACGTATCCGCGATACCCATTAACATAAACAGAAATACTTCTAAAAAAATAGGCCAAGTCAAAGTGAATAAGCTTAACCTTTCGCCTAAATTGTTCTTTTTAGTGATTACCAATGTAACTCCTTCTTTATCCTGTAATTTTTAGTAAGAAGAATCTTACCATAGAAAACGCATTTATCCTATAGGTTAGTCAATTTCATAATAAAGTAATTAGTAGTAAAATCCGCACAAAGTTGATTTCCACTCCAGGCGGACGCTTTCCGAGGGCACGGCTTCAATCTCCTCGTCACTGAGTTCCTGCGGGGCTTTCAGATCGTGCACCTGTCGCTTCGCTTTCGGTGCAGAAAACGTTTGCTGTTCTCTCTGGAGCCGCCGCCTTGCGCTCCAATCAACGAAATCCACTTTTAATAAACGGATATTTGAAAGAAAAATTATATAAATGTTCGCTTTTAATATTGAAATGAGTAATTATGAAATTGACTCACGTCTATAAGAAAAAAGCATGCGTCTTTTAAGAGAAAGGATACTTTCGCAAACTTTCTTGTTTTTTGTTGTTTTTTATAATTTTTTGCATTTAAAAAGGAATGCCTGAGCATTCCTTTTTAAATGGCGTTTTCTGTTTTGTATTCTTCATCATATTCTTCATAATCCAATACTTCAATTGCGTTTGACCAAATGTAAAACAGTTCCAAAAAAGTCTTTAATATCTAGGCAGAACTGTTACTATCTTTGAAATTCTTAATCACATTTTCTATCAATGAAAGTTCTTCTTTGAAATCACCAAAATTAACAATACCATTTTGCACATCAATGACTAAAAGTGCTTTCATTTTCTCACCTACCTATTTTCGTAATAGGTAATACTTCTTTATAAAGGTTGAGAATTACTTCATGTTTCATAAATTTATACAACCCGAAGCATTTCAACTGTCTATTCCTTGTAGTTGATTAAAGCTAAGACTTCCTAAAGCGTTCAAGATTTTGTGCCTCCAATAGAAAGCTCTGGAAATGTAGATTTTAGGACGTTCGCAATTTTTGATAGTTCCATGTATGATTCTATCATCTTAGCGATAGGTTGCGCTGAAACTTCTTGTTAGGTACTTACACACATAATTGATTGTAGTGAAAGGCGGCGACTCCAGCGGGATGAGTGAGACAGATGAGACATCACAACGGACGCGTAGCTACGGTGATGGCTAATCGCTCACCCCGCGGAACGCGTCTGCCTGTAACGGAAATCAGCAGTATTATTGGATAGACCCAATTCTTCAAAATACCCGATATATAAAAGAAGTCAATCGTGCACTATATATTATTCAATTCCTACATGTTTATGAATATATTCCCTGATTTCTGGAACAGATAACTCCATTTCATATGTCAAAAGGTTATCCCTCACATACGCTAATTTGTTGCGCTCTACCGCATCGGATTGAATGTGTAATATATTATCTATATATAGTATTCCCTCATTTGTAATCATTCTATCATGATCACTCAATAAACCTTTGTCATTCAGTTCTCCTTGAATTTCAATCAATTTACTCCCTAATGCTTTAGTTAAAACTTCACCTAGTTCATCCGCATTTTTTTCGTTTTTTTCTATGAAGTTACATACATAATAAGCTAAAAGTGTTTGTTCTTTTTCTACTAGTTCCCCCATTAGATCTCCCCCATCCCATCTTTTTACCTGTTATTCCCTTTGACATCTATTTCTAAACATAAAAAAACGGGCAAAAAGACGCCCGGACATTTTTATATACTTCTTCTCTTTTTAAAAACCTGAACATCCCCTATTCAGGTTTTACGATTTATGTAGAAATTATTTTTTCAATGTCTGTTTTTATCGATTCTGGCTTATCAGTTGGTGCGTATCTTTTAATAATATCTCCATTTTTATCGACAAGAAACTTAGTGAAATTCCATTTGATATTATTCGATAAAATCCCCTTACTATTAGTAGTTAAATGTTGAAAAAGAGGGTGCGCATCTTTTCCATTAAGCTTGATCATTTCATGCATAGGAAAAGTGACGCCATAGCTCATTCGGCATGCCTGCTCCGCTTCTTCTGCGTTACCTAACTCTTGTTTAAATTGGTTCGAAGGGAAGCCTAGTACAACGAGTCCATCATCCTTAAACTTGTTATATATTTTTTCAAGTCCATCAAACTGACCACTTAGTCCACATTTAGTAGCTGTGTTAACGATGAGCATTGGTTTTCCCTTGTACTCATTTAACTCGTACTCTTCGCCATCCGATTTTTTTACTTTAATATCGTAAATACTCATACTACTCACTCCTTAAGTTGATTTAGAAAAGCATTTAACTCTTTTAGATTGGTCATTAAAGTCTCTGCGTTAAGATTTAAATAATTGCAGCTAGTAATTTTACTGATGATAGCCTGTTCGATTGGTTTCTCTTGCTCTATAGCCTTTTCAGTCAACGAAATGACGAATGCTCTCATATCCTTATCAGACTGCTGTTTGTTAAGCCATCCATTTCCGATCATCCGGTTAATAATAGGATTTAATGTTCCAATCCCAAGCCCTAATTGATTTCCGATATCCTTTACTAACAAGTTATTCTGTTCCCAGAGTGTGAGTAGTACAAGATATTGCGAGAATGTTAAATGGAATGGCTCCAAAGTTCGTGCATATAATTTGGAAAAATTGCTAGATGCTTTGTATACCTCGAAGCATAGCTGTTGTTCCAATTTGGAAGAATTGTTCATAAAGATCACACCTAAAGATTTATTTTACGATTATTTCTACATCAATTGAGTTTTTAACTGCTTTAGAATATGGGCAATATTCATGCGCTTTTTGTACATATTTTTCTTTTAGCTCATCGTCTAATCCAAAAATCTCCACTTCTAGCTTGGCAGCTAATTTCACTCCACCATTTTCGTTATCGGTAATTAATGAAATAGTAGCAGTAACTTCACTCTTTTCTACTTTTACTTTATCATGTTCTAGCACCAGTTCCAAAGCACTGTTGAAGCAAGAACTGTAGCCTGCAGCGAAAAGTTGTTCTGGGTTTGATGCAGTAGTCGCTTCTCCACCTAGAGCTTGTGGTTTAGCAATGTCCAAATAAAATATATTATCTAATGAATGTACCTCGCCTTGTCGACCACCCGTATTTACAATAGTTGTTTCGTATAATGTTTTCATATTATATCCTCCTTCAAATTGAATCGTGTACGATATATTCTTCATAATAAACTATATCGTGTACGATGTAAAATAATAAGCATTATAAAAAAGTGTATAAAGTCTTCAAATAGAAAACTTCATACACTTTTACTTAGGAACCTATAAACAAAGCACACTGACAAATTGCGATAAAGAATGCCGCATTATTTACAGGAGAATTGTCATTCACTTCAAGTTGAATTTTAAATACCTCATCAAGATTTGCTTTCCACCTTGCAATCTCATTGTCATTATAGACAAACTTAGACCAATCTTCCATTTCCTTATCTAATCTAATTTGTAAATTTCCATCCGTGATTAGTAAATCTGGCACGAGCTCTTTCCACTTGTCATACGCAACTATATATTTCTTATGCTCGATTTTGTCAAATGCTTCAAAATAGACCTTTCCTTTACGAGATACTTTCTTGCACATAAATATTAACTGACCTTTTGTATCGTAAACGTTATACCAAAGAAAGTAGCGGTAATCCATTACTTTATCTAGTCTTTTCTTTAAACTATTCGAATAATATCGTTGAAATGTATAAACGATTTCTCCCTTTTCATTATAAACAGAGGTTTTTGGAGTCTCCTCAATATTAATAGGTTGTTCGTACGTATAGTTAGCCACGTCCATCCCTCCTGTAAAAAATATAACATAACTATTTCCCAGGAAACAATTTTCCGTTAAGCTTCCTTATGAATAAGTGGCTTCGGTCCAATTAAAGTATAAATAATTCCTCCAAATACGAGCAATATTCCGATGGTTTGCAATACGGAAGGGCGGAAATCTAATAGAATTGTATCTAATAAAATTGCAACAATCGGGTCAACAAAAACTAAAGCAGAGATGACAATTGTCGATAACTTTCTTAAACTATTAAAAAATAAATAATATACAAAACCTGTATGTATTAACCCCGTTCCTAATATGTACAACCAATTGGATTTGGTCAAACCTTGAAAGACATCAAAGTCCATAAAAGGAAATAGCATCACAATACCGATTCCCGTCTGGATAAACGTCATTGCAAAGGCACTTAATCCGCTAATCCCTTTACCAAGCAACATGGTCATTGCATAACAGAATGCAGAAAATATAGCCCATACAAACCCTGACCCTATAAAGTCTGAGAATGTCCCAATACCGTCATACCCTATAATACAAACACTACCGAGGAAGCAGACAATTATCGCTAGCAATGATCGTATTGTCATCTTTTCCTTCAAAAATATAGTTCCTAATATTAACACAATGATTGGTGCAAGATTATATATAGAGATAGCTATCGTAATTGACATTTTTTCGAAAGCTATGAATAGAAATACCCAGTTCAGCACTAAAAACACTCCACAAACTAGTGTCTGTAAAATTTCTGCCGTCCTCCAAACTTCCACCTTATACTGACCGGTGATCAACCAACAAAAGACTAAAAAAACTGTAGCGCAAATACAACGAACAAAGACCAATTCTGCTGCTGAAATACCAGTATTTCCTGCAAAAAATCCGATAGAACCAAATATAGCCATAGAAAGTGCCATTTGGAGCATTGCCGATATATTCATGAATATCACCTTTTTCATCTAATTATCATGTGCAATCGTACACATACCACAAAGCAATGCTCACGAATCATAAAAGTTCATAAGCATCGCTAACAAAACTAGCTACACCATTCTGAAGTAAAAAATGCATAGCGAATTAACTCATATTGCAACCGAAAACAAACTAAATTTGCAAAAAAACTAGACTCGTTAAGATTGTCTAGTTTTTACATTTTTACTTTTCGGATACCGATTCATCTGCTGCAAGATAAATAAAAACACACCAATGAGCACTAATACACCACCAACAATTTGCCAGCCTACTAGTCTCTCTCCTAGGAAAATTGCAGCGAGGATGGTTGCCCCTACTGGCTCTCCTAAAATACTCATAGATATTGTTGTGGCAGTTACATAATTCATTAGCCAGTTGTTTATCAAGTGAGAGATTGTCGGTACAACTGCCAACAATACGAAAATTCCCCATTCTTTTAAATCATAACCTCCCATTACAACGCCTGTCAGTAAGTTATAGACAACGAGTGCAATGGCGGCAAATCCAAAAACAGTGAAACTATAAATCCAATGAGAAACTTTTTTCACCGCTTTTTGACCAATTAATAAATATCCTACAACAGCAATAACACTTAGAAAAGAAAGAATATCTCCAAGAATGGCATTCCTACTCAGACCAAAATCTCCCCAACCAACCATCACTGCTCCAATTACCGCAATACCCATGGTCATAAGTGCCGATTTCGTCGTTCTCTCTTTAAATAATATGACACCACCAATCAAAGCGATAATAGGCTGTAGTGCAAGAATAATAGTTGAACTTGCAACTGTTGTCAGTTTTAAAGATCCGAACCACAAGGCAAAATGTAAAGCTAAGAACATACCGGCAACAAACAGCAGTAGCCATTCTTTGTTTGTTAGTTTTTTAAACTCTTCCCTTTTAAACCAAACGACTGGCAGTAACAAAAGGGCCGCTAAAATCATTCGATACATACTTAATATAGTAGCGGGCGCATGAGACCACTTGACAAAAATGGCCGCAAACGAAATCGCTATAATGGAAATGATTAATGGTAACACAATTGATTTAGATGTATTTGCATGATCCACTTCTTTACCCCGTTCTTTTATTTTTCTATATCATATAAACTAATATACTGGATATAGCTTGAAATAGGAAATACAAAAAACTTCTTATCCTTTGATAAGAAGCTTTAGAATCTATCTCTTTTCCATTTTCTGTATCTATCATAAATTCTTTTTCCCCCGGTGTAACCTATTAAGGCGACAGCTAAGCCAATTCCTGATAACGATGTAATAAGTGCTATCCATTCAAAAAAGGAATAACCCGGCACCTTGGCCCAATCTGTTTTCCCCTTCCAATCCTCAATAACTAGGTTCATCCCATAAATACCGGAAACGACTGTAAAAATAGTTAACATAAATAATAACGAATTATGCCGTTTGTCCGATTGATTGTCTTGAGCACGGTATAGATCATCTAAGGTTTGTTTCACTTCATTGAAAAGATTCTGTAAACGGAATACTTCTCGTAACTTCTGCGTTATCTCTTTCCCTTCCGTTCTAGTAGAAACCTCCTCAAAATAATAACGTGAATCGAATTTAGATATGAGTTCGATTAACTCCTCCACATATTTTTTGTCCTTTGCCCAACTAACTTCACTATGCTCAAAAGAAACTTTCAACAGCATAATTTTATAATAGTAATGAAGCATTAAATTATAATAATTCACACTCATAAATTGAGAAATCTTTTGCTCTAATTGCTCTTTTTTCTTAACAGAAAGAGTAGCTTGAGTATGCTCGGAAGTAATTGTATATGTATGCGGTGCCCAGCGGTCATGTATACGTTCGTGGACATAGCGTTTCACATAATCTGAATTGGAGCTAGAGATAAACTCATTTCCATTTATATCCTTTCCATCTAAGTGCGCCAAACGAAACAACTGATCTTCTGAAATTTCGGATTTATCGTTCGCGATTAAAAATACAGAACTATGCATTCTCTCATCTTCAAAATAAGGGAGACTACCATAATAACCTGCTAACTTTTCATCGTGGATGATAAATGGTTTTAAAGGCTGACATATATAATCAAAAACAAGCTTGTTTGTAGTTTGGAACACTTTGTTTTTGTGGTGAATCTTAGAACCTTTATCGAAAGCAAGCTTAGGCTCTAGTACACGAAAATGAGCGATATGGTCTAATATATTCGTCAACGTCTCCTGATCTTGATCCATAGCAGCCCGTATGGTGATTATACCAATACCAAAAGGACATAAAATAATATCCACACTGTTAATGATAATAATGGTTTTGTTGTCATTCACTTCATATATAAAAGATTCTTCTATTACTTTTGAATAACGCAAAAAGCCCCTATTATCTGTCTTAGCAGGGAATAATTTATCTTCAATGAATGGTAAAAAGAACTGATCCAATTCCTCATGTACAATTCTTATATTATCTCCATAATATTTGTCTTGTAGTTCTTGTTTGCCTAAAGTGAAAAAGGTGAAATGATGCTTTTCGAGCTGCTCCATTAACTTTTGTCTATCTTTCTCTCGAAAAGAGAATGGAAATAGATAAGTCATGTATGCATCTGTAATATCCAAAGGTCGAAGCTCTAAACTATCCATTTCATTCACCTACTTTTTGTTATTATTCTTCTTTACCTTACTTGTTCTGTTCATAAACCAAAAATACAGTCATTCCTAAAATTTCCTTTAGGAATGACTGTATTTAAAAGCTAATTATTACTTAAAGTTATTTTTATTGTTGTTACGGTTGTTATTACGTTCATTTTGGTTGTTGTTCTTGTTTTGTTCATTTTGGTTTTGCTCGTTTAAATTGTCAAAGTTGAAATCCTCACCGAACTCAGCTGGATTATTTTGGTTGTTGTTTTTACGGTTATTGTTGTTATTATTGCGGTTATTATTGTTTCCCATGGCTGCTCACCTCCCTGACCATATTAGAATGGTCTGAAGTGTGATTTATATACTTGTTATTTTATTTTTTTATCAGTGTCTTTTCTTGTCTGATTAGAAATAGAATCGGTATCTATTTCCTCCGCAAATTCAGTTAGTAGGTTCGTCCGCTGGTAATATCCGACTTTTTCAACGGGGTTAGATTTCCTCGATTCGAAGATATTTGAGTGCATATATTGATGTAAAAAGAGTTCTCCTACCATTAATAACAATGCAGTAATAAAAGACGCTGCCCCTAGAGCTAAAGGCTGCTCATATATATAGGACCCCAAAAAGAAAATAACCAAATAAGCAATGACAAAATCACTTATAGCAGCCCACACATTACCTATTTTAGGTAATATAAAGACGTCTCCTACATATCCTACTACCGAAAGAACCACACTAGTAATGAGGACGTCTGGTATAGATACATCATAAAAAATACTTAAAACAACCCATAACACAGCAGTTATCATGATAAACTTCATAAAAAAAGCTTTCATGTACACGTATTTCCATCCCCTTTTTTAAGTATTTATCTTTTTTTAGTTGATGTATGTGCTTTAGATTGTTGCTTTGCAAACCATTCATTTATTTCACGATAACTCATTCCTGCATTTGCATTTAATCTTTTAACTTCCTCTATATCGGTTCCTGCTACTGTAAATTTCTTATTATTACTTATAGTAAACCCATCCTTTCTATTACTGAATATAGGGCGATTTTTTTTGTACCATTGATAAAACAGTATAGAAATTAGCCCTACTTCCACAGTATCCCCACCGTAGTACATAATCATGCTACCTAATTCCGCTTGATCTTTTGGTACATCACTTGGAGGATTCGCATAAATATATTTAGCTAAGACGGAATGACCTGCTAAAGCAAAAAGAAATACGACTGTCCGGTATACATAGCTTTTTCTTAAGGGTGTCAAATCAACGTAAATGATGGAAATCGTAAATACATATCCAGCCAGAAAAATGTGTACATGAATAATTACATATAGGAGCGTATTTTCGTGCATCATAAGAAACAAATCAGTTGTGTAAAGCACCCACAAGCCACCAATATTTAAGAAGGATGCAATAATTGGATGCTGTACAAAATGGAGAGGTTGACTACGTAGAATTGCAGTTAGATTCCTTGCTGTAGGTACATTAATCGTTCGTAGTAGAAGCGTTATGGGGGCTCCTAACGCCATCAAAAGTGGCGCTAACATACCAAGTAATAGGTGGCCAATCATATGGGCAGAAAAATCTGTGTGCCCCAGATCTGCAATGGGACCAATTACAGCTAGAGTTGCACATAATACACCAAAGCTCCATGCAACAACTCGGTAGACTGGCCATGTTTTTTTCTTTCGATTGGACAGACATACTGCCACAATATAAAAAACGAATAACAATGTGAATGGAAATGCCAATAAAATTTGAAGATCAGCTACTGGATACTGTTCGTGAGTATGCATCTGAAAATCAGTTCCTCCATTCATGACTTCGTCCGATAGATAAGAATTACTCCAATCAGAATCATTAAAGCAGCCAAAATATTCCACACTAAATCATACGGAAGAATGTCAACATCGTAACGGATTTGATGTAAAGCCATCCATTTATGTTGTACGATTCCGTCATATAGTTGAAAAACACCTGCACCTAAAAGGATTCCACCAATCCATCTCTTCAACCAAAATGCATGACGTCTATGCAGATCTGCTAGTAGAAAAGATGCCCCTATCGTAGCCATAAAGCTAAAAGCATGAAAAAGCCCATCCGACACTAGACCAATATCCGTAGTAGATTTATCATAGAAATGATGCCAATGAAGAAGCTGATGAAAAACTACCTCATCTATAAACGCCACAATCCCAAGTCCAAATAAAATACCTGTCCACATATTCTGCTTGGCATATGCTCCTTTATGTGGGTTTTGTTTATGATTGGAAGAGGTACTTAGGGAAGTAGTCATTTTTAACATCCTTTTTTAGATTAGCTTTTCCTTTTCTATAAGAATTTAAACTTTTACTCCCTTGATTATTTAGGGGATACTATTGGGCTAAGTAAGTTTCTCGTGATAGCATTAGTTCCATTCAAGAGCACTTGATATTTCTCATCAACAGCAAAACAGCAGCTGAAAAAGTTCCAACTGCTGTTTTAAAGTTAACTTTTTTACTTTAAGCTTCCAACATATTTCAAGTTATCTACCGATTCCTCATCTGCCTTGCCATCTAAAATAGATTCGACATCTTGCAATGTTTGGGACAGTGAAACTTCTAGTCCTGCTTGACCAGTAAAGGACTCTGCAACATAAAAGGGTTGTGTGAAATAGGCCTCCAATCGTTCACCACGCTCATATATCTCCAATTCATTACTCCTTATTTTATCCAATCCATGAACAACAACTAATGACCGAAGCTCTTTATAACGTCTAAGTAATTTCTGCGCTCTCTGCCTTAAGTTAAAATGACGTTGATCCACGTCCACTCCTTCCACAAGAGAAGAAGTGGAAATAATAGGTTGAATAGCAGGAAAAAGATGACGCGCTGCAAGGTCAGCATCCAATTGCCATACTGTTTCTAACGGTCCAAAAGGAATATCCTCATCGACAACTTCTCCAGAAAGGTCCAAAAGAATCGTTGTAACATTTTTTATTCCCTCTGTGACCATTTTTTCTTGCAGCTCTAATAACTGACCTGAAATCACATAACTCCTATCGGTTATCAACAGGATATCCCCAGAAATTTCTGATAATTTCAAAATTGTCTCTTCAATGGATTTAGTCAAATAATTTGCTAACCCAGTAATACCCTCTGTTTCAAGTTCATCTTGCTGTCCTTGAGGCAATAAAAATATCGTCGTATACTCACTGTCCTGAAACCTGTGCATAAGTTCTCCAAGAATAACTAGCTGCCCCATTCCAGGCCGTGCAACTAAACCAGTTGTCCCCTCTTTCACTAATGGCGCAAAAAAGTCTAATGCTTTAATTTTTGTTTCAATCATATTCAACTTCTCACCCCGTATGATTAATTCATCTAACGTACAATTCGCTAAAGAAGCTAGACCTACAAGGGTCCTAACCTCCGCCTTCCCTAAATCGATCTTCCCAGTGCATAAATTTGAAACAGTGGCTGGTCTAATTCCTATAGATTTAGCTGCTGACGTCAAATTGGGTACCTTCCTTCTTAATAAAGCAACATTCAATCGTATATCTTCCACACTACCCCTCCTTAGTTACTCTTAATAGTAAAATAAATTACTTTAAAAAACAATTTATTTTATTTTAAGAGTAATTATTTTTACTCCGAAAAAAACACCAGGTAAATCAACAATGTTAGTTGTTGATTTACCTGGTATTTTATTCTTTTAATTGTACTTAAAGATTTATTTAATAAATTTATCTGAGAAAGCAGTATGATTCATCAGTAATAGATAATGTTTCTTGTACTTTTGCAGTGTTGTGAACAACAAAATAATCCGTCCAGAAGCAAATGTCTTCCTCCTCCACAGGTTGATTTACGACAGGTTCTTCTCGCACAGGAGGTGCTGAAGTATCATCTTCCTGCTTCGGTAAAGTTTCTGTTTACTCTATCAATTGTTTTATCAAGATTATACCTATATTCTATAGATTCCACATTAGAAGATGTTTATTTCCTTATAATATATATTAGTTCCATGTAATTCCCCGTTTACTGATTTTACATAGTTAGGAATTTTCCCAGCTTTTATATATCCTAGTGAATTATATAAAAGATTAGAAGGATCGCCCTCTCTTGTATCTAGAATTAATAACGACTTTTTCTCTTTGACGGCAACCTCTTCTGCTTTTTCCATCAGAAGACGGCCTATACCATTTCGACGGTAATGTGGGTTGGTCATCAGCTTGACTATTTCTGCCCGGTGAAGTCCATTCAGCTTAGTGCACATATGCAACTGGATACTACCGATGATTCGATTATTTCGTTTAGCAACAAATAGATGAACATTTGGACTCAACACTTCCTCCCAGTAGTTCATAGCATCCACTAATTCCAATGGTGGTAAGAATCCAATAGAACCCCCATCTTCTACCACCTGAATGAGGAGTTCTGAAAGTTCCTCAGTATGTTCACCTATAGAAATTAACTGCTCAATTTCTAACTCATTAAACACAACTATCACCCCTTAATTTATTTATTACCAAATTATATCGATGTAGAAACAGAAATACCTTTACTTGCTTCTTCTATAAACTGAAGTATTTCCTGGCTAATCGGATAGAGACCTAACGCTTCGGATGCATTTTCAGATTTCCGAACTTCCCAGAATTTATCGGCTAGGTCTTCATTAGCAAATGTAGTACTGGATAAGATGTGGATATCTTCTGCTATAATTTTTCCTTCTGGAGAATTTGGTGATTTACCTTCAGCTAGACAAAGTTCAATCCTTTTCATCAGATTGATCCATTTTACTATAGTATCTGAATCCTCTTCTAATTTTGGCAAGCTAGTTGTTAAGGTTGCTCTTTCCTCATTCGAAAAAATTTCCTTCCACACATCTTCCTTGTTATACGTTTGGTGTTGTTGGAAAAGCGGCACTAATTCTTCCCACCTTAGCGTCCCTTCTAGCTTCATAATATTGAGTAAAGTGTTCGTATGCTCAAGGGATTTCTGTAATTGCTGCATATCTGCCTTTAGTCTTTCTTGGTGTATCTTTAGTATGTCAGCAATGGAGACTCGCTCGATAATCTGCTTTATATCCTTTAGCGGTAACGAAGCTGCTTTTAACAAAGTAATCTTTTCGAGCAATAGTAGGTCTTCTTCAGAATAAAGTCGTTTACCGCTTTCGTGAATCATCGTTGGTTTAAGTAAATTTATTTGGTCGTAATACCGGATAGTACGAACCGAGATGTGAAGCTTTTTTGATACCTCTCCTGTTGTGTAGTGAACCAAATTCATCCCTCCAGATAAAATGTCTTGCAGGTAACGTTGCGTCACCACTTATTCTAAAAATAACATAATTAGTTATTGGAGGAATTATAAAATGAAAGAATTTTCATTTAAATTTATGTATTGGTCTTGGAAGGAACTAATACTGCTGTTATTTATGACCTTTTTATTTGTTCCTATTGCTATTGAAAACCTGTTACAGAAGGCTTTGTATGTATTTTTTGAAGACAGTCTCTATTCAGGCACATTAACAGGACTCTTGATGGCTATTATTTTTACTGCAGGAGTTTATTTCATCGCATTGAAACCACATAACCTCGCCTGGCGAGCTGTCGGCTTCAACACTTTCCAAAGTACATATTGGAAGACTATTATATTTTGGACGGGTTTTTTAATAGTAATTAGTGTCGTAATCGTTATATTAATGGAGCTCCTCGGTGGGACTACAGAAAATACAAAGACAGAAAGCCTACAAAATAATATGGGAATCTGGTCAATTCTGATCGCTTTCGCATCAGCTGCTATCATTTCTCCTATTTATGAGGAGATTTTCTATCGGGGCTTTCTTTATAGATGGTTTAGAGTGAAGTGGGGAGTGTCAGCTGGGATATTACTTAGTTCCATCATATTCATGCTTGTACACATTCCTACCTATAATACCTTGCCTATCAATTTCCTTACGGGTGTTGTATTTTCTTGGACTTATGAAAAAACTGGATCCATATATCCAGGCATAATAATACATGGTGTTTTTAATGGCATTGCTGTAGCCTTAACTGCCCTAGGCTAAGAAAAGCAGCAGACGACGCCATGTAACAATCGAGCTGCTGAAGTCTGTGACTGAACAGATAATGAGTAAAAGCATATACTTTCTATTTTTTAAAAACTCCTCACTAAGTAGAGTGAGGAGTTTTTCGTTATACAATTTGATCGATAATACCATAACTTTTTGCTTCTTCTGCTGTCATGAAATAATCACGGTCGGAGTCTTTGGCTATTTTTTCAATGGTTTGACCTGTTCGTTCTGAAAAAATACGATTAATCCTTTCTTTCATCAGAAGAATACGTCTGGCACTGATTTCAATGTCACTCGCCTGACCTTGTGCTCCTCCAAGTGGTTGGTGAATCATAATTTCACTATTCGGTAAGGCAAAACGTTTTCCTTTTGCACCTGCAACTAATATGGTTGCACCAAATGAAGCAGCCATTCCCGTACAAATCGTACGGACATCTGGTTTAATAATTTGCATCGTATCATAAATCGCAAACCCAGAGCTTACTGAGCCTCCTGGACTATTGATATATAAAGAAATATCCTTTTCGGGATCATCTGCTTCTAAAAATAATAGCTGCGCCACGATATTATTAGCAACGACGTCATTGATTTCTGACCCAAGGAAAATAATACGATCCTTCAACAATCTTGAGTAAATATCATATGAACGCTCGCCATGTCCCGTTTGCTCTACAACATATGGAATTAGGTTAGACATTTTCTTTCCCCTTTCTATGCTATAGCTAAAAGCTCCTCTTCTTTCCAAAAAGTAATCAGAGATAGTACTCTGGCTACTTCTGTTTGATAGAACGGAACAATTAGCACTTCGCCATTTTTCTTGAGGAACGAAATTAGCACGTAAGAAGAGTTGCCCTGCACGTAGGAATGGACGATAGAGTGACTTTGGGAAACAGGACCTCTTTTTCCGCTTCGCATACACGGTTGTTGTTGATCATTCTGGTAAACGCGAATAACCTCATACGGATTGCCACTCCCCCATGCCTGTAAATAAGACATGGTTGTTTCGTCTTCAACGTCATATTGATAGGATTCATTGCATCTATGCCTTGCATTTTTCCTAGCCCTGTTTAGAGCCGCTTTGATAGAACCTTCACTAACCGAAAGTAAGCTTGCGGTCTCTTTCGATGAGTAGCCAAAACCCATGACAAGTAAAACCACTACCCTTTGCTTTGCAGACAGTTCATATAGTAATGCAAAGATTTTTGGAAATAGCTCTTCCGAAGGTCCCTCTTGATAGTTATAATTGGACATATCTTGATGCAAATTTTCTTCTATTTTTCCTTTACGATGTTTGTCGATCCAGGCATTAGAGGCAATCCGAAACAAATAGGACTTTGTCATTTGCTTAGGCATTTTCATCCAACTTATATATGCTTTTTCTAATGTCTCCTGCATCAAATCTTCGCCATCCCATTTTGTGCGTGTTAGGGATAAACAATACTTCCTTAAACTGTGCATAAAAGGCTTAATAGCCAGCTCAAATTCCTCTTTCAATTCAAACGGAGTTTTTTCAACAAGCGGCCGCATGTTTACCCCTCCTTTAAATTTGTCTTTCACTTATATAAACGGAAAAATAGACTGAAAAGGTACGGTCAAAAAAAATATTTTAAACTTACCACTTATCGATGTGTATCATGTAATGGTTCAAATAGATCTTCTGCAGCGTTTCTTACCATTGAAAAATTATCTACATTATAATGTCCATGTAGTATTTTATTGTGATGATTTATGATTTGCTCTGCGGTAAGAACTGAGGAACCTTTTGTTGAATGTCCATCACCAACTAACGTTACATCCAATTGTGATACGGTTGCAGTTCGTACTGCTGTATCTATGCAATGCTCCGTTTGGCAGCCCATAATCACAACATGTTTAACCTCCTGCTCCTCTAAAAATTCTTTTAACCCCGTTCCATAAAATGAGTTTGTTGCAGCTTTATCGAATGTCTTTGAGTGTGTTGGTATAGCAATATCCTTATGGACCTGGAAACCTTCACCTTTTCCTTCTGCCACATCTGTATCTCTTACAAAAACGATTAAAGCATCTGACTCTGCGGCTTTTTTAATTACTACATTGATATTTTCAATTAGCTGTTCTTTTTGAAAAACACTACCCTCTTGGTTATTTCCTTCTATTAACTCCTGCTGCGCATCAATGACTAATAATGCTTGTTTCATAACAACAACACCTCTTTTTATTTATTTTATAATATCTTCAAAGTACTGGACTAATGAAGTTTCCCTTCCTTGCTCATGCCACTTTTTATATAATATAAAAACCCCGTGGATATCCCCATCCAACTTTTCTAGCAAGGATTTAACTTTTAAATAACTTCTCCAATAATCAAACATAATGCTAGAAAGAGAGCCCTGGTAAGACATAGAACCAAAATCATTCAAATCATTCTGACCATAATCTTCTGTAAAAGTGTTCACTAGCTCCTGTTCAATAGCCGTTATTTCTTTAAATTGTTCTTCAGTTAAACAATACTTTCTCGGCAAATAAAAGCACATTCCTTCTTCAAACCAAATACTATCATGTCGTTCATCCTCAAATTCATCTACGAACAAATCAATATGATGCGTCAGTTCATGTGCCAGAATGACAAATAATTGGTCAGTACTGAAGTTTTCATAAAAACTTTTAATATGGGGTATGGCCTTACCATCCAATTGAGAGACCAACAAGTTTTGCCATTCTTTTAAAATCGGAGATATATAAATAATATCTTCTCTTGTGAATGCTGGTATTGGTATAGACGAGAAGGTAGTAGTCACAAGCTCTGCTGTTGTCCAAAGTACTCCTTTAGGAATAGTCGTCAATTGATAATGTTGCTCCAATACTTGCTGATAATCCTTTAGTTTTGCCATCAATTCTTTTGTAATAATTTCATATTCTACCGCTTCTTTGGGTGTCTCAAATGCTAAAATACTCTTCATGTTACTATCTTCACCTCTTAAAATTTACTCCATATCGCTTTTGTATAGGCCAGTTTAAGTCCTGCACGTTCCATATTTCGATGACTCCCACTTCCATATGTAGCCTCGCTAGTTATGTACCTAGCTCCTTTTTCTATTGCGATTTCAATCCGCTTTTGCAGCAATTCAGACTGTACTCCCATATTCCGATATTCAGGTAAAGTAGCAGCTGCTGCTAAAGTTGCGAGCTCCCCTTGCACATTTAGAACCGCAATTCCTACTGGAACCTCCTGCTTGTATGCAACGTAAAATTCCCAACCCGGAACTTCAAATAGAACTTCATTGTTTTGCTTAATCCCATCTTGAATAAAGGGCGGAAGCCGGAATGCAGCCACGTAAATCGAAGCAAATAAATCAAATTCATCTTTCTTTAGTGAACGAATTTCTAGAGCAGGTATTACACTCTGGCTCCTTAAGCCTTTTACTTCTCCTATAAAAGATGCATGAAAGCCAGATTGATACAACCCCATTTCAGCTAGTTTTCTAAATAACATTTCTGAACTGTTCTGAGGAGCAATCTCGACTCGAAAATTAATCGAAAGATTCTCGTAGAAACGAAAGATTTCTTCTATATGTGAGATATCCTGTTCATTCAATCCCCGAACCGTATTAAAGGCTGGACCCGGAATATGTTTAACAGCAAAAGCACGTGTTGTGCCCTTTACTAATTGGTGGACCCCCATTGGATTGCCCCGGATGGATTGAATTGCATTTAACCTAGAGGCTAATGTTTGTATTTCTGCCTGCTCTAGTGTGTTTAAGTTCATTCTAATCCCCCATAACGTTTAATAAAATTTAAAGCCCTTTGTGTCGAATCGATAAGTGATTCATCTCCTTTTTGCACCCTTAAATCCATTGCTTTTCGGAAACATTCATCTGCCTCACCTATTTCTTCTATCTCTAAAAGGCATTTCCCTTTATGCTGATAAGCAAAATCTAAAAGCTGTGAATTCTCCTGCTTAGCACATTGATCTATCGCGGCATTAAATTTACTCAGAGCCTGTTGGTGTTTACCAGCATATTTCAAAGCTTCCCCTAGGCGAATAAGATTACTTATCTGGTTATTTCCTTCACTTAATTCTACTGCTTTAGAAAGAGCTTCAATCGCAGGTTTCACTTCTCCTTTTATACGATACAGGTTTCCTATCGTTCCATAAAAAAACAACAAATCCTCTAATGGAAACGGATTACTCCACTTTAAAATTGCACTTTCAAATTCGCTAATTACATTTTGTATAACATCTTCATCTGAACATTTCTCTCGAAGAAAATTGTTTTCGTCAAAATAAATGAATGACTGTAGCGTCCCTAGTTTTTTCTTTAAATCTTCTATTTTCAAGACTTCACCCATTCCATTAATAGGTGATTATCTTCTAAACCTTTTACAATTAGAAACCCGCATTTTTCATAGCATTTTATAGCCTGTAAATTAGTGCTTTTGACATCCAGAACCACCTTAGAAACACCAAGATTTGAGCTTAAGCACTCTAGCAAAGTATTAATCATCTGAGTCCCTATACCTTTACCCCATAATTCGGGCTCTCCGATAAATTGGTCAATCCCGTAGATAGACTCTTCCAAAGGATAGCCGTATATCTTTAGCTGCTCTTTTGGGGTTTTATAATATTGTATATATCCTACCAGTTCATCTTTATATTCCACGATACAAGGCACCACATAATGATCGTTGTTGATTCTCGGACCATATTTAGAAATGACCTCTTCTAATGTTAGCCTTGGACCGTAATTTTCTATGACTAAATCATCATTCAGCCATTTTACCATGTACGGATAGTCACTTTCGCTCATAGCTCTAATGTTCAACTCATTTGTTTGAATCATATTACTCCACCTTTATTTGCCACAAAAATTTGGAATATGGGAATGGATATAAAAACCCTTCATTAACGATTGTCCATCATCAAACAAGGACATATCACACGTTTCTCCTAATACCGTTTCCAATGTGACATAGTGACCTTCCGGAAATTCCACTTCTTCTGTACCTTCTCTTCTACTATTATTTATTTCCTTTAAAATTTACTTAAGCGTTTTCTCATCAGTTACTTCAAGTAATTCTTCTGAATCCTTACATTGGATTGTCGCACTTTCCAACTCTTCTGTAATTAGTGGATTGCAATTACTACATGAAACGAGCACAAGTAAAATCAGTAAGCAAAAAAATAAAACATCTTTTTGGATAAAGACACTTTGATGCCCCCACTATTATATTTTAAAATATTTCATATTTTCATTCATTTCTATTGAAATAATATACATACAATAGTAGTGACAACCAATCCAAAGGGGAGTATGACATGAATCAAAAAAGGTACCGCAGAAGAAATACGATGGCATTTACGGTACTCGCTTACTTTACGTTATTTGCCGGTGTGTTCATGTTCAGCATTGGTCTTTATAATGCAGACAACTTGCAGCTTAATGAAAAGGGATATTATATTGCAGTCATGATTCTAGTAGCAGTTGGGGCGATCCTTACCCAAAAAGTTACACGAGACAATGCAGAAGATAACGACATTATTGCCGAGCAAGAACAAGAGCGACAAATGAGCAGTAACCGAATTTCACCTAGCACAAAAGAATGATAAAAAAATCTTAAATCCTGTCGTTATATACACAGGATTTTTATTGTTCAATTCTGTTGATGGTTATAATGCCATTAACTTGCTCTAGTACAAAAATATCTGGGTTTTTCATCTCTTGCCATTGGGCATATCCAAATGTCGAATCATAGTGATTAATGAGCAGAGACAAAATGTTTCCATGAGAAGCGATCGCTACATGATGCATTTGCTTACTTTCTAAAACCTCATCTAATACTTTTCTTATACGTGTTAATGCGTAATTACTAGACTCTCCACCCGAAAATATTAAATCTCTCTCTATAAATGTTCTTTCCAGTTTTTCTAACCAATCCTCCATAGGATCAGCACTAAGCACTCGTTCTTGTAATTTGTCTTCTATGATAATTGGAATTCCTATACTTTCCGAAAACGGTTTAATAGTTTGTATTGTTCTTTTATATGGACTCGAAATAATATGATCGATGTGGAATTTCTCTAAAATGGGAACCAGCTCTAAAGCTTTTTCTTTTCCTTCGTTAGTTAACTCTGCCAAAGGTTCTTGTCCTGTTGCCTTACAATGTCTGATTAAATAGATTTTCTTTCCAGTCATCCTCTCACCTCTCTACTTTAAATTCGCCATTTCTACTTTTATTCCTGTTAAATATATGAATTTTCGGAACCATTGTATATACTTAGTTTTAAGTAATTAAAGAGGAGTGATTAATATGAAAAACGTTCTACAGGTGATTGAGAAGTAAAAGGGAATTCTCCCTCTCTTTTCAATCCAATAAAACTAAACAATACTACGGAATGAAAAGAGGAATAATTTTGTATCAAGACTATGAATTAGTTATCAGACCTATTAAGAGTAAGGATTTAACTAGACTATGGGAATTAATGTGCAAGGATGAAAAGCCAGAGTGGAAAAAATGGGATGCTCCCTACTATGAATACAAATCAGTACCATATGACACGTTTATGGAGAAAGCCGATTCATATATTGATCGTGAAGATTTCTGGGGAATTGAAGTAGATGGTGTGCTAAGAGGAATTGTTTCTTATTATTGGGAGCATGAACCTTCCAGATGGTTGGAAATGGGCATTGGATTTCATGAAGCTGGTAGCTGGGGAAAAGGATTAGGTACCCGCGCACTAAGCCTTTGGATGAATCACTTATTTACTACTTTACCTCTTGTTCGAGTTGGCTATACAACTTGGTCAGGTAACCACCGTATGATTCGGGTCGGCGAAAAACTAGGAATGACAATGGAAGCTCGTATTCGAAAAGTACGTTATTATAATGGGCATTACTATGATTCGATTCGGATGGGGATATTACGAGAAGAATGGGAAAGTATTACACACAACAGTTAATCCAAATTGTGTCGTATAGTACAATATAATACGGGATCTTCATACTTATTCTAAGTAGAGTGGGACATTTATTGATATACTACTTAAATAACAATCTAATATGTAGGTGAAATCAGTATGTTGTCCTTTGTGTTAACCGTAAAAAGGTTTCTAGAAGCTTTAGTTAAGGCTTTTAAGAATCCTATGTTCTTATCCCTCTTTACTACGTTATTTCTTATAATTCTTTCTGGTACCCTCTTCTACACGAAAAAAGAAGGATGGGGTGTCCTAGATGCCATATACTTCTGTGTTGTAAGTCTAATCCCAACTGGGGTTAATACAAACTTATCACCTGTTACAAATCTAGGTAAAATTTTCACAATGTTTTACCTGGTTGTAGGTACAGGAGTCATGTTTATTACACTACTTACCTTAGGGAAAACTATGATCAGTACTAATGCTTTAGAAGAAAGAAAAACAGTGGGACAAAAGAAACTGAATGATTATAAAAAGAAAAAATAATTATTTGAGCTTAAAAAAGTGAGGATGTTCAATGGAACTCCTCGTTTTTTTGCTTTTTAGATATTTAACTAACTAATTCCATAGAGGAATAATTAAAGGAGGAACATGATGACGCACGAAGTAATAGATCATCTTGGGAGAAAAGTAGTTCTCCCTAAATCACCTAAGCGTATTATTTCCGTATGCCCTGCCATTACAGAAACACTTTTCTCTCTAGGGTTAGAAAAGGAAGTAGTTGGCCGAACAAAATATTGTATATTTCCACAAGATATTATAGAAACTGTACCAATTGTTGGAGGCACAAAAGAAGTAAATCTATCTAAAGTAAGAGAGCTTCAACCAGATCTTATATTCGCAGAGAAAGAGGAAAATACAGAAGAAATGGTGCTGGAACTCGAAAAAATAGCACCCGTTTTTGTGTTGGAGGTAAAAACAATCCAGGATGCATTTAGGTTTATCACTACACTAGGAGAGGTTACAGAAACAACAGAGAATGCTCGTCCTCTGTTAGCTTCCTGTCAAAAATCTTTTCAATCCATAGAAAGTAAAGAGAATGGAAAAGCTGCATATGTTATTTGGCGAAAACCTTATATGGTTGTCGGTGGTACAACTTATATAAATGATGTGTTACATGTTATGGGCTTTCAAAATCCTTTTACTAATGAAGAATCTAGATATCCTGTTGTAACAAGAGAACAGCTTGCAAATGCGAGACTGAATAAACTTTTTCTTGCATCTGAACCATTTCCATTTCAAGAAAAGCATCTAGCTGAGTTCCAATTATTTCTCCCAAATACTGAAATAATATTAGTTGATGGCGAAATGTTTTGGTATGGCTCCAGAATGCTAGTAGCTGGAGAGTATTTAACTAAATTAGTGAATAACATGTAGATACTTTTATTTAGAAAAGGGCACGCACTCCTTAAAAGTAAAACCTGTTTTTACTGTTTCTGGAGTGCTTTGAACTGAACCAAATTAAAATAAAGCATAAAGGAGATAGAGACATTGGAATTTTGGGAATCCAGTTTTATAGAAAAACAAACTATGTGGGGATTTGAACCTACAGACTCCGCAATCTTAACAAAGGATTTTTTCCTCGAAAAAAATATTAAGGATATACTGGTACCAGGTATTGGATACGGTAGAAATGCAAAGGTTTTTATTGACAATGGAATCAATGTTACAGGTATTGAGATTTCAAAAACAGCGATTGATTTGGCAAGGCAAAATGGGCTTGATATAAGCATTTTTCATGGTTCAGTATCTGATATGCCATTTGATAATAAACTCTATGACGGTATATTTTGTCATGCGCTTCTTCACTTATTGAATAAGAATGAAAGAGAAAAATTTATTAATGGTTGCTATAATCAGTTAAAGCCAAATGGTTATATGATTTTTACAACTGTTTCTCAAAAAGCCCCAATGTTCGGTAAGGGAAAACAATTGGATGAAGACTATTTCGAGATTATGGAAGGCGTAAAAATGTTTTTTTATGATTCTGACTCCATAAAACAAGAATTTGGAAAACATGGACTGGTAGATTTTACAGAAATTGATGAGCCGAGTAAAGATATGAAAAACAAACCTTCAATAAATTTTATAGTTGTAAAATGTAAGAAAGAATTATAAAAAATAATTTAGCTTCACTAAAATAAATCGATAATAATATAGCAACAAGTTCTGTTCAAAACCTACTGAAAACGGTAGAAACAGGATTTGAACTTTAAGGACTGGGCATCTTTTTTTGCCCGGTTTTTTTTATGCAACAATCGGACAGCATTCCCTATTTGTGAATAAATCTACTTAAGTTAACGGGGGCTTTAGTTAAACAAATAGAACTATACATTTGTGAAACCAAGTGTTTATGTATCTAAAGGGGGATAAGACAATATAAAACGAAAATTACTAACCATCGTTTTAACTTTTTTAAAAATACCTCCTTCACTATTGTGAAGGAGGTATTTTAGTTTTGGAAACGTGGTTCCATCTTTTTTAATTTCCAGTCATAGACAAAATTACCGAAAGGAATAAATGCTACTGCCAAAGCTAACATAGACCAAATAATATTCCACCTTAATCGAATTTGAGCATTTAAAATAACAAGCACATACGCCACAAAGATAAAACCATGCACAAAGCCAGCTATCGTAACTGCCATTGGTATATCCATCCAATACTTTAGGGGCATTGCAATACATAAGAGGATCACTAAGGATATTCCATCTAAAATGCCAGCAATTCTTAATTGTCCAAGTGTCGTTTTAATCATATAATATTACACCCACAATTCTTAATCTATATCTTTTTCACGAATTCCGATTTTAGTTTCATCGCACCGAATCCATCAATTTTGCAGTCGATATTGTGATCTCCATCTACCAAACGGATACTTTTAACTTTTGTACCTTGTTTTAACGTAGAAGAACTTCCTTTTACCTTCAAGTCTTTAATGACCGTTACTGCATCTCCGTCTTTTAAGACATTTCCATTTGAATCTTTAATGATTTGTTGTTCTTCATTGCTTTCACTTGCTGCCTGCTGTGACCATTCGTGTGCACATTCTGGGCAGACAAGGTTATTTCCATCTTCATATGTATATTCTGAATTACATTTTGGACAATTTGGTAAAGCCTCCATATATTATTCCTCCATTCACTATTATTCTCCATTCTAATGTATTGCTATTCTCCATTCAACCACTTACTTGCTCCATTTGTGTCTAGATGTTTACCACATTCTTCCGATGGGTAACTAATCTATAAGACAATAACGGTAGGAGTGAACTAAAATGGAGGAAGAAAAACGTGTAGAAGTACATCGCGAGGAAAGAACCGATTCCGGAATGGTTGGCGCTACTTTCATCAAATACGCTGCATATCTAATCATATTCTTTGGTGTCCTTTGGTTCTTAATCTCATATGTATTCCCAATGTTTTAATAAGAAAAGCGATATCCCCATTCAAATTTCAATGGAGATATCGCTTTTGTATATGGAATAGTTATTCCTAACCTATTGCTTTTATTCCGTTTCCGGAAAGAACGCCTGAGCAGTTAATACATTCACTAAACTTGGTCCCACTGTTCCAACTGCGTTTTGGATAGTAGATTCTAACTCTTCCTCTGCTTGTACTCCAAAGGCTGTCCAACCACATGCCTCAGCTAACTTTATAAAGTCTGGATTCGTTAGTTTAGTTCCTATTTCCTTTAAATTCGCTGCTTGAATTTTATCGCTTTCCATCTGCAAAGAGCCATTATTGAATACAATAACTGTAATGTCTAAATTGTAGCGAGTAGCAGTCAAAAGGTCTGCAAGCACCATCTCAAGACCACCATCTCCTACAATACTAACTACTTGTTTCTCTGGTTTCTCCATTTTCGCTGCGATTGCTGCCGGTAGCCCAAAGCCCATTGAACGCCAATATCCTGAAAAAAGTATGGTCTGCTTACTTTGTCGGAAATTACGATTCATCCAGACAGTTACATCTCCAGTGTCTATTGTTAGTATGGCGTCTTCTGCAACCGATTTCTCTATCGCCCGAACAATACGTGAAGGATGTAATGGGTAATCGTTATTTTTTCCTTCCTGTTCGTTCTCGTTGGCCCATTTCGTTTTTATTTGTTCAATGCGATTAAGCCATTCGTTATTCGGCTCATATCCGTCGATAGATTCCTGAAGAAGTGGGACAACTTGCTCTGTTTTACCTTTAATAGCTAGTTCTACAGGAATACCACTTGTAGCACTCTCAATATGTGTATCAATTTGAATGATTCGAGCTTTCTCAGGAACATAACCTTCTGGCCACCAGGAAACACCTGCAAGAAGTACAACATCAGCCTCTTTAAAAACTTCAGATGCATAAGGGTTTCCTCCTTCACCAATTCCTTGGAGAAGATATGGAGTCGCTTCCTCAAAGAGTCCTTTCCCACCGAAGCTCGTAATAATTCCAGCTCCCCATACCTTAGATAAGCTTTCGATTGCCTCAGTGGCTTTCTGAGCTCCTGCACCAGCTAAAATAATTGGAGATTTTGCAGTTTTCATCAGAGATGCTACTTCAGTCAAGTCATCACTTTGGAACGTCTCTGCTCCCTCGATTACTTTAGGAAGTGGTCGTGCTACAACTGAGGTTTCTTTTTCAAATAAATCTTTTGGAATAGATATATGAGTAACCGCTCGTTGTTGCAATGAAATTTGAGTAGCTTTTTGTAGTAGCTCTACAATTGCATCTTCACTTGCTAAATTTGCTGAGTAAGTAGCAAATGGTTTGAATAACTCTTGCTGGTCTACATATTGCTGAAAGTTGGTCCCAATTTTATTTAATGGTGCTTGACCCGTGAGCGCTAGTACTGGGGCCCTGTCTGCATAGGCATCTCCTAACCCATTGAGAAGATTGGTTGCTCCCGGTCCCATTGTAGAAGTACAAACAGCAAGTTTTCCAGTTAGCTTTGCTTCGGCAGAAGCCATAAAGGCTGCAACTGATTCATGTTTTACTGCAATGAATTCAATCTCATCCTGCTTTGCTAATGCATCTAATAGTCCAATAATTGTATCTCCCGTAACACCATAAATACGCTTCACTCCATAGTAAGACAACTGATCCAATATCACTTCAGCAACTGTTTTTCTCATATACTAACCTCTCCTTTATATTTGCATATATTTAAAAGATGCCCTTAATCCTTATTAAATAAACTTTTTTATAAGGAATTGGTAAGTATGGATATTCAGTTTCCTACGATAGTTTTACATGACTTTTTAGGTATCTTAGTCAATTTCATAAAGAAATAATTAGCAGTAATATCCGAACAAAGTTGGTTTCACTCCAACGTACCTTCATGTTTTGAAGCTAGCGTAGCGATGCAGAAACAGGCGGACGTTTTCCGTGGGCACGGCTTCGAACTCCTCGGGCAAACAGGATGTTGGTCACGAAGGCATTGCCACACGAAGTGGAGTTTGTTTTTTTTCCTACTGGAGCCGCCGCCCTGCGCCCAAAATCTAAATAGAAAAAGCGTTCATAAAGTCTCGTAAAAGACTCCATGAACGCCTATTAATAATATTTTTATACTAATTGTTTTGAAAGTTTTGTAGCAGCAGCTTTAACTTTTTCTAGGCCCTCTGCAACGATTGCATCTGCTTGTGCAGGCATCGCATTATGTCCTTCAATTACTACTTCATCCACGATTTGCATACCGAAAACGCCACCTAATACATTTTTCATGTAGTTAACTGCCATTTCCATTGGTGCTGCTTCTGGTGAAGAATAAATACCACCACGAGCATTTAAGATAACTGCTTTTTTGTCAGTTAATAATTGTACCGCTTGACCATTTTCGTCATATTTGAAAGAGAAGCCAGCTTGGTAAATATAGTCGATAAACACTTGTAATGGTGCTGGAATTGTTAAGTTCCATAACGGGAATGCAAATACTACTACATCAGCAGCAGTTACAGCGTCCATTGCTTTTTGTTTAGCAGCGATTAAACGAGCTTCTAATTCTGTTAACTCTACTCCATCTGATAATTTACCGAATGCATTAAAAAGGTCTTGTCCGATAAAAGGCATGTCTTCTGCAAACACATCGTAAGTTGTTACGTTTGCACCTTCTAAATTTTCCATAAATGTATCATACATTCTGCTAGAAATACCTTCTGCAGAAGGACGGTTGTTTGCTTTAACTACTAAAATATTCACTATTAATTCCTCCAATGTTTTTATTACATTGGTTATGATATCAATATATTATGCTACTTTCAATTATTTTGAATTCAAAACGAATGAAATAATTATATTAGTTCACCCATTTTTCACAATTTCATTAGTTTAGTAGTTTAACCTTCTACGTGTGGCAAGAATAATAATGATTGCCGGAATAGTACATAAAACCATTCCTAGGAAAGATAAACCTGGTTGGATTTCATATAGATATCCCCCGGCAAATGTTAAAATAGCTGTGCTTAAACTTAAAGCCAACCCCGAATAAATACCTTGCGCATTGGCAATTTGTTCTTTCGGTAAGGATGAGTTCAAATAACGGATGAATGCAATATGCGCCATCCCAAAAGACAGAGCGTGCAATGCCTGTGAAACAATAAAAACACCAACATTTGGGAACAGAAAGATTAAGACCCAGCGAAGTGTAGACCCACCCCCAGCTAGTAAGAGTAACGAGGAAGGTCTCCAATTAGCCAAAAAGCTATCTGCTTTCAAAAAATACAAAACCTCAAAAATTACGGCAATGTTAATAATCATTCCAATATAAAACGAATTCACTTGCAATTCTTGTAAATAGATATATCCATAATTGTAATAAGCCGCATGAGCACCCTGCAGTAAAAATACGATAACCAATACAACCGGAAATGTTTTGACCTTCCAAAGTTCCTTCATCGATAGCTTTTCTTTTCTATCTTCTACAGTTGGTTTCGTAAGCAAAATAGCCGGAGTTGGCATACATAGCTTCGTCAATAAAATAACTAATCCAACAAGCATACTCCATAGAATCGCTTGCTCTCCCCAAAATCCAGTTAAAATACTAATAATTAAAACCGCAATAACAAATCCGATTGATCCATAGGAACGACTTTTCCCATAATGAATCTTTGCCTGTTGTACAAGTGCAGAGGCACTACTTTCAATGGCAGGAAGTAAGGTCGGATACACTAAACTGAATAATAAAGTAATAATAAGTAGCGCTACGCTAGATTTTGCAGGAATATACAAAATTGTTGCAAATAGGGACAGTATAGTTAAACTGAGTATTATTTTTTTATTACTCATATATTTGGACATAAATGGAAAAACAAACATGGTGGAGGCTGCACGGGCGATTAAACCAAAAGCCATAATCATGCTCGCATCCGCTACGGTTAAATTTTTATCATGAACTAACCAGCCAGTCCAGTAAGGTAAAAAGATTCCCCAAGTGAAAAAGAAAGTAAAAAAGCTTTGGGAAAGCCAGCGTTGATTGTTAATCATTTTACAAATACCTCCATTCGCTAGATTGAATGATAGCATGAGTCAAATTATAATAATAGGAGATATCTCATATATTTGAAAGGAGCGAGACCAAATATGAATACGCTAGATGGTGTAGAACGGGCATATTACATAGAAAACTCTGCAATTCAGTCCCTTTTTTCTTTTGATATTTCTCCCTTTGTACAGGTATTTGAATTTGAGAAAGGTGATTTTATCATTCAAGAGGGGGCAGAGCCTGAATACCTCTTTTATATGGTGGAAGGCAAAGCAAAGCTATATGTAACCCACAAAAACGGAAAGGTTTCGTTGATAAACTTTTTAACTTCTCCTATATTTATGGGAGAAATTGAGTTGTTGAATGAAGAAAAATATTCGAAAAGCATTCAAACTAGCTCAAAATCCATTTGCATAGGGATTGCAATAGAAAAATGTAAAGAAAAATTACTAGCAGATGCTCACTTTCTAAGGTATTTATGTGTATTTTTAAGCAATAAATCAACGGTCCATTCTGCCAAATATACAAAGCATCAAGCGTATCCATTAGAAAACAAACTAGCAGAATTTATACTTTTGTCCTCACACCAGAACGTGTACAAGGAAAAACATACGGAAATTAGTGAATACTTTGGCGTATCATACCGCCACTTACTTCATACATTTGCTCAATTATCTGAAGCTGGAATTTTAGAAAAAATGAAAATGAGCTACAAAATATTAAATAGAGAAAAGCTTCAGGCATTAGCGGACGAAATAAAATAAATTGTATCTTCAATTAGATGGATTTTCTTTATCCCATTTGATTGAAAATTGAATTCTGGCAGAAAAAACTGCGGTATGTGGTAGTTCGATGGGTTTATGTTGTGAATAGCTAGATTTAATGTGGTGGTTAGATCGGGTTATGTGGTGGCTGCTATATCTTATGTGGTGGTTGTTCGAACTTTTGTAGTAGTTCCTTCACAGGCTACAAAAGCGTGAATACATGATATAACGAGAAGCTACCCAGGGTACTAAATTTATCTACTGATTTATCTTTTTAAAACTTGTCAGCCTAAAAAAACACCTTGAACCGATTTGCTAACCGTCCCAAGGTGTTTGTATTTTTTATAAATTTAAATCGGCTGGCTCTTGAACAACAACAGGTTCTCCTGCTTTTAATAGAACTTTATTTTTTCCTAATAACAGTCCCAATATTAACATTAGTATTCCTGTACCTAGTAAAATCCATTCTACTCTAATGATATCTGCCATAGGTCCAAAGATGAGCATTCCTATCGGCATCATGGAAGTAGCAATCATTCCAAACACACCAAATATTCTACCAAGGTAATCACCCTCAACTCGCTCCTGGATTAAAACTGTCGTCGGTGTATTGAACACTGGCATGGATACTCCGAATATCGCCATGAATAGTAAGTAAGCCCAAAAGATAGGCAAAATTCCTAGTGCGATCGTACAAATACCCATTACAATACTAGCAAGCGTCATTGTATGCACCTTGTTGGCAAAACCACCCCATGAAGCGATAATAGCCCCTCCTGCCATCATTCCAATAGAGAAGGCAATTTCAATGGCAGTTAATCGCCATACATCATCTCCAAAGCTACGTGTCACTTGTAGTGGAGTTAAAAATGCGGCTGGTGCCATCAAAATGAAAAATAATGAAAAAAACAAAAAGAATTTTTTTAGAAAGGCATGGTTATTAATATATGTTAACCCTTCTTTAAAATCAGCGAGATAACTAGTCGTTTGTTGCATTGATGCCTTCGCATGTGCTGGAATTTTCAAGAACACGAGCAAAGTTGCAATTGCTATAGCTGCAGTGACAACATCTACAAAGAAAATCATTTCTAATGTAGTCATTGTCAGCAATGCTGCACTCACCATAGGAGACACAAACATAATAATCGCTTGTATACTACCGTTAGTTCCGCTTACCTTTGTAAGTTTATCCTCTGGAACAATTTGTGGCAAAATAGCCCCAACTGCTGGACCTTGAATACCTGTTCCTATCGCTCGAACAGCTGCCATAGCAAACAGGAGCCAAATAGCATCGTATCCCATTAAAAAGACAATTGCCATTACAAGAGTTGCAGTAGCAATTAGACCATCCGATAAGATAATGAGCATCTTTCGATTGTAGCGATCTGCCCATACTCCTGCAAAAGGCGATAAAATAAAGGTAGGGATGAATCCACATAGTATAAACAGTGTCATCATCATTCCTGATTTAGTTGTAAGTGTTACATGCCACATAATCGCATATTGTACCAGCGAGGAACCAAAAAGCGATATCGTTTGGCTGCTTAAAAAGATAATAATATTCCTTTTCCAATTTTCATATTCCATTTTCATCTTCTTCACGACCTTTTTTCTTATATTTGCTTTTGAAAAGTAAATGGTAAGCTCTTTTTTGCTAATCGAAAAAGGTTAAGGATATAACTATTTTTAGACAACAAAAAAGGGGGTAGATTCCCCCCCTTTTTGATAAACATATAATAAAGTTTTCCTAAAAGACAGACTAATCCCATTTACTCCACACTAAAGCAGAGCCCTTGACCCTATTCAATTAACGGTTCAAAGTTTGGATTCTAAGTCTCATAGATGCTGTCAAAAGGAAAACCTCCATTTCTTTTAAGTGAATTTCATTTTACCATAGGTTTTTTTACTATTCAATAAATACTATTTAGCTGTGTATTTTTTAATAGCAGGTAAAATTTCATTGCCAATAATTTCTATATTTTTCATCAGTTTTTCAAATGGTACACCACCAAAATCCATTTGTCCGATATATCGTTGATGGCCAAATACTTCATGCTGATAAAGAATTTTTTCGATAATCTGTTGCGGACTACCGATATTCATAACATTATGAGGGTCTGCTCCTAGAGCAAATGCATCTTTTGGATAACCACTGCCATTCGATAATTTCATTCCTTCATTGATATAAGGATAGTATTCGTTTTGTGCCTGTTGCGTCGTTTCCGCTGCATAGAAGAACCCCGCAGTAGCAACTGGAAGCTCGGAAGGATTATAGCCACTGCTTTTAGCAGCATCTCGATATGCATCAATCGAGCGTTTGAAAGAGGATGCAGGTCCTCCTAAAGTAGCCAAAAACATTGGCACGCCAGCATGACCTGCCTTGGTCGCACTTGCAGGATGTCCACCTACTGCACGCCATATAGGTAACGCCCCATCCTGAGGACGTGGAATGACGCTTGCATCTTTCAATGGTGCACGGAATTGTCCATTCCAATTGACGACATTTTCTTTATTGATCTTCAATAATAACTCGAACTTTTCTTCGAATAACTCCTCGTAATATCGAACATCGTATCCTAATAATTCAAAAAGCCCAATTCTAGAAGCACGCCCGGCTACAATTTCTGCACGACCTTTAGACAGCAAATCTATTGTTGCAAAGTCTTCATAGACGCGAACTGGATCAGACGTACTTATAATCGACGATGAACTCGCAATCTTTATCGTATTTGTTGCTTGTGCAATTGCTGCTAAAACTACTGTGTGAGCTTGTGTTGCAAAATACTCCTGATGACTTTCCCCAACGCTGAAAAAATCAATTCCTGCCTGCTCTGCCAGCTTTGCCAATTCAATAATTTCTTGAATGCGCTGAGCGGCAGAAATACGTTCTCCAGTGTGTGGATTCGGCATATGATCGCCTAAAGTATATAGCCCAAATTCCAATCCTTTGCTTTGATCAATACGATATTTTTTCAATTACCTCACCCTTCTACTTAAAAAGATTCTCCTAAAATTATTACTTCTCATATAGTAGTATAGTATTGAAATTCAGCTTTAGTAAGTACGCACAAAAAAGTGGTATAGTATACAAAATGATACTAGTTAGAGGAGACTGCACTATGGATATGCAACCAGAGCTTTGTAAAGTGGATGATGCTTTAGGTATCTTAGTAGGAAAATGGAAACCGATTATTTTATTGATCCTTTTGCAAGAAGGTACAAAAAGATTCAGTGATTTAAAACGTAGTGTACCTGGCATAACTCAAAAAATGCTAACAAAACAGCTTCGGGAGTTAGAGGAAGAGGATATTATTACACGTAATGTCTACCCTCAGGTACCGCCGAAAGTGGAATATTCGATTAGTGAGTATGGTAAAAGCTTAGAACCCATTTTGGTAGCTATGCATGAATGGGGAACTGCACACACGCTTCATAAAACAAAAAAAGCACAACAACAAACAAGTTAACTTCTAGCGCTTTAATTTGTATTGATCATCATGATCTTGCCATTCCTCTAAATACCATAAAAAAATCGGCTCCTTACAAGAAGGAGCCGATTTTGTTTATGTACAATACTTAGTCCACTTCGCCAGCTGGGACTACCATATCTATATGAGGAATATTGTCCTCCAAATATACTTCTGACACTGTTTCAAAACCAAAAGACCGATAGAAATCCTCTAAGTGAGCTTGAGCCTGTGCATAGATAGGCATTCCTGGATAAATAGTTTCGATATACTCCAATCCCCTAGCTACAAGCTCTCTACCTAATCCAGATTTACGATGATTTTGAGCTACTAAGACTCTCCCAATATGAATATTATCCTCTTTTGGAATCACACGCATATATGCACATAGTTCATTATTTTCTTCTTTAAAAATATGCGTGCTAATAAGATCTACATCGTCTACTTCTGGATATGGGCAATTCTGCTCCACTACAAAAACTGCCACTCTTTCTTTATATATACGTTGTAATTCCAAAACACTTAACTCTTCAAACGCCATATAATTCCACATACATATCACTCCTTACATTAAACCCTATTATATACCATCAAACAGACTACCGATAACTCTCCCTACACCTCTAATTAACCAGAAAATCATTCGGAAAGGAAGGAAAAGCAATTCTGGTATCCAAAAGAAAACATCAAAAACAAAATCACCAAAAGTATAACGATCACTATATTTTCTACGGTTATCCCTAATTTCCTTCTTAGTTTCCCAACGCTTACTCATTACTTACCACTTCCCTCAGTAAAAAATCTTCTATATCAGATATAATATTTTTTAATATATCAAAGGATTTATAAAAATCTTCAAGATGTTCTAATCTATGATTGGCATTTGGTATCAGTCTCGTTGTAATATGCTCATTCTGCTTTACTATCTGCCAAACTTCCTCAGAATAAATTTTATCTTTATCTCCAAGTATACATAGTCCTTTATTTGGAGTTTCACTTATCGCATTTAATACTTCGGTTCTATTTATTAACGGAGTTAACCATATTCCCTTTGCCTGTTTAAAAATATCTCTATTTAACTCGGAACTCATCGCTATTGTTCCGATTGATTTACCAATAAACAAATAGTTTTCATAGGAGTGAGATTCAAGAACCTTATCTATTACTAATTTTGCATCCGTTACCACGGCTTTGTATAAATCTTCCTGACTTAATTCATCATAAAATTCATCTTTGTATGGAAAATTGACCTCTAAAATATGTAGGGACTGATTGAATATGAGCTCACCCAAAAAATGAAAGATAGGGCTATTAACCGTATAATTTGCACCTGGAAGTAAGATTACTAAATCCTTTGCGTTGTCTGTCTTCCCATATATCGTATATGGAATCTCCCTACCTTTGAATCCTATAACGCTTGAATTTATATGTTTCATCTAAACACTCCTAATCTTTATAAAAAACGAACTCTTTCTTCCATTATCTATGCCCATCTTTTCTTGCCTGTATATACCCATAATAAGTACAAGTTCCATGCTGGAATAAGTCCTTTACTTCAAAACCACATTTCTCATAAAAACTAAAATTATTTGCAGATGTATGAGCGAACCAATCTCCGTGAGGAAGCTTTTGAACACATAATTCCACAAGCTTTTGGCCAATACCTTTCCCTCGATATTCCGATTGCACTACTAAATCCATGATATTTGCTGCCATTATTTGATCAGAAATGACTCTGACCATTCCAATCATTTTTTCATCATCCCAAACAGTATATGCCCAAGTGGAATTTTCGAATATAAGAGTAAACTTTTCTTTCTGCCAATCCGGCGTATGCTTACTCCAACCCGCATCCTTAAAGAGTTCCTCGACATATTCAGCGGGAATACCCTTTGTCCCCTCTCTAATAACGAGCCCTTCAAAATAATGATACATACGTAACTCCCCCTTTATAGTTATTAGTATATATACTACAACCAGGGAGATTTTCCCTTTTTAAATATAAACAAAAAGGAAAATAGATAAAGCCTGTAGAAGATAGTAGGAGTTAAAGGATGTGACGATGTGAAGTTAAACAAAAGCTTTCGATCTATCTGGTTAAGTAGTGCCACCTCTGAACTTGGTGGTGCATTTTTTACCTTCTGCAACTCTATACTAATCTATAAATATACTGGTTCTGCAACTGCACTTGGTTTAGTGTGGTTAATCTATTACATACCATCTTTTTTTATGCAGCTATTTATAGGGCCATATATTGATCGCTGGAGTCGTAAGTATACGATGATTTGCTGCCAACTAATCCGAGCTATTCTCGCGATGGTATTAGCGATTACCTTGTTCTCCGATTGGTTCTCAGTTTCACTCATTTATGTTGTTCAGATTATTGTTGGATTGATAATGCCTATATTCACCCCTGCCAATCAATCCATTTTACCGACGATTGTCGAGAAAGAACAACTTGGAAAAGCAAATGCATCTCTTGAGAGCATTCGTCAAGTGATGGCAGTAATGGGACCAATCAGCGCAGGAGTCTTTGTTGACTTTATAGAAGTGAACTGGCTGTTAGTTATTATCTCGGTAGCATTTTTATTAAGTACATATAATTTGTTACAAATAAACGAAAGGCATATAAAGCGTGAGGTACGAAAGCCTTGGATCCAGGAGTTTAAGGAAGGATTGAATTCTTATTTTGAGCAGCCATTAATTGTTTGGCTGGGTATTTTCTTCGGCTTTGTTCAATTCGGAGTTGGGGTAACGATCGTGACAACACTTCCTTATATTACAACGGTGTTAGAGCAACCCACTATTGCTTATGGATTCTTTATGGCTGGTTTCCCGGTTGGCTATATAATTGGAGCTTTACTTAGCTCTAAACTGAAGCGGTGGAGTGGGGTTGGGGTATTATTTAGTGCCCTCTTTATCGGTGGCTGTACTTATTTATCGCTATCGTTTACTCCATGGTATTCCTTAGCCCTAGTAACAGAGGCCATCGCAGGAATTGTTATTGCTGTTTTCAATATTTATAACATCACACTGATTCAACAGCGAATCCCAAATCAACTCATGGGAAAAGTTACTTCAGTGCGTCTATTGATCATGAGACTTATGCTTCCACTTGGTATTCTATTTGCCACCATCAGTGTTCAGTTTTTCGCTATACGAAGCCTATATTTAATCATTGGAGCAATCATCTGCGTTACTTCTTTAATTGGATATGCTTTTTTGAAAAGTAAAGAAGAGATTAAATAATAATTCACAGAAAGAGCCTCCCTACTATTTTCAAAGTAGAAAGGCTCTTTTCATATTTTTCATAGTGGTACACCTTTTATTTGTGGTATTCCGCTTCGATCATAGGCTTATTAGTAAATAAATAGCTGTTCCCCAAATAAAGATTGCTGAACATTTATTAAATAAAATGAATATTTGACTACGTATGTTAATTTTTTTCAATGTTGCACCTAAAACCGCTAGACCGAAAAACCAAATCCAAGATATAAAGATACAAGCAATGGTAAAGAAAAGTAGTTGTTGTCCATTATACTTTACAGCACTTGTCCCAATTACACCGATTGTATCTAATAATGCATGTGGATTAAGGAAGGACACAGAAAGTGCAAAAACAATTTGTTTCTTCAAAGGTAACGCTTCTTTTCCTGATATGTTCATTGCTTTCGAAGACCAAATCACTTTCCCCATATATAAAAGAAATAGAATTCCTGCAACTAGCAAAATAATCCTTAGCCATTCAAATTGCAAAACGATTAATGATAATCCTAAAATGGCGAGTACGATTAATACTGTGTCACAAAATGCTGCGGTTACCACAGCAGGGAGTGATCTAAGCAAACTTGGTTGAGTTACACCTTGCGTAAAGACAAATACATTTTGTACACCTAAAGGCAGTATGAGCCCAAATGCCAAGAGGACACCATGAACAATAGGTTCCATCTTTTCAACTCCTTTCTTCTCTATCATACCTATGATATAAATATAGAAAAAGGTCCAATTGGATGGTTAAATTTCCATCCAATTTTATGGAGGAATTTAAATGCATTGGCAACCAAATCGATCGTTACCAATCAGTTTATCTAAACAAATAAGTGAGTGGATGATAAAACAAATTCAAAGTGGTGAGTGGCCAATCGAAACAAAATTGCCACCACAACGTCAACTGGCACTATCACTTGGTGTCAATCGCAGTACGCTACAAGAAGCTATAGAGGACCTAAAGGCGGATGGATTGTTATCTTCTAGAGCTGGCTCTGCTACGTTTGTGACGAATGATTCGTGGAATATTCTTGTAAAACAAAAACAGCCAAATTGGCAGCAATATATTGAAACTAGTATACATAAATCCAACTATCAAGCGATTCAACTGATTAATGAATTTGAGCAGGATGATTCCTTTATTCGATTAGGTACAGGAGAACTGAGCCCATCATTATTACCTACTACTGATATCCATTCCTCTCTCAGTCATCTAAATTTTGATGGTAAGGAAATTGGCTATTCTTCTCCTCAAGGTAGTTTGGCTTTGCGGCAAGCGATTAGCGAATATGTAAAAAAACGAGGAATTATGACAACGCCTGAAAATATTTGCATCGTCTCCGGTGGTCTTCAGGCACTTCAACTAATTGCTCTTGGTTTACTAGAAACAGGTTCTTTCGTTTTTCAAAACCAATTTTCTTATTTAAATTCTATTCATACTTTCCAATCTTTTGGTATGAATTTATTTAGCCTTTCGGAAAATCAATATACTGTTGAAATGATTAGACGAATTAGTAAAAAAAGACAGGCTATTTTATATACAATTCCAACACTTCATAATCCAACAGGTATCTGTATGACTTTAGAAGATAAAAAAAGATTATATGATTTATGTGAATCGGGACAATTACCCATAATTGAAGATGATGTATATTTTGAATTACTTTTTGACTCACCGACCTCAGCCATAAAGTCCTTTGATAGAACAGGGCAAGTACTTTATATTGGAAGTGTATCAAAAACCTTGAGTCCCGGACTCCGGATTGGTTGGGTGATTGCCTCAACACCTGTTATTAAACGATTAGCAGATATTAAAATGCAAATGGATTACGGTTCAAGTGCCTTTTCCCAACAAATTGTTGAATATTGGTTACGTACAGGATTATACGAAAGACATATAAATTATTTAAGAGAAGAATTGAAACGTCGTGCGAATCTTATGGATCACTTATTAAACCAATACTTTAGAAACATCGCTTCTTGGGAATCTCCTAGAGGCGGGTTTTATATTTGGTTAAAATTTAAAGAGCCGATTATAACAACAGATTTATTCATGAATTTACTAAAGAAAAAGGTGCTCATTAACCCTGGATATATTTATGCGCCAAATGATGCACAACATATACGTTTGTCATTCGCTTATTGTTCTGATGAGGAGCTAAAAAGTGGAATCGAAATACTCTATCAGGAAACGACTCGGACTCAGTAAATATTCTCAAGACGTCATGCGAGTTGATGAACGATGGCAAGCGATTACGCATAATGACCAGTCGTATGATGATATTTTCATTTACGTAGTAAAATCAACAGGTATCTGTTGTCAGCCATCTTGAAAATCGAGAAATCCTAAAAAGGAGAATGTCGGCACAACGGTTTCGTATAGCAGGAACATTGTTATACTATAAATAAAGATTATAGTCACAGGGGTGGAAAAATGGCTAGTGAGCAGTGGATTTTAATCATTGAAGATGAGGAAGACCTGGCACGTCTCCTGGAGAAAGTTCTACATAAAGAAGGTATTACCAATACTATAACTGCAGGTACGGTTGCAGATGGCTGGGCAAAGTTTCAGCAGTATACCACCGCACTTGTATTGTTAGATATTATGCTACCAGATGGAGAAGGCTATGATTTATGCAAACAAATTCGTGAAGTTTCCAATGTACCTATTTTATTTATGTCGGCGAAGGACGAGGAGATTGATAAGCTTTTAGGACTAGCGATAGGCGGAGATGATTATATCACAAAACCATTTAGTCCGAAGGAAGTTGCATATCGAGTGAAGGCACAGTTAAGACGGGCTGGTTTTTCTGAGGAAAAAGCGACTCCGAAAAGTTTGCAAATTGGAGCTTTCGAGCTTAGTGCCAATGAAACAGAATTGAAGAAAGATGGAAAAACGCTTGAACTTACGGCGAAAGAAATCGGACTAATGAGCTGTTTTATGCATCATCCAAATCAGATTCTAAGCAAAGAAACCTTGTTTGAACATGTATGGGGTGATGACTTTTTTGGCTCTGATAATACAGTGATGGTACATATACGTCGATTACGTGAAAAAATTGAGCCAGAGCCTTCCAACCCTTCATTTATATTAACTGTTAAAGGACTTGGGTATAAACTACATACCAAGGGGTGAAGGAATATGAAGTGGAAATTGACACGGCGCTTTTTAGGATCCGTTGTGATTATTGTTGTGATTGTAGGAATTGTGAATACAATTTTACTGCTTTCCTTACTCTTGTATCGTTCCATATATAATTTTGAGACGGAAGAAGTGTCTGCAGAAAACTTTAGCCGCACTTTTGCACAATATATAGATCTACGAAACGATAACCCTGTGGTTAATGAAGAAGGATTAGAAAAATTACGGGAAATGAATGCTTGGGTACAATTTCTGAATAACAAGGGTGAACAAGTAGCGGCTCTCTATACCCCTGAAAGTCTGCAAAAAGAATATTCTCCAATTGAAATTGTTCAAACGTATAAATATAAAGAAGTAGATGCAAATACGACAGTTTTTATAGGAGAAGCCCATAACTTTACCTATTTAATAGGAGTTAAAAATCAGAAAATAGGACGATATGTATTAACCTACGATTATGGAAAGGTTTTTAAAAATATTAACATCTTACTATTACTAATTCTAATCGTCGATATTGTCATTGCATTAATAGTTGGATCTATATTTGGCAAAAGATTAACAGGACCTCTTCACGTTTTAATAGATGGAATCCAACAGCTACGTGAAAGACGCTTTAAAAAAATGCCGATACCACATGGTGTGTATGAAGATGTATTTCGCAATATGAATGAACTCTCGCTAAAGCTAGATCAATATGAGAAAGAACGTAATCAACTTGACCAAATGCGTGAAGAATGGATTAGCAACGTTTCGCATGATATGAAGACACCACTCGCTTCTATTCATGGATATGCAGAATTGATGCAAGATAGTGCCAAAGATTTAACAGAAGAAGAATTGTATGAATATACTTCTATTATTAATAGACAGTCCAAGTACATGAGTGATCTATTAGATGATTTAAATTTAACGATGCGATTGCGCAATCAAAAACTCCCATTGTTATTGGAAGACGCGAATATTGTTGGATTTTTACGTGAAATGACGATCAATCTGTTAAATGATCCCCAGTTTGGTAATAGAAAAGTTGAATTTGTGGCTAATGTGGACAAAGCAGTGCATAAAGTGGATAAAAAACTACTGAAACGAGCAATAAATAACTTTACATACAACGCACTTGTGCATAACAATGAAAATGTCTTAGTAAGAATCCAAATTGATAATGTTTATCCACATTGTGGACAAGAGGAGCAAAAATCAAGCAACATATCCACAGTTCCAGCATTCCATACTCAAATTACCATTGCTGATAATGGCAGAGGTATTCCTTCTAAAGATTTAGATCAAGTTTTTGATCGCTACTATCGAGGTACAAATACTACTAGCACACATGGGACGGGTTTAGGAATGGCGATTGCACGTGATATTATCTTAGCTCATAACGGAAAAGTCGACTTGAAAAGCTCTGAAAACAAAGGAACAACCATTACTATACTTCTATAGAAAAAAGGGCTGGACTCCACTTTTTATTGGAGACAGCCCTTCTTCTATTTTAATTTTTTTTGTGCTTTTTGCGGTATTTCTTCTAGCTTCACTTCATCATACGATGATACCTGATCACCCTTCTTAACGTACATTTTCAAGTAGGCATCTTTTCGAAGATTTTTAATTGCTGTGAATTCTAACGGAATTGTTTTACCATCCGCATTTGTAGCATCTAGTTGATATGAATAGGAAGTCATAATGGAACCATCATCTAGTTTGTTCTCATGTGGTACGCCATCCTCTGTAATTTGCAAATAATAATTGTCAGCATTCATGCGGTTGAAGTCTATTTTTGTAATTGCAAAAACCCCTACTATCCCTAGTGCAAACAAAATACCCACTACTATTAGAAATTTCTTCATTTTTATCATCCTTCTGTTTTATTATTTTGTGTGATAATTCGATTGTAAGAAGCTACTGTTAAGATATAATACAGTCCATAGATAAACGTATAAGCAATCATCCAGATCAATACTGGCTTTCCTAGATCCATCATCAGTAAACTAGAGAAGGCTTTTAAAGCGATAGCACTGTGTAATAACCCTATTGCTAATGGCACAAAAAAGATGACAAATACCTGAGATGCGATGGATTTACGCATATCCTTTGCACTAACACCCATTTTATGAAGCATATTGTATTGAGATTTATCTTCCTCAGCTTCCGTTAAAACTTTAAAGTAAATAATACTTCCTGTTGCCGCTAAAAATACTAGGCCAAGGAAACTCCCGATAAAGAGCAAGGAGCCTACACTTTCAATGCCTGTTTGAAAGTCTTGGGGAGCACTAGAAAATTGTGCTTCTTCAGGTAAATATTTCGCAATCTTTTTGGATAAATCTGTAGAAGCTTGGTCCGTACCGATGACTCGGTATTTTAGTGCTTCTCCTTCTTTTTGTAACGTATTAAATTGATCGTTTGATACTACCACTGCAATACCGGCTGTCCCGGTATTTAAAACTGTTTGTTTTTTAAAGCTTTGAAAAGTAATTGTAGTGCTGTTTTCTGTTGAAATTGTTTTACCTTTGTACTTCGGTGAGAATCTTTCATCATATCCAGTATCTAAAATAACAGCATTGTCCTTATCAACATGTAGTTTTTCCTTTTGTTGAATTGCCGCTATTTTGTTATATGTTTTTTCATTGATAACCGTATAAATTCTTTTATCTGAGTCATTGACCGCTGAGTTTAATTGTTTCGTATTAAATGTGACAGATAAGGCCTCGATATTTTCATCGTACGTCAAATCTGTTAGTGCAGCGCTTACCTTTTGATCGATTTTTTCATCCGTTTGCTCATACATAAAAGTATTCGGATTAGCGATCGTAACTTGGTCGTTTATGTTGTAGTAAAGACCGTACACTGCTCCTCCTGCTGTTACGGTTGTAGCACTTAACACTGCGATGACGGTCAATGTACGTGCATTCCCTCGGATACGATATAACAGTTGGGAAATTGTCATTAAATGAAGCCCTTTCCACAGCCATTTTTCATTTTTCTTCATCACAGTTAAAACAAAACCGGTAACACTATGGAACAATAGAAATGTACCGACAATGACGGTTGTTAAAATGATTAGCGCTATTATTAAAAAGCCGACCGCTTGCCACACTTTTGAAGTAAAAATATCTTGAAGCGCCAACCAATACCCAGTAGCTACTAGTAATAATCCAAGAATGGCTACTATCATCGAAGGCTTCGGAACCGCTTCCCCTTTTTTCGATGCATGGAATAAATCGATTAGTTTAAACTGATAAATTAAACGATAACCTTGGAATGATGTCACCAGGAAAATAGTTAGAAACACAATCGAGGTATTCAAAGCCGCCGATTCCGAAAATGTAAATGGTGCGATGACATCATAGCCCATTAAATGGATCAAAATTGTCATAAATCCTTTTGAACAAAGGAATCCAAAAACAACCCCCACTATCAATGAAACTAAACCTAATAATAAGTTTTCAAAAAAGAGCATAAATCCAATTTGACGATTACGTACGCCTAGCAATGCATACAAAGCCACTTCTTTTTTTCGTCTTTTCATAAAGAATGAATTCGAGTAGGCAATAAATATAGCTACGAAGAATATGAGAATGACTGCCGCCCCACTCATTAGTGAATCTAATTTTTGTGATGAGGCTGTTTTTTCCGCAATCGTATTGCTATATTTTAATGTCACAAATGTAAAGTAGATAACAATACTAAAAACCATAGATGCAATGTATAAAAAATATTGGGAGAAATTTCGTGCAATATTTTTCCTCGCTAGACTAAATAACGTCATCTACCTCACCCCCAATTGTTGCAAGGACGTCCAAAATCTCTTGAAAGAAAGTTTTTCGCGTTTGGTCACGACGATAAATTTCTGTTGAAAGCGTACCATCCTTGATGAAAATAATACGACGGCAGAAACTTGCGGCATATGCATCATGTGTCACCATCATGATGGTAGAATTATTATTTTCATTTAATTTACTTAAGCTTTCTAATAGATCTGTCGCTGATTTTGAATCCAGTGCACCCGTTGGCTCGTCTGCCAGAATCATTACAGGCTCCGTCACAAGTGCTCTTGCTGCTGCAGTTCTTTGCTCTTGGCCTCCAGAAATTTGGTATGGATATTTAGCTAGTAAGTCTTCAATACCAAATACTTTAGCAATACGAGTCACTAAGCTATTAATTTTTCTCGCTGGAACTTTCGCAATCGCCAGAGGTAATAATATATTTTCCTTCACAGTAAGAGAGTCTAATAAATTATAGTCTTGGAAGATAAAGCCGAGATTATCACGCCTGAAATCTGCTAGCGCATCTTCCTTCATATTGTGAATACTCGTGTTATCCATATAAATTTTCCCTTCAGTCGGGGAATCAATTGTCGCTAACAAATTAAGCAAAGTGGACTTCCCTGCTCCAGAAGGTCCCATAATACCTACAAACTCTCCTTCATGAATATCGAATGATATATTCTCTAAAGCTGTATAAGCTGCATTGGATTTTCCATATATTTTTTTTACATTTTCTACTTTTAATAACGGTTCCATTTTTGTTTCACCTCTTCAATTTTGTCGATATTTATACTATAAATGCTCATCCTTACAGCAATTTTATGACAACCTTACAGCAAGCTTAAATCCGAAAAAAACCGACTTCTATTAACTAGAAGTCGGGTTTTACATTATTTTTTTCTGGTTGAATATAAATCAGATGCTTCATCGAAATAGAAACGACGTTTTCCTTCAAAATATGAATGAATAGCACAATCGTTAATTTTTCCTATGGGACCATTAGAAAAAGCGTGACGGTATATGACATATGGAAAGAAGTACGCGAAAAAATAGTGGTGACTTTAAAATACTCTTTCACAAAATTGAGCGAGTATTAGCATAATATGCTTAAAAGGCCCATTTGTATTTGAAAATACAAATGGGCCTTAACTTCATCCATTTCAAAAAAGCTGCTTATAACCGATTCTTCCCATCCTATAGGTAAATCGATGAAACTAATAAACCAAAGTGGTATTTCATTTTTAAATTTTGTCCACATGAATAAACTGCTTCAGATAAACGGAAAAAACAGTTTTTTCTTCGTCGCTTACCACCTGTATTTCGCCCTCGTGTATTTCAACAATGCTTTTAGCAATAGCAAGTCCCAATCCTGAGCTTTCAGAATGCATACCGCGTGATTTATCAACCTGATAAAACCTTTCGAATATATGAGGTAAATCCGTAGTTGGGATCGGATTCCCGTAACTTGTTACTTTTACTAAAATGTTATTGTCGTCTGAAGTAGCAGAGATATCAATTTGTTTTTTCCTTATCCCGTATTTTAAAGCGTTTGACAATAGGTTCTGAAAAACACGAATAAGAAGATTACCATCCGCCTCGGTAATAAGTGGTTCAGAGCTGTACGTCTCAGTACAAATATACTGCATCTCCTCAAACTCAATACGATAATGTTCGACAAGCTGTCCAAGCATTTCCTTTACGTCTAGAGGCTCCTTTATTCCTTTAAGCTGATGATTTTGTACTCTTGTATATTCAAACAAATCCTGAATTAGCCGATGCAATAAGGTTGTTTTCTCATAGGCAGTATCAATGTAATATCTTAGTTCTACTTCATCTCTATATTTGTCTTCCGTAATAAGTGATAAGTAACCAAGGATGGAAGTCAGGGGAGTACGAAGGTCATGGGAGACATTCGTAATGAGATCGTTTTTTGTTCGCTGAGCATACCGTTCTTCCTCAACCAGCGTATCCATTTTATTGATGATCATTTTTATACTTTCAGTTAACTGCAACAAATTCCTGTCTTGATAAACAGGTTCAAACACTATATCTGGATTGCTTACATACTTCTTAGTTTCAGTAACAAGCTGATTGAGAGATTTAAAAAATTGTCTTCTCTTTTCATGTCGGTAAAATAAGAAAAAATAAAATATGAAGACTATAAAAAAACTTGACTGTTTAAGAAGGAAAGGCCAAGGAGAGTACATGATATTATAGACTCTCCTCTTACCAAATAAAGTAATAAATTCGGTAACCATTCCACTACCAACTACTGAGGTATTAACATAGCCTACCACCGCATTTTTAATAATGAATAAAGAAACTGCTGACAAAATAGCAGACAGGATTATCCCCATGACAAGACGCCATTTCGAGAAGTGTCCAATTTCTATTAATAACGATTTAATAGTCAATTTTATAACCAACTCCCCAAACAGTTACAATCATTTTTTCTCCTTTTAATGCGCGATCAAGTTTTGCTCTTAAATTACTTATATGAACCATAACCGTTTTGCTTGAATAGATTTCCTGCTCATTCCATACCAAATGAAATATATCTTCAGAACTAAATACACGGCCAGGCTTACTGCAAAGTAGGCATAAAATATCGAATTCAATTGCGGTCAATTTCAATAGGTTATCGTCAATATGCACAGTATGATTCTGTTTATTTATTTCTAAAGGACCACAGACTAAACCTTCCTTAGAGGATTCTGTATTTGTTTGTAAATACCCCGATCGTCTTAACAATGCTTTCACTCGGGCTACCAGCTCCAATGGATTAAAGGGTTTAATAAGGTAATCATCCGCCCCCGTCGCAAGTCCGTATATTTTATCCATGTCTTCTGCTTTTGCGCTTAACATTAAAATCAGTACAGTTTGATTATCTTGTCGAATTTCACGACAAACAAGAATACCATCTTTTTTAGGCATCATCACATCTAGAATAATTAGATCGGTTGAATGCCTTGCCAGCATTTTTATGCCTTCTTCCCCATCATGGGCTATGTGAACCTTGTAGTGTTCTGCCTCTAAATAAATCCGCAATAAATTTGTAATATCTTTATCGTCATCTATTATCAAAATAGTCGCTCCCATAAGACATCACCACCTATTTTTCTAAATTCTTCTTATATTATAAACATAGATACTTTCGAAAAACTATCTACACCTTAATCTTAAGAAATTCTTTAACCTTTCTTTCCTTTATATTAATATCCACTGACTATAATCAGGATATATTAATAAGAAACTTAGGAAAAGAGAGAGAGGAAAGAAGATGAAACGCAGGAAGCAAAAAAGAAAAAGTCAATTGCTAATTATTCTTATCATTTTTTCCGTGTGCTATTTAGGGGCATATAAGTTCAGTCAAAGTGGTCAAGTTCAAGGCTTTATAAACGAGATAATAGAGGTTTCTGGACCCTCAACAACCTTCATAGATTCTTCATTAGAAGCACCAACCATAAAGGGTCAAGCAGCAATCTTAATGGATGCTTCTTCGGGAGAGATATTAATGAAACAAGATGCAGATATTGCTTTTCCTGTTGCAAGCATGTCTAAATTAATGACAGAGTATATAGTACAGGAGCAAATTCAAAATAAAGATATGGAATGGGATGATCTGGTCCAAATTTCACAAAGTGCTAATAATATGGATCCGCAAGCGGTGAAAATTTACGTTAAAGACAATGATTCTTTAACTGTTCGTGATTTATATAATGCAATGGTCATTTCCTCAGCAAATAATGCTACAAGAGCTTTAGCAGAGCATATAGCAGGCACAGAGAAAAAATTTGCAAAGCTAATGAATAATAAGGCTAAAGAAATGGGCCTTTCTTCCAAAACAAACTTTGTAAACTCAACTGGATTACTAAATATAGATGGTTCTGAAAATGTCATGACAGCAGCAGACGTTGCAGGATTAGCCTATCAATTATTACGTAATTTCCCTGATGTAGTCGAAACAACCAACCTGCTTGAATATGAATTAGCATACGATAATACAAACTTAAAAAATTCAAATTCTATGCTATATCCCGAAAATAGAGATCTATATTTTAATCTGGTAGATGGCTTAAAAACAGGCTATACAGAAACTGCAGGATATTGCTTTGCAGGAACTGCCAAGCAGGGAGATAAACGATTTATTTCAGTAGTAATGGGTACTAAAAGTGATGATGCTCGTTTTCGTGAGACTCACAAGCTACTCTCATTTGGATTTGAAAATTTTTAACAAGTTATTCGTTCAATGTTACAGGAGAACTTTCTAGTCGAGCTCGTTAGTAGTTCACAGCCATAATTCTATTTCATAAACGTCTTTTCAGAAAAATTTCGAAATTTTGGAAGTAGCTCTGATTGCGGTGGTATGTACTGATTGGAGAGTAATAATCTGGTGGTAGAGTATTTACTTCTAAATAAAAGGGTTGACCTATAGGTTTTATCATACTATAATTTCGTTTATTATTATTTATATTAAATGAGCGACGAAAAGAACTTTATTAAGCCGGTCTCCCTGTTAGTAGAGAATCAGTGGTTGGTGAAAACTGATACAAAGATTAGGTGAATTTCATTCTTGGAGCTTTTTTTATACTACAATTTGAACACGTAGTATAAAAACGGATTAAACCGTTATTTTACCAAGTGGGAAACATAGATTTGTTTCCAATTAGGGTGGTACCGCGTGAACAGCCACGTCCCTATCGTAAAAGATAGAGACGTGGCTTTTTTGTCTTTTATCAATTGATTAGAAGGCGTAATAAAAATGGATTGGATTGGTTAGTTTGCAAACATCAGAGCAATGGTCATCAAAGATTGGTTTTATTTTATCTGCTGCAGGATCAGCGATTGGAGTAGGTGCAATATGGAAGCTCCCTTACGTAACTGGCATAAGTGGAGGGGGTGCATTCTTTCTTCTGTTTATCTTATTTTCTTTGTTTATGGGTTTTCCGTTATTATTGGCTGAGTTTGTTATTGGTAGAAGCACGCAAAAAGAAGCAATTAGTGCGTATCGCAGTCTTGTCCCTAATAGTAACTGGCATTGGATTGGGAGGTTAGGGGTATTCACCAGTTTTCTTTTATTGTCATTTTATAGTGTAATAGGTGGATGGATTCTTATATATTTTGCAAAAGGTCTGTTTGGCGGAATAATTACTGAGGGTGCAGATTATGGGTCTGTCTTTAACACAACAATTGGAAATCCTCTTTTGGTTATTGCTGCTCAATTTGTTTTCTTAGCTGTTACAGTTTTAGTGGTAGCTAAGGGGATTCAAAATGGAATCGAAAAAGTAAATAAAATTTTGATGCCGGCTTTGTTTGGACTATTTATCGTTCTAATAATTCGCTCCCTTACACTAGATAACGCTATGGAGGGTGTGAAATTCTTTCTAGCACCCGATTTCTCGAATATCACATCTCAAAGTGTACTTTTTGCGATGGGCCAAGCTTTCTTCTCTTTAAGTGTCGGCGTGTCAGTAATGGTTACTTATAGTTCTTATCTTTCTAAAAAAGAAAGCTTAATACAACCAGCTATTTCAATTGTTTCAATGAATTTATTAATCGCTTTGTTGGCAGGTTTAGCAATTTTCCCAGCTGTATTTTCACTAGGCTTAGAACCAGCTGAAGGACCAGGTTTGCTATTTGTTGTATTGCCTGCTGTATTTGATCAAATTGTTTTTGGAGAAGTCTTCTTAATAGGCTTTTTAGCATTATTTTTATTTGCCACATTAACTTCGGCCTTTTCAATGTTAGAAATAATTGTGGCATCTATAGTGAAAGGAAAAGCAGAAAAGCGAACAAAATATGCGTATGTTATTGGGTTACTAATATTTTTAGTAGGAATCCCTTCCGCATTATCCTATAGTATTTTTTCTGATGTTCTAATTTTCTCGAAAAGCATATTTGATTCTGCCGATTATTTAGTTAGTAATATTTTAATGCCACTAGGAGTACTTTTAATCTCCATTTTTGTCTCACATAAGATAGAGAAAAGCACTTTACGAGAGGAACTATTACAGCATTCTCGTTTAGGTGCTACTGCATTTAATATTTGGTTTTTTATAATGAAATTCATCATTCCATTAGTAATTATCCTCGTATTCCTTGACGCTACTGGCTTACTAGATAAAATAATTTCGATTTTTTAGTATATATTAAAGAGCTTATTCCTATGAAGGAATAAGCTCTTTTTGTTCTCAAGAATACTTTTTTATTTAGCAGTTAATTCACTTTCCGTTACCCATTTATGGTTTTTCACTGGCTCTCCACCTGAAGTTGGAGTGTAATCTACCATATATACTGTTGTTAGTTCTGCCGAATCAATTTCAGCAGTAGCACCTTCCATCCCAGACATGTGATCAGCGTCAATGGTAACTTCTGTTCCTGGTTCTAAAGTTTTATCCCCAGCATCTTTAATCTCTTCTTGAATGACCCATTTATGATTTTCCACTCTTTCTCCACCAGATGTTGGCTTATAAGAAATGACATAGGCAGTTGTTTCATAAGCACCCACAATAGTTGCTTCTGCACCCTTCATACCTTCCATGTGATCTGTTTCAATAATAGCTTGGCTTCCAACTTCATAAGTAGGATTATCAGCTACTTTCAAGTCTTCTGAAACTTCACCTGTGCCAGTATGATTCATATCTGAATGATCCATTTCCATGTTTTCATGCTCACTTGTTTCCTTTTCATCGCTAGCACATGCCGACAACGTGAATGCTGTAGCTAATGTAACAATTCCTATTACTATTTTTTTCATCGTCATCCTCCTCAATCGAAACTTTTTTTTCTCTCAATCACGTACATTCTTTTCCAGTTTTACTTTTTGAAGTCGTAATGCATTCAATACAACCGATACAGAACTAAATGCCATAGCTGCTCCTGCTACCCAAGGTGCAAGTAATCCCACCGCCGCAATCGGTATACCTAACGTGTTATAGGCAAATGCCCAAAATAGATTTTGCTTTATGTTCCTCATCGTTTTATGACTCATAATAATAGCATCGGCTATGCTATTTAAATCTCCTCGAATTAATGTAATATCTGCGGCTTCCATCGCAACGTCGGTACCTGTTCCAATGGCCATTCCGATATCCGCAACTGCTAGAGCCGGAGCATCATTAATACCATCTCCAACCATTGCTACTTTCTTTCCAGATGCCTGAAGCTTTTTCACTTCTTCTGCTTTACCTTCAGGAAGTACTTCGGCAATAACCTGGTCGATTCCAACCTCTTTACCGATTGCAGCTGCTGTACGTTGGTTATCACCTGTCATCATAATTACTTCGATATTCATCTCATGTAAACGAAGGATTGCTTTCTTAGAAGTTTCCTTGATGGTATCTGCAACCGCAATTAGCCCCGCATAATGACCATTAATACTGGCTAGCATCGCTGTTTTCCCATTAGCCTCTAGCTCTTCCATTATTGTTAGTATGTTCGAAATATCCACATTGTAGCTATTCATCAGCTTTCGAGTACCTACAAGAATTTCTTTATCACCAACAATTGTTTTCACTCCATACCCAGGAATTGCTTCAAACTCCTGAACTGCCTCAAGTATTATTCCTCTTTCCTGAATTCCTTGTACAATCGCTTCCGCAAGTGGATGTTCCGATTGTTTCTCAGCTGCACCGATTAGAGATAGGAACTCCTCTTCGTTTACACCATTCGCCACGATTACATCGGTTAACACTGGTTTACCGTTTGTAACAGTTCCTGTTTTATCTACTATCACTGTATCAATATGGTGTGTCGTTTCCAGATGTTCGCCGCCTTTAAACAGAATGCCAAATTCAGCTGCGCGACCAGAGCCGGCCATTATAGAAGTAGGCGTCGCAAGTCCCAATGCACATGGACAAGCAATTACAAGTACAGCAATCAGAGCTTCCAAGGCAGGAGTGATTTCACCTGGGTTCACCCATATTATCCATACTAAAAAAGTGATAATCGCAATACCAATTACAATTGGCACGAACACACCGGAAATTTTGTCTGCCAGTCTTTGAATTGGGGCTTTCGATCCTTGCGCATCTTCTACTACTTTAATAATTTGTGCAAGCGCAGTATCTCTTCCGATTTTTGTAGCTTTCATTTTAAGAAAACCGTTTTTATTGATCGTTGAACCAAACAATGAATCGCCAATAGTTTTATCTACTGGAATACTTTCTCCAGTTAGCATAGATTCGTCGACTGCTGTGTTACCTTCTATGACCTCTCCATCCACTGGTATTTTTTCACCAGGCTTTACTAATATCGTGTCTCCAGTTACAACTTCTTCAAGTGGGATTTCCATTTCAGTTTGATCTCTAATAACTAAAGCTGTTTTAGCTTGAAGTCCCATAAGCTTTTTAATGGCTTCAGAGGAACGTCCTTTTGCTTTTGCTTCAAACAGTTTCCCTAATATAATTAGGGTGATTAGTACAGCGCTAGTTTCAAAATATAAATTTGCTGTATGGTGTTCACCCGTAGTAATGATGGCTTGATAAACACTATAAAAATAGGCAGCAGATGTGCCCATTACTACTAGGACATCCATATTGGCGCTTTTATTTCGCAACGCTTTATATGCACTTACATAAAACTGTTTCCCGATGATAAATTGAACAGGTGTCGCCAAAGCCATTTGCACCCAAGGATTCATGAGAAAATCAGGCATATAGATAAACGATGTGAATGAAAAATGACCGACCATAGTCCACAATAATGGAAGTGACAAAATCGCAGAGATGATGAATTTTCTCTTTTGTTTTTGAATAGCTTGCTCGCGGTAATCAACAGCTTCCTTTGCATCCTCTTTGTTAATTGCCCCGTACCCTAACTTCTCTACTCTACCTATAATATCTGCAACAGAAATCTGAGAGGGATTATACTCTATAGTTGCATTTTCAAGCGCCAAATTAACGTTTGCAAAGGATACACCATCTAGCTTGTTAAGACCTTTTTCAATTCTCGTAGCACAGGCAGCACAGGTCATTCCTGTAATGGTAAATTCCTTATTCTCCTTGGCAACACCATAACCTAAATCCTGAATTTTCTTTTCAAGGTCTTGATTACTCAATTTTTTAGGATCGTATTTTATCAATGACTTTTCCAGTGCCAAGTTAACATTGGCTTCTTCTACACCATCCATTTTGTTTAGACCTTTTTCAATTCTTGTTGCACAGGCTGCACAGGTCATTCCTGTAATTTGAAGACTGGTTTCTTTTACTTCACTACTCATTTTGTTTTCACCTCTCCTTTATATACTACTGGGGGGTATAAATTTATGAAATAAAGAGAGTGCCTTCATAGCACTCTTTTCGACTTAAACTACATCGTATCCTTGATCATCAATTGTTTCTTTAATAACATCTAGTGATACTTTATCCTCCTCAAATGAAACGTCCACTTTTCCTGACTCTAAATGAACTTTCACTTCATTTACTCCATCTAACTTTCCTACGCTGCTTTCAACAGAACTAACACAGTGACCACATGACATTCCTTGTACGTTTAACGTTACTTGGTTGACCATTTAAAATTCCTCCTCTTATTTTTTCATTAATTTTTGAATCGTAACTAATAATTCATCAAGTACTTCGTCGTCACCCTCAGCTAATCTGTCTACTACACAGCCTTTTAAATGTCCTTGTAAAAGTACTTTGGCTACACTGTTTAGAGCTGACTGAGTTGCAGAAAGTTGCGTGATTATATCATCACAATAGACGTCTTTATCTACCATGCCTTTTATCCCTCGGATCTGACCTTCAATGCGATTTAACCGATTCGTTAGATCCTTTTTTACATGTTCAGGATGATGACTTTTTCTACAAGAATTATCAGATGTGATTGTATTCTCTTCCATAATACTGTCCAACTAATCAACCTCCTATCTCTTGTTCACATCATACAGTACCTGTGGGGGGTATGTAAAGTATAATGTTTTGTTTTTAAAAGAAAGTTCTACATTTCATTTTGGGGTGTCCTCTATTTCATGATAATTACACCTTTCAAAAATGCTCACTTAAATAATATTGATGATATTTCATGGGCAAAGAAAAAGGACCTAATCTTAAGTCCTTTTAAATGCTAACAATTTTAACAACCAGCTTTCTAATTTATCCATTGAATTTCATCCATTTCAGCTGTACTTACATTTTAATCTTAATTCACAGCTCTATTGGTGCTAATGTTTTGCATGATCAATCGCCTGATGCAACAGATTCATAATATGGTCATCATCGCTTGAATAATACAAGGTTGTTCCTTCACGTCGAAACTTTACTAAACGTAAATTTTTCAAAAAGCGGAGCTGGTGAGACACTGTGGACTGACCTAAATTTAGTGCCTCCGCAATATCATTCACAGAATACTCCTCGCAGCATAGCAGATTTAATATACGTATACGTGTTGGATCACCTAACGCTTTAAACGTCTGGGATACGACAAAAAGGGTTTCTTCATCTAATTCATGTGTGTTAGCTTTTACTTCTTTCTCCATTCCATTATGCCCCCTGTTAAAAGTTTAAGTATTGGATCCCTTTTACATCATGTTAATGATTGTGGTGTGCATGTGCATCTGGTGCCTTTGCCTTTACTGTACATAAAATGGAATTATCATGTTTATGAGCAGCTGTTTCTAATTGAATGGTCACATGTTGAATATTTTTATGCTCTAGATCGTGTTCGATTTTACGAAGTAGTTTTTCGCTTTCTGCAATCGTCATTTGTTCCTCAACCACCACATGGCAGGAAAGTGCATTTAAACCACTTGTAATAGACCAAATGTGTAAATCATGAACACCTAGAACTTCCTTTTCCCGCTTAATTGTTTCAGCGATTTCGTCTACATTTACATTTTGAGGTGTTCCCTCCATTAATACATTTAGTGAAGCTTTCGTTACATAGTAACCACCGCGTAAAACTAGTGCAGCGACAATCACACTAGCTAACGGATCGGCCCACCCCCAACCAAAGAACATGATTAATAAGGCAGCAATAATAGCGCCTACCGAGCCTAGCATATCGCTGATTACGTGAAGGAAAGCCCCACGCATATTTAAATTGTCTTGCGTATCACTACCCCGCATCATAATCCAAGCCACAAGGATATTTACACCTAACCCTATGCTACTAATAATAAGCATTCCGCTTGTGGCTACTTCAGGGGGATTAGCAAAACGTTTAATTGCCTCATAAAAGATAAAAAGTGCAATCAATATTAGCGTTACTCCGTTTAAGACTGCCGCTAATATTTCAAAACGCTTATAGCCATAGGTTTTACTAGCATTGGCTGCTTTTGCACTAAATGTAAATGCCAGTAGGGCAATCCCAAGTGATACAGCATCGCTGAGCATATGTCCAGCATCTGAAAGAAGAGCCAAACTGTTAGTCATATACCCCCCTATCGCTTCTACAACCATATAGATGGTAATAATGAAAAATGAAATTAGTAATACTTTTTTATTTGCACTGTTTGCATGGTCATGATTATCCGACATTACAATCCCTCCATCTAATTAATATTAACAACACCTAAAGTTAATATATGATTATATATTCATATATACACATTATATTCTCTTTTGTCTATTGTCAATAATTAAAACTGATAGATTTTTTAATTATTTCCTGATCGCCGACCAAATGATGTTGATGATTCAATATGTATTAGTAGGAAAAAGCTACTTGATTTTTTGATATTTTATAAATTGATTGCCAATAGACATAGCCCACAATCGGTAATTTGTTTTCGTCTCATGTAAAACACCGTTTTGTCAATGCTAACGACTGCTGAATTATCATCAGTTGGAATATTAATATCAAATATCCATGGATTATTAATCAGCATCTCAAAGTCTAAGAAATCGTACTCAATATGTATCTAGGAATTTTAACCATGAAGAATATCTACGATTTTAACCATTATAGAAAATATTGTACTCGAATGAATAACTAAATCAGAAAATCAATAATATTAAATAACAAATTAACATTATTTAATTTTTTAACTTAAAAAATTAACTTTATTATTCTTTTTTTCATTCCTTTGTTATATAATATAATTGAATTAACAAAAAGGAATGATTTTATTATGGCTTATCAAGTAATTACAAATTGTCCTGTCTGCAGTAAAACATTGAAAATTACAAAGTTGCAGTGCTCTCATTGTCACACTACGATTGAAAATGAATTTGAATTATCTAAACTAGCATCCTTATCAAAGGATCAGCTTCATTTTGTCGAAGTATTTTTAACATGCAGAGGGAATATCAAAGAAGTTGAAAAGGAACTGGGGATTTCCTATCCAACGGTTCGAGGCAAACTAACAGACATCATTTCATCCCTTGGATATGTGCAGAAGAAGAAAAATGAAGTAGACGAGAAAAAAGTTGTCACTATGTTGGAAAATGGCGAAATTACACCAGAAGAAGCAATTAAGCTCTTAAAAGAGGAATAGGGAGGAATTTATCATGAAAGAGGAAATTTCAAGAGTGTTAACAATGGTTCAAGATGGAAAAATTGATGCAGACAAGGGAGCTGAACTGATTCAAATATTAAAAGAAAAAGAAGAAACAGGTAATAAGCTTTTTGAAAAACCGACAAAATATTTAGATAAAACATTAAAAATTCGTGTTGTATCAGCTGAAAATGATAACGTCACGGTCAATTTGCCTATAAAACTTGTAAAGGCAGTATTAATGGCTGGTCACAGCATCGCAGCAAGTATTCCTCAATCGGAAAAATACGTTAAAGATATAGACATAAGCCTTATTATTGAAGCAATTGAAAACGAATTAGATGGCCAAATTGTTGATATTAAATCGGCAAACGGGGATACCGTTTCGATCATCATTGATTAGTGATTTGCTTATGATGCATATAAAAGTGAAAGCAAAAGACGTTCGGTTTACCATCCCAATTCCATATACTATTTTAAACATTCTTAGTTCAATTTTGTCTTCAAAATTTATTCAGCAAAATGCAAACAAATGGACAAAAGAGCACTTCGAAAGAAAAAAACTGGACTTTACCTTTCCACTAATAGACAAAAAAATGTTAAAGCCTATCATCAAGGAACTGAAAAATTATAAGGGGATCGTGCTAGTAGATGTCAAAGCTAAGGACGGTACTGAGGTTAAGATTAGACTATAATTTATTATAGAATACATCAACCACTGACTAGCATTTTGAAGAAAAAGCCTAATTTCCCGCTTACAATACCGAGAAAATTGGGCTTTGATTACTTTAGTATAACCCCTCTCGCAGAAAAATTATTGGTTTAGAATAAGCTTGATTATAAATCCTAGATTTTACTGTATATAAAAAGCCATCGTTTTGAATAAAGATTAATCAAAACGATAGCTTTTCTGAGTTTTTAAGAACTGTTTTTTTAAGATTGATTATTTAATGCCCCTTATCCCACTAAAGCACCCGTTAGTTAAATAAGCGAAGAAAATACCTCTCCGTTTTAATCCCAAATTTCTTATTTCCTTTAGAAGTATACTGATATTACCTTTAATGTTTTTCTACAAACGTACATTTTATCTTGAATAATGAATCAATACTGTACATTTCAAAAGACTATCCCCATTATTTGAATAGGAATGTGGCTGATTGGCTTTGAAACGAATTGAATCGTCTTTTTCTACGGTATAAGTTTCATTGTTTAATTGTAGATCGAGTTTACCCTCGTTAATAATCACATACTCTTCTACGCCTGTATTATGTGCCTCTGAGTAATGAGTAAACCCAATGTCTAATTCTATTGAGAATAGTTCAAATTGCCTTTCAGGTTGAAATGGAACAAGTGGATATACTCGATAATTTCCATTATCCCCCACAATGGGTTCTATTTTTCCTTTATATATAAGCGATACGGTTGGTTCTTTTTCTGTAATCAATGAAGAAAAGGACAACTGAACTCCATTAGCAATTTTCCAAATCGTTGTGACAGTCGGATTTGATTCCCCACGTTCTATTTGCCCAAGCATGGTTTTACTAACACCTGTCAATTCACCTAATTTTTCTAGACTTAATCCACGTTCCTGACGAATTCGTTTAATGTTACTACCAATCGTTTTGTTTAAATGATGCAATATTATTACTCCTTTATAAGTCGTTATATTGTAATTATTGACGTTATATCATATATTATTAGTTATATAGCGTTCATTCATACGCAATATAGTTCAAATTTATACGAAAAAGGGGAGTTTGTCTATGGTAAGCAAAGATATCTTTAAAAGTGTAGTACAAGTAATTGGTAATACACCAATGGTTGAATTATCTCGTATTACAGCAAATTTAGAAGGTACGATCTATGCAAAGTTAGAATATTTAAATCCTGGTTTCAGTAAAAAGGATCGCATTGGATTAGAGATTATCAATGAAGCCGAAAAGGATGGATTGCTTACACCAGGGCAGACTGTTGTAGAGTTAACAAGCGGGAACACAGGGACAGGATTAGCAATAGTCTGTGGTGTCAAAGGATATAAATTTGTTGCCGTAATGTCAAAAGGTAATTCTTTAGAGCGTGCACGTATGATGAAGGCACTGGGTGCTGAAGTAGTATTAGTTGATCAAGCTCCTGGCTCACCAATTGGTCAAGTTTCAGGAGAAGATTTACAAAAAGTTGAGGAAGTTGCACAACAAATTACAAAAGAGCGTAATGCTTTTCGGGCGGATCAATTCAATCATATCGGTAATGTGCATGCACATGAATTCCGTACTGGTGAAGAAATGTGGGAGCAAGCAGATGGGAATATAGATGTTTTCCTTGATTTTGCAGGTTCTGGTGGTACATTTGCAGGTTGTGCAAAAGCATTAAAAAAACACAACGAGAATATTCGATGCTATTTAGTAGAGCCTGATTCTGCATCCTTTTATACAAGTAAAGCAATTTCTAATCCGAACCACAAGATTCAAGGTGGTGGATATCAAATGAACTTACCTTTGTTGGATAAAAAGCTGATTACTGAAACGATTCTTATTACAGATGAAGAAGCCACTCAAACTGCTCGTGAACTTGCTAAAAAAGAAGGCATTTTTGCAGGTTTTTCTTCAGGTGCCAACATAGCAGCAGCGTTAAAATTACTGCAAACCACAGAAAAGGGAGCAAAAATTGTTTTAACTATTAACGATTCAGGTTTAAAATATTTGAGTACAGATTTGTTTTAGATGTAATGTTTATAAAATAATTCTTATAATAGAGTAATTAACCACCAATTTGTTGGTGGTTTTTGCTTTATATATATTAAACTAACCTGCTGCGTTAGTTCAATAAGAAAAAAGAGTTGCCTAAGTAACCCCATGATCTTGAACTAAAGCACCCGTTAGCTCAATAAAGCCGTTACATATTTAAAGTGAAAGCTGAATTAGATTATAAATACTTTTCCATAACATAATTCGTTAATTTTATTCCGCCCTTCTCAACTTCCTGTTCTTTAACTATTCTAAACCCTCGCTTTTCAAAAAAAGGAGTAGCTGTAATAGAGGCGTGTGTAAATACATATTTTCCACAAAAATGTTTCTCCAACTCATTGTATATTGTACTGGCAATCCCCACACCTTGATAATCTTTATGAACAAATAGACGGTTTAAATACCCCGTAGGAGCAATATCTCCAAATCCTGTAATTACACCATTATGTGTAGCTACTATGGTGTAATTATCCATAAGAGACTCGTTCCACGCTTCTAAATCAATATTTCCTGTCGCCCATACATTTACTTGTTCCTTTGTATAATCTTTTGCATTGATTGTATGAACAGTTTGATAGAATAATTCTGCCATTTCTTTGCCATCATTCGGCTGATATATTCTTAGTTCCATTAAATAACCTCCATCCCAAAATTCTAATTTCAACGACTAATAAACGAAGTAAAAAATAGCACATATTTATTATTAATTCAAGCACCCGTTAGAGAGCATTTTAGAAATGCTCTCTAACGGGTGCTTACGGATGTTTTAAATATTGCAGGGTAGTTCTTTTTTTAAAATAAGATATCTGTCCAAATTTTTATTGCTGTGGCTAAGATCAGTAACGCTAAAATGACTTGTAGAATTTTGGTATTCATTTTTTTGCCCGCCATAGCACCAAGTGGGGCAGCTATTATACTTGCGATTACCATAATTAAAGCCGGGATGTAATCAACCTGTCCTGTTGCGACTTTCCCAACTATTGCGCCAATGGATGAAATGAATGTAATTGCAAGGGAAGATGCAATAGTTACTCTTGTCGGTATTTTTAATACAACCAACATAATTGGCACTAATAAGAATCCACCCGCGGCACCTACAATACCTGATCCTACCCCAACAATTAACGCTAATATTGCGGCTAGCCATTTGTTAAATGTAACTTGATCCAAAGGAATATCATCTATTCCCTTCTTCGGAATAAACATCATGATAGCGGCTATTAAAGCGAGAACGCCATAAACAATATTAATGCCGTTTTCCGACATGGATTGAGACCCAAAACTCCCGATAACGCTTCCAAGCAACACACTAACACCCATGTAAATTATCAGCGTCTTATTTAAATATCCTCCTTTGCGATATGCCCATACTCCTCCTATTGAAGCGAAAAGTACCTGCACAGCGCTTATCCCGGATACCTCATGTGCACTGAATGCTGCCAAACCGAACAATGGTGGGATAAACAAAAGCATTGGGTATTTAATAATTGAACCGCCAATACCCACCATTCCAGAAATATATGAACCCACAAATCCAATTAAAAAAATGGTAATGATAAATGTTATATCCATTGTAATACCCCCTATAAAAGAAGGGAACCTTCATTCGGTTCCCTATTTTTTATCAACCTTTTTTAATCCAGAATTTAAATACACCGTTTTCTTCAATGGATTGTACCAGTTCGTGTCCACCCGATCTAGACCAAGCGGCCAGATCTGCTTGGGCTCCTTTATCCGTTGCATGAATTTCTAGAACTTGACCCGTTTCCATATCATTCATGGATTTTTTTGTCTTAACGATTGGCATTGGGCAAGCTAGTCCCTTTGCATCCAATAATTTATCTGCATTCATATGTCATCTCTCCTATTTAGGTATTTTTTTAGTTTCTTTTTTGATTAGCGAACTGCACAACGATTTGGACCAATTTCCATTTCACGTTGCTTGTCGTCATCTGGAGTGATTTTCCCCATATTAGTTTCACGAATTTCTTGGTATGAGTTTGGCTGCGGAGGCAGGTTTCCGGTTACCATTTGTCTGAATTCTGCTTCATCCGCGATGTTCAAACCATGATTTTCTGCTAATAAAGTTCCTAACGGTTTAGCCACACTACCGTCGTCATTCATTTCCTCAATAATCATATAGTGAGCAGGTAGTACTACTAAATCAGCTGAAAGCCCCCTATAGCGGTTATAAAGAGTTTCTCTTAAATCTCCAACCCAATCCTCCGCCAAACCAGCAAGGTCCGGTCTACCAATAGAATCTATGAACAAAATATCACCAGAAAGTAAATATTTTTCATCAATCACAAATGAAGTGGAACCAATTGTATGCCCTGGTGAGTATAAGGCAAGGATATCAATATCCGTATTACCAATTGTCACCACATTACCACCTTCCAATGATGAGTACTCAAATGTAACTTCCTCCGCATCTTTTGGTGGTAACCAGTATGTTGCATTTGTGATCTCAGCGATTTTTCTTCCACCTGAAATGTGGTCAGCGTGTAAATGTGTATCAAAAACATGGGTGATTTTCGCACCTATATTTGATGCAAATTCAACATAAACATCTGGATTTCTTGTCGAGTCAACGATAGCAGCCTCTCCATTAGAAACGATCATGTAAGACAAGCAACCTTTTCCTAGACGCACAAATTGGTAAATATATCCACCATTTGTCAAATCCCCTATTTTTACAGGCTCTAAGTATTCGCTCCATGCTTTCATACCGCCTTTTAAATATGAAACTGAAAGCCCTGCCTCTGATAACATTTCAGCTACAAAAACCGATGAACCTTCTTTTGCACAGACTACTAGTACGTCTTTATTTGTAGGAACTGAATCCATAATTTCTTCTACGCCTTCAAGTAAATCGAAATATGGTATGTTCAAAATTTCAATATTTTGTCCTTCTATTTTCCAATCATTAAAATCACTTACATTACGAACATCCAAAATAAACAGTTCGTCTTTATTGATTACTTTTTTAGCAACTTCTTTAGCTGTCATTTCTTTTACTGACATCACTATACCTCCTATTGTTAAAATTATTAAATCAGAATGTTAGGGTCACGTCTGCGTCTTTTGCAAATTCTAGGAAAGTTACAGCGCCACCAACTTCGATTCCATCAACAAAATCTTCTATTTCAAATCCCATGACATCCATTGTCATTTGACAACCAATGAATTTCACGTCCATTTCTTGCGCCATTGCTATCAACTCAGGGATACTCGGTACAGTTGCTTTTACAAATCCTTCGGAAAAATGTTCTTTTCCTTCTGGCATTACAAGTACTTGATTTACTTCTTTATGGATTAAGTTCAATCCTTCGAATGTAAAGAAAATGGCTACTTCTTGATCGGTGGCTGCTGCCGCAGTGGCAATATTAAATACTTTGTATGCATCAAATAATCCACCGTTACTTGCGATAATTGCTACTCTATTATTTGTCATATTTATTCCTCCACCTTGATGTTGATATATATTAATTTACTGATTTTTCAGTTGGTCCGGACCATTCACTCATCCCAGGTACGATATTGATGACTTGTTTGAAACCTGCAGCTGTCAATTGTTGGGCAGCAAGATCACTGCGGTTTCCCGTACGGCAAACCACATGAATTTCAGTTTCTTTATCAAATTCATTCAAGTGTTCATCCAATTCACCTAGGGGAACTGACTTTGCATTCGGGATATGGCAAAATGCATATTCTGCTGCCTCACGTACATCCAGTACCACTGTATCTTGGTTTACATCTATTTTTTGTTGCAACTCTTCATTTTTCATGACGTTTGGATGCTTCTTTTCTCCTGTTTCTTCTTCACTTGATTTACGAAGGTAGTGTTTTAAGACTGTCCCTTCTTCAACTGTTCCAAGATATTGGTGGCCTGTACTCTGTGCCCATGCTTTCAAGTCGGCCGTCGATCCTTTATCAGTTGCTTGAATTTCCAATACTTCTCCAGGCTCCAACCCGTTTATGGCCTTTTTGGTTTTCACAATCGGCATTGGACAAGCTAAACCTTTTGCATCTAGTATAGAATTCGTTTTAATCATTTTGTGTTTTCCTCCTAGTCATTAATACCTCCACGGGTATATAAATATCTAAAAAATTATTCAGTCGGACCATTCCATTCAAGCATTCCACCAGTCATGTTAATCACTTTAAATCCATGATCTTCAAGTAACGTTGCCGCTTTAGAACTTCTACCGCCTGATCGACAAACCATGATATATTCTTTCGATTTATCCAATTCTTGCATCTTAAATTCCACCAATCCTAACGGAATATGCATAGCAGTGGGAATTTTACCTGCCTTCACTTCGTTAGTCTCACGTACATCAATTATGTTGATAGATGAATTTTCTATTAGTAAAGCTTCTACTTCATTTGGGTTTATCTGTTTCATAATATTATTTCCTCCTTTAACTAGCGCCAAGCGCCCATTCCACCTTTTACATTGGTGATATTTTCAAATCCCATTTTTTTCAATACTTTAGTGGCATTGCTACTTCTCATTCCACTTTGGCATATTACAATTACTTCTTTGTCCTTAGAAAGCCCGTTCGCTTTTTTCTGAAGATCGTGTAATGGAATATTTTTAAAACCTTTAATGTGATTCCCTTTAAATTCATTTGGCGTTCTGACATCAAGAAACTGTTTATCCTTATTTTTCAACTCAGTTATTAATTCTGCTGTACTAATAGTACGAATTCCTTTTGCTGGAGCAAGTCGTTTATATATAAACAAGGCAACAGCACTAATTAATAATAGATTTATTAATATATCTATCATTGTGAGAAAAACACCTTTCTGTATGGAAACTATATTATGTTCTAAATAAATAGATTTACATTACCTTCTTCTGCATCTGCCAGATAAGCTGCCACACCTGCATATTCAATGCCTTCCAGTAACTCTTGTTCTTGTAATCCCAATAAATCCATCGTCATTGTACATGCGATTAGTTTAATATCTTGTTCTTGAGCCATTTCTATTAAACTCGGAAGTGTCATTGCGTTATGTTTTTTTATTACATGCTTTATCATTTTAGGGCCCATTCCCGCAAAATTCATATTAGATAGCCCCATATTGTCTGCCCCTCTTGGCATCATTTTGCCAAACATTTTTTCAAGGAAGCCTTTTTTCAAAGTTAATGGTTCGTCTTTACGCAGTGCATTCAATCCCCAAAAAGTATGGAAAATGGTGACTTCGTGATCATAAGCTGCAGCACCATTTGCAATAATATAAGCAGCCATAGCCTTATCATAATCTCCACTAAACAAAATAATCGTAGTCTTTTTCTTTTCTGTCATATTCCTTGTCCTCCTCTAACTATTTTATACCCACCGGGGTATATGTTATGATAAAAAAATATACCAATACCGGTAAGGGTATATATTATGATAAAAAGAAATATTCGTCAACTCTTATGATAAAGAATTAAAGAACATTTTTTATCTACTCTTAATTAGTAGTTCAACTGCCTCTTTTACAAGGTAATCAGTGTCTTCACCATTCTCAATGTTTTTTCGAACACATTCCTCAAGATTAGTACTTACTATAACACCCATTGTACGATCAATTGCAGTGCGTGCAGCTGATAATTGCGTGACGATATCTCTACAGTCTTTCCCTTGTTCCATCATGCCGAGTACCCCTTTTATTTGTCCTTCAATTCTTTTTAAACGATTAATTACACTTTTATCGTATTCCATATTAACCCCTCCTCAGTACTTATCAATCTTCTTTATTTATAAGCCCATATTATACCCCCATACGTATAATGTCAAGCGCATTACATTTAATAATCGCACCACAACTCAGTAAACATAAAAGGAATAGTCCAGTTTAATGAACTGAGCTATACCATATATTTATTTTCAATACTAATTGCACTAAATAAATAATTAAATAAGTAAATGTATTGACAAAAAGTTCTCCTGACGAATAAAGTAATGTTAAACACTTTAAATTTTCCTTAAGGAAACTTTTTTGGGAGGGACGAAAAATGATGGACAAAAGAAATGTATCAAGGAGAGACATTTTAAAAATGGGTTCTGCAGGAGTTATTGGATTAGCGGGGAGTTATTTTTTAAATACAATTACTGGACTTTCACCTGCTGTAAAAGCGGCAACCAACAGTAGCCAAAATCACCATAATATGAATCACAGCAATAACAGTGGAGATTTATCAAAAACTGAAGGCTATTTAATGGCTGAAAAGTTACTTACTACTTTTGATTATGGAAAAGTGAGTACTCTTCCGAATGGGCAAACCTTAAGGGAATACGACGTCATAGCCATTGATAAAGAAATTGAAATTGCAAAAGGAATTAAATTTCCAGGATGGACATATAACGGAACAATTCCTGGACCGACATTTCGTTGTACAGAGGGGGATCTTCTTCGGTTTCACTTTACCAATGTTGGAAGTCATCCTCACTCCATCCATTTTCACGGAATCCATCCACCTGAAATGGATGGGCTTGATTCAATTTATCCCGGACAAAAATTCACGTATGAATTTGTCGCAAATCCATACGGATTACAAGTTTACCATTGCCATGTTCTCCCATTAGCACGACATATTCATAAAGGACTATACGGTAACTTTATTATTGATCCAAAAAAGCCAAGAGAACCGGCATTGGAATTAAATATGGTCATGAATGGATTTGACTTAGATTTAGATGGTGAAAATGAATTTTATACAGTAAATGGATATGCAAATGCATTTATGAATCACCCTATTAAAATCGAAAAAAATCAGCTTGTTCGAATTTACCTGAGTAACCTAACTGAATTTGACTTATTAAACTCTTTTCATTTACATGCTAACTATTTTACGTACTATCCAACAGGTAGAAACGATAACCCTTCACAATTTACAGATACAATTATGCAATGTCAGGGTGAACGCGGAATAATAGAAGTTCGCTTTCCATATACAGGGAAGTATATGTTTCATGCTCATGTAAGTGAATTCGCGGAATTGGGCTGGATGGGATTTTTCGAAGTAGAGTAAAGGAGGTTCTAAAATGAAGGTTAAATGGTTAATTTCAGGATTAATACCTCTATTGCTACTTATCGCAGTAGTAGCATGGGTGATGATAAATGGGGCTGGTATTGAAAAAGATCCTGCTGCACCAATAGAGGTATTAAATATTGAACGTATAAAAACAACTAATAACGGATTCGAGTTATCCATTAGTAATACAGGTCCAGAAGCTATTACGATATCTCAAGTCATAGTTAATGATTCATTGTGGAATTTTAGTGTTACTCCTTCTGAAACATTTAAACGTTTTGAGGAAGGAACAGTAACCATCAATTATCCTTGGGTATATGGAGATCCACATACAATAAAGCTAATAACCGAAAATGGGATTATTACAGAGGCTCAAATTGCAGCTGCTACACGTACACCTGAAAGAAGTTTGAGTAATTTCCTTAATTATGGGTTCATCGGTTTTTATGTAGGGGTTGTTCCAATTACTTTAGGATTATTGTGGTACCCATTTATGAAACGTTTCTCCCGAAAATGGATTAACGCAATTCTTGCTCTTACCGTTGGATTACTTCTGTTTTTATTTATCGGAACTTTGGTGGATGGCTTTGAGATTGGCGCCGCAGCCCCTGTAGTTTTACAAGGAAATATGGTGGTTATTCTAGGAGCATTGCTAACTTTCCTGTTTTTAATTGGATTTGATCAGTATCAGCAAAAGAAGCAAGATAAGCACGTTTCTTCACCTCTTAATATTTCTTTGTTAATGGCTATAGGTATTGGGCTTCATAACTTTGGCGAAGGTTTGGCCATAGGAACATCTTTTTCTCTAGGTGAAGCTGCCTTAGGAACATTTTTAATCATTGGATTTACCCTTCATAATATTACAGAAGGTATAGGAATAGCTGCCCCTTTACTAAAAACTAGTCCACGAATTCGAGACTTTGTATTACTTGGCATAATAGCGGGCACCCCTGCAATCTTAGGAACTTGGTTTGGTGGTTTTATTTTTTCACCAATTCTAGGAGCTCTATTCTTAGGGATTGGTGCCGGTGCCATTTTACAAGTAATATTTGTGATAACTAAAATGTTGATAAACGAACACAAGAAACATTTGGAACCAGTTGCTTCTTTGTTAAATTTATGTGGCTTTACGATAGGTTTACTGATTATGTATCTTACAGCTTTTTTTGTTAAATATTAAATCACCCTGGAGTGAAGAAATTTGAAAAGAAATATCCATAAAAAAAAGAGTAATTTTGGGGTTTGGCTAGATGATCAAGAAGATATAAATATCTATGTTCTAGCAAAAGCTTCTGGCATCAGTTATACAACAATTGCTAAATTATGCAACAACCCAAATTACTTTCCCAATTTTTCAACGATTGCTAAAATAAATAAAGGTTTAAAAGAGCTTGGGAAAAGCGTTGTATTAATCGACTATTTCGATAAATAACTTAGTAGTAATACCATTGTCCATGTAAAATTAATAAGATGATTGGAGGATATCATGATTCAAAACTTAGGGATTCCAGGGTTGATATTGGTTTTGATAATAGCTCTAATAGTTTTTGGCCCATCAAAGTTACCAGAAATAGGGAAAGCATTTGGCTCAACATTAAGAGAGTTTAAAAACTCAACTAGGGATCTTTTATCAGATGACGATAAAATTGTAAAAAAACAAGACAAAGAAATTTAAAACACTAATTAAAAGATAACTATTGAATAGTCACTCCTGTTCCAAAGAAATAAACCACATGTTGTATCCATAATATCTGAATTCAGCATGTGGTTTTTTTTACTAGTTGGGGGACTTCAGAATATAGGTAAATACTCTCTAAACATAATTGTTTTATCTTTATTACCCTTGGTTAATAGATGATTAACCTTATATGACCTAGCCATCTATTAAGAGAAGAATTTTACTTAGCATAAAGAACCCCTCTAAATTTTCCTAAGTTAGAGAGGTTTTACTTTTGTTTATACTACCTATTTTTACTTCAACACTGAGTTGTCTGCAATTAGTGAAATGAAAATTCCTTTTTTTGTACTGACAACATCAAGATATTGTAGGCAATTAATTCACACTTAATAGATTATTCAATAGGTATAATGAGACGAAATATAGTTTCATGTGGGGTGGTTGATACTAAGAGCAATTCACAATTATTAGCTTCAGCAAGTAGTCGACTTAAAGGTAACCCGAGTCCTAATCCTTGCTTCTTCTTTCGTTTACTGTCTCCTCTATAATAGCGTTCAAAAATATACGGAATTTCCGGCGTTGCAATCCCTTTACCATTATCTAAAATATCAAGGTTCAGCTTTTTGTCTTCAATTGTAATGTTTAAAGTGATTTTATTTGCCTCTGCTCCTGCACTATTCATTAAAAGATTAAGCAAAACCTGCTTAAGCTGCCCCCGATCAGCTACTATTTTCAGTGGTTTGATCGAAGGAGAGACATCTATGTCTATATTTTTAAAATTTTCTATGGCATGAACTTGTTGAATTGCCTCTTCTACTACCTCTGATAGGGATAATAATACGAATTCTCCATGAATTGCACTAGATTCTAATGATGCAAAATCTAATAAGTCTTCCACCATTTTTTGCATTCGCTTAGCTTCTTCCAATGTTGTTACTAAAAATTGATCTGCTGTTTCTCCTATGACAATGCCTCCTTGGACGGCTTGTAACATACCACGTATCGAAGTAATAGGGGTTCTTAATTCGTGAGAAACTCCCGCAAGTAAATCTGTTCTCATTTGTTCAAGTTGTTGCAGACGCTTTGTCATCACTTCAAAAGAAGAAAATAGTTGTTGTAGTTCGGCTTCTTTTACTTTCGTTGTGGATGGTAGGTTCGGAGAGTAATCTCCTTCTGAGACTTGTCTCGCAGCTTCAGTTAATTGATGTAATGGAAGAATTAATTTTCTTGAAAGGTGATAAATTACAAGCCAACCTCCAAATGCGATTCCTAAGATAATTAGTACGAGAAAGCCATAAGTTTCGATATTATCTAAAAATATTTCCGGTGAAGGGGTACTTAAATATAAAGCTCCTATCACTTCGCCCTCTTTACTTAGAGGGATGCCTACACGTAGCCATGTACTCTCCTTGATTTTGACTTTTTCTTTAGTTGAATTACCGCCTAGCACACTTTCTATAGTAGTAGGTGTTTCAGCAAGAGTCTCGGATAATGATATATCTAGACTAGAAAAGTTAATAAGATTATGTCCTTCTTCAGTAAAAATTTGCATAAAATCTTGCGCAACTGGGCGCACTATTTCCGCCGGTGTAGCTAGCGTAGCGGGTGTAACAGGTACGGCTGGTGTAGAAGGTGGAATATGTAATTCATCCTGGCTAGAACTTGGTTGTGATTGTAATACTTCCGTAGAGCGTATATACGAAACGCTTAGTTGTTCCGCTCTAGTCTGTAGTAATTGAAAACTTTGTTGATTTTCGTTTACCTTTATCCATACACCAGCGATAATCCCTAAAAATATAAGAATCGCTATTAGTACTCCTGCATATCTACGGGTCCAAAAACGCAGTAAAGGGATACTATTGCCAGAAGGTAAGTTAGTTGACATATAGCATATACCCCATTCCGCGTACTGTCTTAATTTCTCCTTCATTAGTTGACCAATCACGTAAGTGTTGACGGATTCTTTTAATGGAAGCATCTACTGCTCTATCTGCACCATCATAATTCATACCCCATACTGAATCCAATAGTTGTTCGCGAGTAAAGCACTGATTAGGATGTTGTCCTAGAAAGGCAAGCAGTCCCCAATCACGTGGTGACAAAGGAATTAACTCATCAAAAAAAGAAGCTGTACGAGTAGTAAAATTTATGACAAGATGCCCTAATCTGATAATTTCATTATCTTCTAAATGCGAGGAGCGGCGTAATACGGCTTGTACTCGAGCAACAACTTCCTCAGGATCAAATGGCTTTGTGATATAATCATCAGCCCCTTGTCCAAGCCCTGCTAATCGTTCGGGGACACTTCCTCTAGCCGTTAGGATAATAACTGGACAACTACCATATTGACGGATTTGCTTTAAAATTTCTAGCCCATCATTTTGAGGCAACATCAAATCCAAAAGTACCAATGAAGGGTTATAATTTAAAAAATTTTGAATTACATCACCATCACCTAGGTCGTACAAAACCGAAAAATCATTTCTCTCCAAATATACTTTTAATAACTGCGCAATTGGCAATTCATCCTCAATAAGTAAGATGCGCTTCACTATAACACACCCTTTCTACATTACTTTGTAATTAACTTACCACAATAAGTTCTAAGTCGTCATATTGCGGTCACATTCATTAGTTAAATTAAGTATGTGGGAAACAACATCCCATATCGAATAATAATTAGGAGGAATTAGAAATGAAAAAAGTATTATTAATAGGTGCAGTAACATTAGGAGTTTCAGTAATGGCAGGATCAGCTTTAGCTTCTTCAAATGATTCAAAAGAGGTATCGACACCAGCAGTAGAAATGACAGATTCAGTGAAATCGACACCAGCAGTAAAAGCAACAGAGGCTACAAAAGCAACGCCTGAAGAAATAGCTGCACATGAAAAACAAGCAGGACTTGAAACAAAATCAACACCAGTAGTAGAATCTACACCATCAGTAGAAGCGTCAAAAAAATAATCTAATTACTTCTGCATGAGACTACAGGCTATATTTTGGTTGACCATTCGAATAATGCTAATACAAACATGTTATTAGTAAAATTCTGTGTAAGTGTCAAAGCAAAAAATCTTCTAACGAAATCTGTGCTACGTGATTATCCTAGTGCAGTCATTCGTTAGAATTTTTTTATGACCTCATCTGAACAACAAACAATCTGCTATTTACTTCATATAAAAGCTCGTAAGTAGCTTCCCCGTTGAGTCAGCTATCTATTTAATAATCATCTATACAAAGCCTCTCTGCAATCGCTTATTGCAAATTTAGCTCGTCTTATACAATAAGTATTTATTTAAATGAAGAAAAACTCAAATAGTAGATAGGAGTAAATAAATGTTTGAAATTAAAAATGTATCCAAACAATATAACGGCGAATTCGCTTTGAATAATATTTCCTTTACAATGGGAAAAGGATTGAATTTTATAGTTGGTGCTTCGGGTAGTGGTAAAACAACTCTATTGAAAATCATCAGTGGTATGGAACAAGATTTCGGTGGCGAAGTTTACTATTGTGGAAAGAATATGAAAGCATTAACCTCTAATGAAAAAAGCTATTTTTACAACAACATTTTCGGATTTGTTTGGCAGGATTTTAATTTGCTCGAAGACTTATCCGTTTTAGACAATGTGTTGTTACCACAGTATCTAAAGGATAAACAAAATCATAAGAACGCTGAAAAGATTTTAAAAGACCTTGGAATTTTTAACTTTGCACATCTAAAAGTGAAAAATCTTTCCGGTGGACAAAAACAGCGTGTTGCCATCGCTAGAGAACTAATGAAAAATCCGCGGGTTATTATTGCGGACGAGCCAACAAGTGCCTTGGACGAAAAAAACGCAAAAACAACAATGGATATTCTGAAAGCTATTTCTAAAGACAGGACTGTTATAGTTGTAACCCACGATACCAATTTAATTGATCATAAATCAAACGTTATAGACTTAGATGAGGAAGAAACGACTGCATTCCCACAAAAAAATGTAACGAAAACAGAAAAAATCACATACGGTGAAAGTCATCGCTTATCGATTAATAACGCTTTTGCAATGACTAAATCGACTGTTAAAAGTAAATTTGGTCGATTCCTAGTATCAGCCCTTTCTCTAATGATTGCAGGTATTCTTTTGCTTACAACTTTAAGCGGGACAATCAAGGGCAGCAGTCAAGGTGATTTTGACAAACTGATTGATACTTATGGTGAACGACTTACAGATATTAGTATAATTGACAGTTTTACCAGTGGAGCAGGAACCGGCGATAATCAAGAAGAAAAGCCGAACGCAGATGTATCACAGGATATTGGTGGTTTATATGATCAATATGTAAGCGATGAGCGCGTTGATTTTACTGTTTTTTTACAAGCGTTTGATAATATAAAAGTAACTGTTAGTGGAAAAGAATATCAAATACAAGGAACAGGTAATGTACCTACAATAAATAAGTTGGTAGCAGGAAATATGCCGACAGGTAAAGAAAATGAGGTTGTTGTTCCAGAAAGTTTTGTTAAAACTTTGGGCATATCAAACGATCAAGCAATCGGCAAAGAAATTGATTTTAGCAGCGCTATTTACAATTGGGACACAAGTGCTCCTGTTTTAAAAGACGCATCCATTACCGCAAAAATAGTAGGTGTTGCTGATAATACTGCCTACTATGAAATTGAAGGGGAAATGATGGAGTTTAACGTTGATGACTCTTTCTTCTTCAGCAAAGCTGCACTTGATCATTTGAGAAGACAAGCAGGAATTGAAAATGAAGCAATGGATTTTCTTATTCGAGCAAAGACGCCAACTGATATGATTGCCATTAAAGACGAGCTTAACGAAAAAGGCATTGTACCTCTTGGACAATTTGAACTTGTTGAGGATATTGTTAGATTAAATGAGCAAACAACCGAACAGTCAGGATCAGCAAGTATATTCATAGGGATTTTGGCTGTCGTTATGGTTATTGCTATTTCCCTGATCACAGGTTTTATGAGAAAAAGAGAATATGCAATTTATAAAGTTAGCGGCTTTAAAAATGCCCATCTGAGTTTACTCAACTTGATTGAAAAGTTAACAGAAGTCTTTACAGCAATTCTAATCATGCTTGTTACATCACCTCTTATCAATATGGCGACCGAGTCCTTGTTTAACGCAAGTATTCTAAATTCAAAAATGTTGCTGTCTGGCGCGCTATTGATTGCTTTAGTGGGAGTATTTGCTTACTTTACAACTGCTGTTGCCATTCTAAAGACGAATATAACTACAGCTTTAAAGACAGGTGACAAATAGTGATCGAAATAAAAAAACTTACAAAAAAATATGATGATTCACTTATTCTGGATGATACAAGTTTGAACTTTCCGAGCGAAGGACTTGTTTGCCTCTTAGGTCCATCGGGTTCCGGTAAAAGCACTTTACTTAACATGGTAGCAGGCTTCGATAGCGATTACAGCGGTGATATTACGGTTTGTGGTACTTCGATCAGCAATATGAACGCAGATGAATTGTGTAACTATCGCAGAGATAATATCGGGTTTATCTTTCAAAACTATCATCTTTTAAGCGGATATACTGTATTTGAAAACATTTTGCTTTCTTGTGCACTAAATACTTCAAGTGAAGCGGAAAATAGAGAAAATGCTAAAGAACTTCTAGATAAACTAGGATTATCACAAAAGATAGATGAAAAAATCGAAAATCTTTCGGGCGGTCAAAAGCAAAGGGTTGCTATTGCAAGAGCGATCATTAGTAATCCTCATATTATATTGGCAGATGAACCGACAGGAGCATTAGATCGTAATAACTCCAATGAAATTATGGCACTTTTAAAAGAGATTTCAAAAGATCGTTTAGTTATTGTTATTACGCATGATCAAAAGATTTGTAGCCTTGCGGATGAAGTTGTTCATATCGAAAATGGAAAACTGATTACTAGTAATATCGATACTCGAACTGATATTACTAGTAATCATACACTTAGTTTAAAAAAGGCCGTCAAAGTATCGGCGTTCAAGCGAGGACTTAAGAACTTTAAAGTGCATATCACACGCTATATTGCTATCAGTTTGGCAATCTCCATCGGTATCCTTGCATTTATGTTGTCATTATCCTCGGGGAATAGTATAGACAAGGCTATTTCGGATTTTCAGGATAATAACACCGCCTATAACAATGGGTATATTAAAGGGGAGGATGATGATGGAACAGTTTTTGACATATTGAATGCTGATGAACGGATAGGAAATGTTTATTATCAATACAAAATCAAGGATGTTTCTTTAAGGTTAGGCGATAAAACGGAAGCTTTGTTAGAAAAATATCCTATGGCAAAGGCTACTGAACATATGTCATACGGTGCTATGCCAAAAACAGGTGAAAATGAAATAGCACTTAGTCCGAGCCTAGCTAAAAAGTTTGAAAATGATATTAGTAATATGCTTGGGAAAGAACTCACTCTAAATTATGGTGACAAAGAATATACGCTTACTATCAGCGGTATTTATAACGCAGGTTATGATGATTTCTTTGTAAGCTCCGATATTGAACAAGCGTTTTATGAAAATGTAGAAGGTGAAAAACGCTACTCCATTAATTATGATGTAAAAGACTTTGAAGATATTGTATCCGTAAGTCAAATGCTTGCTGACAAAAAAATTGACAGTAAAAATTCAGCAAAAGAAGTAGAAACTTTGCAAAGTACATTTAACAATCTTAGCCGTTTGTTCTCAATTGTTTCCATTTTAATTTTAGCAATTGGTTTGTTTATCAGTACTGTACTACTTATCAAACTACAAAATTCAAGATACAGGGAAATCGGGCTGCTGTCTGCTTTAGGATATAATAAAGCAACAGTACGGAAAATAATTGTCAGTGAAAACGTACTTTTAGCAGTAATGTCCGTTATTTTTCAAGCTGCCCTCATTGGCTGTACTCATTTAGTAGGCATGGTATTCAATTTAGCGATTATCATTACTCCAGTACAAATCTTATTATCAATACTTTCCACAGGTGTTGTCGTTATTGTAATTAGCATAATAGCCAGCTACAATTTAATTCGTACAGAGCCTGCTGTAGCGTTGAGAAAATAATGCATCTTACTTAATCAAAACTAATTGTTTTCAAACTACCTTCTTGCAATTCTATATTTTGGAATGCCACAGCCTTACTGGTTGTGGTATTTTTTTACCCCGTTCTGGGAACAGAACGTAGATGAGAGCGTACACCAATACGACTTTTGGTTTCGGTGGACTACTAGTATTGACTCCTCAAACATTTTCATTCTCTGTGGCATAATGGCTAACGGATGCTTTAATTGAATAAGAAAAGAAATAAACGCTCAGAGAAATATTCTCTAAGCGTTTTTTCGTGTTATTAACATATCCAATTAGAATGATAATTCGTTATATTCAAACCACTTTTCTTTTTCTCGTTCTACGGCTCTATTATGCCCCTCAAACCAAACATTTGAACATTCACTACAATGGCTTTCTACACCATTGTTATTGTGCAAATCCCTAGGATCTTTTACGACAGTGGTAGTAGAAAATTATTTTATCTTCATTTTTTAATATCATAGTTTGCTAATTATTCTTAGTTCAAATGATTTTGCTAAATAGAGAGGGATATATTTATTATTTTAGATGACCAAATAAAAAAACTGGTTAGTATACCTAACCAGTTTTACATCACGAGTGAGTTGTCTAAGAACAAATCTTGTTGGTTTGGAATAAAGTTTGATCTAAAATATCCCCAAAATCCATATTTTAAGTTAAATGATAAGAACTCGTTTTGAAAAATGATTGATCAAAACGGGTTAATTCTTTGTGAAATACTATGCGATTTTCATAATAAAGTTTGATCATTTTCTACCTAGTAATTCTAAAACAATCGCGACCGATTGCGGTATAAATATTATATTTTTGCTAAGACAGAGTTAACAAAATCGGTTTTTCTTCTAGATATTTGTGTTTATTATGGGTCAAGATGTTGATAGCTTACATTTCTTTCGGAGAGATCCTATTTTACTAATGACTCTGTTATTTTCCCATCTAGATTTTTAATCGCCAGGTGGTATCTTCACTGTACTTGAGAAATAAGAAAAAAATAAATTTATTAATCCCATAATTATTAACATGTAGATCCCCCCTAATTATAAATTAGGGGGGATCTACTATAATTATCACACTTTAGAAGCAAGGAACTGTATCTGTCACAATTTTGCGAATCATCCTGTATATATTAACATTAGTTTACTTTATATTGAAGTTAAGCCATTGAAAAAGAAGGAACTTTAGCAGGAAGAAAAATGTTGAAGAGTAAAAGAGTGCAAAAATCAATCGTTATCTATTATTTTATAAAAATAGATATACAACTAAAGGAGAGTTTATAAAAGATGAAAAAGATTATTATGATTATTGTCTCAGTTTTGTTTTTCACTAGTGTTAGTAGCGTAAGTGCACAACAATTATCTAAAGGCGAAGTAACTACTGATACACAAACATTTGACTACCCTATCAATAGTGTCGAAACGGGCGAAGAAGTAGGGTTAGAAACAATTCAAAATGAGACAATTAAAACAGTAAAAGATAATGGAATTACTGAAATTGTATTGAATACTATCAACACTACTAAGTTCTATGACAGTAAAGAAGTAGAAACAGAAAAAAACACTACAACATTTACCTACAAGAATGGTGTATTAGAATATATAGATGGAGTTAAATCAGAATTTCCTACAAGTGATTCATTTTCACTAAGAATTAAAATTTCTAAAACCATTAGCTGATAAATTTAATAATGGTACAATAAGTTATGATGAATATAAAGAGGAAATAAGGAATTCTAAGATCATTGCTGAAGATGGTAACCAACAAGTTATTACTCCATTAGCTTCATCAGGTGGAGTTTATAACATAACGCATTATGATAAAAGTTCAAGAGGTGGATATTATCTTTACTCTGGTAAAATAAAAGGTTATATAGCAGGTGGAATTGAATCTTTCGGCTTAGACCCTAGAGCAGCGGTAGCTGGCAGTGTATTTATGAAACATAATTATTTAGTATCGGATCAAGGCGGGTTAGTATCTTCATTTATTAATAGAGCTGACTCAATTGCTAGTGCAAGAGTTGAAATTGCTATTGAAGCTACTGCATTACTTGCGGCATTAGGAGTAGCAGTACTTACGGTTCCTACGATAGTTGGTGCAATTGGAGGAGGAACAGCAGCAGCAGCCGTCGCAGCACGTATGTACTCTTTGTCTACGGGTGGTCATAATAGTATCGAAAAAGCATATGAGATTAATCAAAGTATAAGAAATCAATAAGTAATTAGTTAGGAGGTTTCACATTGAGTGATATATTCTATCCACTTTTTGTAAGTTTAGTAATTGTATTTTGTCTTGGGGTATTAATTGAGCGAAAAGGCAAAAAAGGTGAACGTTTGCTTATGTATCTCAGTATATTCATTTTATTGTTCATATTTACAAGACTTTAGTCTTGAATATAAACTAGCATGAGTAATTACTTTAACAATAAGAAGAATATACCTCTTAATAACCTCATTAAAAAAAGCCTTTTAAAGGCTTTTTTATTTTCTTATTTAGTAGACAATAAAAAACCCTGTTTTCTAACATTAAGTCACCTTTCTTACTGAAACTTCCTTTAGCGGTACCACGGCTTATAATCCGTTCCTAATCCTTGTCCGCGACCGTCTTTCAACTTTTTATCAATCGACGATGAACGTTTACGTTTGGACATAATTCACCTCTACTTTTTTATTTACATAACGTTATTTTTCTAAGTTCTAATTCAATCTCTTTTATTTTTTTCAACGACATTTCCATTTTGCATAAATTCTTTGTTAATTTCTCCAAATTAATAATTAAACTAATATTTCTAAAAGTAAATATACTGAAAAAACAAAAAATAACCTCTTTCAGATATCATATCCGAAGAGGTTATTTTAATCAAACTTTATTACGAATGATCAATCTTAATTACAAATGATCAATCTTTATTTCAAAGCAACAAATCTATCCTAAATCTACAACCAAATTATTCTACAGTCACTGATTTCGCGAGATTTCTAGGCTTATCTACGTCACAGTCTCTGTGTAATGCTGCGAAATAGCTGATTAGTTGTAATGGAATTACCGCTACTAGTGGAGCGAAGAGCTCGTTTACTTTTGGAAGTACGTAGCGATCTCCTTCTTCCTCATGACCTTCCATTGCTATGATACATGGGTTAGCGCCACGAGCAACTACTTCTTTCACGTTACCACGAATATTTAGGCTTACTGCTTGTTGAGTAGCTAAAGCAATGATTGGTGTACCTTCTTCGATAAGAGCGATAGTACCGTGTTTTAGCTCTCCACCAGCAAAACCTTCTGCTTGGATATACGAAATCTCTTTTAGCTTTAATGCACCTTCTTGGCTGACGTAGAAGTCTACGTTACGTCCAATGAAAAACGCATTTCTAGTAGTTGCTAAAAACTCTTTTGCGATTTCTTCCATCTCTTCTTTAGAATCTACAATTGCTTGAACAGCATTTGCTACAATTCCTAATTCTTTCACAACATCAAAGTCTAATGTTTTCCCTTGAGATTGTGCGTATACAGAAGCAGTTACCATTAATACTGCAACCTGTGCTACATATGCTTTAGTAGAAGCAACAGCAATCTCTGGACCTGCATGAAGTAAAAGTGTGTGATCTGCTTCACGGGAAAGAGTAGAACCCGGTACGTTTGTCATCGTGATGGTTGGGTACCCTAATTGTTTTATCTTCACAAGAACTTGTCTGCTATCTGCAGTTTCTCCTGATTGTGTTAGGAACATGAAGATTGGCTTTTCTGATAGTAGTGGCATATTGTAGCCAAATTCACTAGAAATATGCACTTCTACAGGGATACCAGCAATTTTTTCAAAGTATTCTTTCCCTATTAGTCCACCATGGTAGCTTGTTCCAGCTGCAATGATGTACAGGCGGTCAGCATCTTGCAGTGCTTTTAAAATGGCAGGATCTATTGTAAGGTCTCCTTGCTCATTTTGGTAAGATTGTATAATTTTACGAATAACAGCTGGCTGCTCATCGATTTCTTTTAACATATAGTGAGGATATGTTCCTTTTTCAATATCGCTCATATCTAGCTCTGCTTTGTATGGAGCACGTTCAACTTTTGTGCCTTCCAATGTTTGAATTTCTACAGAATCTTTGCGAACGATCACTATTTCTTGGTCATGAAGCTCAACATACTGCTCTGTTACTTGAAGCATCGCCATTGCATCCGAAGCTACAACATTGAATCCTTCTCCAACACCTACTAGTAATGGTGATTTGTTTTTCGCCACATAAATAGTATCTTCGTCTTCATTATCCAGTAAAGCAAGTGCATACGAACCATGTATTAAATGCAATGTTTTGCGAAGTGCATCAATTGTAGATAGTCCATCTTTAGAAAAACGCTCTATAAGTTGTACAATTACTTCCGTATCTGTTTCAGAAGCCATTTCTACGTCTGATAAATATGCTTTTTTCATCAAATGGTAGTTTTCAATTACTCCATTATGCACTAATGTGAAACGTCTTGTAGTACTTTGATGAGGATGTGCATTTTCATGGTTTGGAACACCATGCGTTGCCCAACGAGTATGACCAATTCCAACAGTAGCCCCAACTTCTGTATCTACTACATCGCGTAAATCTGCAATGCGACCTTTTTCTTTGAACACCATAACTCCATCTTCGTTTATGACAGCAATACCCGCTGAATCATAGCCTCGGTATTCTAATTTCTCTAACCCTTTTAATAAAATTTCTTTTGCATCAGTTTCTCCAATATATCCCACAATTCCACACATAATTTAAATTCCTCCGTTTACATTCATGTCAAAATAAGCTCCCTACACAAGGCGTGTAGTAGCCAATTAAGCTAAGAATGCCTTCTATTCCACCTGTCATTCGATCACTCGAATGTTTTATGAAAAAGAATAACAACCGGGCAAATACGGTCGGGAGGCATCCGCCGAAATTTCGATAACCTCCACCTCGTCTGCTGAAGATGATTTTCCGTCCAATTTCTTCAGCTCTGGCGCTATAATTGTTTTCTATATTTTACGCGTTACCTTTCCTCCATTTCTACGCGGTTACCAATACTAGATTAGCAACTTCTACATTATATATGTTCATAGTATGCTCGTCAATTTAATGGGTGCAGGAGGTTTTAATCAACTTAGAGAGCCATTACAAAAGTAATGGCTCTCTACTTACAAATGACCTACAAATCAATTTCTCCCCAACAATTTAAGGGCATATTCCTATAAACTGACAATGCTCCTTTTGGTGCATTATAAATTTATTAACCTAAAAGTTTAACAATTTCTCTATTAAACGCTGGAATATCATCGGGATTCCGGCTTGTTACTAATTGATTTTGGCAAACAAATACTTCTTCATCATGGAATTTTGCACCGGCATTTTCTAAGTCCACTTTAATCGACTTATATCCTGTCGCGTCTCGACCATCCAATGTTTTCGCCGTGATGAGTAATTGTGGACCATGACAAATGGCGAACACTGGTTTTTTTTCATCCATAAAATACTTAGCAAATTGAACAAATCGATCATCTGCTCGTAAAATATCTGGTGAAAATCCTCCAGGTATAAATAATGCGTCAAAGTCTTCAGGTTTCACTTCGTCAATGCCATAATCGATTTTCACCGTGGTCTCGCCGTTTTTACCTGTTACCTCTTTACCTGCTTCTTTTTCAATTGCAAATACCTCATGCCCTGCATCGTTTAGTGCCTGTGCTGGACCTGTGTATTCTACGTCTTCAAACATATTTGTGATTAATGTTGCTACTTTAGCCATTTCCTCACTCCTCAGGTTGTTTGGTTCCCTCTTACTATTCCACTAAAACTACCCTTGTAAACATTAGAAATGCTCAAGTGCCTACGTGTCAGCACGAAAAAGAGTTGGGGCATGGCGGTAAAGGCGTCCTTTTTTGCCTTTATACAACTTTCTGAAACGACTCGAGGGCTAGGTTCTAGAGCTGGACAGCTATAAAAAAATCCGACATACCATGTATGCCGGATTTCTACACTTATTCTTCTAGACCCATCTCTGCTTTGACAACTTCTACGATTCGGTTTACGTAATTTTCGCATTCCTCTTCGGTTGCTGCTTCTACCATTACGCGAACTAACGGCTCTGTGCCAGATGGACGGACAAGCACACGACCATTTCCAGCCATTTCACTTTCTACTTCACTAATAATAGCTGCAACTTTTTCATTTTCCGTTACAGCATGCTTATCCGTTACGCGAACATTAATAAGCTTTTGTGGGTAAATCGTCATTTCGGCAGCAAGCTCGGAAAGTTTTTTCCCAGTTATTTTCATAATATTCACGAGCTGTAAACCAGTTAATAGACCATCACCCGTTGTATTATAATCAAGAAAAACGATATGGCCGGACTGCTCCCCGCCTAGGTTATAGCCATTCTTTTTCATCTCTTCTACAACGTATCGATCTCCAACCGCAGTTTTAACACTTGCCATATCATGTGTTTCTAATGCTTTATAGAAGCCCATATTACTCATCACAGTGGAAACAACTGTCCCGTTATTTAGACGGCCATTTGCATGAAGATGTTTGGCACAAATATACATAATTTGGTCACCATCTACAATTTGTCCCTTTTCATCTACTGCAATCAGACGATCTCCATCTCCATCAAAAGCAAGCCCAACATCTGCTCCTTTTTCTAGAACAAACTTCGCTAAGTTTTCTGGATGTGTAGAGCCTACCCCATCATTAATATTCAAGCCATTTGGTGAAGATCCCATTGTGGATAGATCAGCATCTAAATCAGCAAATACATGCGTTCCAAGAGACGATGTTGAACCATTTGCACAGTCGAGAGCCACATGAATCCCTACAAATTCTTCATCTATTGTTTGTTTCAAGTATTGAAGATATTTTTGACCGCCTTCGAAGTAATCAGATACCGATCCAACACCTGCTCCAATTGGACGTGGTAATTCATCTATATCTCTATCTAAAAGCTGTTCAATTTCTTCCTCTTGTCCATCAGATAATTTAAACCCGTCCGAGCCAAAGAATTTAATGCCGTTATCTGCCACAGGATTGTGAGAAGCAGAAATCATCACACCGGCACTAGCACTCATCGCTCTCGTTAAATAGGCCACAGCTGGTGTACTAATAACTCCTAAACGCATTACTTCAACTCCAACGGATAATAGACCCGCCACAAGTGCGCCCTCAAGCATGTGACCGGATATACGAGTATCCCGACCTATCAATACTTTCGGACGTTCTGCTACTTCCTTCGTTAGTATATATCCACCAATTCTACCTAATTTAAATGCAAGTTCTGGTGTTAGCTCTGAGTTTGCAACGCCTCTAACTCCATCTGTACCAAAATATTTTCCCATTTATTCTTCTCTCCTTAAAAACCTGTTGTTCAATCTATTAAGCTTCTTTAACCGTGAGGACTGCTTCCTGTTCAGAAGTTTCCCACTTTATATCAGATGAACCCTCTACTTGGATAGAAAGCACGCTTTCTCCCACCACGGAATTAGTTGCTTCTACGTATACAGAAAAATTGTTCAATTGAACCTTGTCTAAAGCCTCTGCTGTTCCTTTAGCAACAACCGAGACGATGCCATCTGCTGGTTTTTCGAAATTACTTACCAGATTATCTGGTAGTCCTCTTACAGTGATGGCTACTTGGTCAAATGACTTTTCTGTGATTGTCGAAACAGGTTCTTCCTGTTCATCCGTTTCTTCCGCGTCAGGGTCAGAAGCAATTGTAACGTCTCCTGTAATCTCTATTGCTTCTTTTGATAATTTCGTAACCCCTTCTGGTACAGCTAATTTCATATCAAAGCTACCAGACTTTTCTATTTTACTAATATCTACATCGACATTTAACTGATCTATTTTATCAAGGACTGATTTTGGTCCATATAATCGAATTTTTTCTGTCTTTGTAGTAAGTCCATTTATGGTGACCCCTTCTTTGGGTTTACCTTGTTTCACTAGAGCTATCGGTACCTCTTTGCTATACTCTTCTATTTTCACACTTACTTGAACAGAATTTGGTTCAACGACAACGTCTAGCTTATTTAAGTCTAGATCAAGTACCTTAACAGTTGTTTCTTGTTCAAAGGACTTATTGATACCTTGATCTCCTGCTATAGTAGCTTTTACATAACCTATGCTATTAATAACACTTTTGGCTCCTGTAATCATTACTTTTTGTGGTTTCACCTCATAGGACTTCACCACATAGTTTTCAGCTAACAGGCTTTCATTCATGTCTGTTTCTACGCTAAATTCTCGAGATATACGCTCTTCAATCACAACATCCACATATACAGGATCTGTTCGAACATTTAAATTTTCCGGGAAATTTTCCGTTGCAATCGGGACTCGATGAGTACCTATAGCCAGTTCTCGAAGATCCACAAATACTTTAAAATCTTTCATCAACTTAGCCGATAACACCAATTGTCTAGGACCTTCTACATTGACGTTAACTGTTTTTGGTGGACCGGTAACTACCAGGTTATCATCGTCATAATAAACCTCGAGAGGTATATCACGAATGACATCAACATCCTTGCTACTTGCATTTGTATTATCGCTTTCTAATTCACTTTTCACACTTATAAAAAGTGCAATTGCTAATACTAGTGCAATTATCCGCAAGAACCATGGATTATTCATCATCTTATCCATTTTGTTTCCCCCTCCACAACCATTTAGAAGAAGTTACTTGCTCCTCTGTTGGGAACCAAAGGCGAGTTAAATGGGACTCAAATTCCTCTATCGATAAATCTCTTCGTAAATCACCATTGGAGGTTAAGCTAATTGCGCCAGTTTCTTCTGAAACAACAATTGTTATAGCATCCGTCACTTCACTCAAGCCAATTGCAGCTCGATGCCTCGTACCTAGCTCTTTCGATATGAAAGGACTTTCAGACAAAGGTAAGTAGGAAGCTGCTGAAGCAATTGTATCTTTTTGTATAATAACTGCCCCATCATGAAGTGGAGTATTCGGTATGAATATATTAATAAGAAGCTCTGATGTGATATAGGAGTTTAACGGGATACCCGTTTCAATATAATCTGTCAAACCAGTTTCTCTCTCTATAGAGATGAGTGCTCCGATTCGTCTTTTAGCCATATAACTAATCGATTTCGTCATCGCTGTAATAAGTCGACTTTGCTCTTCTTCGACTTGCATTGTGCTTCTAGAGAATAACTTCCCTCTCCCAATCTGTTCCAGGGCTCTTCTTATTTCTGGCTGAAAAATAATTATAATAGCTAAGAATCCAAACTCAATTACACGATCCAATAACCAATCAAGCGTATTTAAGCCAAAAAAGTCCGTCACAACTCGGGCAATGACAATGACAAAAATTCCTTTTAACAATTGGACTGCTTTAGTTCCTTTTATTAAGGTAATAACTTTATAAATAACAAACCATACAAATAAAACATCCAAAATATTTACAATAACGTTTACTGGCATTAGATCTGTAAATTGCTCCATAAACGACATGTGGCATCCCCCACTTTTCATCACTAATCCATTCTTAATAAGTATAACATAATTACGAAAATCCCTCGCTTTTGGAACCAAAAAAGTCTATCCAAAATATATATGGATAGACTTTTTCGTTATTTTGTCTCATCTTTTTCAAAGAACGAGACGACTTCCTTCGCGCCATCTTTAATGTTGTACCATAGCCAATCAAACGCTTCATTGATTTCCTCACTAGTTCCGGTAATTACTGCAGTAGAAGCCATATATTTAGAACCATTGATAATGGTTAAGTTTCCATCTAATTCTCCATCAATCTGAACATCCCCGTTACGAACGATTAGATCGCCTTTAACGACTTGTCCTTCGGGTATAATAACCGTTTCTCCCTCCACAATAACATTTTCTTGTTTAGTAAAGGAGAACTGCTTCTCATCATTAAAATTCGTAAAAAGTGCACTACTCATCAATAATAAGAACATTGCAGCAGCTGCAAGAACTGGATGGCGTCGCAACCATTTACTTACTCCTGCATGGGACTTTTCTTTTGGTAACCTAGCTATAACAGAATGATTGAAATCATTTGGCGCTTCTATATGAGCAGCTCCTTTGACGAAAGCAACAACATTGCTTAACTCATGCATATGAGCTTGACAAACCTTGCATGATTGCAAATGAGATTTAAGTTCCAGCTCATGTTCACGGCTGATTTCACCATCTAAATATTCGTGCATAAAGTGAACAATTCGTTCTGGACACGCATTCATCGTGATTCCCTCCTATATTAGATATGAGGCTGTCTGCTTAGCTGTTTTCTAAGCGCTTCTCGTCCTCTATGAATTCTTGTTTTAACTGTTCCAAGTGGTAAATCTAATATCTCACTTATTTCTTGCAGAGATAATTCTTCCATATATTTTAAAACGATAGCTGATCTATATTTATCAGGAAGTCTACTAATTTCATACTGTATGCGCTCCTGTAGTTCAAGCTTCATGAGTTCTTCTTCTGGAAGTTCATCTGACGCTGCTATTTGCGAATACATATCAAGTCCTTCTGTACCTCTTACTTCCGCATCTAAATAGTAATCCGGCTTCTTTTTCCGTATACGATCAATACATAAATTTGTTGCAATTCGATACAGCCAAGTTGAAAACTTTCTTTTTTGATCAAATGTATGAATATTAATAAAAGCACGGACAAACGCTTCTTGAGCGATATCCTCTGCCTCATGTCGGTTACCAAGCATCCTATAGCATACTTGATATAACCTATGCTGATACAGGTCGACAATCTCCGCGAATGCGTCTTTATCGCCCTTTAATATTTGTTTTATACGTTTGTTCACTAACGCATCCATCGTGTAATTTCGCCCCCGCTCCATGCGGCTGTCTTACCTATACGTATGAAGGTATCAACAGGTTTCATTTTTTTTATACCTTAATATTATCAAACATTTCCATCTTTGTGTGGATTATCAAAAAGAAAAAAGCAGACTACGTGTCCGCTTTTTCTTATCAGGGATTTACCCCGCATGTTATTTGTCTATTTCAAATTTACTAATTCAAAATTATACAAGACTTTCCCCAAATAGTGACCCCATTAGTCCTACCGCTACATCAGCTGTTTTATTTTTTTCATCGAGAATTGGATTTACTTCTACGAATTCAGCTGAAGTTATTAAACTTGAAGCATACAGCATTTCCATCGCTAAATGACTTTCTCGGTAAGAAATACCTCCAGCCACTGGAGTTCCTACCCCAGGTGTATATAATGGATCTAAACCGTCTAAATCGAGCGAAAGATGAACCCCATCCACCTTGCGATCTTGGAAATACTGGATTGTTTGGGTCATCACTTCTGACATCCCAAGTTTATCAATTTCATGCATGGAGAATACTTTAATCCCTTTTTCTTTGATCAGTTCACGTTCCCCAGGATCTACTGAACGAGCGCCAATAATCACAACATTTTCTGGTTTAATCTTTGGTGCAAAATCTCGGATATTCACAAGCTCCTCATGTCCTAATCCAATACTTACTGCAAGTGGCATCCCATGGATATTTCCAGAAGGGGATGTTTCAGCAGTATTTAAATCAGCATGTGCGTCATACCAAATGACTCCCAGGTTGTCATAACGATCAGCTAAGCCTGCAAGTGTTCCTATAGCAATACTGTGATCTCCACCAAGTACTATCGGAAAATTACCTTCACCAATAATGTCATGAACTCGATTAGCAAGTATTGTATTCGCAGCAACTACTTCTTCCAGGTTACGTAATTTAGAATTTTGAGATACCTCTCTTCTTCCTATTGCAATGTCCCCTGCATCCTCAACAGAGTGACCAAGCTCCTGAAGTCTTTCTACTACGCCCGCATACCGTATAGCACTTGGCCCCATATCGACGCCTCGTCTATTTTGACCAAGGTCCATTGGAACCCCTATAATTGATATATTTAATTTATTCATTATTTTATACCCCCTTTAGTTGTTACACCTATTGTAAATGTTAAAGGGTATTTGGCTCAACCAAGCATAATTACGAATATTTATTCATTAATTGAACAAGCTTGTATTTCACTTCCGACCATTCGCTATCTATGATAGAGTACACAACCGCATTTCGAACAAAACCGTTAGATCGTATTCGTTCATTACGCAGTATACCCTCTTTTTTACCGCCAATTCGTTCGATTGCCCGTTGAGAAGACAGATTCAATTCATCTGTTTTAAACTGAACTCGAATCATACCTATTTCCTCAAAGCAATACTTTAACAGTAAATACTTAGATGTTGTATTTACGTGAGTACGCTGATATTGTTTCCCATAGAAAGTAGAGCCTATCTCGCAGCTATAATTTGTATGATCCAACCCATATATACGAGTGGTACCCATAATTTCTTTCGTATCTGTATTTTCTACTACAAATGCCAAAGCAGTTTTTGCCACATTCATTTGATAAATTCCAGCATCCAACCATTGTTCAAGCTGCTCTTTGCTTTCAATCTTATTTAACATATATTCAAATATTTCCGGTTCATACAGTTCCCACAATAGCCCACGATCCGAAACTAGTAGCGGACGTAAGGTCACACCCCCATAAGTTAATATCTCACCCATATCGGCCACCTCACTTTTTTATTTCATCATAAAGGAAACTACGCTATATTGAAAAGTATTTTTTCTTACATAAAAAAACTCTTTCAACTTTTGGTTGAAAGAGTTTTACTATAATATTTATGGAGCCTAGCGGGATCGAACCGCTGACCTCCTGCGTGCAAGGCAGGCGCTCTCCCAGCTGAGCTAAGGCCCCATGTAATTTTTAAATTAGAAAACGATTGGCTGGGGTACCTGGATTCGAACCAGGGCATGATGGAATCAAAATCCATTGCCTTACCGCTTGGCTATACCCCAATAAACTGGTGGAGGGGGACGGATTCGAACCGCCGAACCCTAAGGAGCGGATTTACAGTCCGCCGCGTTTAGCCACTTCGCTACCCCTCCAAAGCTAAGTTTAAATATAATGGTGGAGGATGACGGGCTCGAACCGCCGACCCTCTGCTTGTAAGGCAGATGCTCTCCCAGCTGAGCTAATCCTCCTGGGTTCAAAAAATAATAATACCTTATAGTTTTCCATCTAGAACTACACTTATTCATTCAGATGAAACTATACCTTAACTTTGCCAAAACCAGACAAGAATTATAATATCATATATCTGACATTAGGACAAGTTTTTTCCTAAAATAATTTGTATTGAAGATTCCAACCCGATTTGAACTGGTGACCTCTTCCTTATATAGTATACTTCCTATATTTCATATCATTTATTCTACTTTCAAATGTCTTATTTGACAATACTTATTAGCGTTTTAATTTTCATTATTCGTCTATTATTTTCTTTGATCACAAATCGGTCACTTTGGACATTTTGAGTTGGTTCTATACTAGTTTTGAAGCTGAAGAAAAAGAAATCCATATTCATAACTTACTTCGTTAGAAGTCGACTTCTGGAGAAATTTTACCTTCCTATCATTATTATAAAGTAAAAAGGTAGTTGAAAGTTCAATTTAAAGGAACTTTCAACTGCCTAACCTTAAAATATTGGACTTTTTTCAGTGCCCTCTATATTTCGAGGTTGTTTAGTCGCTTGTATAGATAATAATGGTCAAAGCCTTCAGGGTAATTTTCAAGTTTTCCTAAAACCTTATAACCAAGTTTTTTATAAAAGTCAGGCGCTTGAAAACTAAATGTCTCAAGACGAATTAAATTACACCCTTTTTCTTTAGCAATAGTTTCCGCATGATTCATTAACACCTTGCCTTGCCCCTGTCCACGTAATTCGTCATCAACCCAAAGAATTTCAATATGATAACATTTCCAATCTATATATCCTAATATTCCTCCAAGGATTCTTTGTTCGTCATCTTTTAAAATAATATTTATTTTTTCTTCCTCTGTATAAGCTACTTGTTTCTTGTTGTAATTAATTAAGTTTTCTCTAACATACAGAGCCTCGTCTTTTTCAAATCCAACATGAAGCGTTAAATCCTTCATAATTTCTACCTCCTCAAACTCATGGATAAATGTCCAAATTTAATTGTATCATTGTTTAAATCTCTGAAGTATATAACAATAATGAAGCTAGCTTATACCATGTAAATAACACTATACTTCACTAATCCTGTTCTTTCCCTTCTCCTGCGTTTTCTATTACTCTTTACCTAATTTCAATTAAAGCGGCGTATATTGTTACCATTTCATTCACTTAGCAAAGCAATACGCAAAGTTTTAGCAACTTCGAAAATTTTTTTTATTTATCCTTTTAGTAATAGCTTAATTGACTGCTTAAAGAAGAGATAGGGAACCTACAGGAGGCTGTACTAAATCTTACAATAAGTACTACTCACTTGTTTGCATTGAAGGGCGGCCGACTCCAGCGGGATGAGGGAGACAGACGACGTATGAGCGACGGTGATGCTTCATCGCTCACCCCGAAGAACCCGTCCGTCCAAAAAGTATTAATCATCGGTTAAAGTACCATGAACCAATGTTCACAGTACATTTTCATATACTTTCTTATCTTTAAATAAAAAAAGCCATCCTCCACAACTGTGAAGAATAGCATCATATCAACGTTTATTAGAAAGCTTCCAACCGGATTTGAACCGGTGACCTCTTCCTTACCATGGAAGCACTCTACCTACTGAGCTATGGAAGCAAAGGCAAAAAAATGGCTCCGAAGGTAGGACTCGAACCTACGACCGATCGATTAACAGTCGATTGCTCTACCACTGAGCTACTTCGGAACGTTTATCTATTTAAAGTACAAATATAATTATAGCAACTCTTCATAAAATTTCAAGTCTGTATGTAAAGAATTAATAAAAAGTATTCTCTAGGTTCATCTTCCAGAAAATAAGAATTCTACTATTGATATACATGAAATTGATATATAAACGGGACTAGGATTTGCACTAACGAGCCCAAGTTGTGATTGTTTCTTTGAACTCTTTACCCCTACTTTCTCCCACACTATCTTATAGAAAAAGACTACCTACGGCTTTATTTATTCTGTTTTAGTATAGATAAAAAAAAGCCGTTACCGATTACTCGGTAACGACTTTTTCTTTGGTGCCCAGCGACGTCCTACTCTCACAGGGGGAGACCCCCAACTACCATCGGCGCTGAAGAGCTTAACTTCCGTGTTCGGTATGGGAACGGGTGTGACCTCTTCGCCATCATCACTAGACTCTACGGCTTCCAATACACATCGTACTTCTTCGTCAACTTCATTCGTTCGGTCAGTCACGTACGTTAGTACGTTCCTTTCCTCTCTCAATTGTTTCCTCGAATTACTCGTGTCTTGAAACCCTCATATAAATAGAGTGCTTGTTCACTCAAAACTGGATAAACGACATTGTTACGTTAAACAAATTTGGTTAAGTCCTCGATCGATTAGTATTCGTCAGCTGCACGTGTCGCCACGCTTCCACCCCGAACCTATCTACCTCATCGTCTTTGAGGGATCTTACTTACTTGCGTAATGGGAAATCTCATCTTGAGGGGGGCTTCGTGCTTAGATGCTTTCAGCACTTATCCCGTCCACACATAGCTACCCAGCGATGCTCTTGGCAGAACAACTGGTACACCAGCGGTGTGTCCATCCCGGTCCTCTCGTACTAAGGACAGCTCCTCTCAAATTTCCTACGCCCACGACGGATAGGGACCGAACTGTCTCACGACGTTCTGAACCCAGCTCGCGTACCGCTTTAATGGGCGAACAGCCCAACCCTTGGGACCGACTACAGCCCCAGGATGCGATGAGCCGACATCGAGGTGCCAAACCTCCCCGTCGATGTGGACTCTTGGGGGAGATAAGCCTGTTATCCCCGGGGTAGCTTTTATCCGTTGAGCGATGGCCCTTCCATGCGGAACCACCGGATCACTAAGCCCGTCTTTCGACCCTGCTCGACTTGTAGGTCTCGCAGTCAAGCTCCCTTCTGCCTTTACACTCTTCGAATGATTTCCAACCATTCTGAGGGAACCTTTGGGCGCCTCCGTTACACTTTAGGAGGCGACCGCCCCAGTCAAACTACCCGCCTGACACTGTCTCCTACCCGGGTTACGGGTATGGGTTAGAATTTCAATACAACCAGGGCAGTATCCCACCGACGCCTCCTCCGAAGCTGGCGCTCCGGGCTCTAAGGCTCCTGCCTATCCTGTACAAGTTGCACCAAAATTCAATATCAAGCTATAGTAAAGCTCCACGGGGTCTTTCCGTCCTGTCGCGGGTAACCTGCATCTTCACAGGTACTATAATTTCACCGAGTCTCTCGTTGAGACAGTGCCCAGATCGTTACGCCTTTCGTGCGGGTCGGAACTTACCCGACAAGGAATTTCGCTACCTTAGGACCGTTATAGTTACGGCCGCCGTTTACTGGGGCTTCAATTCGCACCTTCGCTTGCGCTAAGCACTCCTCTTAACCTTCCAGCACCGGGCAGGCGTCAGCCCCTATACTTCACCTTACGGTTTTGCAGAGACCTGTGTTTTTGCTAAACAGTCGCCTGGGCCTATTCACTGCGGCTCTTCTAGGCTATGCACCCAAAAGAGCACCCCTTCTCCCGAAGTTACGGGGTCATTTTGCCGAGTTCCTTAACGAGAGTTCTCTCGCTCACCTTAGGATTCTCTCCTCGACTACCTGTGTCGGTTTGCGGTACGGGCACCTATCACCTCGCTAGAGGCTTTTCTTGGCAGTGTGAAATCAGGAACTCCGGACATACGTCCTCGCCATCACAGCTCAATGTTACAGAATGCGGATTTGCCTACATTCACACCTTACTGCTTGGACATGCATAACCAACAGCATGCTTACCCTATCCTTCTGCGTCCCCCCATTACTCAAACGGTGGTTTGGTGGTACAGGAATATCAACCTGTTATCCATCGCCTACGCCTATCGGCCTCGGCTTAGGTCCCGACTAACCCTGAGCGGACGAGCCTTCCTCAGGAAACCTTAGTCATACGGTGGACGGGATTCTCACCCGTCTTTCGCTACTCATACCGGCATTCTCACTTCTAAGCGCTCCACCAGTCCTTCCGGTCTGACTTCAACGCCCTTAGAACGCTCTCCTACCACTGATACCAAAGGTATCAATCCACAGCTTCGGTGATTTGTTTAGCCCCGATACATTTTCGGCGCAGCGTCACTCGACCAGTGAGCTATTACGCACTCTTTAAATGATGGCTGCTTCTAAGCCAACATCCTGGTTGTCTAAGCAACGCCACATCCTTTTCCACTTAACAAATACTTTGGGACCTTAGCTGGTGGTCTGGGCTGTTTCCCTCTTGACTACGGATCTTATCACTCGCAGTCTGACTCCCAAACATAAATCATTGGCATTCGGAGTTTGTCTGAATTCGGTAACCCGGGATGGGCCCCTAGTCCAAACAGTGCTCTACCTCCAAGATTCTAACGTTTGAGGCTAGCCCTAAAGCTATTTCGGAGAGAACCAGCTATCTCCAGGTTCGATTGGAATTTCTCCGCTACCCACACCTCATCCCCGCACTTTTCAACGTGCGTGGGTTCGGACCTCCAGTAAGTGTTACCTTACCTTCATCCTGGACATGGGTAGATCACCTGGTTTCGGGTCTACGACCACATACTCATTCGCCCTATTCAGACTCGCTTTCGCTGCGGCTCCGTCTTCTCAACTTAACCTTGCATGTAATCGTAACTCGCCGGTTCATTCTACAAAAGGCACGCTATCACCCATTAACGGGCTCTAACTACTTGTAGGCACACGGTTTCAGGATCTATTTCACTCCCCTTCCGGGGTGCTTTTCACCTTTCCCTCACGGTACTGGTTCACTATCGGTCACTAGGTAGTATTTAGCCTTGGGAGATGGTCCTCCCAGATTCCGACGGAATTTCACGTGTTCCGCCGTACTCAGGATACACTCAAGAGAGAATGAATTTTGGACTACGGGGCTTTTACCCTATCCTGCGGACCTTTCCAGATCGCTTCGTCTAACTCATTCCTTTGTAACTCTATGTAGAGTGTCCTACAACCCCAAGAGGCAAGCCTCTTGGTTTGGGCTATTCCCGTTTCGCTCGCCGCTACTCAGGGAATCGATTTTTCTTTCTCTTCCTCCAGGTACTTAGATGTTTCAGTTCCCTGGGTGTGTCTCAGATGCGCTATGTATTCACGCAAATGTACTGCTCCATTACGAACAGTGGGTTTCCCCATTCGGAAATCTCCGGATCAAAGCTCACTTACAGCTCCCCGAAGCATATCGGTGTTAGTGCCGTCCTTCGTCGACTCCTAGTGCCAAGGCATTCACCGTGCGCCCTTATTAACTTAACCTAAAAGTTAAAAAGTCTTACACATTATGATTACCGAAGTAACCACAACTTGAATTTCTTGTTGTTTATTGTTTCAATGTCGTTTTATCCAGTTTTCAAAGAACAAGTATCGAATCTTCATATAAAAATGAACATTCAAAACTGAACTGCAAAACGTTAAGATACAGATAAAAATCTGTATTCCGATATTATCCTTAGAAAGGAGGTGATCCAGCCGCACCTTCCGATACGGCTACCTTGTTACGACTTCACCCCAATCATCTGTCCCACCTTCGGCGGCTGGCTCCCGTAAGGGTTACCCCACCGACTTCGGGTGTTACAAACTCTCGTGGTGTGACGGGCGGTGTGTACAAGGCCCGGGAACGTATTCACCGTGGCATGCTGATCCACGATTACTAGCGATTCCGGCTTCATGTAGGCGAGTTGCAGCCTACAATCCGAACTGAGAACGGTTTTATGGGATTTGCTCACCCTCGCGGGGTTGCGACCCTCTGTACCGTCCATTGTAGCACGTGTGTAGCCCAGGTCATAAGGGGCATGATGATTTGACGTCATCCCCACCTTCCTCCGGTTTATCACCGGCAGTCACCTTAGAGTGCCCAACTGAATGCTGGCAACTAAGATCAAGGGTTGCGCTCGTTGCGGGACTTAACCCAACATCTCACGACACGAGCTGACGACAACCATGCACCACCTGTCACCGCTGTCCCCGAAGGGAAAAGCCTATCTCTAGACCGGTCAGCGGGATGTCAAGACCTGGTAAGGTTCTTCGCGTTGCTTCGAATTAAACCACATGCTCCACCGCTTGTGCGGGCCCCCGTCAATTCCTTTGAGTTTCAGTCTTGCGACCGTACTCCCCAGGCGGAGTGCTTAATGCGTTAGCTGCAGCACTAAGGGGCGGAAACCCCCTAACACTTAGCACTCATCGTTTACGGCGTGGACTACCAGGGTATCTAATCCTGTTTGCTCCCCACGCTTTCGCGCCTCAGCGTCAGTTACAGACCAGAAAGCCGCCTTCGCCACTGGTGTTCCTCCAAATCTCTACGCATTTCACCGCTACACTTGGAATTCCGCTTTCCTCTTCTGTACTCAAGTCCCCCAGTTTCCAATGACCTTCCACGGTTGAGCCGTGGGATTTCACATCAGACTTAAAGGACCGCCTGCGCGCGCTTTACGCCCAATAATTCCGGACAACGCTTGCCACCTACGTATTACCGCGGCTGCTGGCACGTAGTTAGCCGTGGCTTTCTAATGAGGTACCGTCAAGGTACGAGCAGTTACTCTCGTACTTGTTCTTCCCTCACAACAGAGTTTTACGATCCGAAAACCTTCTTCACTCACGCGGCATTGCTCCATCAGACTTTCGTCCATTGTGGAAGATTCCCTACTGCTGCCTCCCGTAGGAGTCTGGGCCGTGTCTCAGTCCCAGTGTGGCCGATCACCCTCTCAGGTCGGCTACGCATCGTCGCCTTGGTGAGCCGTTACCTCACCAACTAGCTAATGCGCCGCGGGCCCATCCTGTAGTGACAGCCGAAACCGTCTTTTAACATCTCCCCATGTGAGGAAATGGATTATTCGGTATTAGCCCCGGTTTCCCGGAGTTATCCCAATCTACAGGGCAGGTTGCCCACGTGTTACTCACCCGTCCGCCGCTAAATCAGAAGAAGCAAGCTTCTTCGTCATTCGCTCGACTTGCATGTATTAGGCATGCCGCCAGCGTTCGTCCTGAGCCAGGATCAAACTCTCCATAATAGAGAACTTAAAAAGCTCATTTGTTTTGCTGGCATCATCATTAAATGATGTCAAAATTGTTTTGCTATCAAACTAACAATGTTAGTTGATAAGCTGTATGTCTTAACGTTTTGCATGTTCAGTTTTCAATGTTCATGTTGTTTAAGTTGTCGTCTTGTTTCAGCGACCTTTGTATCTTAACATCTTTTTAACATTAATGTCAACACTAAATCATAAAATTAATTAAAACGATTTGAAAAGGTGTGTGTTTCTTTGAAAACAAAGGCTTTATTAGTTGGTTTATTGATGGTTTTGGGATTGTTTTTGTTTAATGTACCAAAAAACTTTTCTTCGCTGCTCCCTGTTTTTCAGCTTACAGAAAAGCCTACTGTTATTTCGAAAGGATCGTATGGGAATACAATTACGATAGATTTAACTTTTGGAAAGGATGATATAGAAAAACTTGTAAATAATCTGCAAGCTCCTTATCCTCATTTTTTTATAAGTATTGATTGGATTGAACGTTCTGAGGAAATTATAGAGGTCATGAAAGAAAAAAATGTACCTATTAGCCTTTTGGGTACAAGTGGAGCAACTTATATAGAAAATCCGATTTTGTTTGAAAAAGAAGTTGAACGATTTGAACGAGCAATTGGTGAAAGACCACTTTGGTTTAGAACAATGGATTATGAATTTCCTATTGAGTTGCAAAAAAAGGCTTGGGAACAGGAAGTTAATTTACTCAGCTCTAGTAAGTACTGGACCGATAAAGTTCCTACGCTTGAAAAAGGAGATATTCTCACTATTCCTCTACATCAAGAAGAACGGATAGATATACAACAACTGACAAAATATGTTCAGTCTAAAGAAATTATCAGCATTGAACAAAATATCTTTGGTTTAAAAGTAAAAACTAAAACTTATCCAGAATAATTTATGTAAATACAAAAGTTGCTCTGACTATTAGTCAGAGCAACTTTTATTAGTTCTTAGCCGATGCCACTTCTCTTCTTTTTTTTCTACGTTCCTCTAATTTCAAACGATCAACTTCTGACTTCGCATTATATTTTGGCAGCGCCAATAATTGGTATGCATTAACCGCTAGGATAGGGAATAATAACAGCGTAACCCAACTATCTACATTGTCTGCTCGAACCATTAATACTGGAAGCCACTCTAGAGTAGAGACAACAATCATGAAGAACAAAGCTGATATAAGTGCGTGCTTTTTCGTAAGATTCGCTTTAATAATTGCCACCACTACTGAGGTAATGATTAAGGCCGCAAGCAAGATAACATATAACCATATTTGTCCAGTGGTTTCAGCATTTGGTCGAAAACGGAACATAATTAAATCAAAAATAACAAATGCAATAATCAATAACTGCACCCAGTTCCACAAAGTAAGAGTTCTAAAAATATTCACTCCCATTTGGTGAATCGTTAAATAGGCGAAATAACCCATTTGTGCAATTACACTAATCGTAAAACCCATTACTACCATAAAAGCAAATGCCGCAAGAAATTCACTCCATTGTCCTGCTTCAAAATATGTAGAAAAAGCATCGTCCCAACGTATAAATAAACCAAAAATACCTGTTACTAAACCACCGATGAACAAGGCATTTAGAAAGAATTTAAACCAATTTCGAATAGTCACTGCGAGATTTCCTCCATCTTTTCTATTTCTTTTATAAATTGTAACAAGCCTTTTAAGAAAAATCTATTTCTTCTTACTGACTATACATATTTCCAAACCAAATGTGAACAATAAACGAAAGGACGGTGACGGATATGAAATACTTTGCACTTTTGTTAATGAGTCTCGGACTTCTCGCTAGTTGTAGTTCTCCCGCAACTCAGCCAACTTATGAGGAAAATAAGAAAATGTTCATCGATGCTCTGCAGACAGAGGATGGAAAAAAAGCAATTCGAACATTATTGTCAGACCCTCAATTCAAGGAACTCCTAGTATTAGACAGTGAACAAGTGAAGACATCTGTTGAAGAGACAATGCTTTCAAAAGAAGCTGAGGATTTTTGGAAGGAAGTTTATTCGGATCCAAAATTTTCAGAGACAATGGCCAAGAGTATGGTAAAGCAACAAGAGGAATTGATGAAAGCCCTAATGAAGGATCCTACTTATTTAAAGGATTTAGAGACCTTTTTTGGTTCAGCCGAGATGAAAAAAGAATTAGCTAAAGTATTGGAATCCAGCGATATGCGAAAAGAAATGCAAAAGGTCGTAGAAGAAACTATTCAGAGTCCTTTATTGCAGACTAAGTGGCAGAAATTAGTGGAGGAAGCTGGAGGCAAAACAGAAAAATCTGGAGAGGATGGAGGAGACTCGGGGTCTGCTGAAGAAGATAAGAAGGCAGAAGAAAAATAAGGCCGCTCCTCTATGGAAACGGCCTCTTTCTTATGCTTTTTCGATGATTTTTTGTGCAATTTCCAAATAAATTTTTCCAGTTTTATGTGTATCCTCATAAACTGATGGAGCGAAATCGATGTCATTCCAGTCCGGCTGTCCTAATGGTAATTGCCCAAGTAATTCTGTGCGAAGTTCTTCGGCAAGCTTTGGTCCGCCACCTTTACCAAATACAAATTCTTTTTCACCTGTAGATTTTGATTCGTACCACGACATATTTTCGATTACTCCAATTATTTCATGATCTGTTTGAAGTGCCATCGCCCCTGCTCTAGCAGCAACGAATGCAGCTGTAGGATGCGGGGTTGTTACGACGATTTCTTTAGATGCAGGTAGCATTTGGTGAATGTCTAAAGCCACATCTCCAGTACCTGGTGGTAAATCTAGGAGTAAAAAGTCTAATTCTCCCCATTCAACATCCTTGAAAAACTGGTCCAATACTTTTCCAAGCATTGGTCCACGCCATACAACTGGTGTGTTGTTCTCTACAAAGAAGCCCATTGAGATAACTTTAACGCCTTTGCGTTCTACAGGGATTATGCGGTCCTCTATGATTTGCGGAATGTCTTTTACGCCCATCATATCTGGTACACTAAATCCATAAATATCTGCATCTACAAGTCCTACTTTTTTACCTAAACGAGCAAGTGCCACCGCTAAGTTAACGGATACAGTAGATTTACCAACGCCACCTTTACCAGACGCAATCGAAATAATTTTCACCTTACTATTTGGTGATAGAAGGTTTTCGTTATCACTTTCTTTTGCTTTTCCTCGGAATTGCTCCAGTACTTCTTTTGGTAGCTCTTCAAAACGAATACCTACTGTTGCTGCTCCAGCTTCTTTCAATACTTCTACGACTTTCCCTTGTAGTTGCATTTGTTCTGCTGAATTTATCTTAGCTATAGCTAGTTTTACGCTCACATGATTTTTTTCTTCTTTAATAGACACTTCCGAAATCCCATTTGTTTCCTCTAGTGTTCTATGTAAAAATGGGTCGTTTAATGCTCCTATCAAAGCACGAACTTGTTGCTCATTAATCATTTGTAGACACTCCCCTTAAGTTTAACTATTCGCCTTATAGTATACCATAATCGAGTGTCTACAATACGTTAGATAGACTTAGTAAATATTATCCTCTACAAATTTAACTACACCTTCTGAAATAGCTTCTACCATTTGTTTTTGATACTTTTCAGACTTTAGTAATTCTCGCTCTTCATTATTACTTAAAAAGCCTGTTTCTACTAACACTGCTGGAGCATTTGCTTTCTTCAATATATATACCTGTTTAATCGCCAGTGCCTCTCGCTCTGTGTTACCGATATTTTCTCGAATAGATCCTTGAATAGATTTAGCTAATAGTTCTCCACCCGCGTGTCCTTCTGCATGATAGAAAACCTGAGCCCCTCTCCATCTTTCCTCTGGAACTGCATTCACATGCAGGCTAATGACTAAGTCCGCCTCCGAGTTATTCATAATTTCCTCACGTAACAATAAATCGGCACGTTTTCTAGCTCTTGTAGTCGGAAAATCCTCATCCGGTCTATGCTCTGCAATAGCATCTCCTTCTTTACTACGTGTCATGACCACAGTAGCACCCTGCGCCTTTAACTTTTTCTCTAACATTAGAGACATGGCAAGCGTAATATCTCGCTCAACGGTATCTCCACTACTAGCTCCACCATCAATTCCTCCATGCCCTGGATCAAGGACAATTTTCACTCCACTCATTGGTTCGGGTAAGAAGAAACCAATATCACTCGCTTTTGTTCCATACACAACTACAAGAAGGGAAATCAAAAACAAAACCAAGATAATTAGCCACTTTTTCAGGTTCATCGCTCCTTTTTCACTCATTATACGTACAAGGGACAAAGAGTATGATTAGAATTGTCCTCGTATTTTTGAACTATAATAGAACGAAGGGATTGCTAGTAAAGTGACAAATGAAATGATGAAAAAGACCATCGCACCACTGCTCATCGTATCTAGCAGAAAACCACCTAGGCTCGGACCAGCTATTCGACCGATAGACTTTACACCTGAAAGAGCAAAGTAGGTACCCTTCTCATGATCCTCACACATTCCATCCAAATGGATATCCACCATTGTAAACACTAAGACTTCACCTGCTGTAAAAATAACCATCGCAACTATCAGCCATAAGATCGAGTCACTCTGCCCAAAGGAAAATAATCCAATAGACAATAACCCACTTCCAATGATTAAAGAAGTAGTTGTGCTGATTAATTCTCCAAGCTTATAGACAAAGTATTGAATGACCAAGACGGTAATAGCATTTGTAGTTATAAGCCAAGCGAAATATTGTATCGCTAGTTCATGGTCAAAGGACTTTCCTAAGTATTGACTGAAAGTGGAGTCGAACTGACTGTAGCCAAAACTAATAAAGATTAATGCCAACACAAAAAGGGAAAAACCCGTATCCATTTTAAAGACATGAAAAGAATGAAAGATTGATGTCTTCGTTGTGCTGATAGATTCCTGCTTTAAAGGATACTTTTTAAATATAATGACAAACGTCCATATATTAAACAAGAAAATAAGACCTACAATAAAGAATAAGTTCTCCATTCCATACTGTTGGAAATACACAGAAGTCAGTGGGGCAATGGCTGCAGATATATTAATCAAAAAATAGCGGATATTAAATATTAACCGACGATTCTCTGGCTCTGTATATAAACTCAGCAATACTCGGTATGTTGGTTCCACTATCGCCTGACTCGCTCCAAGCAAAGCTGCAAATAAGATAAAACCTGCATAATGCTCGATGAAAGGGAAATAGAAATAGCACCCTAAATATCCAAGGAGTCCTACAATGATGACTTTATTCTTAGGATACTTATCAATATATGGTCCTACAAAAAAGCTCATCACTAAATTGGATAGAGCCAATGTCGATATGATTGCTCCAATTTGCACGCCCGAATAATGAAACTCCTCGAGCAAAAAAAGTGTTAAATAAGGCAACACTAAAAACGTTCCAAAACGCGCAATAAAAATACTAACAAGAATTGTGCTCGTCACAACATTAAATTTACTTCTCATATATTCCCTCTTCTTCTCTATAAATCAATTACCATATACAAACCAATGATTTTCTAAATATACACCTCTCCAATTATTCATACAATTCTTTTTTAACATTTTGACAATATTTTTATAGCACAAAAAAACACTCCCCGAGAAGTCTCGAGAAGTGCTTTGAACTGAAAATATAATATTAACGTTTTGAGAACTGAGGTGCACGACGAGCGCCTTTAAGTCCTGGTTTTTTACGTTCTTTCATACGTGGGTCACGTGTTAAGAATCCTGCTGATTTCAATGCTGGACGGAAATCAGGATCTACTGTAAGTAGTGCACGTGCAATACCATGACGGATTGCTCCTGCTTGTCCTGTGAATCCACCACCATTAACGTTTACGTGTACATCGTAGCTACCTAAAGTTTGAGTAGTTACTAATGGTTGTTTAATGATTTCACGTAAAGTTTCGTACGGTACGTAATCTTCTACGTCACGTTTGTTGATAACGATTTTTCCTTCGCCCGGTACTAAACGTACACGTGCTACTGAACTTTTACGGCGACCAGTGCCGATATATTGAACTTGTGCCAAGTGAATGTCCTCCTCTTAATTATTATCCGCGAAGCTCGTATGCTTCTGGTTTCTGTGCTGCATGTGGGTGTTCTGCTCCAGTGTATACGTGAAGCTTACCGAACATTTGACGTCCTAAAGAGTTTTTAGGAAGCATTCCTTTAATCGCTAACTCAAGCATTTTCGTTGGGTACTTAGTACGCATTTCTAAAGCTGTACGTTGTTTAAGTCCACCAGAGAATTGAGTGTGACGGTAGTAAATTTTGTCATTTAGCTTGTTCCCAGTTAAATGAATTTTTTCTGCATTAAGAATGATCACGTGATCACCTGTGTCAACGTTCGGTGTGAATGTTGGTTTGTTTTTACCACGTAAAATAGCTGCAACTTCTGAAGCTAGACGACCAAGAGTTTGGCCTTCAGCGTCTACTACTAACCATTTACGTTCTACTTCGTGACCTTTAGCCATGAATGTTGTACGCATGTATTTTGTCCTCCTAATTCAATCATAATCGATCTAAAATTTTCTATATCCTCATACCAATAAGTTTCGGGGCTTATATTGTGGGGTTAAGAAATACCATACATCATCATACCTCGAATGGATCAATTAGTCAAGTATTTTTCGTAAAACACCTGGTGATGTTGTTTCATCCATCATAAGCTACTTTTTCTAGGTATAAACCGTGTGCTGGCGCGGTTTTCCCTGCTTCCTTTCGAGCACACGATGAGAGAATTTCCGGAATACTATCTACACTTTTTTTTCGAATACCTACTTCCCATAATGTTCCCGCAATAATACGCACCATATTATATAAAAATCCACTTCCACTAATGACCATATGAAGCTGGTGCGATTCTTTCTTCACTTCAAAGTTAATAGAATAAATAGTTCTCACAAAATCATTTACGTTTGTTTTAGCTGCACAAAAACTTGAATAATCATGGGTCCCCAATAAATGTTGAGCTGCTTCTTGCATCAATGCGACATCTGGTTTATATCGTTCTCCATGTACGGAAAAATCGCGCTCAAATGGACTATGAATTTCACTAAGTGACCAAATATAACGATATGTCTTTCCAACAGCATGGTATCTAGCGTGAAAATCATCCGATACCTGTTCTACCGATAAAATACGAATATCTCTAGGCAGTTGAACATTTAAAGCTGTGCGCCAACGATCTAAAGGAAATGTTAGCGGACTATCAAAGTGAATGACTTGTCCTGTTGCATGAACTCCAGCGTCTGTTCTACCACTCGCAACAACTTTCACAACGACACCTTTATGAATTGTTTCTAAGACACGTTCTATTTCCAATTGTACAGTCCTTTTTCCCGGTTGAACCTGATAACCGGAAAACTGACTGCCATCATAACTAATAATCGCTCGAAGTCTCACACTAACACCTCCTAATTATTTTCTAAAGTAAATCAGTATTGCAGCTAGTACCACAAGCGAAAGGATGATTAGCGTGTCTCTCGTTGCCCATTCTAACTTTCTGTACCTTGTACGACCCTCGCCGCCTTTATAGCCTCTTACTTCCATTGCAGTAGCTAAATCCTCCGCACGTTTAAATGCACTAACAAACAAAGGAATGAGAAGTGGCACAATTGCATTCATTCTCTCCTTCATACTGCCTGTTGTCATATCAGATCCTCTGGCCATCTGCGCTTTCATAATCTTATCTGTCTCATCCATCAGTGTCGGTATAAATCTCAACGAAATAGACATCATAAGAGCCAATTCATGAACAGGCAGTTTCCATTTTTTTAATGGATTTAACAAAATTTCTAATGCATCTGTAATCGAAATAGGTGTTGTAGTTAATGTAAGAATAGACGTCAAAACAACGAGTACGGTAAAGCGGATAGATATGAAAATACCTTGCTTCAACCCTTCCTCGTATATCTTGATAAACCTCCATTCAAAGATAATTGAACCTTCTCGAGTGAAAATCAGATGCAATAAAAACGTAAATATGATTAAAAACACAACAGGCTTTAATCCGTTGATCAAAAAATATAGCCTAATTTTTGATAATCGTATAATTAAGAAAGTAAATACTAGTAATATTCCATAAGTAATCCAGTCATTTGCAATGAAGACAACCATAATAAATAAGAACACGAATATCAGCTTTGCACGAGCATCCAAACGATGAATAAAAGAATCTCCCGGAATATAACGCCCGAATATCATTTTTTCAAGCATCAGATTTCACGCTCCTTTTTCACCAAGCGCGCTAGTTCTTCAGCTAAAGCTTCTTCTGTCAAACAAAGTATCGGCAACTTTTTGCCCATCATCTCTTCTAGTTTCTTTTGAAACTTAATAGACTGAGGTAATTCTAAACGATAATCCATTAAACGGTCCTCATCCGAGAATATCTCCTGCGGTATCCCTTGCAGCACACATTGCCCACCATGCATAATTGCAATCCGATCTGCATATCTAGCAGCATCTTCCATGCTATGCGTTACAAGAACTGTCGTTAAGCCTTTTTCTTGATGGAGTCGATAAAATAGCTCCATTATTTCTTTGCGACCTCTTGGATCAAGCCCAGCTGTTGGCTCATCCAGTACTAATACCTCTGGATTCATCGCAAGAACTCCAGCTATGGCAACTCTGCGCATTTGTCCTCCAGACAGGTCAAACGGCGACTTTTCCATAACTTCTTCTGGTAACCCAAGTAATCGTACTAAATCTATAGCACGTTGCCTTGCTTCCGCTTCAGGCACCCCAAAGTTCATAGGTCCAAACATAATATCCTTTAGAACTGTTTCATCAAACAATTGATGCTCTGGAAATTGAAAAACGATTCCTACTTTTTGTCTAATCTCTCGTAACTTCTTGTTCTTTTTTGCTGCTGCTACCTCTGTACTACCAATTCGAATAACACCTTCTGTGGGCTTTAGCAACGCATTTAGATGCTGAAGTACTGTAGACTTTCCTGAACCTGTATGACCAATGATCGCTTGATAAGAACCTGAAGGAATATGTAAATCTACATCATATAAAGCTCTTTTTTCAAATGGTGTATCCTTTGCATATGCGTAACTCACTTGTTGAAGTGAGATGTCCATAAATCATTCACCAACTCTTCTTCTGTCATGTGGTCTGCTACAACCTGCACACCTTGCGCTCGCAGTAGTCTTGACATATTCATCGCAAAAGGAAGATCTAACCCTAAATCGATTAACTCTTGTCCTCGCTCGAATATCTCGTGTGGGGATCCCTCTGCATACTTTTCCCCTTGATTCATAACAATTACTTGATCAGCAAGAAGTGCTTCTTCTAAATCGTGCGTAATAGAGATAACTGTTAAGTCAGTTTCTGCTCTCAACTGGCGCACCGTTTGCAGTACCTCTTCTCTCCCCTGTGGATCTAACATGGAAGTTGCCTCATCTAACAATAAAATCCTCGGTTGAAGTGCAATTGCTCCAGCTATGGCAACCCTTTGTTTCTGCCCACCTGATAAATGATGTGGCTCACTATTCATAAAGTCACTCATTTTCACTTTTGCTAAAGAGGCTTGTACTCGTTCTACCATTTCCTCAAAAGGGATTCCGTTATTTTCTAATGCAAATGCAACATCATCCTGTACGGTTGCTCCTACAAATTGGTTATCTGGATTTTGAAAAACCATCCCCATTTTAGAGCGAGTGTCCCATAAATTATGTTCATTTAATGGTTCTCCAAAAATTCGTACCGTTCCCGTCTGAGGAAATAGAAGACCATTCATTAATCGTGCTAATGTCGATTTGCCAGAGCCATTATGGCCTACAATCGCCACCCATTCACCTTCATTAATTGTATAGGACACATTCTGAATCGCTTTTCGCATACCTGTATCTTCCTCGGCATATGTAAATGTAACTTCCTGTAAAGAAATAATTTCGCGTTTCATCCTTTACCTCCTCTGCTCAACTCAGCTGTGCTAATATTTTACATCATTCTACAGGAAATTAAAAAAGCGCGCACCTCATTTTGAGAAATGCGCTCTTCTATAACTTATTTCTAGATTGGTTGCTCAAGACCAATCCGAAAAATGAGGTGCGTAGAGCTAGACGAGACGCTACTTCTTTAAATTCAAAGAACTTGAGAAGTCCGCTCATCATAACACTCTGCTTTTAAATTGTCGTATAAATCTGTTTGAAAAAAGAAGAGGGCGGTAGAATCCCACCAAATACCCTCTTCAGATTTTCAGATAATTCATCAGACGTATGAACGCCTGTAAATAGAAATTAAACTAACTCAATTACTACTACCGGTGCTCCGTCTCCGCGACGAGGTCCAGCTTTCATAATACGAGTGTAACCGCCTTGACGATCAGCATAGCGTGGTGCTACATCATCAAACAATTTTTGTAAAGCATAGATTGTTGATTCGTTTCCTTCTTCATCAGTAGAAGCAACGACCTCACGACGAATATAAGCCGCAGCTTGACGACGAGCGTGTAAATCTCCGCGTTTACCTAAAGTGATCATTTTTTCAACAACCGAACGTAATTCTTTTGCACGTGCTTCAGTAGTTTGAATACGCTCATTGATAATTAGGTCCGTTGTTAAGTCACGTAACATCGCTTTACGTTGAGAACTTGTACGTCCAAGTTTTCTGTAACCCATGGATGTTTCCCTCCTTTGGTGAATAATTCAAGTCTTGCTATATCAAAACCCGTTTAGTCTTCTTTACGTAATCCTAAACCAAGCTCATCTAACTTCGCTCTTACTTCTTCTAAAGATTTACGTCCAAGGTTTCGTACTTTCATCATATCGTCTTCTGATTTGCTTGCAAGCTCAAGTACTGTATTAATACCTGCGCGTTTTAAGCAATTATAAGAACGAACAGAAAGATCAAGTTCTTCAATAGTCATCTCTAAAACTTTTTCTTTTTGATCTTCTTCTTTTTCGACCATGATTTCAGCAGTCTGAGCCTCATCAGTCATCCCTACAAAAATATTCAAGTGCTCTGTTAAAATTTTTGCTCCAAGAGAAATCGCCTCTTTAGGACCTGTGCTGCCATCTGTCCACACATCAAGTGTAAGTTTATCGAAGTTGGACAATTGTCCAACACGAGTATTTTCCACTTGGAAATTCACGCGTGAAACTGGAGTATAAATAGAGTCGATCGGGATTACGCCGATAGGAAGATCCTCACGTTTGTTTTGAACAGCAGGAGTGTAGCCACGGCCTCGACCTGCGTACATACGCATACGGAAATGACCATTTTTGCCGATTGTAGCAATATAGAGTTCCGGGTTTAAAATTTCTACGTCACTGTCATGTGTAATGTCAGCAGCAGTAATCGTTCCCTCACCTTTAACATCAATCTCAATGACCTTTTCCTCGTCAGAGTAGATTTTCAAAGCTAGTTTTTTCACATTCATTATAATTGATGCTACATCTTCCACTACGCCTTCAATAGTTGAAAACTCGTGTAAAACGCCATCAATTTGAATAGAAGTAACTGCAGCTCCTGGTAAAGAAGACAGAAGGATGCGTCGTAAAGAATTTCCCAAAGTATTTCCATAGCCACGTTCTAGCGGTTCTACAACAAATTTACCAAACTTGGTACTTTCGTTGATTTCTACACTTTCAATCTTTGGTTTTTCGATTTCGATCATTCCAATTTACCCTCCCTCAAAACATCGAATGTATAGGTTCTTTCCATCATGAATTCGATCGTTAACTGATTGCTGTTAATACATCCTCAGTCTGTACAATAAATGATGTTCTCAAACAAGTTGAGTATCACCTATTAAACGCGACGACGTTTTGGTGGACGGCAACCATTATGTGGTACTGGTGTTACGTCTTTAATTGCTGTAACTTCTAGACCTGCAGCTTGAAGTGCGCGGATTGCCGCTTCACGACCAGCACCTGGTCCTTTAACAGTTACTTCTAAAGTTTTAATACCATGTTCCATTGAAGTCTTTGCAGCAGTTTCTGCAGCCATTTGTGCAGCAAATGGAGTAGATTTACGAGAACCTCTAAATCCAAGAGCTCCAGCACTTGACCAAGAAAGTGCATTTCCTTGCATGTCTGTGATAGTCACAATAGTGTTATTAAATGTTGAGCGAATGTGAGCAATACCGGATTCGATATTCTTTTTCACACGACGCTTACGTGTTTGTTGTTTACGTGCCATGTTAAGAAGAAACCTCCTTTACCGATTATTTTTTCTTGTTAGCTACTGTTTTACGTGGACCTTTACGAGTACGTGCATTGTTCTTCGTATTTTGTCCGCGTACTGGTAAGCCTCTACGGTGACGGATACCACGGAATGAACCGATTTCCATCAATCGTTTAATGTTTAGTGATACTTCGCGACGAAGGTCACCTTCTACTTTATATACACCGATTTGTTCACGGATTTTGTTTAGTTCGTCTTCTGTAAGATCACGTACACGTGTCTCTTCTGAAATACCAGCTCCTGCCAATACTTTTTGAGAAGTCGTTTTACCAATTCCGAAAATGTATGTTAATGCAATAACAACGCGTTTGTCGCGTGGAATGTCAACACCAGCAATACGTGCCATATGTGTCGTGCACCTCCTTCTTATTATCCTTGTCTTTGTTTGTGTTTAGGATTTTCACAGATTACCATTACTTTACCGCGTCGGCGAATTACCTTACATTTTTCGCAGATCGGTTTCACAGATGGTCTCACTTTCATCTAACCTAACCTCCTTAGTAGTCCGGAGTGCAAAAGATTATTATTTAAAACGGTACGTAATACGACCGCGAGTTAAATCGTAAGGAGAAAGTTCAATTGTGACTTTATCTCCAGGTAAAATACGGATGAAATGCATACGAATTTTACCCGATACATGCGCAAGTATCGTATGACCGTTTTCTAATTCTACCTTAAACATCGCGTTTGGCAAAGTCTCAACAACTGTTCCTTCGACTTCAATTACATCATCTTTCGCCATCAACCCTGTCTCCCTTCTATATACAAATCAGGTTCTCAACAATACTCAAACGTAATTTGCTGTTAGTATAGCCTCAATAGGAACGAAACTATTCGTTCAAGCATATGTTTGGAAATCATGAGAGATGTTCGAAAGACACTCGTAAGGTTTCGCTTTTAGCAATCCACGGAGTAGACTCTCCCTCATGTCAACATGTTCGTACGAATGTGTTGGATGAGTTCCATAGTACCCGTTCGTTACACAGATGCTTCCACGAAACCCATTATACCCCGTAAGTAGTTTAAATGCACGTGGACAAGGGAGTCCCCGCTTTTGATGCATTTCTTTTCCTCCGAACGTATACCGGGCGCAATATGCTTTTGCAGCTCTCGAAAAAAACATTTTCGTTCTTTGCATACTACCCGGGTATTCAGTCGTCTGCGACAGGCACCGGGCAATTATATGCGGTTGCCCTGTAACAGAGCATCAAGATCAGCGAATACTATTTTAATATCCTGCTGTCCATCTATATTAGATAAAACACCTTTGTCTTCATAAAAATCAAGCAAAGGTTGTGTTTGCTTCATATTTACTTCCAGACGGTTAGTTACCGTTTCCGGATTATCATCAGCACGTTGATAAAGCTCGCCACCATCTTTGTCACATACTCCATCTTTAGCAGGTGGGTTAAAGACTAAATGATAAGCAGTTCCACATTCTTTACAAATGCGTCGACCTGTTAGACGTTTGATCAATTCTTCTTGTTCTACTTGAATATTAAGCACATGCTCAATAGATTTATCAAGTTCCGAAAGTAAAGCATCAAGTGCTTCTGCTTGAGGAACTGTACGAGGGAAACCATCAAGTAGGAATCCTTTTTCACAGTCTGGTTTACTTAATCTTTCGCGGACAATACCAATCGTTACTTCATCTGGTACCAAGGCACCTTGATCCATAAACGATTTTGCTTTCAAACCTAGTTCCGTACCATCTTTAATTGCTGCACGAAACATATCGCCTGTAGAAATATGAGGGATTGCGTACTTCTCAACAATTTTATCTGCCTGAGTACCTTTACCAGCACCAGGTAAACCCATTAAAACGATATTCATACGAAAATGCCCCCCAGGACTATATAGTCGATTTTTAGGAACATCAACGTTCCTAAAAACCTACCTTATTTCATAAAGCCTTTATAATGACGTTTAACTAGTTGGGATTCTAGCTGTTTCATCGTTTCGAGTGCAACCCCAACTACGATTAACAAACTTGTTCCGCCAATTTGTGCTGACTGCGGAAGATCCGCATATTTCACAAATAGCATCGGCATGATTGAAATGATAGCTAAGAATATAGCTCCAACAAATGTTAAACGATACAAAACGCTAGTTAAATAGTTTTGTGTATTGATCCCTGGACGAATCCCTGGAATATACGCACCTTGTTTTTTCAAATTGTCTGCTACGTTCTCTGGGTTCACTTGAATGAACGCATAGAAGTAAGTAAACGCAATGATTAAAGCAATATAAATTGTCATACCAATAGGTTGTGTATAATCTAATGCTCTCGTAATAGCATCGGTAGTACTATTTTGACCGAAGAATAATACGATTGACTGAGGCGCCATAAGAAACGCTGATGCAAAGATTACCGGAATTACTCCCGCAGCATTAACTTTTAAAGGCAAGTGAGTCTGTTGACCACCTGTTTGGGAAGTTCCAGAAACACGCTTTGCGTATTGAATTGGAATTTTACGCAACGCTTGTTGAACGTAAATTACTCCAACTGTTACCGCAATAATTGCTAATAAAAGTAAAAGTACTATTACAATATTGATAAACAGTGCATCGCCTGCACCTTCAATTTGTTGTGCGTACACTTGGTTAACTGCGTTTGGAATGGCAGCAGCAATACCAGCGAAGATAATAATAGAAATACCATTACCAACACCTTTAGAGGTAATTTGCTCTCCTAACCACATTAAAAATGCAGTTCCGGCTGTCAAAACAACAGCAATAACTAAGTATGTCAATATACCGTCTTCTTTTATTAAAGAACCACCATACATGCGGTTGAAGCCGTATGACATAGCGATTGCTTGAATAAAAGCTAACACAATTGTGAAGTAACGAGTGAATTGTGCAAGTTTACGTCTTCCAACTTCACCTTGTTTAGCCCACTCAGTAAACTTCGGAACAACATCCATTTGCAGTAATTGTACTATGATGGATGCAGTGATGTAAGGCATGATACCCATCGCTAAAATAGAAAAATTAGCAAGGGCTCCACCACCAAATGTATTAAGGAAACCAATCAAACCTAATTGGTCAGTTTGTTTTAAAACATCGGCATCGACGTAAGGTACCGGGACAAATGTCCCAATACGGAAGACGATTAACATCAATAAAGTAAAAATGATTTTATTTCGAATATCTCTCACACGCATAAAGTTGGAGATTGTTTGAAACATTAAACCACCTCTGTTGATCCGCCAGCGTTCTCAATTGCTTCTTTTGCTGATGCAGAGAATTTATGAGCTCTTACAGTTAACTTCTTGTCAAGTGTTCCATTACCTAGAATCTTGATACCAGATTTCTCACTGCTCACAACACCTGTTTCGATTAATAAAGCAGGTGTAACTTCTGTGCCTTCTTCGAAACGATTTAATGTGTCAAGGTTCACAATTGCGAATTCTTTACGATTAATATTCGTAAATCCACGTTTTGGTAAACGACGGAATAACGGGTTTTGACCGCCCTCAAATCCTGGACGAACGCCTCCGCCTGAACGAGCGTTTTGACCTTTATGACCTTTACCTGATGTTTTACCAGTTCCAGAACCGATTCCGCGTCCGATACGCTTACGCGATGAACGAGAACCTTCTGATGGTTTTAACTCATGAAGTTTCATATGGTGGCACCTCCTTATTCTTAAAATAAACCTTAAATTTCTTTAGTTGTTACTAAGTGAGCTACTTTGCCAACCATCCCGCGGATAGCTGCATTGTCTTGATGCTCAACTGTTTGATGCATTTTACGTAATCCAAGAGCTTCTACTGTTTTGCGTTGAGCTGGTTTAGTACCAATCAAGCTTCTAGTAAGGGTAATTTCTAATTTAGTTGCCATTGTAATTTCCCTCCCTTATCCTAACAGTTCTTCTACTGATTTACCACGTAATTTAGCAACGTCCTCAGCACGTTTTAATTGAGTTAAACCTTCTATTGTAGCACGTACCATGTTGATTGGTGTGTTAGATCCAAGTGATTTAGAAAGTATATCTGTAATACCAGCCAATTCAAGTACCGCACGAACCGGTCCACCAGCAATAACTCCTGTACCAGGTGCTGCAGGTTTAACTAGAATAGATCCAGCACCAAAGTGTCCAACAACTAGGTGAGGAGTAGTACCTTTAACTCTTGGTACTTCTATTAAGTTTTTCTTCGCGTCTTCAACTGCTTTACGGATAGCGTCTGGAACTTCTTGTGCTTTTCCAGTACCAAATCCTACATGACCATCTTTGTCACCAACAACTACTAATGCAGTAAAACGGAAACGACGTCCACCTTTTACAACTTTAGCAACACGGTTGATCGTTACTACGCGTTCTTCAAGTTCAAGTTTGTTTGGGTCAATACCACGCATGAAATATGTCCCTCCTTCTTCTTAAAATTCTAAGCCGTTTTCACGTGCAGCTTCAGCTAACGCTTTAACACGTCCATGATATAAGTAACCGCCACGGTCAAATACAACAGATTTGATGTTTTTTTCTGTAGCGCGTTTTGCGATTGTTTCACCGATCAATTTAGCAGCTTCAACATTTCCAGCTGTTCCATTGAAATCTTTATCCATAGTGGATGCACTTACGATTGTAACACCTTGAGTATCATCAATCAGTTGTGCGTATAAATGTTTATTAGAACGGAATACATTTAAACGTGGACGTTCAGTAGTACCCGTGATTTTTGTACGAACACGTGCATGACGTTTCTTACGAACTTGATTTTTGTCTTGTTTCGTAATCACAGTGGTCACTCCTTTCTAATGCGAGATGCATTATTTACCTGTTTTACCTTCTTTGCGGCGTACAACTTCGCCTTCATAACGAATACCTTTACCTTTATACGGCTCTGGTGGACGAACTTGACGAATGTTAGATGCTAAAGCACCAACGCGTTCTTTATCAATACCGCGAACGATAACTTTTGTATTAGAAGGAACTTCAACTACAAGTCCATCTTCAGGAGTGAACTCAACTGGATGTGAGTACCCTACATTAAGTACAAGTTTAGTACCTTGTAATTGTGCACGGTAACCTACCCCAACTAATTCAAGTCCACGTTCGAATCCAGCAGATACACCCGTGATCATGTTAGCTAGCAAAGCGCGAGTTGTTCCATGAATCGTACGGTGTTCTTTTGAATCTGAAGGACGTACTAATGTTATTACAGTACCTTCTTGCTCAATTTTAATATCTTGGTTAAAAGATTTTGTTAATTCACCTTTTGGTCCTTTTACAACTACTGTGTTTTCAGCGTTAACTGTTACAGTAACTTCTGCAGGAACCTCTATTGGTTTTTTACCTACTCGAGACATTTTGTTGCACCTCCATTCGTTTGTTGATTATTACCAAACGTAAGCTACGATTTCTCCGCCAACTTGTTTAGCGCGAGCTTCTTTATCTGTTAATAAACCATTTGAAGTAGAAACTAAAGCAATTCCTAAACCGTTCAATACTTTAGGTACTTCGTTTGTTTTAGCGTAAACGCGTAGACCAGGTTTTGAAATACGTTTCAAACCAGTGATAACACGCTCGTCATTTTGACCATATTTTAAGAAGATACGGATAATACCTTGTTTGCTATCTTCTACATATTCAACATCACGGATGAAACCTTCGCGTTTTAAAATCTCCGCGATTTCCTTTTTCAGGTTTGAAGCAGGAACTTCTAATTTCTCGTGACGAACCATGTTAGCATTACGAATGCGTGTAAGCATATCTGCAATTGGATCTGACATTGTCATTACATTTACCTCCTTCCCAGTTATAGGGGATTACCAGCTTGCTTTTTTAACGCCAGGAATTTGTCCCTTGTATGCAAGTTCACGGAAACAAATACGGCAAAGCTTGAATTTACGATATACAGAGTGCGGACGTCCACAACGCTCACAGCGTGTGTATGCTTGCACTTGGAACTTTGGCGTACGTTGTTGTTTAACGATCATTGATTTTTTAGCCACGTTTTCGCCTCCCTTATTTTACTTTTGGAATGGCATACCGAATTGTGTTAATAACTCACGAGCTTCTTCGTCAGAGTTCGCAGTTGTTACAATTACGATGTCCATACCGCGTACTTTCGAAACTTTATCATAATCGATTTCAGGGAAGATTAATTGCTCTTTAACTCCAAGAGTGTAGTTACCGCGACCGTCGAATGCTTTTTTAGAAACACCACGGAAGTCACGTACACGCGGAAGAGAAATAGCGATCAATTTATCCAAGAAGTCATACATACGCTCTCCACGTAGAGTGACTTTTGCACCGATTGGCATACCCTCACGAAGACGGAAACCAGCGATCGATTTTTTAGCTTTCGTAACTACAGGTTTTTGACCTGAAATGATTTGTAATTCTTCTACAGCAGCGTCAAGCGCTTTTGTATTAGATACAGCATCACCAACACCCATATTGATAACGATTTTATCAACTTTAGGTACTTGCATTACTGAGTTATATTCAAACTTGCTCATTAGAGCAGGAGAAACTTCCTTAAGATACTTTTCTTTTAGGCGGTTCATGTGTGTACCTCCCTTCTCTTTACTTATTTAATAATTTCACCGGATTTTTTCGCAACACGAACTTTTTTGCCATCTTCCACTTTAGAACCTACGCGAGTCGGCTCGCCAGTTTTTGGGTCGATTAACATAACATTCGATACGTGGATTGCAGCCTCGTGGCTTACAATTCCTCCTTGCGGATTAGCTTGGTTTGGCTTCATATGTTTTTTGATGATGTTTACACCTTCAACTAACACACGGTCTTTCTTAGGAAAAGCAGTAAGAACAACACCTGTTTTACCTTTGTCTTTACCTGAGATTACCATTACTTTGTCGCCTTTTTTAACATGCATTCTGTCGCACCTCCTTGATTGGCACTTTCATGTAAATTAAAGAACTTCTGGAGCTAAAGATACGATTTTCATGAAGTTGCTGTCGCGTAATTCACGAGCAACTGGTCCGAAAATACGAGTTCCACGCGGTCCTTTATCGTCTTTGATAATAACGCAAGCATTTTCATCAAACTTGATATAAGTTCCGTCTTTACGGCGTACGCCGCTCTTAGTGCGAACGATTACAGCTTTAACGACGTCACCCTTCTTGACAACGCCACCTGGTGTTGCTTTCTTAACTGTACATACGACGATATCGCCGATATTAGCAGTTTTACGACCAGTACCACCAAGTACTTTAATAGTTAAAACTTCACGTGCACCTGAGTTGTCTGCAACTTTCATACGAGTTTCTTGTTGGATCACTTAGGTAACCTCCCTTCGGAATTTATTAGTTCCGAACTTATTATTAGATAATAACCGCTTTTTCTACAACTTCCAATAGGCGGAAGCGTTTAGTAGCTGATAGCGGACGAGTTTCCATGATACGGACGATATCTCCGATTTGGGCTTCGTTTTGCTCATCATGAGCTTTAAATTTCTTAGAATACTTAACACGTTTACCGTATAACTTGTGTTTTTTATGAGTTTCAATTAAAACAGAAATTGTTTTATCCATTTTATCTGATACTACACGGCCAGTGTATACTTTGCGTTGATTACGCTCAGTCATGCCAGAAAACCTCCTTTATCAGTTGTTTGCACTGATTTCTCTTTCACGAACCACAGTTTTCATACGCGCGATAGCTTTACGAACTTCGCGAATACGAGCTGTGTTTTCTAATTGACCAGTCGCCAATTGGAAGCGAAGGTTGAAAAGCTCTTCTTTCAGTGATTTTACCTTTTGTTCTATTTCTGCAGTAGTAAGTTCACGGATGTCATTAGCTTTCATTAGATTCACCACCAATTTCTTGACGTTTGATTATTTTACATTTAATCGGAAGCTTATGTGATGCTAAACGTAATGCTTCACGAGCAACTTCTTCAGAAACGCCAGCTATTTCAAACATAATTTTTCCAGGTTTTACAACTGCTACCCATCCTTCAGGAGCACCTTTACCTGAACCCATACGTACCTCAAGAGGCTTTTTCGTATATGGTTTATGAGGGAATATTTTAATCCATACTTTACCGCCACGTTTCATGTAACGTGTCATTGCAATACGAGCTGATTCAATTTGACGACTTGTGATCCAGCTTGCTTCAGTTGCTTGTAAACCGAATTCACCGAATGCTATTTCTTTGCCGCCTTTTGCTTCACCACGCATTTTACCACGGTGTTCACGACGATATTTAACGCGTTTAGGCATTAACATATTATTTGCCTCCTTCCTCAGAGTTCTTCTTAACTGGAAGGACTTCACCACGATAGATCCATACTTTAACGCCTAGCTTACCATAAGTTGTGTCAGCTTCAGCATGTGCATAATCGATGTCAGCACGTAATGTATGAAGTGGTACAGTTCCTTCACTGTAATGTTCAGCACGCGCAATGTCAGCGCCGCCTAAGCGTCCAGATACTTGAGTTTTAATACCTTTAGCGCCAGAACGCATTGTGCGTTGAATTGCTTGTTTTTGAGCACGACGGAAAGATACGCGGCCTTCTAATTGGCGTGCAATACTTTCTGCTACTAATTTAGCATCTAAGTCAGCTCTTTTAATTTCAACAATATTTATGTGTACACGTTTACCAGTTAAATCGTTCAAGTGCTTACGAAGTGCTTCCACTTCCGTACCACCTTTACCGATTACCATACCTGGTTTAGCAGTGTGAATTGTAACGTTAACACGTTTTGCAGCGCGTTCGATTTCTACAGTAGAAACAGAAGCTTCTTTTAAACGAGTTTCGATGTACTTACGGATTTTCAAGTCTTCGTGTAGTAGAGTTGCATAGTCTTTACCAGCGTACCATTTTGACTCCCAGTCACGAATGATGCCTACTCGTAATCCTATAGGATGTACTTTTTGACCCACGAATTATCCCTCCTTCTTCTCTGATACCACGATTGTGATGTGGCTAGTACGTTTGTTAATAGCACTTGCACGTCCCATAGCACGTGGGCGGAAACGTTTTAATGTTGGACCTTCATCAACGAAGACTTCAGAAACAACTAGGTTATTAACATCTAAATCATAATTGTGCTCAGCGTTTGCAACTGCAGATTTCAATACTTTCTCAACAACAGGTGATGCTGCTTTTGGAGTAAGTTGTAAAATTGCAACTGCTTCACCGATTTGCTTACCTCTGATTAAATCAACGACTAATCTTACCTTACGAGGGGCAATGCGCACTGTTTTAGCAATAGCTTTTGCTTGTGACATTTGAATGACCTCCTCTCAAATTAGCGTCTAGTTTTCTTATCATCTGCACCATGACTTTTATAAGCGCGTGTTGGTGCAAACTCGCCTAGTTTATGACCTACCATATCCTCAGTCACGTATACAGGAACATGTTTACGTCCGTCATATACCGCGATAGTTAATCCGATAAAAGTAGGGAAAATTGTTGAACGGCGTGACCAAGTCTTAATCACTTGTTTTTTCTCAGAGTCCTTTTGTGCATCGACCTTTTTCAATAAATGATCGTCTGCGAAAGGTCCTTTTTTCAAGCTACGACCCATGCTGAAACCTCCCTCCGTGATGACACCACGGTTCTCTCTGTGAACCGTAGTAAAACCACTTTATTTTTTACGACGACGAATGATAAGTTTGTCGGATTTGTTTTTCTTGTTACGAGTTTTGTATCCAAGAGTTGGTTTACCCCATGGAGACATAGGTGATTTACGACCGATTGGTGTTTTACCTTCACCACCACCGTGTGGGTGATCGTTAGGGTTCATTACAGATCCACGTACAGTTGGGCGTTTGCCTAACCAACGATTACGACCAGCTTTACCAATGTTAACAAGTTCGTGTTGTTCGTTTCCTACTTCACCGATTGTAGCACGGCAAACACCTAGGATTAAACGAACTTCACCAGATTGTAAACGTACGATTACGTATTTACCTTCTTTACCAAGTAATTGAGCAGATGTACCAGCAGAGCGAACTAACTGACCACCTTTACCAGGTTTCATTTCGATATTATGGATAGTAGTACCCATAGGGATGTTTTGTAATGGAAGAGCGTTTCCTGCTTTAATATCAGCTTCAGGTCCTGACACGATTGTCATTCCCACTTCTAAGCCTTTAGGAGCTAGGATGTAACGTTTTTCCCCATCCGCATAATTAATTAATGCGATATTCGCAGATCGGTTTGGATCATATTCAATAGTAGCAACGCGTCCTGGTATACCATCTTTGTTTCGTTTGAAATCAATGATACGGTATTGACGTTTGTGTCCACCACCATGATGACGAACAGTAATTTTACCTTGATTGTTACGGCCGCCTTTACGTTTCACAGGAGCAAGTAGAGATTTCTCTGGCTTGTCAGTTGTGATTTCAGCGTAATCTAATGAAGTCATGTTACGACGTCCGTTTGTCGTTGGTTTATACTTTCTAATCGCCATGTTATTCCCTCCTTCTTGAGTATTAATTCCTTATTAAAAGGATTAGATTTCGAATAACTCGATTTCTTTGCTTTCTAGAGTTAACGTAACAATCGCTTTACGACGTTTGTTCGTATACCCACCAAATTTACCTACGCGTTTGTATTTCCCTTTGTAGTTCATGATGTTAACTTTTTCAACATCTACTCCGAAAATTTCTTCAACAGCGTATTTAACTTGAGTTTTGTTGGCGCGAGTGTCCACTTCGAAAGTGTACTTTTTATCTGCCATTACTTCAGAAGAACGCTCAGTAATGACCGGACGTTTAATAATATCACGTGCTTCCATTATCCAAGCACCTCCTCTACTTTTTCTACTGCAGCTTTAGTCATTACAAGTTTGTTATGACCGATTAAATCTAAAACGTTAATGCCTGTTGCAGACACAACTGTGATTCCAGGGATGTTACGAGCAGCTAATGCTACTGTTTCATCTAAATCAGCAGTTACGAATAACGCTTTTTTATCGATTGAAAGGTTAGATAACACTTTCACGAATTCTTTTGTTTTTGGTGCATCAAATGCTAAACCTTCAAGTACTACAATGCTTTCTTCGCGAGCTTTTGTTGAAAGTGCTGAAAGAAGAGCTAAACGACGTACTTTTTTAGGTAATTTAAAGCTGTAACTACGCGGAGTTGGTCCGAAAACAACACCACCACCACGCCATTGTGGAGAGCGGATAGAACCTTGACGAGCACGTCCAGTTCCTTTTTGTTTCCATGGTTTACGTCCACCACCAGCAACTTCAGAACGGTTTTTCACTTTGTGATTACCTTGACGAAGTGAAGCACGTTGAGAAATGATAGCTTCAAATAAAACAGCTTCATTTGGTTCAATACCGAAAACTTTATCGTTTAATTCGATTTCACCAACTGAAGAACCTGCTTGATTGAATAATGATACTTTTGCCATTCCTGTTTCCTCCTTTCTTAAGAGAATTATTTCGATTTAATAGCAGCTTTAACAACTACTAATGATTTACGAGAACCAGGAACATTACCTTTTACTAATAATAGGTTACGTTCAGCATCCACTCTTACGATTTCTAAGTTTTGGATAGTTACTGTATGTCCACCCATTTGACCAGGTAATTTCTTTTGTTTGAATACACGGTTCGGAGCAACTGGCCCCATTGAACCTGGACGACGGTGGTAACGAGATCCATGGGCCATTGGTCCACGAGATTGTCCGTGGCGTTTAATAACACCTTGGAAACCTTTACCTTTAGTAGTACCTGTTACATCAATTACATCGCCTTCTGCAAAACTTTCTACCTTGACTTCTTGACCAACTTCGTAATTAGCTGTATCCAAGCCGCGGAATTCGCGGATGAAGCGCTTAGGAGCAGTGCTTGCTTTAGCTACGTGCCCTTTCGCAGGTTTATTAGAAAGCTTTTCGCGCTTGTCTTCAAAACCTAACTGAATAGCTTCGTAACCGTCTGTTTCAGCTGTTTTCTTTTGAAGTACTACGTTTGGAGTAGCTTCAATAACAGTTACAGGGATTAAGTCACCGTTCTCAGCAAATACTTGCGTCATACCGATTTTTCTACCTAAGATTCCTTTGGTCATCCGTCACACCTCCTATAATAATTTGTGTTTTTTATTTTTTTACCATTAAAGTTTGATTTCAATATCAACGCCAGATGGTAAATCAAGCTTCATTAACGCATCAACAGTTTGTGGTGTTGGGTTAACGATATCGATAAGACGTTTATGCGTACGCATTTCGAATTGCTCACGAGAATCTTTATACTTATGAACAGCACGAAGAATCGTATAAACAGATCTTTCAGTCGGAAGTGGAATCGGACCCGATACACTTGCACCTGAACGTTTAGCAGTTTCCACAATTTTCTCAGCAGATTGATCAAGAATTCTGTGATCATACGCTTTTAAACGGATACGAATTTTTTGTTTTGCCATTACTTTCCCTCCTTTTCGCCTATTTTCTAGACATTCTCCACGAAAATTTTCCGTACACTCGCCATGGCAAAGCGGCCGGGTGTGTCGGTAACCTCTCGCTTCATCGCAGTCAAAGACCAACATTCAACATTATATACAATAAAAAAAGATTTCGCAAGTGTTTTTACGAAATTCTTTTTAAATGTTATAACCGCATTACTTTTTATAATACATATGTTTTTCTAAGCCGTTGTCTAGTATATAAAATTCCAATGAGAATAGCAACTGATAAGGGTAATGAAATTTTATGAATTACTCATTTTCTTCTATTACATTTGCGACTATGTTTTACGATGAAACTATTTCAAGAAAGAAAGGACATCTCTTTAATAGAGATGTCCTTTCTTTCTAATACTATAGAACAAACACTACTGCTATCCATCCGAAAAGAACGAGCGGAATATTATAACAAAGAAAAGTCGGGACACAAGTATCCCAAATATGATTATGCTGTCCATCTACATTTAATCCTGCTGTTGGTCCAAGCGTTGAGTCAGATGCTGGTGAACCAGCGTCTCCTAAAGCGCCTGCCGTTCCTATTAAAGCAATTGTCGCTAAAGGACTTAAACCTAACTCGATAGCAAGCGGTACAAAGATAGCAGCGATAATAGGGATAGTAGCAAACGACGAACCTATTCCCATCGTGACGACCAATCCGATGATCAGCATGATTAACACTGCCATACTCACGTTACCCGCTAAAAGCTCAGAGGATGCTTCCACAAGGCTTTTCACATGCCCTGTAGCATTAATGACCGCTGCAAATCCATTAGCTGTAATCATCACGAAACCAACGAATGCCATCATTCGCATACCTTCTGTTAGAAGCACATCTGCCTCTTTCCTTTTTAAAGCACCACTAATATAAAGTACAACGATACCAGCTAGTGCTCCTGCAATCATAGAATCTGTTTCAACCTGAACAACTAGTGCAGCTATTAAAGAAACAATAGTAAAGATTATACTACTTTTCTTCACTTCTACATCTAATTCATTTACTTCTACTACTTCCTGTTTATAGTTTCTCGGCTTCCGGTATAAAACAAATGCCATAATTAGTCCAAATACCATTCCCAAAGCTGGAACAGCCATCGCCTTTGGAATATCACTTAATGCTATTTCTAAACCTGATAGACCCATCTGAGTAGCAACGATCTCTTGATAGATTGCACCGAAGCCGTACGGAAGAAACATATATGGTGTAATTAGCCCGAATGCTAAAATGCAAGCTATCAATCTTCGGTCCACTTGTAACATGTTCAAAACTTTTAAGATTGGCGGTACCAACAATGGTATAAAAGCAATATGAATCGGGATTAAGTTCTGCGAGAACACAGCCATTACCAAAAGTAATAAAAAGACTAGAGCTTTCACAAGTCCTGTTTTATCCGAATCTCCCTTACTCTTTACTAACTTTAAAATTGCCAATACTAATAACTCAGGAATACCAGTCTTAGATATAGCAACGGCAAAGCCCCCTAGTAGCCCATAACTTAACGCTATCGTCGCTCCAGCACCTAACCCACCTGTAAATGCATCAATCGTTTCTGCGACCGACAGACCAGCTGTAAGCCCTCCTACAAGAGCTCCTATAATTAATGAGAACACTACGTTGATGCGAAGTAAACTCAATACTAACATGACTATTACTGCTATCAATACTGCATTCATATAAAACACTCACTTTCACACACTAGATTACTAACACATAGAAGTTTACTTCTTATTAAGTTTTGTGTCAATATAAAAACCCCTTTGCAAAGTCGCAAAGAGGCTCATTTTTTACAATGATTCGTTCACTACCTTACGGTAGTACCCGATAGATAAAAATGCAAAAGTAGAATATAAAATCACATACACGCCCATCGTTATTAATAATGGGGCTAATAGTTCGGTACCAAAGAACATCCATCCGGACTTAACCGCAAAATAACTATGCGCTAGTCCTATTATTAACGGTACTCCAAAGTTAAACAATTGCTTAATATAAATTCCTTTCATTAATTCATTTGTCGTAAATCCTATCTTGCGTAGATTTGTATAAGACGACCGTTCTTCGTCGGCTTCACTCATTTGTTTAAAGTACAAAATGCTACCCGTAGCGATTAAAAATGCTAATCCTAAAAATCCTGTAATAAAGATTACTAATCCCATCATCTCCAACGTATCTTGCCGATAATTCTCTCGGCTTTCTAGCTTCACGATCTCTCTTCCACCGTTATTTGTCATTACCTCAAACATTCCATTATTAGTTGTTTCTTCGAATATGGACTGAGCTTCTGATAATTGAGAGCGATCCTCTAAGTCAATACCTACTTGTTTGTTCCAAACTGTTTGTTGTTGTATCAGCTTATCTTCAGAAAGTGTTTCAAATAATTCATCAGTTACAACGATTGTCATGCCTCCACCTGTTAGATAATACGCAAGAAAAGAATCCTCTGTTATTTCTTTTATTGTGATTTCAAGTTTTTCACTAGAGGTTGTCATTTGAACAGGATTATTTGCTTCCAGCTTTATTAGTTCAGCCATTATATTACTATATCCTACTATATAACCTTCACCATCCTTTAACTCAAGTCCAGTCATCACCTGTTGCGCATCACTAAGCTTAGCAACTGGCATAAGACTCTTCGTCATAACATTTATACCCTCAGGAATTTTACTGGTATATAACTCCGCAGTTTCAACTTCCAAATTCAGCAATTCAATAGTTGTTTGTGTATATCGAATATTTCCATCGTCTAATGCAGCTATAAATGCTTCACTGCCATTGTTCGGTATTACATAATCAAATGGTATATTCTGTTTTGCTACTGATCCTGCAGAATAATAAGAGATGTATGACAAACACAGAATACCTAATGCAGTCGCTGATATAATAGTTATTGTCGTCAGAGACATTGCATTAGATTTCATCCGATGCATGATAGGGGACAAGGACAATACGTCTACAATCGATAAGTGACCACTTTTTTGTTTACGTATTACATTCAAAACAAAAGATACTGAAAAACGAAATACAAAATACGTTCCACTAATAGTACTTACTAAAATAATTATCATTCTAAGGAACAAGGCACTGACACTATCAGTTTCTATATCGAATAATTTAGTTGAAGAATAGTAGCCATAACTGATCAATAGAAGCCCGATTAATCCTAAAACCATTTGTAGACCACTAAATCTCTTGACCTTCGTATCCGCAATAGCCGTCGCAGTAAAAAGCGTCAGCAAGGACACACGGCGAATTTGAATCATCGTCTGTATCAGTACTACAATAAGAAGAGCTACAAACACTACGATCGTCATTTGCAAAGCATCTACTGAAAAAAGCAAATCTACACTTGCTTCTTTTTCTAAAATACGTAGCAAAATCATCGCAAATAATCGAGATGTCAAAAATCCAATTCCGACACCGATTCCAATCGCACCAATCCATAAAATAATATTTTCCAAGGCTAATAATCTAGTCACTAATCCTTTAGACATACCAATTAGCTGGTACAATCCGATCTCCTTGCTTCTCCTCTTCATAAATAAATGATTAGCGTATAATACGAAAAATACAACTACAAACAGCAGAATAAAGGAAGCAGATTTTAACCCTGCAGAAGCTTTCACTCCTGAAGATATTTCGAGAACACTTGGATTATACTGTAGTGTCACAAAGGAAAAATACAGTGACACACTAAAGATTAATGCGAAGAAATACAAATAGTAATGCCTAATGTTTTTCTTCATACTTCGGAGTACTAATTGACTAAGCGTCATAACCATCACCGCCAAGCACACCTTGTGTATTTATTATTTCCTGGAAGAACTGCTTACGGTTCTTCTCCCCTTTATATAACTCGGTATATAACTGACCATCTTTTAAAAATAATACTCTAGAGCAGAAACTAGCTGCCACAGCATCATGCGTTACCATCATAATAGTTACTTGTTTGTCTTTATTAATTTTTTCTAAATTACTCAATAGAGTTGTAGCAGCTTTAGAATCCAGCGCCCCCGTCGGTTCATCAGCAAAAACAATAGTAGGTTTACTTATTAATGCTCTCGCTGCAGAGGTCCTTTGCTTTTGCCCGCCTGATATTTCATTCGGATATTTATTAGCCAGGTCCTGAATGTCTAATATTCGTGTTATTTCCTGAAAACGTTGTTCAGCTTCCTGTTTAGAGATTTTACTAATAGAAAGCGGCAGTAAGATATTTTCTTTTACCGTCAATGTATCTAACAAATTGTAATCCTGAAAGATAAACCCCAATTGTTCTCTTCGAAAATTAGATAATGCTTTTTCCTTCATTGTACGTAGGTTATGTCCACTTATTTCGATAACCCCTTCTGTTGCTTTATCTATAGAAGCAAGTACATTCAATAGAGTTGTCTTTCCAGATCCAGACGGACCCATTATCCCTACGAATTCTCCTTCAGCTACCTCTAAGTCAATCCCTTTCAACACTTCCTGCGATGTTGCCTTCTTGCCATATATTTTCTTTATTTTGCGACCGCTCAAAATAGTCATGTATGTTCCTCCTACAACTTAGTAACCTAATTGTACGGCTTTTCTTTTCATTAATCGTTTGATTTACGTTACAAACAAATAAAGTAGATGACAATTTTGTCACCTACCTAAAATCTTCACTATCTCATTTTTTAAAGGAAATCGAAGAGAAAATGTCGAACCTACGCCAATATTAGAGGAGGCTAATACGTGGATACCTATCTGTTCAGCGACGTTTTTAGCCAAGTAAAGCCCCATTCCAGTAGATGCGGTAGTTTGTCGACCATTTGTTCCCGTGAAAGCTTTTTCAAAAATTCTAGGTAAATCTGCTTGAGAAATCCCTGTTCCGGAGTCTCTAATCATTAAAATGATATGACCTGTGTCATCTCTATCAGTTCGAATATGAATTTCACTGTCTGCATGGCTATACTTTACCGCATTGGATATTACTTGCCTCACAATAAAGGCTAGCCATTTTGGATCGGATAACACTTTTACTTCTAAATTTTCTAAGTCAAATCCAATGTTTTTCTGTATACACCAAGCTTGAAACTCTTTTATTTCCATGTGTAATACCTTTTGAATGTCTACTTCTTCAATCATATAATCTTTTTCTATAGTAGAAAGTCTTGTGTTATGTAATTGCTGATCTAATAATAGGTGGATTCGGAGCCATTCTACTTCTAGCTTTTTTTGAGCATTTCTATCATCTAACGAATCTATCATCAGTTTCATGCTAGTAAGCGGAGTTTTTACCTCATGAATCCATGCAAGTGTATAATCATTTTCTTCTAAATGCTCTACTTTTAACCCATTAAGCTCTTCTTTTGCTACTAAAACAAGATCATCTATTGTAGTAGATAGTGTCTTCTCAAAGCTAGAATATCCATCTGGAAAAGATTCTAATATGAAATCTAAATCTTTTTCGTTAGCCAAAGTACTTACTAACGCTTTAATATACTTAGTTTCTTGAAAATATCGCCATATAAAAAAGAATACAAATGCAGTGATATTGATAAAGTTAATATATAGTATGGAGATTTCCATAAAGGCTACATCCAAAGTAAGTATGAAATTCAACCAAATCTGTAGAGTGAAAAAAAAGAGAATCCATGACTTTCTTTCTTTGATGTACAAAATGAACAAAATTTTTATCCCTCCCTAGTAACCGCCATATATCCTAAACCTTTTTTTGTTATAATCACATCTGCAAGTCCAATTTCCTCTAGTTTGGAGCGAAGGCGATTAACGTTTACGGACAATGTATTATCATTAACAAAACGTTCATCATCCCAAAGTTTTCTCATTAATTCATCTCTTGAAACTATTTTTTCTACAGATTGCAGCAGTATCCGCAATATAAATAACTCATTTTTCGTTAAATCTATCATTTTATCGATATATGTAATCTCACTTTTTGCAAAATCAATAATAGCCCCATTCCAATTACTTATATCCATAGACTCTTCTTGGTAATCATTTGTTCTTCTAAGAAGTGCTTGGACTTTGGCAACCAATACATCGAGATGAAATGGTTTTTGCACAAAATCATCCGCACCCATCTGCATAGCCATGATCATATCCATTGGGTGATCTCTCGATGATAAGAAAATAATTGGAACCTTAGATATACGACGTATTTCTCTACACCAATGAAACCCATCATATGCTGGCAATTGAATATCTATAAGAACAAAATGTGGTTTTTTATTGATAAAAGTAGACATTACTTTTTGAAAATCTTCTGGTCTACTAACGTCAAATGACCATTGCGCAAATCTTTCTTTAATCATTTCATATATGGCGTTATCATCTTCTATTACAAATACTTTCATCGTCATCGACTAATTCACCTCTTTTGACTAGTGTACACTATTTCTTCATACAAAAAAAACCATCTCGTCGTCACGAGATGGTTTTATATTAAAGAATTATAGATTACTTAGTGATAGTAGCAACTACACCAGCGCCTACAGTACGTCCACCCTCACGGATAGAGAATTTAGTACCTTCTTCAAGAGCGATAGGTGAGATTAGAGATACAGTCATTTCGATGTTATCTCCAGGCATAACCATTTCTACACCTTCAGGCAAGTTACAAACACCAGTTACATCAGTTGTACGGAAGTAGAACTGTGGACGGTAGTTTGAGAAGAATGGAGTATGACGTCCACCCTCTTCTTTTGAAAGAACATAAACTTCAGCTTTGAAGTCTGTGTGTGGTGTAATTGAACCTGGTTTAGCTAATACTTGACCACGTTGGATCTCTTCACGAGAAACCCCACGAAGAAGAGCACCAATGTTGTCTCCAGCTTCAGCATAGTCAAGAAGTTTACGGAACATTTCAACACCAGTTACAGTAGTTGATTTTGCTTCTTCAGTAATACCGATAATGTCTACAACGTCACCGATTTTAACTTGGCCACGCTCAACACGTCCAGTAGCAACTGTACCACGACCAGTGATTGAGAATACATCCTCAACTGGCATCATGAATGGTTTGTCAGTTTGACGTTCTGGAGTTGGGATATAGCTATCTACAGCGTCCATTAATTCAACGATTTTTTCTTCCCAATCTGCTTCTCCTTCAAGAGCTTTAAGAGCAGAACCTTTGATTACAGGAATGTCGTCGCCTGGGAAGTCGTATTCAGAAAGAAGGTCACGAATTTCCATTTCAACTAATTCAAGAAGTTCTTCGTCATCAACCATATCACATTTGTTCATGAATACAACTAGGTATGGAACACCTACTTGACGTGAAAGAAGGATATGCTCACGAGTTTGTGGCATCGGGCCATCAGCAGCAGATACTACTAGGATCCCACCGTCCATTTGTGCTGCACCTGTGATCATGTTTTTAACATAGTCAGCATGTCCTGGGCAGTCAACGTGTGCGTAGTGACGAGTTTCAGTTTCATACTCAACGTGTGAAGTATTGATAGTGATTCCACGTTCTTTTTCTTCAGGAGCGTTATCGATGTCAGCGTATGATTTAGCTGTACCACCCATTTTTTTAGAAAGAACTGTTGCGATAGCAGCAGTTAGAGTTGTTTTACCATGGTCAACGTGTCCGATTGTACCAATGTTAGCATGTGTTTTGGAGCGATCAAATTTTTCTTTAGCCATTAGAGAAGTCCTCCTCAGTAATTGTATGATTTTTTATTATAAAAGTAAGGGACTAAAAGCCCCCTGCCTTTCATAGACTACAAATTAGTTATACTTTAATTTTGGTGAAAATTCAATTATTCACCTTTATTTTTTTTGATAATTTCTTCAGAAATTGATTTTGGAACATCTTCATAATGATCAAATGTCATTGAGAAGACTCCGCGTCCTTGCGTATTAGAACGTAAAGACGTTGCATATCCAAACATTTCAGCAAGCGGAACCATTGAACGTACAACTTGTGCGTTACCGCGAGCGTCCATACCTTCAACGCGTCCACGACGTGAAGTGATATCACCCATGATGTCTCCTAAATATTCTTCAGGAATAACAACTTCAACTTTCATGATTGGCTCAAGAATTACTGGATTTACTTTAGATACAGCATTTTTCAATGCCATAGAAGCAGCAACTTTGAAGGCCATCTCATTCGAGTCAACGTCATGATATGATCCGTCGTATAATTTTGCTTTAATATCGATTAACGGATAACCAGCAAGTACACCATTGTTAAGTGAGTCACGAAGACCTGCCTCAACAGCTGGAATGTATTCACGTGGAACTACCCCACCGACAACAGCATTTTCAAATTCAAAGCCTTTTCCTTCTTCGTTTGGAGAGAATTCAATCCAAACGTGTCCGAATTGACCACGTCCACCTGATTGACGTACGAATTTACCTTCAACTTTTGCTGAAGAACGGAAAGTTTCACGGTAAGATACTTGAGGAGCACCTACGTTAGCTTCTACTTTAAATTCGCGACGCATACGGTCAACTAAGATATCAAGGTGAAGTTCACCCATACCAGCGATAATAACTTGACCAGTTTCTTGGTCTGTATGAACGCGGAATGTAGGATCTTCTTCTGCTAATTTTACAAGAGCAGCACCCATTTTATCTTGGTCAGCTTTAGATTTTGGCTCAACTGATAAAGAAATAACTGGTTCTGGGAATTCCATAGACTCTAGAATTACTAAAGCTTTTTCATCACACAGAGTATCTCCAGTTGTTGTATCTTTCAGTCCTACTGCTGCAGCGATATCTCCAGCATGTACTTCTGAAATCTCTTCACGAGAGTTAGCATGCATTTGTAGGATACGTCCTACGCGCTCACGCTTACCTTTAGTTGAGTTTTGAACATAAGATCCAGCTTGTAATGTACCAGAATATACACGGAAGAATGTTAATTTACCAACGTAAGGGTCAGTCATAACTTTAAATGCTAATGCTGAGAATGGCTCTGAATCGTCAGAATGACGTTCAATTTCTTCATCAGAATTAGGATCGATTCCTTTCATTGCTGGAATATCAAGTGGTGATGGTAGGTATGCAACAACTGCGTCAAGAACTTTTTGAACACCTTTGTTTTTAAATGCAGTACCACATACTACTGGATAGAATTCTACGTTTAGGGTACCTTTACGGATACCGTTAACTAATTCTTCGTTCGTGATTTCTTCACCATTTAGATATTTGTCCATTAAATCTTCGTCAAGTTCAGCAACCGCTTCTACTAATTTTTCACGGTATTCTTGTGCTTGATCTTTATACTCTTCAGGAATTTCTCCTTCAGTCATATCAGTTCCTAAATCATTTGCATACATAGTAGCAGTCATTGTTACTAAGTCAATGATTCCAGTGAACTGATCTTCTGCACCGATTGGTAATTGAATTGGATGAGCGTTAGCTTGTAAACGATCGTGTAGAGTTCCTACAGAATATAAGAAGTCTGCACCCGTTTTATCCATTTTGTTAATAAAAACAATACGTGGTACGCCATAAGTTGTAGCTTGACGCCATACTGTTTCAGTTTGTGGTTCAACACCAGATTGAGCATCTAGTACTGTAACCGCACCATCAAGTACACGAAGTGAACGTTCAACTTCAACAGTGAAGTCTACGTGTCCAGGTGTATCAATGATATTTACACGGTGATTATCCCAAGCAGCTGTTGTTGCAGCTGAAGTAATAGTGATCCCACGTTCTTGTTCTTGCTCCATCCAGTCCATCTGTGATGCACCTTCATGAGTTTCCCCGATTTTGTGGATTTTACCAGTGTAATAAAGAATACGCTCCGTAGTAGTCGTTTTACCAGCATCGATGTGAGCCATGATCCCGATATTACGTGTTTTTTCTAAGGAGAACTCTCTAGCCATATTGTATTTCTCCTTCCATATTCGGATTAGAGTATGATTTTATATTAATTTTAAAAAAGATTTTACCAACGATAGTGAGCGAACGCTTTGTTAGCTTCTGCCATTTTGTGCATATCTTCACGTTTTTTAACTGAAGCACCAGTGTTGTTAGATGCATCAAGAATTTCGTTAGCTAAACGCTCTTCCATCGTTTTTTCTCCACGAAGACGTGAATAGTTTACTAAGTAACGAAGACCTAGTGTTGAACGACGGTCAGGACGTACTTCAACCGGTACTTGGTAGTTAGCACCACCAACACGACGAGCACGAACTTCTAGAACTGGCATTACATTGTTTAGGGCAGCTTCAAATACTTCTAATGCATCTTTACCAGAACGTTCTTTTACAAGTTCAAACGCTCCGTATAGAATTTTTTGAGAAGTACCTCTTTTACCGTCAACCATCATTTTATTGATTAAACGAGTTACTAGTTTTGAATTATAAATTGGATCTGGTAACACGTCACGTTTGGAAACAGGACCTTTACGAGGCATGTGTTTTCCTCCTTTCGACGAATGTCAAATTATTAATTAGATTATTTCTTTTCTTTAGGGCGTTTAGCACCATAAAGTGAACGACTTTGCATACGACCAGTAACACCAGCTGTATCAAGAGCACCACGTACGATATGGTAACGTACTCCTGGTAAATCTTTTACTTTTCCTCCGCGGATAAGTACAACACTATGTTCTTGTAGGTTGTGTCCTTCTCCTGGAATATAAGCAGTAACCTCTAACGTATTAGTTAAACGTACACGCGCATATTTACGAAGTGCTGAGTTAGGTTTTTTCGGCGTCATAGTACCAACACGAGTACAAACCCCACGTTTTTGTGGAGAGTTAAGATTAGTACCAGCCTTTTTGAAGCTGTTATAACCTTTTCCTAGTGCAGGAGACTTTGATTTCGTAATTTTGGATTGACGAGGCTTACGTACCAATTGGTTAATTGTAGGCATCGATTATTCCTCCCTTCATTTGTTCTTGTTAATACCACACATCCAGGTGGTTCATTTTTTGGGTAAAAACAAAGTCTTTGTGCTTTACACAAAAACTGTTACACAGTAATAGCTACAACTGACGCCGCTAAGCGCAGTCCACAAGCCTTACCAAGATCTACTTTAGACTCAACATAGTTAATCGAAACATTGTTTTCTTCAGCTGTTAGGCGTGCTAGTTCAATGATTCTCTCTTCTACATCTAGTGCAATATAAACTTCGTTGACAAGCCCTTTTTTCATTGCTTTTACTGCTTGCTTTGTACCTATGATTGTTTCTTTCGCTTGTTTCACTTTTTCATAAGACATTTTCATATCCTCCAAAGGTACAAGTCAAATAACTATCAACCTTAAATATATTATCATTCATTGAAAAAGGTGTCAACAATAATCATGAAAATATTAGGGAGAAATAAAATTAGTCCTCCCTAATATTCAATTATTACTCTGCGTTTACTAATTCTTTATCAGCATCTGCTTCGTTGTCTGTGATTTTAATTTGGCGATAACGTTGCATACCTGTACCTGCCGGAACTAGTTTACCGATAATTACGTTTTCTTTCAAGCCTAATAATTCATCACGTTTTCCTTTAATCGCTGCGTCTGTTAAGACACGAGTCGTTTCTTGGAACGATGCAGCAGACAAGAATGATTCAGTTTCAAGAGAAGCTTTTGTAATACCAAGGATAACTGGTCGACAAGTCGCAGGAATTTTACTTTGTAAAACTGCTTCTTTGTTCGCTTCAGCAAATTGATGGATATCTAGTAGTGATCCTGGAAGCAGGTCTGTTTCTCCAGCTTCAATCACACGTACTTTACGAAGCATTTGGCGTACCATTACTTCGATATGTTTATCTCCAATTTCTACCCCTTGCATACGGTAAACTTTTTGTACTTCTTTTAATAAGTACTCTTGTACAGTTGAAACATCTTTAACTCTCAACAATTCCTTAGGATCCACAGAACCCTCTGTTAATACTTGACCACGTTGCATTGAATCGTTTAGTTGAACTTTTAAGCGTGCATTGTATGGTGCCAAATATTTACGAGTTTCTACGTTACCTTGAATTGTAATTTCCTTTTGACCTTCTCTAATTTCATCAATTTCAGTAACAGTCCCTGAAATTTCGGAAATGACAGCTTGCCCTTTAGGATTACGAGCTTCGAAAATCTCTTGAATACGCGGAAGACCTTGTGTAATATCGTCTCCAGCAACCCCACCTGTATGGAATGTACGCATTGTTAACTGTGTACCTGGTTCACCAATTGATTGAGCTGCAATGATACCAACTGCTTCTCCTACTTCAACTGTGTCCCCAGTAGCTAAGTTCAAGCCGTAACATTTTTTACAAACACCGTGTTTTGTATTACAAGTAAATGCAGAACGAATTGTTAATTCGCTAATACCTGCTTCTTCAATAACACGTGCGACATCTTGTGTAATTAACCCGTCTTTTTCTAAAATCAGTTCATTTGTAGTTGGATGGAAGATTGTTTTCTTCGTATGACGACCAACAATACGTTCGCCAAACTCTTCAATAACTTCCGTACCTTCCATAAGTGAACCAATTAGTAATCCACGGTCAGTTCCACAATCATCTTCACGAACGATTACGTCTTGTGCAACGTCTACTAGACGACGAGTTAAGTAACCTGAATCGGCAGTTTTAAGCGCTGTATCGGCAAGACCTTTACGAGCACCATGTGTCGAGATGAAGTATTCAAGTACTGTTAATCCTTCACGGAATGATGACTTGATCGGAAGTTCGATAATTCGACCAGCCGGATTGGCCATAAGTCCACGCATACCTGCAAGTTGAGTAAAGTTAGATGCGTTACCACGGGCACCTGAATCACTCATCATGAAGATTGGATTCATGTTATCTAGTGATTTCATCAGTTTATCTTGAATAACTTCTTTTGCTTTACTCCAGTGTCCGATGACACTTGCATAACGCTCTTCTTCCGTTATTAGACCACGACGGAATTGTTTAATTACTTTATCTACTTTACCTTGTGCTTCCTCAAGAATTTCACCTTTGTCTGGAAGTACGACGATATCAGAGATACCAATTGTAATACCAGCTTTAGTAGAATATTTGAATCCAAGTGCTTTCATACGGTCAAGCATTTTCGATGTTTCTGTAATATGGAAACGTTTGAATACTTCCGCAATGATATTTCCAAGGATTTTCTTCTTGAATGGCTGTACAAGATCCATAGACTCGATATGCTTTTTCACATCTGTAATCGTTGGGACGAAATATTTCTCCGGAGTTTCAATTTGTAAATTGAAATCTGTCGGTTCATTGATGTATGGGAACGTTTCTGGAAGTATTTCATTGAAAATTACTTTACCTACAGTCGTTAGCAATAGCATCTTATTTTGTTCTTCTGTAAATGTTTGGTTATTTACAGATGCTGCTGGTATTGCAATACGTGTATGCAAATGTACATGACCAGTATTATAAGCAATTAGCACTTCTTCTGGACCATAGAATGTTGAACCTTCACCCATTGCACCTTTACGTTCAAGTGTTAAGTAATAGTTTCCTAAAACCATATCTTGAGATGGTGTAACTACTGGTTTTCCATCTTTCGGGTTCAGAATGTTTTGTGCTGCAAGCATTAGTAAACGAGCTTCCGCTTGCGCTTCTGCTGATAAAGGAACGTGAACAGCCATTTGGTCACCATCAAAGTCAGCATTATATGCTGTACATACTAGAGGGTGAAGGCGAATTGCGCGACCTTCTACTAATGTTGGTTCGAATGCTTGGATACCAAGACGGTGAAGAGTAGGGGCACGGTTAAGTAAAACCGGATGCTCTCTAATTACATCTTCTAATACATCCCATACTTCAGCATGCATACGCTCAATTTTACGTTTTGCACTTTTAATGTTGTGGGCTAAACCACGTTCAACAAGTTCTTTCATCACAAATGGTTTGAATAGTTCAATTGCCATTTCTTTTGGAAGTCCACATTGATACATTTTCAAGTTTGGTCCTACTACGATAACGGAACGACCAGAGTAGTCAACACGTTTACCAAGTAGATTTTGACGGAAACGACCTTGTTTCCCTTTTAACATATGTGAAAGAGATTTCAACGGACGGTTACCTGGTCCTGTTACCGGACGGCCACGGCGACCGTTATCAATCAATGCATCAACAGCTTCTTGTAACATACGTTTTTCATTCTGAACGATGATACTAGGAGCACCAAGATCCAATAGACGTTTTAAACGGTTATTACGGTTAATAACACGACGATATAAATCATTTAAATCAGACGTAGCAAAACGACCACCGTCCAATTGAACCATTGGACGCAATTCTGGAGGAATTACTGGTAAAACGTCTAAAATCATCCAGTCAGGTTTGTTTCCTGAGTTACGGAAAGACTCTACAACTTCTAAACGTTTAATCGCACGTGTACGACGTTGACCTTGAGCTGTTTTCAGCTCTTCTTTTAAATGTTCTGTTTCACTTTCTAAATCAATTTCTGAAAGTAAACGCTTGATAGCTTCTGCACCCATTGCAGCTTGGAACTTAGTACCAAACTTATCGCGATATGCACGGTATTCTTTTTCCGAAAGCAATTGTTTCTTCTCAAGAGGTGTATCTGCTGGCTCTATTACTACGTAAGAAGCAAAGTAAATTACTTCTTCGAGTGATCTTGGAGACATATCCAAAATCAGACCCATACGACTTGGGATACCTTTGAAATACCAAATATGTGAAACAGGAGCAGCTAGTTCGATGTGGCCCATACGTTCACGACGTACTTTTGCACGCGTTACTTCTACTCCACAACGATCACATACAACACCTTTATAACGAACGCGTTTATATTTACCGCAATGACATTCCCAGTCTTTTGTAGGACCAAAAATGCGTTCACAGAATAAACCATCTTTTTCAGGTTTTAATGTACGATAATTAATTGTTTCAGGTTTTTTTACTTCCCCATAAGACCATGAACGGATTTTATCAGGTGAAGCTAAACCAATTTTCATATACTCAAAATTATTAACGTCTATCAAGGAGCCTACCTCCCTTTAGTCTTGTGTCTTTTAAAAGACTTTTCCAAGTAGCTCTGCATTATGCAATTTTATACGGAAATACGGACAGGCATCACCTGTCCGAATTTTGATGTTCAATCTAATCTAGAATTTGCTTAGTGCAATGGTGGCACCTTGCGCTTTTCTTTATTTATTCTACTGTTCCAACCGGCTCTTCCTCAGTTGCGATTGGCAAAATACCAAGTGCATCAGCTGCCGGAATATCATCATCTTCATCTAAATCACGAAGCTCGATTTCTTCTTCATCGATCGTAAGCATCTTAACATCCATACCTAAACTTTGTAGTTCTTTGATCAATACTTTGAATGACTCAGGAACTCCTGGTTCTGGTACACTTTCACCTTTAACAATTGCTTCGTATGTTTTCACACGTCCAACAACGTCATCGGATTTTACTGTTAAGATTTCTTGTAACGTGTAAGCAGCACCATAAGCTTCTAGTGCCCATACTTCCATCTCTCCAAAACGCTGTCCACCAAATTGCGCTTTCCCTCCAAGAGGCTGTTGCGTAACAAGTGAATAAGGTCCTGTTGAGCGAGCATGTAACTTATCATCTACCATGTGGGCAAGTTTGATCATATACATAACCCCTACAGATACGCGGTTATCAAATGGTTCACCTGAACGTCCATCATAAAGGATAGTTTTACCGTCACGGTTAAGTCCTGCTTCTTCCATTGTGTTCCAAACGTCTTCTTCGTTAGCACCATCAAATACTGGCGACGCCATATGAACGCCAAGAAGTCTTGAAGCCATACCTAAGTGAAGCTCTAAAACTTGCCCGATATTCATACGAGAAGGTACCCCAAGTGGATTTAACATGATATCAACTGGTGTGCCGTCTGGAAGGAATGGCATATCTTCTTCTGGAAGAATACGCGAGATAACCCCTTTATTACCATGACGTCCGGCCATTTTATCTCCAACAGAGATTTTACGTTTTTGAACGATATAAGCACGAACTAATTGGTTAACACCTGGAGATAACTCATCGCCATCTTCGCGATTAAATACTTTTACGTCTAATACAATCCCGCCTGCACCATGAGGTACACGTAGAGAAGTATCACGAACTTCACGAGCCTTTTCACCGAAGATTGCGTGTAGTAAACGTTCTTCAGCTGTTAGTTCTGTAACTCCTTTAGGCGTTACTTTCCCAACAAGAATATCTCCATCACGAACTTCTGCACCAATACGGATAATTCCACGGTCGTCCAAGTTGCGCAATGCGTCTTCACCGACATTTGGAATATCTCTCGTAATTTCCTCTGGCCCAAGTTTTGTATCACGTGATTCTGATTCATATTCTTCAATATGCACGGAAGTATATACATCATCTTTCACTAGACGTTCACTCATAATAACGGCATCTTCATAGTTGTATCCGTCCCATGTCATGAAAGCTACTAGTACATTACGTCCTAAAGCAAGCTCTCCTTGTTCCATAGAAGGACCATCTGCAAGAATATCCAGAGGTTTAACACGATCACCAATTTTTACAATTGGACGTTGATTTATAGATGTACCATGGTTTGAACGCTCAAATTTATGAACTTTATAAGATGTTAAGTCACCTTTAACTTCTTTTCCATCCACTTCTTCAATACGTCTAACACGAATTTCTTTTGCTTCAACATGCTCAACAATTCCGTGGTATTTCGCAATAACCGCAGCACCTGAGTCACGAGCGTTCACATGTTCCATACCAGTTCCAACGAATGGAGCTTCTGGGTTTAATAGTGGAACAGCTTGACGTTGCATGTTTGCTCCCATAAGCGCACGGTTGGAGTCATCGTTTTCCAAGAACGGAATACATGCTGTTGCTGCAGAAACGACTTGTTTCGGCGAAACGTCCATGTAATCAATTTGTTCTTTTCTAAACACGGTGTTATCTCCACGGAAACGACCTACTACTTCTTCTTTAAGGAATTCACCTTCATCAGATAATGGAGAGTTCGCTTGTGCTACCACATAGTTATCCTCTTCATCTGCAGTTAAATAGTCGATACGTGATGTAACTAGCCCCGTCTCCGGGTCAACACGGCGATATGGTGTTTCAATAAATCCAAACTTATTTACTTTCGCAAAACTTGAAAGCGAGTTAATAAGTCCGATGTTCGGTCCCTCAGGTGTTTCAATCGGACACATACGACCATAGTGAGAGTAGTGAACGTCACGTACTTCGAATCCTGCACGCTCACGTGTTAAACCACCGGGCCCAAGCGCCGATAGACGGCGTTTGTGTGTCAACTCAGCAAGTGGGTTCGTTTGATCCATGAACTGAGATAATTGCGAGCTACCAAAGAATTCTTTGATAGATGCAATAACTGGACGTATATTGATCAATTGTTGTGGAACGATTGATTGTGTATCGTTAATAGACATTCGCTCACGTACCACACGTTCCATACGTGAAAGACCAATACGGAACTGGTTTTGTAGTAACTCACCAACAGAGCGTAAACGACGGTTACCTAGATGATCGATATCATCCGTGTTTCCAACGTTGAACAAAAGGTTAAAGAAGTAACCGATAGATGAAACGATATCAGCTGGCGTAATGTTTTTTACCTCTGTTTCCACATACGCATTACTTATAACATTAACTTCTTTTTGTTCTTCATCATTTGGAGCATAAATTTTAATCGATTGGATTGTAATGTCGTCCTCTAAAACACCACCTACTTGAGATAATGTTTTGAAGCCGATGCCGTTTTCAAGATGAGGAATTAGACGATCTAGTACACGACGATCAATTAACGTACCAGCTTCTACTAAAATCTCTCCTGTTTCCGGATCCACTAGCGTTTCGGCTATTGTTTGGTTAAACAAGCGATTTTTAATATGCAATTTTTTGTTCATTTTGTAACGACCAACATTCGCTAAATCATAGCGTTTTGGGTCAAAGAAGCGAGAGTATAGCAGGCTCTTTGCACTTTCCACTGTTGGTGGTTCACCGGGACGTAAACGCTCATAGATTTCCAGCAACGCCTTTTCAGATGTTTCTGTATTATCTTTTTCTAGCGTGTTACGTAAATATTCATTGTCACCGATTAAATCGATAATTTCTTGATCTGATCCAAAGCCTAATGCGCGAAGTAAAACAGTAACTGGTAATTTACGTGTACGATCTATACGAACGTAAACCACGTCTTTTGCATCGATTTCATATTCTAACCAAGCACCACGGTTCGGAATTACTGTTGATCCAAAGCCTTTTTTACCATTTTTGTCTGTTTTATCATGGAAGTAAACACTTGGTGAGCGGACTAACTGAGATACGATTACGCGCTCAGCTCCGTTAATAACGAAAGTTCCAGTTTCAGTCATTAATGGGAAATCACCCATGAAGACATCTTGTTCCTTTACTTCGTCCGTTTCTTTGTTGTGGAGACGTACTTTTACGCGCAGTGGTGCTGCGTATGTTGCGTCACGTTCTTTCGATTCGTCGACCGAATATTTCGGTTCGTTTAAACTATAGTCGACAAATTCAAGTGATAGATTGCCTGTAAAGTCCTCGATTGGTGAAATATCCTTGAACATTTCACGTAAACCTTCTTCAAGGAACCATTCATAAGATGCCGTCTGAATTTCGATTAGATTCGGTAGTTCCAGCACCTCACTAATACGCGCAAAACTTCTGCGTTGGCGGTGTTGTCCGTATTGAACTAGTTGACCTGTCAACTCATTCACCCCTCAATTAAAGCGATATTAGGTCTTTTCGATATGAACATTTTGGTGTATGATATCGAAAGACAAAAAGAAAACGAGTTCTTAACAAGAGCTCATTTTCGATTAACCAAACTTTTTCTCGGCCAGTATACCCATTTCTACTCTTTTTTATTCAAAAGGGCATACGTCCTCAAAATAATATTTTTGCATTTTATTATAATATCATAGCGATTTTGTCAAGTCAATCTTTGTAGCTTTAATAATCCAATAACCTCTAGCTTTATCTACAACGTCTACTTGACCAAAAATCTCTTCTAAGTAACTAAAAGTTGATGGTGCCCCTTGTTTCTTTTGAATTACAACCCACAATTCTCCCTTTGAAACTAACTTTTCATAGGACTCATAATAGAAACGAAAAATAGTTTCTTTCCCAGCGCGAATCGGTGGATTAGTTATAATAGCCGCAAAGTTCGCAGTGTCAACCGCTGACAATCCATCACTTTCATAGATTCGTACATTTTGTATCCCGTTAGCAGCAGCATTTTTTTCTGCAAGTTGGATTGCACGTGTGTTAACATCTACCAAATGAACTGTTCTTCCCTCATTTGCTTTTGCAATAGAGAGACCTATCGGCCCATATCCACAACCTATATCTAAAATTGGACCTTCTAGACCTGGTGCTTCAAAGGCATCGATTAATACACGGGAGCCAAAATCTACTTCGCTCTTACTAAATACACCAGCATCTGTTTCAAACCGAAAATTATACCCCAGCAATGTAAAATTCCAATGACGCGGTTTACTTTCCGTTTGAGGTTTCCTAGAGTAATAATGATCAGACACCGAATCACCCTCCATAATACATACGAAGAAAAGCCCGTCGTTTACAGACGAGCTTTTTTCTTCGAATTGTACAAAAATTACTTGATTTCTACGCCTGCGCCAACTTCTTCAAGTTGCGCTTTGAAAGCTTCTGCTTCGTCTTTAGAAACGCCTTCTTTAAGTGCTTTAGGAGCGTTATCAACTACTTCTTTAGCTTCTTTTAATCCAAGACCAGTGATTTCACGAACCACTTTGATTACTTTGATTTTTTGATCTCCAGCAGATGCAAGGATTACATCAAAATCAGTTTTTTCTTCTTCAGCAGCAGCTCCGCCACCAGCAGCCATTGCCATTGGAGCAGCAGCAGTAACACCGAATTCTTCTTCAATTGCTTTTACTAAGTCGTTTAATTCAAGAACTGTCATTGATTTGATAGCTTCTAAGATTTGTTCGTTATTCATTTTATTTTCCTCCTATTATGGGTAATTTTAGGCTACAAGCCTTTTTGTAGTGTTTAAGCCGCGTAATAAATTATGCACCTTGCTCTTCTTTTTGTTCTGCAACAGCTTTTGTTGCAAGCGCAAAGTTGCGCATCGGAGCTTGAAGTACTGAAAGAAGCATAGAAAGTAGTCCTTCGCGTGATGGAAGTTCTGCTAATGCTTTCACATCTTCAGCAGATGCTACAGTTCCTTCGATGATCCCTGCTTTAATCTCAAGTTGTTCGTTCTTTTTAGCAAAATCATTAATGATTTTAGCTGGTGCAATTACGTCTTCGTTAGAAAACGCTACTGCGTTTGGACCAACAAGGCTTTCGTTAATCCCGTCAACTCCAGCAATTTCAGTAGCACGGCGTGTAATTGAGTTTTTGTAAACTTTGAATTCCACACCCGCTTCACGAAGCTGTTTACGTAATTCTGTTACTTGCGCAACGTTCAAACCGCGGTAGTCAACAACTACTACGGAAGCAGCAGCTTTAAACTTTTCAGCAACTTCTTGAACTTGCACTTTTTTCGTTTCGATTGCTTTGTTCATCTTGGCACCTCCTATAAGAATTGGCCATTTATACCGACAAAAGAAAAGCCTCTGTTCTACGAATAGACACAGAGGCAGAAAGTCATCATCTTAAAAGAATCTGAATTTACTTGTCCTCGGTAGGAAATTAAGCAGTTTATTGCTCCTACTGTCTTCGGTACAAATGTATATTTAACACAAAGGTCATTCTAACAGATAGACCTTTGACTGTCAACTATTATTTAATTGATGAAGTATCAACTTTTACAGCTGGTCCCATAGTAGTCGTGATATTCACAGACTTCATGTAAACACCTTTAGATGCTGCTGGCTTAGCTTTTTGAATTACATCAAATACAGCTAAGAAGTTTTCTACTAATTTATCGTCTTCAAAAGAAACTTTACCGATTGGAGCGTGAATGATCCCTGCTTTTTCAGCACGGTATTCTACTTTACCAGCTTTAATCTCTTCGATAGCTTTTGTCACATCAAATGTAACTGTACCAGTTTTAGGGTTTGGCATTAAACCTTTTGGTCCAAGTACACGACCGATTTTACCAACTTCACCCATCATATCAGGTGTCGCAACGATTACATCGAAGTCAAACCATCCTTGTTGGATTTTGTTAATATATTCAGTATCGCCTACATAATCTGCACCAGCAGCTTCTGCTTCTTTTAACTTTTCACCTTTAGCGAATACTAATACGCGTTGAGTTTTACCAGTTCCGTTTGGAAGAACTACTGCTCCACGGATTTGTTGGTCATTTTTACGAGTATCGATTCCTAAACGGAAAGCAACTTCTACAGTTGCATCGAAGTTAACTGTGCTTGTTTTTTTTGCAAGCTCAATAGCTTCTTTAGCTGAGTATAATTTTGAAGCTTCTACTAATTTAGCTGCTTCTTGTAACTTTTTACCTTTGTTAGCCATTATAAATGTCCTCCTTGATAGTGGTTTTAGCGGAATAAACCTCCCACGTGTAAAGGTTGCAGTTATCCTATATGAACAACTACAACCTTCCAAAAAACAATGCGTCATATCAAAATGCACATTAAGTATTAGTCTTCGATCGTAATACCCATGCTGCGTGCAGTACCTTCAACCATTAACATAGCTGCTTCAACAGATGCTGCGTTTAAATCTGGCATTTTTTGTTCTGCGATTTCGCGAACTTTTTCACGTTTCACTGTCGCCACTTTTACGCGGTTCGGTTCACCTGATCCAGATTGAATACCTGCTGCTACTTTAAGTAACACTGCTGCCGGCGGAGTTTTTGTAATGAAAGTAAATGAACGATCTTCAAATACAGAAATTTCAACCGGAATGATTAGACCTGCTTGATCAGCAGTACGTGCGTTGAACTCCTTACAGAATCCCATGATGTTAACACCTGCTTGACCCAATGCTGGACCAACCGGCGGTGCTGGATTTGCTTTACCAGCAGGAATTTGTAATTTAACAACTTTAATCACTTTTTTAGCCACGAGACACACCTCCTTAAGTCCGTGATGTGGTAATTGGGTTGCCCCTCCCACTCAAATATCTGTCTCTCAGCTCTGCGCTGATAACATTAGAAAAATTAATACAGACCTATTTTCAGTCTGACCTTTGAAATGATATCACTATTCTCCACCTTTAGCAAGTGGAAACACAAATTATATTTTAATAACTTGTTCGAAATCAAGTTCCATATTGGTTTCTCGACCAAACATATCAACAGAAACAGTTACTTTGCCTTTATCTAAATCAATCACTTCTACTTTACCTTGGAAGTGCGCAAACGGTCCTTCTAATACTTCGACTAACTCACCAATCGTAAAGTCTACCTCTACCACACGATCAGCATCGCCCATTTGTTTCAGCATAGATTGCACTTCTTCTGGAGCTAAAGGTGTTGGTTTTGTTCCGCCACCTGAAGAACCAAGGAATCCAGTTACACCCGGTGTATTTCTCACTACATACCAAGCATCATCTGTCATGATAAGTTCTACAAAAACATATCCAGGAAATGTTTTTCTAACAACGACACGTTTTTTACCGTCTTTAAAATCTGTTTCCTCTTGTTCAGGGATATATACACGGAATATTTTATCCGACATCCCCATTGTTTCTACTCGTTTTTCTAAGTTTGCTTTTACTTTGTTTTCATACCCAGAGTACGTATGAACAACATACCAATTTTTTTCCATAGTGTCAGGACTAGTCGTCCGTCCCCTCCTTTTCTCAAGACAAATGAAAAAACCCGTTCGTTTAATAAGACGGGCTATTTTCAAATATTTACATGCTAGTTATTATAATGCTAAATACCAACGGAACAATTCAGAGATACCTAAATCAACTACAGCAAAAAATACAGCCGCTGCTACAACAGTAGCAAGCACAATTACAGTGTATTTAGTAAGCTCTTTTCGTCTAGGCCAACTTACTTTTCTCATTTCAGTCATTACATTTTTGAAAAAGCCACCAACATTAGCCATTTTAGCTAAACCCCCACACAAAAAATCTATCTTATTTTCATATTCATAACGTTTGTTTATGAAGCGTATGCGCATTGCAATGTGCACAATATTTTTTACGTTCAATTCGGATTACATTCTCTTTAGATGCAGGAACCGTGTAATTACGATTGCCACATTGGACACAGCTTAAGACAGTCTTCTTTACCATATTATCACCTTAGTTAAGCGTATAAGTCTTTTTCAAGATTATCATCTTACACATATCATGTCAACAAAATACCAGTTATGCATAATTACTACCAATCTCCATATAACGTTCTAGTTTACGCTTTACGCGTTGTAATGCATTGTCGATCGATTTCACATGGCGATTCAATTCTTCAGAGATTTCTTGATAAGATTGACCATCTAAGTATAAGGCGAGTACTTGTTGTTCTAACTCACTCAGTATTTCCGCCATTTTACCTTCCATATAATCAAAGTCTTCTCGATTGATGATTAATTCCTCTGGGTCATCTATAACCGAACCAGCGATCATATCCATCAATGTTCGATCGGATTCCTCATCATATATAGGTTTGTCCAATGATACATAGGAATTTAGCGGAATATGTTTTTGGCGAGTAGCAGTTTTAATAGCGGTTATTATTTGTCGAGTGATGCATAATTCGGCAAACGCTCGAAAAGAAGCAAGTTTCTCTTCTTTAAAATCCCGAATCGCCTTATACAATCCGATCATTCCCTCTTGGAGGATGTCTTCCTTATCGGCCCCTATTAAAAAGTATGATCTTCCCTTCATACGGACAAAAGAACGGTATTTTGTTATTAAAAAATCTAGCGCTTCAGTGTTTCCTTGATGAACCATCTCTACAAGCTCTTCATCTAGTAAACTATCTAATTGTAGATTCTGCTCTGTCTTTTCCAATGAAGTCACCTCAGCTAACAAGAATATTATTCCAATTATACAGGAAGGAAATTTATAGCGTCAATGAATCATTTCATTCCTCTTCGCCATTTTTCGAAAATTTCTGCAACTTCTGCTGTTAATGGGATATTGGAAGTCGGCTTATCACCCTGAATACTTTTCACTTTTTTTGTTATTTTGGAGGAAATCGACAACATCTCAATTTCTAGTTCTCTTGCCGATTTTCGCAAGGCCCCTTGTCCAAATATAACTCGTTGCTCGGTCAAATCTGATGTAGCTACGTATATTTGGACTCTTCTACTACTCAATTCTTTTGTTAACTTTTCAATGCGTTCATCTGCAATTTCATTTTTTCTCGTATAAATAACTTCTACGTTGTATTGTTTCTTTTTATTTTCAATGCCAGGGACTAAGTGCGCATCAAAGACCACAATCACTCGAACACCTGTATATGCTTTGTATTCTGCCATCAGCTCGATCAAGCGGTCTCTAGCGTCTAGTAATTTCACTTCTTTTAACTTCCTTAACTCGCTCCATGCGCCGATGATATTATATCCATCGACAAGTAGAATTTGCATCTTCTTATCCTTTTAGCGGATTTCTTACGCGCCATATTTCATATAACAAAACGGAGGCTGCAACAGACGCATTAAGACTTGTAACATGACCGACCATTGGCAAATAGTAAAGAAAATCACATTTTTCTTTTAACAGTCGACCCATTCCTTTTCCTTCACTACCAATAATAAGGGCAAGTGGAAGTGTCGCATCCATATTTCGATAATCAGTAGACTTCTCCGCATCCGTTCCAGCAATCCAAACACCCCGTTCTTTAAGCTCATCAACCGTTTGTGCTAAGTTACCCGCACGATAAACCGGAATATGTTCGATTGCTCCCGTAGATGCTTTTGCGACTACCGCCGTCAGACCAACTGCTCTTCTTTTCGGAATAATAATTCCATGAGCCCCTACCGCATCTGCAGTTCGCATGATAGAACCAAGATTATGAGGATCCTCAAGTTCATCTAAAATAATAAAAAGAGGATCCTCTTGCTTGCTAGCTGCTAGCTCAAATAAATCGTCTAATTCCGCATAACGGTATGCAGCAACCGATGCGACTATCCCCTGGTGATTCGCATCTGTTAAGTTATCTAGCTTCTTTTTAGGTACGAACTGTACGATTATTCCAGCGTCTTTGGCTAGTTGAATAATTTCAGATACGCCGCTTTTTTGAATGCCTTCAGCAAGCCAGACCTTGTTCATATCTCTACCCGCACGAAGGGCTTCAACTACAGGATTTTTTCCTGCTATAAGCTCTCCAGTTTGCTCTGTTTGATCATTTTTCTCTGTCATTTACTTTTTCGCACCTTTCTGTTCATCGATAAAGTTAATCGAAAAATGTAACACTTCTTGCAAACGCTCCATTTGTCCACTCAAGTATAGACTCCCAACGACCGCTTCAAACGCTGTACTATGATGATAAGTAATAACATCTGTATTTTTTGGGACTGATCCTGACTTTGCATTACGCCCTCTTCGAAGAACTGCTTGTTCATCTTCTGTTAAAAACTCCTTATCTAACATTTCCTTTACAATCGTCGCTTGTGCTTTCGCGGATACATAGTTAGTGGCTTCTTTGTGTAAAATATTTGGTCGAACTCGCCCAGAGCGGATGAGGTGTTCCCGAACGACTTGTTCGAAAACAGCATCACCCATATAGGCAAGTGCCAAAGAATTTAGTTGTTTTACATCTGATAGTTTTAAGTTCTCCACAAGTTTATCCTCTTTTCCATCGGATACCCTGTGCAGTATCTTCCAAAATTATGTTTAATTCTTTTAATTGATCTCTAATTTCATCGGCACGGGCAAAGTTACGATCCTTTCTTGCCTGATTGCGTTCTTCGATCAATGCATCGATTTCTTCATCCAATACTTCTTTTTCTTTAGCAAACGTTAGTCCTAGTACAGCCGTTAATGTATCCATTACAGATATAAATTGTTTCAATATAGCTTCAGAGGTTTGTTTTTCTTGTAAATACGTATTCGCAAGTTTCGACAATTCAAAAATAGCTGCGATTCCATTTGCTGTATTGAAGTCATCATCCATCGCTGTTTCAAATTGTACTTTCACATCCGCAATTTTTTGTAACCAAATATCATCATGGTCTCCTAAATTTGCAGTCGTACTTAAGCGATGAACTAAGTTATCGTAAGCAGTTCTTATACGGTCCAAACCTGCCTCCGCCTGCTCCACTAATTCTTTTGAATAGTTAATTGGGTTTCGATAGTGAACACTCAGCATGAAAAGACGCAATACTTGAGGATCAATTTGCTGACGAATATCATTCACCAATACAAAATTTCCGAGTGATTTCGACATTTTTTCATTGTCTATATTTATATACCCATTATGCATCCAATATCTTGCGAATGTCTTACCAGTTCTTGCTTCTGACTGGGCAATTTCATTTTCATGGTGAGGGAAAGTTAAATCCTGCCCTCCTGCATGAATATCAATAGTATCTCCTAGTATTTCGCGAGCCATCACGGAGCATTCAATATGCCATCCGGGACGCCCTTGTCCCCAAGGGCTTTCCCAGAAGATTTCTCCAGGCTTTGCGGCTTTCCAAAGTGCAAAATCGAGGGCATCCTCTTTCTTTTCCCCAGTTTCAATGCGTGCCCCCACTTTTAAGTCGTCTACAGATTGATGAGAAAGCTTGCCATACCCATCAAATTTTCTCGTGCGATAATATACGTCTCCTTGAGATTCGTAAGCATACCCTTTTTCCTCTAATATTTTTATAAATTCAATAATTTGATCCATGTGATCCGTTACACGGGGATGTGAATCTGCTCGATTGCAGCCAAGCGCTTCCACGTCTGCAAAATAAGCGTTGATAAAACGTTCCGTAAGCTCTGAGACCTCTTCTCCCAGTTCGTTGGCCGCTCTAATAATTTTGTCATCCACGTCTGTGAAGTTAGAAACGTATGTCACGTCATACCCACGATATTGTAGATACTTTCTTACCGTATCATACACAATTACAGGTCGCGCATTTCCTATATGAATATAATTGTAAACAGTTGGTCCACATACATACATTTTGACCTTGCCTTCTTCAAGTGGGATAAACGGTTCTTTTTCACGCTTTAATGTATTAAAAATTTGGATTGTCATGACCAATTTCTCTCCTTTTCTTTCGTTAAATGGTCGATTTCTTTATGAAGCTCTTCTATTTTAGCTTCCATTTGTTTACATCGATCAGCAAACGGATCAGGCAGGTCCTGATGATCGAGATTTCGCTTCACTTTTATACCGTCTTGAATTACGACTACACCCGGAATACCAACAACAGTTGAATTAGTAGGTACATCTTTTAATACAACAGACCCTGCTCCGACTTTACTATTTTCTCCAATTGTAATCGATCCTAATACTTTTGCTCCTGTAGCGATTAGCACATTATTGCGAAGAGTGGGATGTCTCTTCCCTTTTTCTTTCCCGGTACCACCTAGTGTGACACCTTGGTAGATTGTACAATCATCTCCGATTTCACAGGTTTCTCCAATGACTACGCCAGAGCCATGATCGATAAAAAAGCGTCGCCCAATTGTCGCCCCAGGGTGAATTTCGATACCTGTAAAAAATCTACTAACTTGTGAAATGGCACGTGCTAAGAAAAAGAATTTCTTTTTAAATAATGCATGTGCAATACGATGACTCCAAATTGCATGTAGACCTGCGTATGTTAATACCACCTCTAGCTTGCTATTTGCTGCTGGATCTTGTTCAAATACTACTGCAATATCTTCTTTCATTCGTTCGAACACAAGATTGCCTCCCTTCATTTTTCTCCATAAAAAAAGTCTCTGTCTATAAATATAGACAGAGACGCAATAAGCGCGGTTCCACTCTGATTGGAAAAATACGAATACTTTTCCCACTTTGCATCTTTAACGCAGATGATACGTTCAGCCTACTTAAAAGTTCGGCATGACGCTCGGAGGTGCATTTCAGTAACTCATGGGCTCAGACCACTTTCAGCCGGTGATGGTCCTCTCTAAAGAACGTGCGTTACTTACTTCTCCTCGTCTTCGCTTGGCTATTCATTTCGCTTTCGAATTTGTATCACCATTTTCACACCTTGTAAGGGGAAAGTCAATCTTATTGTTTTGCAAATTTGGCAACGCGAGCAATTACTTTCTCTTTCCCGATTAAACTGATAGCATCAGCTAGTTCTGGACCATGCATTTGACCAGTTGTCACTACACGAATTGGCATGAAAAGGTTTTTCCCTTTGTGACCTGTTTCTTTTTGCACTGCTTTAATGGCAGCTTTAATCTCAGCAGCTTCAAATGCTTCTAAGCCCTCTAGCTGTGCTTTAAATGCAGCCATAACCTCAGGAACCTGCTCCCCAGCTAGTACTTCTGTTGCTTCTTCAGTATATGCAATTTCGTGGTCAAAGAATAATGAAGATAACTCAACAATTTCAGCCCCAAAGCTCATTTGCTCATGATAAAGAGCAATTAGCTTTGTTGCCCACGCAAGTTCGTCTTCGGATAATTCAGCTGGAAGTAAATCAGCTTTTTGTAAATGTGGTAGTGCAAGTTCTACTACTTTTTCAAGTGGCAGCTGTTTAATATATTGGTTGTTCATCCATGTAAGTTTTTGTTTGTCGAACATCGATGGTGATTTAGAAAGACGTGACACATCAAAGTTTTTAATTAATTCCTCTTTGGTGAAGATTTCATCTTCTCCTTCAGGAGACCAGCCTAATAATGCAAAGAAGTTAAACATTGCTTCCGGTAAATACCCTAAATCTTTGTACTGTGTAACAAATTGGATAATTGACTCATCACGTTTTGAAAGCTTTTTACGGTTTTCATTGATGATTAGTGTCATGTGACCGTACTTCGGATATGCCCATTCGAATGCATCAAAGATCATTAGTTGTTTTGGGGTGTTTGATAAATGTTCCTCCCCACGGAATACATGAGAGATTTCCATAAAGTGATCATCTAATACTACAGCATAGTTATAAGTTGGGATCCCGTTAGCTTTCACTAGTACCCAGTCACCAACGTCTTTAGATTCAAAAGTTACTAATCCACGAACTAAGTCTTCAAATGTATAAGTTACATTTTCCGGTACACGCACACGAATCGTGTATGGTTGGCCAGCATCCTCTTTTGCTTGTACTTCTTCTTTAGATAAATGACGGCATTTACCATTGTACATAGGAGCTGCAATACCTTTTTCCTTTTGTACTTCACGTTCTGCTTCTAATTCCTCTGAAGAACAGAAACATTTATAGGCATGTCCTTTTTCTAACATTTCTTCTGCGTGCTTTGTATATATATCTAGACGCTCCATTTGACGATACGGCGCATATGGTCCACCAATATCTACAGACTCATCATAGTCGATTCCTAACCACTTTAAGTTGTCAAGTTGTGATAACTCGCCACCCTCGACATTACGCTCAATATCCGTATCTTCAATACGAACGATAAATTTACCATTATGGTGACGTGCATATAAATAGTTAAATAATGCTGTACGTGCTCCTCCAATATGTAAAAATCCTGTTGGACTTGGCGCGTAGCGTACGCGAACTTCTTGTGTCATAAGTATATCCTCCTAGTTTTCGAACATTTAAACTTTATTCATTCTACCATTGCTTATATATTTTTTAAAGTTAGTCTTTCTTAAGAAGCAATATTGTCGCCATTGACGCTATTCCTTCTTCACGGCCTGTAAATCCAAGTTTTTCCGTTGTGGTAGCTTTCACATTTACCTGCGATACATCCGCTTGAAGTAACTCAGCTACACGCTTACGAATTGTTTCGATATATGGTGCCATTTTCGGCTTTTGTGCAATAACTGTACAATCGATATTTCCTAACTTATATCCACGAGCATCTACTAGGTTCCAAATATGCTCTAGTAGCTTTGCTGAATCTGCATCTTTAAAATCTGGGTCTGTATCTGGGAAATGCCTGCCAATATCCCCTTCTCCAATCGCACCTAAAGCTGCATCTGTAATTGTATGTAGCAGTACATCTGCATCTGAGTGGCCGATTAGCCCTCGTTCGTAAGGGATCTCGATCCCTCCTATTATTAACGGACGATTATCCGCAAATTCATGTACATCGAACCCTTGTCCAATTCGCATCATATTATTGTTCCTCCCGCTTATTTAATATAACTTCTCCATATAGAAGATCTTCCCTCGTTGTCATTTTCACATTATCATAGGTACTTTCAACAATATGAACAGGCTCTCCTAATCTTTCCACGAGCATCGCTTCATCTGTTCCAAGAAAATTTGCCGCTTCCGCTAATCTTTCTGCTTTTTCTAATAATGTATACTGGAATGCTTGAGGTGTTTGAATAATCCACAAGCTTTCTCGATTCACCGTTTCTTGGATTATACCATCTTCTACTTTTTTCATTGTATCTTTTGCCCGAACTGCCGCAACAGCTGCTCCAGTAGTATTTGCAGCTTCCACTAATTGTTGTATTACTTCCTGATGAATAAATGGTCGTGCAGCATCATGAACGAGTATGATACCTTTAGATGTAACAGCCTTTAAAGCTGCATATACACTATGCTGACGCTCGTCTCCACCTTCTGCTATTGCAGCGACCTTCGTAATGCAATATTCTTTTAGTAGCCGTTCAATAAATATTTTTTCCTCTTTCTTCACAGCCAACACTATTTGCTCACAATTCGGATCTCTGTCAAATACTCGTAAAGTATGTATCAAAATAGGAATATTACGTAGTTCTAAAAATAACTTATTTTGACCAGCGCCCATTCGTTTCCCACTGCCTGCAGCTGGCAATAAAACAGTATATATCATGCTATTGAACCTCCATCACACAGAAAAAGGGCGTATTCCTTTCGCAAAGGAAACAACCCTTTTTTCTTTATTTCGAGTCTTGTGGTTTTGCAAATATCATTCGACCGGCCGACGTTTGAAGCACACTTGTCACCTCTACGTTTATCGCCTGTCCAATATATGCCTTACCGCCTTCCACTACGATCATCGTTCCATCATCTAAATATGCGACACCCTGATTGTGTTCTTTACCATCTTTAATAACGACAACATGCATTATTTCCCCGGGAATAACGACCGGTTTTACTGCATTTGCCAAGTCATTAATATTCAAAACACGCACTTGATGCAGGTCGCAAACCTTGTTTAGATTGAAGTCATTCGTTACAACGATTCCATTCATCTTTTTAGCTAGACGAACTAACTTTAAATCAACCTCTTGGATATCCTCGAAGTCTTCTTCCACGATTAGTACAGCAGAAGCTCTTTCCGTTTGTAGTTTCTTCAATACATCTAACCCTCGGCGCCCTCTTGTTCGTTTAAGCGTATCCGAGGAATCCGCAATATGCTGTAACTCCGTCAAAACAAATTGAGGAACGACAAGAACGCCTTCGATAAATCCTGTTACCGAAATATCCGAAATACGACCATCGATAATAACACTAGTATCTAACAATTTATATGTTCCTAAACTCAATTCTTGGTTATCCTCATCAACTGTTTTCTTTTTGTTACTACTTTGTTTGGAAGGAGTAAAAACCTGAAGAAGTTCATCACGCTTTTTAAAACCAACTTGGAAACCTAAGTATCCCAAAACAATCGACAATAGTACCGGCACAACCGATCCAATACCCGGTATAGCAATATTATTAAGCGCAGAACCAAGGAAAAAGGCAACGATTAATCCAATAACCAATCCTAGCGTTCCGAATAGCAAATCTCCAATTGGCGCTTTTAATAATCGTTCTTCCATCCACTTGATAAAGTTAACTAAGTAATCGGTCATAAATAATGCAGCCACGTATAACAATACTGCTCCAACTAAAACGGATACATAAGGATTGTGAATCCAAGGGTTGTTAGATAAATTAAAAAGCTCGTATAAGTGCGGTAAGAATAGTAAACCCAATGTTCCACCAATTAAAATAAACGCAATTTGAATAATCCATTTTAACAAGTATGCCACCTCCATTTATTTTATTATACTTCCATCTTTCACAATAAGTCTAATAAGAAAAGCACATGACGCCTATGCCAGCCCTGACAAACGCTAGAAGAATTTCATGTAAAGGCGTCCTTGACCTTTACTGAAATTCCAAAACGACTCAGGCGGGCTAGGCGCTGGAGCTAGACAATAGTACTTATCCTCTTATTTATTACGAAAATGCCTCTTTCATCGCTTCGTTAACTGTTTCAATCCCTATAATTTGGATGCCTTTTGGATAATCCCAACCACCTAAATTAGATGCAGGAACAATCGCTCTTTTAAAACCAAGCTTCGCTGCCTCTTGCACCCGCTGCTCAATCCTAGACACCCTTCTCACTTCTCCAGTTAAACCGATTTCTCCGATAAAACAGTCTGTTGGTGTAACCCCTGTATCCCGGAAACTAGAGACGATACTTACTAGGACGGCTAAATCGATCGCAGGTTCATCTAATTTTACTCCACCTGCAACTTTTATATAAGCATCTTGCGTTTGAAGCAGCAATCCCATTCTCTTTTCCAGTACCGCCATTAGTAATGAAACACGGTTTTGATCAATACCAGTAGCCATACGTTTCGGGTAATTAAAGCTAGATTGAGTCACTAGCGCTTGAATCTCTACTAAAATAGGTCTGGTACCTTCCATAGAGGCAACAATTGCGGACCCCGCTGCTCCGTGAGATCGTTCCTGCAAAAATAATTCAGACGGATTAAGCACTTCTTTTAATCCAGATTGAATCATTTCAAAAATGGCAATTTCATTCGTAGAGCCAAAACGGTTCTTCTGAGATCTTAAAATACGATACGTATGGTGACGTTCTCCTTCAAAATACAATACGGTGTCTACCATATGTTCCAAGATACGTGGGCCTGCAATTTGCCCTTCTTTCGTTACGTGTCCCACTAAAAAGATTGCTACATTTTTCGTTTTGGCTATTCGCATAAGCTCTGCTGTACATTCTCTAACTTGCGATACACTCCCTGGTGCACTAGTCACTTCTGGATGATGAACAGTTTGAATAGAGTCCACTATGACAAATTTGGGCTCTACACTTTCAATAGTTTCATTGATTAGTTCTAAATTGGTTTCTGAGTAGATATAAAGCTCAGCTGAGGTCACCCCTAAACGTTCTGCACGAAGCTTGGTCTGACGGATAGATTCCTCGCCCGAAATATATAGCACTCGCTCTCCCTTATTGGCAAGTAAAGCTGAAACCTGTAAAAGAAGAGTAGACTTTCCTATACCCGGGTCTCCCCCTATTAACACTAGCGATCCTGGTACAATACCCCCACCAAGAACACGATTCAATTCAGCAAAATCGGTTGTCACCCGGGGTTCTTCGGCTGTTACTACTGAAATAATCGGGGTAGCCTTCTGCGCTACCCCGTCCGAATGCTGAAAGGAGCGTTTTGGACCTTTGGATACTATTTCAGTTTCTTCTACCATAGTGTTCCATTCTCCACATCCAGGACATCTTCCCATCCATTTTGCAGATTCATAACCACATGAGTTACACATAAATTTCGTTTTCTTTTTAGCCATAATACCTCCTACTATGTAAAAAGGGCATTCCGGAAATCTTTTTCGGAATGCCCGCTATATTAACCTTCTGTAACTAAAGCTTTAGTGCGAACCACGAATTCATTGTCTTCTACATCAAATATTACATGTTGCCCATCCAATACTTCTCCTTTTAAAAGCTCTTCGGAAAGACGATCTTCTACATGTTTTTGAATTGCACGGCGTAAAGGACGCGCACCATATTCTGGTTCATATCCTTCAGTTGTAATTTTATCTTGTGCTGCTTCTGTAATTTCTAACTCAATACCTTGTTCTTTCAAACGTTTCGCTAACTGCTCTGTCATTAGTGAAACAATTTGTTTTAAATGGTCTTTTTCAAGAGAATGGAACACAATCATCTCATCTAGACGGTTTAAGAATTCTGGGCGGAATGCTTTCTTCAATTCTTCTAGCATTTTGCCTTTCATATCTTTATAGTCTGTCTTGCCGCCTTCTTTTAGGTTAAATCCAACGTATTTATTGAATTTAAGTGCATCCGCACCGACATTAGATGTCATGATGACTACCGTATTACGGAAATCTACTGTGCGACCCTTAGAGTCTGTTAATCGTCCGTCCTCTAACACTTGAAGCAGAATATTAAAGACGTCTGGGTGTGCTTTTTCAATTTCATCCAATAAGATAACAGAATATGGTTTACGACGTACTTTTTCTGTCAATTGCCCACCGTCGTCAAACCCTACATATCCTGGGGGAGAACCAACTAGACGAGAAGTTGAATGTTTTTCCATGTACTCAGACATGTCTACTCGAATCATCGCATCCTCGTCTCCGAACATCACTTCTGCTAATGCACGAGCAAGCTCGGTTTTCCCTACACCGGTAGGTCCTAAGAAGATAAAGGAGCCAATAGGACGTTTTGGATCTTTAAGTCCCGCACGAGCACGACGAATAGCTCTTGAAATTGCGTCCACTGCTTCACTTTGACCAATAACTCTTTCGTGTAATTTATCTTCCAGTTTTAATAGCTTCTCAGATTCTGTTTGTGCCAGTTTAGAAACTGGTACTCCAGTCCACATAGACACAACCGCCGCTATATCTTCTATTGTTACTTCAGACTCTTCTTTTCCTTGCTTTTCTTTCCAATTGTTTTTCATTTTTTCTAGTTCATCTTTAAGCTTTTGTTCTTTATCACGGAATGATGCAGCTTTTTCAAATTCCTGACTTTGAACAGCAGCATTTTTCTCAGATCGGATAGCTTCTAGCTTTGCTTCTAATTCTTTCAAATTAGGAGGTGTTGTATACGAACGTAAACGTACTTTAGATCCTGCTTCATCTATTAAGTCGATCGCTTTATCCGGTAAGAAACGATCAGAAATATAACGATCTGACATTTTCACAGCAGCTTCTACAGCTGCATCCGTAATTTTCACACGATGATGTGCTTCATAACGATCACGTAAACCGTAAATAATTTGGATCGCTTCAGCTACTGAAGGTTCATCTACTTGAATTGGTTGGAAACGACGCTCTAATGCTGCATCTTTTTCAATATATTTTCTATACTCATCCAGCGTTGTCGCACCAATACATTGAATTTCTCCACGAGCAAGAGCGGGCTTCAAAATATTCGATGCATCGATAGCACCCTCTGCTCCACCAGCACCAATTAATGTGTGAAGTTCATCAATGAATAAGATAACATTACCTGCTTGGCGGATTTCATCCATCACTTTTTTCAAACGGTCTTCAAATTCCCCACGATATTTTGTACCAGCAACAACTGTACCCATATCTAGCGTCATCACACGTTTATCGCGTAGGATTTCCGGCACTTCATTTTGTACGATTTGCTGTGCAAGCCCTTCTGCAATAGCTGTTTTACCAACACCTGGCTCTCCAATTAGAACTGGGTTGTTTTTTGTACGACGAGCCAAGATTTCAATTACTCTTGTAATTTCTTTACTACGACCAATTACAGGGTCTAGTGTGCCTTCTCTTGCAATTTGCGTTAAGTCACGAGCTAGGCCATCTAGTGTTGGTGTACTAGCCGGAGCAGCTCCATTGTTTCCATTACCATGTGCTTGCTCTGTGCTTCCTAGTAATTGAAGTACTTGTTGACGAGCTTTGTTTAAACTAACTCCCGCATTATTTAGAACACGAGCTGCTACACCTTCTCCTTCACGGATAAGTGCAAGTAAAAGATGCTCAGTTCCAATGTATGAGTGACCTAATTTTCGTGACTCATCTACTGAAAGTTCAATTACCTTTTTCGCACGAGGTGTGTAGTTAACAATTGGTCCAACTTCTTCTTTACCTGCTCCTACTAGTTCCTCGATCCCTGCTTCGATTACTTTTAGGTCTACTTCTATTGCTTCTAATGCTTTAGCAGCTATTCCACTACCTTCTCGGATAAGACCAAGTAATATATGTTCTGTCCCTATGGACTCATGCTTTAAGCGAATAGCTTCTTCTTGTGCTAGTTGTAATACTTTTTGAGATCTTTGTGTAAAACGATTAAACATCATTCAGATTCCTCTCCTTTTGTTTTCTGTTTTTCTTCTTTTTGCAATCGTTCCCTTAACAGCTTCGCGCGAAACATATCCCGCTCGGAGGTGTTCAGTGAAGTTCCTGCATATTTTTGCAGAAATCCTGGTTGCATAAACACCATACATTCATTCAAGATAGACATATCAACATCTTCTATTAGTCCCATATCTATTCCTAATCGCACATCTGATAGGCACCTTGCCGCTTCATCTGTCGCCATAATACGAGCAAATGATAAAGTTCCTAAAGATCGATACAGTCGATCTTCTAGTGTATTGGCCGAATGCTTTAGAAGTGCATCTCGCGCTTCTCTTTCTTTTTGAATAATTTGTTCAGTAATACTTTGAAGATCGGCAAGTATGTCTTCTTCTGACTTACCAAGTGTGGTTTGGTTGGATACTTGATAAACATTACCGAGCGCTTCACTACCTTCTCCGTAAATTCCTCTTACTACCATTCCTAACCTTGAAATGATGGTAACAATTCTATTCATTTGTTTCGTCATCGTTAATGCGGGTAAATGCATCATTACAGATGCACGTAAACCAGTACCTGTATTGGTAGGACAACTTGTTAAATATCCAAACTGCTCGTCAAAAGCATAGGGTAATTCCTTATCTAATACACGATCTAACTCATCTGCCTGCGCATATGCTTCTTGGATTTGAAGCCCCGAAAAAAGGCATTGTATACGAATATGATCCTCTTCATTGACCATCACACTAACAGATTCATCATTTGATAATAAAACCGATCCGGTCATAGGTGAGTTAGCAAGCTTTGGACTGATTAAATGTTTTTCTACTAATACCTGGCGACTTAGTTCGGATACATCCTTTATATGGAAGGAAGAAAATTGCATATGCAGTTCGTCACTTGCGTCCAGTAAAGTGGCAGAAACAGATTGGTCAATTTTATGCGCCTCATCTTCTGTAAATGCTAAAGGAAAACGATAGCCATTCAGATTTCGAGCTAAACGTATTCTTGTACTCATAACAATATCCGAATGCTTTCCTTCCCCAGCCATCCAACTAGAAATTGAGTTGTCTAAAAAATGTTCAATTGACATCAGTTTGGTCACCTCCTGTAGAAAGTTGATTTTCCAAATCTCTGGCTTCATCTCTCAGCTTTGCGGCTTCCTCAAAACTTTCAGTGTCAATCGCATCTTTCATTTGAGAGCGAATCGCTTCTATACGTTTTTTTATAGCAATTTTTTCCCCTAGCGCACCTGGAGCCTTTCCAATATGCTTCGTATTTCCATTATGAAGTCTCTTAAATACATTAGGTAACTGTGGACGGAAACTGTTGTAGCAATTTGCGCAACCAAATTTCCCTTCGTCTAAAAACCGCTGAATTGACCAGCCACATTCATCGCATACTATCATGTTTTTTTGTTGTTTATGTTGCATTGGTTGTTGTTCTGTTTGACTAAACCAGTTCGATAATAGCTGATGTAGAGATAATGGGTCTTGTTTGTACTCTACATAAAACGGGTGGAGGCTATTTGCACAGACCTCACAATAATGTCTTTCAAAGTGTTCACCATTATGCACTTGGGTAACCGTTACTTTCGCTGGTCTTTGTTTACAATTTTCACAAATCACCTTTCAACACACCCCGTTCATTTTTCACTTTTTTCATATTTTAACGTTAATAACATGGCACATAATATACGTGATCGTAGTTCATCTCTTGCTGGTAGAGGAATGGCTAGAGTAGTTCGATTTAAAGCTGCTAAAATGAGTTTTGCTTCACGCTTAGAAATAACATCCTCGTCTATTAACCGAAAAACGATATCTTCCGTTACGGATTCAGAAGCCCCATTTTCTAGTGTTTGTATAATATGCTCTATTAAATCAGCCTTCGTATGAGCTCGAACGCGGAGGATTCGAATATATCCACCTCCACCTCGTTTACTTTCTACCAAGTATCCGCGATCTTGGGTAAATCGAGTATTGATTACATAATTTATTTGAGATGGGACGCACTGAAATTTTTCTGCAATTTCACTTCGCTTAATTTCAATTTGTTCCTTACTTCCTTCTTCTATAATAGCCTTCAAATAACCTTCAATTATGTCAGATATATTTTTCACCTTCTCACCTCTTCTCATAAACTGACTTTGACTAACTTTGACTATATTATAACTAGAATTTTTCGCATGTGCAATTGATACGATTTGCCCTTAAAAAGAAGAAAAAAACTACAAACAGTCGTTTGTAGTTTAGGATATATTAAAATGAATATTCTTATTCAATAAATCTTTTTTCCCTCGTATGTTAGTTGTGTTATATAGAAATCCGGTTCTATTTCAATATCCTCTAATTTCTTAAAATTATGTCTCTCATATAATGTGATTGCAGGTATATTTTTTGCACCAGTTGATACAACTACCTTTTTTTCGCTAGCTTTGACATTCAATAGATAAGTTAATAACTCCGATGCAATCCCTTTTCGAAAATGATTAGGATCTACTACAAGTCTACAAATATCAATTAGTTCATCTGTATCTTCATAAGAAATAAAACCCATCATTTTCGAGCCATCTAACTTCCCAAGAAATAGTTCTCTGGATTTCCTTATATCTTTTACAGTATCCAAAAGCTGTGGAATCCCATCAAACCCGATTAAATCAGCTTCTACTTTATATGCTGGTAATTGAATCGATAAAATGCTTTCCGCGACTTTTGCATCCTCGTTATTGACTAATTGAATCATCCTTTACCTCATATCTAAAATTAAATTTTCTTTTTATAATTATTTCGTTGAGATTTCGTAATTTGCTTCCATTTATTCGTTTCAGCTTTTTTAGCTACTGCATCATTTTTTCGATCGATATGTGCAAGTTCTCTCATTAGTTTTACATAGCTTTTATAGCGTTCTTGTTTAAGCGCACCCGTGTAAATAGCCTCTTGAATAGAACAGCCCGGCTCTTTTACATGCTGACAATCACGAAACCGGCACGCTAATGCAAGCTCTTCGATATCCTGAAAGCTAGCACTAACTCCATCACTCGTATCCCAAAGTTGAAACTCCCTCATACCAGGTGTATCGATTAATAAGCCACCTTCCGGTAACAGCGTTAGCTCTCTATGCGTGGTCGTATGACGTCCCTTACTATCATCTTCTCTTATATCATTTACAGTCATTACCTCTACGCCTGACAAGGCGTTAATCAAAGAAGATTTCCCAACTCCAGAAGATCCTAGAAGTGCGCCCGTTTTATGTGCTGCCAATAGATTTCCTAGACGATTAATACCCTCGCCTGTAACACTACTCACTGCAAATATGTCTACACCAAATGCAATAGCTTCCACTTCTTTTATATAATATTCTAGGTCATCACAGGCATCTTTTTTCGTTAACACCACAACAGGTGTCGCTCCTGAATCCCATGCAGCCAATAAATATCTCTCTAACCTACGGACATTGAAGTCATGATTGAGCGACATCACTAGAAATACATAATCAACGTTAACTGCAATCAGTTGAATCTCCGTCGTCAATCCCGCCATTTTCCTCGAGAACTGAGAGCTGCGAGGAAGCACTTCGTGAATGATTCCTTTTTCCTCGCCAGGCATTTGTTCAAGAACTACCCAGTCTCCAACTGCCGGAAATGCTTCCCTACCATGATCAAACTTAAATTTCCCAGAAAGTGAGCTTAGTAACTCCCCTTCGTTGGTCATGACTTTATATAAATTTTTATGTTCCAGTAGCACTCGACCCGCAATTCCATTACCCGCTATTTTTTCTTCCCAATTACTATTCCAACCATATTGTTCGATTAAATTCAATTTAACTTCCTCCTAATTTCCGTTTGAATAAAAGCACAAGCTGCACATTGATGGCAGCTATTGCTAGACAATAAAAAAACCATGACTGCACGAATCAGCAGTCATGGTTTCCCGGCCATTAGTAAAGAAGCATATATCTGGTTAGAGACATACAGAGTGGGACATCATGAACTTACTGATTCGTGGATACGTATATACATTTGCCATAATGCCTCACTCCTTTCTTTAAGTTATTTTCAGAATACTACAAGTATTAGCAATCCGTCAACATATAATTATGCAAGTTGCCATTTTGAATGTTGGTACTTTATAATACTGATGATTTTCGTTTCATGCGGACGCTTTACGCGGGCGAGGTCGAGGTCGAGCCTCCTCGGGACAGTATGATGCTAATTACAAATTGTCTACACACGTTTTGGAATTCTCAGCCTTCGTTTCTATGATTGCTCCCTGCGGGGTCAATAAAGCGAGTAGAAATCGACAAAAAAACCAGAAATAGAAGGCTTAAGTGCCTTTACACAAAATGAACAATCTTCTTTAAAAGTGATTTCTCCCTCAACAATATAATATAAAGAAGTCTATTAATTATAAAGATGACATGCCACAAAATGACCGGGCTCTTGCTCCTTCCAAGACGGTTTTTCTTCCGTACAAATGGACATAGCGTGTGCACATCTTGTACGAAACACACAACCAGAAGGTGGATTAATCGGGCTCGGTAGCTCTCCTTGCAATAGAATACGTTCCCGTGATTCCTCTATATCAGGGTCTGGAATTGGAATTGCTGATAACAAAGCCTTTGTATACGGGTGCAGTGGATCTTCATATAATTGGTTACTCGTGGTCAGTTCTACCATATGTCCCAGATACATGACCCCTATTCGGTCAGAGATATACTTGACCATCGACAAATCATGCGCAATAAACAAATAGGTAAGATTTTTTTCTTTTTGTAGCCGTTGGAGTAGCTTCACTACTTGCGCTTGAACCGACACATCTAAAGCAGAAATAGGCTCATCCGCTATGATAAACTCCGGATCTAATGCTAGTGCCCGAGCTATACCAATTCGTTGGCGTTGCCCTCCAGAAAATTCATGAGGATAGCGATTAGCATGGTCTCTGTTCAGTCCAACATCCTCTAGTAATTCATACACTCTTGCCTTTAACTCTTCCTTTTTATATAGTTTATGTATTTCCATCGGTTCTGCAATAATTTCAAACACAGTGGAACGGGGGTTTAAAGATGCATAAGGATCCTGGAAGATCATTTGCATCTTTTTCAAGTACCCTGTTCTTTCTTTGTCACTCATCTCATGCACATTTTTATCTTCAAACAGAACTTTTCCCTCTGTTCTATTGTACAATCCTAAAATAGTTCGACCTGCGGTGGATTTGCCACAACCTGATTCTCCTACTAAACCGAATGTTTCTCCTTTGATAATATCAAAACTTATCCCATCAACCGCCTTTAATGTCTCCCCATGTCCAATGTCAAAATGGCGTTTCAAATCTTGAACAGATAATAGAACTTTTTCCGTCATGTAAATCCCCCCTAAACGGCATATCTTCTAACTGCACAAATTTCCTTTTCTAGCTTAGATCCTGCTAGCACTAAAATTTCAACTGTTTTCCCAGTTGAATGCGAATGCAAAAGCTGTCCATTCCCATAATAAAACCCAACATGCCTAACAGGTCCAGTCCCTTCATCATTTGCAAAAAATAGTAAATCTCCCTTTTTCCAAAGAGAAGGATCTTGTATAGATATTCCTTCTCCCGTTTTTGCTTGGTCACTTGCATCTCTAGGAATTATATACCCACAAGCTTTCAACATATTGTACGAAAAACCCGAACAATCATAACCATATGGAGACATACCACCCCAAAGGTAAGGCAAGTCTAGATAATTTTCTCCTAAAGCAACTGCCTCTTCTGCAAATCTCTTTGGAAGCTGCTCCAAAGAAGGTGCAAATTGAGCATGTGTTTTCGATAATAACGCTTTACCATGCGGAGTATGAACGGTATAAAATACCTCATCCTCTGACATTATTGGTAGAATAGTATTAAAAGGTAAAACGAGTAACGGATTATGCTGTAAATCCCATAGCTGAGCTTTTGCAGACGAAACTCGAGCAATACCTTTAAAATCCACTTGCTCAGCCGGCTGTATTTGCGATAGCGGAATCCATCCTGGATAACCACGACTATCTTTTTTGGAGGGCTGCCAAATAGCAACAACTTTTGCCCATTCCCCTTCTATCGTCTCCACAAGCACTGGCTCTCCGTAAAGAATTTGCGTTTGCACACGGTTTTCATTACATAACGCTAGCCTTTCTTTGTATGGTAGTGCCTCAAGCCATTCCACCAATAACACAGGATTTGAGATCCCTGGGTCATCTATCTCTCTAGCAGAATTAGGTTCTGTCCAAATAGTTCCTACCTTTACAGCACAAACCCATTCTTTCGTTTCAACTGGCATTTTTTAGCCTCCTAATCCAAATTCACATGTACAATCCCTAATCCTGGTTCATTGGAAAACGTCATATTACTTTTTTCATAGATAACTCCACCGACTATTAAATCATTATCCAGCATCAAAGGTGCATCAAAATCGAAATATCGAATATTCGGCTGACTAGCAGCAAAATGAGCTGCAGCAGTAATGCCTAATTTCGTTTCAATCATACTGCCTACCATACATTCCACGCCATTCGCCTCTGCAAGTGTATTTATTTTTTGTGCGTGATAAATGCCCCCTGATTTCATTAGCTTTATATTGATCAAATCAGCAGCTCGCATTTTTAGAACTTGTTTAGCATCCTGTACAGAAAAAACACTTTCATCCGCCATAATTGGAGTATACGTATAATCGGTAACATACTTTAGCCCTTCTAGATCCCAAGAAGGCACTGGTTGCTCTACAAATTCGATGGATAGACCTGCATCCTCCATCAAACCGATTGCTTTTACCGCCTCTTTCGCGTTCCACCCTTGGTTAGCATCGAGTCTTAACTTTGGCGTCATTCCCACACGTTTTCGAATAGTACGAATACGTTCGATATCATCTTTTATTTCACCTATACCTACCTTGACCTTTAGAACTTCAAATCCATCCTTTATATACCGTTCCGCATCGTCCGCCATCTCGGTAGGGTCATTCACACTAACTGTAAAATCAGTTTCTAGCGTATCTCGATACCCTCCTAAAAACTGATATAAAGGAAGACCTGCATATTTAGCAAGTATGTCATGAATAGCCATGTCTACTGCAGCTTTAGCACTCGTATTTCTAACTAACGCTGTGTTTAGTTTCTGAAATACCTGCTCACTTTGTAAAATGTTCATACCAATTAACTGAGGAGCTATTATTTCGTTAATAGCGTATCGGATACTATCCATCGACTCTCCAGTAATAACATGTGTCGGTGGAGCCTCTCCATAACCGACTATTCCATCACTCATAGTAATAGTCACATACACCGAGTATGCCGTTGTCACTGTTCGTAAAGCAGTTTTAAAAGGTTTAGTCAGAGGAATCGCGACATCAAATGTTTCAATCGATTTTATATACAATCTTCTCTCCCCCTATTCCACTCCAGGTAAAATTGTTAGAGATAGGTTATTCGCATCCAATTCCGCTTCCATTCCAAGCGGAACTGCAAAATGAGGCTCGCAATGTCCTATTTTAAATCCTTTCACCGCAGGCTTACCTAATTTACCAATATAATGATCAAACACTTCGTCTAAAGACAAAGTAACCGGTCTTTTTTTAGGTTCTGCATCACTAAAATCTCCAATGACAAACCCAGCCGCTGCATCTAAAATACCAGCTTGGCGAAGTTGGTTAAGCATACCATCGACTTTGTAAGGCTCTTCCCCCACATCTTCTATAAAGAGAAGTTTTCCTTTTGTGTTTACCTCATATTTCGTGCCTACACCATTAGCTAGTAGTGATAAATTACCTCCTGTCAGCTCTCCTCTGATGACTCCGGGAGAAACTTGTGTCAAAGGAGAGATTGCTTCGGTATAATATAGCTCCATCGGATTAAACAACTGCTGAAACATTTTTTTGGATAGCTCGGAGAATGTATCCTTTCCCACATCCGAGGCTAACATTGGTCCATGAAAGGTAACGATATCGGAATATAGATTCATCCCTGTATGTAGAAAGGTAATATCGGAGTAACCCCAAAAAACTTTTGGATTCTCATGCATCAATTGAAAATCGACTTGATCTGTATAACGCGCAGAACCATAGCCTCCACCAGCACAAATAATTCCTGCGATATCCGGGTTAGCGAACATTTCATGTAAATCTTCTAAACGTTCCTCATCAGTACCAGCTAAATAACCATGTACATTATCTACACTTTTGCCTAGTTTATAAGACAAGCCAAGCTCCTCTAAAAAAGCAAAAGAACGCTTTAAGTTTTCTAAATTTGGTGGACTGGAAGGAGCAATAATTCCAATAGTATCTCCTTTTTGCAATCGTTTCGGACGAATTTTCATTTGTAATTTCTCCTTTATGATGAAAGCCTTGATAAACCAACTCACAGCAAATTTTAACATAGTTACTATGAAAGAAAAGGGCGGTACCAAAAGAGGCACCGCAGTCTTTCTATAATCGCTTGCTGCTATTCTTTGCTAGCCCATTTTAAATCCATATATCCAACTGGATGTCTTACGATTCCTGAGATTGTTGGTTTTTCAAGTGTTACTTGGTTGTAATAGTGAACTGGGAAAATAGGCATTTCATCCATTAATAACGCGTCTGCTTGGATAAGCATTTCCCAACGTTTAGCTTCGTCTGTTTCCTTTTTGATATCGGCAATTAGTTTATCAAATTCTGCATTTGACCAAGTCGTACGGTTCATAGAGGAACCTGTGATGAAGCTTTCTAATGCATTCACTGGATCTGCATAGTCAAATAAGAAGGAAGAACGAGACAATTGGTATTTAAACTCTTTTTGCTCGGTCGCAAATACACTTGCCTCTACGTTTTGTAGCGTTACATCTACTCCTAATACTTCTTTAAATTTACTTTGCAATGCTTCTGCTATTTTCTTATGAGTATCACTTGTAGAATAAGTTAATGTTACTTCAGGTAACTCTGTGTACCCCTCTTCTGCCATACCTTCTGCTAAAAGTGTTTTTGCTTTTTCTGCATCAAAACCTATAAGCTTACCTGCTGTTTCTCTGAATTCTTTACCATCTGGTCCTACAAATCCGTAAGGAATAAAGCCTTCTGCTGGTTTTTCACCATTTTTCGTTACAAACTCTACGATTTCTTGTTGATCAACCGCTAAACCAAAAGCCTGACGGATTTTTTTATTTGTGAAAGGCTCCTGGGAAACATTGAAACGGTAGAAATACAATCCCGCTTGGTCTTCATTTTTAAGCTCTGGGTCATTCAGTAACTGATCAGCCAACTCCGCTGGTACACCCGATACATCTAAATCCCCTGTTTCGTACATTTGGTATTCAGTATTGGAATCGTCTACCATAGCCCATTCTACTTTATCGAGCTTTACAGTATCCGCATCCCAATAATTTTCATTTTTTGCAAATGTAAAGCTTACATCATGCTCCCATGCTGTTAACTTGAACGGGCCATTCCCTACGAATGTATCTGCTTCTGTAAACCAAGTTGCATTCTCTGTCGCAACTTTCTCATTGACTGGGAAGAAACTTGGGTTTGTAATGATATTTAGGAATGCTTCTGTTGGAGCATTCAACTTCACTTCGAATACTTTTTCTTCCAATGCTTTAATAGCAACGTCCTCAGCTGCGCCTTCCCCACTATTATAGGCTTCAGCTCCATCAATGAAATACGCTAAAAATGCTGCAGGAGAAGCTGTTTCCGGATTTAACATATGCAACCATCCATAAACGAAATCACTTGCTAACACAGGCTCTCCATTAGACCATTTTGCATCGTCGCGAATTGTAAATGTATACGTTAGACCATCTTCTGTTACATCAATTTTTTCAGCTGTTGCAGGTTCTGCCACATGGTCCTTTGAAAGACGTACAAGTCCTTCCATTAGATTATTTAATGCATTCCAAGAAACCGCATCAAATCCTACAGATGGATCAAATGATGTTGGTTCATTTCCATTATTTAATTTGAGTACTTTTTCTGTTTCAGTTTCAGTTTCTACTACCGTTTCCTTCTCTTCCCCTTCGTTACCTGTATTAGTTTCCGGTGTTTCACCCGCATCTTTCGTGGCTGTACAAGCACTTAACACAAGGACAAATAACGCTACTACAAATAATGATAGCCATTTCTTCATCTTAGTTCCCCCTTTGTAATATATATGTGAATGCACTTACGCGCGCTCATCCTATTCAAGATAACTCTTGTAATAATTTTGCACGTTCGTCTTGAAGCCAGCAGTCAACCGCATGTGATTCAGATATTGTTGTCGTAAAAGGATATACATGATCGCATACTTCCATCGCATAAGGACATCTCGCAGTGAAAGGGCACCCTTTCGGTGGCGAAAACAAATCTGGTGGTGTTCCTTCAATTGGTTGTAGCTCTTCCTCGACCAAATCCAGACGAGGAACTGAATTCAAAAGCCCTTTCGTATATGGATGCTCTGGTGTGTAAAATATCGCACGCTTGTCTCCAATTTCCACTATTTTTCCGGCATACATTACGGCTATTCGATCAGCTATTTTTGCAACAACTCCTAAATCATGAGTAATTAAAATAATCGAAATATCCGTTTTCTGTTGAATCTCCTCAAAAAGCTCCAAAATTTGTGCTTGGATCGTTACATCCAGTGCCGTTGTCGGTTCATCCGCGATTAATAGCTCGGGTTCACAAATGAGCGCAATTGCAATCACGATTCGTTGACGCATTCCTCCAGAAAATTGGTGTGGAAATTGCTTTAAACGCTCTGTTGGATTGGGTATTCCTACTAGTTCCAACATTTCTATCGCTTTCCTCTTTGCTTCCTGTTTACTTACTTTTTTATGCGTTCGAAGTCCTTCCGTTAACTGCTCCCCGATCGTGAGCGTTGGGTTTAGTGCTGTCATTGGGTCTTGGAAAATCATGGATATATCAACTCCTTGAATTTTCCGCAGTTGGGGCTTCGACATACCTGTCAACTCTTTCCCTTTAAAAAGGACACGGCCATTCTTAATAATTCCAGCAGGCTGTGGTATTAAACCCATAATGGCATTAGAAGTAACGCTTTTCCCACACCCTGATTCACCTACTATTGCAAGTGTTTCCCCTTGATGAAGATCGAAACTAACACCTCTAACTGCTTCAACCTCTCCACCATACGTTCGAAAAGAAACTTGAAGATTATTCACCTGAAGTACTTTTACATCTGACCTAACCTTCTTTGTTTTCCTTCTATTCCTTTGCACTCCAGAGGTACCCACCCGAAGAGATGATTTATCTACTTCATCAACTCGCTCTTTTATTTGTTCCTTTGTAAGATCTAACTGATGTTCATTCATCCAATCTACCTCCTAAGCTTCGGATCTAGCGCATCCTGCAGTCCATCCCCTAGCACATTAAAGGCAAACATTGTTAAAGAAATAAACAATGCAGGGAAGAATAAACGCCACCAATGACCGGATAAAATAACAGGAAGCGCATCATTTGCCATTACACCCCAACTCGCAAATGGGGCTGCAATCCCTAAGCCTAAAAAACTTAGAAATGCTTCTGCAAAAATAGCACTCGGAACTGTAAGTGTCATCTGAACTATAATCGGCCCCATCGTATTTGGTAATAAATTTTTCCGGATAATTCTAGAGCTCTTGGCACCAAACGATTTGGATGCTGTTACGAACTCATAGTTTTTTATTTGTAATACCTGTCCCCGAACAATTCGTGCCATCCCTACCCATCCAGTGACTGTTAGAGCTACTATGATGGTAGTTAAACTTGCGCCCATGATAACCATCAATAAAATAACAACTAACAAATGGGGTAATCCATAAAGTACTTCTACTATACGCATCATGATGGAATCCGTACGACCACCTTTATAACCACTAATACCGCCGTAAATAATGCCAATGAAGAAATCAATAAGTGCTGCCATAACTCCAACAAATATGGAAATACGGGCACCATACCAGGTTCTTGTAAATACATCTCTTCCTGCCTCATCGGTACCAAACCAATGAGCAGCGGATGGAGACTGGTTTTGGCTGGGATAATCAGTAGCTGTAACCGAATATGGTGAAAAAATAGGACCAAATATAGCAAAAAGCATCAATAAAATAAGAAAGATTAATCCGCCCATCGCCAATTTATTTTTCCGTAATCGACGCCAAGCATCCTTCCAATAGGATAGTGAGGGTCTAACAACTGTTTCTGCACTACCATGTTCTTTCAGAAGGGGTCGAAACCATTCGTCTTTTACATGCTGTGGGGGCACTACGTCTTGTGGATTTGTCATTAAGCATCCCCCTCTTTGCGGTGTAATTTTATACGTGGGTCCAGTAATCCGTAAACAATATCTACAACGAATAGCATGAACACCAAAAATGCACTATAAAACACAGTTGTTCCCATAATTACTGGGTAATCTCGATTATTAATACTTTCCACAAAATATTTGCCCATTCCAGGAATAGCAAAAATACGCTCGATTACAAATGTTCCTGTTAGTATACCAGCAAGCATTGTTCCCAGAATGGTCACTACAGGCATGAGTGCATTTCTTAATGCATGTCGGACAATTATCCTTACCGGTGATAACCCCTTTGCACGAGCCATTTTAATATAATCCTGTGTTAGCACCTCTAACATACTAGATCTAGTTAAACGAGCAATGATAGCTGTAGGTCCCGTTGCAAGGGCTATTATCGGCAATATCATATGTAACGGACTAGACCAGGTTGCCGCTGGTAGCAAGTCCCAGGTCACAGCAAGCTGTTGAATAAGTAATGTTGCAAGTACGAAGTTAGGAACAGATATACCAACTACCGCAAATGCCATGGCAAAGTAATCTACCAGACCATTATGCCGAAGTGCAGCAATCGTACCTAGTATGATTCCTGATAACAAAGCTACTAAAATAGTAATCATCCCAAGTTCAAAGGAAATTGGGAATCCCCGTGCCAACAATTCATTTACGGATTCATTAGGCTTCTTAATCGATGGTCCAAAGTCAAAAGTGACAATCGATTTTAAATAACTTAAATATTGAATGTGAAGGGGTTCATCTAATTTATAAAACTTTTCTAAGTTTGCCTGAATAGTAGGATTAGTCGTTCGCTCTCCTTCAAATGGAGAACCTGGTATTAAGTGCATCAATACGAAAGTCAATGTAGCGATGATTAGAATCGTTGCAATCATCATGATAAAACGCTTCATAATATACTTCGCCATTCAAAATCCCCCCTAACAGAACTTAGCTTGTAACGCTAATTCCACCATAACAAGCATTGCTCGATACGCCTCTAATATATCTTTCGCATTAAACTTAACCGTTGTTGTCCCTTCTATAATTTCACAACCTGGCATTAAAGCCGCCCACTCCGCTTGACCGTAGTTAACAAATTCAATTCGTAATACCGGGTTTTCAGGTGGAGTTAGAGGCTTTATTTGATCTCGTTTTTCTATAGCCTCCACTACTTTTTCTCTAAGCAAAGCCTGTGACTTTAAAGGATGTAACGTCTTTACAGCTGATCGAGAAATAGACTCTTTCACAACTGCAGTCACCACACCAGGTATAAGGGTCTGCGCTTCTCTACACGCACCATCGTCTCCTGCCACCATAATAACGGGTACGCCATAATGTCCTGCTACATAAGCATTTAATCCTAGTTCTCCAATAACCACATCATTTATGTACATATTACGAACTCCAAAAATCATCGAATGACTCATAACACCCGGTTGTCCAGCTCTTGAATGATAACCAGCAAACACTGCCCCTAAATACGTTTCGTCTAGTGCATGCACCATTGAATAGGGCTTAAAATCTCCTGTAATTAAGGAAGCATCTGGATGTAATTCTTCTACTAGGAGATTATTCATCTTAGAATGACTATCATTGACTAATACTTCTTTTATACCTTTTGATAAAGCACCCTCTACAATGGCATTTGCTTCTTGGGTCATTATACGTCTCGCCCGTTCGTAATTATGCTTATTAGACTCTACAAACGTGTAATCTGGTAATCCTGTTATCCCTTCCATATCAACCGATAAAAAAAGCTTCATATTATTCCCCCATGTCCTTCTATTTTTCTTTTACAAACCGAAATAATTATAAACTCTATCAAAATATACTGAAAATTACAATATATCAAAATACATAGATACTATTTTATGTGAGATTTTTTTATTAAGAAAATCTAAGGCTTTTGGTAAAACTAGATAAGATAAAAAAGCAAATGCACTTTTTAAGTAAAAGGCATTTGCTCGTGTTTTCTATATAACACAGAAAACTACAATATCGATGAATTATCTATTCTGACCTGGGAAGAACTGTTGCTGTCCGTATTGTTGTTGTCCAAATGGCTGACCAAATGATTGTTGTGGAAACATTCCTTGTTGCATTGGAAATGCTTGTTGGCTTCCAGGTGCCATTACATTTTGATTAGTCACTGTATAAAAGTGCTGAGGGACGTTTACGATATGCTCTCTATTCACATTTACAATTGGATGGATAACAGGCTGCATTCTTGGTAAGAATGAATCACGCACTCGGTATTGCGGGGGACAAACAACTGGTTGCGCAGCTGGTTGATGCCACTGCGTTTGGTGACAGGAATTACAGGAACAGGGTTGACGATGTTGATTCATTGTTAATTCACCTCCTTCTTGCACTACTATTAGTAAATGCAAGCGCACAGGAAGCAAACTAGACAAACATCACCATTAAAAAAAAATAATAAAAATAGCTTTCGAAGCTTTCATTAAGAAATGGAAGTTTCAATATCGACTAAAATGGAAATACTTAAAGGAACTAAGGATAAGTGTATTGGTTGATTCAATAATATTTTATTAGTATAGTTAACGGTTTAACTTTAAATATGTAGGGGGAAACATGAAAAAATTATCAAAGGTATTTTATATTACAATGGGTTTAATAGTTTTAGCAGTCGGATACGGGGCTTTAGCACCCGAAAGTTTTGAAGCTATTACCACAACTATTAAAACTTTTGTTGCTTCGTCATTTGGCTGGTACTACATGTTGCTTATGACGTTTATGTTAGCATTAAGCATTTTCTTCATAGTTAGTCCATATGGGAAAATCCGACTTGGAAAAGATTCAGATCGTCCACAGTTTTCAACTGTTACTTGGATTGCTATGCTATTTTCTGCTGGAATGGGAATTGGGCTTGTCTTTTATGGGGCAGCTGAACCATTATCACATTATGCCATCGATCCTGCGACAGCAGAGCCAAATACTAGTGCAGCTTTTAAAGAATCACTTCGTCAAGCTTTCTTCCACTGGGGGTTCCATGTTTGGGCTATGTATGGGGTTGTTGCGCTATCTCTTGCATTCTTCCAATTTCGCAAGGGAGAACCTGGCTTAATCTCCTCAACATTGAAACCTATTTTCGGCAAAAAGATGGAAGGGCCATGGGGTACTCTCGTAGATGTACTCGCTGTCTTTGCTACAGCATTTGGAGTTGCTACTTCTCTTGGCTTCGGTGCCGTTCAAATTAACGCCGGCTTAAATTACTTATTCGACTTCAAAATTGGGATCACATCTCAAATTATTATTATAGCGGTTGTCACTGTTCTATTCGTAGCATCTGCTTGGTCAGGACTAAGTAAAGGAATAAAATATTTATCCAACATAAATTTAATATTAGCTCTTGCTTTACTTGGTTTTGTCATTATTCTGGGACCTACCTTGCTTATTTTCGATATGTTTACTGATTCTTTTGGTGGCTATTTAGGAAATATTGTACAAATGAGTTTCCGCACATCTCCATTAAATGACCACAACCGAGAATGGCTCGACAATTGGACGATCTTCTATTGGGCCTGGTGGATTTCTTGGGCACCATTTGTAAGCATGTTCATAGCTCGAGTATCTAAAGGTCGCACGATACGTGAGTTTGTTACTGGTGTTCTTGTAGCGCCTACTTTACTAGGAGCATTTTGGTTTTCGGCTTTTGGTACGACAGCTATTGACTTTCAAAAGAGAGGGATTGCCGACTTAGCACAAGCATCTACTGAATTGACTATTTTTGAAATGTTCAACTTGATGCCTCTCTCCACATTTATTTCTGTTTTTGCTGTCATATTGATTGCTTCCTTTTTCATCACTTCAGCAGATTCTGCCACTTTTGTTCTCGGTATGCAGTCAACACATGGATCATTAACACCGCCGAACAAAGTGAAGCTCGTTTGGGGAATCACATTATCTGTTATCGCAATTATATTATTATCCGTTAATGGATTAGATGCATTGCAAAATACAATTATTATTGCCGCCTTACCATTTTCATTTGTTATGCTGCTAATGATTATTTCGCTTTTGAAGGCCTTAAAAGCAGAAGCAAAAATAATGAAAATAAAAAAATAACTAAAATGCCAAGGGTTCTTTTATTCCCTTGGCATTTTAGTTATTATCTTATTACTTTGTAATTAAATACTTTCTTCCCCATTATCAAATGAGATGCGAGAAAGAAAGTTATATTTAACTCGTCTACAGGCTTCTACAAATGAGTAGAAAGTAGTCGAGATGTTACACAGTTTTAACCCCAGATTTCTTTAGAAATATCAACGATGTATTTTAGTTTTTCCCATTGTTGATCTTCTGTTAGCTTATTACCATGATGTGTAGAAGCAAAGCCGCATTGTGGGCTGATACTTAACTGCTCAAGCGGAACATATTGAGTTGCCTCCTCAATACGAGCAAGAATGTTTTCTTTGTTTTCTAATTCACCAGTTTTAGAGGTGAAAATACCTAGCACTACTTTTGCCCCTCCGTTTGGAATATGTGCAAGTGGTTGAAAATCGCCAGAACGGTCATCGTCATATTCCAAGAAGAATCCATCCACTTTTTCTTTTGCAAACAAAGTTGATGCTATTAAAGCATAGCTTCCACCGAAAGCCCAAGTGGATTGATAGTTTCCGCGGCATAGATGTGTCGTAACTACTAAGTCTTCTGGTTTATTTTCTAGAATTCCGTTAACGACACGTAGAGCAAGATCGATTAAGTATTCTCTTTCCCCTTCTTTATACGGAATGTCTGGGGAAGACAGACCTGCAATATAAACATCATCGATTTGTAAATATCTAACTCCTGCCTCATAAAAGGCTTGTATGGTTTCTTGATAAGCCGCGACTACATCCTTTGCAAAGTCTTCTACATCTGGGTAGATATTTTCATCTCGGATTCCAGGATGGAACAATTGGTTTGGACTTGGAATAGTTTGTTTGGCAACTGCACGACCAGCTACAATCTCATTGAAATCAATAAAGTCTTGGATAAATGGATGTTCTGGGTTGAAAGCGATTTTGCCGATATTGCGAACTTCATATTTCTCTGTTTCTATCCCCTCAAATTTATATCCTTTTTCAGGTACATATCCTTCAAAACCAATCAGTTGTTCTAAGAAGTCTAAATGCCACCAGTCACGACGAAATTCTCCATCTGTCACAAGCTCTAGACCCACCTCAATTTGCTTATCAACGATCCTCCCTATTTCTTTAGTTTCTACAGCTTTTAATTGTTCTCTTGTAATCGTTCCCGCTTTATACTCTCTTCTTGCTGTCAGTAAACTTTCTGGTCTTAACAAACTACCTACATGATCCGCTCTGAATGGTGCCTGAATAGCTGTTTTAACTGTCATTTTATCTCTCTCCTTTTATGGTAAAATCGCAAATGATCGAACTGGGAATCCAGAGGCTTTTTCTGGCTTCGGAACGATATTGAATATAATAGCTCCTTTTGCAGGGAGCTTATCTAAGTTCGTTAATAACTCTATTTGGTAAGTATCTTGTTCAAGCACATAATATTCGCCGTGTAACGCACCATTTTTTAGATAATCCACACTTGAGTCAGTGTCAAATGTTTCATGTCCTATAGCCTTAACCTTTCTTTCTTGAAATAAAAACTTTAATGCTTCTAATCCCCAACCTGGAGCATGGTTATTACCATCTGTATCTTTATTGTTAAATGCTTTTTCGTCAGGCCAACGTTTACTCCAATCGGTTCGAAGTGCGACAAATGAGCCTTCTTCGATTTTTCCGTTTGCTTTTTCAAATGTGAAAATATCCTCCACGGATAAAGTAAAATCATTATTTTCGGCCGCTTCTTTTGACTGATCAATGACGACTAATGGTAATACGAGTTCTTTCAATTCGAGTTCTTCTAAATAACGCGTATCTCTCACAAAATGAATAGGTGCATCAATGTGCGTGCCGTATTGTCCTGCAAATTGAAAGCTTTGTGCAAAAAATCCATCGTCATGATTAAACAATGTAGTTATTTCAGCTGCCTTAAAAGCTGAAAAATGTGGTGAATTAGCTCCGAATGTGTGTGTTAAATCTACCCACTGCTTTTCTTTTAATGTGGTGAAAGCTTTTAATAATTCCGATGACATACTTGATTTCTCCTCCTATTTTTATAGTTAAAATCAAATAAAACCCCTTCTTAGAAACAAGAAGAGGTTTACACGTCACCAGTGATTATTCTCTTCTTATCTTCAAGCTAACGCTTCTGGAATTAGCACAGTGCAAAATTAATCGCCTGTTGCTGAGGTATCATAGGGCCAAGTCCCTCCACCTCTCTTGATAAGAAAGTTGTTTTATTTGATTAATGCCTAGTATACGAATAGAAATTATAGAAGTCAATAGTAATTTTCAATTTATTTAGAATATATTCTTTTCAGAGACTCTCGCTGGTCTTCTTTAAGGTTTATCTTTGATCGGATTGCTTTGGCGTTTTCCTCAGCTTCCTCTACTGTTTCTGCTAGATTTAATTCCATCAGAGTAGCAACTGCCATTGTCCCCGCTCTTCCCCCTCCCGAAGTGCAGTGAAAGTAGATATTTTTGCCTTCATTATATGCTTGAACGACCTCATGAACAGCAGCTCTTATAGAGTCATCCTGTTGATTTTGTCCATCCAAAATTGGTTGATGCACCTTTAAATCTTCTGCAGGATGATTGTTAGACGAAACCCTTAAATCGAAAATAACATCTATATGCTCATTTGCTAATAAAGGTTCGACACCATCTACACCTCCTACAAATATGCGATTAGGGATCAAAGCTTCATAATTTTTCTTTTCCATACTACCTCTCCTTTGTTTTAGATTCATTATAACAGGGAGACTATGAGATAATAAGAAAAGAGATTGTGATGAAAGTGAGTGATTCCAATGATTCGAACGATTGGTATAACGACTGATCATGAAATAGTAAGTGACTTTCCTTTAGAAGATATAAAACAAAATAAGTTTGAATGGTATTGGATTGATATTGGAGAACCCTCCAAGGAAGAGGAACTTATACTTAGTTCTTTTTTTCATTTTCATCCACTCGCTATTGAAGACTGCCTACAAAGACTGCAACGCCCTAAGGTGGATTATTATGAAGGATACAACTTCCTTGTTTTACATACGTTTAACGAGGAAACATTAGAGGCAGAAGAGTTAGACATATTTGTTGGTCAGGATTATGTAGTGTCATTTCATTTCCATCCAATGCATGAAATGGAGCAAGCACGAGAGCGTATTAGACAGAATCCACAAGGCTGGGGTAGAGGTGCTATCCATGCAACCTACCATATTATCGATCAAGTGGTGGATGGCTATTTTCCAATTGTCTACAAAATTGAAGACTATTTAAATGCTGTAGAAGACAAACTCACTTATGATATGCGCCATTTTTCTATGGATTTGGTGTTTGATCTTCGAGGAGATTTGTTACGTTTAAGACGTACAGTTATTCCTATGAGAGATTTACTTTATCGAATATTAAATTCAGAACGAATGAATTTACAACAAACCGAACACACCTATTTTGCAGACATTTACGATCATTTAATACGACTGACGGAAATGATTGAATCTAATCGGGAGCTTACCGCTGATATCCGGGATAGTCATATGTCGATAAACTCTAGTCGGATGAACCGTATTATGATGATCTTAACGATTGTATCAACCGTTTTCATCCCACTAACATTCATCGTTGGGGTATATGGCATGAACTTTGCGAACATGCCTGAGCTTGAGTGGAAATACGGTTATTTTGTGGTACTTGGTGCTATGGTTCTCATTGCTTTTTCCATGCTTGGTTGGTTCAAATACAAGGGATGGTTTAACTTGTTTAAAAATTAATATAAAAAACGAGCAAGTTCTATATGAACTTGCTCGTTTTTTATTGACTGGCTGTCCAGTAGTAAAACAACGCTGTAAAAGTAAGTCTTTCTGTATGCGGCAAATTATGGGCAAGCGATATATGAACATTCATCGCCTGCACTTCAAAGGCAGGATGCGTAGCATAAGGAAATATCCCGAAGCGATAGGTCGCTAACCGGTTGCCATTTAAATCATTGACGTCAATATCTCCATACATACTTTTCGCTTCCATTTGAAGCAACTTTTCATTATTGGCATCAAATATAATAGCTCTATTTTTTAGAGACATTGGCGGCATAACAATAGTGGTTACATGAGTATGAATATGGTCGTGTACCTTCATTTGTATAAATTTGAGCTTATTGTGAATCGTAAATGTACAAACTAACCTCTTGTCCATTGTTTTCAGATCATACGTAATCGGAAAAAACATCCCAGCTTTAAAAATAGTTATTGCTGACAATTTCCGGCGAACGGGCTGGTCTTTTGAAGGCTCAATACTATATAATCGTTCACCCGTACTGGATACTAAATATGTTTGAGGGATTAGTGAGACATCCCGTTGGAAATTAAGTTCTTGAACCGGAAAATCAGCCGAGTAATAGTTGCTATCTACTTTCTTCTCGTCAGGTAACTTTTCCGATGCATGTTGAAAGAAAAAAGAAGAGCTATACAAAACAAATAACGTAAAACCAACGGCAAAGTGATTTTCAAAGTCCTTCCACATGACATCTCTAAAAACAATAAGTAACACTATGTATATTCCTACTAAAAGTATCGATCCAAACTTTGTATATTTAGCTGTTTTTTCGTAAATATGCTTCAAATCCAACACCCTTTCATTCATCTTTACGAACAAAAAGATAAGATGGTTTCAAAAAAGCATTCCCTGCTATAGGAATGCTTTTAAATGTTGCATATTTCTAGTACTGATTGAACAGATTCAACTGATTTATCTAAAGCAAGTTTCTCTTCATTTGTTAATGGAAGTTCAATAATACTTTCTATCCCATCTCCTCCAATTACCGTCGGTACGCCCAAATACAAATTATTATATCCGTATTCACCCTCTAAGTAAGCGATAGAGGGTAGTATTCGTTTTTTGTCTCGAATAATCGCCTCAGCCATTTCTACCAGTGCTGCCGCCGGGGCATAATAGGCACTCCCATTACCAAGAAGAGAAACAATTTCGCCTCCCCCTTTTCTGGTTCGTTCAACTATTGCAGCTAATCTATCTTTAGAAATAATCTTTTCTAAAGGGATTCCTCCTGCATAGGAATAACGAACCAGTGGGACCATATCATCACCATGGCCACCTAATACAAACCCTGATATATCTTCCACCGAAATATTTAGTTCCTCCGCAACAAATGTATTAAATCGCGCAGTATCTAAAACTCCTGACTGACCAATCACTCTATTTTTGGGAAATCCAGTTGTCTTATAACAAACGTATGTCATCGCGTCTACTGGATTACTTAGTATGAGAATATAGCTATTCGGCGCGTGTTTCTTCACTTGCTCCGAGACAGCTCGCATAATTTTTGCATTTGTACTTACAAGATCATCTCTACTCATGCCTGGTTTTCTAGCAATTCCAGCTGTAATAATGACCATGTCAGCGTCTTTTATATCTTCATAATTCGAAGTCCCAATAATCTTCGAATTAAAACGCTGAACTGGTCCCGTTTCCAATATATCAAGTGCTTTTCCTTTGACAGGGTTTTCTAGCTCTGGGATATCTACAAGCACGATGTCTCCTAACTCTTTTTGTGCGGCCATTAATGCTACGGTTGCGCCAGTATAACCAGCGCCAATTACAGCAATTTTATTTCTTCGAAAAGCCAAGTATTTTCACCCTTTCCGATGCTTATGAATCAGTTGACGGAGGTACTTCAGGTTTCACTGCTTTAGTGCGTAATGCTTTTGTTGGTTGTTCTGATTCTACATGTTTGTTGTAGTCTAGAGGTTCAATCATATCGTAAACACTTTGGTCAGGGCGTGGAATAACATGAGCTCCTAATAATTGTCCTACTCTTTTGGCTGCATCTTGCCCAGCGTCTACTGCAGCTTGAACAGCTCCAACGTCTCCCTGAACAATCACAGTTACAATTCCACCATCTATCATCTCTTGTTTAATCAATGTCACATTGGCGGACTTAATCATGGCATCTGCTGCTTCAATGGAACCAACTAATCCCATTGTTTCAATCATTCCTATTGCTTGACTCATTGTTTTCACCTCTTTCTACTTCTGTCGAATCAATAATACCGATGATTACTGCATCAATCGGAATTGGATTCTCTCGCATAATATAACGGGATGATCCTCCACTCGTAACAAGAACATCGTCTCCAATACCTGCTCCGATTCTATCAGCTGCAACAAACTGTGTTCTCACCGGTTTTCCTTGTACATCTACCGGCTGGACAATGAGTAGTTTTAACCCTTGTAGCCCTTCTTCTTTGCGAGTAGCCCAAACATTTCCGATAACTTTTCCCAGTTGCATGCTATCATCACCTATTTCTATTTTCTAAATGAAAAGGATATCCCAAGTTCTCTTGCCTTATCCCTTGCAAGCGCAGTGATAATGGTTCCTTTTTCAATTATAATTTCTTGTACTTTCAATTCTTTCACATCATCTTGAGAGAGTAATTTTTTGGAATATACCAAAGAGGAATCTGCCTTACTTTTCGTTATAATTCCCGGAGCTTCCAGTTGTACTTTCACCGAATTCACTTCAGACTTCATCAAATGTCCAGTTGTACCTTTTGATATAAGACCTGCATTAGCCTCATCCGTATCAATATGCATTTCTAAACGGTATCTTTCGGAAACACGGATTTTTACTTGGCGATATGAGACTGGTCTAATTCCATTTGTTTCTACTGTTACGTAGTCTCCATTTTGTACACCAAAACGGGCTGCATCCTTAGGTGCCATATGAATATGTGCCTGCGCAATAATGAGACCTTCCTCTAGAAAAAGGCTTCCTCTAGGTCCAATTATCGTAAAAGCTCCTGATCCTCCAATATCTCCTGATTCACGGAGTGGAGGATCCACTCCCAACTTCATTGCATCTGTCCAACTTACCTCTGCTTGCGTCATTGAACGTGCAGGGCCAAGAACTCGAACTCGTTCGATACTTCCTGTTGGCCCGGCAATGACAACTGTTTCATTGGAAGCGAATTGACCAGGTTGGGAAAGCTCCGCTCTTATAGTTAGCTCATACCCTTTACCAAATAGGACTTCCACATGATGTGATGACAAATGTACGTGACGGGCAGAAACAGCGATTGGGATTAAATCGTTTGGAGGTACTGCTTCAACTTTTCCAAGTTGGTCTAAAACTTCCCCAACAATTTTTTCAATCAATTGCTGATTCATATTGAGACCGCCTTTCCTGTAAACCTCTTATTAGTTTTCTAATTTAGGCAAAATCATTTCTAATTCGTTATGAGGTCTTGGAATAACATGAACAGATAATAATTCTCCTACTCTTTGCGCTGCCGCCGCGCCTGCATCTGTTGCTGCTTTTACAGCACCTACATCTCCTCTAACTAGTACAGTTACGATACCCCCACCTACATGGACTTTTCCGACTAAATTTACACTAGCAGCCTTTACCATTGCATCTGCCGCTTCAATTGCTCCTACCAATCCTTTTGTTTCTACCATTCCTAAAGCTGTACCTTCTCTTGACATATTTGTTTCCTCCTAATAGGTTATTTAGATAATTTGTTTACTATTTCACTGACTAGATCCTTCACTACTTGGGGATTAACTTTGTCACTAGAGCCCAATGACTGCAATACACTTTCTACCACTTGATCTGTTACATCACCTGAACTATTGTTTGTCTTACTTGGCATAATTTTAGATGTGGTGAGATTTACTTCTTTTATACCGTAAGCCATCCTTTTAATATTCAAAAGATGCTTAGCAGTGACATTGTCGGAAGTTATGTTTCCGCCAAATGTACCGCACCCCAAGGTCATGGATGGCATTAAACCTGTAGTTCCACCTACTGCTCCTACTGAAGACATCGTATTGACTAGAATTCGAGAAACCGGCATCTCTAGTGCAAACTCACGAGCTACTGCATCTGTCTCTGTATGAATGGAAAGACTATGCCCCATCCCTCCAAGTTCTAAAAGAGACAAACAAATCTCTTTTGCATGATCAATATCTGAAGCTATATACATCGCAAATATTGGTGATAATTTTTCAAGTGAAAATGGTACCTCTTTGCCTACCTTCGTTTCTAATCCAACAATAATACGTGTATCAGTTGGCAATGAAATACCTGCAAGCTTGGCGATTGTTTGAGGGCTTTTTCCAACAATCTTCGGGTTCACCTTCCCCGGAACTGGTGAAATTACTTTTTCCATCACTTGCTTTTCCTCATCTGACAATATATAAGCACCGTTTTTCTTAAGCGCTCTTGTCACTAACTCTGCAACATTTCGATCCACTACAATGGACTGTTCAGTCGCGCAAATAGTGCCATAGTCAAAGGACTTACTATTGACGATATTCTCTACAGCTGTTTCAATTTTTGCAGTGCGTTCGATATACACTGGAACGTTCCCTGGTCCAACTCCGTAAGCTGGTTTTCCAGAGCTGTATGCCGCTTTTACTAATGCCCCTCCTCCTGTAGCCAAAATAAGGTTAATATCAGGATGTTTCATCAATTGCTGCGTTGCTTCCATGGAAGCCATCGTCAAGCATTGAATTAGACCTCTAGGAGCACCTGCTGTTACGGCTGCTTCCTCGCACACCCGCAATGCTTCTTGAGTACACCTAACTGCATAAGGATGTGGACTGACAACAATTGCATTTCTTGTTTTCAAAGCAATCAACGTTTTAAAAAATGCAGTGGATGTCGGATTCGTAGTTGGGATAATTCCAGCTACAATTCCAAATGGTACTGCAATCTCCATTACTTTATTTGCTTTATCTTCCCCCACAATACCGACTGTTTTTAAATCTTTAATACTTTCATATACATCACGAGAACCGACTTCATTTTTTATCTTTTTATGCTCTGCAACTCCCATACCAGTCTCTTCCACAGCCAATTTCCCGAGTCTTTCCGACTCAGCAAAAGCAGCATTTGCCACGGCCTTTACAACTTGATCGACCTGATCCTGAGAAAACTTCATATATACCTGTTGGGCTGCTTTTGCACTTTTGACGGCAGTTCTCATTTCCTGTAACGCCACTAAATCCGTATCTATGAGGCTAACCATAGCTATCACTCCCTTCCTAATAATCTAATGGGCGTTTAGCCATATTGAAAATGGCCTCTCGAAATGCATCGGCAGCTGCTTGGCAAGAAGATTGGCTGCCCTCTACCAACCCGCCACCAAAGTTGGTTTCGGAAGGTGGTGCAAAAAACTCCCGCACTTGAACATCTGCAGCTTTCAAAGCAGCGTCTAAACCGACAATGGCCTCTATAGGAGGTGCTATTAAATAAGCTAGGGACCTGCCTTCCTCCACACCAGCAACCTGTGCCAAGTAGCTCCCGCAACTCGAAATTACTTTTGCATATAGAGCATGATTTTCATCCTCATTGATTGCTTCAAAAAACGCATCGTTTTCAATAGTAATTCGTATGGAGTCTAGCCCGCTTTTCACTTCTTCCGGAGAAGGGCCAGCTATGATTCCGATAAATTCTCCTGAAAGAGGACCAGATGCATGTGCCGATCCAGCATAAAAACTTTTAGCATAAACTACTTCTACATCTGACTTTTTCGTTGCTTCATCAGCCGCTGTATATCCAACGTCATCAATGGTCGTTGTAAACAATCCTAGACTTCGTTGATAAGGCTTTAAGTTGAGTTTTTCAGCCAGACCTGTATCTACATTTGGTATTACTTGCATCGATTTAATTTCAGCAAATATTTTTTTCACCTTTAATAGATACCTCCTATTCTTCTTTTCTCACTAATGAAACTCCACTCGCTTCATACTTCAATATTTTTTGTATAAGTGTTCCTAAATATGCCCCTGCCTCCACTGATGGAATCCCACCTTTGTGGATATTAGAAATGACCATCCGATCTGCTTCAATCGTGCCAATTCTAGGTTTGTAACATATATAAGCACTTAGTGATTCAGCGGATACAAGACCTGGTCTTTCCCCTATCAATATAATGACAATGTCAGGTTGGAGTAGTTCTCCAATTTCATCCATCAAGGCTACTCGACCTTTGTCTACATAAAAAGTTGTACCCATTTCAATATTCAAATTTTTCAAAGACTGCTCCAGACTTAGATAGACATCTTCTAAATTTTCTTCAAGCGCCTTCGCACTTAAACCATTCGATGCAACAATTTGGACTTTTGGAGAGTGTTTGCATTTATCCAAAATAACTCTTTTAGAGTCATCTGAAAGTCTTCTACCTAAGTCTGGACGACGGATATATTCTTCTTTATCTAGTACTCTTGTGTTTACTTGAAAGAAATTTAAACGTTCTAGTATTTCCTTCGGCACCTCTCCATAAACGGCATCTACAGCTGCTGCATGGTCGAAACGAAATTGTAGCCAAGTATTTGTTTTAGGTCTGGTCCCAGCTCTACCGACTGCAATTCTAGCGGGTGTTTTCTTGCGTAATTCTGTAAAATACTTTTCTTTATCCTCTTCTTTTGAAGCTTGTTCATTTTTCATTTGTAGATTTACATTCTCTAGATTTCGAGTTGTCTCGTGAGAGGGATAAAATTTCACTTCTCCAACAGGTTCGGTCGAAATACTTGCTTCTGTTAAACTCCCTCTTGGGTCATCTGGATATAGATTTATATTTTGCTGCTCTTGTACATCGTTCATTTGGAGTTTTTCAACAACCATTTTTGTAATTTCTTTAATCAATTGTTCATTCACATAAGTCATCTCCTAACGTGTGAATAGACGAGGGTCTCCTGCTCGATTACTCAAACGACCATTCTCATAAATCCCCATTTTCTCGAGCCATTTTAAAAACTCTGGAGCGGGAGTTTTGCTAAAGGTTTGTAGCAGGGTAGCAACATCGTGATAGCTCATCGATTGATAATTCAACATACAATCATCTCCCATTGGAGTCGCAATGATGAAATTCACTCCCGCTGCTGTTAATAGAACACCTAAATCCTCAATATCATTCTGATCTGCTTTAATATGATTTGTATAACATATATCTACGCCCATAGGTATGCCATGCATTTTCCCCATAAAATGATCCTCTAGACCTGCTCGTATTACCTGCTTACTGTTATACAAATACTCTGGTCCTATAAACCCCACAACCGTATTCACGATAAAGGGATCAAAATGACGTGCAAATCCATAGTTACGAGATTCTAATGTCATCTGGTCAATACCAAAATGTGCTTCTGCCGAAAGCTCTGACCCTTGCCCAGTTTCAAAATACATCACCTGTGGACCAGTTCCAGTACCTTGTTTGAGAGCTAAATCACGTGCTTCTTTAATAAGTTCTGCAGATATTCCGAAAGAACGATTCGCAACTTCTGTTCCCGCTATACTTTGGAAAATCATATCTGCCGGTGCACCTTGTTCAATTGCTTTCATCTGTGTTGTAACATGTGCTAGAACACAGTTCTGTGATGGGATTTTCCAGTCGGTAATAAAATCGTGCGTAGCGTGCAATAATCGCTTCACACTTTCAACCGAATCGTCTACTGGGTTTATTCCAATTACTGCATCTCCAATTCCATACGATAGACCGTCCTTCAGTGAAGCAATCATTCCATCCACACTATCCGTTGGGTGGTTTGGCTGTAAACGAGATGAAATAGTTCCTTTTTGACCAATTGTAATATTACAAGTAGATAAAATTTCAATCTTATTAGCTGCATGTACTAAGTCGAGATTGGACATTAGTTTAGCTACTGCCGCAATCATTTCAGAGTTTAGTCCTTTACTAATTCTTTTTAGTTCTCGGTCTCCTACTTCATTGCTTAAAATATATTCTCTTAACTCAGCGACGCTCCAATTTTTTAAATCGCCGTAAATCTTTTCATTTAAATCTTCTTCAATTATTCGTGATACTTCATCTTGTTCTATAGGTATTAAAGGATTGTTTCGTATGTCACTTAGTAAAATCTCACTAAGGACCGATTTTGCCGCAATCCGTTCCTGTACTGTTTCCGCAGCTACACCAGCTAGGCGGTCACCTGATTTTTCTTCGTTTGCTTTTGCCAATACTTCCTTCAGGTCTTGAAAGATATAGCTAATACCACCTAACACTGTCTTAAAATTCACGTTTAAAAACCCTCCTTTACGACGAATGGAATGTTAAAGTTTTCACTACAACTGGTACTACGCCTGAGTCGAGTGCTTTTCCGATATCCATATAGTCGCCATGATCGACACTTACCTGATCAATGCATATAACACTTTGGCGAACACGCATAGCTAGCAGCGTTTGACCGATTACCTTAGCATGATCCGTCTGTAAAACGAGTACAATTGGGAGCAATGGTTCAGGACGTTTTTCCATCACTTGTATAATTGCTTTTGAAAGCTTTTGAATATCTCTAAATCCCATATAGGGCAACTCCGAGATATACAGTGCAAAGTTTTGTCCCTCTCGCGTTGCATCATACATATCTATAGCTTTTCTAATCTCTTCATCAAAATCTGCTAAACCCTGTTGCAAATTTGAATGAAAGTTAAAACTATAAACAGGTACATTTTTTAAAGGCAAATCACTTGGAGACACTTGTATCGTTGCTCCACTAATTTCCGTCGTTTGAGTTCCAGCTCCTAGCACCGTAGCACGCACTGTTTCGATAGGCTCAAACCAAGTAAAGCTTCGTAGACTCTCATTTCTTTGTAATTCCCTTGCAAGTTCTTGACCGATATCGTCATATTTAGCTATCTGCTTAGCATTGACTTCATGATTGTAAACACATTCAGCTATTCCCCCTGAAAGCACGATGGTATCGACTGCTTCTTTCCAGTTAGGGGAGTGTCCAAGTAAAAGTAACTGATCTATTTCATTTACTTCATTTTTTAATATTCGACTAAGCGATTCTGCCATAAACTGTACGACTAATTGAATTTCGGATGATGTCTTTGAATCACCTATATGCAAAGATATTCCTTGCGATTCTAGTAACCTCTGCACAGGAGGAGAAATAGATTTTATTTTTTCATCTTCAAATTCTATTAATCTTCCACCAATATGCATCGTGCAAGTACCAAGAAGTTCCCTATCTTTGTAGACGGCAATATTCGCAGTTCCACCACCTATATCAATATTCGCAATTACTTTTTTGGAACGAGAAGAATATTCATATGCACCAGAACCTTTTGCTGCGATAATACCCTCTAAATCTGGACCTGCCGTTGCTACTAAAAAATCTCCTACTTCATCTGAAAGATAATGCAACATTTCTCTTGCGTTTTGTTTCGTTGCAGTTTCACCAGTGATAATAACTGCGCCTGTTTCTATTTGATTTGATTTAATACCGGCCTTGGCATATTCTGTGCGAATAATTTTCTCTATTTCTGAAACGTGAATGGTTGATGTGTTCTTTAGAGGTGTTCTAAAGATAGGACTCTTATATATAATTTCCTTATCAATAATCTCAATTCTCGGTACATGAGTTGTTCCGGCTGTATTCATTAAGGAAAAACGGCTAATAATCAGCTTTGTAGTACTTGTACCTATATCAATTCCAGCACTAATAATCGTTTCTTTTTTTTGATTGAAATTGATCAAAACCGCACCTCGTTTCTAACAAAAGCTCATGGTAAGACGGTAGAATGCAAATAATAATCCATAAAAAAACGCCTCTACTAAACACATAGGATTATCCATGTGGAAGTAAAGGCGTCGTTGCCGATTTATAAACTTTTGTTTTGATACCTGTAAATATATCAAAAATTCCGTCAACTGTAAAGTTGATTTGTAAATAAGAGATACTCATTTTGTTCATTTTCGACATAGCTCTTCATGGATGCCATATCATTCATGTTCACTAATGCCTTTAAATGTTCTATACCTGTTCCATTAACCGAAGAAGTAATAACAATTGGACCGTATGAAATAACGGAACGAATCATTTCAATTGAGCGCTCTAAATTTGCATCGGTATGGTCACTTTTAGTAATTACACCAATCGGTAGTTTAGAAAATCCCATGCTAAACCCTGGTGGAAAAATCATCTTCGCGTTTGTTGCATCCTGCAAATAAAATACATGCGTCACTTCTAAGGCAGTAGCCATAATATTTTTATAAAAGAATGGATTTTCCGTATATTCTCCTGGTGTATCAACAATCCAATCATAATAGACCAATGTTTGTGTTTTAATGGCAGGGACAATTTTTCCTAGCAAAGAATTGGTCAGTGTTGATTTACCCGCACCAATTGAACCAATGAGCATTGCTCTATTTTTCATGGCCTTTACACATCCTTAAGACTTTGTTATTTCTGCCGGGGTATATCCTAGTCTTTCAGAAAGAAATCTATTTATCTCTATCATAGACATATCTACTTCAGATACACTTCCTACAATTACAAGGCTGCCAGTAAATCTATCTAAAAATCCAATTTGAACATTCGCGGCTTTCGTTGCTAAATCCCCGGCTATGATAACCGTCTCACTCGGAGTACAAGTCATTATTCCTAATGCTCCAGCCTCTTGTATACCCAATTTCACAAACATATCAGGATCTGGGTTAGCGATTAGGTGACTTAATGTAATTTGCTTGCCAGGTACAAATTCTTGTATGAATCTTTTTTTCTCTTCACTCATTCAAATGCTCCTTTCATGCGTAAATAGAAATACTTACGCTTGTACTGGAACTGACTCTTTCCCAATATCCTCTTCTAAATATTCACCTTTTTTAATAATACCAGCCGCTCGGTCCTGTTCCTCTAATTTCAACGCCGTAGGTACAGATAGCCAGTAAGCAAACGCAATAGCACATATACCAGCAAGTAGCTTACCTAAAATAACTGGTAGAATAATAGTTGGTTGGAAGTTAGCTGTAAAGGATAAGTGATCTCCTAATAAGAACGCAGCACATACTCCAAAAGAGATATTCAATACTTTATCTTTTGGTCTCATATAGCGAACTAATGAGAACATCGCTAAAATATTTGCAATAGTAGCTAATATACCAGCGCTTCCTACAGAAGTAAGACCGATTTTACGTCCACCTGCCTCTAATGGTCCTGATGCATATTTACGTAACAAGTACACCATTGGAAAAGCACCCGCTAACATAATACCAATATATCCAGCGGTTTCAAGTGCTCGGAATTGGTCAGCCTCATCAGCCATAATTGGATCAAAGCCCCAACCTCCAAAGATTGTCGAAAATATCCCTGTGAAAATTTCTACAATGGAGAAAACTAATACTAATTTAATACCAGCATCCATTACTCGCCCAAATATCATAAAGCCCTTTATCATTCCGTTTGGGAAGAATTTTAGTCCGGCTGCGATTAGTATTACGAAAATGAGTAAGGGTGTTAAGTTTATCAGTATTTGTCCGTAGCTTATGACGAACTCGTATGTTGAATCGCTTGTTGTACTAATAACATCTCGAATCTTTGTATCAAACAGCACTACTAGTACCGATGCAATAAATGCTCCAATCGGAATAGTAAGTACTCCTGACATAATACCAAGAGCCATATATTTATGATCTCGCTTGTCTAGCATTGCTAGTCCCATCGGGATAGAGAATACGATTGTTGCCCCTGCCATATACCCTACTATTAATGCCATAATCCAACCCTCGTAGGAATCTTTCAGTGCATTTGCTAACTGATATCCTCCCATATCAGATGCGAGTATAGCAGTGGCAGCGATTGCTGGGTCTGCTCCTATAGAATTGAAAATTGGTCCAACAAATTTGTCGATAAACCATGTTAAATACGGTATTGACGCCATAATACCCGCTGCCGGAACAAAAATATGACCGACTGCATGCAGACCAGACATAAACTCTTTCCCTAATCCATTGTCTGGATCTTTTATTGCGGCAAAAGCTCCAAGTACTGCACAAATCATAATTATGTACACTACTACCGTTCCTATCATTGCCATTTCTTTTTCCCCCTTTAAGAAATAATATATAATGCCCCATTTAAATCACTTATCCTTACTACTTGAATAGATAACACCCCCTTAAAGAAATACAAAAAGGCGCTTAAAGAATAAGTTCTTTAAGCGCCTTTGCTTGTATATTCACTTGTATTTTAAAATAATTTCTTTGGCAATTGACTCCATTGTCATCTGCCGAGACATACTAGATTCTCTTATTCTCTTAAAAGCATCAGATTCTGTCATTTCTTCAGCATGCATTAACAAACCTTTTGCACGTTCGATGAACTTTCTTTTCTCAACTTCTTGTTTAGCATTGTATATCTCTTTTTTTAATCTTTTTGCTTTTTCTGATTGGTGTAAAGCTATCTCTACTGCCGGTAGTAAATTCGCTTCAGAAATAGGTTTTACTAAATAACCGACTATATTATCCTGTTGAGCTTTTTCAACAAATTCCTTTTGGCTATAGGCAGTGATGATTAGAATAGGTAAATCTAGTTGATTTGCGATTATTTTACTAGCTTGTAGACCATTTATCTTTGGCATCTTAATATCCATAAGGATTAAATCTGGTTTATGTAAAAACGCTAGCTCAATAGCTTTATCACCATCTCCTGCTTCTCCTACTACTTCGTATCCTTGGTCTTGAAGCATAAGCTTTATGTCCATTCGTATGATAGATTCGTCTTCAGCTATTAGTATTCTCTTTTTCATGATATATAATAACCTCCGAACTAATTGGGAATGTCACTACTGCAAGCGTTCCTTGTTCTACAGGCATATATCTAAACTCCCCATTTAAATCATTTAATACAAGATTATGAACAATCTCTAATCCTAAAGAAGATTTAGGCTCACCTATTCCAACCCCGTTGTCGAAAATATGAAGCTCTAAAAAATCTTTATTTGAATAGAAACTCACAATTATTTCTCCTTCTAAATCTTCTGGAAATGCATGCTTTAAAGAGTTTTGTACAAGTTCGTTAATGATTAACGCAATTGAGACCGCTTTCCTTGATGTTGTTAATATCTTATTGCCATTTGACTCAATAATCAAGTTAACTTTTTTTAAATATTCATTTAACACTAAAGTAGAAGATACCTTTTTAGTTAACTCCATTATATTAACGTCTTCATCATCTGCACTAGAGTTAGATAAAATCAGTTCATAAACGGAGGAAATACTATATATTCTATTTAATGTATCCTCAAAATATACCTTACTTTCTTCCGGAAATCCTTTTCTCATTTGTAGACGTAACAAGCTAGCTACCGTCTGTAGATTATTCTTTACTCGATGGTGTATTTCTTGAATAACTACGGATTTCATCATTAATTCTTTTTCTTTAGTACGAAGCTCTGTTACATCTTGAATTATAAGAAGGGTCCCTTTGAGTTGATCTTTCTCTTTTACTCTAATTTTTTTTACGATTAAGTTTTTTCTATCTACAGTTAATTCAAATACGTAAACATCTTCTTTATAATCATAAATGGATTGAAGAAAAGGTAATAAATCGAAAATATATTGATTTTGAAATTTATCCATTTGCGTCATTTCAGATATAAAATTCACACCAGCAGGATTAGAATACGTTAAACGATCATCTTTATCTGTAAGAAGAAAAATTTCCATTAAAAGGTCTGAAATCATCGGCATTTCTCTAAGGTTTCTACCAAGGACTTCACTTAGTTCATCTTGTCCGAAGGATACGTTTTTGTAATTGCTACTAATCGGAATATGTTTATAAATTTCTTCTTCAGAAATTAATGCTGCGATTACTTGATGTTTATTGTTTTTTATCGGGATAACACTTTGCTCTACTGACTTTCCTTCCTGTGTAACGGCTTGACTAGTTAGCGACTTTTTACCGGTACGATAACTATAAAAAACCCCCGGCTCAAATGATTCAAAAACAATCTTCCCTACTACGGAGTTTTCATATACAGATTCTGATGTTCTCGGAAAAGCCTCAGCAACAACTATTGCTTGCTCTGAGTTTTTCATCATACAATCTATGAACATATATGCATTATTTAAGTCAGCATATAATTGTAAAGTAGAAGCAACGTTTTCTAAAATCTTTATTTCTTCTGAAGTTAACTCTGTATAAATTTCACATAGTTGATGTAAGGTAGACTCACTCAATTAGTTACCTCCATCTCCATTTGTTAGAATTATTTGAATTCATTATACGAAGAAATATACAATAGGTCAATCGTTGATAAAGAAAGCGCTTTTCTACTTTCTTAAAAAAGGCTCTGTTATTTTGTTTTTGGAGAACTTTATTGCTCTTTTAAGGATTGCGAGGGGCTAGAGCATACAAAACCCTAGGATAATTTACTATGATTTCTTCGATTGATAAATATGTGGGTTTATGAGACGAAAGATTATATAATAACTTATTCTACAAAAAAACCTGTAAATGCTCTGCTTGTATGCAGAACGTCTACAGGTTTTTTATTGTTTCTCTAACACTCTTCCAAATAGCTTGCCGATAAAATACCAGAGAATATATATACCTAGCACGATACATACAAAGAACAGGGCACTTTCGATTTTTTCCGGTAGATTTATAGGCTCTAAGAATATCTGAATCGTCACTAACAGATAAATGATGCCTGCAATACCTGCTAGTAATACGATGCCAATAATGGACAACTGCGAATAGGTTAGTTGTTTAATATGGTGACGATGCTTAATAATTTCCAAAAGAACGACGAGCATAATTGCTGTGAAAGTGATGGTAACTTCTTGAAAATAAATTGAATTGATTAAATATATGACGAGTAACATAATCATCAGATACTTATATAGTGCATCAATTTGTTTTAGCACTTAACCACTTCCTACTCCTTTAGTATTTCATTTCTAAGCGTTGTTTCCGATGAGCGCGTCTAGCTGGTCCAGTTTCAAATAGACGTTTTTCTTGCTCCGTTTCTGGATGAATTCCAGGTACAGGTACCGATTTTCCATTTTCATCTACCGAAACCATCGTGACATATGATTCCGTCGTTAGTTTTTCTTCCCCAGTAAGTAAGTTCGTCGATGTTACTCGAACATAAACCTCCATGGAAGAACGTCCAGTAGAAGAAACAACTGCTTCTAACTCTATTACATCTCCTACCTTTGCAGATGAAAGGAAGTCTACAGAATCTATAGAAGCTGTCACTACAGCACCTTGTGCATGTTTCATGGAAGATATAGCTGCAATTTCATCGATAAATGCAAGCACTCTTCCACCAAAAATTGTTTCGTGATGATTTGTATCTGGTGGCAAAATTAAATGCGTTTGAATAGTTCTCGATTGACTCATTGGATTAGTGTTCATTTATTCTAACTCCTCTTATATAAATAATCTATATTTAGTATAGCATGTTCATTAATTTGAGCCAGAATTTGATGCAGCTGCAGCGCTTGTTGCTGCAATAGTCGAAATCATAATCGCTTGTTGCGCCTGTAATATAAGTTCTAGCGAAGTTGCCATGGAAATTGCTGCAGTTGCATAAGCTTCCTTAGAAGATCTTAAGGACAGTCCAAATGCGATAGGAAGAGCCGAGTCTTTGTACCATGAAAATAATTTCATACTAGCGATGGATTCATAGTTAGCTACAATCTCGTTTAATTGTTCCTCCTCTAATTTTAAAGCTGCCATAAATCCTATTATCGGATATTGTGCTTGAGATGTTTTTATTTTGACACTTTTTAATCCATCGCGGATAATTACTGCTCTGCTCACCATATTTTCCTCATATGCTGGATTGGAATACGTAAGTACCTGAGACATCCATTGTAGTTCATTTCCTGAATAGAATTTATGTTGCTTTAATTCTTTGTAATAGCGATTCATCGTCTCCGCTCGAACAGCCGTATCGCCTCCCATCTTGCCTAAAAACATTGCATATGGATAATCATCAGTCGAGGTTAAAAAGCGATGATGTGCCTTCATATCATCCATTAACTTGTGTGCCATTTTCATTTCATATGGCCATTGATCTTTTTGATCCGACATCATTAGGGCTGTTAAATACGTATAGCTATTCATTTTAAAACCAAACTGTTTTAAAGCATCTGCTTTTTCCATTAACAAATTTACCGCCTGTTCTGGTTCTTCTTCGGAAGCATCTAAAGTCGCAACAAATAAAGGATGTAAATGAGAGCGTAAAGGAGAAAAGACTCCTGCTTTTTTTTTCAAATGACTAGCTACTTCTCGATATCTAGTTTCATCAAATTCCTTCTCTAAAGTTACATAATACCCTGCAAGTGACAAAGTTATTCGTTTATCCACGGTCCACCCTAATGTTTTTTTCAGTGCATTAAATATTTGTTCTAACTTTTGTTCAACGGTCATGTAAATCACTCCTTTCCTAATTTACGCTATTATTCTAATTTAGTTTCAACTTTTGTTATAATTAACATAACAAGAAAAGTAGGTGTCTATTATGCGGATTAATAAATTTTTAAGTGAAGCAGGGATCATTTCTAGGCGCGGTGCGGACAAGTGGATCACTGATGGAAGAGTAATAATTAACGGAAAAACTGCAGAACTTGGCAGTAAGGTAGAAGCTGGTGACGATGTTCGCGTAGATGGTGAGCAAATTGTAGTAGAACAACCACTCGTTTATCTAGTATTAAATAAACCTGTAGGTATTACTAGTACTACAGAAACTCATATAAAAGGCAATATAGTCGATTTCGTTAACCATCCACTTCGTATTTTCCATATCGGTCGATTAGATAAAGATTCTGATGGTTTAATACTTCTGACAAATGACGGAGATATTGTAAATGAAATTCTTCGTGCAGAAAACAGTCATGAAAAAGAATATGTTGTGACAGTGAATGAGAAAATCACCGAAACATTTATCGAAAAAATGGCTGCTGGAGTAAATATACTTGATACCAAAACATTACCTTGTAAAGTAAAAAAGATTGGACCTAAAACGTTCAATATTATCTTAACCCAAGGCTTAAATCGTCAAATTCGTAGAATGTGTTCTGCATTAGGATTTACTGTGAAAAGACTACAACGAATACGTATTATGAATATATCTATCGAAGGTCTTCCTATTGGAGAATGGAGAGAACTTACACCAACTGAAAAAGCAGAACTATTTAATACGCTTAACTATTCACCAAAACGGTAATAGTACATCAGGAGGTGTAAACATGTTAGCTCTTAAAAATACCAAGAACTTAACAGGAACACTTTTAAGTGAGGATTATTGGGATTTAGAATATCCAAACATATTTAATGTTCGATTTAAAATTGTATAATAAAAAGCAGTCCCATTTTTTAGCATGGAACTGCTTTTTTCATATATTATGAGTTTCCAGCTACTCGTTTTTCGAGTGGTTGAAATAACTTCTTTTTATCGACATTTGGACGAATGACTTCTAGCTGCTCTAGTGCAAGTTTTGCGCCATAGTCCATTCCCTGGCAACCAGCTAATAACAGTAGATCTCCATCTGCAACATCGTATAGGCTACGGTTAATTGCTTCTGGTAACTCTTCGTAAAGTTGAACTTCGATACCTGCCTCTTCCATAACTTCCTGGAATACTGCAAGCTCACTCTCCGAAACGACATCTTTTTGAGTAACATGAGAACGACTTAACGTAGCAATTACTTCATGTATACCAAGCTTTGGTGCCCATTTAGCAATTGTCTCTGCATTTTCTCTGTTCACCGTAACACCACGATCTCCACGAATAGCATAAACAAGCTTGATACGTTTAAAGTCCATCTTTTCTAAAGTACCTAGTGTAATGTCTATATTCCCACTGTTTGCAAAGTGGTCATCAATAATTTTAAAATCATCCTCAAAAATAATTTCAAAACGACGCTCTACCCCTACAAACTCTGCCAAACTCTTTTGGATAGTAGCTACGGGCACTTCGCATAATAGACCAATCACAATACTTACCATTGAATTATATACCGAGTGGAAACCTGGAGTAGAAAGTTCAACTGTAAAACTTTGCTCGGGGATAACGAGATCCTGCGTAACTAGATCTTGTTGAATTTCCACTGTGAATTTTGCTCGACCAGTTGATAGGTCTAAATTCGTACAAATAACATCCGCAGATTGCTCTTCGACACCAATGGTGATAACCTTTGCTTTTGTTTTATTCACAAGTGAGGCTGAATATGAATCATCCAGGTTTAAAATGGCAACCTTATCAGCACCAGCATTACGAATAAGACTAGATTTATGATAAAAATAGTTTTCAAATGAGGAATGTAAATCGATGTGTTCACGACTAATATTATTTAGTGTGACAATATCAAAGTCTACACATCCTACACGATTTAATTCTAAAGCGGAGGATGATACTTCCATCGTTGCATGACTTACATTTTCATCCACCATTTGAGCATAAAATCGTTGTAAATCTAGAGATTCTGGAGTTGTTAGTTCAGAAGGCTCTGCATAATCTCCTATTTTCACTACAACCGTTCCCATAAGCCCCGTTTTAAAACCATGGTTTTCTAATATGGCATTTGTCATAAACGATGTTGATGTCTTTCCGTTAGTTGCTGTGATCCCAATCGTTTTCAACTTACGAGTGGGGTAATTATAGAAAGCATCAGCAAGTGTAGCAAGCGCGACGCGTCCACTCTCTACTTTATATTGTGGTACCTCAATTTCATCGATAAAGTCTTCTACCACTAAAGCAACCGCACCATTGTCCACTGCTTGTCCTGCAAATTGGTGTCCATCTGCTTTAAATCCTTTTATACACACAAACACTTGCCCATTTTCCACTTTGCGTGAATTATAAGCAAGGCCCGTTATTTTTATAGGCCCAGCATTTTTAGTTTCTAATACAGGTATATGCTTCATTAAATTTGTAATCTCCATCAAACAGCCACCTTTTGTTGTAAATCTTCTCCATAAGTTTACCTCAATTACGATAAGAATAAAACTTATATAACGTGTTTTATTGTTAGGTAGAAGAATTCTTCTTAAAAACAAAAACCAAGAAGCTCTTGTCTTCTCGGTTTTTATTTATCCCGCATTAACGGGCATTAAACTCTCACTTCAAGGCTTGGCTCATGCAACAAAGCATACGTGGGACATAACTGACCGTAAAAGCCCGAATGGTTCAACTAACATTCAGTGGGAATGAAGAACCCCCCTACTGATTGAAGTTTAACTTTATATAATGTCATTATAATGTTCTTTACAAAATGCAAGAACGATTGCTTCCTCTTCCTCTTCTAAGCCAAAATCTAATACTTTGCCGTTGCTTCGGTTAATGAAATGGTATTGTGCAATACGTGCTTCTGTTTCTTCTATCACTAGAATCACACGTAAATCTAATGAATTATTTTCATCAAAAAGTTCATCATCTTCAGGTACTTCAATGCCAAGTAGAAATTCATAGCGATCGCCTGTTATGATTCCCGTTGGATCGTTTAACTTATCAACCTCGTAGGATGTTATTTTCAAAAAGTCCACCTCCGTACCTATAGTTTATCATTTTTAATAGATAATAATACATTTTCATCATTATTGATATAATATGCTTAACAACCTATAAATGAAGGAGTGAACAAATGCGTCTAAATCCTGAAAAGCTAATTTATATTTTGGTTCCTTTATATCTTTTACTATTAGTGTTCGGAAAAAATATAAATGAAGTAGTTTATTCCATACTTTCCTTTGTCTTGGGAATCACTATGCTTTATTTGGCTTATAAACTCCTGAAAAAACAACGAAAAGAACGAAATAAGGATTAATCCTGCTCAAGTTTAGCAGGATTTTTCCAATTCTAGCAACATTGCATATGCCCCTTTAGATTTGTTGGAGCATATAGCTACGGTAACGTTTTTATGTGGATAATAGGCCGAGTGAAAACTCACTCCAGGATCATATCCCATTACATGATACTTATAGATTTCGTTTTCTTGTTTCTCGATCCAAATGCCATACCCGTAATAACTATTATCTTCCTCGTGAACATGTGGAGTCAGCAGTATTGTTTTATCGTTCAATAAATTATCTTGAATAAGAGCTTCCCAAAATAACACCATATCCTCTGCAGTTACAAATGCTCCACCATCTGAACCACCCTGAATGGGAAGTGAATACATATTCGTTTTCCATGTACCATCTTCATAATCTATGTAACCAATTGCCGTTCTAGCAGGTAAAGCATCTAATGCAAAATAACCTGAATTTCTCATCCCTGCTTTGTCCAAAATATTCTGCTGAACATAGTCATTAAATACCATTCCACTCACTTTTTCTACTATCAAACCTAAAACAATATATCCCGCATTATTATAAGAAAACTTCTCTCCTGGTATAAACTTCTGCTGCTCATTTTGAAATAAGGGTAAGAAATCATGCAGTCTACGGATATGGTACATCGGATTTTTTATCCATAACTCTTCAAAGTCATCCATTACCTCCTCATCAAAATAATCCGGGATACCCGAAGTATGCGTGAGTAAATGATGGATTGTAACGTCTTCGTGAAAATGTGGAAAAGAAATATCTAATGCGTCTCTTAAAAGGGTATCAAATCTCAATTTCCCTGCTTCTGCAAGTTGAGCAATCGCAACTGCAGTAAATAATTTACACCCCGAAGCAATACCAAAGCGGGTTTGCTTTTCGTTCCGTATCGCATCTGCACGATTAGCGTATCCAAAACTATTCTGAACATGTACCATTTCATCTTGTTTCACAAAGATAGATCCTGCAAATTGAATTTCTTTTTGGATCTTTTCTAATTGATTCGTTAAATTATTCATAATCAAACACCCCTATTTTGTATATTGATCGATCCAATTCGTCGTTGTATTTTCCATTATTGGCTGCTGAACTTTCTCTTTAAATACCGCCGGATCTATTAAACTATCAAATTCATCTCCAAACCACCCTTCCACATTCTCTCTTGTTATCACATAGGATTGGTCTGTAAAATGCATATCAATAACTTCTAAATTTTTTATCAAAATAAATGCCGCTGTCGCATTATATATAGCAGCTTTTTCATCACCACTCGTATTGTAATTTACAACGAATGTGAGTGTATCTGGTTCCAACTCTACTAAATCTCTATGATTAGAAAGAGGAAGATTATTAAATAGATTTGTGATGTTAGAATTATCGCCCATATACTCATTTTCGTAAGCTAGTACTTTTTTAAAGTTGTGAGTCTCTACAGATTGTTGTTCCACATCTTCTTGTCCTACTTGTTTCTGATTATTACTTAGCACATAAACTACCCCGAGTAATAATACTAAAGCTATTCCAACAACTAAACCGATTGTTTTTTGCAATTGTTTACCCCCCTAACGCTGTTCTCACCCTGTTCTCCTGCAACGCTTAAGTGGAATAATTTGGCCTTTACCCTTACAATAATAATACTAGAATGATTGAAGGAGATTGACAAAATGAGTCATCTAAACAAAGAATTATATGATTTTATCATGATAAATAAATCAGCAATAACAGATGCTTGGTTAGCTGAACAATCAAAAGTCGATCCATACTATGGTTTATCACAACACAATACATATTTAAGAGAAGAAAACGAAGTTCTAATAGAAGCCATCTCTTCTGTATATATCCAGGATCAATTTGAATATGTAGAATATATCAACACTCGTTCCGCCGAAGTGGCAGAGAAAAGAGCAAAAGAAAAATATCCTTTGTATGAAAGTATTCGTAGTTTCCGCAATGTCCGAATAGCCTATTGGAATATTGTTCAAAAATTCATCCAACAATCTACTACACTTACCACCGTAGAAGATGTTGCTGAATGGTCAAACCTGATGAATACTGCATTCGATTATATTATAGAAAATTTCGCGAAATACCATCACAAATATACAGTAAATCTTCTCGCCACCCAACAAGCTCTTATTACAGAGTTAAGTAGCCCAGTAATTCCTATAAAAGAAGGTGTTGGAGTTTTACCTTTAGTAGGAAATATTGATACAGAACGCGCTACAGTTATTTTAGAATCTACGTTGGAGCAAAGTTCTGCTAAAAAACTGAGTACTATATTTATTGATCTATCCGCAGTACCAGTCCTAGACACTATGGTTGCTCAACAACTATATCAACTTTATGCTGCCTTAGAGCTTATTGGCGTAAATGCCATTTTCTCAGGAATTCGACCTGAACTTGCTCAAACCGCTGTTTCGCTAGGTATTAATTTTTCGGAGATTCAAACATATTCCACATTAATGTACGCTCTGAAAGCTAATTCTTAAGTTACCCACAGTGCCATCCACAGCTTTATCATATTCAAAAATGTATCTAAGAGTTATCCACATGTGAATAACTCTCTAAAAAAAGTGACTATTATTCCCCTGTGGATATAATTTGTCGCTTTTCTTTTATTGAATAGTTACTTTTCCTTCTCTGTTCACTAGAATTACTTTTCCATCTTCTATCACTATTTCTAATGGAGAAGTCTCACTCATTCTTTTAGAAAAATACCATCTTCGGTTTGGGGGAACTAATAAAATAAACGAATCTTTTTTTCCTAGAAAGTTTAATTCATCAGGTTCAATTTGGAAATGACCTGAAATAGGAATACCAATTTCTTGTAGCTTCTCTCCTGCTTCTTCTACAAATGGAGTGGTAATACTTACCTCACTTAGGTTTATAAATGATTCGATGCTGAAGTCACTCCATTTATCTACATTACGTCTTGCAATTAGTTCAATGACGTTCCCCACTGGATCTTCAAAGTAAAATGCATCTGCTTCAAATCGAGTATAATAGATTTCATCAACTGCTGCTTCTCTATTTAGTATTACTCTTTCTTTTGCCCAATGCTTCGCAAGTGTAAATTGATTACCCGGTATGTTAATAGCAAAGTGATAGGAAGTCTGTAATTCGGAAAGCCGAAAAATAAGAGTCGAAGTTCCAATAGATATTTGAAAATGTTCGTCTGTTGATGCTTCTATGGGAATTTCTAAAACATTTCCATAGAACCCTCTCAGTTGTTTTAATTGATTTGTATATAGAGTTACCGTCTTAAACATATTCTCCCCTCCATTACTTAACGTCTATCAGTTCAAAGCGCTCACAAACAAGAAGCATGTCTTCTGAAAACTCCCTACCTACTCCTTTTAACTCGTTTGTGAAAAATTCGATATGTACCTTCCTCCAGTGATCGTAGGAGCGATCTCCTTCTCCTTCCGCATAAGCAAAATCCGAATGTACTTCATTCATCGGCATTATTTTAACGTCAGACGTGCGTATGATACAAACAGGTTCATCCTTACTATTAAGTACAATACTATAATCATCCACCTTTGGAAGTGGTTCTTTCTCTAATTCATAAAGTAGATGTAATGAGCATGTAGCAGATTTTACTCCATCCCTCACTAGCTGAGCCAGTTCATCTGGGATCCCACCAAACTGCCACGAAGTCACCGATAATGGCGTTTCTTTTCCTTTCCAATAATTATCGCAATACGTTTGCGCTAATTTGTTCATTTATAAAACCTCATTTAACTTTTATTTTTTCGTTAAATTCAGTATATTAAACTATTTCCATAATTACTATTGCAATTTGGTGGATTTATACTTACAACGTATGCTATAACAATAGCACTGCAACTAATTATCATAATCCGTGTATCGATTTTATGCATTTTACTTTAAAAGAATGCTTGAAACTATCAAGTCCAAAAGGAGCTCATTCAAATGACGAACAAACTCTATTATGAAGACCCATGCATCCAATCCTTTAAAGCAAAAGTAATAGAACAACAAGTTGATTATGTTGTACTTTCCGAGACTGCCTTTTACCCTACTGGAGGTGGTCAGCCGCATGATCTCGGTCTATTAAACGGTATTGAAGTGACAAATGTAGAAGTGATCAACGGAGAAATAAGACATTTCCTGACCAATCCTTTACCTGAAAATACGACGGAGGTAAATGGACAGATTAACTGGGAGCGACGTTTCGATCATATGCAACAGCATGCCGGACAGCATATTCTATCGGCAGCCTTTGAACAATTATTTGGATTCCAAACGATTAGCTTTCATTTAGGAAAAGATACAGTCACGATTGACTTAAATGTTACTGAGGTGTCCGAACGGCAATTAACGGAAGCGGAACAACTTGCAAATCAAATCATTCTGGAAGATCGTCTTATTGAAACAAAGTGGGTAACGGAAGAGGAATTATCCAATTATAATCTACGAAAAGCGACATCTTTAAAAGAAAATATTAGACTCGTCATAATCCCCGACTTTGATTACAATGCGTGTGGTGGAACCCATCCAACATCAACGGGACAAGTGAGGGCCATTAAAATCCTGCATACAGAGAGGCAGAAGAAGATTGTTCGAGTGGAGTTTATTTGTGGGGAAAGGATTCTTACACATTTACATAGAAAGCACGATGTACTAGTAAACTTAGTCAGCACATTAAGTACTCCTGAAGATAAAATAATGAATGCAACCAAAAATCTCTTAGAGCAAAATTCAAGACTTGAAAAACAAGTAGCAGATTTATCAAATTCTCTTTTAGCATACGAAGCAAAAGAGTTAAGAGAAAGTGCTAAGGGAACTACGATCACTTGCATACTTGAAAAAAGATCCATGCAAGAACTCCAAAAGCTAGCCAAATTAGTAGTAAATGAAACACCAAAATCAATATGTATTTTCGTCTCCAATAACCAGGAGAAGTTACAGATCGTCGCTTCAAAAGGGAGCGATGTAGAGCAAAGTATGAAGGAGCTAATTGCACATGTCCTACCGTATATTAATGGAAAAGGTGGTGGCAATGAGCGAATGGCTCAAGGTGGTGGAGATAAGATCATAACAAGTGAGCAATTAATGGAAAAGGCAATATCCTATATCTGATAGGCACCGTTCCACAAATATCCTCCTGACATATACTAAGTTGATTACTTTATGAAAGGAGGATTTAGCAATGAACAATCAATTTCCTTTTCCACAAGATTCAGGTGGCCCTCAAGGATTTCCTTCAATTGAAGGACAACAATTTGGAAGTCCACAATTTCCAGGGAGTATGATGCCTCCATTCGGACAACAACAGTTTCCTGGGAATATGTTCCCTCCATTCGGTCAACAACAGGGACCATCATTTCCTCCTAGTTTTCCGCCGGGTGGACAACAAGGTGGGCAACAAGGAGCTCCAACTAGTCCACCGCCAGCCTTCGTTCCACAAAGACAAAGCGCCGGAGTATTTGCTGTAGATCCTGGCTCTATTCGTGGATGCTTGTTCCGCAATACGTATGTATGGCTGAATAATGGCAATTCATTTTGGCTTTACCCAATTCATGTTGGAAGAAGATCCGTTGCAGGATTTAGATGGAACGGTTTCATGTGGACTTATTATGGAACCGATTTAGAGAGAATTGCCTCTTTTCAATGTTTTTAATATGGTGAATCTACCGAGCATATTGCTCGGTTTTTTTAATTTAGGATTTTCAAAGAGCATAGGTAATTCTCGCATGCCGCCTGACTTACGCTTTACAAATATTTTGTAACAAAGTAAAATATACTTAACTAGCTAAGCAAATTTTTTTACATTCAAAGGAGCGCTTACTCAATGAATCCACTCATTCATGAGCTTTTTCAAAAATCCCGTTTTTTATCACAGGAAGCTAATCATACTTTAAAAAATTTTAATTTATTTACTTCTCAGTGGTCAGTTCTCTACTGTATACAACGACATAAAGAAATGACATTGACACAGATTTGGAAATACTTAAATGTGGAGGCCCCCACTATAACAAGAACTGTAAATAGACTAGCCGTACTTGGCTGGATTGAAATATGCTCCGGTAAAGATAAACGAGAGAAAATTGTAAAACTGTCTGAACAGGCATTACAACAGTTTCCAGCTATCAAAGCAGCTATGATGGAATTTGAGGATCAAATGGTCGCTGGTTTATCCAAAGAAGAAGAAGTTCAGTTGTTTGAACTCCTAAAAAAAATTAGATAAGGTGATACTTTAATTAGTGGGGTTTTACGGGCAGTCTTCTCCACTTATGCTTGGTTGCTTGGGTCAGACCATGTAGCGGGAGTATTACGACGTACAGGACGTACTAGTGCCGATGTTGCCATAGGACGTGGTAACATCGGCCAGCCCGTTAATGCAAGATAAACAGGAGGATTATTAGTTTGAAGAACAAAGAGCCTATATGGACGAAAGCTTTTATTAGTTTGTTTACTACAAATTTTTCTATTTTTATTATTTTTTACGGACTCGTATCCGCACTTCCACTCTACGCCACGGATGTATTGTCGCGTTCAGACGAAGATGCGGGTTTATTAATGACTATCTTTTTAGTTTCTGCAATTGTTACCCGTCCTTTTTCTGGTAAGATTTTAGATCTATTTGGAAAACGAAAGGTATTATGGTTAACTTTGTTCCTGTATCTAGTCTGTACAGGGCTTTATTATTTTATTGAACCTTTTGAAGCTTTATTGGTACTTCGATTTGTTCAAGGCATTTTCTTTAGCATCGCCACCACGGCAAGTGGTTCGATGGCTGCGGATAATATTCCTATTTCTAGACGTGGTGCTGGACTTGGTTATTTTACTATGTCAACAAATTTAGCGGTTGTTGTCGGTCCGTTAATTGCTTTGACTCTCATGCAATCTTTTTCATATGATGCAATGTTTTTATCCTTAACGGTTTTACTACTAATTGGCTCCATTGCGGCATTATTGATACCTGCAGATAAAAAGTCCAGAACTGCTTCTCCTAGATCGAAGTTAACGTGGAATGATCTTTTTGAGAAAAAAGCGTTACCTGTTGCATTAATAGCTAGTTTAGTTGCTTTTTCTTATGCTAGTGTACTTTCTTATCTCTCTATATACTCTCAAGAAAAAGGAGTACTCCACCTAACCAGTAGCTTTTTCGCTGTCTTTGCAATCATGATGCTAGCTACACGACCATTTACAGGTCGAATTTTCGATGAAAAAGGACCTAAATATATTGTTATTCCTGGTCTGGTCTCTTTCATGATTGGACTTGCTTTACTTGCTTATATGAACTCGCCATTCCTTTTCTTACTCTCTGGTGCATTTATCGGATTAGGATATGGTGCAGTAGTTCCAAGTTTCCAAACTCTTGCAATCCAGTCTACCAAACATGAACGCAGTGGTTATGCTACAGCCACATTCTTTACATTATTCGATACGGGGCTCGCAATAGGTTCATATATTTTAGGACTTATCGCCACCCAGCTCGGCTATCAAAACTTATATCTATTCTCTATTATTTTCCTTGTTATTGCGCTTGTTTTGTTTATATTACGAGTAAAAAAAGTACAACGTCCTGTTTAGTCAAGACGTTGTGTTTTTTTATTGGTAACTTTTTCATCTATCACGTATATATATGTCCTTAATTTGGTAATACTTGAACCAATACAGTATTTCAAGGAGGACAATTAAATGAGAAAGCAAATCGTAATTCCATTACTTATAGCGGTCACGGCACTTGGAGGATGTAATTTCCCTTCTGCAGATGCCGACTTAAATGAAACAGTACAGGTTTCATTACTAAACACAGAAGGTAAAGAAGTAGGAGAAGCAACTTTGACTGAGCATTCAAAAGGAGTGCATATTCTATTAAAAGCAGAGGGACTAACTCCTGGTGTTAAAGCAATCCACTTTCATGAAAAGGCAAGCTGCGAAAAACCAACATTTGAAACAGCTGGCGCTCACTTTAATCCGACTCACAAAGAGCATGGTTTTGAAAACCCAAAAGGTTATCATTTAGGAGATTTACCTAACATTGAAGTTGGAGAAGATGGTAAAGTAGAATTAGAGACAGTATCTCCAGCAGTAGTTTTGGCTGCAGGAAAAAGCAACTCATTACTAGATGCTGATGGAAGCGCAATTATTATTCATGAAAATGCTGATGATTATAAAACTGACCCTTCTGGAAATTCTGGAGGACGAATTGTTTGTGGGGAAATTAGCAAGTAGTTTGGAGGTATGACATGAGAAAAATAGGCTGGTTACTACTTTTTGTTTTAGCACTTTTCTTTTCTAGACCGTTATGGGAAGAGTATACAGTGAAATACGTTGACCTGTCATTCCTAGAGCCAGTGGATGAATGGATTGATTCACTGGAAGTAGAACAATATTGGGATGAAGCAAAAGCGTACTGGATGCAAATAAAAGATGAACCAGCCACCCATATTGCCTCAGATCAAGAAACACTACCGGGAACAGGCATAGAGTTAGACCAAATAAAAATAGGTATGAAAAAAAGTGAGATTGAGAAAATTCATGGTAATGCTAAACGAGTTAGTCTAAATGAATATAATTTGGTATGGCATACATACCATGAAAACTACCGTAATTTCATGATGATTTCCTATGATAGCAACAACAGGGTAAACGCCATGTTTACCAATCAACCTTCTGAGTCTTCCTTTCTAGGTTTACAAATGGATAGTACTAGGGAAGAAGTACTTTCTCGACTAGATGAGCCTATTAAGAAACTGAAAAAAGGGAATATCATCTATCTCCTACCTGATGCAGGTGAATATGACTTGTTTTTAATCGAAAATAACTACGTAACATTTTTCTATGATCTTCATGAAAACAATACAATCACTGCCATTCAAGTAGTCGAAAAATCTATTGAAAAAAATCACGAATCGACTTTTGGAGAGCCATCTGACGAACTGAAAAAGGGATTTGAATTTCAACTCTTCGATCTCACAAATGCTGCTCGAGTAGTACATGGTCTTTCAGTTCTCTCCTACGATGAAAGTGTGAGTAACACCGCTCGAAAGCATAGTGAGGATATGGCTATTCACAATTATTTTAGTCATGAAAACCTAGAGGGAAAATCTCCATTTAATCGATTGGAGGAAGATGGTTTGAGCTTTTCCTATGCTGGAGAAAATCTAGCATATGGTCAAACTAGCAGCATCTTTGCCCATGAGGGGCTGATGAATTCATTGGGACACCGTAAAAACATTTTAAGTGTTCATTATGAAAATCTTGGTGTCGGTACGGCTTTTGATGAAAAATCAACTCCTTACTACACAGAAAATTTTTTCACAAAATAAAGGTTGTCCAAAACTCAGTAATTACTGATTTCCGTGACAACCTCTTTTTTTATCCAATAATACTGCTGATTTCCGTTTCAGGCGGACGCTTTCCGCGGGGTGAGCGATGAGCCATCACCGTAGCTTCGCTTCCGTTGTGATGTCTCATCTGTCTCACTCATCCCGCAGGAGTCGCCGCCTTCCACTACAATCAATGAACTGAGTGGTACCCAACACGAAGATTTAGCATAGCCTTATCGCTAAGATAATAGAAACTGGTTTTGACTTTAAAGGGCACTAGCGCTTTTCATGTAAATCATTTAAAATGCTTCAATGCTTCTCTCTTACTTAATGGTGCAAGTGTGTGATTACCTACAAACTCTTGTACGACTTGCGGATGTGTTTTAGCGTATTCCCTTAACACCCAACCGATTGACTTTTGAAGAAAGAATTCTTTTGACACTGCATGACGTTCAATGGTTGCAAATAACAGCTCTTCATTCGTCTTTTCCTTGTATTTTAACTGATGTAAAATAGAGGCTCTATTCGTCCACATATTCGAGGACCTTGCCCACTCTACCATCACAGCTTCCCCTTCAATTCTGTTAGATAAAACAATATCTCCCACTATCTTAGGGGCAATAGAATCCACACTATCCCACCAGGACTTCGTTTCAATAAGACGTTGACAGAACGTTAAATCCTCTAGAGTCAATTGATTTTTATATTTGGCCAATAATTCAATTGCTATGTAATGATATTCTCTTTCCTCTAACTGGAACAAAGCCCATACCTCTTTTTGCATGTTTACATATAGAGGAAGCTCCATTTCTGTCGTCATCCTTTTAAAAAGCAATCGACGTTCAGGTGTTTTAATCCCTAGAAAGGGAAAATGACTTTTCATATATTTAGCCATTGGAATTGCATTTTCTTCATTTTGATGAGGCTCTATATAGCCTTTAACTCGCTCTATTGTCCACTCTTTTTTCATTTGAGATGAAATCCTTTACTTGCTAAAAATTCAGCCATATGAGGTCTTCTCGGCTTCTCAAGAAAGTCAGCCATTGACTTGGTCCAATTTGCCGTTTTTTGATTGGATCCACGACTTGTATAATAGGCTTCCATTGTTTGATCGTACTCGGGCAATAGTATTTCATACTTTGCACTATTATAGTTATTTTCATGTAATATTGCTGTTACCGGTAAACGAGGCTTCACTTCATTTTGCTGATCTGGAATACCAAGAGTAATTGCAAATAGAGGAAATACCCCTGTTGGCAAATCAAACAAATGGCTAATTGCGGCTGGATCGTTACGTACTCCCCCTATATAACAAATACCAAAACCTTTTGATTCAGCTGCAATGACTAAATTTTGTGCAAAAAGGGCTACATCAACTGCTCCTACTAACACATTTTCTGTTGTATCTATATCAATTTCTGTCTGCTGTAATTTACCAGCCACCTGTAAACGATGAAAATCAGCACATAATAATAATGCCGCTCCAGCAGTTTCAAATTGCTTTGGATTTTTAGACAATCTACCAAGCTCTTCCTTTTTTTGTTCATCACTTACCCAAATAACACTATATGCTTGGACAAAATGAGAACTAGCAGCATGTTGTGCAGTCTCCACAAGCTCGGAAACTTCCTCTTTAGTTAACGTATAATCCTTATACTTTCTGACAGACGAATGCTTTCTTAATAACTCTTGAACCAATGTAAGAACCCTCTTTCATCGTAAGATTACTTTTAGTATAACCGAAGCCATCTTCTGTTTGAAATGAAATGAAAAACGAAGTAGAGAGCTATAAGCTCTTTACTTCGCCTCGTTTATACTTGTAATTGGTTGTTTTCTTCTGATGTAAATGCTCGGGATCTGGTTAAAAATCGTTTTCCCTCCACACCTTCTAAAGAAAACATTCCACCCCGACCATCCACTACATCAATGATGAGCTGTGTATGCTTCCAATAGTCAAACTGACTTTTGTGCATATAAAATGGAACATCGCCTATTTTCCCAAGAAGTACATCTTGGTCTCCAACGATTAAATCACCCTCTGGATAACACATAGGAGAAGAACCATCACAACAGCCTCCTGATTGATGAAACATAAGAGGTCCGTGCTTACCTTTTAATAATTCAATTAGCTCTAGTGCAGCGTCAGTGGCTATTACGCGTTCAACCATCTACACTCACCTTTCTTTCATCAAATTCGCCTTGGCGTATTTGAGTCCAGATTTTGAATCGTGCTGGCACGATTAACTCCTTTCAAAATCTGTGACATCGCCGGAGGCTTTAACTTAATTCAGCAGGGGTTTATCCCCGCTGGATTAAATTAGAAAAATCCTTGCTTATTTTCACTATAACTTACAAGAAGGTTTTTCGTTTGTTGGTAGTGGTTAAGCATCATCAAATGATTCTCGCGCCCAATACCCGACATTTTATATCCACCAAATGCAGCATGCGCTGGATACTGGTGATAACAGTTTGTCCATACACGACCAGCTTGAATTTTACGTCCGAAACGATATGCAGTGTTCATATTACGTGTCCAAATACCAGACCCTAAACCGTATAACGTATCATTGGCGATTTCCAATGCTTCTTCTTTTGTTTTAAACGTCGTTACCGAAACGACTGGCCCAAAAATCTCTTCTTGGAAAATACGCATTTTGTTATTTCCTTTGAACACAGTTGGTTTAATATAGTAACCTTCTGCTAGTTCTCCGTCTAATTTGTTTTGCTCTCCGCCGATTAAACACTCTGCTCCTTCTTGCTTTCCAATATCTAAATAAGAAAGGATTTTTTCCATTTGTTCAGTCGAAGCTTGTGCCCCCATCATAACAGATGGATCTAGTGGGTTCCCTATTTTGATAGCTTCTACGCGCGCAATTACTCGCTCGATGAATTTATCATAGATAGATTCTTGGATTAGAACACGTGACGGACAAGTACATACCTCTCCTTGGTTCAATGCGAACATAACGAATCCTTCTACCGCTTTATCCAAAAATGCATCATCTTCATCCATAATATCTTCGAAGAAAATATTTGGTGATTTCCCTCCAAGCTCTAATGTTACAGGAATTAGGTTTTGAGAAGCATATTGCATGATTAAACGACCAGTTGTTGTTTCACCTGTAAATGCAATTTTACTAATTCGAGGACTAGATGCTAAAGGTTTTCCAGCCTCTAACCCGAAACCATTTACAATATTCACAACCCCAGGAGGTAAAAGATCTCCAATAAGCTCCATTAGAACTAAAATAGATGCTGGTGTTTGTTCTGCTGGCTTCAGGACCACACAGTTCCCTGCCGCAAGTGCTGGTGCCAGCTTCCATACAGCCATTAGAATCGGGAAATTCCAAGGAATGATTTGTCCTACTACTCCTAGTGGTTCATGGAAATGATACGCAACTGTATCATTGTCGATTTGACTTAAGCCGCCTTCTTGTGCACGAATGGCGCTTGCAAAATAGCGGAAATGGTCAATAGCTAGTGGAAGGTCGGCATTTAATGTTTCTCTAACCGCTTTTCCGTTATCCCACGTTTCAGCTACTGCTAATTGTTCTAAGTTTTCTTCTATTCTATTCGCAATTTTATTTAATATATTTGCTCTTTCAGCAACAGAAGTGGAGCCCCACGCATCTTTTGCTGCATGCGCTGCATCTAAAGCTAGCTCAATATCTTCTGAAGTCGAACGGGCCACTTGTGTAAATACCTTACCTGTAATTGGTGTAACGTTTTCAAAGTATTGTCCTTTTACTGGGGGTGTCCACTCGCCGTTGATATAGTTTTCATACTTGTCCTTAAATGAAACCTTCGAGCCTTCTGTATTCGGAAATGCATAAACCATTTTCTATTTCCTCCCCTTCATATCTATTTAGCACATTCCATATCGTATGCTAGATCCAATTTATGTATGCGCTTTCAAAACTATTAAAATAAAAAAATAGTCTTATATCTATTTTGGCAGACTATACTAAATATTTCAATAATAATAACTTACTATTGAGACAATTGTATCGTTACTTGCTCCCCTTCTTCATTTACTTGCGCTAAATCTGGATTTGGAAAATTTTTTTCTCGCTATATTCCTTCTGCACTAGAATGTTGGAACAATGAACAATAATATAAAAATGGCCTGAACACATATTTAATGCACTCAAGCCATTTTCAAAATTTATTTACTTGTCTCTCTTCTTATAACTGGTGCTACTTCTGTCGCAAGAAGCTCCAACCCTTTAACAACTGTGCTAAATGGTTGACCCCCTATATCTAATTGAGCAACGAAACGTTGGTGGCCATATAATTCGTATTGATTTAATATTTTCTCAATGACTTGTTGTGGACTTCCTACAAACAGGGCTGTTTCTGGACTTGCCATATGTTCAAAATCGGCGCGAGACATTCTCGTACCCATTCCCCTTTGCCTATTCACATAAGACCAGTAATTCGAGTAATATGGATAAAATTCATCCTTTGCCTGCTGGCTGTCGTTTGCAATATAAGTATGACCAGTAACTCCAATAGACAGTTTCTCGGGAGAATGCCCAGCTTCTGCTCCAGCTTGACGATACAGATCCACTAGTGGTTTAAATCTTTTTGGATCTCCTCCCAAAATAGCAAGAGCCATACCGGTTCCCAATCTTCCTGCTCTAACTGCACTTTCTGGAGTACCTCCAACACCTATCCAAATAGGTATTTCATCTTGAACTGGTCTAGGAGCTATCATTGCATTGGTTAGAGCGGGACGATGCTGCCCTCGCCATGTTACTACTGCTTCCCGATTTAGTTGCTGAAGAAGTTTAACTTTTTCTTCGAATAAAGCATCATAGTCATCTAAATCATATCCAAAGAGAGGAAAGGATTCTACAAATGCTCCTCTACCAGCAATAATCTCTGCTCTTCCGTCTGAAATCTGGTCCAATGTAGCAAAGTCTTCAAACAATCTTACCGGATCTAATGTGCTCAATACCGATGTAGCACTAGTTAATTTAATACGTTCGGTCGCCTGAGCAATGGCAGAAAGGATTACTGCTGGTGACGATACAGTGTAATCTAATCGATGATGTTCACCAACTCCGAAAATATCTAAACCCGCCTCGTCTGCCATCTTCGCCAGTTCAATTACTTCTTTCAAACGTTGAGAAGTACCTATCGTTTCTCCTGTATGTGGATTTGGGCCAAGATCACCAAAAGTATAAACACCTATTTCCATCGATTATTCTGCCTCTGCTACAACAGTGAAACGCTCATTTACATGTATAGCATTTTCTAGTTCATCGACAATCGCAATAGCATAGTCTGCATAGCTCACATAGCTTTCACCTTTTGCGTTCACAATAAAATTATCTTTACCTGTTTGATAAGAACCAGTTCGTTTACCCTCTGGATTAAAAAATGCGGCAGGACTTACAAATGTCCATTCGAACCCTTCACTTTGTTGTAAATCTTCCAGGTTTTTTCCTTGATTAGATGCTGTTGCTAAATATTCTTTTGGAAAGTCTGGCGTATCCATTACTTTAATTGTTTTTGCTTCATCTACAAATAAACTTCCTGCTCCACCAACTACTACTAACTTCGTATTAGCTGCTTCTTTAGCTGCTTCAATTAAAGACTGCCCTGCTTCTACATGAAGATGTTCTTGACCCGGAGGTGCACTTATAGCATTTACCACTACATCAAATACTTGAAGATCTAATCCAGTTAAATCAAAAACATCCTTCTCGAGTACCGCTCCATTTGCATTTTCTAATTTAGCAGCGTTTCTTACGATAGCCGTTACTTCATGACCTCTGTCAGCTGCCTCTTTATAAATCAAACTACCCGCTTTTCCTGTTGCTCCAATTATGCCGATTTTCATCTTAATTCCTCCAATAAATTTATATTGTTGTAACTGCATCAGTTACAACTATTTCAAAAAAAAGGACTCATTTCATCCAATTTTTTTACTTAATACTTTGATTAGTTCTTCCATAGTGATTTCTTTTAATACCGCTTCCATTGCATCCTGAGCTCGTACTAATATTAACTCTAACACATCTTGTATATTAGCTCCGACCGGACAATTAGGATTAGGGTTATCGTGCATTTGAAAAAGTTCTCCATCCTCTACTACTTCAACGGCTCTATACACGTCAAGTAAGGTTATATCCTCTAAATTCCGTTGAAGAGTTGCGCCTCCAAGACCACGGCGGATATCTATAAGACCAGCACTTTTTAGTTTCCCCATCACTCTACGTATAACAACAGGATTGGTATTTACGCTTTCTGCAATCCATTCGGATGTAGAAACAATATTTTGATTTAATGAAATTAGTGATAGTACATGTATGGCTACAGTAAATCGACTACTTATTTTCATATTATTCTACCTCCGATGTAACCATTATAATTACAACGGTTTTGTTCTGTCAACTAAATTATCTTTTGTTTAAAAAACGCATTATTTCCTCCTTTCTATATACAGAATTTTTCTATAAACTAAATGTATGATTACTTTTAAGAAAGAGGAGATTAACATTGAGTGATTTAGCGAGTGAATTAAAACCTATCAAAACCCCCCACCGAAGCACCCCCAAGAAAGTCGTGTTTGTCCGTTTACTCATGATTGCCATAGGAGCCATATTAATGGCTATTGGATTAGAATTATTCCTAGTTCCTAATCAGATATTAGACGGTGGTGTTGTAGGCGTATCCATCATCATATCCCACTTAACTGGAGTTCGTTTAGGGGTCTTTATATTTGTCCTGAACATTCCATTCTTTTTCCTTGGATATAAACAAATAGGAAAAACCTTTGCTTTATCCACATTATTCGGTATTACCATACTATCCATATGTACTTCTTTCCTACACAATATTGATGCTATTACTCCTGATTTATTACTTGCTACAGTATTTGGTGGTATCGTTTTAGGCACGGGTGTTGGGCTAGTTATTCGTTATGGTGGCTCTCTAGACGGTTCAGAAATACTTGCCATTTTATTCAACAAGGCTACTCCGTTTTCAGTTGGGGAGATCATCATGATTATAAATCTGGTCATCTTTGCAATTGCTGGATTTGTATTTACTTGGGAACAAGCCATGTATTCATTTTTAGCGTATTTTATCGCCTTTAAAACGATAGATATTGTGATTCAAGGATTAGATGAGTCAAAATCCGTCTATATCATTAGTGAAAATATAGAAGATATAGGTGCTGCTATTATGGATCGGTTAGGACGTGGAGTAACTTATTTACACGGTGAAGGTGCATATACTGGGGAAAACAAAAAGGTTATCTTTACAGTCATTACACGATTGGAAGAGGCAAAACTAAAATCTATTGTAGAAGAAATAGACTCCCACGCATTTTTAGCAGTAGGCAATATCGCCGAAGTGCGCGGTGGCCGATTTAAAAAGAAAGATATACATTAGAAAAGCACAAGTGCATATGTAAGCTCCTACTAGCGCTGGAGCAAGACAGATGCCAAGCAACTAGGATTTGTTTCTAACGAAAAAACCGATTCCAATATAAGGAATCGGTTTTTTTATTATGCTAACGCTGCTTCTTTACTCTGCATTGTTCCATTATTTGCTAGGTTCGTATGGAATGAGAATGCTTTTTCTAGGACATGTGGAGTTTGTCCACCTCTAGTTAATGCTTCCTCATAGTAATCACGTAACTGCTTCTTGTACATTGGATGAACACAGTTTTCAATGATTAACTCTGCACGCTCTCTAGGTGCTAACCCACGAAGATCTGCATAGCCTTGCTCTGTTACAACTACATCTACATCATGCTCCGTATGATCTACATGAGCTACGAAAGGCACTATACTAGAAATGTTACCGCCTTTGGCAATGGATTTCGTTACAAAAATAGCTATTTTGGAATTACGAGCAAAATCCCCCGAACCTCCAATCCCATTCATCATTTTAGTACCAGATACATGTGTAGAGTTAACATTTCCATAAATATCAAACTCTAAGGCTGTGTTAATAGAAATAAGTCCTAAACGGCGAATGATTTCAGGATGATTCGTAATTTCTTGTGGTCTTATCACTAATTTATCTCGGTACTTTTCAAGATTCCCATATACCTTATCCATCATTTCTTGTGAAAGTGTTATAGAGCATGCAGAAGCAAAGTTTACTTTGCCGGCATCTATTAGTTCAAATACAGAGTCTTGAAGGACTTCAGAGTATACTTGTAGTTCTTCGAATTCTGATTTAATCATACCGCCTAGCACTGCATTGGCAACTGACCCTATACCCGCTTGAAGTGGAGCTAGCTTATTAGTTAATCTACCAGCACTCACTTCTTGACGTAAAAACTCGATTAAATGCTGAGCCATTTCCTCTGTTTCATGGTCTGGTGGGACAATAGGAGATGGTGAATCCGAATTGTTAGTAAATACGATGCCTTTTACTTTGGATGCATCAAAAGGAATACCTATTTGACCAATACGATCCTCTACTCCTGTTATAGGAATTGGTAGTCTGCTTCCTTGAGCAGCTGGTTCGTATATATCATGAAGCCCTTCTAACATTTCCGATTGTGCTACATTAATTTCTATAATTATATTTTTTGCTTGCGAGACAAAGGTTGTAGAATTACCTACAGATGTTGTTGGAATAATCATGCCATCTGCAGTAACTGAAACCGCTTCCACAATTGCAAAGTCAATAATTGGCAATACGCCCGAACGTATTAACTCCGAAGTGTGAGATAAATGCTGATCAACAAACAAATGATCTCCTGCATTAATATGTTTGCGCATCGTTGCATCCGCCTGGAATGGTAATCGTTTATGCACAATTCCTGCTTCAGATAATAATTTATCAATATCAGTACCTAAAGAAGCACCGGTAAATATATTCACTTTAAAAGATTCATTGGCAGCTCTTTCTACTAGTGCTAATGGAACCGCTTTCGCATCACCCGCACGTGTAAAACCACTTAACCCTAATGTCATACCATGTTGAATCCATGAGGCAGCTTCTTCTGCTCCAACTACTAAACTATGTAAATTAGTATCCTTAATACGATTTAAATTGTTACACATATATGTGTCCCCCTCAAAAAGTGCGTTAAAATTATTCTACCCCCTTTTGTCACAATTTTGTTGAAACTTGTCGAAGACATCTTTTATTTGCCTCAAGCAGAATATATTTATACTAGAACAGAACAAATTATTATAATAGATTTTTTTACTCACTTTATTTTTGAATTTACGTAAAAAAAACGCTTGAATGTCGGAGTAATTACCCCTTATTCAAACGTTTTCTATTAAAATCCTAATAGCTTCCTAAAATAACTTGCATAGGACTGACTGACAGAAATTCTTTCTCCATTTACCATTGCCAATAAAAAAGTTGAATGTGTGTCTGGGAAAATCTCTTTAATGTGATGCACATTGACGATAAAAGAACGATGACAGCGTATGAACATTTCCCTTGGCAATCTATACTCAAAGTCTTGAAGAGAGCTAGTGTGAGTTCCAGCAAAAGACTTAGTAACAATGTGCGTCTTTCTATCCTTTGCCTCTAGATAGATAACATCTGCAAAAGGAATCGGAACCCATCCATCCTGTGTCCTTATCGTAATCACAGATTTACCATCTGTAAATGCCGGATAAATAGCCAACACACAGCCTTCTACTTCTCCTTGATGCAAAAAAGGTACTGCCATCCCATGGTATGGGACACCAAAAACCTCTCGATTGATAAATTCGGATACCTTTTGTCTACTTTGCAGTGCTTTATAAGCTAAAGTCTCCTCTTTTAGTATGTCCCCAGGAGTAATTTTCAAATCAATCCGCTTACTTGGTCGATAATAAATATACTTTTCCGTATCAGAGACAGCGATAGACACTTCATCTGAAAATAATTCTCCAACAACATCTAATAAGGCAACTATGGATAAATCCTTCATCCTTCCATCCCCTTTTTCGTTAACCTACTCGCAAACTACTATTTCACGTGTAAATTGTTGTTTTTTCGTTATACAGCGGTCTTTTATACATAGACCAACTGTTTCTAATCGATCATCCATCGATTCTATCGTTACAATTACTACTTTTTTGGCAATTCTACGGGCATGCTTTAAAATAGTAAACTGTTCTTCCCAGGATGCATTTGTATACAAATTATAAGGTAAGTCTATAATCGCTACGTCATACATCTCTTCGATATCTTCTATGGCACTCTTACGGACATCTCCAGTCAATCCAAAATAGGCAATGTTTTCTCTGGATCCCTCACATACTAGTGGGTTAATATCTCTTCCTACAATATCTATACCCATTGATAGTGCTTCAACGAGTACTGTACCAATTCCGCAGCAAGGATCTATGGCTTGAACACCTTTCGGATGCGGAACTGCAATATTAGCTACTGCTCTAGCTACTCTTGTACTGAGGGCAGTGGAATACTCTCGCGGTTTCTTTATATGATTAAACCAAATAGGTTCACTTTTCGTATATAACCCGAAATACCAACGACCACCAAATGGGACTACTGCAAATAACTGATCAGGATGATGTAAATCGAAATCACCTTGCATGTCACTTCCAATAGTTCTTGTTATTTGGAGCCTTTCTGCATTCTCAATTTTATCAATGCCTTGTCGGTCATTTATTTTTAAGAAAATTACTTTATTTGTTTCTTCCTCTGATCCGAACTTCGGGGCTTGAGCACTAATTTCCTCTACTGTGTCCCCTTCTGCTAAAATCTCTAATCTCCCTTTCATAAAAGGACTTCTACTAGGATCTATTTTTACGGAACTCTTTAAAATTTTCATTTCTGTGTCTATACCAAAAAAAGAGCGCATCTCTAGATGACATAGAGAGCGTTCGTCCTCATTATATGCGTATGTATAAATAAATGCCGATTGTCGGCTGTTGTTTATCAATGTATTCCCTCCAATAGTACTTCTATTATACCATGTGTCCCTGTTCAATTCATTATTGCAAACAGTGAATAGAAATTCTTAGAGCTTTTAGAAAAGCACAGAGCAATCGGCGAACTTAAAGGTCAAAACCTGTTTGAATGATTTGCAAAGTGCTTTGGACAGACTTGTTGCTGTATTATTACCGAGTGATTTTTTAAGAGGCAGGTCAAGGTCCTTTTCGATAACTAGAGAAAAAGTTCTTTCTTATTCATAAAAAAAGCGCCAGAAGATACAATTTCTGTCGCTACTCTCCTTCTTTATGGCGTAAATATTTACTATTTCTTTTTATCTCTACTACTTTCTAATGTCTTGATTATACGAAACAACAGTTCATTCACAGGTGTTTTGACATGTAATTTTCTTCCTAGATCTATCACTTTCTGCGAGAACATTGGCACTTCTGTGAGCCTTCCCGCTTCTATATCCTGGAGCATTGATGGTTTTCCTTCCTCACTTAAACCGCTAATAATTCTATCAAAAAACACATCAATATCCCCCTCTTTTAATTGGATATTCTGCGCCTGAGCTAATTGTACAACCTCCATCATCGCCTCCTTTGCGATTTCCTTCGCATAAGAAACCTGTTGGAAAATGCCATATGTAGCTTGAGTAATTGCGGACGTTTGGTTAATGCCCACATTGATCATAAATTTGTACCAGAGTACTTGCTCCATATCAACCGGGATTTCATTCGGTATACCGGCACTTTCAAAGCATTCTTTTACGGCTAAAAGCTGTTGTGAAATTGCTTTATTGTATTTCATTCCAAACGATATTTTTCCATGGTTCGAACAAAAAACACTGTTGTTCTCTCTTGTTGCATCAATTCCATTGCTGATAGCATAAATAACTTTTTCATCCCCATATGTGAAAGCTATCTCTTCTTCACTCGTTATTCCATTTAGTAAAGACATGATCATCGTATTTTCTCCCACTTGATTGTGTATGTCTCGAATTGCCTGTGGAAGATGATTATACTTTACGGAAACAATGATTAGATCTGCCGGGACCGTTACTTCGTCAGGGGTAATGAAAACAAATGGAATACTTTCCCCATTTACATACACCCCTTCCGCTTCGTAACGAGATTTTCTTTCCTTATCTACTAATACTCGTAAGTTCACATCATTTACTTGCCTCAAGAGATTTCCATATACACTACCTATCGCACCTAATCCTATTAACGTTATATTCATAATTGTTCTCCTTACTGTAAGTATTTATATATTTCCTCCCCAATTTGAGAAATAATTCGTTTCGAAAGTAAATCATCTTCATCCTTTGATAGAATCGTTGCAATAAACTTGCGATCACCTACATAAAAAATTCCTACGTCATGACGAGTTCCCGGAATCCAGCCTGTCTTATTAGCTAACTCCCATGGCGTCATTCCATGATCAAAATCAGAATATGGAGATGGTAATTTCTCTGGTAAACAATCACGTACCTGTTGTTTTTTCATCACATCTACCATTCGTCCACTTGCTGGATCACTCACTAAATCTCCTGTAGCCATCTTATGTAAAAGTGTAGCTATGTCCACTGCAGCTATACGATTCGCACCCTTCGGATTAGACCTACTCAACATGAGCTTGTTATAAAAAGTACTATAAACCATACCAGCTTCTTTCATCGCATTTTGAATATTCACTACTCCTATAAGGTCGATTAATAGATTAGTTGCCGTATTATCACTTTGAATAATCATCAGCATAATGATGTCTTGAAGTGGAAGGGATAACCCCGGAGTAAAATGCTGAAGTACACCCGATCCTCCCACATAATCTTTTCCATCGAGAATGATTAAATCCGTTAAGGCCAAGTCTCCACTTTCCACTGCACTATAAACCGAAGCCATGATAGGTACCTTAATCACACTTGCCGCATAAAAAAGCTCCTGTTCGTTATGCTCCCATTTCTCCCCTGAATTTAAATCCTCTAGAACGATACCCCAAGTCCCTTTTGACGGTGCAATCAATTTCTCAATCTTGCTCACAAGCTCCTCCATAGTTCATCCCCCTATAGTAAATCTATTTGTTTTATTATAGACTATTTGTGAATATATTTTTTGAAAATTACATTTTTAGATGGAGCACACAACTAATGAGACAACAACTACTATTAATACAACAAGTAATTGATTATATAGACAATCAAATAAAAGAAGAAATTCATCCTGAAAACCTTGCAAAGCTTATTGGATATTCTCCTTTTCATTTTTATCGGATATTCCAACAAACAACTGGTTACACCGTTATGGATTATGTACAAAAAAGAAAGCTACAATTTGCTTTGTTTGAGTTACTCCAAGGGGAGAAGATTATCGATATCGCATTAGAATATGGATTCAAAACGCATGCTGGTTTTACTAAAGCTTTTAAACGCTGCTTTGGTAGTCCTCCGAGTCTTTATAAATTGCATTGTCCGGTTTCATTGCCCCAGAAATTAGATTTAAATAGCCTCCATCAAAAGAAAACAGGCGGAATAGTACTGCAGCCTAAGATAATTTCTAAACCCCCTTTTGAAGTTGCAGGAAAAACGTTTGACAGTCGCTTAGAGAAGGTGTTTTTTACAAGAGATGCCCCTGCTTTTTGGGAGCAAAGAATTTCTTCCGATGAATCTATCGAGACAACATTATACAATCTCTTATCACCAAAAGAACACGGAGAGTATTGCCTTAATCTAAGTGGGTCAGAGTATAAGAATAGCTTCACTTATTTATTTGCAGTGAATTACGATAAAGGGACACCTATACCAGAAGGAATCACTATGTTGCAGATCAAAGCCACAAATTATGCCGTTTTTAAAACTCCTCTAGTAAATGTAGATCAATTTGTTGCTTCTATTAAAGGAACTTGGCGATATATTTTAGAAGACTGGCTACCCCACTCTCTTTATGAGGTGGATGAGGACAGCTACGACTTTGAGTACTATGATGAACATTGTCATGACTGGGAATACGAAAAAATATATATGGAGATTTACTTGCCGATTAAAGAGAGGGATAGTCTAAAATAAGCACTAATAAATACCGTTATCCATTTGAAGATTACTTACCAGAATACATGCACCGTAATACTATACATAAACAGAAGGTAATTGAGTAATCTACTATACTAAGCAGTAGAAAAGAGACTAAAATGAAAAAGATTGAATCTAACCATTTCGTAAATCATCTATATATCAAAAAACAAATGAGTAGGAAAAAAACGATTATGATTTTCCATGGATGGGGATCGAGTGTTCATAATTATAAACGACCTGCAGAAAATCTTTCGACGCTTGGTTTCAAAATCATTGTTCCAGAAATAATATTTCACGATAGCAGAAGTAAGTTCGAAAATCATTTTCTGAAAGAAGTTACTCAAAAATACTTCTGGAAGACAATTTTTAGAAGTATTGATGAAGCTTCACTCCTTTTTGAAGAATTAGGCATTCTTAAGGAAGATACTATTCTTATGGGGATATCTATGGGAGGATTTATTGCAAATGGGATATATGCAAATGGTCAAAATTTTGCTGGCTTAGTTAATATTAATGGATCCGGGTCATTTCTTTTGTCAGAAAAAATTTTCCGACAAAATGACCACCGTCCGAGGTTGTCGATTGCAGAGACTAAAGAAATAAATATCTATAATCCAATTGATAAAATCGCATGCCCTTCCCCCATATTATTAATGCACGGAGAACAAGATACTATTGTTTCAATTGAAGGTCAGAAAGATTACTTTAACTTTTTGACTGAAAGTGATACTGTACATGATGTAATTTTTAATATATACAAAAATGTAAACCACTCCTTTTCTGAAGAAATGATGGAGAACTTAAAACAATGGTTAGTAAAGAAATTCTAAGTGACAATAGATATATGCAAAAGTATAAAGCATCAGTCCTAGAACCGATGCTTTTTAATAGTCGATATAAGCGAAATCATTTTCTTTTATCTATCAATAAAGATGAATGTATTTAAACTTAAACTATTCAAACTCTAGTACTTTTCAAAATAGTTTTATATAAGTAAAGAACTGGAGTTAATAAAACTGCACTTACAACGATGGCTGTTTTTATTGTAAAACCCGTTGCTATATATCCAATCATTGGACCCCCTCCAATTTGACCTATGGCATCTACTTGGCCTTTTACTGAGAAGAATGTTGCACGTGTAGAGGATTCAAGTATGATTTTGTTTAACCATATGTCCTCCAGTGGATACATAACTTTTCTTGTCACTTGAATAACTATATAAAAGGCTAACAATCCAATCACAAATGAGGAAAAAGCAAAGCCAAGCAATGACAGGATTATAAATAAACTTCCTATAAATAGAGCTATATAAATATGTCTAAGATTCTGATGTATAGAACTTCGATTCATTAAATGGAGCGCTACAAAAGAAACAAGTACAATAATGAATTGAATAGCTCCTGTAATCACAACTAACCTCTCTTCAGGCAAAGCCGCTATATTTGATACTTCAAAAAAATGAGACATCCACAATCGATCAAAACCTTCACTATAAACCCCTACAAATAAAGCAATTAAAAATAGCATTCTCATAATGAAGCTAGCTTTAGAATAAAAAATAATTTTGCTCATATTACCTTTCATGTTTTCCCAAGTCGACATTCTTTCTATCTTATTCAGGGGTTTGAAGTTCTCTTCTTTCATAAAGATGATTAAATATACCGCTAACCCAATCATACATAGTCCACCAATAATGATTGGTAAACTAATCATAAAATAACCCGTTACAATACTTAAAGGTATGGCTATGACTTGCCCAAGACTACCGGCCTTTGCCCCTCTTATAAATGCTAATGAAGCACGCTCTTCTCCTATTTCATCTGCAATCCATGCTTGCTGAGAACCACTTGTAAACGTATACCCAATTCCCCATGCGACCTGGGCCAATAGTACAGTTGCAAAATAAGGGAATAGCCCCTCCATTAAAAAACCAATTCCTATTAGAAAGTAACCAATTATTATAGACAACTTTCGACTTTTTAAATCGGAAACTACTCCGGTAGGAATTTCAAAAAGAAATACAGATAGCTCCAAAACTGTTCCCACTAAAACAAGCTGAAATGGATCCAGCATTACAACCTTTACGTGATACAACAAATTCACAGTAAAAATAAAAGTAAAAAATAGTTGTGATAAAAAGCATGTGTAGATGTAAACTTGATATGGATTTCTTGTTCTTATTAAATTCATTTTCTTGCCCCCTCGAATTAATTATAGTGAGGGAATTTACTAAGTTCTTATCCAAATTTGCGGTTATTTACAAAAATATATTCTTCTATTTCAGATATGTTATAGTAAAAGAACAATTGAATAATGTGTAGATTTAGGTGTTCTTTTGCGAAAGCGAATGAACTTAAAAGGGAAGTCGGTGAAAAACCGACGCTGTCCCGCAACTGTAAATGGGAGCAATTCTACTACATCCACTGTAAGTTATTATGGGAAGGATAGAAACGCGATGATCATGAGCCAGGAGACCTGCCTATTTCAAGTACACACCAAAACCCTACGCGGATAGGAGGTGTTAAGTGCAGCTATGAACAAGCAAATGCTTGAAATTGCTGTCGTACGAAAAAACGCAATGAAAACACTGGAGAAATTGACTCTTTTTCAGTGTGCATTTTATTACGTTTCAAACGTTTCGACAACAACTAATTATACTAATAACTAGCATCTTCTTTGAAAAAAGAGGATGCTTTTTTTGTTGAGGAAAGGAACTTTGAAATGACAATTGGCACAAAAGAAGATTATTTAGAGAAATTTAAATATGTATTAATGACAAACTATATAGGAAGCTCATCCACTTCACTTGATTTGATGTTGGAAGCCTTCGAAAGAGAAATTGCTAATATCACAGATATGCGTGAACAGGATAAAACTATGTATACACTTAATTTACAAAAAGCATTTAAACAAATTAAAAGCGAGATTTCAGGAGTTACAGAGGATTAAATAAGAAAAACTGGGCAAATGCCCGGTCCTTTAAATTTAAAACCTTTTTCTAGCGTTTTCAGTAGGCTTTGGACGGACTTGTTACTATATTGATTCTTTAGATAGGTTGGTCACGAAGACATTGCCACACGAGGTGGCGCTCTTAGCCTTTGTTCCTTTTCCCGAAATGGAAATCACTAGCATTATTCTTTCTTTAAAGTACCTTGGACCAAAAAAGCGAACCGATTTTATATTGCATCGGTTCGCTTTTTTTATAGATCTTGATAATCTCTTTGATATTTACCGCCGTCTTTTACTTCTGAATGATATAAAGCCTTTAAAGCAAAGCTTTTCTCTAAATCATGCTCCTTCATAACCTCTTTTAAACGCTTGCTTAACTCCGGGCTATATTTCACTAGCTCTTCCATTTTAGATTTTGAATATTGCATGTTTTGTACCCTCTTTCTTCGTTGTTTTAGTCTACCTAGTATAGCACTGATGCAGGTGGTTTCACCGTAATTTGCTATAATTAAGTTCAGAGGTGAGAACATGCACAAAACCATTGGAATTCTTGCACATGTAGATGCTGGAAAAACTACTTTTTCGGAGCAGCTGCTATACCATACAAATACAATTAGAAAGAGGACGAGTTGACCACCAAGACTCGTTTCTTGATAGTCATACTATAGAGAAAAATAGAGGAATTACTATCTTTGCCGATCAAGGAATCTTTTCCTACAATAATTCTACGTATTATATTATCGATACTCCTGGGCATGTCGACTTTTCTCCAGAAATGGAACGGGCAATTCAAGTGATGGACTATGCCATCATTATTATCAGCGCGGTAGATGGGATAGAAGGACATACAGAAACTGTTTGGCAATTACTACGAAAACACAAAGTACCGACCTTTTTCTTTATCAATAAAACCGATTATGAAGGTACTGATCCAACAAGCATTCTTGCTGAAATACGTGCCACCTTATCGGAGGATGTATGCGATATTACTAATACTTTCGATGAAGAACTAATTGAATTTATTGCGGAGCGCGATGAAGCCCTATTAGAAACATATATGGACAGCGGATTTGATAAGGACTTATGGACACAAGTGCTTCAGCGCATGATAAAGGAAAATAAAATCTTCGCATGTGCTAGTGGATCAGCATTGAAGGATATAGGAATCGTAGAATTTCTAGACAAGCTAGATTTATTAACCACAACCTCCTATAAAGCGGATGAAGTATTTGCTGCGCAGGTTTATAAGATTCGACACGATGAAAGTGGAAACCGCGTTACCTTTTTGAAATTAGTCAACGGAACATTAAGAGTCCGCGATAGTGTAACCTACAACGACCAAACCGAAAAGATAACACAAATCCGCTTGTACAGCGGCATTAGGTTTAAAACCGTAGATCAGGCTTTAGCAGGTGAGCTTGTTGCTGTGACGGGATTAACGAGTGCCTCCATTGGGGATGGAATCGGCGCTATTTCCCAGAAAACTGAGTTCGATATGATTCCCACATTAAAATCTAAGGTTCTATTTGATGCTTCTGTCCATGTAAAGGAAGTATTGCGTTGCTTTAAATTATTAGATGCAGAAGATCCCTCATTACGTGTATTTTGGGATGAGTATTTTCAAGAAATACATGTTCATGTAATGGGAGTTATCCAGTTAGAAGTACTCGAGCAAATCGTTTTGGAGCGTTTTGGTTTTCACGTATCTTTTGGAGAGCCTAAAATTCTTTATAAAGAAACTATTGATAACTCCGTTCGTGGATATGGGCATTTTGAACCTTTAAGACATTACGCAGAAGTTCATTTATTAATCGAGCCTGCCCAGAGGAATAGTGGAATTACATTTGCAAATATGTGCCACGCGAATGATTTGTCAATTGGCAATCAAAACCTAGTTAGACACCACCTTTTCGAAAGAGATCATCACGGTTTACTAACAGGTTCTGCCTTAACTGATGTGAAAATTACTTTGCTCACAGGTCGCGGACATAATGAACATACACATGGCGGTGATTTTCGAGAAGCAACGTATCGTGCACTTCGTCAAGGGTTAGAAAAAGCAGAAAATATCCTTCTAGAGCCATTTTACGATTTTACGATTAAAGTAAATATGGACTTAATAGGTCGAGTATTATCCGATATTCAACAAGCAGCAGGAACCTTCGAACCTCCGGAAAATATTGGATATAAAGTTCTCATAAAAGGAAGAGTACCCGTGGCAACCTTTATGAATTACAGCACAACTTTTGCCTCCTTTACGCATGGCAAGGGTTCTCTTAGCTTAGTTTTTGGAGGATACGATCGTTGTCATAATACTGAGGAGATTATCGTAACACTTGGTTATAATAAGGAAGCAGATCCTGAATATACGTCTACATCTATTTTTTGCGCTAAAGGAAAAGGATATCCCGTCTATTGGGATGAGGCGGAAGCAGCTATGCACTGCCTATAACTTAAGGAGGAATAGTTCATGATTGCTACGATTCAAAAAGAAAACGGTAACTATATCGCACGATACGAAAGACAATTCCAGCATTCTGTAGAAACAGTATGGGCCATGCTAACGAATAATACGAAGCTCAAACAATGGTTTGATGAGCTGCATATAGTAAATCTCCGTAAAGGTGGAATTATTAAGTTCGATATGCAAGATGGAACTTTTATCGATATGAAAATCCTTGATTATGAACCATTGAAAACTTTAGCATTTGAATGGGACGCAGATATCGCTAGATTTGAATTATCCTCTTTATCAAATGGCTGCAAATTAGTATTTATAGAAACAATTTCTACTATAACGGATCATACTCCCAAAGATTTAGCTGGATGGCATCTTTGTTTAGATGCTATAAAAGCATTGCTAGATGGAGATTCCATTAAGCGCGAAGATGAATGGAAAGTCTGGTTCGAGAAATACAAAGAGCTTCTAGATAATTTGTAATATAGAAGCCTTTTTTAGCTGAAGTGGTCGGTTGCAAGAATACCAAAAGCACTCCACTGTAATTAGCGGAGTGCTTTACTTAATCTAATCGGAAAATTAAAAAACGTTCATTATTATTTTCTTCATATAATCTCGGAAGGCGAATCTCCTCCCATAATTCAAATACTGTATGAATTTCGAGAAAGTGACTATATTCCGAGGTCGGATAATAGAGAATGACATCCACTGAACGAGGATGGTCTTCCACGGATCGAAGGATATTATCTATAACTTTTTTAAAAATCTGTAGCGAAAATGGATTAAAAAAATAGAATCGATTATCTTCTTTTTCTATATCGTATCCCTCTGCAAATATATGTTCAAACTGAATGGAAGCTCTTGAGCTTTTGGCACGCTCCATATATCTAGCTAGATTCTCCATAGCCTCTTGATAGAGCTGACCATTCATTTCTACTCCAACTGCTGAGGCGTGCAAGTGGTGATAAACGTAAAATGGGAATCTCCCCTTGCCACATCCAAAATCCACAAAACGATCAGTTGATCTCCATTCGTATTCGTCAAAAAGAATCTCCAACGCTGAATATGGTGTCGCTTCATATCGATTATAGTGAGACGATTGATGCTGCCACTCTCTTACACCTTCCGTCTTAATACGTAATAACTTGTCATGATCTTGTTCTTTCACTCGTTACCTCCTAACTCACTCTACTCCAAACACATGCTGTTGCACCCACGCATTTGTTTTTCCTATCTCACTCTCAACATCTTTTAAAAAGTTAACCGTGTAGGGCTCACCTTTCAAAACTGCTGTCGATAAAAAGCTAGGATTCTCTAGAGTCACTACTTGTTCACCATTAACATTTTTCTTTAAAATTTCTATTTTAGCAATCCCGCCAATATTAGTATACTCGTCTTTTTGACCCGAGAAAAAGTTTCCTAACGAATAAAACACATGTGTCCGATGACCACTTTCTGACAAGATCAGTTCATAGGGTTGGATAACATGAGGGTGATGACCGAATATAATATCTGCACCTGCTTCTGCAATCGACTGAGCAAGCTGTTTCTGCGTATCATTTGCCTCTAGGTTATATTCCGCCCCCCAATGGATGCTAACAACAACAAAGTCTACCTTTGCTTTTAACTCCTTTATTTCCTCTACAATTCGAGTCTCATCTATCCGATTTACTAAATAGTCCTTCCCTTCCGGAGTTTCATGCCCATTTGTTCCATACGTATAACCAAGAATTCCAAGTGATATATTATCCACTTCGAATATCCGGTCTGCGTGTTGGTCCTCTACTGATTTATAGGCCCCAACATATGGCATTTCTACCTTCTCCATCTGTTGAATTGCTTCTAGTAGACCATCTTCACCTTGGTCGAGTGTATGATTATTAGCTATTGATAAAACGTCTACACCAATATCCTTTAAATCTCCAATAATATGTGGAGGACTAGAAAAGTTCGGGTAACCAGATAATCCAAATGCTCCACCTGCCGGTAAGGATTCCTGATTTGCTATTAACAAATCGACGGATTTTAATTCTTCCTGCACAGGAGAAAAAGAAGGAACAAAACTCATATAATTGTAAAGCGGTAAATGTAGTAATACGTCACCAATCATCGCAATCTCTATTTTTTCTTCCTCGTAATCCATATAAAATGTCGAAAATTGTTTCCCGTGGAACTCTTTATTAAATTGAATAGGTTCCTCTATTTGTAGATTAAAATATAGCAATACTGAAATAACAACGACTAAAAAAGCAGTTAAAGCTTTGATAAATACCACCTCCACTCCAATCATGTACTTCGATCACGTTACTTATACAAAATAATCTTTATATATACTTATAAGGATAATAGCTGCTATCTATTCTCAGCCCTTTCATAGTATACAAGACAGCAAACATTTCTTATATACAATTATGTTGATGAAACCTAGCAAAGTAAGGTAAAAATGACCTTAGAAAATAGTAAATGGTACAAGTGGCTACCTAGATAGAGGCCGCTCTTTACGAGTAAGAAAGAAAGGTGTTTTAAGTGATGCTCAAAAATCGAGCAACAAGGTAGGAGTTGTGCTCCCTGTGTATAACCAAGAAAGGGAGTATTTGTTTGAATGTGGCTATGTCTCCAAAGTATGTCTGCAAGTATAGATCATAGAAGAAAAAATGGGGAAATTGTTGTAATAGATATGGGTTCGACCGATTCGACATTAAGTGAAATATACTCTATGCACGTTTCTCGAATAATTCCCATTCATATAAGCACAAGACATAAAGCTGAAACTCTAAATATTGGCTTGGAATATGTTCTTGGTGAATACGTATTAGAATTAGATGGAGATGATTGGATTGATCCATCCTCGCTAGAGAATATGGTAAGTGAAGGGTTTTCCTATAAGGACAAATATGAGAAGTTTCAAACGCATTGCCCACGATTGTATCGTTATTCAGCACTCAAAGAATTGGATGGGTGGATGTCGACAATTCAAGGAGAGCCTCTTCAGCAAATGATTTTGCCATGTTCCTACGTCTAGCCGAGCACTTCCAGTTTCACTGGATAGACAAAGACTTATATCATCCACGTCGACATAGCACAAATATTACAATACAAGAAAAGGAAATATTAAAAAACCAATTCCGTGTGATTGTTTAAGAAACACTGCTCCGCTGGGGGAATGTCTATGAGCCAACTTTTGAATTAATAGACGGAACAATAACGAAAATCAAATTAGTTCCTAATGGAAAAGAGAGTACGAATAAGTGAATGTAGCCAAAAAAGAAAAGCATTCACTAAGGATGCTTTTCTTTTTTAGATTGTGACCGTTGATTCAGTAAAAAGACATACAAAAATGCGCCCGCTCCTAGTAATCGTAATCCTGAGCTAATATACATAGACACATTCATACCGATAAGATCCAAAGACCAGATCCCAATCTGAGGTGCAACGAAGGCGACGAAGGCAAGGAGCACATTATACGTTGTAATACAGTACGTACGGTACCTTTCAGGTGATTGCTCCAACAACAAGTTAAATAATAATAGAACAGTACCAGATAAGAAAAATCCTGAAGTTGTTTGAATTAGGGTTAAATAGTATAGGTTTGTCGATAGAACTGTTAAAAATGGAGTTGTTGCCATTCCAATTGCTGCCCATATAAAGACTTGCATATTAGAATACTTATCCGCCCATTTCTTCCATAATGGGAACGTTAGAAACTGCATAAGCATGCTCCCAACGGAAAACATACTAATCCAGAAGATTGTTGCACCTGCTATTCGGATGTTATAAATATTGAACAAGCCCCAAGCCATTTGCCAACCAAAGTTAAATAAAAGAGCAGCTGCCAAAAACCAAACATAGCTAGAAATTTTAAAAATGCCCCAATCCATCGATTTCTTTTTTATTTGCTCATCTGATGTTTCAACAACGTCTTCTTCTTGTTTTAATATGAAAAACACTTCTAGTAAACCGAAACCAAACGCTAATGCAAACAGAATTTGATAGGCAATAATACTCTCGGTGGCATCTTTCATTAATACACCAATTATTAGTGTTGATATAAGTCCAACCAACGTTAATAGGCGATTACGATCACTAAAAAATTGACCTCTTCTCGATTCATCAATCATTCCACTTATCAATGTTTGCCACCCTACATTGGCTATCGTGTTCGGAATACTGATAAAAGCAATAATCACTAGGAAAGCCCATGATTGAAACGAATCAGAAGGTAAATAGACAACAAGTACAATGAGCAAAAACATTAATCTTGCCAGTAAAACAGACATCGCCACTAGCTTCTTTTGTGTGCTTGCTCGATTAAGTAAGATTGCTGCTGGTATTGTCATTAACAATGCCATTAAAGGAGGTAAAGAGCTAATTAATCCTACTTGATAATTAGTGGCGCCTAATATAGTTATAGCAAAAACAGCAAAAAAATTATTGGAAAAGTTAAGTGCTATAGTAGATGCCATTCCATGGTAAATACTAATCTTTTCATTATACGGTCTCAAGTTCTGTCAGCCCAATCAATTTTTAATAGTGGATATGCTAGAATTATATACTTGCTTTGACAGAAAACAAGTACTTCGAGACACAAAATTTATGGAGGTTTTTAGGGAGTGGGATAAGTTACCGATTCAGTAAATGATGACTGTGGAGCTATAGATATATTGTTAAATTATATGATTAGTTAACCCCAAAAACGAGGTTGCTTAGAAAAAGCACCTCGTAACTAAATACTTATATTATTTAACTAATAATCCACCTTGTTTTAAGTAAGTTTGGATACCTTCTGCAGCACGATAAGAAAGTGCTCCTAGCGTACCTAATGTTTAACTAATTGACGATCTTGCTCGGTATAGTCGTATGTCATACGAAGTAACGGCATACCGTAAGCATCTTCTTTATATTCAGGGTCTAGGTCAAGATAGTTCCCAATTGCTAATAATGTTGTTCCATCTGGTACAGCTAGCTGGGGAGCAGAGTTTAAAAGCGAATTTATTCGTTGGGCAAACAGCTTCTTAAAAATTGTTTCTAATTTACCTTTAATTCTAATAAATGCGTTCTTTCAAAATAGTTGAATAACGTCTAATACTTGTTTTCTTAGTGACAATAAGCAGACTTTTATTTACAATTGGTTCTTAAAGAGTATAATGTGTAGATGATGTAAAAGAACATTTACTGGGTATAATGGATTGCAGAAGGGTACTGCATAATAGACAAACAAGCTTCACTTTATTTGAGAAAATGGGGTGGTATCGAAGATGAATCAAGAACAACAACTGACGCTTGTTGAACATTTAACAGAACTTAGAAAAAGACTAATAATTGTCGCATCGACTTTCATTCTCTCCCTTGCTTTAGGATTTTGGTTGGCTCCAAAAACACTCACTTTCTTAAAACAACAACCTACTGCTATGAATGTTGAATGGAATGTTTTCGGTTATACAGATGGTTTAATGATTTATGTAAAATGTGCGTTAATACTAGCCATATTAATAACTTTGCCAATTGCTCTCCATCAGATTTGGTTATTTGTAAGACCTGGTCTTAACGCAAATGAAGCAAAGGGTACAGGCTATTTTATTCCAGTGTCATTTTTCTTATTTTTAGTAGGGATTAGCTTTAGTTATTACATACTATTCCCCCTTATGCTAAATTTCATGTCTAACATCAACGATTCTATCGGGGCGTTAGAGACTTATGGGATGAAACAATATTTCACTTTTATGTTTAACCTAGTGATTCCCGTAGGTATTGTATTTGAATTACCCGTTATTATACTGTTCCTAACCAAATTGGGTATAATAACTCCAGATCGACTAAGAAAAATGAGAAAAGTCTCCTATTTTGTACTTGTAGTAGTTGGTGTCTCCATTACCCCACCAGACTTTATCTCTGACTTTATTATTGTCATTCCGTTATTATTGCTATTTGAAATTAGTATTCTTGTGTCTAGTTGGTCTTATAAAAAACAACTTGCAAAACAAGCACTTGAGGACCAGATTTTAGAGCAATAAATTTAATGCACACTTGCCACTGAATTTATATACTATCACCTAGAGGAGGAACTTCCATGCCTAACATTGGAGTACCAGGATTAATCATCATTTTAATAATCGCTTTAATCGTATTCGGACCATCTAAATTACCTCAATTAGGTAAAGCGGTTGGACAAACGTTAAGAGAATTCAAAAACTCAACAAAAGATATCGTCGATGATGTTACTGAAGAGTTTAAATTAGATGACAAAGAAGCTGACACTAAAAAGAAAGCATAATAAGAAAAACGTGCTAAAAGATGCCCGGTCCTTTATATTCAAAACCTGTTCTATCCTTTTCAAAGGGCTTTGGGCAGACATGTGGCTATATTATTACCGAGTGAATTTTTAAAGAGGCTGGTCGTGACGGACGTCACGACCAGCCTCTTCTTTTTCGGTAATTTTATAGCATTTGTCTGTCCGTCACCCTTCTCTAACTTTTAGAAACAGGTAAGTGCTTTTTTAGATAACTAGAGAAAAAATACTTTCCTATTCTTCAAGAAAAACGTATGCGCTTGACAGGTGTCGGACTATTATAAAAAACCAACTATTCTATTCGGATAGTTGGTTTTTTGGTTTATTAAACTCTATTTGAAATAGGCTTTGCTGTTGGTTTTCCAAAATAATACCCTTGAAATAGCTTATATCCAATTTCTTTCAGCCATTCAAAGTCTTCTCGCTCTTCTATTCCTTCTGCTAAAGGAATAGACCCAACTTCTACTGCCTTTTCTAAAAACTTTTGGGCAACAGCTTGTTTCTTCACATCATTTGAAACTCCTTGGACATACTTCATATCTAGCTTCATATAATTCGGTTTTATATCTGCAAGCATTTCCATCGTGCTATAGCCTTCACCTACATCATCGAGTGCGTATTCAAACCCTTTTTTCTTATAAAATGTAAGGATTCTTTTTAAATGCTCGATATCTTCTACTTTTTCCGTTTCTACCACTTCAAATACTAGTTGGACAGGATTTATACCTAGTTCCTCTGCTAAGGCAGTAGTAGATTTCAAACAAAATTCAGGTGAATAAATAGATGTAGGTATGAAATTGATAAATGCTTTCTTTTCTTTAATGACTGCTGCATGTTTCACCGCGGTCATTCTACACGCTCTATCCAAAGCGTAAAGCCTTCCTCTTGCTTTAGCAGCGGAAAATATTTCATTTGGATACATCATGGAACCATCTTCTTTTGAAAATCTAGCTAAAAGTTCATAAGCAAAGACCTGTTCCTCTACATTTACAATTGGTTGATAATGACAAACCATTAATTGTTTTTTAATGACTTCATCAATCCATTGAACATCTAATATTTCTTTTATTTTTACGATAGGCTCCCATGGCTGGTTAGAAATCCTAAATAAGACTTGAGAAGTATCCATATGATCTTGACAGAAGTCTATAAAGTCTCTAACATCAGACTCTTTAACAGTAAATATGTTCTCTTTTGCATCTACTAATATGTTCCGGCGTTTTAAATGCTTCAAGACACTGTCTATCAGGGCGATGTTGGAATCTCCATCTACTTTAAACTCAAATTTCAACTCTTTTACTCGGCAATTATTACACTCCAAATTCTTTCGCTCCTTTTGTAGTTTAGTATCAATGAAGTAAAAAAATCCCCTGTTCGGCACTTTGCTTAACAAGGGATGGAATTACTATAAATTTTTGAAAAATACTCGTATTACATCCGCTCCACCTATAAAGGTTCCAAGCGATCCAAACAAATTAGTTAATACAACTACGAGTAATACTCTAGTTACTTTGTTTCTCCAAAACCCTTTTATGGTAAAGACATCTTCTGATAACCTTTCAAAATCGGCTATCGTTGGCCGCTTAATATACGCTTGGACAAGTCCTGAAAACCAACCTGATGCTAAAATAGGATGAAGTGCTGTAACTGGTGCCGTGATAAATGCTGCTAGAATTGCTAATGGGTGTCCTAATGCTACTGCTGCTCCAACTGCCGCCATTGAACCAGTCCACAGAATCCAGCTTAGTGCCTGGTCAAAACCTGCTGAAGGATTCGCGATGAATGTAAACACGATTAATGCCACAATTAGAATCGGAATAGCCCAACCAATTATTTTAGGAACAACTGACTTTGGTGGTAAAGCTGATAGTTCAGCTAAATCCTGCTCCTTATGAATTTCCTTTGTAATACCAGGTACATGGGCAGCGCCTAATACCGCTACAACTTTCTCTCCTGGTGCTTCCTTAATTTTTTGAGCCAAATACTGATCACGTTCATCGATTAATGGTGTTTTTAGCTTTGGAAAGGATTCCGTAAACTCAGCTAATACAGCATTTAACGTATCCTTAGATTTCATATTCTCCATTTCTTCTTCCGATATAGTATCCTTACTGAAAATACTAAAGAAAACGGAAGTAAGTAATTGTGATTTCCCAGTCCATCCAAGATTATGCCATATACGTGAAAAAGTAGTTTGGATATTACGATCTGCTAATACAAGCTCTGCCCCATTCTCTTTCGCACTTGCTATACCTTGAATCATTTCCTGACCTGGCTTAATATCAAACTGTTTAGCCATCCGATTTTGGAAAGAAGAAATTGCCAGATTCATTAATAATAGTGTAGCTTTCTTATCCTTAATAACCTTAAAGATATCCGTCTGCTTCCACTTATTATTATCTATAATAGATTGGTATCTTTGCTCATCCAATTCAATACAAACAGAATCTGGTTGTTCTCTATCGATTACTTCCTTTACCTGTTCCGCACTCTGTCTTGATACATGTGCCGTTCCGATTAATATAATTTCTTTATCATTTACATATAAACGTGTAATATTTTCCTCGGACATAAACTACTTCCTTCGACTAATGTATTATCTCTTAGTAATACCATTAAGAGATTCTCTATCTCTCATAATGAAGTAGATTATCATAAATTTCAACGATGATTCCATTTTATTTATAATTTTTTTGAAAAAACTTTATTTGTTTAGCGAAGTTCTCCTCACTAAGCCCGAGAAAAACGTTTCTTTGCATAAACGTAAGTTACTGCCAGCGCCAAAACTAATACTGTTCCTTTAATAATATCAAATGCATAATAAGGTAAATTTAAAATGGTTAGACCGTTCAATAAAATTCCAATTACTGCTGCTCCAAAAAAAGTTCCCAGTGCATTAGGCTTCCCAATTCCTAGTACGGAATAGCCAACAAAAACTGCAGCAACCGCCTCCATTAAAAGTGGAGTGCCGGCATCAATTTGACCTGAACCCACCCTTGCTGTGAATAATACTCCCGCCAACGAAGCAAAAATGCCCGAAATGATGTAAGCGATGAACTTCACTTTACGTGTGTTCACTCCGGACAATGTTGCAGCTTCCTCATTTCCACCCGTCATATATAATATGCGACCCCAGCGTGTATGATTGAGAACAATATAAGCTACTACCACGAGTATTAACATAATCCATACAGGTACAGGTAAACCAAGCAATCTACCTTGGCCGATCCAAAGAAATGCCTCTGAGAATTTCCCTGGAGCAGTTCCACCCGAAGTAAGTGGCATATTATTGTAGATTGAGTATCCTTCTGTATATGTCCGATGAAAGCCCGCAACAATATACATCGTACTTAAAGTTGCTAGTAAATCAGGAATACCTATAATTACAATTAGGAAACTATTAACTAATCCCACTAATACTCCAACTAGAATGGGTACAATTAATACAAGCCATAAAGGCATCTCATACCAAACCATTAGAGATGCGGTCACAACAGTTGATAGCGACATAGTAGATCCTACACTTAAGTCAAAACCTCCTACTACAAGAGTGAAGGTTACACCCAATGCTAATAGAGTAACGATAGAAATAGAGCGTAGAATATCTGTAAAATTTGCATATGTAAAAAAGGCTTCACTTATTGAACTAAAATAAATAATAATACTAATAAGTAAAGCGATAGCTCCAAACTTAAATAGAAAATTAGTACCGCTTTCTTTCAACTTATTTTTCTTTACCACCGCTTGCATAAAGCAAAATCCTTTCCTGGGTCGCTTCTTTCCGTGATAATTCCTTCACGATTTGACCATCATACATAACTAAAATACGATCAGAAATTCCTAGAACTTCATGAATTTCACTTGAAAAGTAAAGACACCCTTTCCCTTTTTCAGCAAATTCACGAACCATCCTATAAATATCTGTTTTTGCACCAATGTCTACGCCTTTTGTTGGCTCGTCGAACAAATAAAGAGCCGAATCCAGCGATGTCCATTTGCCTATAGCAACTTTTTGCTGATTTCCTCCACTCAAATAAACAAGCGGCGTCTCTGTACTACTTGTTTTAATTTGTAATCGTTCAATAATCTCTTTCGCAAAGGACTTTTCTTTCCTTTTATTCATAAATAAGAAACGAGAAAAGTTTTGTAAATTAGGGAAAGATGCATTGGTTTGCAATGCTTCGTGAACAAATAGCCCTTCTTTTCTTCTTTCTTCTGGAATAAGAGCCATGCCTGCTTTTATCGCATCTTTTGGATGCTTTATCTTCAAGGTGTTTCCTAAGATTTCAATAATTCCTTCTGTATGTGGAGAATATCCGAATAACGTTTTAGCTAACTCTGTTTTTCCAGCCCCTACAAGCCCGACAATACCAACAATTTCTCCTTCAGACACTTGAAAAGAAATATTCCTTACTTTTTCTCCATTCGAAACATCTTTAACACGTAGTAATGTATTTCCTAATGCATGTGTACGAACTGGAAAATCTTTGCTATAAGAAGTTCCTAGCATAGCTTCAATAATCTCTTCTTGGTTAGTCTCGGAAGTATTATAGGTCCCTACTAACATACCTTCGCCCATAACAGTTATCCGATCGCAGATTTCAAATACTTCTGGTAGTCGATGAGATATGAATATACACCCTACTCCATTTGCTTTTAGTTTTTTAATAACTGAAAATAATTTTGTAGATTCATGAAGAGATAGAGGTGCCGTTGGTTCATCGAAGATAATAACCTTTGCAGAACTTACAAGCGCACGGGCTATCAATACCAACTGCTTTTCTGCTAGAGAAAGCATAAACGCTGGTTTTTCTACCGGAATATCCTCGGCTTGTAACTGCTTCAAGGTATTCCGTGCTTCGCTATTTAGTTTCTTTTTGGAGATAAACGTATTAGTTCCAGCAACAATCGAATCCAACATTATATTTTCTGCAACCGAGAGCTCCGAAACGATAGCGGTATCTACCTCTTGATATACACAATAAATTCCAAGATCCTTCGCGACTTTAGGGGAACGTATACGTATTTTTTCTCCTTCTAACAAAATTTCTCCCATATCTTGCTCGTACACACCCGAGAGTACTTTCATAAGCGTACTTTTTCCTGCACCATTTACACCAAGTAAGGCATGTACTTCACCTTTTTTAAGATCAAATCCAGCATTTTTCAAGGCATTTACTTTTCCAAATGATTTATCTATAGCCTTCATGGAAAGAAAAGGATTCAGCATCGATTGCTCCTTTCTTAGAAAAAGCTGTCCCATTAAACAGGACAGCTTAAATTCTTTTAAGTTATCTGTTTTCTTCTAATCCTTTTAATTCATCTGTGTAACCTTGATCACTTGCTCCCCAACCTTCAATATAGTCACTTAGTTCACCAGTCGTTACTGTTTCTTCCGGCAATTTAGATGCTTCTACAAAGACTGGTTCTAAAACGACCTTTTCTTCTACATTACCTCCGTTAATTTTTTGATATAAATAACGAACTTGAATACGACCGATATCCTTAGGATCTACTGCTGCCGATGCAACCCATGGACTATTGTCGTTTTGAATCATCTGTAAATCTTCATCACTCATATCGATACTATATACCTTAATATCCGTACGTCCTGCTTGTTCTATTGCTCGAACTGCACCTTTTGCAAACTCGTCCCAAGCAGCCCAAACAGCTGTAATTTCACCTTCATTAGGATATTGCTTTAATACCGCCTCCATTTGTGACTGAGTATCTAAAGCTGTATTTTGTGTTGCTGCACCGAATGTCGCGATTTCTTTAATCCCTGGATTCTCTCCTAGAAAATTCTCATATGCTACTTGTCGTCTTTCCATCGGTGCAAAACCTGCTACCCATATTTTCACGATATTGGCTTCACCATTTGAATCTTCCGCTAGTTTCTTTAACGTCATTTGAGCCATTTTTTCATCGCCTTGTTCTAAAGAAGTTACTCCTTCAACTTCTACTCCAGCATCAAATGCGACAACCGGAATTCCCTTTGCAACTGCATTCTCTACTCCTTGGTTTAGTGCTTCTTTTGTACCATGATCTATTAAAATACCGTCAACTCCTTGATTCACCGCGGCATCCAAATTGGAAGCCATTTTAGATAAATCCCCTTCAGAAGTAAACACTGTTACTGTTCCACCAAATTTCTCTACTTGCTCTTTTACACCTTCAATATATTGAGCTGAAAATGTCCCTAAATTTTGTTGCATAACTAATGCAATTTTCTTACCAGCTAGCGGATTTTCTGCAGCCTCTGTATCATTGTTAGAGCTAGATGACGTAGTTGCTTCCCCATTAGCTTTTGGCTGACATGCAGCTAATAAAACCCCTATAATTAAAATCGTGAATATCAACCAATACTTATTTGTTTTCATAGTCCTTCTCCTTTTTCAATTGAATTTAGTAATTCAGCTGAAATATTTTCAATATAATCTGGATAAATAATTCCTTTTTCCGTAATAATGGCAGTGATATATTTGGCTGGTGTCACATCAAAAGCAGGGTTAAATACTTTTGTATTTGATGGAGCAATAGCCTTGTCGTTAATATTAATAATCTCCTCTGCTTTTCTTTCTTCTATTGGAATTTCTGCTCCAGTATTTATGGATAAATCGAATGTGGAGGATGGTGCAGCCACATAAAATGGAATTCCATAAACGGAAGCAAGAATAGCTAAGTTCAGAGTTCCTATTTTGTTTGCTGTGTCTCCATTTTTTGCTATCCGATCTGCTCCAACAATAATTGCTTCTATTCCTTTTGCAACTATTGTGTGTGCAGCCATACTATCGGTGATAAGCGTCACATCGACACCTGATTGCTGTAGCTCCCACACTGTCAGCCTGCCGCCTTGAAAGATAGGTCTAGTTTCACAGGCGAATACTTCAAACTCTTTACCACGTTCCTTTCCTAGATGAAACGGAGCTAAAGCAGTACCGTACTTTGCAGTAGCAATAGAACCCGCATTGCAAATGGTCATTACCCTGGTTTTATCTTTAAGTAAAGAAAGTGAAAATTCGCCAATATTCCGACAGGACTCCTCGTCTTCCTTATGGATTCTCCTTGCTTCTTCGATTAGTACTTGTTTTGCAATTTGAACATTATCAATATGACTTGCTACGCTTAACAACCGGTTGAGTGCCCAAACCAAGTTGACAGCAGTTGGTCGAGATTCACCCAAGTATGTTGCATCTTTTTTTAGTATCTCTAGAAAATCTATCATCGAATTTGTGTTGTAGCTTTGTGCCTCTCTAGCTAATCCATACGCTGCCGTAATCCCAATGGCAGGTGCACCACGAACTTTCAGGGTAATAATTGCCTCATAAACGTCTTTAAGTGCTTCTAATTCTATATAGACAACTTCATGCGGAAGTTTCTGTTGATCTAAGATTATTAACCTCTTACCGTCCCACTTAATCGATAATGGAATACTCATTTTTGAATTTCTCCTAGCAACTCAATTAATGCATCTATTGAATCAATTTCCTGACGACTCACTATTAATCTTTCTCCTGCTTTAAGAGTTTGTTTTTTTAGTAAAATTCGTTGCTCTTTGTTTTCAATACTATCTAGGTCTTTTACATGTGCCAGTCCAATTGTTCTACGAATGAGCTCACAGCCTGCAAATCCAATTGAATCATGGAATATTTTCTCTAACAAAAATGCATCATATCCCTCTACGTCATTAAACAAGTCGAATTCACTTCGTTTTAAATACTCCGAAAATTTAGAGGAGAAAGTAATCCATGTGTTATGAATATGATCATGTATGACCTCACGTTTTTCGCCTTCTCTGGTAATCGATTGGACTATTAAATTTGCCAAAAACAAGCCTATATCAAATCCAATAGGACCGTAAAAAGCAAACTCTGGATCGATTACTTTAGTCTCTTCTTCACTAGCAAATATACTTCCCGTATGAAGATCTCCATGCAGTAAAGCTTCTGCTTCTGTCAAAAAGCTTCTTTTTAGCTTTGCCACTTCCAGTTTCAATAAATTATTATTCCAGATGGCTTCGACTTCTGACTGTAATCCAGGTTCAAAGTCATTTGTTTGATGATCAAAAAATGGATCCGTAAAGATTAAGTCTTCTGTGATCTTACATAGCTCTGGATTAGAAAATTCTACAACAAGTGCCTTTTTTTCAAAGGGGTGAAGTGCAAAGTCAGAAGTATGAAAAAGTGTTAAAGCTAGATATTCCCCAATATCAGTTGATAATTTAGGGTAGGACTCACCTTTTATCAATCCTTCTCGTGCTATTTTAAGATGAGACAAGTCTTCCATGACCGTGATTGCTAAATTTTCATCTGTTGCATAAACTTTTGGAACTAATCCAACTGCGTATTCTCCATGTTTTTGTAAGGCACTCGCTTCAATCTTTGCCCTTTTCAAAGTAAGCGGCCAACTCTCCCCGACTACTTTTGCATAGGGTAAGGCCTGTTTGATAATAACGCCTTTCCCACTTGCTTGATCTGTTATATGGAATACATAGTTTAGATTTCCATCACCAATCTCTTCGCAAACTAATTGAGCTTCGTTCGAGAATAATGATAATTCTTTTGCAAGTGAAATTGCCGTTTCTTTAGTTAATGATTCATATTGTTTCGTCGCTACTACCGCCATTACTATCTCCCTCTCATTTACAAAATAAAAAACCTCTTTCCAAAAGAAAGAGGCCAAGAATAAGAGATTCTGAACCTCTTATCTCTCAGAAAGTAAACTTTCTGATGGAATTAGCACCGTGCCTTACGGAATTTAACATTCCGGCGCATAAAGCGCCCCGTCTCACAACGGTATTACGGTCGGTTGCTGGGCGTCATCGGGCCATTATCCCTCTGCCTGCTCTTGATAAGAGTGCGGTACAACTATGATGTTTGTTTAGAATCCTAGCATATTAGAAAAAGCTATGTCAACAGTATTTTGAATAAATATAATTATTAAATTTCTTGTTGACAGAATTTTTAATGCATGGAATAATCAATATAATTTACTAAATACAAACTGAATATTTTTTCTTATTTAGAGCAGGTGGAGGGACAAGCCCTACGATACCCGGCAACCGATTCAATTGTGAACACGGTGCTAATTCTTGCAGCCAATGGGCTGAGAAATAAGAAGTTGTTAAACTATTAACCTCTTCTTATTTGAAGAGGTTTTTTTATATTAGGAGTGAAAAAATGAGCGGAATTACGGCGCACTATCAACTATACGGAAAATCTGGTTCTTTTGAAAAAAAAGCGGAAGATATTGCACTTGGATTGACTATTGGTTCTTGGACTAATTTAGCTTTGTTAGAACAGGAACAGCTACAAAAGCATAAAGGATATGTAAAATCCATTACTGAGTTTAAGGATATCCTGCATCCCATTCATCCAGAAAAAATTAAAGGAGAAATTAAAATACTCTATCCTGCAGCAAATTTTTCAACTGATATCCCAGCAATTTTAACAACTGTCTTTGGTAAACTATCCCTTGACGGTGAAGTAAAGTTATTAGATTTAGAATTCGACACGAATATATTGTCCCATTTTCCCGGTCCCCGCTTCGGCATTCAAGGTATTCGAGAAAAATTAGGAGTATATGAACGCCCGCTAATCATGAGTATATTCAAAGGAGTCATTGGAAGAGATATCGAATATTTGGCAGAACAACTTAAACAGCAAGCACTTGGTGGAGTTGATCTTGTAAAAGACGATGAAATTCTATTTGAAAATCCACTTACTTCTTTTGAAACGCGTATTACTACTGGTCGAGAAGTATTGAGGCAGGTGTATGAAGAAACCGGACATCGTACTCTATATGCAGTAAATTTGACGGGTCGTACATTCGAATTAAAAGATAAGGCCAAAAAAGCCCGGGAACTTGGAGCAGATGCACTCCTATTTAATGTTCACACTTACGGATTAGACGTTCTTCAGGAGCTAGCGGAAGACGAGGAAATCCAATTGCCACTCATGGCACACCCGGCTTATAGTGGAGCATTCACGTCCTCAGCATATTATGGGGTTTCAACATCACTAGTTCTTGGAAAACTTACTCGTTATGCAGGAGCAGACTTTTCATTGTTCCCTTCTCCTTATGGTAGCGTTGCACTTGAAAAGTCTATAGCTCTTTCTTTAGGTGATGAGCTAACAAAAATCAGTAAGGTTAAACAATGCTTTCCAGTCCCATCTGCAGGCATTCACCCCGGTCTCGTACCACTATTAATGGATGACTATGGAATTGATAGCATTATTAATGCAGGGGGTGGTGTACATGGGCATCCCGCAGGTGCAACTGGAGGTGGTATAGCTTTTAGGCAGGCCGTATCAGCTGTTTTGGAAGGGATTCCGTTAGAACAGGCAGCGAAACAACATAGCGAACTAAAAACAGCACTTGAATTATGGGGGTGATCATATGAGTAAACTTGTAGTTTTTTGTGACTTTGATGGAACCATTACCAATCAGGATAATATTATGGCAATCATGAAAAAATTTGCTCCACCAGAATGGAATCAAATTAAAGATGATATTTTAGGTCAACGAATTTCCATACGAGATGGTGTAGCAAAAATGTTCTCTCTCCTACCTATTGAGTCAAAAGCAGAAATTATTTCTTTTGTACGTCAACAGGCTATCATCCGTGATGGGTTTAGTGAATTTGTATCCTTTACAAAAAATCATGACATCCCTCTTTACATCGTAAGTGGCGGGATAGACTTTTTCGTCCATAACTTACTAGAGCCATTCGGACCATTTGCAGGAGTTTATTGTAACGAATCCAATTTTTCTAAAGAAACAATTCACATCGAGTTCCCGCATAGCTGTGACGAACAATGTACGAGCCAAGGCTGTGGTTGCTGTAAACCCTCTATTATTCGTACACTTCTTGACCAAGATGCTGCGAGCGTTGTAATAGGCGATTCTATTACCGATCTAGAAGCAGCAAAGTTGGGTGATATCATTATTGCAAGGGATTTTTTAATCGAAAAATGCGAGGAACTAAACATTCCATATGAGCCTTTTGAAAATTTCCACGATGTGATAAAGATTATTGACGCTAAGTTAGGTGTGAAATTATGACTTTACAAGATAAATGGGAAGAACTAGCGGACATAAAAGATGAACTAGCCGCAAGAGATTGGTTTATGGGAACTAGCGGAAACCTTGCTATTAAGGTACATGATAATCCTATGGAATTTTTAGTAACAGCAAGCGGAAAAGATAAAAAAAAGAGGACATTGGAAGACTTTCTACTTGTTGATGCTGATGGAAACCCAGTGGAAAGTACTCATTTAACACCATCTGCCGAAACATTACTACACTGCGCAATATATCGTGAAACAAATGCAGGTTGTAGCCTTCACATCCATACAGTTGCAAATAACGTTATCTCCGAATTATATGGAGATGAAGGTACAGTTGATTTTCAAGGTATTGAACTCATTAAAGCTTTTGGAATGTGGGAAGAAGATGCAATACTCTCTATACCAATTATTCCAAACTACGCTCATATTCCAAAACTTGTAGAAGCTTTTGCACCTTATATTTCTGCTGACAAGGGAGCTATCCTTATTCGGAACCATGGTATAACAGTTTGGGGAAAAGATGGGTTCGAAGCAAAAAAACTGCTTGAGGCTTGTGAGTTTTTATTTCAATATCAATTAGCATTACATCAAATACACTCAAAATAGAAAGGAAGATTTTTGATGGCTATTATTAAAATCCAAGAAACAAGTGAAACAATTGAAGCACAAAACGAGGTAGCAGCATTTTTAGAAAGTCAGGAAGTAATTTATGAACATTGGGATATTGACAAGTTACCAGAAAACCTTCGTGAAAAATTTGACTTAAGCGACGAAGAAAAGCAAGAGATTCTACAAGCTTTCCAAGTGGAAATAGACGATATCTCTACTCGTCGTGGCTATCAAGCAGCCGATATTATTTCTCTATCTGATTCAAACCCTAATTTAGATGAACTGTTAAAAAATTTCGAACGCAAGCACCTTCATACGGACGATGAAGTTCGTTATATTGTAAGTGGCCATGGTGTCTTCATAATACAAGGCAAGGACGAACGCTACTTTGAAGTTCATCTTTCACCCGGTGACTTAATCTCCGTTCCTGAGAATATCACACATTACTTCACATTATCAGAGGACCGTAAAGTTGTTGCTGTTCGCATATTTGTAACAACAGAGGGCTGGGTTCCAGTTTATCAAGAGGAGGCAGTAGAACAATAATTGGTACTCCCACTTACGCTATTTCTTCTAAAAACTAAGTAAAACCAGGTAAAAGACGCTAAATCTAAGATCAAAATATGTTCCTATCGTTTTCAGTGGCTTTGAATAAATTTTCTGCATTCATTACCTAACAAAAGAGGCTTGGCATGACTAACGTCATGCCAAGCCTCTTTTGTTAGGTAATCTTATAGCGTTTGTCTGCCTGTTGCCCTCCTAAAAATTTTAGAAACCGATTCTAAATACTTTTGAGAAGAAGAGAAGAAACTCTTTCCTACACATAGAAGAAGCGCCAGAAGATACAATTTCTGACGCACCTCTCCTTCGCTATTGAATAAACACTTACTTCTTTGTATTTCCATTACTATATTAATGTTGAGTACTACTCACTTAATTGATTGCAGTGGAACGCGTCCGCCTGAAACCGAAATCAGTAGTATTATTGGATAAATTCTTTTTCAATGTCTATTCGGTAGATTCCTTTAATATCTCGTAATCTACATCCATTTGCTTCAAAAATACGTCTCATGTGCTTATTACTTGTATCTGTGCTCCCCACATACAACTTCGCACCTAATGTTTTCAAGAGTTCTAATGAAATAGCATGAAATTTCGTTCCGTACCCCTTACATCGTTGTTCAGGCACAACCCCAAAATAAAACATTCTTCCCTCATCAGTAGTATCCTGTTCAATATGAGGAATACTAATTCCATAATTCATACTATCTTGAGAAAAGATAAAGCACTGGTCTCGCCAATTAGCACCTAATTCACGTTCAAGTGACTCCATTATTTGCCTGATAGAAAACAATTTATTTTTGTTAGCTGAACCACTCCTACATAAATCGTACAATGTAGCAAAATCCGAATCAGTAACTCGGCTATCAGAAAGAGCTTCTACTTGGAATGTATTCGACGCTATATAAGACCCATCTAATACCTTTGTGTACTCCACAATAGAAGACACTTTCTTAAACCGACGCTTTAAAAGCCAGTCCTCATTCTCTTCATCCATCAGAAGTGATAGATATGCCACTCTTTGTTCTTTCCACTCTGTTAATAATTTATCAAATGCAACTAAGTATTCTATGTTTGGAATATGAGATACTTTTAGCTGATCCACAAGCCAGTATTCTTGATCTTTTTTAATCAGATTGAAAAGGTTCACCTATCGATTCCTCCAAGCTGTTGTTAGCTTAATGTGCGTTTTAAGAAAGCTTTTGTTCGTTCTTCCCTTGGATTGTTGAAGATTTGTTCAGGAGGACCTTCTTCGGCAATTACTCCTTTATCCATAAAAACAACCCGATCAGCAACTTCTTTAGCGAACTCCATCTCATGTGTAACTATTAACATAGTAAGTCCCGTACCTGCTAACTCTTTCATCACTTTCAGCACCTCTCCAACCATTTCTGGATCAAGTGCCGAGGTTGGTTCATCAAATAACATGACATCCGGTTCCATAGAAAGTGCTCTCGCTATCGCAACACGTTGCTTTTGTCCACCTGATAATTGCTTTGGTTTGGCATTTACATAATGATCCATACCGACTACTTTTAAGTATTTTAACGCAATTTTTTCGGCATCTTCTTTAGAGCGTTTTAACACTTTTACTTGACCGACCATACAGTTATTCAACACATTATGGTTGTTGAATAAGTTAAATTGTTGGAAAACCATTCCTAGCTTTGTTCGGTAGGCATGGATATCATGTTTTTCATCTAAAATATTCTCTCCGTTATAAATGATTTGCCCGCCACTGGGCTTTTCTAACAAGTTTATACAACGAAGTAAAGTGGACTTCCCTGATCCAGAGGAACCAATGATGCAAACAACTTCTCCCTTGTTCACCGAAAAATCTATATCTCTTAGAACCTCATGATTTCCGAAGGATTTACTTAAATGTTGAACTTCGATGACATTTTCCATAGATTTTTCCTCCTTCGTTTAATCTAAATTAGTATTATTTTTGGTTAACATAAGTTGTGGTGGTGGCTGCCCAATCATGCTGTAGTTTTCAGGTCCATCTAATTTTCTTTCTATATAACGTAATATTAATGTTACAGTAAACGTCATAACGAAATACAAAATACATGCTATAAAGAACGGTTCAAAGTACTTAAAGCTTATACCTGCAACTGTTTTCGCTTGAAAATATAGTTCCGTGACACCGATCACGTTTAATACCGATGTATCTTTAATATTTATGATAAATTGATTGCCTGTTGCTGGCAAAATATTTCGGATTACTTGAGGTAAAACAACACTCCACATTGTTTGAACGTGATTCATACCAATTGCTTGTGCAGCCTCGAATTGTCCTTTATCAATCGAAATGACACCACCCCGCACAATTTCTGCCATATAAGCTCCCGTGTTAATCGAAACGATGAATATCGCTGCCATTGTGCGGTCCATATCTATTCCAAAGGCTAGCGCAGACCCATAGAATATCACCATTGCTTGTACAATCATTGGTGTTCCTCTGAAAAATTCAATATATACAGAAAGTATCAGATTAACTATTTTTAATACAATACGTTTTAGTTTTCTTTCAGGCGTAGGAATTGTACGAATAACCCCTGCCAGTAAACCAATAACTGCTCCAATAATCGTCCCAATTATGGAGATTAATAGTGTCATTCCTGCTCCACGAAGGAACATCGGCCAGTTACTTGTAATCATCGAAATAATATATTCTATGCTCATACATTTCCCTCCTTCCAAATAAAAACCGACTGCAAAAAGATGCAGCCGGTATCACTTCATCCTTATTCTGCCGCTGGTTGGTTATTAATAGCAGCATCCATTATTTCTTGTCGCTCTTCTTCAGAAATTTCCGCTAAAATTTTGTTGATTGCCTCAGTTAAATCACTATCTTTTTTCAAACCTACAGCCACTGCTGTATCCTCTTCTTTTGCTTTAAATCCTTCCGTAAATTCAACCATTGCGAAGTTTTTATTTGCAGAAGAAGCACTAATCCCTTCTGGGCGCTCAGATACATAGCCATCAATAACTCCAGATTCCAAAGCTACACGCATTGCGGAGAAATTATCAGAGGCTGGTTGTTTTTTCACATCTTTAATTTGATCGATTACACCATAATGTGAAGTATTCAGCTGACCCGTAATTTTAGCACCACTAAAATCTTGAATAGAAGTAGCCCCTTCAAAAGGACCACCTTTTTTTACAACCATAACAAAGTTGGATGTATAATAGTTTTCTGAAAAGTCGATTGTTTCTTTACGCTCTTTTGTAGGAGACATTCCCGCTATAATTGCATCAATTTTATCTGATTGTAATGATGGTACAAGTCCATCCCATTCTGTTTTGACGATCACTAGCTCTTTTCCTAAACCATCTGCAATGCGTTTAGCAATTTCTACATCATATCCACCGGCATATTCTGCGTTTCCAGCAATCTTCACTCCACCATTGGAATCATCTAGCTGTGTCCAGTTAAAAGGTGCATAACCAGCTTCTAAACCTACTGTAAATGTATCTGCTGCTCCTTTAGAATCATCCGATGAAGATCCTGAAGTTTCTGTAGTGTCTGTTCCACAAGCTGCTATTAACAATAATAAGCTTGCGAATATCGTTAAAAGTACTAATCTCTTTTTCATTCTAATTACTCCCTTTTTTAATAATGTATGTTCGTTCCTATAAAAAAAGACAACTTGTACAAAAAAAGACCTGAGATGAACTCAGGTCGCAATATGTATAGTTGCCCTAAATCCTCTACTTTTCCCTAAATGAGATAGCACACCATTATAAACTGGGATGTTTATAGTGGACAGTCCTGCAATTATTAACTGCAGACCCAGCAAGTAATACCGAGCAATATTACAAACTTCGGCGACATTTCCTTCTCCCTAGTATCATAGCTTCTCAAACTCCACTAAGGACTGTTAAATATCGCGCCTCTACCTCACTATACTAAGTGAGGTCGTATTCAATTATGTTTCATAGTTTACAATACACGTATAATCCTGTCAACTGCTTCAGAATTATTATTTAGCTAAGTATATGTTATAATGATCAGTGGCAATATAAAAATAAAGAAAATTTAATTATTATTGCGTCTTTTCACATTGATAATTATTTTTTTTAATAGGAGTTGATATTATGGGATCTGTCCAGCTTACAGATCACAAAGTAACTGAAGAGATAGACAAAGATTATTCATTAGAGAAGGTACCCCGTAGCCAAAGAAATATGGGTTGGTTAAGTATAACCAATATTACATTAGGAATAGCCACTGCCATTTTTTACTTTCAAATGGGGAGCGTAATGGCTCTTCAATTTGGGGCACTTAATGCTATTATCTCCTCCATTTACGCAATAATAGTTGCCGGTATACTAGGAACCTTTATTGCTTACTTATCTGCAAAATCTGGTATGAATGTCAATTTATTATCCAGAGGAGGAGGTTTTGGCTATATAGGTGCTTCCTTAACGTCCTTCCTCTACGCGACAAACTTTATTATGTATTGTGCATTTGAAGGTCTCATTTTAGTTTCCGCGGTTCACACCTTCTTCCCCTCCCTACACGAATGGGCGCTAATCATTTTCTTCGGGTTTATCGTTATACCTTTAAATTGGTTTGGAATCAAACAGCTAGATAGAATACAAAGATGGTCTTTACCTATATTTGTTATTTTCTTAATAACAGCAATTGTTATATCGTTTTATGAGCCTCCTGTATTTGAAGGACCATTTTGGACTTATCTACCTGAAGGAGTACAAGTTGGAGGACAAGCTTTGCTTCTCTGCATAGGAATGCAACATGGAATAATGGGTCTAACAGCCCTCATAGCATCTGATTATGCACGTTTTCTAAAACCGAAAGATATTAAAATTGGATCTGTCGTAATCGGTTTTGTTCCGCAAATTTTCTGTTTCGGCATTATGGGTGGTCTAGGCATATGGTTTGGAGTTCGCTTAGGAGAACCGAATCCTGGAGTTTATATTGTAATGCTTCTCGGCATTGGCGGAGCATTGTTCACTATGTTAACCCAATTACGTATAAATATTACCAATATATATAGTAGTTCCCTATCTTTATCTAACTTCTTCGAAAACGTATTTAAATTTACACCTGGTCGCCGTTTTTGGGTTGTCGTAAGTGGAATCAGTGCAATAATCCTAATGCTAGGTGGAATTGTTAACCATTTAGATACCGCTATGACATTTCAAGGTGTATTTTTACTTTCATGGGCAGCTATATTAGTTACCGATGCATTAATCGTTAAAAAAGCTTTAAAAATTGGGAATGGTTATTATGAGGATCGCCAAGAATATTTATACAAATGGAATCCTGTTGGAGTTGTGTCTTTGATAATATCTAGTGGTCTAGGCACATTTGCAGCACTAGGTTATATGGGAACATTTTTACAAAGTACCGCTGCTTTTTTTGCAGCTATTCTAGCAGCAATTCTTACAGTTATTATTGCGGTATTAACAAAAGGTAAGTATTACAGTAAAGGTGCTGCGGATGATATTCCCAAAGAAGATTATATTGCATAACATTAATTACTACTTCTAATTTAGTAAATCTCTAAAGAATAGATAAAAAATATACTCATTATTGACATTAAAAAAGTAATCCATTTTTTGAGTTAACACTCGGGATGGATTACTTTTCACTTCTGACATCTTCTTTAAGAAAATTGTAGATTAGTGAAAATTTGCTTAAATTCCCTTTAAAAAGTGTAGCTTGCAATTTATATTATCAACAGGACATCAATTTCATCCATGTTACAATTCACTTTCTTTTTTCTATACTATTGTTAACAACATTTGCTATATTGTGAATGGTATTTTCAAGAGAGTCTATTTTATTTTCAAATCGATGCAATAAATAAATAGTGACTACAATGGGAAATCCAAAGTTTCCAATTAATTGTACGATGTTTTCCTCCCCGATCATGTTTATCCCCCTTTCCTTATTATTTACCATTCCTCAAGCAATTGACATACCTGTTGAGTAAAACCACATAACGTTTGATTTGTATTCTAAGAAACTCACTTGTCCAAAACGCATAAAATTGTACCTCGTGTTATTCCCTGATTTCCCTTCGATTAAGTTAATTGATATTTATTAGATTATACTAAATATTTATCATTTTTAGAATAATTATAAGTTGGGAAACATGCTCTAATTTATTAGATTATTAATATATAACTTAAACAACTTTCATAACTAGATGAAATTTTAATATTTCTTAATAAAAATTGGATAATTACTATACCTTTATTCTACAATTTTCTATTGCTTTCTATATTTTTCTACACATTGTTAGTCGTTTTGAGTCGAACGATTGAAAAAGGATATTTAGTTTTTTTCAAGAATTAGTACAATACTAATTCATAAGGGGTGAAGAAAATGAGTAGTATAGGTCATATAATAAAATCAGAAAGAATAAACCAAAGTATGAAACAAACCACATTGGCCAAGGGAATCTGCTCTACATCCTACTTAAGCAAAATAGAAAATAATTTAACTGTTCCAAGTGATGAAGTAATAACGTTTTTACTCAAAAAACTAAATATAGAAATAGATCAAGTATCAAGTGAAAAGGAAAATAAAATTATTACATCGTTATCCGAATTGTACAAAACCGCAGTTTTGAAGAGAGACAAAAAATTTATAAGAGAATCCTTGCATAAATTCACTTATCAAAAGCTATATTTTTTACAACTAAATAATTATTACAGTTATCACCTTTATCTGTTTCGTCTCCTATTAATACTAGATGACGAGGAGGATAAACTACAATCCACCTATAACATAATTGTGAAAATAAGAGATGATATAGACGAAAAACAAAAGTTTATAAATAATCTAAATTTGGGCATTTATAGTTATTTGGAGGGGAATTATCAAGATGCATTAAGTCGATTAGAGATGTCATTAGAATACGTAAATAATGGACTCCATGAAGAATGGGAAATAGCAGATTTTTATAATGTACTAAGCTTAACTTACTCTAAGTGTGATGAATTTTTTAATGCAATAAATTACGCGTCAAAATCATTACTATATTATAAAGACAATCTTTTATTTGAAAGAGCAATTGATAATTATATCGTTATAGGAATTGCACATAAAGAAATGAGAAAATTTCAAGAAGCAGAAAAGAACTATAATTTAGCTAGAAAACTAGCAATAGATTATAAACTGATTAATTATGAGGAGGTGATTTATCAAAATCTAGGTTCATTACATGCAATTCAAGGGAGTCATGAAAAAGCAATTGAGTTTTATAAGCTTAGTCTAAAAATTAAAGAAGAAGATTGTAATGCCGAAGGGTATTTACTAACAACTCTATCTATTATAAAACAGTATTCCAAACAGTCTGATCATCAACAGGTCCTCAAATGGTGTCAGAAAGGCTTAGATAAAATAGTAGAAGGAAAAAATTCTAAAAAAGAATATATTTCTTATTATTATCACCTTGAAATATATAAGCATTACCACAATTTAACCGACGAACTTGAAATGGTATTAAGGGAAGCCATAAGTTATTTTGAAAACGAAAAAGATGAACGTCATGTTCAAAAGTATTCTATATTATTGGCAGATTACCTTTTTAAACATCACAAATTTAAAGCAGCAAGTTTATATTATCAAAAAGCAAATAAGATTCTTTTTAAACAAAAATTTATTGTGAAATGGGAGGATTTATAAAATGAAAAAGAAGATTGTGTTGCTAACTTTATCAAGTATTGTCATCCTGACTTTGAGCTTTACAACAAACATAAAACAAATGAGTGAAAACGAAACTCCAAGACCTACATCAATAGAGAATAAATTTATTTAAAAAAGATCGAGTATTTAGAGCTGTATTTTTAAAGCAGTGTTCATTAAGTTGAAGGTCTCCATTCACATTACTGGAGCTATTGTGAAGAATCAGCTGAGGTTACTTAAAAACCGGCTATCCAAATGGATAGCCGGTTTATTGTTTGTTCTTATTATTGTTGCTATGGAAAACAGCTTACGTCTTTCAATAGCGAGATATTAAACCGTTTTTTCTAAAGAAAGATAATACTCTTTTTCTTTTTGTTCATCGAATCGACCTTCCCACTTAGCCATAACAATTGTAGCTAACGCATTTCCTACAACGTTGACAACTGTACGAGCCATGTCCAGAAGACGGTCAATTCCTGCGATGAATGCCAGGCCTTCCAGTGGAATACCGACTGTTCCTAAAGTCGCCAATAATACAACAAAAGATACACCTGGAACTCCTGCAATACCTTTAGAAGTGACCATAAGAACTAACACTAACGTAACTTGTTGTGAAATACTTAAGTCAATCCCATACATCTGAGCGATGAAGATAGCGGCAATTGCTTGATACAAAGTAGATCCATCCAAGTTAAATGAATACCCCGTTGGCACTACAAACGACACGATATCCTTTGGTGCTCCGAACTTCTCCATTTTCTCCATTACTTTTGGTAAAACTGTTTCCGAACTTGACGTTGAATACGCTAAAAGGAGTTCATCTTTTAATACTTTCAACAGATGGAATATATTAATACCTACAAATTTGGCTATTCCGCCAAGCACAACAATTATAAAGAATATCATCGTTGCATACACGAGAATCATCAGCTTACCTAATGGCAATAAAGACTCGAGACCGAATTTAGAAACCGTTACTCCTATTAACGCAAAAACCCCAAAAGGAGCAAATTTCATAATAAGGTTTGTAACCCAGAACATAGCATCTGCTGTTCCTTGGAAGAAAGCTAAGACCGGCTTACCTTTCTCACCAATGGCTGCAATTCCTAATCCGAATAATACTGAGAAGAAAATAATTGGAAGCATTTCTCCTGCTGCCATCGCTTGAATAATATTATCTGGGACTATCCCCACAATAATGTCTAATATTCCGTGATCCTCTTTCTGTACTTGCTCAGTTGTTTGAACATATTGATCAATATCACCTTTAGCAAGGTTTGACATGTCTATACCTTCACCAGGTTGGAAAAGATTCGCTGCAAGTAATCCAACTACAATCGCAAAAGTTGTCACTACTTCAAAGTAAATAAGTGTTTTCCCACCTAATTTTCCTAATTGCTTGATATCACCCGTTCCAGCAACACCTAGGATTAAAGTCGAAACAATGATAGGAACAACAATCATTTTAATCATATTGATAAACATGGTTCCTATAGGCTGTAAGTATTTTTCAACAGAAGGGTTTCCAAAGAAAACAGCTCCCACAATAATACCTAGTACTAACCCTACTAAAATTTGATATGCTAATGTAAATTTAAATTTTCTTTTCATATTAAAGTCACCACTCCCAAACTTGTAACCGCTTTCTGGAAAACAGATTAGCTTAAATAGTAGTATATGGGCGACTTATGAAATCATACAGAATCCTACATTTATCTTTATGAATTAAATTTATCCTTAGACTATTTATAATTTTCAAGTACTTCTAAATAAAGTACTTGAAGAAATTTTTTTATATTTACCTTAATTTTTGAAGGGTTTACCCTATTTTCTCCTATTTCAATTGTTAGTTTTCGAATCTCTTGAAAATCGAAGTATCGTGGCGCATAATGCTCGAATTCCGGGTTTGTATAATCAATGGCACCAATTGTAGCCATATGTTGCATGGCTAATAATATCGTTCTTCGCAGTCGCTGTTCGATTGCCTTCATTTCTTTTTTTATATCTCCCGCATCCTGTTTCATCGCAAGCGATTCATATATATCTTTTAAGGGGGGAAATTTGCTTAAAGGATTACTATGATGAATAAGTATTTCCACTATCGAGATCAGATCATTGCATCCTACCTCACCCACTATCCCCATGTCGCTTAGCTTCGAGCTAACAATCTCTCTAACACTTTGCTTTTTTTGCACTGGCTTTAAAGAACCAATATTTGATAAGGAATCTTTTATCGCCAAGAGAGAATCCTTCAAACGAAATTGTTGTGCTGTTTTCGTTAAAATACTCTGAACCTCAACACGATTAATTGGCTTATGTATAAAAAACTCTATTCCTTTTATATATGCTTCTCCCACCATCTCTTTATTGACAACTTGCGAAATCATTATAAATTGTCCTTCAAATCCCTTACTTTTCAATTGATCAATCGTTTCAAGTCCATCTAATTCTGGCATTAGAAAATCAATGAGAACAACATCTGGTTCTGTTGTGAGAATCGGCGATATACTTTCCACCCCATTTTCCGCTTCACCAACAACTAGTCCCAACTCTCCCTCTGTTATGATTTTTTTAAGCATCAATCGGCTTGCTGAATCATCGTCTACAATATAATATCGCAATGTTCCTCCCTCACCTTCTCAAGTTTTTTGTTGGAATGTTAACTTTGAAAATAACACCCTTTTCGGGTGATATAATGTGTATATGACCTTCCAATGTAAGAATAATTTCTTTTGTGTGAGACAGCCCAATACCTGTTGCAGCTACTCCCTGATCATTGAACTTAGTTGTATATCCTGGTTCAAAAACAATTGCTTGATCTTCATTTGAGATACCTTTGCCAGTATCTTCAATAACAAACCACGTATTGTGAGACTCCTCATACATATCTATATAAATATCTCCGACATAGAAAATTGCTTCTACTGCATTCGCAACCAGATTATTCAATATTGCTAATAACGGAATTTGCTGCTCCGTTTCAAAATCAATTGCAATAGTAGAGTGAATAACAATTCGTTTTTTCAACAATTCACTATATTTTTCATTGGCATGAATAACAAGTTGGAGTATCTCTGAAAGAAAATAACGCTTCTCCCTTTTAACTTTTGTAATTTTCTCCAATCCTGCTAAAATACGTTGCGAATCCTTTTTCACCTCATGTATTTCCTGCGCAACATGCAATGCTTGAACACTTAAAGAATGACATTCTTGTTTTTTTAGCTGACGATATAAATCGTAGCTAGATGCTGTAATTTGTTCAATATGATTCATCGATTTTTGTAAATAGAGTGTTTCTGCATATAGATTAGAGCCAACCTCAAGCATTTCCTGCATACGCTTGTTTTGTTCCATTATTGTAATTGAACTATATAAACCTACTACAAAATAACTTCGAAAAATGGCTACTAATGCTAATAATACCCATTCTCGAACCTCAAAATGCTCATTGCTTAATAACAAATAACGAACAATATGTTCCGCACTATTAGCCGTAAACTCAATTACTGTAGCGACTGCTCCAAGTAAAAGAGGGGTCGTTTTGAAACGTTCTAAATTTATAACACTTATACCAACTGCAAATAACAAATAAAATAAAAATGCGGGGAAGTGATTCTCAAAGATTAACCAAAAAGCATCATCCGTGAATAACATATCTTCCCCGATTCGTATGACTACAATTGCAACTCCCGTTAAAAGACCGGTGAGGACAAACGAAGCTGGTTGAAATATTAACAAAAGAAAGAAAAAAGCAGCACTTCCTAATCCAAAACGGAAGTCCTCCCCATTGAAAGGAATAACTTTAAATTCACTAGCAAGTACAGTAAATAATATTGTTATTGCCAAGGCAATCCATTTATTAGAGACTAGTTGATGTCGTTTAATAACCATAAAACTCTCCTGTATGGATGTATTTAATAGTATGAGTATAACATTTCCAGGTCAATTTTAGACGAAGACCATATTGGTAGCATTGTATTTTCTATACATTTAAAACGTACTATTATATAGTGACATTAGGTGATCATATGAATATAAAAATATATGTAAACAATGAAAAGATAATCGCAGGAATAACAATGAAGGATAAAGAGGAACTAGAACAGGGAAATATGGCTCTACATGCATGTATAAATCCAGAGCACGTCTTAGAAAACCGTAAAAAACTAGCAACTTTTCTATCTTGCGGGATCGATAATTTCGTTTGTGCCAATCAAACTCATAGCGTTCATTTTCATCGAGTAACACTTGAAGATAAAGGACTTGGTGCCATATCGAAAGATACAGCAATAGCCGATACGGATGCCTTGTATACATTTGAACCAAATATTGTTCTATCTAGCTTTACTGCGGATTGTGTTCCAGTTATTTTTTACAATAAAGTGAATGGTCTTATTGGTGTCATTCATTCGGGTTGGCAAGGGACGATTAAGGAAGTTACCCCCAAGCTATTTAAGCACTTCAAAGAGGTGGAAAATTGTAATCCAAGTGACTTCCATGTTCAAATAGGCGCTGCACTGAGCCAAGAGAAATTCGAGGTCGATGCGGATGTCTATGTAAAATTTAACGACTTGGGCTATGCCAATGACTTTATGTATTATAAGGAATCTACCAACAAATATCATATTGACAATCAGTTGACTGTAAAAAAACAATGTGAGCTCGCTGGTATCCCTTCTGACCAAATTACAATCGATCCCACCTGCACATTTTTGAGTCCAGATGGATTCTCCTATCGTGAAGACAAACAAGCAGGAAGACATTTAAGCTTTATTATGAGAAAAGATTAGACATCAGAAAAATGGGCAAAAAAAGACTCCTGATCCTTTTAGGTCAAAGCTTGTTTCTATCGTTTTCGAAGTGCTTTGGACAGTCGTTTTGCTATATGATTACCGAGTGAGTTTTTAGTGAGTATTGGTTATGACAGTCATCACAACCAATACTCACTTTTCTCGGAAATCTTATGGCGGTTGTCTGTCCGTCTCCCCTCCTACAACTATTATTGTTTGTAGCGCAAGAGGGCGACTCCAGTGGGAACAGCGCTAGGCTGAGGCACGCCCACAGAAAGCGTCCACCTGTTTCTGCATCGCTACGCTAGCTTCGAAACATGAAAGTTCGTTGTAACGGTAATCATCAGGTTTATTCCTTCTTAAAAGTTCCATGAACCCAAAGTTCACGCTACATTTTATATACTTTCTTTTCAAAAAGCACATTTATGTGGATGAGCTTTTACTTTCATTCAACTTTAAAACCTCGTATTTTTAACCTTCTGTTCATGCTGAAGTAACCATTCTTTTCTCCAGAGGCCTCCTGCATAGCCTGTTAGCTTTCCATTTGTACCAATGATTCGATGACAGGGTATTACGATAGTTAACTTATTTCTACCATTGGCACTTCCTACCGCGCGTATTGCTTTTTCATTGCCGATAGAAACAGCAATATCTTTATAGGATCCGGTTTCTGCATAGGAAATACTCTTTAAAGCATTCCACACAGATTGTTGGAATACGGTCCCATTTACTACATAAGGAAAACTAAATTCATGAAGCTCTCCTTTAAAGTAATCATCTATTTGAACAAGGCAATCTTTTAGAACCTGAGGAGTATCCTCCTGCAACGTATTTTCCATTTCTTCTCTTTCTACAAAAAGAATGGAACTAATGGCTTGATCTGTCCCTATTATTTCTAGAATCCCAATCGACGACTTGTAGTCTACTGTATATAATTTATCCATCTAACTCATCCTTATCTTTTTGTTTTCTATACTCACTTGGAGAGCAGTTTTGTAAACACCGAAAAACCTTATAAAAGTTTGATGAACTTTGAAAACCAGTTTCATAGCAAACCTCTAAGTTAGACAAGCTCGTATTTTTCAACAGATAGACAGCTTTATCTATTCGGATTTTCTCTAAATAGCTACGAGGGGTTTCCCCAGTTTCCTCTTTAAATAATCGTTCCAAATAATACGGACTCAGCCCAACATGATTTGCGATATCTTGCAACTCTAGCTTTTGTTTATAGTTATTGACTAAGAAACCAATGACATTTTTTACAACTTCTATATGGGGTGAGTGCTCTACCTCTGGCTTACACCTTTTACATGCACGATATCCCGCTTTTTCAACCTGTTGAATATCCTGAAAAAATTCAACGTTTTTCATTTTCGGCTTTCTCGATCGACAGGAAGGACGGCAATATATTTTCGTCGTTTTAACTGCCGTATAAAATAGTCCATCGTACATTCGATCGCAGGTCATAATCTTATCCCACATTTCCTCGAAGGAAAGATGGATAGTATTCATCAAATATTCACCGTCCTCTTTTGATATCTTGTAATCCATTCTATCAACAGTTCTACAATACCGCGACCTCATTCTTGCTCTTATGGTCGGAGGAATGACTAGACCTACGTACTCACGCATCACTTTTTCGGGTTTAGTTTCATATACTTTTATGATTGGTCTTTTCATCGAAAGGAGGGAACGACATGGATGTATATGTTAGACCCGGGGATTCACTTTGGTATTATAGCCAATTATTCAGGATCCCTATTAAACTTATTATTGATTCTAACCGGAATATTAACCCACAAATACTTTCGGTAGGTGCACGTATTCAAATTCCAGGATACGTTACTACTGAGTATCAAATTAGAACAGGGGACTCCTTATGGTCTATTGCTAGCAGTAGAAATCTTCCACTAGATGCGCTTCTTCTTAGTAATCCTACCCTCAATCCAATCCGGCTACAAATCGGACAGACAATTAACGTTCCCGTAAGAGTTACTTGGAGAATTGTGAACGGAAAACAAAATTATGATTTCAGCACGATGATGAATGATATTAGACAATTACAAACTACTTATCCCTTCTTGCAGGTATCTTCTATCGGTAATTCAGTTGAATATCGACAATTGACTGAAATTTTAATAGGTAGCGGAGAAAAAAAGGTTCATTACAATGCTTCCTTTCATGCGAATGAATGGATTACGACACCTGTCCTATTAACCTTTTTAAATGATTACGCATTGTCCATAACTAACCAAACTGCTATTCGTGGACTTGATACATTCCCGTTGTATTTACAAACCTCATTGTCCCTAGTCCCAATGGTAAATCCCGATGGCGTGGACCTCGTAATAAATGGACTTCCTAATGAAAGCCCTTGGAAAAGTAGAGTAATTGAATGGAATAATGGCAGCTCTGATTTTTCCGGATGGAAAGCAAATATCAGAGGTGTCGACTTAAATGATCAATTTCCTGCGAAATGGGAATTAGAACGAGCACGAAACCCTAAAGTTCCAGGTCCGAGAGATTATGGGGGAGAAAGTCCATTATCGGAGCCAGAAGCAATCGCGATGGCAGATCTGACAAGGAGTAGTGATTTTGAAAGAGTACTAGCATTTCACACACAAGGAGAAGTTATCTATTGGGGATTTGAAAACCTCGAACCACCAGAGTCCGAAGCAATGGTTGCTGAGTTTAGTAGAGTCAGCGGATACGAACCTGTCAAGACGATTGATAGCTACGCTGGCTTTAAAGACTGGTTTATCCAGGATTGGCGCAGACCTGGCTTTACTGTCGAGCTTGGCACAGGAACAAATCCCCTGCCACTCTCCCAATTTGATGAAATCTATGAAGAGGTATTAGGAATATTTTTAGCAGGACTGTATGTATAAAGTGGCAAAAAATAAACGCAAGTGCCTATGTTTTAATACTCAGTCGTCGCGACACTTTGTCGTGACGACTAACTAAATGCCATTGTGCGACCTCGAAAGTGTGGCTGACCCGCCTCTTCGGGTTTGTTAGTTTAACGTAGACTATGAACTCTGATTGCCAAACACTAAAGATATTAACCAGATAAAGAAAACTATTCCCACAAAGCCGAGTTCTATAAAATGTATTTTTAATACCTTTTCATAATTTTGTTTTGCCTGTCGAACTCCCAAAAAGTCCACGTGATGGATGATATAGACGAACCCACACAAAAATATAAGCCCTGATAAGCAATACATTCCACCTTCTAGAGTCATTACTTTCATACCACCACTTATTTCAGTAAATGTATATCCTAGCTCCTTCGTTAATAAATAGGAGCAAGTTATTACTGTAAATAGAAGCAAGGACAGGCTAAAGAAATGATTTCTATAATCAATTAAACTCATAAGCGTTCGAACTTTAGCAGTTTTTGGTTTTAATGTTTCATCATCTTCCATTTCCATGTCATCATGGTACATCGAATATAGAAAAGCTACTACAACCATTCCACAGAATAGAATCGGTGATAGTAAACTAACAGCTAGTCCAAAATCAAAAATAGAAATAATAACCAAGACAATAAAAAGACCTACTATTAATATCCCGCCCAATTTATCTCTTTCATCCCATACTCTACGAATATACACTCGATTATCTTTTTGGTTTCCGGAACCTTTCTGTACTTCTATACTTAGAGGCTTTTTAAATTTGAATAAGAAGTAAGAAACAACGATCAAACATACCCCTAATACTAAATAAACAAATGACTCTCTTGGATAGGAAACAATAGAATCATATGACTCTACAATCCAAAGGCCGTCCAATACTATGCAGAATAAACCAATTACAAAAATATATGGAGCAACTTTACTAATCATATTCTTCACTCCCTTTTTATAGTTTTTGATCAATAAATTGTGCCATGCCTTACAACCTCACACGTCGGCACTGTATCTACCTCATCGGTTTGGACTCAAAAATATTATAAAAAAGGAACAAATAGCATATGAAGCATCTATTTTCAATGTAATAGAACTTTAACACTCTCGCTTAAATAATCTCTTAGTTTTAGTAAATCATCTTTGTCAAAGAGAGCATGCAATTTCTTATCAGCGTAGGCTTCTGATACCTGTTGAATGAGCGAGTGAAACTCTATTGGAAGATGTGACCCTCCCCATGTCCCTGCCTCTTGCTTGGAGGAAATACTCTCTTCTTTTAAATACATATAAACTCTTATCAAATTTAGAGTACAATAAACCGGTTCATGTTCAATATTGTTTAAACAGTCCTCAAAATCCCCTAAAATGGAGGTAAGAAAATCTGACTGAGTAACTAAAGGGAAAACCTGTCTTATTGGCTTTCCTGCAATACATACCCCACGATGATTTAATATCATAATGTGTGCAGCCAAATCTCCATCCTTTTTTTCATCACCATTCAAATAGAGCGCTGTTCCTTCTTTTATCTCATCTTCATATCTTTTTCTCCAGAACTCACTGTAATGAAAATCATAGGGCGTAGGAAAGTTCCAGTTATCGAGTTGGGGAGCATTTAAAAAGCTAACCTCAATTGGATATGGATGATTTGAATTCTCTAAGTAAAGAACCGCTAACCTTCTCGTGGTTTCAATCGATAGCGGATTTTCCGTTACAATTATTAAATCGATATCACTACTATCTGGATTGAATCCTCCCATAGCTAATGAGCCATGTAGATAACAACCGATCAACCGATCATCAATAACTGCTTGTGTCTTAGTTAGTAAATTTGATACAAGTACTTTTATTTCCTGAGGACAAGATTCCCATTTATAGTTCACATTAGTAACCCCTTCATTTCAATTTTTCTTGAAGACTATTTATAATGAATTCTATAAAATCTCCTTTTCCCTGTGTATAAGATTCTCTGTCATTTGTACTTCTCGCTAATTCTCTTTTTAAACTTTCATAAGCACGTACAGCTTCGGGATGCTCCCTTAAATAATCTCTAAAAATTAGATGTCTCCTCAATTCATCGCTATTCTGAAGACATACATATAGATGATGTGCCATCCAAGTTGTACCTTCATTGTCTTTTGGTACATTTTGATTGGTTCTGGCAAAGGCTTCCCTGTTCTTAATTCCCAAATCTCCTTCATGATAGTAACCTAATTCCTCGAGTCCTTTTATCACTGGCCGAAGGAGTTGTTTATTTTCGATGACAATATCAATATCGATTATTGGTTTAGCGCTTAATCCTTTTACCGATGTACTACCTACATGTTCAATAGAAATAATTAAGTCCCCTAATTTATTTTGGTAAATAGAAGATAAACAACGAAAGGTTTTTTCCCACTCGAGATTGTATTTCTCAATTTTAAGGTTTTGTTTCATAATTGTGTTCCCTTCAGGGAAATTTCAAATGATTGATTAATTTTCCAATCCAAGGTGAAGATAGCTGATACTTGGTTAAAGCATCTCTTTCCCCCGCACTTCTCCCAATTTTCAAATGACTCGTTACTTTGGATCATTTATCCTTACTCTATATTCTATATTCAATTTAAAAGTCCTTTTACTATGAAAGCTTATTAAATAGAGTAATAAAAGTATGAGCAACTTTTACTAAAAGCGATTTGTTTTAAGAGGGAGAGAAAATGTCAAAGTAGGTTGCAAAGTAGAATCTGTATAACTGGCTAATAGGAAATAGCCTCCTTTAGAGATAGGTACGGTGACCTGTATTCTGTCTAAAGAAGGCTTATTGTACTGAAAGTAACTATTCCAATACGTCGTACGAATAACAAATTGGAATCTGTAATTTAGGATCTTGAATAATACAAGCGTCAATTTGAAATACTTCTCTCAACACTTCGCCTGATATAATTTCAAACGGTGTGCCACATTTCATAAAGTCATTTTTACTTTTGAGCGTCTCTTTTTAAAACCACACTTATTAGGATCGATGAGTGTAGGTACGAGTACTATTAACTAGTTTTCATTATTATAAATCCCCTTACACATCACCCAAATTTCCCTATTCCTCTACTAACTGACCACTACAGTTTTTGTTGAATTGATACTTTTAAAAACACCAATTCCTTGCTAATGTAATTCTTAACTCATAAAAATCATTGAAAAGGAAGGTTTTAACTATGCAAAAAACAATAAGCTATTCCCCGGCACGTACTTTCGATTTAATTATTACATCTATGTTAATTGCCCTTGTCTTCGTTGCTACGGTATTGTTAAATATTAAATTACCTATCACGGCAAATGGTGGTTTAGTTCATCTTGGCACAGCCGTACTCTTTATCTCTTCTATTTTATTTGGTCCTAAAAAGGGAGCTATTGCTGGCGCAGTTGGTATGGGTTTATTCGATTTAGTAGGTCCTTGGATTTTATGGACACCAATTACGTTTTTAGCACGCGGCTTGCAGGGATATATCGTGGGTAAAATTGCTTGGTCGAAGGGGCGCAACGGAAGTAGTTTAGCACTCAATTTATTTGCAACGATTATTTCGATTCCTTTTATGCTAGGTGTCTATTATCTTGGAGAAGCAATCATATTTAAAAGTTGGATTGTACCAGCAGCCTCTATTCCTGGGAACATCGTACAAAATGTTGTAGGACTTTGCGTAGCCATCCCAGTTTGTGTAGTAATGAAAAAAATCCCATATTTTAAATAACTTTAAAAGTGGAGAATGCTTTCTATATCAAGCATTCTCCTTCTTTTGATTTTTATTAATAGTTTAGACGCCTCTTCAACCTGTTCAACTAGCCCAAGCTCTCAAAAAGCAAATATAATCCCGTAAACAACAAGATGATATATGTAAATATGCGGAAAACATTTTGATTAATCCTCTTAAATAATAGTTGACCCAAGTACAGTCCAATTAGTACTAATGGTAAAGCAATTCCGCTAGATACCCATACGGTTTTGCTTGTTCCCGCAAAAATTACTTGGATTATTAGACTCACTGAATAGATAAATAAATAAAATGCCAGCGTAGTACCCCGCAACTTTTCTTTTTGAGTATCTGTACCGGAAAAGTATAACAATAAAGGTGGTCCGGGCATCCCTATACTAGTTGTTAGAGAACCTGATAGTCCGCCCACAATCAAATCTCTTTTTTTATTCTGTTTTATTCTAAACCTAAGTATAAGCATTATTGTTAATACTAAGATGATCAGACTTATTCCCAATTTAATTTTATTAATATCTATTAGTAAGAAAGTTATAATTCCTATTGGCAGTCCTGCGACACTTCCAATTATTAATCTTTTTAACACTTCAAAATCTATATCCTTTATAATCTTAGTTATTAAAGCACCAGAAATAACTAATGATAACAACAGGTTAATTTGTATTGCTTCCATTGGTTCAAATATCAAAAGAAGGAAGGGAGTAGCCAAAATAGAAAAACCAAATCCGGTACTCGTTTGAAGAATGGAGGCCACTAAAATAATTGCAAAGAATAGTACTGTATCCATATAAAACCTACTTTCTTACATAAGACATAGACTAAAAAAACTATTTAAGTCTAGCGTTTTAACAATATTAACGATAAACGAACAAAGGATACCTTAAACGAAAGGTATCCTTTGTATTTATAAAAGCTATCTATTTAGAATATCACTATCCAAAAATAGGTCAACTTATTGTTTGACCATATAAACTATAAACAACTTTTTATCAGTATGTCTTTAAACTAATTCCCTCTTATTAAGAGGGACTAAAGGACACTTCCCTCTAGCCCCTCTCTAATCTCAATGTTTAGTTTACATCTACCAATATTAAACCTAAATGACTGGACCTCATTTTAGTATTATTAGAAATAATACTATTTTTGATTTCCTTTAGGTTTGAACGTTTTACAGCACGTATCTGCTGAATGACTTGCTTCTTCAGAAATAGAGCGGTAATCAAATTCAGAAGCAAACTCTGTATTATTGTCGTTTGCATTGTAATCCATATCTATTTCAATTTTTTCGGCTCCACAAACATTTCCTTTTGCATGGAAAATACAATTTGATACAGCACATTTAACTTCTACATTTGGCATAGTTGTCCTCCTAACCTGAGATGTTTTAAGAAATACATAAATGTACTCCTCATAAAATATCTTGCCCAATTCAACGAGTTTAATTTATACAAGAATTTTTCTTTTTGCATTTACTTCATATGTGAATTGAATTCATAAAAGCATATTAAATAGTGAAATCCAAACAATCTTGACTTCCGCTCCATGCGGACGCTTTCTTTAAATGGAATCCGGTTTCTAGAAATCAAAAAAGCAAAAAGAATCTATAATCTATCTATGGACAGATTAAAGATTCTACATTTTAAAGAATTAACTATAGACTTCTTCTTTTTTGCTTAGACCAAGTGCCTTTGCTGTTGAAGTATGGACTTCGTGTAAAAGCTCTGGATTTTCCATTAACGATACGCCATAAGAAGGAATCATTTCTTTAATTTTTGGTTCCCACTCCTCTATTTGTTGCGGGAAGCATCTATAAAGTATCTCTATCATAGCATGGACAGCGGTGGAAGCACCTGGAGAAGCACCTAGCAATGCTGCGATAGAACCATCAGCTGCAGTGACAATCTCTGTACCAAATTGAAGTGTTCCTTTACCGCCAGTCTCTGTATCTTTGATAACTTGTACACGTTGACCTGCTACTACTGTATCCCAATCCTCGAGTTTAGCATTCGGGATAAACTCACGTAATTCTTCAATACGTTTTTCTTTTGACAGCATAACTTGTTGAATCAGGTATTTTGTTAAGGACAACTCTTTTGCTCCTGCTGCCAACATAGTTGTTAAATTATCTGGTTTTACAGAAGTTACTAAATCCAACATTGAACCTGTTTTTAAAAACTTTGGTGAGAAACCAGCAAACGGTCCGAATAATAGTGATTTTTTATTGTCGATAAATCTTGTATCTAGATGTGGAACAGACATTGGTGGAGCGCCGACCTTAGCTTTTCCGTATACTTTCGCATGGTGCTGCTCTACGACTTCCGGCTTGTTACATACTAAAAATAGTCCACTTACCGGGAATCCTCCAATATGTTTTCCTTCAGGTATACCAGATTTTTGTAGCAAATGAAGACTTCCTCCTCCACCTCCGACGAAGACGAATTTTGCGGTATGGTATTCGATTTTACCTTCAGCATCATTCTTCACTTTCACTTCCCACTTGCCATCACTCGTACGTTTAAGATTTTCCACACTATGATTGTAGTTAATATCAACGTTTTGGTTTTTAAGGTGATCAAGCAACATACGTGTTAAAGCTCCGAAGTTTACATCCGTTCCAGAGTCAATTTTTGTAGCTGCAATAGCTTCCGTTGCTGGACGATTCTGCATGATAAGCGGAATCCATTCCTTCAGTTTTTCTGGATTATCGGAAAATTCCATCCCTTGGAATAGAGGATTATTTGACATTGCTTCAAAACGCTTCTTTAAAAAAGCTACATTTTCTTCTCCTTGTACCATACTCATGTGAGGTATTGGCATGATAAAGTCTTCTGGATTATTTAGTAGCTTGCTGTTTACAAGATAAGACCAAAACTGCATTGAAAGTTGGAACTGTTCATTAATGTTAATTGCTTTGGTAATATTTATAGAGCCGTCTGGATTTGCCGAAGTGTAATTTAGCTCACACAGCGCCGCGTGCCCTGTTCCTGCGTTATTCCATTCGTTAGAGCTTTCTTCCCCTGCTTTATCGAGTTTCTCAAATACTTTAACTTTCCATTCTGGTTTTAATTCCTTCAATAATGTTCCTAAAGTAGCACTCATAATTCCGGCACCTATTAAGATAACTTCTGTTTCTATTTCAGTTTCTCTCTTGTTCATATAAACCTTCCTTACTCCGTATTTGTTTAAAGGATGTACACTACTTAGGCATAACTATATGTCAAGTTAAATTACAGGAATACATCTTTTTTCATTCTATTATAACCATATCATAAATTACAATTTATTATTGATGATATCTTCTATTATCTGCTAATTATAAGCTATTTGAAAGCGATTTAAAAGCTAGTAAATAGTGAGAATATTACCAGCGGACCGCGACTATATAATTTTAAAAATTTCTTATGGTACAGTTCTTCGTAATCGATACTTTAACCTAGTGCATTGGAAGTTTAAAAGGGCCATTCTCAGTTGTAAAAACAACTCGAATAGCCCTTTCCTTTTAACTGCCTAGAATGCTGGAATTGCAGTTTCATCATAATTTTCTTCTAAAAACTCTCGTACTTCGGTACTTGTCATGGCTTCAGCTAGCTTTTTAATTGCCTCTGAATCCTCATTATCTTCGCGCGCAACTAGAGTTATGGCAAAGTCATTATCGTCACCCTCAGTTAGGAGAGCATCGCTTTTTGGTGTTAATCCAAGTGGAGCAGCATAAGCAGGTGTCATTACTACTGCATCAGCATCATCATACATTCTCGCTAGCATTAACAAATCTACTTCCTCGAACTTATAATTTTTTGGATTTTCCACAATATCTGCTTTTGTATAGTATGGACCTGTTTTCTCTTTTAAAGTGATCACATCATGTTGAGCTAATAATGCTAACGAACGATCTATATTTGAAACGTCATTTGCAATAGCGATAACAGCTTCCTCCGGTAATTCATCCATCGAATTATATTCTTTAGAATATGTGCCATAATTTGCAAAATAGATAGGCACAATTGGCACTAGATTTGCATCGTTGTTTCTATTGAATTCCTCCATATAGGGAACATGCTGGAAGAAATTCACGTCTACTTCACCTGCTGCTAGAGCACTGTTAGGCTGAACATTATCTCCTAATACAACAATTTCAAGATTAATCGATTCCTCTGCTAATTTTGGCTTAATAAGCTCAAGAATCTCTGTCATTGGGGGAATTAATGATGCTACTTTCAATGTTACTTCTTCTTGATCATTTTCCTGTGCTTTTTCTTTATCATTTGCCTCATTTTCTTGACTACACCCTGCTAAAATTAATACAAACATTGTCATTAAAAATAGAATTTTTTTCATGTTTTCCTCCTATTATCTATCTCTTATCAATCAGTCTGGCTACAGTTGTACCAACAAATTGGATAAGCTGTACTAGTATAATCATAATAATAATCATATAAATCATTAAATCGGTTTTAAATTGTTGGTATCCATAGCGGATAGCAAAATCACCTATACCTCCACCTCCAACTACTCCCATTATTGTCGAATATGAAATAAAACTAATTATCGATGTCGTTAATCCAAGAACAAGACCAGATCTAGTCTCGACATAAAGAAATTTAAATATAATTTCCTTAACAGAAGCACCCATTGAAATTGCCGCTTCCATTACACCTTTTGGTACTTCCAATAAAGATTGCTCAACTAATCTTGAATAATGCGCAATGGCTATTATCGATAAAGGAACAATTGCAGCTGCTGTGCCTATTGCTGTTCCTATGATTAATCTTGTAAAAGGAATTAAAAAAACAACTAATAATAAGAACGGAAAAGAACGGATAATATTTACTAATAAATTTAAAATAGAAAAAACTAACCGATTCTCGAGCACCTGACCCTTTCGACAAATGAAAAGTAACGTTCCAACAGGGAGACCTAATAAAATTGCCGCTACTATAGATGCACCAACCATTATAAACGTTTCACCGATCGACGCCCAAATTTCAGCCTCATATTGAACTAATATCTCAGGCATCGTCCATCTCCCCATCCTTTGTTAACTGCTCCACAAAGTAGCTAGGTCTATTATCTATAATTGGAATACTTTTTGGTTCAATTAATACGATGTCATAGATTTCTCCAGCTGCCATTACAGTTACTCGATTACATATACTTTTAATCACTTCCATCTCATGACTGACAATGACAATTGTAACACCTAGACTTTGATTAATATTTTTTAATACCTCTAATATTTCAGCAGTTGTATTAGGATCAAGTGAAGAGGTTGGTTCATCACATAACAAAACTTGGGGATTATTCGCTAGTGCTCTTGCAATTGCAACGCGCTGCTTTTGTCCGCCACTTAACTGAACTGGATATTGTTCCATTAAATTCTCCAACCCAACAAATTGAAGACATTCTATCACTCGACTCTTTCGTTCCTTTTTTGGAATGTTGGCCAACTCTAAGGAAACGGCGACATTTTCATAAACTGTTTTATTCGCCACTAGATTAAAATGCTGAAAAATCATCCCTATTTTTTTTCGTGCATGTCGAAGTTCTTTGCTGCTCAAATTTGTTAACCTCTGACCATTAACCTCTATTTCACCTTCATCTGGGATTTCCAATAAATTCATTAACCTAAGTAAAGTAGATTTACCTGCTCCACTAGCTCCTATAATTCCATGAATCTCGCCTTTATCTATCGTTAAGGAAACAGATTTAATGGCTTGAAATGTTGAAAAACTTTTACTGGCATTATGTAATTTAATCACAAAAAAACCCCTTTCTATTATTGAAGGGTGATTACAATGTTTTTAATTATAGCCTAATATACTTGTACTGTCATTTAGCAGTTTCTTTCGGATTTTATGGAACTAATAGCAAATTAAAAAGGAAAAATCGCAAGGTCCACTCCGAGAATCGCAAGTAACCTGGGATTTTTCCCCTAGATGGAGAATCACAAGTTGTATGGAGCTATTGCAAGTCAAACAGGAAAAATCACAGGGTCCACTCCGAGAATCGCAAGTAACCACTGTTTCTAGAATCCATTATCCCGGCTGGTACTCCATCGAATATAAATCATTCAATTTCAACTTACCAAAGCTAAAATCAGTCAACTGCTGCTCTATTAAATACTGTGTGATATCACCTAATATCATTGTGTTCTGTTCACTTACATCAATAAGGGTTTTGCCACTTGGTAATGTCTGCACATGCAGTCCTGAAAACTTGTTCTTAAATACTTCAAGTAGCTCCGGCGAAAAATTTGACACACGAACGGTTGTTATCTTTTTGTCAGTAAAACCAGGTACCAATTCATCTACTAGCTTTAGCTCACCGTTTTTCATAAAGAAAATACGATCCGCATATTGCTCAAGGTTTTCCAATAAATGTGAAGCAATAATAATTATTTTGCCTTCCGCTTTCTTTTGTAAAAGTATTTGCGATATTAGCTCTACATGCGTTGGATCCAATCCATTCATCACTTCATCCATCAGCATTATCTGTGTATCAGAGACAATTTGCATAGCAAAGCACAAACGCTGGCGCATTCCTAAAGAATATGTACCCGTTTTTTTCTTCACATAGGATTCCATACCAAGTTTTATAATTGTATCCTCTATTAGTTTCGGATCACTATTCCACATCGCCTGATAGATTCTCAAATGATTCTTACCTGATACATGATTATATAAATCACTTTGATCAGGCATCATCGATACAGCTTGATGTATCTTCACTTCGTTTGCTTTATTTGAATATTGTAGTTTCTTATTCAAAATCACCTTGCCATGGTTTGGTGATAAATAGTTCATAATTACATTCATAAGCGTCGATTTTCCTGTTCCGTTTGGGGCTACTAAACCAATAATCTCACCAGGTTGAAACGTAATCGATATATCCTTTAATACTGATTTATCTCCAAATTGTACGCCTATTTGTTTTAATTCCAACATGTCCATCACCCTTCCCTAAGCTATTAACTTAAATCTTTTTAATTTACTCGCAATCAACGTCAATATCATCAAGATAAGCGTGCAGCTTCCTAAAATTATTAACCCATTTTGATAGGTTAAGTATGGAGACTCGTAAATAAAGTTTCTATATCCTGAAATAACTTGTCCTACTTGCACATAAGATGTTGGATAGCGCTGTATATCCGTATACGCTCCCATCACTCGTTCAAAATAGATCCATTCAGCTGCTATCACGATAAAACTAACAAATAAGTTAGCAAATTCAGCTTTCAAGATAATACTTACGAACAAAATGATAGTTATAAAAAATAGAATCCAAACACTTATGAATAACCCGTTTTTCAATATGAATGTACCCATGGTCATATTGGAAAAGGTTTCTTCTATGTAAGAATAAATAGGCACCCTGAGTGAAAGATTACCAAAGCCATTTTGTAATCCGATAATGACCAAACCCACACATAGTGGAATAATTGTCAAAATACTTCCTATAAATGCAACTATCCCTTTCATGAATAGCTTTTTCCAATCAGCAATAGGGAATCCCTTTAACAAACTTGGATTACGGCGATCTTTCAATACAATATCTACAGATAAAAAGATACAACTTATAAATAATACAAGTGGTAAATATTCATTTAACATACGTTGTAACGTTTGTAGTGCTGTTCTTTCCTCAAACAGTTCCATCGACAGTTCGGAACTTCCCTCTATATATCCAGTAAATCTACTAGCCGTATAGCCATAACCATAATGACCATCAGCATGAGCATAATCATTGTCATAGGTGTAATAGAGGGGGTTATAGAATAATTCACTACTGTTTAATGTCATTGCATCAGAATATTTATACCATTCTGCCGTTGCTTCCGCGTATTTTAAATAATCATTCTCACTCAACGCTTCAATTCTTGCTTTATCCAATTCATTCCACCTTGGGAATATCGCAAGTGCGTAGGCTACTGAAGGATGTATATTAAATTTCCCTTCTACACTTTTGATAAAATCATCTCTCGTATTGAAACGCGCCTCCATTTCCGCTACATCGACTTTTTCAATAGGATCATAAGCGGGTGCGACTTTTAATGCAAAATATAAAGCTAAAAAAAGTAAAATCACATATACAGCTATGTTTTTCTTATTCGTAAAAAATTGTCTAAACTCCCATTTAAAATAAGACCACATCTCATCCACCCCCTATATTTTCTGAAGCTTCCCAGTCGATAAAAACCATTTTATAATAGCCATCAGCAATATTATGCTAATACATATATAGACCAACCCTACATTGCTATTTAACGCGACCGGGGTTGCTAAATTCAGAGAATCTCCATTTAAGACACTTGGAAAGTTAACATAGTTAAATGGATTAAACGGTATAAGCTCGATTAAACTTGGGAACAAAATAGGAATTACGACAAGGATAATCTGTACAAATATAGTTAAATAAACATTTTTTAATAGTACATTCAAAATCACGGACAATAAAATTGCAAAAACCGCCAAACAAATCATATAAACAATGGAAACTGCTATGTATTTATATATCGGATAAATCATTACCTCACCATTAAAAACGGCTACAGGATAAGATGCCTGCCCCAGTCCTTTAAAGTAGAGTAGCGGCAAACTACATACAATAAGCTCAAAAATGAAAATAAAGACAATACCCATCGAAGTCATACATTTCGCTAGTACATACTGACTAAAAGCGATAGGATATCCTTTAATAAGAGAAGTATGTCGGAAATCATCTATCATAATGTTAGATGCGTAGATACAAATTAGAACAAACCAAACCGAACCTACTACACTAAATAGAAACGCTAAAAATGGATAGAAGCTTAGGGAGCCGAAGGATAATGCTAAATTATGTTCCTTTAAATATTGATAATAGGCAGAATCCATTTCATTCTCTATTTTTGTTGGTAAATTTCCAGCTATTAACTCATAATTGTCCATTTCAAAAGCTTGTTTTCGTAATTCTGTTAGCTCAATTGCTGTTTCTATAAACAACTCTGGCTGCTCTGTTTTTAATGCCATCCCCTGTTTTGGATAAGTGTAATATTGTTTGACTATATTTTTGTATATATCACTACCATCCCCGTATTCACTAGCATCAACAATTTGAAATTTATTCATAGCTACCTTGACTGGTAGGGATTCACTTGATTTTTCTTTAATCGGATTTCCTAACTCCTGAGTATTAGCAAAGACAACCATCCCAATCACACAGAGAGCTACAATGAGACATGCAAAAATGTTTTTCCTATCAGTTTTTTCTATAATATATAGCGTTTTTAACATATTTCTCATATAATTCCACTCCTCCAGCAAAAACATGTGAAAATTATTTCGCCATTATCTATTTTAATATTAATTTGAATTTCTTTCGTTTTGTGAATATTTAGTTTATTATAGTTTCATATAATCCTTTAATAAAATAAAAAATTCTTATACTTCCAATTTTATTCTCTATATTATCATTCGACATATACCCACAAATTACCTCCTTTATAAAAAAATACAAAATTACTGGATACTTTGAAACATTTCTATCGCATGCTATCCGAAAAGAATGATCGGCGTAGCCTACCATATTCTGGTATTACAATTATTCTGATACACTATGGTTAATATTACTAGGAGGGATGTTTACATGAAGAAATGGATTATTTCTACGTCTTTGCTTTTTATATTTTTTATACAAGAACCTGTCGATGCCAAAGTGATTTGGAATGGTAGTGAAATTGTAGAAGACCAAAGAGGGAAAATGACGTTCACAAAAGATGTGAAAGTCTATAAAAAATTACCGAATGGACAATTTGAATCATTAGTCGTCAAACGAAATAACTATTTCCGTGTATATGATATAGAAAATCAATACTCTACTAAACCCTATTATTGGATGAGTGGGGGCTATCGTGTACAAGCAACGAATTTAGTTATCTTTAAAGAAGTTCCTTATGAGATTATCGATAAAGTTATGAATGAGCATTCATATGTCGTAACAAATAAAAACGGTGGTGAATTCCGATCACGCCGTTCAAATATGTTAGGTAACGTAGTTGAAACTGTTCCATATGGCTATCAATTTACAGGGCCAGCTATTAATAATGGCTATATTACACAATCATTTAGTGAATATATATCTTGTGGCGAGGAATGCGATTATACGATATATAAAAAAGGCTTCATAAATGCAAATAAGGTCACGCAACTTAAGATTACAGAAGCACCATATAAAGAAAATACTTATCTTGTCTTAACAAAAGACACTACTTTATATAAAGATCCTGTAACAAAAACAATAAGTAAAGCAACTTTCGGTACAACATTTTTGGACCAACAAACCTTAAACGTATTACCAAAAGGAACTGTTGTAAAAACAACTGGTAAATTAGCAAATGGATACTTACAGATTGAACAGGGTATTATTTCTTTAAATAATGTAGCGACTCTACCGAAGCCCACTACAAAATATCTCCAATACGCACAAGATATTTCGGAATGGACTGGATGGAACTATCTATCTATTGCTGGCTATAACCACCATTTTGTTCCTAGAAACACAGCGGTTAAAGTATATAGTACAAATAGTATTAAAGCCTTTGTTTCTTATAATGGTGTGTATGGATATGTGCCAGAAAACTCACTTTCATCAAAAAAAGCGACTGTTCCTTCTATTTCTGAGACAATCAGTCCAACAGCTAACTTAAAGATAACGTTTAATAATAATTTTCCAAGAGACCAGACAGAACAAGCGGAAACCACACTTACAAATAATGGAGAAGGTGGATGGACAAATTCAGATGGATATGGCTTTCTTTATGAAGAATCAGATACAGCTTTCCGCTTTCAACATCAACACACAAATGATGACTATGGCTGGTTTGAGATTCAAAAGCCAATTAAAGAAGGAAGCCCGATTAGCCGAGGGGGTAAAGTGCTAACAGTTTATGATACTTATACAACACCTGTAGGTACATTTAAGAATGTTTTTGTAACAGATTTCGGCTATGTCATTGCACCGGGTTACGGTGTTATCCAATTCTTTGATAGTTACTATACTACTAAAATAGAATAAAATGATTAAAAAAAACCAGTAGCAAAGATAGACTCTGCTACTGGTTTTCAACGTCCACAAATTAGCTAATTTAACTACATCTTTTTGGATAGATCAAGCCAAGCTTATGCTTATTTATGATATGATAATATGATTGTCTTAGCATCAAGGAGGTCACATCATGAAATTAAATAAGGGTGTTTTATTTATATTATTAGGTGCTTCATTTTTTGGTTTTACACCTATATTTGCTAAACTTGGTTTTAGCTATGGCTACTCACTTGGCCAAATCAATATCGTTCAAATGATTATTTCTTTCTTATTATTATGGTCGTTTACTCTTATTAAACGCTCCAGTTTCAAGGGACTTAATAAGAAGAATATTATTCAAATTATGATTACCGGTTGTTTTATCGGATTAACAAGTATTTTTTATTATGGTTCGATGCAATACTTGCCCGCTTCGTTAGCCATTATTTTAATGTTCCAATTCGTTTGGATAGGGATTATTTTAGAATGGATTTTCAGCAAAATAAAACCTGCATCTGTAACAATATTGTCTATCATTATAATTTTAATAGGGGTCTTTTTTGCTTCGAACATTGTAAATGGAGATATACAAGGCCTACCGTTTAAAGGTTTCATTTTTGGAATTCTATCTGCATTCACTTATGCTGGTTTTATTTTTTTCAGTGGAAAGGTCGCTGTTAATGTAGATGCATGGACTCGGAGCTCATTGATGGTAACAGGATCAACCATCTTAGTGCTTGTCCTATTTATGCATGAAATCCCATCGGTACTGCCATTGGAGAAAGACTTGTTGACTACTGCCGTTGGAGTTTCGTTATTTGGAGCAGTCCTTCCACCCCTGTTTTTCGCTGTGGGTGCACCTTTAGTTTCAGGAGGAATTGCAAATATATTAACATCCATTGAATTACCTATCGCAATCCTATCAGCTAGTCTTATTTTGTCGGAAGCAGTAACCCCGCTTCAGTGGTTAGGCACGGCTATTATACTAGTTGCTATTGCGCTAAACGAACTCGGTCCTAACCTATTCCGAAATAGAAAGCAGTATTAACACTTAATACGAGCAATTGCATAAGCATGTAGACATTTATTTGTTTACTTCCTATATATACCTTTATGCCAACCTAAACTGTAATCAATCTCGATAAACTTCGAGATTGATTACATTCTTTTTTATTTGATTTAGATATAAAGCTGTTATGCAATAATGGGGTAAAAGATATATAGATTCTCGGCAAAAATAAAGGAGTTTAGTGTAAGTCACTAAACTCCTTTTTAATAACCGCACGTCTTTATGATACGTTTCACCGTAACTGGTGTAAGTGCGGTTTTATATTGATGATTAAATGATGTATTAGCATAAAACAGAGATCTTTAGCTTCCTCTATCTCTCCCAAATTAACGTCATCTCTTGCAAAAGTTCTTCCCAAGTTTGCTCTTTTGTAATGATTACTTTTTCCAAATCAAATTTTCCATAATATACTGCGTCAACAGTTTTACTATCTGGTAACGTAAATTGCTCGGGACCTATACTTTCATCCTCCCTTAAAAAGTTCCTCGTAGGTGAATTAGCTATTGTTTCAACATAATAGACTAAGCTGATATTTTTCATTTCTCCATCTATTTCAACCTTCATCGGGTGCGTCATATGAGTCCCCGCATGACTTTTCCCAAAATATTCAGCGAAGAGAGTCTGATCGTCTTGCTCTTTAATCACAAATAAATCATTTGAATAAGGAATCATTTTTTGGTAATAAAATACATATGAAAATACAGCTAAACATAAAAACAATGTCGTGAAAATAGATCCACCAATAAGTATAATTTTTTTGCGATTCCATTTTTTATTGACCTTTTCGAACAAAGTAACTTTATTTTCAATGGGTATATACAATGTTTGCGTCATTTGTTGGTGTTCTTTTTGGCATGCTTGACATGTTTGTAAATGTTGTCTTACCAGCTCTTTTGTATCTTCACTTACGACATCGTCTACATAAAGCGGTAACAAATCTTGAATAATTGTACATTTAATTTCCTTCATCTTGTTTCGCCTCCATATACGCTAATATTTTCTTTTTCGCACGGTAAAAGGTCACTCTTGCCCAGCCATCACTTTTTCCAAACAACTGCCCAATTTTCTCAAAAGACAGCTCTCCAAATGTACGAAGGGAAAAGACTTCTTTATAGGGCTCTTCCATTGTGTGTAAATAATGATGAATAGCAAAAGCTTGTTCTTCATTCATTAAATACTCTACGATTTGAACATCTAACACCGATTCTTCTACCCGATTAATCTGACGTTGCTGCTTTTTATAATGCGTAAAGTATGTATTTTTCGCTATTGTAAAAAGCCATGCTCTAATATCTTTTTTGCCGTCAAATTGATGCATGGACTTTAGAGCCTTAAAAAATGTTTCTTGTGTAATTTCTTCTGCAATATTTTCATCTGACGCCAGTGATTTCAAATAAAAATAAACGTCTTGAAAATATGCTTGATAGATTTCTTCAAAGTCCATGTCTTCCCCCCTTTACCTAAATAACTAGCGAAATGTTAAAGCGTTACAAGATCTTCAAAAAAAAATAGACATATTCATTTTATCTGAATATGTCTAACTAATGATTAATCTATGAGCTTGTTAAAGAACATACCATTATAACCGCACTTACTTGTGATACGGTTCACCATAGCACTTTCAATGGAGGTTATTTTCAAAATGTTAATTTTCTAATTCTAATGTTAGGTACAAATATTCACCTTTTGAAGTAATCTCACCATTTCTAACTTTTAAATCTTGTTTAAAAAGTGGCCCACTTATAACTGTAGTATGGAACTCTCCTGCTTCACCACAAGGGTCGATACCTCTTTCTTCTAACTCTTTTATATATTCTAAAGTAAGTACACGTCCAAGATCTTCTTCTTTCATTCCTTTTTTCAGATTAACTGTCACTATCTTTGTTACAAAGCCTAAATGTATAAACTCCTCTACTACATCTTTATGGTTTTTTTGCCAAAGTGGCATACCAAGTTCAAGCCCTACACTGCTTGTAACTCTTTCATGCCAACAATCTTGTTCTGGTACATCAATATCACCCGTTACAAGCACCTCTGCTCCTAATTCTTTCGCGTCTTTTAGTAGCTTTACAAATACTCCTTCATAACCTTCCCATGTCGCAGCCCCTGTGTAAAGCGGAAGTCCTATAGATTCTGCTTGTGCTTTAAGAACTGATGGAATAAGACTATGTGATCTTGACCTTTCTCCAGTTTCCTCCATCATTACAATAATTCCTATGGCTGTTCCTTCTTGCATAGTTTTATATAATGCTAAAGTGCTGTCTTTCCCTCCACTATATGATGCTATAAACTTTTTATTTTTTGCACCATCAATCCATTTTTTCATTTTTCTATTGCTACTACACAAGATATATACAAAAAATAACTTTGAATTCCTATTTATTGTTATATATTTTATTTAGTAGCTTCTCCCTTCTTTTTTATAGATTTATTAAGACCGAAATTATAACATCGCATACATTTTATACATCTATCCTCGAAAATAATTTTATTATCTATTATTAACTGTATCACTAAAAACTCCATATTAAAAAGCAGGGAATCCGTTCGTGATTTCCCCACTTTATTGATGTTATTTCAACTGTTATTTTGTATTTTTAATTTTTAAAGAAGACCCGTCGGCATTTTATATTATACGTCCCTACATTAAATTGTCGCTGCTGAGGAAGCGGCTGCTTGGTCAGCCTTCACGCAATCAATTGCGACAACGAACGCAATAATGATGGCCTCCATCTCCTCGTTCAGTATTTGAACCTTGTAGCTATCTCCCCAAGTGAACCACTCCTTGTTCACTTTACCGATGACTACACCATGCTGCAAGACCTGAAAATCCATATCCCACCAGTTACCATGTATCTCAATGTCTGCTGCATCAATCGTATAGCGTGCTTTAAAGAAAGAAAACTCCTTCTTAATCGTTAACACCTCTTGACCATTTACCTCAACAAAAAACTTCGGTAAAAAGCTGAACACCTTTTTCGTAATAAGCGCGACTTCATCTCTTGTTGTGTTCATAATAGAGAAAGTCTTTGGAATTTGCATAAAACTACCCTCTACGTAATAAACATCCTTCTCCTGCTGATCCTTTACCGTAAATTTGCCACTTAGACTGAATACCTTCTGCTTTATATAAAGCTGCTTCATACTACACCTCCTTCGAAATAGCATATTAATATAGCGCAGATTTCATCATATTATTAATAATTATAGAAATAATTTTTGAAATTTGGACTTGGAAATTTATTTATTCAACGTATTATATGTAAATACCTTCTTTACAAAAAAGATATGCTAGTAAAGAAGTTTGCATATCTTGCTAATCTATTCGACACTACGGTTCTTCGTAACAACATTAAAGCAAAGTTTCACTTTTTCATATACAAGTAAATTTTATAAAAAAAGTAGTTCCTTCAGATCCTGTTTGAATTTCAATTTTTGCGTTATGACGGGCAGCAATGGCATAGCATATGCCCAGTCCTAAGCCAGTGCCATTATCTTTGGTCGTGTAAAATGGAGTACCCAATTTCTCTAGTATCGCAGGATTGATACCTTCTCCTTGATCTCGTATTGCAAGAACTACACAATTTTCGTCTCCCTTGTAGGTACTGATGGATAGAAACTTACCTGTGCTCATTGCTTCTAAGCCATTACGGTATAAATTTATTATCAATTGTCGTATTTCGTTACGATTTAATAGTAGTTCTGGAATGTCTTTCAGATTAAATTGAATAAATTTGTTTTGATTAAATGTATCTATCTTTATTAAAGGAGTAATATCTCGAATAATAGAATTTAAATCTAACATCTGTAAATCGGATGTCTTTGTATTACCTATAGAAAGAAATTCAGTAATAATAGAATTGGCACGGTCTAGTTCTTCGATCATTACATTAAAGTAACCATTATGTTTTTCAAATTCGCTTTCTTTTTTTAAAAGCTGCAAAAATCCTCGTACTGTTGTCATGGGATTTCTAATCTCATGACTAATACCTGCTGCCATCTGACCTATTAAGTCTAGGTTTGATAATCTTTTCAATTCCTTCTCATATTTCTTTTTTTCGGTTATGTTTTTTAAAAGGCAGCAGATTCCCTCATCATACGGGTAAGCAACTACTTCGTACCAATTATCCCCATAGGCTGAGGTCATTTCAAAATTTACTGCTATACGCTCTGACATCGCACGATGAAATTCCTTATACATGACCGTGTCTACGCATTCCGGGAAAAGCTCCCATATATTCTTGCCTAATACATCTTTTGCCGTTTTCCTTTGCGGCAAATATTGATGTTTATTCATGTAAAGAAATTCCCACTCGCGGCTCAATGCAAAGAATCCATCCGTTATACCATCAATAACACTTGTAACCTTTTCATTAGCAACAGCTAGTTCCCTTGTTCGCTCTTCTACCATATCTTCAAGTTGGTCCATATATAACAAGTTTGACAACGTAGGGGCTGTGGCATCGACTATCGATTTTGCTAATTGAATTTGAGATTCATGGTAATTACGAGTTTGACCTCCTAAATTGACAACTGTTATAACTCCTAATACTTTCCCCATTGAAACCAGTGGAATCATAAGTAGACTCATACTATCTATATTTGGAGTGTGAATTATACTTTTGGTATTAATAACCTGTTGAATCATAGCTTCGTAGCTTTGGTTCATCCTTATGCTTTTAAGATTCTCCATCCAAGTCGCTTCTGTCCATTCACAGTCTTTATTTAACTTCATAAATGTGACTGTGTTTTTTCCCAACGGATCCAGGATGTGGGCTGCACTTTTTTTGCTATCCAAAATCTTTTCTAAGTAGTAAAAACATTTATCAAGACTTTTCTGTACGGAGGAACACATCGATAAATCACGCGTAACATCGAGTAACAACTGCTTTTCTGCAATAAGGTTTTCCTTATATGTTAAATTATTTGCGTTTTGTATTGCAACTGCAGCCATATTCACATATGCTTCAACACTTTGAATTTCCGACTCTGTTAAATTCATCGGCGTTCCATAATCAAATAAAAAAACTAAACCAAATATTTCTTGTTCATATGAGATAGGCAGTGCTAATAAGGATTTAATCTTGAAGGCTCCTACCGATCTCGGATCCGGGCGATTATCCGTTGAGGTATCCGGGATATAGATAGTTTTTTTAGTTTCAATAACTTCTTTGGCCAGTAGGTCTGTTTCAATATCAATTACCTGTGTATCGAGCGTTATGCCATTCATATCTTCTGGTTTTCCTACAAATCCTCTAAATGTGCCATCTTTTTCGGGTAAATAAATACCAACCGAATTACATTGCACGATTTCCTCGGATATTGCCTGCGTTACACGCTGTAAAACTTCACGAAGTTTTAACTTTGTATTAATTACTTTTGTTATATCCGCGAGCCTAGAATATCTCGTCTGTTCACTAAACATTACATGGTCTCCAATCAAAGCCTACTAAAATTTACAGTATAATTTCTAGCTAACAATCTAGTTCGAGGTCAGTTTACTGTTTTTAATTTTATTTCTGTATTCTATTATACATGGAAAACCTCTATTACTTATGATACGGTTCTCCGGAACTGGTCTAAGAGCAGTTACTATAACTTTTTGTGGATATGATCAAATTTAACTGGTGGATTGATTAGCTGCCTAGAATTCACTATAAACATCAAAATAAAGTTAGTACTCGATACCAATATGAAAATTTATCAAAAATAAAATCCGATTCATAGAGGAATTATGAATCGGATTTTTATAAATTTTAAAACTCACTTATTTATGGTACGGTTCTCCGTGATGCCTCTAAATGAGGTTTAGTAGTAGACCTTTCTAATTTTTATTTCTTTCTAGTAGCATATCCATTTTATTATCCACTTGTAGTAGTACTTGTTTTATTTGTTTAATCTGTTCTTCTTTTTGAACCATCTGCTTGTATTTATCTTGGAATATTACTTTTATTCGTAGAAGGTTTTGGATTTCTTCTTTAGACAATTCTTTATTTTGATCGGTATTTTGCAACCTGTCAAAAAGCATTTTGATTTCTTGTAGTGAAAATCCAGTTTGTTTTAGTTTAAGGATTGTATCAATTATAATATGGCATAATTAATGAGATTACAGTTATCCCTTTATATAAAATTGAAAAAAGAAGTATCAAGAACGTTTAGTTGTTCTTTGATACTTCTATAAAAAACTGACTATGTGCTTACTAATGGTTGTGATTCTTATGCAACTTTTACTAATATTTTTTATTACATTCCAAACCAAATATCGTTTCAAAGCGGAAACAAAAATGATAAAGAATATCTATTAAGCAACATTATTTACATTCTTAATTGCATCACGGTCATTCTTGTATTTAAAACTTACAGCAAAAACGATTGCAAGGACGAATGTATATACTGCAAAAACTAACCAGATATTTTGCCAATCCCTCACTCCGTTAATTGTAAAATAATCCACCAGTTTCCCACTAAGAACTGCGCCTACATAGGTACCGATTCCGTTGACCATTGTCATGAATAAGCCTTGTGCACTTCCACGAATTCGACTATCCACTTCCTTTTCAACAAAAATAGATCCAGAAATATTAAAGAAGTCAAATGCAGCACCATATACAATCATTGATAATAGCAATAAAATGATTCCTACATTAGATGGGTCGCCAAAGGCGAAAAGAATAAAGCGTAATGTCCACGCCACCATACTCAACAACATTACCGTCTTAATTCCAAATTTACGTAAGAAAAAAGGAATGGCAAGAATAAAGAATACTTCAGCAATTTGTCCCATTGATAATAAAATTGCTGGATATTTAACAACAAGACTATCTTTATAGTTAGCGTTTGACGCAAAATCATGTAAAAATGGGTCAGCAAATGCAATGTTAATTTGCAACGCAGCACCTAACAGCATAGCAAAAATGAAAAAGATAGCCATTCTCTTTTGCTTAAATAATACGAAAGCATCTAGACCTAAAAGACTTACTAACGACTTATCCTTTTTGACATTTGATGTTGGACAATCTGGCAGTGTAAATGAATAAAGTGCAAGTAAGAAGGAAGCCCCCGCAGCTATGTAAAGCTGGATGTTGCTTAACTCAAATCCACCAAGACTAACTACCCACATTGCAAGAATAAAACTAATTGTTCCAAAAACACGAACAGAAGGGAAGCCTTTCATTGTATCAAGCCCTTCTTTTTCTAAGCAAAAATATGAAATCGTATAAGATAGAGAAATCGTCGGCATGTAAACCATTGCGTTAAAAAGCATAGCCCAAAACATAAGATTAGGTTCTGAAATCCCTGCTGCTGAAAATAAGAAAATCGCTCCAAGGAAATGGCAAATTCCATATAATCTATTTGCCTTTATCCAACGATCCGCAATAATCCCTACAAGACTTGGCATTAGAAGAGAAGCAAGCCCTATTGTGCTATAAACACCTCCAACTTGTGTGCCGGAAAAATGCAAAGTATTGAACATATATGAGCCAAGTGTAACAAGCCAACATCCCCAAATAAAAAACTGAAGAGACATCATAATTTTAAGTCGTGATTTTATAGTCATTTCTTCCTCCAACAATGCTTTTTGTGATGAAACTAAATTTTCTAAACTCTATTTTAAAAATCTTGATATTAAATTAGAGCTAAGTATTAATTCTCTGAATATTCTGTTAATTACATTTATAATATTATTATTTGACTTACTCACACTATAACTTTTTCTATAAAAAATACTATCAATTATATTAATCGTAATACATTAAGAACTTCTCTCTAAATGTACTACGATCAATTGTTCACAAACACGAATGTTCTTTAAGCTTTTTTAGATAATTCAGTAATATAATCGAAGAAATCACTAGAATTTACATCATAAACCACATTTACTGGGCGACCATTGTCTTTTTCTTCTGTACGCCCTTGACTCGGCCCATCTGTATGCACGATACTATTAATTCTCTTCACTTTTACAAGATCACTATTACCAACAAACGCTGTTGTTAAGACATCCCATAAAAAATATGTTGAGTTTGTTGTAAAATGAACCAACGGCGGGCACATCGCATAACATTGGCCAATAAAATCAACACCGAGGTGTTTGCGTTCAGATGCCCAACGATTACGTATATCTACTGTAAGAGGTACCTGGCTAGTGCTTTCAAGCGCTACTAAATCAATTTCTATACTACTTTTCCATACTCGACCAGCTGCTTCAGGGTCCCAAAACACATTCCATTCCGCTGTCCCATCATGTTCGGGCTCTTCTACATTTCCTACATCACGAAATGTGCCGCCCATCCATACGAGTCGATCGATTTTTTCTTCAATAGAAGGGTCTTCATCAAGTGCACGAGCAAGATCCGTAAGTGGACCGGTGAATAAAAGAGTAGTTTTTTCATCTGAAGCGTGAATTGCATCTATCATATGAAGATGTGCTGGTTTCTCCGCTACTGGTGTAACAATCTTTCCGGATTCATTTAATATTGGCAAGGCATCCACAGTGAAAGCGTGCAAACGCCAATCTTTAGGAAAAGGATTTTTTCCCCGAGAATTTGACTCTGCTACATCTAAACTGCCTTTTCCAAAGCGATCAATGATTTTTCGGCTTGCAAACATAGCAGGTTCTAAATAACAATCAGCTGGAATGACGGAAACACCAGTTAGTTCAACGGTATCCATTTGTAGTAATAAAAATAGAGAAACTAGATCATCCACACCGCCATCATGATTAAAGTAAATTTTCTTTTTCATTCTTTCTCAATCCTTCACATTGAATTTATTTATTGCTTACGAATTGATCCAACTATTTTCCCATCGCTGGAATGGATCACATTTTATTACACATTAAGAGCGAACAAAGCTTTCTTGGTATGTCACTTCGCATAATAAAATCTAGAATTAACTATTGTTTAAACGATAAAAAAACGCTCCGATATCTACCGGAGCGTTTGACTAGGGCATGAGTAAATAAGAAAGAGATTTCCTCTTTCATTTAACACTTACCTCGTAGTCAAGCCCTTTACGGCAGCTTGGTAGAAACTTTTGGGCCATATTCCCAACATTATACGACATAATTCTACATTAAATTTACATTTATCTTAGCAACAATTTAAAGTATCGTCAATAAAAAAAAAAATAATTGTTTATAATTTAAACAATTGTTTATATTTTGTTTATTATTATAATATATTAAACGATATACCTTTTATCTGTCCCTCTATGTTCCTAGTCCCATATATGAACTGTCTATCAACGTAGACTTCCAAAATATAAGATATATTTATATCGAAGGATTCGACAAAATGCTGGTAGTGACAGGACAGGCACTTATGTTTATTGGATCGATGTTTCACTAATCATAAAACAGGTCAGGGTATTTGTATGAAAATAGGTAATCGCTAAAGAGTAGGTAAGAAAATATAAGTTTATTTCATAATTTTAGCAGAAATACAACTTTGTGTATTTCTGCTTTTAAGTCTGATTAACTTCATTTACTTATGATACGGTTCACCCTTCATAATTCGGAATGCACGGTAGATCTGTTCTACCAACACTAGCTTCATTAACTGATGAGGCAAGGTCATTTTACTAAAGGACAATTTTTCATCGGCACGTTTCATCACATCTTCGTGTAAACCAAGAGATCCACCGATAACAAATGCAATTTTACTTCTGCCATACGTCATAAGGGATTCAATATCACCAGCTAGCTGCTCCGATGTTTTCATCTTTCCCTCTATTGCAAGAGCAATAACATATGTGTCCGCTCCTATTTTCGCTAGGATTCGGTCACTTTCTTTTTTCTTAACGATTTCCATATCAGCTTCACTTAGATTTTCCGGGGCTTTTTCGTCAGCCACTTCTACTAAATCTATTTTGGCATATGCTCCTAGCCGCTTTGTGTACTCTTCTATTCCCATTTTTAAGTATTTTTCTTTTAATTTCCCTACTGAAATAATTTGTATATTCACAGGTTATCCACCTTTACATTTCGTTTACAAACACGTTATACACATAGCTTATCCACATATCCACAACACTTATCTACATCTTGTGTTTCAATTTTCATTAGCCACAATATATAATGCAGAGCTTTCACAGTAAGAACAAACTGTGGATAACTTTTCTTCGTTTTTTAATTCCTCTAACATTGGAAATGTTTTCTGTTCCGCTACAAACATGTCTAATGCGTGATTTATATGGTTTTCACAACTGAATATTCTCATTTTTATCCTCCCTTTTGTTGTCTGAATACTTTTAATAGTTATACACAAATCATCCATTGTTATCCACAACCTATTTTACCAAATGAAAAACGAGTAGGAAAGACAAGCTTTTCTTTTCCTACTCGCTGTGTAAATCTTTTTTACATTGTTAAGTTATCCACATGTTTATAATTCTGTTGATTCCTTTAAAAGGAGTGTTAATTCGACTATCTCTCCTTGTCTATACACTTTCACTTTTAGTTCGTCCCCAGTTTCTTTTTCGTTATATAGGTGTTTACGTAATTCAATAGTATTTTCAACTTTTTCTCCATCCATTTCTACAATGACATCATATGATTTCATCCCCGCCAATGCAGCTGGAGTTCCTTCCACTACTTCGTCAACTACTACACCAGTTGTAACTTCCTCAGGTAGTTTTAATGTTTCTTTTTGGTGAAATGCTGGTACATTCGTCAAATCAATTAGTGTGATTCCCATGGATGGACGATTAACTTTTCCGTTTTGCTCTAAATCCTCTATGATTGGAATAGCTGTATTAACTGGAATTGCAAGACCTATTCCTTCTACTGTAGACTCAGAAATCTTCATCGAGTTTATACCTATAAGCTGTCCCGCTAAGTTGATCAATGCACCACCGCTGTTTCCAGGGTTAATCGCTGCATCTGTTTGTAAAACCTCTGACTGCCAATCCTCTAAACCATCTCCGTTTAGATCAACTGGTACTGCACGGTCTTTACCAGATACAACTCCAGTTGTAACAGAGCCATAAAAATCAAGTCCTAAAGGATTACCGATAGCAATAACTGTTTCCCCTTGCTTTAATACATCTGAGTCGCCAAATTCTATAACTGCTTCTACACCAGTGTCGTCAATTGCAAGAACCGCTAAGTCTGACCAAATATCTCCCCCTACAATACTTGCTTCCACTTTAGATCCGTCAGCTAATGTTACTTCCACTGATTTTGCATCTTCAATAACATGATAATTTGTAATAACATAGGCTTTACCATTTTCTTTCTTATAAATAACACCTGATCCTGTGCCAGCATCCTGAGTATCTTCCGATTGACTCCAGAAATTTGTGACGGATTGAATATTTGTTATTCCTACAACTGCACTTGAAGCTTTTTCTACAGCATCGGTTACATCTGTAGTAACATCTACTGAAAGCTGTTGGGTTTGTTGTGTTGTTTCGCTCGATTTTGTTTCACTGTCCGATGGTAGGTTGGTTACTACAGAAGGTATTAAAAACCAGACGAGTAATGCACCAACTAATACACCTGCAAGTCCACTAAAGAAATAGCCGGCTATGCCTCGTTTTTTTCCATTTCTTTTTTTCTGTTCTATCGGCGGTTGTTCTTGTGGTAATTGCGGTCCATATGGGTTATTTGTATCCATCTTTCTCTTCCTCTCTGTTTCTAATATGTCTGTATTAACAATGTACCCATTCCAGATTAAAATAAGATGAAAATTACTTAAAAAATAAATAAAAGTTCCAAATACTACATTCATAGTATTTGAAACTTCGATTAAAAGAGAAGAAAGTATATGGTTTTTCCTATTTAAACAAGAACTAGCTCTGTTGGTTTATTGGCATCTGTGTCATGTAGGTGTACATACTCCCCTGCAATCACACCACAGGATTGAAGTGTTTGTGTAACACTCATACGAGCTAAATCTTTCATATTATTATCTTTACTTAAATGTGATAAATAGATATTCGTATTTTTCACATCAATTACTTCACTCATAGCTACCGCAGCATCCTCGTTGGAGACATGTCCTACATCACTTAATATTCTTCGTTTAACTGACCAAGGATAGCGTCCCATCTGTAGCATACTAACATCGTGATTGCTTTCAAAGACAAAGGAATCGGCTCCTTTAATAAGCCCTTTCATTCGATCGCTTACATATCCAGTATCCGTGATTAAAACAAGCTTTCTACCATTTTCATGAAAAATGTAAAACATCGGGTCAGCTGCATCGTGTGATACTGCAAACGATTGGATATCAATGGAGCCAAATTGTTTTACTGTTTCCATATCAAATTGAAATCGCTGGTCTAATGGCACATTTCCGATAAGTGGATCCATTGCTGACCAGGTTTTTTCATTTGCAAAAATGGGAACTCCATATTTTCTAGCTAAGACACCTAATCCCTTAATATGATCGCTATGCTCATGTGTGATAAAAATTCCTGATAGCTTTTTAATATCCCGATCAATTTCCTGAAATAATTGATCCATCTTTTTTCCACTTAAGCCGACATCTACTAAAAAGGAATGTTCCTCATTTTCCACATAAATAGCGTTACCACTACTACCACTTGCTAGTACACTGAACTTCATTTTTAAAACTCCTTACTCCAGCACTTTTTGTTCCGTCTCTTTTTGTATCTCAATAACTCTACCTTCTACCGCATTTACAAAATATTCTTCAACTGTTCCATCTAGTAGTTCCACAAGGATATGCCATGTGGGTGCAAAAACTTGTGTCTCTGTTAGTTGAGCTAACGTAGAATATCCCAGTTCAATTTCTTTAATCGTAGAATCTGGTTTTAAATGCGAATTACCATAAAGTATATTAATCACCTGCATATGTGGCAACAATTTTTGATACACATCATAATTCTCTAAATCGTCCAGAATAGTCTGTTCATAACCAATAAGCTCGTTTTCCTCATTCCAGTGAACAATTAATTTCGCATTCGTATTATAGTAAACGAGTCGTTTATTTACTTTTTGGAATAATATAGCTGTTTTATTTTCTTCATCTATTTTCCACAGGCCATAAGCGGAACCTCTTATCACTTGCTCATGTACTATTTTTTCTAACGTATTTTCATCCGTTATTTTTATAGGTTCTTCAAATGTGCTGACTAATTTATGGCTAACAGGTATTTCTACTGTTTGATTGTCCAATTCTTCTATTTCTTCTTGACTAAAATTATGGACGTTACCTGAAACATAAGAAGCCTCTTTAATCTCTTTATCTGTCTCCAAAACTTTTATATTATCTAGAATAAGTTTTTCCGCGATAGGTGTATCATTGGGTTTATCTATTTGTTGTGATGCGTTATATCGATTCAAATATAGTGAAAGTAAGAATACATTTAAAATAGAAAATACAATAATGAATATAGTCTTTGTTTTATTCCAATCCAAATTTTGCACCCCCTAATAATTCCGGAGATACGCGAACCCAGACTCCACTCTCTAAGTAATACCAAGAAGGCTCCAGATTAAATAAAGCTTGGTCGTCATCTTGAGATAAATAATATCCTATTACAAGATCGTCAATAGAACTCATATTAATATCTGTAGCAGTAGACAGAAAATCATAAATTGACTGCCCTGAAGCTAATTCTACTTCCCGTGTTTTCAGACGAATAGCAGCATTTAGCGAATAAGTAGGTCGGAAGTATCGATATACTCGGTCAACTCCCCAATACTGCGTGATGTCTGTAGATGTAAGTCTACTAAATACCGGAAGACCCGCTAAATACAATTGATAATTAATTTGCCGAGCTGAGGTATTCATTCGAGAATAACGATAGTCATCTGTCCATCCGTTATGCTCATTGACAAAATTCAAACTGTTATTAATGAGATCTACGGGATTCGCTGGATTTTCATTTTCCGAAGCAGGATGTACATAGCTTAAACTTTTACGAGTAAAATCCACATTCATTAATGCACTATCATCCGTGAATTGTTGTTCATTCATCCCAACAGGATTAATTCTCACAAGGCTAGGATTATTGAAGAGGGCATCTTTGAATTTATCCGATTCAACATCTTTTATTGAATAGGTATAACTTCCGATATTTTCCGGTATCGATGAAACATACAAAGATAGTTTATTGTCTCTAACTATTTCATTATATACCTGCATTTTCTCAGCATGTTCTAAAATACGCTTAGTAAACCCTAATTTATCTGCTTTTTGTGCCGTTGCCGTATATATTTTCTGCTGTGATGTGCTTATAAAATACAGAGTCACGCTATCTGAGATGTCCCCGTTCCAGTCTATTATTAATCGATTGAAATAAACTTCCGGAAAATTGTGATCTGCAAAGTTTAAGATATTACCTAATATTTCAATAGGGACATCTGCTGCAAAAAAGAAACTCGCACGATTAGGAGCTTTGACAAAATCATTTATTTGATCGGTGTCTGCCTTGTTACTAGCTAACTCAACCGTCTGAATTTCCCAGGTCTTCATGTTGTTGAACGCAAATTCTATTGGCTGGCTCGCAACTGTACCCTTTAAAGCTTCATCTTGGCTTAAAATCATTCGATACGGTTTAATAACGTTTTCCAAGTTCCTTTTTTCGGCAATAGATATATCTACAATAGCTTCATCATTTGTTTGAATAACAGGAGAATATGTCCATATAGCAAAAGTTAAAGTAAAGCTGAGGAGAATAAGTAAGACTAAAACAACTGATTTTACTTGCTCAATATATTTCAATCCCACTCACCTTCCTCATCCGTTAAAATATCCAATGTGAAGAAAATAGTTGTTCCTTGTCCTTCTTCGCTTTCTGCCCATATTCTACCATCATGTGCTTCAATCATTTCCCGGGCAATTGCTAATCCTAGACCCGTGCCTCCCATAGATCTTGCTCTTGCCCGATCTACTCTGTAAAAACGATCAAAGACTCGATCGACATTTTCAGAAGGAATTCCCATACCGTCATCAGAAATCATTACCTTTAAAATTGAGTCTGCTACCGCTACCCCAAATCGTATATTCCCACCATCTGGAGAATATTTAATCGCATTTGAAATAATATTATCGATTACCTGTGTTAACTTATCTGTATCGATGTCCACATAATAAGCTTTATCGGAGAGCATGCGTACAAAGTTAACATGATCGGATTTGGAAAGTTCAAATCTATCAATAATCCGGTTGAAGAACTGATTGAAATTAACAATTTCTCGATTCAAATCATAGTCTCTACTATCCATCTTTGATAGTTGGAGTAGGTCATTTACAAGTCGAATCATTCTATGTGTTTCTGTTTGAGTTACCTGTAAAAAAGATGGAGCAATTTCTTCATCTTGCCAAGCACCATCAGCTAAAGCCTCTAAATAACTACTCATCGTCGTAAGAGGTGTACGTAGTTCATGAGAAACATTTGCAACAAACTCTCTTCTTTCCATATCCACTTTTTCCTGCTCCGTATTATCATGTAATACTGCGATTAAACCGTTAACGAAACCAGTTTCTTTTTGAATAACCGAAAAATTGGCACGTAAAATAAACGGTCTTTCGTTTGAGCTTAAATCCAGATTAATCGCTTCTTTTAAATGTATTAAATCTTCAAAAGAGTGTAAAGGATCTATTCCAAGTACAGAAATAATGGGACGATTTAACACCATTTCCCTAGGTATGCGCAATAACCTAAGTGCTGGATCGTTTATCAATATAACTCTACCTTTACGATCTGTAGCTATTACCCCGTCTGTCATATTGGTTAAAACTGAGGCTAGCTTTCTACGTTCTGCTTCGGTTGTAGATTGAGCTTCCTGCAATCTATTCGTCAAATGATTAAAGGCAATTGCCAATTGCCCGATTTCATCACTGCCATATACTCGTACTTTCCTGGAAAAATTACCTTTTGCCATCGCTTGAGCTTGTCTTCTCATATCTGAGATAGGACGTGTAATCGTCTGGGCAATTAGAATTCCTAATATAACGGTAATTACTAGCGCAACTGCTGTACCCCCAGCTAGGATTTGGTTAATTTCATTCATCTGCCCAAAAATATTTTCAATATTAGATTCCATATATATTGTTCCAATTACTTCTCCCTTATAAAAAATAGGAGTTGTTAAAATCCAAATTCTGTTTCCGGTTTCTCGATCAAGCGATATACTGTCAAATTTGTCTTCTGCAGTAATGGATTTTCGAACTAAATCATCCATTGATCGTTGGCCTACAATAGACTGATTATTTATATCGGAGGTTGCCAAGATTTGATACCGAGAATCTATTACACGTACTTCTTTAATGTCATAAGAATTAAGACTAGACAAAATTGAACGTAAACTTTGTTCTTTTGTTTGGTCTTCTTCGCTTCGTGTTTTTATTATTTCTTCTCGCGCACTATATTCTAACATGCTAACACGGTCAGTTATAGAATCTTGAAAGTTATCTCTTAATGTCTCCTCAAGCTCGCGAACAAAATATAATCCAATAATTTGCATCGCAATAACGATAAGTAATACATAAATCAGCACAATCTTTACGTGAATCGATTTAAAGTATCCAACTTTTTGCATTCCTTCTACTCCTGTTCAGGACTTCGTAAATAGTAGCCTACGCCTCTTCTAGTTACTATCCAAGTTGGATGACTTGGATTGTCTTCAATTTTCTCGCGTAAGCGGCGAATTGTTACATCAACCGTACGCACATCTCCAAAATAATCATAACCCCATACTGTTTGTAGTAAATGTTCACGAGTCATAACTTGTCCTATATGTTTTGCCAAGTAATGCAACAGCTCGAATTCTCGATGCGTAAGCTCAATTGTCTCTTCTCTCTTTAACACAAGATAAGCATCTGGTTGAATAGTTAGTGGACCAATTACAATGTCATTTGTTATTACTTCTGCGTCTTCTTGAATAGTTTGGTGTCTACGCATGTTTGCTTTCACTCGAGCTATTAATTCTCTCGTACTAAATGGTTTTGTCACATAATCATCTGCACCAAGCTCTAGACCAAGTACTTTATCTATCTCTGAATCTTTTGCTGTTAGCATGATTATAGGAAAATCATATTTTTTTCGAATTTCTCTACAGACTTCCATTCCATCTTTGTTAGGAAGCATAATATCTAATAACATTAAATCTGGTTGATCTTCTTCCACCTTCTTCAATGCTTCATCGCCATTATAAGCACAAACTACTTGGTATCCTTCTTTTTTTAGGTTAAATTGAAGTATATCTGCAATTGGCTTTTCGTCATCTACAACTAGTATTTTTTTACTCATATTCTAGTCCCCTTTATTCTCGTATTCTATATTTAACTCAATTGAATTATTTTTATCAATAATAATATTAACTTTAACATTGTTTCAGGCTTCCTGCATCTCTAAAGAAGTAACGACCCTATAATTCGACTCAGTTTGTCGAATTATTTCCCAGGAAATCTTATACAGTGAAATTCCCACCAGTGATGGTATTACAGCTTGAAACCGAGATAAAAAAAAGACAGTCCATATAGCGACTGTCTCGTATATACTATTAGTTTAATACAGTTAAAGGATTAATCGTTACTCCATTTTTCTCCACTTCAAAATGTAGATGTGTTCCTGTAGAACGTCCAGTACTTCCCATTACACCGATTTTAGTACCTGTTGGGACTACTTGCCCTACTTCCGCTGTAATCGAAGAAAGATGTGCATACGTTGTTTTATATCCATTTTGATGATCAATGATTATACGTTGGCCGTATGTTCCATCCCAACCAGCAGCTACTACTATACCGTTATCTGCTGCTTTTATCGTAAAACCACTTGGTCGTGCAATATCGATACCTTCATGTTGGCGTCCCCAACGATACCCCATTTTACTAGAAATATATCCACCTTCTGCTGGCCAAGCAAATACCCCTGAGCCGCGTGAAGGAATTACTTTCGTTCCTTTTAATACAATATGATCTTTTGGTTCTACAAGTATTGTTTCTTCTATAACAGATAAACCAACTTGTACTCCATTCTCTTTGCGAATTAAGTAAGTTGCCATTTTTTGACCATCTGAACCTTCTTGTATTACCTTCGTATCACCTTTATACATATCCTCTGTTTCTTTTACTTTTTTCGTATGTATGATGGATTCTTTAGCTTTTTTCTCATACTGTACTTCTATATTAATAAGTGGTTTTAGGACTGTTACATTTAACTCTTGACCTATTTGTAATACGGTAGAATCCGTTATACCAGCATTAAGTGCTATTAGTTCTGCAGATGTTAGATTATGCTTGTTAGCAATAGTTCCTAAAACATCGCCTGGTGCTACTGTATATAAATCTTTTTCTAATGTTCCATCTAAAAGTAGCTTCACAGCATCATCTGGTGAAACAATTTGACTAGGATCTGTTTCTACTGTAACTCCTGATACTTTTTCTTTTAAAATTAAATTAGCAATACGAGTTTCATTTTCTTTTAGTTCGGGTAAAGATTCACTAGTATTACTTCTAGCTTCCAGTACGTTCAACTCTTCTTCTGAAATAAAATGTAATTTTAGTTTTCTAAGAGCTTCATCGTAAGCATCTAAGTCTTTGACGTAGACTGCCATCTCGTCATTGATCGATAATGCAAATGCCTTTGCTTCTACTTCTATCAAGCTATCCAGCTTTTGAAGAGTAGTCTCATCGCTTGTATTAGGAGTAAATACTTGTTCTGGTACTATCGATAAATTAGATCCAGCAGTTAAAGTCATATTTTTAAACTGGGAGCTAGATTCTTCAACTTTTTTATCGAGTATTGATTGTAATTTGGTTTGATCCGAAATAGCCCCTACATATTGACCATCCGTGTATATATGGTATATTTCTTTTAATGTATTGCTTTCACTTTCTTTTGCAAAAGCCATATTAAACGAAATACTTGAGATAAGTAAAACTGATACGGCTGCTTTTTTCACCATATTTGACTTTCCGTTTGAAAGAACATTCAGTTTTGATACCTTCTGTTCCTCATTCTTACTTTTCAAAAACATGATAAAGCCCCTTCCAAACTATATATAAAACCGTCGATTATTTCATGCTTCTCTAATTTAACATATTTGAAATGAAGATGTGTAGCTTTATATGCGGTTGTAAAGAAACTGTAGCATTAGTTCCATATATTACATCATTTTTACATTTTTTAACACATTGCGATTCCTTATACCTAACCGTTAAACTTTTATAAATTAGTTTTCTCCAAATTATTCATATTTTATACATAAAGCAACAGAAATCTTCGTTATATTTGTCATAATAGAAGATTCACATAACGGCACTTTCTCAAATTTTTACATTAGCAGACAAAAAAAACGTCAAAAAGCATATGCTTCTTGACGTTTTTTTTCATTTATTATTTCCAAACACTTGTAATGATATTTGTTTGCGTACGATCTGGTCCAACTGAGAAGATGGAGATTTGTACACCTGTAAGTTGAGAAATCCGTTCTAAGTAATGACGAGCTGTCTCAGGAAGTTCATCTAGTGATTTACATTTTGTAATGTCTTCACTCCAACCTGGCATTTCTTCATAAACTGGTTCACATTCACCTAAAATACGAAGGTTAGCTGGATATTCCGTAATTAATTCACCTTTATATCTATAAGCAGTACATAATTTAACTGTATCTAAACCAGTCAATACATCAATAGAGTTAACCGTTAAATCAGTTAAACCACTTACACGACGAGCATGTCTAATTACTACTGTATCAAACCACCCTATACGACGTGGTCTACCTGTAGTTGTCCCATATTCTTTACCAACTTCTCGGATTTGATTTCCAATTTCATCAAATAGCTCAGTAGGGAAAGGACCATCACCTACACGTGATGTATATGCTTTACAAACACCTACTACATGGTTAATTTTTGTTGGACCTACTCCTGCTCCAATTGTTACTCCACCAGCTACTGGATTCGAAGAAGTTACAAATGGATAAGTACCTTGATCGATGTCCAACATAACTCCTTGTGCACCTTCAAATAATACACGACGGCCATCATCTAATGCGTCGTTCAATACTTTTGAAGTATCCGTAACATACTTGGCAATCTCTTGCCCATAGCCATAGAATTCTTCTAATATTTCTTCTGAAGTAAATCCTTCTGTTTCGTAAAACTTCTCAAACATTCTATTCTTTTCTTGTAAGTTAAGTTCTAATTTTTCCTTAAATACTTCGTAGTCCAGAAGATCAGCAATACGAATCCCGACACGTGCAGCTTTGTCCATATAAGCTGGTCCAATACCTTTACCTGTCGTACCGATTTTATTTGCTCCTCTGCGAGCTTCTTCTACTTCGTCTTGTTTTAGGTGGTAAGGAAGAATAACATGTGCACGATTAGAAATACGTAAGTTTTCGGTTGTTACTCCACGGTCATGCAATCCTTTTAGCTCTTTTACAAGTGCTCTTGGATCCACTACCATTCCATTTCCTATAACAGAAATTTTATCTTTATAGAAAATCCCTGAAGGAATTAAGTGAAGCTTGTAAGTTTCTCCTCCGAAAATAATTGTGTGACCTGCATTATTACCACCTTGGTAACGTGCAATTACTTCTGAGTTTTCGGATAGAAAGTCTGTGATTTTTCCTTTACCTTCGTCTCCCCATTGTGTTCCAACTACTACTACTGATGGCATTTGCCAGCACCTCCGTCAGACATTTCATATGTCCTGATTCAAACAGTGTTATTGTACCAATCTAAACGTACTTAGTCAACTGATTTAACATAAAAACACGAACACAAAATGAATTAGCACATTTATTGTTCGTGTTTTGTTATTATAACTATATCTAAAAATCACTGCCCACAAAACTAAAAGGCGCTTTTGCTTTTTTAGGCTGGTGGCGCTTGGTGTTGACTCCAGTCAATGTTAACGAATTTGTTAAACTCTTTAACGAACGCAAGTGTAACAGTTCCAGTAGGACCATTACGCTGTTTTGCAATAATAATTTCAATCATGTTCTGATTTTCTGTTTCTTTGTCGTAGTAATCCTCACGGTACAGGAAGGATACAATATCTGCATCCTGCTCAATAGATCCAGATTCACGTAAATCAGACATCATTGGTCGCTTATCTTGACGCTGCTCAACTCCACGGGATAACTGTGACAAAGCAATAACAGGAACCTGCAATTCACGAGCTAAACCTTTTAAAGAACGAGAAATTTCCGAAACCTCTTGTTGTCGGTTAGCTTGGCTTCCTCCACTACCTTGGATTAGCTGTAAATAATCAATCAAAATCATACCCAGACCAGACTCTTGTTTTAATCGACGACATTTAGCCCGGATTTCATTTACCCGAATACCAGGGGTATCGTCTATATAAATACCTGCATTTGAGAGACTTCCCATCGCCATTGTAAGCTTACGCCAATCCTCGGTTGTCAGTGCCCCTGTACGAAGTACCTGAGCGTCTATATTCCCCTCCGCACAAAGCATACGCATAACTAACTGTTCTGCACCCATCTCTAAACTAAAGATTGCTACATTTTCATCTGTTTTTGTCGCTACGTTTTGTGCCACATTCAGAGCAAATGCCGTTTTCCCTACAGATGGACGGGCAGCGACAATGATTAAATCATTTCGTTGGAAACCGGCTGTAATTCGGTCTAAATCACGGAATCCAGTTGGAATACCGGTAACATCGCCTTTTCTTGTATGAAGTTTTTCTATATTATCGTATGTTTCCACTAAAACGTCTTTAATATGCTCGAAATCACCAGCATTTTTTCGGCTTGCGACTTCCATCATTTTGCGTTCGGCTTCTGCTAATAATGCTTCTACTTCATCTTCCCTAGTAAAACCATCTTCTACTATGGTGGTCGCTACACGTATTAAGCGGCGTAAAATAGATTTTTCTTCTACGATCTTAGCGTAGTATGCTATATTGGCTGCGGTTGGAACTGCATTAGCAATTTCACTAATATACGAAATTCCACCTACATCTTCTAACTCTTTCTTTGCAGAAAGTTCCTCCGTCACAGTTACAACATCGATTGCCTTACCTTTATCGCTTAAATGAAGCATCGTTTGGAATATCTTTTGATGTGCTACACGATAAAAATCTTCAGCCAGCAAGATTTCTCCAGCGGTAATTAATGCCTGTGGTTCTAGAAATATTGCCCCAATGACAGACTGTTCGGCTTCTTGGTTATGCGGCGGTACACGGTCCAACATTGGATCGCTCATTTACCTCTCTCCTTACGATTCTTCTGCAACAAGAACTTTTAATGTCGCCACAACTTCATGATGAAGTTTCACAGGTACATTTGTATACCCTAATGCTCTAATTGCGTCATCTAATTCCATTTTGCGTTTATCTAATTTAATACCATGTGATTTTTCTAATTGAGAGGCAATTTGTTTCGTTGTAATGGAACCGAATAGTCGACCATCATTTCCTGACTTTGCTTTTAACTCAACTGTTAATTGCTCTAATGTTTCTTTTAATTTTTGGGCTTCTTCTAGCTCTTTAGCTGCTTCTTTTTCGGATTTTTTCTTTTGCCCTTCAAGAGCACTTAATGCAGCTGCATTTACTTCTACTGCTAATTTGTTTTTTAGCAAAAAGTTATGTGCATACCCATCTGCAACATTTTTGACTTCGCCTTTTTTGCCTTTACCTTTTACGTCTTTTAAGAATACTACTTTCATTCTTCATTTCCTCCTTCGATTGTATCTATAATTGCGTTTTTTAGAAGTAATATAGCTTCGTCTATCGAGGTATCTTCCAATTGACAGGCGGCATTAGTTAAATGCCCACCACCGTTTAGTTTTTCCATAATGACCTGAACATTGATATCACCTAATGATCGAGCACTGATCCCTAACGCGGATTCACTTTTACGTCCTATTACGAAAGAGGCTGCCACATTATTCATCGTCAACAAAATATCTGCTGTTTGAGCAAGTAATACCTGACTATAGGAGACGTTCTCCATGCCATGAGCAATAGCAATACCTTCTCTAAAAAACTCCACATTTTGGACGATTTTAGAGCGTTCTATATAGGTATCAATGTCTTCCTTCAACATTCGTTGAACAAGAATTGTATCTGCACCATGCGTACGTAAATACGATGCTGCTTCAAATGTTCTTGCCCCTGTACGAAGCGTAAAGCTTTTTGTGTCTACAATAATACCTGCTAGCATAGATGTTGCTTCTAGCATGGATAGCTTTTCATTTTTCGGCTGATATTCAATTAGTTCAGTTACCAATTCTGAAGTAGAGGATGCATATGGTTCCATATAAACCAACATCGTATTTGAAATGAATTCTTCTCCACGTCGATGATGATCAATCACTACTATTTTCTCTGCTTTTTGAAGAAGCTTTTCATCAATAACTAAGCTCGGTTTATGTGTATCTACTACAACTAATAATGTTTTATCCGTAATTTTACTTATCGCTTCTTCAGGACTTATAAAACGATTATATAGCTCTGGTTGTTCTTTTATCTCATCCATTAATCGGGTCACGCTATTGTCTAACTCATTAGTGTCCAATACAACATAGCCCTCTACTTTGTTCATCCCAGCCATTTTTCTTACCCCAACAGCTGATCCGATTGCATCCATATCTGGCATCCTATGCCCCATAACAAATACTTGGTCACTATCTTGTATTAAATCTCGTAGAGCGTGGGAAATAACTCTAGCTCTTACACGTGTCCGTTTTTCTACTGGGTTTGTTTTCCCACCATAGAACTTCACTTTGCCACTTGAGTGCTTGATGGCTACTTGATCTCCACCACGTCCTAATACTAAGTCTAAGCTAGACTGTGCTAGTTCTCCAAGTTCAACTAGGGAAGTAGAACCTGCACCAACACCTACACTTAAAGTGAGGGAAAAACCAAACTTAGAAGTAGTTTCTCTTATATCATCCAATATGGAGAATTTACTTTTTTCTAGTTCTACTAAAATGGATTCATTAAAAACGGCTAAAAAACGATCTGAGGAAATCCTTTTTACATAAATGCCGTATTTTGCCCCCCAATCGTTCACACACGAAGTAACGATACTGTTGAGTCTTCCTCGTGTTTGATCGTCCATCCCCTGTGATATTTCATCGTAATTGTCTATGAATAGCACACCAATAACGGTTCGATCTCCATAGTATAACGATTCCATCTCTACTTGTTCGGTTATATCAAAGAAATATAGAAGCTTTTCTTCCGCTTTATAAAATACTTTATAATTTTTTTCATCCAAAGATATGACCATTTCTTTGGATTCTTCTTGTTTCTTAAGCTGTTGAAAATCCTTTGATATAGAAAGAAGCTCCTCACCAATAATCGTATCGAATGGAAGCTGTTGCGTCATATATGGATTTGCCCATTCGATGATGTACTGATCATTTATGAGTAATATCCCGATTGGCATTTCTAATAAGGCTTCCTCCCCTACCCTTTTCATCCGGTAGGAAAGAGTTTCGATATGTTTTTCTGTCTCTTCATATACACGTTGTTCAATAATCCACGCATAGATAAATACACCAATTACCATTAGAGCGAATAATAATCCAATCAATATGTTGGTAGACAGTAATAAATAAGTTGCAACCCCACTAAGTAGTAAAAACAGTATGAGTGGATATCGAATTGGCCGTTTCCTAAAAAAAGATGCCACTAGATCAGCTCCTTATTTTTTGTATCTGTCCTTTATAAACCCTCTTACATTAAATCCTAAATCTAATACCCCTACTATAATAGTAAACATGTATAGGGGGACTGCTAAAAATGTTGCAATTATCATTGACCATTTAGGCCAGCCTTCAACATTAAAGTAGTAGTGTATGAAAGAAACACCTTGTAAAAACAAGAGTACTCGTAATATTAATGCAGCGTTCACAAATACTAAATAGCCAAACGTTCCAATTTCAAATGAAACAAACAATGAGAATATGGATACGATTAAATAATACCATAACACCGCTTTCGGTAGTCTAAAATCCATGAATTTAGGAAACTTAGGTACATCTAATTTCAATTTTTTTAATAGTGATAAATTAATGATTAAATATAGCCAGGCACTTATAAACACAGCACCAATAAAATAGCTAGGCATGATAGATTCAATAAGAATTATGCTTTGTTGAACTAACTCCTCATAGCCCTCAGGTAACTGACCAACGGAAGACATAATATTTCCCAGTTGTTCGTAGTATACTTCAATGGTCGTGATAAATTGCTTCAAAACATTCATATTGAAAAATAAAATGGATAATATGTATTGTAGCGCCGTCATTAAAAGTAAAGATAGCCCAGTTGCCATCAGCATATAAAGCTTGGACTTTTTAGCTCGGATTGAATCTCCTATGATAAAACCTAACGGACCAACTAGCAAGCCAAAGATAAATCCAAAAACTCCACCAATAATAAAAGAAATTAGAACCGCGATAACTGTTACAAATAAAGCATGTTTTCTTTCAAACTTTGCACTGTACCAAGCAAGAGGTAATGGCACAATAAATGAAGTGAAAAACCCAAGTACCGGAACATAAACAGACATTGCCAACAAAATAGCAAATAGTGCAATCATCATAGATCCATACGTTAAATAATTTGTTTGATTTCTTTGCATTTAGGAACCTTCCTTTAATGTAATCATCTATCCATTGTAACAGATTACCTACAACAACTAAAATTCCACATACTGTATAGAAAATCAGATTTCCTATTTTTAGGAATCACTCTAAGTTCGCAACGACTGTCTGACTCACATCATGTAGGCCTCCGGCAAGCGCTGAAAGGATTTCACGAAAAATCTTCCTTTGCCATTTCCGGAATCCTAAAGCAACTCAGGCTGGCTGGGAGCTGAAGCTAGGCAGATAATGAAAAAGCATATACTTTTTTGTATTTTAAAAAGAAAAAAAAGACCGGTTTCCCGGTCTTTCTAATTTATACTTATCTCTCTTCAGAAGAGAATGGAAGTAAAGCCATGATACGAGATACTTTAATAGCTCGTGTTAACTTACGTTGGTACTTCGCACTAGTTCCTGTCACACGACGTGGAAGAATTTTTCCACGTTCTGACACGAATTTTTTCAACAAATCTACATCTTTATAATCGATGTGTGTGATATTGTTTGATGTGAAGTAACAAACTTTACGGCGTCTTTTGCCTCCGCGACGTGGTGCCATATTAGGTTGCCTCCTTTTCGATTAAAGTAAACATGCTAAGTGATGCTTTTTAGAATGGTAAGTCGTCATCCGATACTTCGATTGGCCCACTACTATTAGAAAAAGGATCCTCATCTACACGTGTATAGTTTTGCTGATTCATTGGTTGGTTTTGTTGATATGAAGGTGTTGAAAATTGCTGCTGTCCATTGCCACCAGATGATTGTCCACCTTGGTTGCGTTCTCCAGAGCCATTACGTGGTTCTAAGAACTGAACGCTGTCTGCAACAACGTCTGTCGTATAAACACGTTTTCCATCTTGTCCTTCATAACTACCCGTTTGAATGCGACCTTCAACACCAGCTAAACTTCCTTTTTTCAAGTAGTTTGCTGTGTTTTCAGCTTGCTTTCTCCAAACGACACAGTTGATAAAATCAGCTTCTCTTTCACCTTGTTGGTTGGAGAATGTACGATTTACAGCTAGTGTAAATCTTGCCATTGCAACACCACTTGGTGTATAGCGAAGTTCCGGATCTTTTGTTAGTCTTCCAACTAAAACGACACGGTTAATCATCTGTAAACAACCTCCCTTGATCAGCTTTTTTTAGTCAATTTTATTTTTTTGCTTTAACTTTAATATCGTCGATACGAACAGCAATGTGACGGATAATGTCTTCATTGATGTTAGCTAAACGTGTATACTCATCGATTGCTTTTGAATCAGCGTTTACTTTAACGATTTGGTAGAAACCTTCACGCAAGTCATTGATTTCGTAAGCTAAGCGGCGTTTACCCCACTCTTTTGCTTCGATGATTTCTGCACCATTTGAAGTTAAGATTTCTTGGAAACGCTCTACTAAAGCTTTCTTTGCCTCTTCTTCAATTGCTGGTTGAATAATGTACATTAATTCGTACTTTCTCATCTATTTACACCTCCCTATGGTCTTTGGCCGACTATGAAAAGCCGACAAGGAGCAAGTAATTCTATTACTCACATCAATGAATTGTAACATAGTTTATCAATCGTATCAAGGATGATTGTCATTATTCTGCTCATTCATGTATATTTATTTAAAATGGGAGGATTATATGGAAAATAATGAAGAAACGTTAGTTGTAATTGATATTGATCTAAAAAGGGTCGCGTGGTTTAGTATTGGATTAACTGTGGGTCTATCCATAATAGGACTAATTCTATTTCCTTGGTTATCTAATGTTACAGAAATAACTTTCTCGTTTTGGAACTTCCTCTGGTTCTTTATCGGTTATGTCGTATTAATCGTCTTGCACGAATGCTTTCATCTTGTTGGGTTTTGGTTTTTTGGCACTGCACCTTGGAGTAGTATGGATTATGGGATTAATCTTCAAATGGGTGTAGCCTATGCTACTACTACTATTCCGTTACAAAACAGCGCTATGAAAAAGGCTTTATTACTTCCTTTTTGGGTTACTGGTGTTTTACCAATGATTATTGGCTTTTGGATGGGTTCTCTTATGCTCGTTCTCTTAGGCGCTTGGCTAATCGCTGGCGCTGCTGGAGACTTTGCTATGTATAAAGAGCTCAGAAAATATCCAAACGATCTGTTGATTAAAGATGATCCAGTGAAACCTAGGTTATATGTATTAAGAAAAACCGGGTAAAAAAAGCCCGGTCCTTTAAAAATAATAATGTAGATATGCCATTGATTTCCCCTCCGAGCGGACGCTTTCCGTGGGCACGGCTTCAGCCTCTTCCCGCGGAAAGCGTCCACCTGTAACGGAAATCAGTTGTATCGATTAATTCTTTAAAGTACTATGGACACTTGATTCGCAGCACGATAAATTATATACTTTCTTATCTATAAAAAAGGATCAGTGATTTCTCACTAATCCTTTTCTTTCTATACTTATACGTTGAAGCGGAACAACATTACGTCTCCGTCTTGAACGATATATTCTTTTCCTTCTAAACGAACCTTGCCGGCTTCTTTTGCAGCAGCCATTGATCCAGTTTCAACTAAATCATCATAGGCAACTGTTTCTGCACGGATAAATCCTTTTTCAAAGTCAGAGTGGATAACCCCTGCGCATTGAGGAGCTTTCATACCTTTTAGGAATGTCCAAGCACGTACTTCTTGCACTCCGGCAGTAAAGTATGTTGCTAGACCTATTAATGAATAAGAAGCTTTGATTAACTGGTCTAACCCAGACTCTTTAATTCCTAATTCTTCTAGGAACATAGCTTTTTCCTCATCTTCTAGTGCTGCCATCTCTTCTTCAATTTTTGCACATATAAGTATTACCTGTGCGCCTTCTTCAGCAGCAAATGTACGTACTTTTTGTACATATTCATTTTCGCCATCAGCCATGATATCATCTTCTGAAACGTTTGCAACGTAAAGCATTGGTTTTGTTGTTAGCAGATGAAAGCCTTTTACTACGCGCTGCTCTTCTTCCGTAAACTCAACCGAACGACCTGGTTTCCCCGCTTCAAAAGCCTCTTTTAAGCGAGTAAGAACTGGTTCTTCTGCCAGCGCCTCTTTATCTCTTTGTTTTACCATTTTAGTTACTCGAGCCAGGCGTTTATCTACGCTTTCTAAATCTGCTAATATTAACTCTAGGTTAATTACTTCAATATCAGAGATTGGATCCACTTTTCCAGATACATGCGTGATATTTTCATCTTCGAAGCAACGAACAACTTGACAGATTGCATCTACTTCACGGATGTGAGCTAGGAATTTATTTCCAAGTCCTTCTCCCTTACTTGCACCCTCCACAATTCCTGCGATATCCGTAAATTCAAACGCAGTAGGAACGGTTTTCTTTGGTACTACTAATTCTGTTAATTTATCTAAACGTGCATCGGGTACTTCAACGACCCCTACGTTGGGATCGATAGTAGCAAATGGATAGTTTGCTGCAAGTGCTCCAGCTTTTGTTATTGCATTAAACAATGTAGATTTTCCTACGTTTGGTAATCCTACGATTCCTGCAGTTAACGCCATATATGTCACAGCCCTTCATTATTTTAAAACCTTAAACTTTATATACAACTTGTTCATTATATTGATTTTAGCAATAAAAGTCTATCATTACTCAGCATCAGCTTTTACAATAAGCTTCTTCATCTTCTTTTCAAATTCTTTTCTTGGTATCATTACACTATGTTGGCATCCCTCGCATTTTATGCGAATATCAGCTCCCATACGAATGATTTTCCAAGCATTCGTTCCACATGGATGTTGTTTCTTCATTTCTACTATGTCATTTAGTTGAAATTGTTTCTTTTCCATTTTATCACCTACTTATTTTTCTTTAGTAAACAATCATTGGAGTTATGAAATTTTAATGCCTTTTTGTTCAAGGAACTCTATTAAATCTCTTCTAATTTTTCTAGCAACGCTGTTTTGTTTCGTAGGTATAGTCTCAGCGGTAAATCGTACAACTATTTCGGATGCATCAAAACTTTGTACCCCAAGATAACTAGGTGTTTTAACAAGTTCTTCATATTTGTTAGGTAATTCTTTAAGAAACTCCTCAATGTTTTTTTCCATAGATGGAATATCATTTTCAGGTGCAAGGCTGATATCTATTAACGCTAAGGAGTTATAAATCGAATAGTTTATAACGACTAAAATGCTACCATTTGGAATTATATGAAGTTCTCCCGTATAACTTTTCACTTTTGTTGTACGTAAACCTATTTCCTGTACAATTCCATTGGCTGTCCCTATCTGTACTTGATCTCCTACCGCAAATTGATCTTCAAATACAATAAAAAAGCCTGTAATGACATCTTTCACTAAGCTTTGGGCCCCAAAACCAACTGCTAGACCAACAATTCCTGCACCAGCAAGCAAACCGGCCACTTTTATACCAAAAACAGTCAAAATAGCTATAATAGCACTGAAATACACAACATAAGTTAAAACATTTTGAAGAAGCTTCAGTAATGTATTTTGCCTACGCTCAGAATACCCTAAAGGACTTCTCTGTCTTACTAAGAAAGCCTTTTGTATAAGACGTTTACCTACTCTTATCGCAATTGCAGTTACTAATAAAATAAGCATAACTTTAATAACAACAAGCCCAAGTTGTATCCAAGTCTCTTCTTTAAATAAATAATCCTTCAAATTTTGAATTGTTTCTTCCATTCTAATTGTTTCCACCTCACTTGAATAAATAATTTCCTAGATGCATATACTGACTTTAAAAAGAAAGTGAGTAATTATATGAACTCTTCTGCTACTACTATTACCGAACCTTCTACAATTTATTATAAGGAAACAGGCGCAATTTGGCGATTAAGCAACTACTTTATAGAACAAATACCATTTGACCACCCAAATCTAGTTTTTTGTTGTATAGGCACCGATCGCTCTACTGGAGATGCACTCGGACCGATGACGGGTTCTTTCCTATCACAACTTAAGTCATTTCCATTTGAAATTGTCGGTACATTGGATAATCCTTTACATGCACTAAACATTGAAGAAATTACGGAGACCATTCGAAGCTCTCCAAAAGCCCCTTATATTATAGCTATAGATGCTTGCTTAGGAAACGCAAATAATATTGGACAAATTATCGTTCATCCTGGTCCCTTATATCCGGGCAAAGCAGTAAAAAAAGAATTACCTCCAATCGGAGAAATCTCTATTAAAGCAATTGTAAATATCGGAGGTTTCATGGAATATAATGTTTTACAAAGTACTAGGCTTCATCTAACTTATGAAATGGGAAGAGTCATCTCTCGTTCGCTACTTTTAGCGTGGCATCGTTATAATTTAAAAGTTATAAATAATAGCAACAGCAATACCGACAATAACTAAACTTGGCAATAGATTTGCCACTCTTACCTTTGTTACCCCCAAAAGATTAAGTCCAATAGCAATAATCATAATACCGCCAGTAGCTGTCATTTCTTGAAGAAACAATTCAAGTGCAGCCTCTGGTATTATTTTTGTAATTTGGGTAGCAAACAAAGCAATTGCTCCTTGATATATAGCTACAGGAATCGCAGAGAAAAGGACACCTATCCCTAGAGTTGCAGACAGAACAATAGATGTAAATCCATCAATTATCCCTTTACTGATCAATAGTTCATGATCGTTTTGTAAACCTCCGTTAAGGGCCCCGAGTACTCCCATTGCTCCTATTACAAATATTAACGTTCCTGCAACAAATCCCTGTGCTATACCTCCACCCTTCTTTTTTGATCCCATTTTAGCTTCTAAGTACTGAGCGAATCGATTCAGCCATTTATCCAAATCAATCCATTCACCTATTACGCCCCCAAAAACAATACAAATAATGAGCAGTATAAAATTATCACTTTCTAATCCCATTTTGATACCTAACAAAGCAACTGCTATCCCTATTGCATTCATAACCGTTTGCTTCATATTTTCAGGAATTCCTTTTAATAATCTACCAATTAATGCGCCTACTACTATTAAGACAGCATTTACCAATGTCCCTAATAAAACCATCACCATGCCTCATTCCAATAATAAAAATATAACCTATTCCTAGGCATCGCCTAAGGAATAGGTTCTTAATCTTCTAATAATTGCAATATCCTTTCTAAATCATCATCTGAATAAAACTCAATTTCGATTTTACCTTTATCCTTATTTTTAACAATAGAAACAGGAGTTCCGAAAATTTCTCTTAACTCAGATTCCTTTTCTTTCGTAAAGATATCCTTTTGGACTTTTTTTGTTTCACGTGGAACATTTTCATTTAAACGTTGTACTAGAGCCTCTAGTTGTCTTACATTTAAGTTTTCCTTAATTGACTTTTGCATTATTAACGGTATGGATTTTTTCTTCTTTAACCCAAGAAGTGCTTTCCCATGTCCCATTGATAAAGTGCCATCGGAGATTGCTTCTCTAACAACTTGAGGTAAAGATAGTAAACGAATATGGTTTGCTATATGTGGTCTACTTTTTCCTAACCTAAAAGCAAGTTGTTCTTGAGTTAAGTTTAAATGTTCTATTAAATTTTGGTATGCCTCTGCCTCTTCAATTGCTGTTAAATCTTCTCTTTGAAGATTTTCAAGAATTGCAAGTTCCATCATCTGCTGGTCATTAAGTTCTCTTATCACAGCGGGGATTACTTCTAAATTTGCTAACTGAGATGCTCTGAATCTTCTTTCTCCTACTACAATTTCAAACTTCGAACCTTTTTTCCTTAAAATAATTGGTTGCAGAACGCCATGTTCCTTAATAGATTCGGAAAGTTCCTTCATAGCCTCTTCGTCAAATATTTTACGTGGTTGAAAAGGGTTTGGTTTAATATCAATTATGAGAATTTGTTCAACATGTTCTAATTGATCTATATCTTCTCCTGGGAAAAGCGCATTAATACCCTTTCCTAATCCTTTAGCCATTACGAATCACTTCCTTCGCTAGTTCTAAATATACTTCTGCTCCTCTAGACTTCGGATCGTAAATGATAATTGGTTCCCCATGACTTGGTGCCTCACTTAGTCGGACATTTCTAGGAATAATTGTTTTATACACTTTATCTTGAAAATACTTTTTTACTTCTTCAATTACCTGAATACCTAAATTTGTACGTGCATCAAACATTGTTAGTAACACACCATCAATTGAGAGATTTTTATTTAAATGCTTTTGAACTAAACGTATAGTACTTAACAATTGACTTAAACCTTCTAAAGCATAAAATTCACATTGTACTGGAATAATAATTGCATCAGAAGCAGTTAATGAATTAATCGTCAATAATCCCAGCGATGGTGGACAATCTATAACTATATAATCATAAAGACCTTGTACTTCCTGTAAGGCTCTTTTTAGGCGGACTTCTCTAGAAATAGTAGATACTAATTCTATTTCTGCACCAGCCAATGAAATAGTAGCGGGAACTATATGTAAATTTTCAACTTTTGTTTCTTGGATGGTTTCTTTAACACTAACATCATCAATGAGTACATCATAAATACATTGCTGAACCTCACCTTTGTTTACCCCTACTCCACTGGAAGCATTCCCCTGTGGATCTATATCGACTAGTAATACCTTTTTCCCCAAGTATGCAAGGCAGGCACTTAAATTCACGGATGTAGTTGTCTTCCCTACCCCACCTTTTTGATTGGCGATTGCTATAATTCTCCCCACACTTGCACCAACTTTCTTACTATATAATAGCCACTTCTATATTCTATCAAATTTTGAGTAGAAAATGGGTGTTATTCTTGTTACAAAAGAAAAACTCTCGCAAATAATGTGCGAGAGTTGAAATAAGATAGTATATTATGATTTCTTTTTAGGGATTTTTACAGTAATTTGATAAAATTCTTCTGTATCTTCTTCTTCAGTTTTAATGTTAATACCGCTTTTAGTAACCATCGATAAAGATTGTTTAATAGTATTTAATGCAATACGGACATCTTTACTTACTACTTTTCTTTTTGATTTATCCTTCTTACCACTTTTTACTGGCGGGTTAATAATTTCATTAACCTTTTCTTCTAACTGCTTAACATTCCATTGTTTTTCAATTGACATGTTCATCAGTTCTAGTTGTGTATCTTTTTCTTTGATAGCCATTAATGCACGAGCATGTCTTTCCGAAAGTTCTTTTTTCATAATAGCTTCTTGAACTTCCTGAGGTAACTTTAGTAATCTCAGTTTGTTTGCAACTGTAGATTGTCCTTTACCTAGACGTTGTGCCAGTGCTTCTTGTGTTAAATCATGCAATTTCAATAATTTTTGATAAGCTACCGCTTCTTCTATAGCTGTTAACTCTTCTCGTTGTAAGTTTTCTATTAAAGCAATCGAAGCAGTTTCTTTATCACTTAAATTACGAATTATTGCTGGAACCTCAGCCCATTTTAACTTGGTCATCGCTCTAAAGCGACGCTCTCCAGCAATTATTTCGTACTTTTCATCATCCATTTTCCGGATAATGATTGGTTGGATTACGCCGTGTGTATGGATAGTTCTTGCTAGTTCTTCTATTTTTTCATCATCAAAAACAGTTCTCGGTTGATATCTGTTAGGTACTATTTTCTCAATTGCTATATTTAAAACTTCTTCTAAATGATTTTGCCTTGGCTCGATCATTTCTTCCTGCCCTTGTTTTTCAGAACTTCCAAAAAAACGTGAAAAAGGACTTTTCATCTTACCCGCACCACCTTTTCGAAACTCTATACACAAAATATTCACGATTAAAATAATTATACTTTAAATGTTTCACGTGGAACGTTCCTCATTAAATAATTGGTGTTTTGTTTGGAATACCTGGTTTTCGAGGGTATCTTTTCGGTGTGCTTTTAGTTTTAGAAAAGACATACAACGTTCTTTCACTATTTTCTATTGGTAACAGAAATGAATAATCAGCAGTTTTTTCCGCACCTAAAACGGATAATGCTTTAGAAGCATCTTTTAATTCCTCAGAAGCGCTAGCCGCTTTCATCGCTATAAATTTCCCTCCAACTTTCAATAAAGGAAGACAAAGTTCAGATAACACGGAAAGTCTTGCGACAGCTCTTGCAGTTACAATATCATAATTTTCTCTATATTCTTTATTTTGCCCGAAGTCTTCTGCACGGGAATGTACAAAATGAACATTTGTTAATCCAAGTTCTTGACTCAGATGAGTTAAAAATTGAATTCTTTTATTTAAAGAGTCTACAATTGTGACACTTAAATTAGGAAAACAAATTTTCAAAGGAATACTAGGAAAGCCTGCCCCCGCTCCAACATCACAAATAGAATATTCTCCTGTGAAATCTTCATAAAAAGAAGCACTAATGGAATCGAAAAAATGCTTTAAATAAACAGATGCTTCATCAGTTATTGCTGTTAAATTCATCTTTTCATTCCATTCCACTAGTAGCATAAAATAAGTTTGAAATTGTTTTAACTGTGTACTACTCAAATCTATTCCTTTTTCATGAAGGGCTTGTACAAATTGTTCTTCGTTCATGTAGTTCTCCTTATCATTTTAGACTATTCAGTGATTTTAGCTATTTTTCCTTGTTCAATATATATAAGAAGAATAGAAATATCAGCTGGATTTACTCCTGAAATACGAGATGCTTGAGCAATCGACAACGGACGGACTTGCATCAGTTTTTGTTTTGCTTCTGTAGCAATACCATTGATTGCATCATAATCAATATTCTCAGGAATTTTTTTGTCTTCCATTTTTTTAAGTTTTTCTACTTGCTGAAGAGATTTTTCAATATACCCTTCATATTTAACTTGTATCTCTACTTGTTCTTTTTCTTCTAAAACTAATTCTACCTCAGAAGGTGATAATTGAGCTACTAAATCATAGTTCATTTCAGTTCGTTTTAACAGATCTGCTGCACGAATCCCATCTTTCAATTCGCTACCTTCCACACTTCGTATTAAAGCTTGGGTCATGTCATTTGGTTTTATCATTGTAGATCGTAAACGAGCTAACTCATCTTCTATTCTTTTCTTTTTCTCTAAGAATTTATTATATCGTGTTTCTGGAACTAAGCCAATTTCATATCCAATTTCTAATAGTCTTAAATCGGCATTATCGTGTCGAAGTAATAAACGATATTCTGCACGAGAAGTAAGTAAACGATAAGGTTCATTCGTTCCTTTCGTTACTAGGTCGTCAATTAATACACCAATATATGCATCTGATCTACTTAACACTTTTTCTTCTTTCTTAAGTGCTCGTAAACCTGCATTTATTCCTGCCATCAAGCCTTGACCTGCTGCTTCTTCATAACCAGAAGTCCCATTGATTTGGCCTGCTGTATATAAATTTTTTACTTTTTTAGTTTCTAATGTCGGCCATAATTGTGTCGGCACCATTGCATCATACTCAATTGCATATCCGGCACGCATCATTTCTGCATTTTCAAGTCCCGGAACAGATGCTAGAAGCTGGCGTTGAACATGCTCTGGAAGACTTGTGGATAATCCTTGAACATAAACCTCACGTGTATTTCTACCTTCTGGCTCTAAGAAAATCTGATGACGCGGCTTGTCATTAAAGCGGACTACTTTGTCTTCAATTGAAGGACAATATCTTGGTCCAGTTCCTTTAATCATACCAGAATACATTGGTGATAAATGTAGATTATCATTAATAATTTGATGTGTCGTTTCACTTGTATATGTTAACCAGCAAGGTAATTGATCCATGATGAATTCAGTTGTATCAAAACTGAATGCTCTCGGAACATCATCTCCAGGCTGGATTTCTGTTTTACTATAATCTATTGTTTTACTATTAACACGTGGTGGAGTTCCTGTTTTAAAACGGACTAGATCAAATCCTAAATCACGAATACTATCCGCCAATTTAATGGAAGGCTGCTGATTATTTGGACCACTTGAATACTTTAAGTCCCCTATAATAATTTCACCGCGTAGGAAAGTCCCAGTCGTAATTACGACTGTTTCTGCACGGTAAACTGCACCAACTTGTGTAACAAGACCAATGATTTTATCGTCTTCCACTAATAATTCCTCTACTACAGCTTGATGAATCGTTAAATTTTCTTGCTCCTCTAAAAGCCTCTTCATCTCATGTTGGTATAATACTTTATCTGCTTGCGCACGTAGCGCTCGAACAGCAGGTCCTTTCCCCGTGTTCAGCATTCTCATTTGAATATGTGTTTTGTCTATAACTTTTCCCATGGCCCCGCCAAGTGCATCTATTTCACGCACAACAATTCCTTTTGCAGGTCCTCCGATCGATGGATTACAAGGCATAAATGCAATCATATCAAGATTAATTGTTAGAACTAAGGTATTTGCACCCATTTTAGCAGCTGCTAAAGCTGCCTCCACGCCTGCATGTCCAGCTCCTACAACAATCACATCGAACTTGCCTGCTTCAAACTTCGGCATGTTCGTAACTTCCTTTCGTGTTTTATTTTCCTAAACAAAATTGTGAAAACAGTTGATCAATCAAACTTTCTTCTACTGTATCCCCTGTTATTTCACCTAATATCTCCCACGTTCTAGTAACGTCTATTTGTATCATATCCACAGGCACATCGCTCTGTGCAGCTTCTAATGCATCTGTAATAGTAGATTTTGCCAAAGTTAATAATGATATATGACGAGCATTTGAAACATAAGTCATATCTGACGCTTCGATTGAACCTTCAAAGAATAATGAGGCAATCGCTTCTTCTAATTCATCTACACCTTCTTCTTGTAGCAAAGAAGTGGTCACTATACGTTTATGACTCGATAAATTTCTAACTTCATCTATATCTATTTCGGTTGGTAAATCAGTTTTATTGATAATAACGATATAATCCATTCCTTCAATTGCTTCGAACAATCTTCGGTCTTCCATCGTTAACTGTTCAGCGCTATTTAATACAAGTAATATAAGATCTGCTTCTTTAAGTACCTGTCTAGATTTTTCTACGCCAATTCTTTCCACAATATCTTCTGTTTCTCGAATACCAGCAGTATCAACCAACTTTAATGGAACACCGCGTACATTAACGTACTCTTCTATTATATCTCTCGTTGTTCCAGCTATATCTGTCACAATTGCTTTATTTTCTTGTATTAAACTATTTAATAGAGATGATTTCCCTACATTTGGTCTACCAATAATCGCTGTAGATAGCCCTTCTCTTAGTATTTTACCTTGAGATGATGTCAAAAGTAATTTGTCGATTTCTTCCATGACCCAAGTACATTTTTCGATCATTAGCGGAAGTGTCATTTCTTCCACATCATCGTACTCTGGATAATCGATATTTACTTCTACTTGCGCCAAAGTCTCTAAGAGTGCTTGCCTCAATGTTGCAATAAGTCTTGATAATCGACCGTCCATTTGCCCTAATGCAACATTCATTGCTTTATCTGTTTTTGCTCTTATTAAATCCATTACGGCTTCAGCTTGTGACAAATCAATTCTTCCATTTAAAAAAGCACGTTTGGTAAACTCACCTGGTTCTGCAAGTCGGGCACCGTTAATTAATACTAACTGTAGTACTCGATTAACAGAAACTAGTCCTCCATGGCAGTTTATCTCAATTACGTCTTCTCTTGTAAATGTTTTTGGACCTTTCATTAAGGACAGCATGACTTCCTCTACAACCTCATCCGTTTTAGGGTCAACTAGATGTCCGTAATGAATGGTATGAGAACTCTGTTCAAATAAATCTTTTCCGTTTGGCGAACGAAATATTTTATTTGCTATAGCTATTGCACTAGATCCACTTAATCTCACTATTGCAATGGCGCCTTCTCCCATAGGAGTCGAAATAGCAGTTATTGTATCAAATTCCACAGGTGTCCACCTCCTTACAAATCCATACATATCCACATGTGTATAACAAAAACGAACACGACTATCTAACATATAACAATACCATAAAACAACTAAAATCAGAAGTATTGATACTTTTACATATGTGAACAAAAATACCTAAAGTTAGAGATAAGATGATTATGCATAAAAAAGTTTGTTAAAAAGCAAGAAAAACGGACTTCAGTGTTTTACATAGCTGAAATCCGTTTAAAGGTTATTTAATTGGTTCGATGACTAGATAACGATTTGGATCCGTTCCTACTGAATAGGTTTCAATATCTACTCGTACAGACAATGCATTATGAATTATCTTTCGTTCAAATGATGACATCGGTTCAAATTCTACCTTGTCGCCAGTTCGAGTAGCTTTGTCTGCCATTCTTTCTGCTAGTTGCTCCAATGACTCTTGTCTTCGTTCTCGGTAATTACCAACATCTAATTTAATAATTATAAAGGAATTAGAAAATTTATTGGCAACTAGTTGTGATAAATTTTCTAGAGCATTTAATGTTTGCCCACGCTTCCCAATTAGCATAGCTGCTTTCTCACTATTCAGGTGAAGATGAATAAACTTTCCTTCTCTTTTTTCATTTATAACTAAATCGTCAATACTCATTTCTTTTGCAATTTCATTTATATAGCTTTTTGTTTCTTCTACTGCTAGTTCATTTGTTTCTTTAATAGTTGGTTCTTCTTCCATAACCGACACATTTGCGACTGTCTTTTCTAGTTCGGCTACTTCTTCAACTTTTTCTTGTTCTTGTGCTTGTACTTGTTCTACTTTTAGTTCTTGTTCTTTTTTCAAAACAGTTACTTCAACAACTGCAGGCTTCGTTCCAAATCCAAGAAAACCTTTTTTACCTGCTTCCACTACCTTAATTGACACGTCATTTCTTGAAACACCAAGCTTTTCAAGTGCAACTGTTATAGCTTCTTCTTTTGTAGGTGCAGTTTGTGTAATCTGATTCATTTTTTTGGTCCTCCCGTTTTAACAGGTGTTGTTTTTGGTTTGTTCCAAGGTTTGTAAATGAATAAATTTTGAAGGATAGAAATAATATTTCCAATAACCCAATACAAAGTCAATGCAGCTGGTAGCACGATACCAAATCCCATAATCATAAATGGCATAATATACATCATAAGCTTCATTTGAGGATTATCCATTGCTGGACCAGTACGTAAAACGATCAATTGCATAAGACCTGCCAGAATAGCTAGGAAAATACTAGGTTCTGCTAGTGCAAAGCCAGCAAAATCTCCAAGATTAATCTCTGGCGTATTATTCATACGACTAATTGCGTGATAGAAACCAATTAATATCGGCATTTGAACAAAAACTGGTAAACATCCAGCTGCAGGATTAACTCCTCTTTCTTTAAAGAGCGCCATCATTTCCTGCTGATATTTTTGTTGTGTTACAGCATCCTTAGAGCTATATTTTTCTTTTAACTTTTGTAATTCAGGTTGGACCTCTTGCATATTTTTAGAGCTTTTCGTTTGCTTGATCATTAATGGTAGTAATACTAAACGAATAATTATTGTTACCGCAATTATACCCAAACCATATGTGCCTAATATTCCTTTAAAGAACGTAATGGATGATACTAATGGCCATACGATATATTCATTCCAAAATCCTTCTGAGTTATCATAGATTGGCTCATTAAATTCTGTACATCCTGCTAGTAAGGCAGTAGTTACTATTAATAATAGTACAAGTGATAAACGTTTATTCAACCTTCTTCCCCCTAATAAGTCTTATATATCTCTTCATTTCATCTTACCATTTCTTAAAAAAGTTACTACTAACTTTTTTTGTTTAAGACTTTAGCTACTTTCAAAACATGTTCTAAACTTTTTTTGGTTTCATGAAAGTCTAACTTGGCCGCCGGATTTCTAGCGATAATAATATAGTCCATGTTCGGAAATACTTGATCATGTATTTCAAGGAAGGTTTGTCTAATATATCGTTTAATACGATTACGGGCTACTGCATTTCCTACCTTTTTACTGACAGATAATCCAACCCGATAATAATCTTCTTCTTTATTTAAGCAGTACACAACAAATTGTCTATTCGCAAAGGACTTACCCTTCTTAAAAATTGTCTGGAACTCTGCATTTTTTTTAATACGTTGTTTCTTGTTCATCTTCTCACCAGCTCCAACTAATCGTTTTAAAAGAAAAAAAAGACCACTGAAATGGTCAGTGGACTTATGCTGATAATACTTTTCTTCCTTTAGCACGACGGGCTGCAATTACGCGTCGACCGTTTTTTGTACTCATACGTGCGCGGAAACCGTGATTTTTGGCACGTTTACGTGTATTTGGTTGGAATGTACGTTTCATCTATATGACACCTCCTGAGTGATCATCTTCAAACTTCTTAAGACAGTCTCCGATATTATATATAAATTGCAGTAGTTTTGTCAATGACTTTCAATAATTCTCTTCTCTTTTAGTAATACTCAGTTATCCACAATTATGAATGAATCTATTTTTGTACCTGTATATAAAAAAATCCCTCGAAAAATTATCCACAATACTTATAAACATATTCTTCACATATTATTCTATTGTGGACAACTTATATTGTTAATAATTAAATTAATGTGGATAACTCTTAAATTTCTTGTAATTCCAATGTTTTTTTGGTACGATATTTGTGTTTTACTTTTTCAATAATATTTCACTCTTTTTTATTATCCACAGTTGTTAGTAATCTGTGGATAAATTTATTCCCATGACTTTATAAAGGTTATCCACAGTCAGTGGATTTGTGTATATGTCGAATTTTGTTATACATATTTTATTTTTTGAGAAAAGAGTTTAACTATCAAATCTACAGTAAAGGAGACTGGATAATTGGAACATTTAGAAGAACTTTGGGCTAAAGTTCTCTCTGAAGTAGAAAAGAAAACATCGAAACCAAGTTTTGAAACTTGGCTGAAGTCGACCAAACTACTTTCATATAAAGGAGAAACTGTCACGATAGCTGCGCCCAATTCATTTGCTAGGGATTGGTTAGAGAATCATTACGTTCACCTAATAGCTGGTATTTTAACTGAGTTAACCGGTAATGAACTACTTATATCTTTTGTTGTACCAAAAACTCAAGAAATGGATGATTTCGACATTCCTAAACCAAAAATGCCTCCAAATGATGGAGATCAACCAGATTTTTCACCAGGGATGTTAAATTCTAAAAATACATTTGACACATTTGTCATTGGATCTGGTAATCGCTTCGCTCATGCAGCATCTTTAGCTGTAGCTGAAGCTCCCGCTAAAGCCTACAACCCACTTTTCATATATGGAGGAGTTGGATTAGGAAAAACCCACTTAATGCATGCGATTGGTCATTATGTACAAGAACACAATCCAAATGCTAAAGTGGTTTATTTATCTTCTGAAAAGTTTACAAATGAGTTTATAAACTCCATTAGAGATAATAAAGCTGTCAATTTCCGTAATAAATATAGAAATGTAGATGTTCTACTAATAGATGATATTCAGTTCCTTGCAGGAAAAGAATCAACTCAAGAAGAATTTTTCCATACTTTTAATGCCCTACATGAGGAATCCAAGCAAATTGTCATTTCAAGTGACCGTCCGCCTAAAGAAATTCCTACTTTAGAAGATCGTTTACGTTCTCGCTTTGAATGGGGACTAATCACAGATATTGCTCCACCTGACCTAGAAACTCGTATTGCTATTTTACGCAAAAAAGCACGTGCTGATGGATTAGATATATCAGATGATGTGATGGCATATATAGCAAATCAAATAGATTCCAATATTCGTGAATTAGAAGGTGCTCTCATACGAGTAGTGGCCTATTCTTCTCTTATAAATAAGGATATTAATATCGATTTAGCAGCAGAGGCTCTTAAAGACATACTGCCAAATGCTCGTCCAAGAATTATTACAATCTTAGATATCCAAAAAGTAGTTGGGGAGCATTTTCACATTAAGTTAGAAGATTTTGTCGCTAAAAAACGCACAAAGTCGATTGCATTTCCAAGGCAAGTAGCAATGTATCTTTCACGAGAATTAACTGATTTTTCATTGCCTAAAATTGGGGAAGAATTTGGAGGGCGTGATCATACAACTGTGATTCATGCTCATGAAAAAATCTCTAGAATGCTAAAAGAAGATACAAATCTTCAAGATGACGTTAAACAAATTAAGTCTATTCTTGGAAGATAAAAAGTGTTTGTGGATAAATGCTTAGTTTACTAGATTACTTAAACACAACTTATGCACATGTGGACAAGTAGCTCTAAGTAAGCAAAAAAAGACTTATCAACATATCCACAAGCCCTAGTACTATATCTATTATTCTTTTAAATAAATATAATTATATAAGTGAGGTATAAAAATGAAATTCGAAGTAATGAGAGATAGTTTATTAGAGGGATTAAGTGATGTTATAAAAGCAGTAAGTTCCAAAACAACAATTCCAATTCTAACTGGATTAAAACTAGAAGTAACTAATAAAGGACTTTATATTACTGGTAGTGATTCAGATATTACTATTCAAACTTTTATACCTGTTGAAAAAAATGGAGAACAAGTTATCAGTATTACAGAAACAGGTTCTATTGTTTTACAAGCAAGAGTATTTAATGAAATTGTACGTAAGTTACCAACAAATGATGTAGAAATAGAAGTAACCAATCAATTCCAAACACATATTAGATCAGGAAAATCGGAATTCAATTTAATTGGGTTGGATGCATCAGAATATCCATTACTTCCTCAAATAGAGGAAGAGAGACAATTCTTTATTGCATCTGATTTACTCAAATCTATTATTAAAGAAACTGTATTTGCAGTATCTACTTCTGAAAGCCGTCCTGTTCTTACAGGTGTCAATTGGCAAGTCAAAGAAGGGGAACTTCACTGTGTAGCTACTGATAGTCACCGATTAGCTAAAAGAAAAACAGTTATTAAAGATTTGCCAGAGGAAGAATACAGTATAGTAATTCCTGGGAAAAGCTTAAATGAATTAAATAAAATTTTAGAGGAAACATCATCGGAAGTAGCAATTGTGATGACTCAACAACAAATTCTATTTAAAACAGGCGATGTACTATTTTATTCACGATTATTAGAGGGTAATTATCCAGACACTTCAAGATTGATCCCTAGTGAGAGCAAAACAACTATTTTAGTAAACAGTAAATCGTTATTGCAAGCTATAGACAGAGCCTCTTTACTTGCACGTGAAGAAAGAAACAATGTTGTTCGCTTTTCAACTTTAGGTAATGGATTTGTAGAAGTATCTTCTAACTCTCCAGAGATAGGTAATGTAGAAGAACAAATTCAAGCAGAAGAAATAGATGGGGAAGAATTAAAAATTTCATTTAGCGCCAAATATATGATGGATGCTTTAAAAGCTATTGATGGTCAAGATGTAAAAATTTTATTCACAGGCTCTATGAGACCATTTATATTGAAATCTGTACATGATGATTCGATATTACAACTGATTTTACCAGTTAGAACTTACTAATATTTAAGAGATAGTCACGATTGTGGCTATCTTTTTTACTTATTTCGTTATTTGGAGTAAAATGAAGGGATAATGAAAATGAGAAGAGGTTGAATTATTGTTGGAAAAAATTCGATTTGACTCAGAATTTATCACACTTGGTCAATTATTAAAGATGACAGATGCAATTAGCTCAGGCGGGATGGCTAAATGGTTCTTAAGTGAGCATGTTATATACGTCAATGGGGAAGTAGATCAAAGAAGAGGTCGTAAATTACGCCATGATGATGTAGTGAACATACCAGGAGTAGGAAGATTTCAGTTGGTTGGACCTGAGAACGGGGATTGACATGTATATTGAACGATTAGAGTTAAAAGATTTCCGAAATTACGATTCAATTGAAATGAACTTTTCCTCTAAAATTAATGTGTTAATAGGTGAAAATGCGCAAGGTAAAACAAATTTAATGGAATCTCTCTATGTATTATCCATGGCAAAGTCTCATAGGACTTCTAACGATAAAGAATTGATACGTTGGGAAGCAGACTATGGTAAAATAAAAGGAGATATACAAAAAAAGTATGGGCATTTACCTTTAGAATTGATTCTTTCAAAAAAAGGAAAAAAAGCCAAGGTAAACCATCTAGAGCAAACAAGATTAAGTGATTATATAGGTCAACTTAATGTCGTAATGTTCGCACCAGAGGATTTATATTTAGTAAAAGGAAGTCCACAAGTGAGAAGACGATTTCTCGATATGGAAATCGGTCAAATTTCCCCTATTTATTTACATGATTTACTTCATTTCCAAAAAATAATGAAACAGCGAAATCATATTTTAAAACAACATCAAGGTAAGCCTATATTAAATGATGTGATGTTCGATGTTTATACGGAACAATATATAGATGCAGCAATAAAAGTGATTCAAAAGAGATTTCATTTTATGCAATTGTTACAACAATGGGCGGAACCAATTCACTTTGGGATTTCTAGAGGCTTAGAAAAATTGCGAATTTCCTATAATTCTTCAACTGGAATTCAACCAGAATGGTCAGCAAATGAAATGAAAAATCATCTTGAAAGAAAAATAGCAGAGAATCAGAATAGAGAACTCTATCGTGGAGTATCCTTAATTGGACCACATCGCGATGATTTACAATTCTTTGTAAACGACTATGATGTACAAACTTATGGATCTCAAGGGCAGCAGCGTACAACAGCATTGTCTTTGAAGCTCGCTGAAATTGAATTAATAAAACAGGAGGTTGGTGAATCTCCTGTTTTATTACTGGATGACGTTCTATCCGAACTAGATGACTATCGACAATCTCACTTATTAAATACAATTCAAGGAGATGTCCAAACGTTTGTTACGACTACAAGTGTTGAAGGCATTGCACATGAAACAATTCAACAAGCTGAATTGTTTCATGTGGAACAAGGTGCAATAGTAGACCAGTAAAAACATACAACGAACACAAATGTACAAATAGAAAAAGTTTATAAATGAATCACCATTATTGAACGAATGAAAGAGTGGGTGAACAAGTTGGCAATGGAAGAAAAAGAACTGAATCAATCTTATGATGCTGATCAGATACAAGTATTAGAAGGATTAGAAGCTGTTCGTAAGCGTCCAGGGATGTATATTGGTACGACAAGTTCAAAAGGGCTTCATCATCTTGTTTGGGAAATTGTTGATAACAGTATTGATGAGGCATTAGCAGGTTACTGTGACCATATTATTGTTACTATCGAAAAAGATGACTGGATCCGAGTAGAAGACAATGGCCGTGGTATACCAGTTGACACACAAGAAAAAATGGGTAAGCCGGCAGTAGAGGTAATCATGACGGTTCTACATGCAGGTGGTAAATTTGGTGGCGGTGGATATAAAGTATCCGGAGGACTTCATGGTGTAGGTGCCTCAGTAGTAAACGCCCTATCCGAATATACAGAAGTATATGTTAAACGTGACGAAAAAATTCATCTTATTAAATTTGAGCGTGGAGCAGTTTCTTCTCCTCTAGAAGTTATTGGAGACACGGATGTAACTGGAACAACTACTAGATTTAAAGCAGATGATGAGATTTTCACGGAAACTACTATTTACGAGTACGAAATCCTTGAACATCGTGTACGTGAACTTGCGTATTTAAATCGTGGGTTATCTATAACACTTGCAGATGAAAGAGAAGGAAAAGAAAAAACAGTTAAATATTACTACGAGGGTGGTATTAAATCGTACGTAGAAGATTTAAACGAATCCAAAGAGCCTATAACAGAAGAAGCAATATTTGTTGAAGGTGAAAAAGATGGAATTTCTGTAGAGATTGCTATGCAATACAATTCAGGATACTCTTCAAATATTTTATCTTTTGCTAATAATATTAGTACTTACGAAGGTGGAGCTCATGAATCTGGCTTCAAAACTGCATTAACTCGTGTCATAAACGACTATGCAAGAAAGAATGGCTTGTTAAAAGAGGCAGATACCAATTTATCTGGGGATGATGTACGGGAAGGTTTAACTGCAATTGTTTCCATAAAACACCCAGATCCTCAATTTGAAGGCCAAACAAAAACAAAATTAGGTAACTCCGAAGTAAGCCCTATTACTAATAGTCTATTTTCCGAAGGGTTTGATCGATTTTTATTAGAAAATCCTCAAATTTCTAGAAAAATAGTGGAAAAAGGCTTAATGGCTGCTAGAGCTCGCGTAGCTGCTAAAAAAGCTCGTGAATTTACGCGTCGAAAATCGGCACTAGAGGTTTCTAGTTTACCCGGTAAATTAGCAGACTGCTCTTCTCGTATCCCTGCAGAAAGTGAACTATATATTGTAGAGGGTGACTCTGCCGGTGGTTCTGCTAAATCTGGTCGTGACCGTCATTTCCAAGCAATACTGCCTTTACGTGGTAAGATTCTAAATGTGGAAAAAGCACGCTTAGATCGAATTTTAGGAAATGCAGAGATTCGTGCAATGATTACTGCACTTGGAACAGGTATTGGAGAAGAGTTTACTTTAGAAAAAGCTCGTTATCATAAGATTATTATTATGACAGATGCTGATGTTGATGGAGCACATATTCGGACATTGCTACTTACATTCTTCTTCCGTTTTATGAGACCATTAATTGAGGCTGGTTATGTATATGCAGCTCAGCCACCTTTGTATCAAGTTAAACAAGGGAAGCATGTAGAATATTGCTATAATGAGGAACAATTAAAAGAGATTTTAGACCGGTTACCTAAAACTTCAAAACCAAATATTCAACGTTATAAAGGTTTGGGAGAAATGGATGCAGACCAACTTTGGGAAACAACTATGGACCCGGAAGAACGTACATTACTACAAGTAAATTTAGATAATGCAATGGAAGCGGATAAGATATTTGAACAACTGATGGGCGAGGAAGTAGAGCCAAGACGTCTATTTATTGAAGAAAATGCTGTATACGTGAAAAACTTAGATATTTAAGAAAGTGTGTGACTGGAGGTCTTTAGGATGTCAGAAATACCGAATAAAGGCGTGAAGGGGATCAATATTAGTACAGAAATGAAAACCTCATTTCTAGACTATGCGATGAGTGTAATTGTATCCCGTGCCTTACCAGACGTTCGTGACGGGCTAAAGCCTGTACATCGTCGAATTTTATATGGTATGCAAGAGTTGGGGAATACACCTGATAAACCTCATAAAAAATCGGCTCGTATTGTAGGAGACGTAATGGGGAAATACCATCCACATGGTGACTCATCTATTTATGATGCAATGGTACGTATGGCGCAAGACTTTAGTTACCGTTATATGCTTGTAGATGGTCATGGAAACTTTGGTTCTGTCGATGGGGACGGGGCAGCAGCTATGCGTTATACGGAATCACGTATGTCCAAAATTGCTTTAGAATTATTGCGAGATATTAATAAAAATACCATCGATTACAAAGACAACTACGATGGACAAGAAAAAGAACCAGTTGTGTTACCTAGTAGATATCCTAACTTACTTGTAAACGGTGCTTCTGGAATTGCTGTTGGGATGGCTACGAATATTCCATCACATAATTTAGGAGAAGTAATTGACGGAGTATTGGCTTTAGCTGAAAACCCTGCAATTACAATTGAAGAGTTGATGTCTATTATACCTGGACCGGATTTCCCAACTGGTGGTATTATTTTAGGCCGTAGTGGTATTCGCCGTGCCTATGAAACAGGTAGAGGCTCTATATTAATTCGTGCAAAAGTAGAGATTGAAGTAAAATCGAGTGGTAAAGAAGTTATTCTTGTTAAAGAATTACCATATCAGGTAAATAAAGCTCGATTAATAGAGAAAATCGCTGAGTTAGTACGCGATAAAAAAATCGATGGTATTACCCATTTAGCGGATGAATCTGATCGTAATGGAATGCGAATTGTTATTGAGGTACGTAAGGATGCGAATTCTCATGTATTATTAAATAACTTATATAAACAAACTGCATTACAATCAAGCTTTGGGGTTAATATGCTTGCATTAGTGGACAACCAACCAAAAGTTTTGAACATAAAAGAAATGCTTTATTATTACTTAGAACATCAAAAAGTGGTAATACGTCGTCGTACTCAGTTTGAACTGAACAAAGCTGAAGACCGTGCACATATTTTAGAGGGACTTCGAATTGCTTTAGATCATATCGATGAAATTATCAAGTTAATCCGAGCTTCACAAACAGGTGAAGAAGCAAAAAATGGATTGATAGAGACATTCAATTTATCCGAAAGACAAGCGCAGGCTATTCTAGATATGCGTCTACAACGTTTAACTGGTTTAGAACGTGATAAAATTGAAGAAGAATATAACAACTTATTGAAATTGATTGAAGAACTAAAATTCATCTTGGCAAATGAGTATCGTGTAGTTGAAATAATTAGAGAAGAAATTTCCGAGATTAAAGATCGCTATGCGGACAAACGTCGAACTGAAATTGTTGCTGGAGGAGCAGAAGTTTTAGAGGATGAAGATTTAATCCCAATAGAAAATTCTGTACTTACTTTAACAAACAAAGGATATATTAAACGTTTACCTGCTAATACGTATAAGAGTCAAAAAAGAGGCGGTCGTGGTGTTCAAGGTATGGGTACAAATGAAGATGACTTTGTAGAGCATCTATTGTACACATCAACACATGATACAATTCTCTTCTTTACAAACAAAGGGAAAGTTTATCGAGCTCGAGGATTCGAGATCCCTGAATATGGTCGTACTGCAAAAGGCTTACCGATTATAAATCTATTAGGTGTTGAGAAAGACGAACATATTACTGCTATGATTCCAATGGCATCGTTTGAAGAAGAAAATTATTTTATCTTTACAACGAAGTATGGAGTAACGAAACGTTCTCCTGTAACTGGATTTGCGCATATCCGTGCAAATGGATTGATTGCTATTTCGTTACGTGAGGAAGATGAGCTTATTGCTGTTCGTTTAACTAATGGCGATAAACAAATCATTATAGGTACTCGCCAAGGTAAATTAGTTCGATTCGAAGAAACCGATATACGCTCCATGGGTAGAACTGCTGGAGGAGTAAGAGGGATTCGTTTGAAAGATGATGACTATGTAGTAGGTATGGAGATTATCGAACCTGATCAAGAAATTTTAGTTGTTACAGAAAATGGATATGGTAAACGTACTCCAGAGTCTGAATATCGTTTACAAAGTCGTGGTGGGATGGGTGTTAAAACTTGTCAAATCACAGACAAAAATGGTCCTTTATCAGCTGTTAAGGCAGTTAATGGCACAGAAGACTTAATGCTGATCACGATTAATGGAATGCTTATCCGTATGGATGTAAAAGATATTTCTAAAACTGGTCGTAGTACGCAGGGAGTCCGTTTAATGAGGCTAGCAGGAGATGAGCTAATTTCTACTGTAGCAAAAGTTGAAAAAGAAGAAGATGACGATGAAGAAAATGTAGAAATCATAGATAATCTAGAAGAAGGATCTACAATTGAAATAGAGTCATCTTTAACAGAAGAACAAACCGAATAAATTTAACAAACACCCATAAACAATACTGTTTATGGGTGTTTTTATGTATCTGGGTAAAACATTTTCCATATACTTTCAATATGAGTATTTAGTATAATTAAAGAAACGTTTGAAAAGGGGAATTCTAAATGAACCAAACCCTCATTAATCTAGAGGAATTGAAATTAGGTACTATAATCGCAGAAGATATATTAGTTAATACTAACTCGCCTATAATTCATAAAGAGTCAAAGGTAACTAGAGAACTTATTCAAGTTTTGAGTGCTTTTAATATAACTAAAGTACCCGTTGTCCTAGAAAATGTTTTTAATAGATCAGAAGAAGAGATAAAAAAGTTATTTGAAGATAAAGAAGAATCTCCTCATATAGAAGACAAGCCACTAGTTGACACGAGTTTTGTTCAATTATATAAAAAGGCTGTAGATAGTTTCTATAAAGAATATATTGGCTGGGAAGCAGGCATGAAAGTAGATGTGGCAAAGCTACGGAATATTATTATGCCTTTAGTCGAAAAAGCAATGGTAGAAAAACAAGTATTTTCTCTGTTAAATATGTATTCTAAGATGGATAAATATATTGCACATCATTCTATAGCTGTTGGAATTATTTCAGGGGCAATAGCTAAAAAGTTAAATTATCCTTCGGGTCAAATAACGCAAATGGCTACAGCTGGTTTAATGGCTGATATAGGTATGGCAAAAGTGGATCCAAAGATAAGAGATAAAAAGTCTAATCTCACGGAATCAGAATTTTCAGAGGTAAAAAAACATACTATTTATAGTTTTCAAATGATTAAAGATAGCCCTTTACTAAAACCTGAAATGAAATTAGCAATATTTCAACATCATGAACGTTTAGATGGGAGTGGCTATCCGAAAAGCGATAAATTGAATGATGTTTCTGTTTACTCTCAAATAATAGCGGTAGCTGACGTCTACCATGCGATGACTTCAGAACGTATTTACCGTGCTAAAAGTTCTTCTTTTAAAGTTCTAGAAATGATTCGAGAAGAAGAGTTTGGAAAGTATAATATAGAAGTAGTTAATAAATTCATAGAGTTAGTTGGGTCTCTACCTATTTCAACTAGTGTTCTTCTATCAACTGGTGAAAAAGGAGAAGTAGTTTTCTTACATAGAGATTCTCCGATGCGTCCAATGGTTCGATTAACTGACAGTGGTAAAATAATAGATTTAGCAGCAAATAGATCCATTCATATAGAGAGTATTATGAGCTAATTTAAGCTAAACTCTTTCGTCTTTTATTAGTAGAGGAAAGAGTTTAATATTATTTCTCAATAAAGTGTTGACAAATTCCTGAGGACTTGATATTATATAGAAGTCGCCAAAACGACATTACAACAACATGAACATTGAAAACTGAACATGCAAAACGTTAAGACATACAGCTTATCAACTAACTTAGTTAGTTTGATAGCAAAACAATTTTGACATCATTTAATGATGATGCCAGCAAAACAAATGAGCTTTTTAAGTTCTCTATTATGGAGAGTTTGATCCTGGCTCAGGACGAACGCTGGCGGCATGCCTAATACATGCAAGTCGAGCGAATGACGAAGAAGCTTGCTTCTTCTGATTTAGCGGCGGACGGGTGAGTAACACGTGGGCAACCTGCCCTGTAGATTGGGATAACTCCGGGAAACCGGGGCTAATACCGAATAATCCATTTCCTCACATGGGGAGATGTTAAAAGACGGTTTCGGCTGTCACTACAGGATGGGCCCGCGGCGCATTAGCTAGTTGGTGAGGTAACGGCTCACCAAGGCGACGATGCGTAGCCGACCTGAGAGGGTGATCGGCCACACTGGGACTGAGACACGGCCCAGACTCCTACGGGAGGCAGCAGTAGGGAATCTTCCACAATGGACGAAAGTCTGATGGAGCAATGCCGCGTGAGTGAAGAAGGTTTTCGGATCGTAAAACTCTGTTGTGAGGGAAGAACAAGTACGAGAGTAACTGCTCGTACCTTGACGGTACCTCATTAGAAAGCCACGGCTAACTACGTGCCAGCAGCCGCGGTAATACGTAGGTGGCAAGCGTTGTCCGGAATTATTGGGCGTAAAGCGCGCGCAGGCGGTCCTTTAAGTCTGATGTGAAATCCCACGGCTCAACCGTGGAAGGTCATTGGAAACTGGGGGACTTGAGTACAGAAGAGGAAAGCGGAATTCCAAGTGTAGCGGTGAAATGCGTAGAGATTTGGAGGAACACCAGTGGCGAAGGCGGCTTTCTGGTCTGTAACTGACGCTGAGGCGCGAAAGCGTGGGGAGCAAACAGGATTAGATACCCTGGTAGTCCACGCCGTAAACGATGAGTGCTAAGTGTTAGGGGGTTTCCGCCCCTTAGTGCTGCAGCTAACGCATTAAGCACTCCGCCTGGGGAGTACGGTCGCAAGACTGAAACTCAAAGGAATTGACGGGGGCCCGCACAAGCGGTGGAGCATGTGGTTTAATTCGAAGCAACGCGAAGAACCTTACCAGGTCTTGACATCCCGCTGACCGGTCTAGAGATAGGCTTTTCCCTTCGGGGACAGCGGTGACAGGTGGTGCATGGTTGTCGTCAGCTCGTGTCGTGAGATGTTGGGTTAAGTCCCGCAACGAGCGCAACCCTTGATCTTAGTTGCCAGCATTCAGTTGGGCACTCTAAGGTGACTGCCGGTGATAAACCGGAGGAAGGTGGGGATGACGTCAAATCATCATGCCCCTTATGACCTGGGCTACACACGTGCTACAATGGACGGTACAGAGGGTCGCAACCCCGCGAGGGTGAGCAAATCCCATAAAACCGTTCTCAGTTCGGATTGTAGGCTGCAACTCGCCTACATGAAGCCGGAATCGCTAGTAATCGTGGATCAGCATGCCACGGTGAATACGTTCCCGGGCCTTGTACACACCGCCCGTCACACCACGAGAGTTTGTAACACCCGAAGTCGGTGGGGTAACCCTTACGGGAGCCAGCCGCCGAAGGTGGGACAGATGATTGGGGTGAAGTCGTAACAAGGTAGCCGTATCGGAAGGTGCGGCTGGATCACCTCCTTTCTAAGGATAATATCGGAATACAGATTTTTATCTGTATCTTAACGTTTTGCAGTTCAGTTTTGAATGTTCATTTTTATATGAAGATTCGATACTTGTTCTTTGAAAACTGGATAAAACGACATTGAAACAATAAACAACAAGAAATTCAAGTTGTGATTACTTCGGTAATCATGATGTGTAAGACTTTTTAACTTTTAGGTTAAGTTAATAAGGGCGCACGGTGAATGCCTTGGCACTAGGAGTCGACGAAGGACGGCACTAACACCGATATGCTTCGGGGAGCTGTAAGTGAGCTTTGATCCGGAGATTTCCGAATGGGGAAACCCACTGTTCGTAATGGAGCAGTACATTTGCGTGAATACATAGCGCATCTGAGACACACCCAGGGAACTGAAACATCTAAGTACCTGGAGGAAGAGAAAGAAAAATCGATTCCCTGAGTAGCGGCGAGCGAAACGGGAATAGCCCAAACCAAGAGGCTTGCCTCTTGGGGTTGTAGGACACTCTACATAGAGTTACAAAGGAATGAGTTAGACGAAGCGATCTGGAAAGGTCCGCAGGATAGGGTAAAAGCCCCGTAGTCCAAAATTCATTCTCTCTTGAGTGTATCCTGAGTACGGCGGAACACGTGAAATTCCGTCGGAATCCGGGAGGACCATCTCCCAAGGCTAAATACTACCTAGTGACCGATAGTGAACCAGTACCGTGAGGGAAAGGTGAAAAGCACCCCGGAAGGGGAGTGAAATAGATCCTGAAACCGTGTGCCTACAAGTAGTTAGAGCCCGTTAATGGGTGATAGCGTGCCTTTTGTAGAATGAACCGGCGAGTTACGATTACATGCAAGGTTAAGTTGAGAAGACGGAGCCGCAGCGAAAGCGAGTCTGAATAGGGCGAATGAGTATGTGGTCGTAGACCCGAAACCAGGTGATCTACCCATGTCCAGGATGAAGGTAAGGTAACACTTACTGGAGGTCCGAACCCACGCACGTTGAAAAGTGCGGGGATGAGGTGTGGGTAGCGGAGAAATTCCAATCGAACCTGGAGATAGCTGGTTCTCTCCGAAATAGCTTTAGGGCTAGCCTCAAACGTTAGAATCTTGGAGGTAGAGCACTGTTTGGACTAGGGGCCCATCCCGGGTTACCGAATTCAGACAAACTCCGAATGCCAATGATTTATGTTTGGGAGTCAGACTGCGAGTGATAAGATCCGTAGTCAAGAGGGAAACAGCCCAGACCACCAGCTAAGGTCCCAAAGTATTTGTTAAGTGGAAAAGGATGTGGCGTTGCTTAGACAACCAGGATGTTGGCTTAGAAGCAGCCATCATTTAAAGAGTGCGTAATAGCTCACTGGTCGAGTGACGCTGCGCCGAAAATGTATCGGGGCTAAACAAATCACCGAAGCTGTGGATTGATACCTTTGGTATCAGTGGTAGGAGAGCGTTCTAAGGGCGTTGAAGTCAGACCGGAAGGACTGGTGGAGCGCTTAGAAGTGAGAATGCCGGTATGAGTAGCGAAAGACGGGTGAGAATCCCGTCCACCGTATGACTAAGGTTTCCTGAGGAAGGCTCGTCCGCTCAGGGTTAGTCGGGACCTAAGCCGAGGCCGATAGGCGTAGGCGATGGATAACAGGTTGATATTCCTGTACCACCAAACCACCGTTTGAGTAATGGGGGGACGCAGAAGGATAGGGTAAGCATGCTGTTGGTTATGCATGTCCAAGCAGTAAGGTGTGAATGTAGGCAAATCCGCATTCTGTAACATTGAGCTGTGATGGCGAGGACGTATGTCCGGAGTTCCTGATTTCACACTGCCAAGAAAAGCCTCTAGCGAGGTGATAGGTGCCCGTACCGCAAACCGACACAGGTAGTCGAGGAGAGAATCCTAAGGTGAGCGAGAGAACTCTCGTTAAGGAACTCGGCAAAATGACCCCGTAACTTCGGGAGAAGGGGTGCTCTTTTGGGTGCATAGCCTAGAAGAGCCGCAGTGAATAGGCCCAGGCGACTGTTTAGCAAAAACACAGGTCTCTGCAAAACCGTAAGGTGAAGTATAGGGGCTGACGCCTGCCCGGTGCTGGAAGGTTAAGAGGAGTGCTTAGCGCAAGCGAAGGTGCGAATTGAAGCCCCAGTAAACGGCGGCCGTAACTATAACGGTCCTAAGGTAGCGAAATTCCTTGTCGGGTAAGTTCCGACCCGCACGAAAGGCGTAACGATCTGGGCACTGTCTCAACGAGAGACTCGGTGAAATTATAGTACCTGTGAAGATGCAGGTTACCCGCGACAGGACGGAAAGACCCCGTGGAGCTTTACTATAGCTTGATATTGAATTTTGGTGCAACTTGTACAGGATAGGCAGGAGCCTTAGAGCCCGGAGCGCCAGCTTCGGAGGAGGCGTCGGTGGGATACTGCCCTGGTTGTATTGAAATTCTAACCCATACCCGTAACCCGGGTAGGAGACAGTGTCAGGCGGGTAGTTTGACTGGGGCGGTCGCCTCCTAAAGTGTAACGGAGGCGCCCAAAGGTTCCCTCAGAATGGTTGGAAATCATTCGAAGAGTGTAAAGGCAGAAGGGAGCTTGACTGCGAGACCTACAAGTCGAGCAGGGTCGAAAGACGGGCTTAGTGATCCGGTGGTTCCGCATGGAAGGGCCATCGCTCAACGGATAAAAGCTACCCCGGGGATAACAGGCTTATCTCCCCCAAGAGTCCACATCGACGGGGAGGTTTGGCACCTCGATGTCGGCTCATCGCATCCTGGGGCTGTAGTCGGTCCCAAGGGTTGGGCTGTTCGCCCATTAAAGCGGTACGCGAGCTGGGTTCAGAACGTCGTGAGACAGTTCGGTCCCTATCCGTCGTGGGCGCAGGAAATTTGAGAGGAGCTGTCCTTAGTACGAGAGGACCGGGATGGACACACCGCTGGTGTACCAGTTGTTCTGCCAAGAGCATCGCTGGGTAGCTATGTGTGGACGGGATAAGTGCTGAAAGCATCTAAGCACGAAGCCCCCCTCAAGATGAGATTTCCCATTACGCAAGTAAGTAAGATCCCTCAAAGACGATGAGGTAGATAGGTTCGGGGTGGAAGCGTGGCGACACGTGCAGCTGACGAATACTAATCGATCGAGGACTTAACCAAATTTGTTTAACGTAACAATGTCGTTTATCCAGTTTTGAGTGAACAAGCACTCTGTTAAGGGTTTCAAGACACGAGTAGTTCGAGGAAACAATTGAGAGAGGAAAGGAACGTACTAACGTACGTGACTGACCGAACGAATGAAGTTGACGAAGAAGTACGATGTGTATTGGAAGCCGTAGAGTCTAGTGATGATGGCGAAGAGGTCACACCCGTTCCCATACCGAACACGGAAGTTAAGCTCTTCAGCGCCGATGGTAGTTGGGGGTCTCCCCCTGTGAGAGTAGGACGTCGCTGGGCACCAAAGAAAAAGTCGTTACCGAATTATCGGTAGCGGCTTTTTTATATGTATAGTTGGAAAGATGACAGTGGCTTTTAGTGATCATTTTATTCAGAAACGAAATGGTCTCGAATAATCCCCCTAGCCCACGGATCTCTTCTGAAGAGCGATTATAGACATAGTGAGCAATATATTGCAATTCTTCTAGCACTTGTTGAAGACCCACTGGATGTGGGGTAGCCAGACGTTGCAAAATATTTTTATTTTGCGACGAGCTTTGAGTAGGAGCACCAGGATGTCGCGAACTAAGTTTGATTTCTAAAACAAGGAAAAAAATATACAACATAAAGATAGACAGTATCTATCTTATAGAGCTTTGCTATGCATAAAAATGGGAAACTTTCTTTCTCTCGATATACCACGATAATGATATAGCAAAGATAGTCCAGAGGTAATTGGAAACAGGAAAAAAACAAGTTTTTTCTCTTAAAAAGAGCTGGCACAATTCTTATGTTGCTATTGTTAATCTCAGAGAGTCGTGGATTCTTAAGATTACTAACCTACTAAGCATAAATTTATAAAATGGAAAATACCTAGCTAACTCAACTCTTAATAAACATTAAATATTAATTAATTTATGTAACTATATGCTAAATAAAACAGAGTTTTAACTCTTTCTCACTAATGCAAGAAAAGTCCGAATAAACATATTATTCAAGGTTTCTTGACACTTGTGTGAAGCGCTGATAACCTTGTAATAATATTTATTTAACGAGGAGGAATTCAGCGAAATGTGGGAATCTAAATTTCAAAAAGAAGGCTTAACATTTGATGATGTTTTATTAGTTCCAGCTCAATCAGAAGTACTACCAAAGGATATCAATTTATCGGTGCAACTAACGTCTAAAATTAAATTAAATATCCCGATGATTAGTGCAGGTATGGATACGGTAACAGAAGCTAAAATGGCGATTTCAATGGCACGCCAAGGTGGGCTTGGAATTATTCACAAAAACATGAGTATTGAGGAACAATCCGAGCAAGTGCAAACAGTTAAACGTTCGGAAAATGGTGTTATTACGGATCCTTTCTTCTTAACTCCAAGTCATCAAGTATATGATGCTGAGCATTTGATGGGGAAATATAGAATCTCTGGTGTCCCTATTGTAAACAATGAAGAAGATTTACAATTAGTCGGCATTATCACTAACCGTGATTTACGCTTTATTCAGGATTACTCTTTAAAAATTGACGATGTAATGACAAAGGAACAATTGGTTACAGCTTCCGTAGGAACAACTCTCGAGGATGCTGAGAAAATCCTTCAACAATATAAAATTGAAAAATTACCTATCGTTGATGAAAATGGAATGCTAAAAGGCTTAATCACAATTAAGGATATTGAAAAAGTGATTGAATTCCCGAATGCTGCAAAAGATCATCACGGACGTTTGTTAGTAGGTGCTGCGGTAGGCGTTACAACAGATACGATGCTAAGAGTACAGAAACTTGTAGAAGCTCAAGTAGATGTAATTGTTATTGATACGGCACATGGTCATTCTCAAGGTGTTATAAATACAGTAAAAGAAATTCGTAGTGCATATCCAGAATTAGATATTGTTGCTGGAAATGTCGCTACTGGTGAAGCAACAAAGGCTTTATTTGAGGCAGGTGCCGATGTTGTCAAAGTTGGTATTGGACCTGGGTCTATTTGTACAACTCGTGTTGTAGCAGGTGTTGGGGTTCCTCAAATTACAGCTATATACGATTGTGCAACAGAAGCTCGCAAGGCTGGTAAAACAATTATTGCTGACGGTGGTATTAAGTATTCAGGTGATATCGTAAAAGCGTTAGCTGCTGGTGGACATGTAGTTATGTTAGGTAGCTTACTTGCAGGTACAACAGAAAGTCCCGGAGAGACAGAAATTTTCCAAGGTAGACGTTTTAAAACTTATCGTGGAATGGGATCTATTGCTGCTATGGAAAAAGGTTCAAAAGACCGTTATTTCCAAGAGGATGCAAAAAAACTAGTTCCAGAAGGTATTGAAGGTCGTCTTCCTTATAAAGGACCACTTTCTGATACTGTTCACCAATTACTAGGTGGTGTTCGTGCAGGAATGGGGTATTGTGGGACAGGTACACTTGAAGACCTACGAGAAAATGCACAGTTTATCCGTATGACTGGTGCAGGATTACGTGAAAGTCATCCACATGATGTTCAAATCACGAAAGAAGCTCCAAACTACTCTCTATCATAAGTAATTATATAGAAACTTTTGCACTCATTCGTCGTCTTAAACTAGGACGAATGGGTGCTTTTTTGTATACAAGTGTCCTAGCATGCTAAAGTGTGATAAAATAAGCAATGATAATAACAAAAGGTGGAGGTACGATAGTGAAGAAGGTTTGGATGACATCAATGATAAAATGGCTAGTACTTCCGATGTTTCTTGTGTCAGTAGTATGTGGTATGCCTGCTGCTACAAAAGCAGAGGAAAGCTTGAATTTAAATGTAGATGCAGCAATTTTAATTGATGCAGAAACAGGAAAAATCCTATATGAAGAGAATTCTGAGACAGCACTAGGTATAGCTAGTATGACGAAAATGATGACGGAGTATTTGTTATTTGAAGCAATAGAAGAAGGTAAAGTAACATGGGATCAACAATACAATGTTACTGAATATACATACAAAATCTCTCAAGATCGTCGTTTAAGTAATGTACCACTACGTGAGGATGGTAGCTATTCTATTCAAGAGCTTTATGAAGCGATGGCTATATACTCAGCAAATGCAGCTACTATTGCAATTGCAGAGACAATTGCAGGAACCGAAGATAATTTTATCAATCTAATGAACGAAAAAGCAGCCGAAATGGGATTAGAAGGATATAAGTTTGTCAATTCTTCAGGCCTAAACAATGGAGACTTACAAGGAATGCATCCAGCAAGTACTAATGCTTCTGATGAAAACGTAATGCCCGCTAAATCAGTAGCAATTCTTGCATATCATTTAATGAACGATTTTCCTGAAGTTTTAGAAACAACGAAGATTGCCAAAAAGACATTCCGTGCAGGAACTTCTGATGCAATAGAGATGAGTAACTGGAACTGGATGTTACCAGGTTTAGTATATGAATACGAAGGCGTAGATGGATTAAAAACTGGAACAACAGAATTTGCTGGGCATTCCTTTACTGCAACTGCTCAAAAGAACGGAATGCGTGTTATTTCTGTGGTAATGAAAGCAGTAGATGCGAATGGAAAAGGTTCATACAAAGCACGTTTTGATGCAACTAGAGCCTTATTAGATTATGGATTCTCCCAATTTTCTAAAGAAGAAATTGTTCCAGCAGGATATAAAATTCCAGAACAAGAGACATTAAAAGTAGAAAAAGGGAAAGCGGACACAGTAGCAATAGCTGTGAAGGATCCTATTTCTATGGTCATTAAGACAAATGAAAAAGAATTGTACAAGCCTGTATTTACGGCGAGCAAAGAGACGCTTGAAGCAGATATAAAGAAGGATACAGTTGTTGGTAAAGTTCACTTAGAGAAATCCGAAGGAACTGACTATGGCTATATAATTGATCAAGCAGCAGAAACGGACGTAGTAACTACTGAGGCCGTAGAACGTGCTAGCTGGTTTAGTTTAATGTTTCAAGGTATTGGTAAGTTTTTCGGAAACTTATGGAATAGCACAACAGACTTTATAGGTGGATTATTTTAAATAACAAAAACACTGTAGCTCATTAGAGTTACAGTGTTTTTGTTATTTCTAAAGCATGCATTAACTGATGAATGGAAGAAGCAACCTCCTCTACTTTTAATCCTCCAAACCCTAATACGAGCTTTGGAAGCGTCTTTTCCTCTAATTCCGATGAAATATATTCCTGAAGACCGTATATCCGAATGTCAGCTTGTTCCGCAAGGGTTACTAATTCTGCCTCTGTTTTAGTTGTTTGAATAGTTAACAATATATGCATACCTGCCTGTTCTCCAGAGATTGTAATTGTGGGCTCGTATTGCATAATAGTTTTCGTAATAATTTCTAATTTTCGTTTATAAATCTTTCTCATTCTATTTAAATGTTTTGCAAAGTACCCATCTTCCATAAAGTTTGCTAGTATATGCTGATCCATTCGAGGAACCGTAGCGGAATAATAGGAAAATCGTTGTTTATATTGTAAGAGAAGTGATTTTGGTAATACTGCATAGGCTATTCTTAAAGAGGGCATTAGTGATTTAGAAAACGTGCTTAAATAAATGACCCGCTCATTTTGATCGATACCTTGGAGGGAGGGAATAGGCTTGCCCGTATACCTAAACTCGCTATCGTAATCATCTTCAATAATATATCGATTATCCTGCTGGTATGCCCACGCAAGTAACTGGCTGCGTCGAGTTGCCGATAATACTGCTCCAGTCGGAAATTGGTGGGAGGGAGTTACATACATCACATTAGCAAAAGACTTTTCTAGTTTAGCGACTACGACCCCATCGTCATCTACTGGAATAGGTACAGATTTCCTACTATCTTTAAAAAATAAATGATGCGTAAGAGGATATCCAGGATTTTCAAATCCATACACTGCTTTATCTCCAAGTAAATGAATGATGAGTGGCATAATTTGTTCAGTACCTGAGCCTAGAATAATTTGTTCAGGCGTACATTTCACTCCTCTAGATTGGAACAAATAAGAAGAGATTTGCTGTCTCAACCCATAATCTCCTTGAGGATGGCCTAACTGAAGAAGGTCTTTGTTTTCCTCATTTACAATGTCCTTCGCATATTTTCTCCAAGTCTCAAAAGGAAATGAATCTGTATCGATTTTTCCTGGAGAAAGATCAATAGAAAAGGAATATGCATCATTTGCTTCTGGCATTATGGTGGGGGTATCCTGTTCAATGATAGCTAATTCTTCTAAATTTTGAACGAAGTATCCACGTCTAGGTTCAGAGGAGATAAATCCTTCAGCAACTAACTGGCTATAGGCAAATTCAATAGTCGTTTGACTGACAGCTAAATAATCAGCCAGCTTTCTTTTAGAGGGAAGCTTAATACCTTCTTCAATCGTTCCGTTTATAATTGCTTCTTTTATAGCACGATATAGTTGTTCATATAGTGGAGTTTTTGATTCTTGTACTAGCTGAAACATTAAAAAATCCATCTTTTCTCCAATCTGACCACTTCATTTAATTTATTTCTGATGCTTCTCATAGGGTCATAATTTATTATACTAAAGTTTATAAAGATAATGGAGGGAAATTAATTATGGCAACTAATTTAACAGGAACAGATCGAGTAAAAAGAGGAATGGCTGAAATGCAAAAGGGTGGCGTTATTATGGACGTTATTAATGCTGAGCAAGCAAAAATTGCCGAGGCAGCAGGTGCAGTTGCAGTTATGGCATTAGAACGGGTACCATCCGATATTCGTGCAGCAGGAGGAGTAGCTCGTATGGCGGACCCCCGCATTATGGAAGAGGTAATGGGGGCAGTAACAATTCCAGTGATGGCCAAAGCGCGTATTGGTCATATTACAGAAGCACGTATTTTAGAAGCAATGGGCGTTGACTATATTGATGAATCAGAAGTACTAACTCCAGCAGATGAAGAATATCATCTACGCAAAAGTGAATTTACAGTACCCTTTGTATGTGGATGTAAAGATCTTGGGGAAGCAGCACGTCGAATTGGAGAAGGAGCTTCGATGCTCCGTACCAAAGGAGAACCTGGAACAGGAAACATTGTAGAAGCAGTGCGTCATTTACGTAAAGTAAATTCACAGGTTCGTAAAATTGTACATATGAGCGAAGATGAACTAATGACGGAAGCCAAAATTTTGGGTGCACCGTATGATGTTTTATTACAAATTAAACATGCTGGTAAATTACCGGTTGTAAACTTCGCAGCAGGTGGAGTAGCGACTCCTGCAGATGCGGCTCTAATGATGGAGCTTGGAGCAGATGGTGTATTTGTAGGGTCTGGGATTTTCAAGTCAGAACGACCAGAGAAATTTGCTAAAGCCATTGTAGAAGCAACAACACATTTCCGAGATTATAAATTACTTGTAGAGATTTCAAAAGATTTAGGAATCCCGATGAAGGGAATCGAAATTTCTCGTTTATCTGCCGGAGATCGTATGCAAGATAGAGGGTGGTAATATGGTTAAAATAGGTGTTCTAGCTCTTCAAGGAGCAGTTAGTGAGCATATTTGCTCAATTGAAGCGAGTGGAGCAGAGGCTTTAACAGTAAAAAGTGTGGAAGACTTAGCGTTAGTGGATGGATTAATACTCCCTGGAGGAGAAAGTACAGCAATGCGAAAGCTGATTGATCGATTTGATATGTTAGAACCACTACAGAAGTTTGCATTAGATGGTAAACCGATGTATGGAACTTGTGCAGGATTAATCCTACTTGCTAAAGACCTAGTGGGGTATGATTATTCACATTTAGGTGCTCTGGATGCTACTGTAGAACGTAACTCTTTCGGGAGACAGGTGGATAGCTTTGAAACAGATTTATATATTGAAGGTGTTGCAGATGGTTTTCCAGCGGTATTTATACGAGCACCACATATTGTAAATGTAGAGGGAAATGTTGAAATACTGGCAACTTATGAGGATAGAATCGTGATGGTAAGACAAGGTCATTTGTTAGGATGCTCTTTTCATCCCGAGTTAACTGATGATCATCGGATTACGGCATATTTTGTAGAGATGGTAAAGGAAAGTCTTGCAAAAGAAGTTCACGTATAGTAAAGTATGAGTAATTTCATGAATCAAAAACGATGATAGGAAGCAGTAACAAGCACGTTTTTTTTAGAGAGTCAGCGGGTGGTGAAAGCTGATATAAACACTTGTGAATCCGTCCTTTGAGTTGTGCGGCTGAATGATTAGTAAGTCGTGCCGGTTGAAAAGCCGTTACATTACAAGTAAGTGGATTCCGTCTATGACTGGATCAATCAGGGTGGCAACGCGGGTATGCTCTCGTCCCTTTTCATGGGACGGGGGCTTTTTTGTCGTTTTTTCGAAAATTCTAAGGAGGAGTTATATATGTTAGATGTAAAATTTGTAAGAGATAATTATGAAACAGTAAAAGCAAAACTAGCTAAGCGTGGAGAAGATATTTCGGAGTTTGATCAATTCCAACCTTTAGACCAAAAGCGTCGAGAATTAATTGCGAAAACAGAAGTGTTGAAGGCTGAAAGAAATGAGTTTTCTCAAAAAATCTCTTTGATGAAACGAAATAAAGAAAATGCGGATGATCTTATTGCACGTATGCGTGAAGTAGGCGATGAAATAAAAGCATTAGATGATGAGTTACGTGACGTTGAAGAAAAGTTTGAATATATGATGATGCGTATCCCTAATGTTCCGCATGACAGTGTTCCAATCGGTGATTCTGAGGATGATAATGTAGAAATACTTAAATGGGGAGAAGTTCCTTCATTTGATTTTGAAACGAAAGCACATTGGGATATTGCTACAGATTTAAAATTGGTAGATTTTGAACGTGCTGCAAAAGTGACAGGAAGTCGTTTTGCGTTTTATCGTGGTCTAGGAGCTAGACTAGAACGTGGATTGTTAAACTTCATGATGGATTTACATGCAGAAGAGCATGGCTATGAAGAAATGCTGCCACCTTATTTAGCAAACCGTACAAGTTTAACAGGGACTGGACAGCTGCCAAAATTTGAAGAGGATGCGTTCCTAATTGGGGAAGAGGATTACTTCTTAATACCAACAGCAGAAGTACCCGTAACAAATTTTTATAGAGATGAGATATTAGATGGGGGAGAACTTCCGCAAGCATTCACTGCTTTTAGTGCATGTTTCCGTTCTGAAGCAGGCTCTGCAGGTCGCGATACTCGTGGATTAATACGTCAACATCAGTTTAACAAAGTAGAGTTAGTTCGCTTTGTGAAGCCTGAAGATTCTTATGAGCAGCTAGAACTTTTAACTGGTCATGCAGAGAAAGTATTACAACTGTTAGGCCTACCTTATCGTAAACTTCATATGTGTACTGCAGATCTAGGCTTTACAGCTGCGAAGAAATACGATTTAGAAGTTTGGTTACCAAGTTATGGTGAATATAAAGAAATTTCTTCTTGCAGTAACTTTGAGGATTTCCAAGCTAGACGTGCAGGAATTCGTTTCCGTCGTGAAGTTGGAGGGAAACCTGAGTACGTGCATACTTTAAATGGTAGTGGATTAGCACTGGGACGCACAGTGGCGGCTATTTTAGAAAATTACCAACAAGCAGATGGAACAGTAGTAGTTCCAGAAGTTCTTGTTCCTTACATGGGTGGAAAAACAGTTATAAAGTAATAAAATAACGGGCAAGAAAGAAGCCCAGCCTTTCTTCTTGTCGGTAATCTTGACAAGGGTACAAAGTCTGGTAATCCATATACTTTCTTTAAAAAACCAGATTCGCTACAAACATCGTTTCTGGTTCTTCTTTTGTTCACGAAGATTACGAAAAAACTGCGTGAGTATATTGCCGCATTCTTCTGCTAAAACACCTTCTGTTACTTCACAGCAGTGATTAAATCTATCATCATTCAATAGTCGGTAAAGGGAATCGACACAGCCTGCTTTGGCATCTCTTGCTCCGTACACTACTCGAGGAATACGGGACTGTAAAATGGCTCCTGCGCACATCGGGCATGGCTCTAAGGTAACATATAGAGTTGTTTCTTCTAGTCTCCAATTATTTAATGTTTTACATGCCTCTTGAATAGCAAGTAGTTCTGCATGTGTAGTGGCATTTAGGGTTGTTTCCCTTAAGTTGTAACCAGTAGCAATAACTTTATCATTATGTACTATTACTGCACCTATTGGAACTTCACCAATGGCAGCTGCTTTTTTTGCTTCTTCTATAGCTAAATTCATATAATATTCATCCATCATAATCGACTCCTTTTGCATAGTGTAGCATGTTTTTTTGACAACTTGCATACTCTATGATGAAGGAGTGATGCATTGATCCATATTGTTAAACAGGGAGATAGTTTATATGCAATCGCCAAACGGTCCGGAACAACAATGGAAAGTATTGTCTCTATAAATGAAATTCCTGATCCTGATGTATTAGTAGTAGGGCAGGCACTAGTACTACCATCGACCCCAAGTCCAAATAGACCTACCATTGAAACGAATTTATATGTTGAATGGTATACAGAAATACCCTCGGAACGTGTGCTAGAGCAAGTAGAGAAGGTTGCCTCAAACTTAACTTATATGATGCCTTTTTCGTATGAAGTGCTGCGAGATGGATCATTAACGGAAATGAATTGGGGTACCTTAAGTGAAATTGCTAAAGAGCATCAAGTAGAAACAGTTATTGTGCTAGCAAACATTGAGAATTATGCGTTTAATAGTTCCCTAGCTCATACTATTTTCACGGATGAAGTAGTAAAGATGAACTTGTTTGAACAAGCGGTGGCAGAGGCAGAAAAAAGAGGGACAAATCATATTCATATAGATTTTGAGTATATGGATGCTGGTGACAGAGAAAATTATGTGAACTTTATAAAGGAATTTAAAGAATTTGCAAAAGGGTATGTTATATCCGTAACACTACCTCCTAAAACAAGTGCTGATCAACCAGGGAGATGGTATGAAGCTTTTGATTATAAGGGGATAGGTGAAGTAGCAGATTTTGTTGTTATTATGACTTATGAATGGGGATATAGTGGGGGGCCACCGATGGCAGTTTCACCAATCGGACCTGTTCGCAGAGTATTGGAATATGCAAAAACAGAAATACTTCCAAGTAAAATTATGATGGGGCAGAATTTGTATGGATACGATTGGAATTTACCATATAAAGTAGGAAACCCAATTGCTAAAGCACTAAGTCCACAGCAGGCCATTCAACTAGCAAAGGATCGAAATGCCGCAATCGAATACGATCAAAATGCACAGGCTCCTTTCTTTCATTATTGGCAGGATGGTATCGAACATGAGGTATGGTTTGAAGATGCACGATCTATTCAAGCTAAGTTCAAACTCCTAAAAGAACTACAATTACTAGGAATTGCATATTGGCACAGTGGTTTTGATTTTCCACAAAATTGGTATTTACTTCACGAAATGTTCCAAGTAAAGAAAAAATAGAGCAAATTAGCCTTTCCTTGGAAAGGTGGATTTGCTCTATTTTTCATTTTCGGCGTGTGCTAAAATAGATGATACGACTTGAAATCTTAGAGTGAGGTTAAACTTATGTCCATTCCATTTATAACGGTAGAAGGCCCAATAGGGGTTGGGAAGACTTCCTTGGCCAAGGCTATTGCGACCAAATACCAATTTGAATTATTAAAAGAGATTGTGGATGAAAATCCTTTTTTAAATAAGTTTTATGAGGACATTGCAGAATGGAGTTTCCAAACAGAGATGTTTTTTCTGTGTAATCGTTATAAACAATTAAGTGATATAGAGAAAAAATATTTATCGAATGAAAGACCAGTTGTTGCAGATTATCATATTTTCAAAAATCTAATTTTTGCGAAACGGACGTTGAGTGAAGTAGAGTATGAAAAGTATGAATCGATTTATCAAATTTTGACTAAAGATATGCCAGTTCCTAATATGGTCATATATATAGATGCAAGTATAGATATACTTCTCGGGCGAATTGATAAACGTGGAAGAGATTTTGAAAAAAAAATTAGCTCTGATTATTTGAAGCAGCTCTCAGCTGACTATCGCATGTTTATCGATAACTTCGAAAAAAAACATCCAGAAGTACCCATTCTTCGATTTAATGGAGATGAGATAGATTTTGTTCAAAATGGACAAGACCTACAAATAATACTAGAAAAAGTAGAGGCAACATTACATAAAAGGAGTTATTAATAATGAGTTTAAGAGAGAAGTATGGTATACCTTCTAATGCAGTTATTACGATTGCAGGAACTGTTGGAGTAGGTAAATCAACAATGACTAAAGCATTAGCAGAAGCGTTACATTTTAAAACGTCTTTTGAAAAAGTGGATACAAACCCTTATTTAGATCGTTTCTACGAGGACTTTTCTAAATGGAGCTTTCATTTACAAATTTACTTTTTAGCGGAGCGATTTAAAGAGCAAAAAAGAATGTTTGAGTATGGTGGTGGATTTATCCAAGACCGTTCTATTTACGAGGATACAGGAATATTTGCGCAAATGCATAAGGAAAAAGGTACGATGGATCCAGTAGATCATGAAACGTATACGAGTTTATTTGAAGCAATGGTAATGACACCATATTTTCCACATCCAAACTTACTTATTTATTTAGAAGGATCAATGGATGACATTATTGATCGAATTCATGATAGAGGTCGACCAATGGAGCAGCAAACACCTATCTCTTATTGGGAGGAAATGCATGGGCGTTATGAGAAATGGATTGACGCATTTAATGGTTGCCCAGTACTTCGTTTAAATATTAATGATTACGATATTTTGGCAAATCCAGATGATGTGGAAGCAATCTTAGAACGTATTGGTCATTTCATGGAGCAAACTGCTATTATTCGTAAATAAATAAAATCCTCCTGTATCTTATACAGGAGGATTTTTATATAAAGTATTTAACATGGCATAAAAAAAGTTAGCGAAATTCGCTAACTTCTTAATATTCTGAACACACTATTGTAAGAAAAATTCGTTACCAACGTAACGAATTCAATCTCAAATTTATGCGTGTGTGTATTTAAAATGGAGGAGGAAGAGGGATTCGAACCCCCGCGCGGTATGACCCGCCTGTCGGTTTTCAAGACCGATCCCTTCAGCCAGACTTGGGTATTCCTCCGAAGTACAAGAACTAATTTATCATGGATAAAAATGAAAGTCAACATATTTTTATTAATTTTCTGTTGTTTTAATCATATATCTTTGTGTGACATTTAAGCAGTTACCTTGAAAAAGCAATCAAATTTACCGCAAATATTTTAAATAGTTTTCCTGTCAGTTACAATAAATAGTAATGTAGATAAAATTTATATATGCGTTATCGTTGATTTTTGTCTCTAAAAAAAGTATACTAGTAAATGCCGTGCTAGGTGGGAAGGTAGCGGTGTCTTGTAACTCGCAATCCGCTCTAGCGAGACTGAACTCCTTCTCTGAGGTTGAATACATGTAGGGTCTGGTATTTGCACGTGATGTTGACGTTTGGGTCCTGCGCAATGGGTACCCATGAACCATGTCAGGTCCGGAAGGAAGCAGCATTAAGTGGTGTTTTCTCATGTGCCGCGGGGCAGCCTAAACCGAGTTAACGACAAAGGTGCCGCTTATGTGTTTCAATCGAAGGAAGGTGCACGGCTTTAATTTTACACTTCAACTCACTTGTCTAATAGACAAGTGAGTTTTTTATTTGAAAAAAAACTACTATATATAAATAAGCGAAGTCTAGTTGGCTTTATGATATAATAGAAATCATTAACAGTTAGAAATGAGAAGGAGGGAAACTAGTGTCGTATCAAGCTTTTTACCGTGCTTATCGGCCACAATCGTTTGCAGAAGTGTCTGGTCAAACTCATATTAAGCAAACCCTTCAAAATGCCCTCCTTTATAACAAAACAACACATGCGTATTTATTTTCAGGGCCACGTGGAACAGGTAAAACAAGTGCAGCAAAAATTTTTGCGAAAGCTTTGAACTGTGAAAATGGTCCAGCAAAAGAACCGTGCAATTCATGTGAAACGTGTAAAAGTATAACAGAAGGCTCGAATACAGATGTGATTGAGTTTGACGCAGCTTCTAACTCTCGAGTAGAAGAAATGCGTGATATTATTGAAAAAGTTCGATTTGCTCCTTCTAATGCTAAATATAAAGTGTATATTATCGATGAAGTGCATATGCTCTCAACGAGTGCATTCAACGCATTATTGAAAACATTAGAAGAACCACCTGCACATGCCGTGTTCATATTGGCAACAACGGAGCCACATAAAATTCCCTTAACTATTATTTCTAGATGTCAGCGTTTCGATTTTAAACGAATTACATCTGCTGATATCGTTTCTCGTATGGAAGAAGTATTAACAGATGCTAAAATTGAATACGATGAAAATGTACTAAAAATTATTGCACAAGCTGCTGCGGGTGGTATGCGTGATGCACTTAGTATGCTGGATCAAGTTGTGTCATTTAGTGTAGATAAAATGACGATTGAAGATGCATTACTTGTAACTGGTTCTATTGGACAGGATGTCTTTTTTCAATTAGCAGATGCTTTGATAGACAAAGATATAGCGAAGGCATTAGCATGCATAGAAAAGTTAATAGAAGATGGAAAGGATCCTGTTCGATTAACGGAGGATTTTATAACCTTCTATAGAGACTTACTTGTTTTACTTGTTGCTCCAGAACAAACTGAATTACTAGAAATAGCAACAGGTGACTCTATGTTTTTAAAGCTTGCTTCTAAGTTTCAGGTAGACGCCTTATATAAAGGCATCTCCATCTTGACGAATACTCAACAAGAAATGCGTTTTTCTAATCATGCGAAAGTGTATCTAGAAACTGCGATAATTCGATTGGCACATGTGCCAGTAGAAGGAACGTTCTCAAATGGGAGTAACTCGGAGCTAGAAACAAAGGTAAAAGTACTAGAAACTCAATTACAACAGTTGCAACAACAATTAAGTCAAGGGATGATTCCGCAGGTAAACGCAGGAACACAAGACCAACCGAAGCGCCAAAGACAAAAGTCATCTGGTGGCGTTAAAGTATCAAGCGGTCGAATACAAGAAATTTTGAAAACAGCCACGAAAATGGATCTCCAATCGATTAAATCTCAGTGGGCAAATATTTTACAACAATTACAAAAATCACATGCAGCATTATTAAATGATGCTGAGCCAGTAGCAGCATCTTCTAATGCATTTGTGTTAAAATTCAAGTATGATATACATTGCCAAATGGCTATGGAGAACAAAACATTTTCCACTTCATTTCCCCAGTTAATTGCTAACTTGACGGGGACGATGTATGAAGTTTTATACGTACCAGAGGAAAATTGGTTGAAGATCCGAGAAGATTTTATTAGACAAAATGGTTTAAAACAAGGTGCTCAAGAGACCGAGGAAGAAAATTTTTCTGAACCAACTGAATCGATGGAATTATTACAATCGATGGAACAGGTGTCAGAGGATCCGCTGGTAGTGGAAGCAGAGAAATTGTTTGGTAAAGAATTTGTAGAAGTACAAGATGACTAAGGAGGAAAACAATTATGCGTGGAATGGGAAATATGCAAGGTATGATGAAACAAATGCAAAAAATGCAAAAGAAGATGGCAGAGGCTCAAGAAGAGTTAGCAACTCAACGATTCGAAGCAGTTGCTGGTGGTGGTATGGTGAAAGTCGTAGTTTCTGGACAAAAAGAAGTGCTTGAAGTAGAACTAGATCCTGCCGTAATAGATCCAGATGATATTGAAATGCTTCAAGATTTAATCGTTATTGCTACAAATGAAGCGATAAAAAAAGCAGAAGAAACAGCGAACTCCACAATGGGTCAATTCACGAAAGGATTGAACCTTCCTGGCATGTTCTAGGAGGAATATTAGATGCATTATCCTGAACCGATATCAAAACTAATAGATAGTTTTATGAAATTGCCAGGAATAGGGCCGAAAACAGCGGCCCGTCTGGCTTTTTTTGTCTTAACAATGAAAGAAGATACTGTTTTAGATTTTGCGAAAGCTTTAGTTGATGCCAAACGAAATTTAAGCTTTTGTTCTGTGTGTGGGCATATAACAGATATTGATCCTTGCCATATATGTCAGGATCAGCAAAGAGATGGCTCTTTGATCTGTGTGGTTCAAGACACAAAAGATGTAATTGCGTTGGAAAAGATGAGAGATTACAACGGACGATACCACGTACTTCACGGGGCTATTTCTCCGATGGATGGAATTGGTCCAGAAGATATAAATGTACCTTCACTTTTGAAAAGGTTACAAGATACAGAAATAGAAGAACTAATACTAGCTACTAATCCTACAATAGAAGGAGAAGCAACGGCGATGTATATTTCACGCCTTGTCAAACCGTCTGGTATTAAAACAACAAGAATTGCTCATGGATTACCTGTAGGTGGAGATTTAGAGTATGCAGATGAAGTAACTCTATCTAAAGCTCTTGAAGGTCGCCGAGAGTTGTAAGGGGCTGGGATAGTGTGATGTTTTCTAAAAAAGGAAAACTGAAAAAAGAATTTGATGAGCAATTTGTGGCGCTCATGAAAGAAACGAAAAAAGAGTGGCAACAAGCTCAGATAATAGAAGATTATTTAAACGACTATGATTTAGATGCAGTTGCTAAAAGGAAAATGGCAGAAAGTATCCACTTCTATCTATATAAAGAAGCTAGGATTCGAAATGTCATTCTAAAATAGAATAATAGATGTACTAGCTACATATAATGATAGATATGATTTTATGGAGGGTGTAACTCATGAAGTTTATTATCATTATATGTTCGCTATTACTTTTATCTTTTTTATTATTTCGAAATTCATTTCCGAAGTTTTTTGAAGGCGTATCTATTTTATTGTTTCGTTTAGGTTTTTCTATACTTTTGTTATATGGAGTTCATTTATTGCTTGGTTCAATGGGTTATGTAATACCAGTAAATTTGTTTACAGGCACTGTCGCAGCTACGTTGGGCATACCGGGAGTAATCTCTGTTATAGCAATTTCTATACTAATATAAAAAAGTTTTGAAAAAGTGTTGACTTTATAATACAAAGCAAGTAATATTATAGGAGTCGCCAAGAGGTAAAGCATTCTGGTAGACAACATGAACATTGAAAACTGAACATGCAAAACGTTAAGACATACAGCTTATCAACTAACTTAGTTAGTTTGATAGCAAAACAATTTTGACATCATTTAATGATGATGCCAGCAAAACAAATGAGCTTTTTAAGTTCTCTATTATGGAGAGTTTGATCCTGGCTCAGGACGAACGCTGGCGGCATGCCTAATACATGCAAGTCGAGCGAATGACGAAGAAGCTTGCTTCTTCTGATTTAGCGGCGGACGGGTGAGTAACACGTGGGCAACCTGCCCTGTAGATTGGGATAACTCCGGGAAACCGGGGCTAATACCGAATAATCCATTTCCTCACATGGGGAGATGTTAAAAGACGGTTTCGGCTGTCACTACAGGATGGGCCCGCGGCGCATTAGCTAGTTGGTGAGGTAACGGCTCACCAAGGCGACGATGCGTAGCCGACCTGAGAGGGTGATCGGCCACACTGGGACTGAGACACGGCCCAGACTCCTACGGGAGGCAGCAGTAGGGAATCTTCCACAATGGACGAAAGTCTGATGGAGCAATGCCGCGTGAGTGAAGAAGGTTTTCGGATCGTAAAACTCTGTTGTGAGGGAAGAACAAGTACGAGAGTAACTGCTCGTACCTTGACGGTACCTCATTAGAAAGCCACGGCTAACTACGTGCCAGCAGCCGCGGTAATACGTAGGTGGCAAGCGTTGTCCGGAATTATTGGGCGTAAAGCGCGCGCAGGCGGTCCTTTAAGTCTGATGTGAAATCCCACGGCTCAACCGTGGAAGGTCATTGGAAACTGGGGGACTTGAGTACAGAAGAGGAAAGCGGAATTCCAAGTGTAGCGGTGAAATGCGTAGAGATTTGGAGGAACACCAGTGGCGAAGGCGGCTTTCTGGTCTGTAACTGACGCTGAGGCGCGAAAGCGTGGGGAGCAAACAGGATTAGATACCCTGGTAGTCCACGCCGTAAACGATGAGTGCTAAGTGTTAGGGGGTTTCCGCCCCTTAGTGCTGCAGCTAACGCATTAAGCACTCCGCCTGGGGAGTACGGTCGCAAGACTGAAACTCAAAGGAATTGACGGGGGCCCGCACAAGCGGTGGAGCATGTGGTTTAATTCGAAGCAACGCGAAGAACCTTACCAGGTCTTGACATCCCGCTGACCGGTCTAGAGATAGGCTTTTCCCTTCGGGGACAGCGGTGACAGGTGGTGCATGGTTGTCGTCAGCTCGTGTCGTGAGATGTTGGGTTAAGTCCCGCAACGAGCGCAACCCTTGATCTTAGTTGCCAGCATTCAGTTGGGCACTCTAAGGTGACTGCCGGTGATAAACCGGAGGAAGGTGGGGATGACGTCAAATCATCATGCCCCTTATGACCTGGGCTACACACGTGCTACAATGGACGGTACAGAGGGTCGCAACCCCGCGAGGGTGAGCAAATCCCATAAAACCGTTCTCAGTTCGGATTGTAGGCTGCAACTCGCCTACATGAAGCCGGAATCGCTAGTAATCGTGGATCAGCATGCCACGGTGAATACGTTCCCGGGCCTTGTACACACCGCCCGTCACACCACGAGAGTTTGTAACACCCGAAGTCGGTGGGGTAACCCTTACGGGAGCCAGCCGCCGAAGGTGGGACAGATGATTGGGGTGAAGTCGTAACAAGGTAGCCGTATCGGAAGGTGCGGCTGGATCACCTCCTTTCTAAGGATAATATCGGAATACAGATTTTTATCTGTATCTTAACGTTTTGCAGTTCAGTTTTGAATGTTCATTTTTATATGAAGATTCGATACTTGTTCTTTGAAAACTGGATAAAACGACATTGAAACAATAAACAACAAGAAATTCAAGTTGTGATTACTTCGGTAATCATGATGTGTAAGACTTTTTAACTTTTAGGTTAAGTTAATAAGGGCGCACGGTGAATGCCTTGGCACTAGGAGTCGACGAAGGACGGCACTAACACCGATATGCTTCGGGGAGCTGTAAGTGAGCTTTGATCCGGAGATTTCCGAATGGGGAAACCCACTGTTCGTAATGGAGCAGTACATTTGCGTGAATACATAGCGCATCTGAGACACACCCAGGGAACTGAAACATCTAAGTACCTGGAGGAAGAGAAAGAAAAATCGATTCCCTGAGTAGCGGCGAGCGAAACGGGAATAGCCCAAACCAAGAGGCTTGCCTCTTGGGGTTGTAGGACACTCTACATAGAGTTACAAAGGAATGAGTTAGACGAAGCGATCTGGAAAGGTCCGCAGGATAGGGTAAAAGCCCCGTAGTCCAAAATTCATTCTCTCTTGAGTGTATCCTGAGTACGGCGGAACACGTGAAATTCCGTCGGAATCCGGGAGGACCATCTCCCAAGGCTAAATACTACCTAGTGACCGATAGTGAACCAGTACCGTGAGGGAAAGGTGAAAAGCACCCCGGAAGGGGAGTGAAATAGATCCTGAAACCGTGTGCCTACAAGTAGTTAGAGCCCGTTAATGGGTGATAGCGTGCCTTTTGTAGAATGAACCGGCGAGTTACGATTACATGCAAGGTTAAGTTGAGAAGACGGAGCCGCAGCGAAAGCGAGTCTGAATAGGGCGAATGAGTATGTGGTCGTAGACCCGAAACCAGGTGATCTACCCATGTCCAGGATGAAGGTAAGGTAACACTTACTGGAGGTCCGAACCCACGCACGTTGAAAAGTGCGGGGATGAGGTGTGGGTAGCGGAGAAATTCCAATCGAACCTGGAGATAGCTGGTTCTCTCCGAAATAGCTTTAGGGCTAGCCTCAAACGTTAGAATCTTGGAGGTAGAGCACTGTTTGGACTAGGGGCCCATCCCGGGTTACCGAATTCAGACAAACTCCGAATGCCAATGATTTATGTTTGGGAGTCAGACTGCGAGTGATAAGATCCGTAGTCAAGAGGGAAACAGCCCAGACCACCAGCTAAGGTCCCAAAGTATTTGTTAAGTGGAAAAGGATGTGGCGTTGCTTAGACAACCAGGATGTTGGCTTAGAAGCAGCCATCATTTAAAGAGTGCGTAATAGCTCACTGGTCGAGTGACGCTGCGCCGAAAATGTATCGGGGCTAAACAAATCACCGAAGCTGTGGATTGATACCTTTGGTATCAGTGGTAGGAGAGCGTTCTAAGGGCGTTGAAGTCAGACCGGAAGGACTGGTGGAGCGCTTAGAAGTGAGAATGCCGGTATGAGTAGCGAAAGACGGGTGAGAATCCCGTCCACCGTATGACTAAGGTTTCCTGAGGAAGGCTCGTCCGCTCAGGGTTAGTCGGGACCTAAGCCGAGGCCGATAGGCGTAGGCGATGGATAACAGGTTGATATTCCTGTACCACCAAACCACCGTTTGAGTAATGGGGGGACGCAGAAGGATAGGGTAAGCATGCTGTTGGTTATGCATGTCCAAGCAGTAAGGTGTGAATGTAGGCAAATCCGCATTCTGTAACATTGAGCTGTGATGGCGAGGACGTATGTCCGGAGTTCCTGATTTCACACTGCCAAGAAAAGCCTCTAGCGAGGTGATAGGTGCCCGTACCGCAAACCGACACAGGTAGTCGAGGAGAGAATCCTAAGGTGAGCGAGAGAACTCTCGTTAAGGAACTCGGCAAAATGACCCCGTAACTTCGGGAGAAGGGGTGCTCTTTTGGGTGCATAGCCTAGAAGAGCCGCAGTGAATAGGCCCAGGCGACTGTTTAGCAAAAACACAGGTCTCTGCAAAACCGTAAGGTGAAGTATAGGGGCTGACGCCTGCCCGGTGCTGGAAGGTTAAGAGGAGTGCTTAGCGCAAGCGAAGGTGCGAATTGAAGCCCCAGTAAACGGCGGCCGTAACTATAACGGTCCTAAGGTAGCGAAATTCCTTGTCGGGTAAGTTCCGACCCGCACGAAAGGCGTAACGATCTGGGCACTGTCTCAACGAGAGACTCGGTGAAATTATAGTACCTGTGAAGATGCAGGTTACCCGCGACAGGACGGAAAGACCCCGTGGAGCTTTACTATAGCTTGATATTGAATTTTGGTGCAACTTGTACAGGATAGGCAGGAGCCTTAGAGCCCGGAGCGCCAGCTTCGGAGGAGGCGTCGGTGGGATACTGCCCTGGTTGTATTGAAATTCTAACCCATACCCGTAACCCGGGTAGGAGACAGTGTCAGGCGGGTAGTTTGACTGGGGCGGTCGCCTCCTAAAGTGTAACGGAGGCGCCCAAAGGTTCCCTCAGAATGGTTGGAAATCATTCGAAGAGTGTAAAGGCAGAAGGGAGCTTGACTGCGAGACCTACAAGTCGAGCAGGGTCGAAAGACGGGCTTAGTGATCCGGTGGTTCCGCATGGAAGGGCCATCGCTCAACGGATAAAAGCTACCCCGGGGATAACAGGCTTATCTCCCCCAAGAGTCCACATCGACGGGGAGGTTTGGCACCTCGATGTCGGCTCATCGCATCCTGGGGCTGTAGTCGGTCCCAAGGGTTGGGCTGTTCGCCCATTAAAGCGGTACGCGAGCTGGGTTCAGAACGTCGTGAGACAGTTCGGTCCCTATCCGTCGTGGGCGTAGGAAATTTGAGAGGAGCTGTCCTTAGTACGAGAGGACCGGGATGGACACACCGCTGGTGTACCAGTTGTTCTGCCAAGAGCATCGCTGGGTAGCTATGTGTGGACGGGATAAGTGCTGAAAGCATCTAAGCACGAAGCCCCCCTCAAGATGAGATTTCCCATTACGCAAGTAAGTAAGATCCCTCAAAGACGATGAGGTAGATAGGTTCGGGGTGGAAGCGTGGCGACACGTGCAGCTGACGAATACTAATCGATCGAGGACTTAACCAAATTTGTTTAACGTAACAATGTCGTTTATCCAGTTTTGAGTGAACAAGCACTCTGTTAAGGGTTTCAAGACACGAGTAATTCGAGGAAACAATTGAGAGAGGAAAGGAACGTACTAACGTACGTGACTGACCGAACGAATGAAGTTGACGAAGAAGTACGATGTGTATTGGAAGCCGTAGAGTCTAGTGATGATGGCGAAGAGGTCACACCCGTTCCCATACCGAACACGGAAGTTAAGCTCTTCAGCGCCGATGGTAGTTGGGGGTCTCCCCCTGTGAGAGTAGGACGTCGCTGGGCATCAAAGTAAAGTCATTACCGAGTAAATCGGTAATGACTTTTTTGTTTATACTAAAATAGAATAAATAAAGGCGTAGGCAGTCTTTCTCTATAAGATAGTATGCGAGAAAGTAGAGGGGCAAAGAGTTCAAGGAAGCAATGGAGAATGGCTCGGAGCGTATAACATACGCGAGAATCGAACGATGCAGCTGACGAAGAAATCTGCAGTCCATCTGCTTTCGCAGCTCTGGACACGGAAGTTAAGCTCTTGCACCGATGGTAGTTGGGGGTCTCCCCTGTGAGAGTAGGACGTCGCTGGGCACCAAAGAAAAAGTTGTTACCGAATTATCGGTAACAACTTTTTTGTATAATTTTTTCATTATTGTTTGTTAAAAAGTCTTGATTAGGTATAACTTATTGTTAATAGATATTCCAAGAAAAACCTGACAGAAATAAGTTGCCTACCGTCTTTACAGCGAACTATTCATGTATAATAGAAGAAAGAAATTAGAACATATAGTGAGGTAATATAATGCAAGAGAAAAGACCGTTGGTTGAGGCGTTGGAGCAATTTCATAAGAAAAAGCCGCTTTCTTTTCATGTGCCTGGTCATAAACATGGACTTTTATCCAATTTACCACAACTTATTAGGGATTCGATGCAGTATGACTTGACTGAATTAAATGGATTGGATGATTATCATCATCCAGAGGAAGCTATTAAAGAAGCAGAGCAATTACTGACCAAACTATATAACACAGATAAAAGTTTCTTTTTAGTGAATGGCACAACTATTGGAAACCTAGCTATGATTTATGCAACTTGTCAGTATGGAGAACAAATTATTGTACAACGAAATGCTCATAAATCTATATTTCATGCTATTGAATTGGTTGGAGCAGAGCCTATTTTTGTATCCCCTGAATGGGATGAACAATCGAAAACAGCGTCCTATGTATCATTTGAGGTAATGGAGGAAGCAATTCAACAATATCCTTTTGCCAAAGCAGTTGTCTTAACCTATCCAAACTATTATGGGGTTTCCTCTCCGGATTTAGAAAATATCATCAGACTATGTCATAGTCTACAAATGCCTGTATTAGTAGATGAAGCACATGGTGCACATTTCCAAACACATAAGGAATTTCCAAAGTCAGCGTTATTATATGGAGCTGATGTAGTTGTTCAGTCAGCGCATAAAACGTTACCGGCGTTAACAATGGGTTCATTTTTACATATTCGTTCTCAATTGATTGATAGCAATAAAGTAAATAAATACTTAAGAATGCTGCAATCGAGTAGTCCTTCCTATTTAATCTTAGCCTCTCTTGATGATGCAAGAAGTTATGTGGAAAGATATAGTCCAATGGATTTTAAACAATTGATGAGTCGAAGAGAAGTGTTTATAGAAGCTTTAGAAACTATTCCACTAATTGAAGTAGTTCAAGTAGACGATCCATTAAAACTATTAATACGCGTTGCAAAGTATTCTGGGTTTCAGGTACAGAAAGCTTTAGAAAAACAAAATATATATGTGGAACTAGCGGATATATATCAAGTCTTACTTATTCTCCCATTACTAAAAGTGGAGCATGAATATGCATTTGCAGAGATTAGAAAGCGAATAAAATATGCCGTAGATAGCTTAAAAAAAGAGAGTCCAGATCATACGAATAATATGTTTCATATAGAACGAAAGTCTGTTTCTACTTTGCAGATGAATATGGAGCTACTTAGTGAGAAACAAGGGGAATGGATTCCTTATGTACGGGGGATTGGAAGGATATCTAAGGGGATGATTGTTCCTTACCCTCCAGGTATTCCGTTAATCTTACCAGGGGAAAAAATTACGGTTCCCATTCTTACAGAATTAGAAGAGTGGATTGAAAAAGGCACCTTGTTTCAAGGAGAGCATCGATTAGAAGAAAAGTTAATATATGTAGTGGAGGAGTAACTGTGCAAAAAAGAGGGTATTTTATAACAAGTGAGGGTCCAGAAGGTGCAGGGAAAACAACTGTTATGAATTTATTAGGAAAACGATTAATGGAAGAAGGCTACGATGTTGTAATGACAAGAGAGCCTGGAGGAATTATGATTTCCGAAAAGATTCGTAACATAATTTTAAATAATGAGCATACAATGATGGAAAGCCGTACTGAAGCATTATTATATGCTGCTGCTAGAAGACAACATTTAGTAGAGAAGATTCTACCTGCGTTAGAAGCTGGAAAAATTGTGATTTGTGATAGATTTATTGATAGCTCATTAGCATATCAAGGTTTTGCTCGTGGTATTGGAGTAGAGGAAATATGGGCAATTAATAAGTTTGCTATTGGAGACACAATGCCGGAAAAAACAGTTCTATTTGATGTGGACCCTGAGGTAGGTTTATCTAGAATTAACGCACATAAGAATCGAGAAAAGAACCGATTAGATGTTGAAAATTTGGCATTTCATCAAAAAGTACGAGCTGGTTATTTAGCGTTAGTAGAAAAATATCCGGAACGTATACAAGTAATAGATGCCTCTCAATCGGTAGAGAAGGTATTAGAAGAAACATATACAGTCATCAAACGGGAATTAGAAATTATTAGATAATTCATGGTATAATAAAAGAAAAAATACTAATAGGGGTGAGTATCGATGAAATTGATAGTAGCAGTAGTTCAGGATCAGGATAGTAATCGGTTGTCTAATGCATTAACAAAGGCAAAGTTTAGAGCAACAAAACTTGCAAGTACGGGTGGTTTTTTACGTTCCGGTAATACTACATTTCTAATCGGTACTGATGATGTACTAGTAGCTTCTGCTTTAGAGCTAATAAGAGATAATTGTAGAGCAAGAGAGCAAATGGTAGCACCAGTATCTCCAATGGGAGGAAATGCAGACTCTTATATTCCATATCCAGTCGAGGTTGAGGTTGGAGGGGCTACAGTATTTGTACTCCCAATTGAACAATTCCATCATTTTTAATAATGAAGGAAGGAGTAGTAAACAGTGAAGATTAACCAAGATATGCGTGTTGGTATAGATAATATTAGAAAAGACGCCATGCAGAATGGAAATCAGTCTGTCAAATTTGGTCAAATGATTACAAAACAAGAACAGCGCATGCAGACGGATACTATGACAAGACTTCTCGGAGACATCTCCACCGCTGGGGATCGTCTAGCACGTTCTCGAAACTTACGCGATATGGCAAAGTTTAAAATGCTTATCCGAAAGTTCTTACACGAAGCTGTTGATTTTGGAATGGGATTAAAACAGTCTCATACATGGAACCGGTTTGGTGAAGGAAGAAAGTTGAAACTTGTTGAAACAATTGATGAAAAATTAGTTGAATTAGCGGAAGAAATTTTAAACCAAGAAAAAAGCTCTATAGACTTGTTAGATAAAATTGGAGAGATAAAAGGCTTACTTATCAATTTATACACGTAAGTTTCCCGTGTTTTCGCATAATGTGAAACGCGGGATTTTTCACAAGAAAGTATTTGTTTATAACTCGTATCTACCTAACTCCAGCGACTATCAGAGCTGACGTAGGCGCCAGAGCTTTTCTAAAAAAGAGGTGAAAATGATGGAAAACTGGTCGATTGTGGACGTAGAAAAAATACAGCCAAAGGTAGTCAAACAAATTCAGAAGATTATATCCAAAAATCGTATTGGACATGCCTATATTTTGGAAGGGGCTAAAGGAACTGGGAAAGAAAAAGTTATGCAATTTTTTGTTCAGCTCATATTTTGTGAAGACCCAGTAAATAATGTTCCATGTGAAACATGTCGATCATGTAAAAGATTAAAATCCTTCAATCACCTTAACTTTATGCAACTAGAACCTGATGGTCAGTTTATAAAAAAAGGACAAGTAGATGAATTGGTTCATGCATTAAGTAAGACTACTATTGAAAAGCAACGAAAAATATATGTAATACATCATGCAGACCAATTAAATGCAAGTGCAGCAAACACGCTATTAAAGTTTTTAGAAGAACCTCAAAGCGAGATAACGGCCATTTTATTAACTGATAGAATGCATGCTTTACTTCCAACTATTCGGTCCAGATGCCAGCATTTAAGTTTATCTTCAATCCCTACTTCTATCTTAAAGCAGAAGTTAATACAAGAGGGAATCACTGATTCTATGGCTTCTACTGTTTGTAAAATGACGAATCAAGTAGAAGAAGCTATAAATTTAGCGAAAGATGAGCAGTTTGGACTTGTAAGGAAATCAGTGTTAAAATTGGTTGAAGCGAATGGAAGAAGTATTCAGGACGCATTGATGTGTATTCATGAAGATTTTGGATCATTGCTTAAAGAGAAAGAGCAGGCCGAACAAGCATTAGATTTACTACTATTTGCATATCGTGATATAGTAGCTATAAAAGCAAGTCCCATCGCAGAATGTACTTTCCCAGATATGATTTCTTATTGGAAACAAGTTGCCCTGCAGACAACGTATGAGCAATTATCAAAGCAATTAGAAATGATTTTACATGCAAAACAAAACTTGCATAAAAATATGAATCGGACACTGATGATGGAGCAGTTAATGCTTAACCTGCAGGAGGGATTTACTTTTGTATAATGTGGTAGGAGTCCGTTTTAAAAAAGCGGGTAAAATATATTATTTTGATCCAGTGGATTTTGCTTTAGAGAAAGACGATTATGTAATCGTCGAAACAGCTAGAGGGGTAGAGTACGGTAAAGTTGTAGTCCCGATTAAGCAAGTCGGAGAACATGACGTTGTCCTTCCTCTAAGACAAGTAGTAAGACCTTCTTCGGATAAAGATCGTATCCAAGTAGAAGAAAATAGATTAGAATCAGCTCAAGCTCTTGCGCTAGGGACTGAAAAGATTATCGAAAGAAATCTTGAAATGAAGTTGGTAGACGTTGAATATACATTCGACCGAAACAAAATTATTTTTTATTTTACCGCAGAAGGTCGCGTAGACTTCCGGGATTTGGTAAAAGATTTAGCATCAGTATTTAGAACTCGTATTGAACTTAGACAAATTGGAGTTCGTGATGAAGCAAAGATGTTAGGCGGTATTGGCCCTTGTGGTCGTATGCTTTGCTGTTCTACATTTTTAGGAGATTTTGAGCCGGTTTCTATAAAGATGGCGAAAGATCAAAACTTATCATTGAATCCATCTAAAATTTCTGGACTTTGTGGCCGACTCATGTGCTGCTTAAAGTACGAGAACGATGAATACGAAACTGCTAGAGAACAAATGCCGGATATTGGAGACAAGGTTGAAACACCTGATGGGTTAGGTAGAGTAGTGAGTATGAATATTTTGGAGCGAGTTTTACGTATAGAGTTACCTGATCCACAACGTGTTCTAGATTATACGTTAGAAGAAATTACAAACCATGCAACAAATCAGGTGCAATGGTCGGGGCAATGAGGTGAATGTGTGATGGACCGCAATTTTTTTGATACAATTATAGATTTTGAAAAACAATTAGAGTCCACGCAGCTGCAATTTCGCGCTTTAAAAGAATTTGTGGCGATAATGGTTGAAGAACGTGAAGCGCTACAACAAGAAAATAATCATTTAAGACAACGACTCGATGAAATGCATGAAAAAGAAGCAATGATTGAGAAAATGCGAGAAGAACGATTGAACAAGTTTGATGTAGGAGAGGGCTATGATAATCTAGCTCGACTTTATCAAGAAGGCTTCCATGTGTGTCATGTTCACTTTGGAAGTTCTCGTAAAGAAGAAGATTGTCTATTTTGTCTTTCATTTTTAAACAAACAAAACAACTAATCAATTGACTGATGCCACTCCTTAGGTGGGTGTCAGTCTTTTATTTTGCTTGGGGGTAAAAATTATGGAACAATGGTTAAAGGGTGACGAACGACTCGATTATTTATTGGCAGAGGATCTACGCATTATTCAAAGTCCTTCTGTCTTCTCCTTTTCTTTGGATGCAGTATTACTATCAAGATTTACATATGTACCGATCAAGAAGGGAAAAATTGTAGATATTTGTTCAGGAAATGGGGCAATCCCATTATTTCTAAGCGCTCGAACAAAAGCTGAAATCATAGGAGTGGAATTACAAGAAAGATTAGCAGATATGGCTACAAGAAGTGTTCAGTTCAATAATCTTACTGATCAAATTACAATTACAGAAGCGGATGTAAAGGGTATTGCTAAAGAGCTTGGTTCCGAAAAATTTGATGTTGTTACTTGTAACCCACCCTATTTTCCAGCGCATGAGGCAAGTGAGAAAAACTTAAAAGAGCATTTAGCAATTGCCCGACATGAGATTTATCTTACATTGGATCAAGCAGTTCAATCTGCCAGTGAATTATTAAAACAGGGTGGAAAAGCTTCCTTTGTTCATCGACCTGGGAGACTTCTCGATATCGTAACTGCGATGAGAGCTAATCGTTTAGAGCCAAAAAGAATTCGATTTGTTTATCCAAAAGAAGGAAAAGAAGCAAATACATTGCTAATCGAAGGTATAAAAGATGGAAAGCCTGATTTAAAAATATTACCGCCTTTATATGTATATGGAGATGACGGGAAATATACGCAAGAAGTAAAAGAGATGCTGTATGGAAAAGAGTGAAAAACAGCATACTTTTTACGTGTTAGAATGTAAGGACGGTTCTTATTATGCTGGTTATACGAATGATTTAGTGAAAAGAATAAAGGTACATAATGAAGGTAAGGGAGCAAAGTATACACGCGCCAAGCGGCCAGTTAGTTGTATATATAGTGAACTATACGAAACGAAGCAAGAGGCTATGCAAGCAGAGTATGCTTTTAAGCAGCTAACGCGGAAACAAAAAATAAATTATATGGGGGCAAGTAAATAATGAAATCTCAGAAATCGACCGAGCATGAACAAAGTAGCTGCTTGTATTTAGTTGCAACACCCATTGGAAACTTAGAAGATATGACGATGAGAGCTATTCGAATATTAAAAGAAGTAGATATTATTGCAGCAGAGGATACAAGAAATACGAAAAAACTGTGTAACTACTTTGAGATATCTACACCACTTATAAGCTATCACGACCATAACCTACAAGCTGGTGGAGAAAAACTATTGGAATTATTGAGAGAGGGCAAACGTATAGCATTGGTAAGTGATGCAGGTCTTCCTTGTATTTCTGATCCTGGTGCAGATATTGCTGCTAAAGCAGTAAAAGAAGGCTTTGCCGTTGTGCCTGTCCCTGGAGCAAATGCTGCACTTAGTGCTCTAATTGCATCGGGACTGACGACACAGCCCTTTTTCTTTTATGGTTTTTTAAGTCGCAATAAAAAAGAAAGAAAAGTAGAGATCGAAAAGTTACAAAAAAGACAAGAGTCCGTTATTTTATATGAGTCACCACATCGTTTGAAAGAATCATTACGGGATATGCAGTCTGTTATGGATGGAAAACGCAAAATTGTATTGGCACGAGAGTTAACAAAAAAGTTTGAAGAGTTTTTAAGAGGTACGATTGACGAAGCTGTTGAGTGGGTGGAACAGGCAGAGATTCGAGGAGAATTCTGTATTGTGTTAGAGGGAAATGAAGATGCAGTAGAAATTGAAGAAACACCGTGGTGGTCAAAACTAACACTGGAAGAGCATGTGGACCAACTAATAGAAGAGAAAAATTGTACTTCAAAGGAAGCTATTAAAGAAGTGGCGATCCAAAGAGGTCTATCTAAAAGAGAAGTCTACCAAAATTATCATGTAGAGTAAAAAGAACCGTAAACTTAAAAAGTTTACGGTTCTTTTTATTAATTATTTTAGGTTACTTTGAATCTCTTTAATTAGTAATTCTGCACCTTCTGGGCTTAGAATCAGTTTTCCACCAACTAGACGTAGGTTATCATCTGAAACTTCACCAGTTACAGCACAAGTCATATTTGGCATATATTTTTTTAGGATGATTTTATCATCATCTACGTAAATCTCTAATGCATCTTTTTCAGCAATACCTAACGTGCGACGTAATTCAATTGGAATAACTACACGACCTAATTCATCAACTTTACGTACAATACCTGTAGATTTCATAAAAAATTGTTCTCCTCTCAAGAGTGCATATTTTTCGCCAAGATTCGACATAAACCTCTTTTATGTAATATATCATACCAAGTACTACCATTTACGTCAATAATTAATGCTTTAGCGAAAGAGAGTAATATAATAGTATTTTGATATTTAAATCACTTTTTATTAAAAAAACGATTCTTTATAAGGAAAATAGGAATTATTTTGATATATTATCTAGTTTTTTGAAATTTATCGATTAACCAATTTCATTCGACAAACATGAATAAATGAATTGATTGAAACAAAGTCTTCATTTCGATAGAATAAAGAATAAAGAGAATCAACATTGGAGGCATCTTTACATTGAAAGATCAACAGAAAACATTCTATTTAACAACGCCAATTTATTATCCAAGTGGAAAATTTCACATTGGAACCGCGTATACGACCGTTGCTTCCGATGCAATGGCCAGATACAAAAGACTTAGAGGATATGAAGTTCGTTTCCTAACAGGAATGGACGAGCATGGTCAAAAGATTCAAGAAAAAGCACAAGAAGCAGAAAAAGAACCTCAAATTTATGTAGATGAGATTGCAGAAGCTGCCAAAAAAGTATGGGCTTTAATGGACATTTCCTATGATGATTTTATCCAGACTACTGAGGAACGTCATACAAAAATAGTGGAGAAAATATTTCAAAAATTCTTGAATAATGGAGACATTTATAAGGGAGAATACGAAGGATGGTATTGTACGCCATGTGAGTCTTTCTTTACTGAAACACAGTTAATAGAAGGAAACTGTCCAGACTGCGGTCGTCCAGTTCAAAAAGTGAAAGAAGAATCATACTTCTTTAATATGAAAAAATATGCTGATCGTTTATTGGCATACTATGAGCAAAACGTTGAATTTATAGAGCCAGAGTCTAGAAAAAATGAAATGATAAATAACTTTATTAAACCGGGTCTTGAAGATTTATCAGTATCAAGAACATCCTTTGATTGGGGGATTAAAGTGCCCGGCGATTCTAAGCATGTAATTTACGTGTGGGTAGATGCCTTAACTAATTATATTACCTCACTCGGTTATCTATCAGATGATGATTCTCTATTCCAAAAGTTTTGGCCGGCAGATGTCCATGTAGTAGGTAAAGACATTGTCCGTTTCCATACAATTTATTGGCCGATATTCCTAATGGCTTTGGACTTACCACTACCTAAGAAGGTTTTTGCTCATGGATTTATCATGATGAAAGACGGTAAAATGTCTAAATCGAAAGGAAATGTTGTATACCCAGAAATGTTAGTAGAACGTTATGGTTTAGATGCAACACGCTATTTCTTATTGCGTGAACTTCCTTTTGGCCAAGATGGAGTATTTTCTCCAGAGTCATTCGTAGAGCGGACAAACTTTGATCTTGCAAATGATTTAGGGAATCTGTTGAATAGAACTGTTTCCATGATCAATAAATATTTTGATGGAAAAATTCCGGTAAGTCAAAGTGAATCGACAGAGTTTGATGCTACGTTACAGGATTTTACAAAAGAAACAATTGGTAAATATGAAGCAAATATGGAAAAAATGCAATTTAGCTTAGTGCTTGGAGACTTATGGGCTTTAGTTTCCCGTACAAATAAGTATATTGATGAAACTCAGCCCTGGGTACTTGCAAAAGACGATACAACTAAAGGACAACTGGCTTCAGTTATGACTCATTTAGCAGAAAGCCTTCGTCAAATTGCAACACTTGCCCAGCCATTTATGACGAATAGTCCTAAACAAATTGCGGAGCAGCTTGGTTTTACAGAGGATTATTTGCAGTGGGATCATTTAGGCTCGTTTAATGTTTTAAAGGATGGTACAACAGTAATAAAAACAGGAGTTCCTATTTTCCCACGATTAGATGTAGATGTAGAGGTTGATTATATTCGTGAACAAATGCGGGGATCTGTTCAAACACCTCAGGAAGAGGAAAAAGAAGAAGAACCTCAAGTGGAAGAAATTTCAATTGATGACTTTTTCAAGGTGGACTTACGTGTTGCTACTGTTTTATCGTGTGAAGCCGTGCCTAAAGCAGATAAATTATTGAAGCTACAATTAGATATGGGTTATGAAAAGCGTCAAGTAATTTCTGGTATTGCTCAGCATTACAAACCTGAAGAGGTTATAGGTAAAAAAGTAATTGTAGTAGCAAATTTGAAACCTGTGAAGCTAAGAGGTGAGTTATCTCAAGGAATGATCCTTGCAGGTGAAAAAAATGGATATTTGACACTTGCTACAGTGGATGAAAAACTTGAAAATGGCGCTCAAGTGAAATAGAAAAATCATATTATTTACGTTGAAAATTTCTAGGTTCGATCAGAAATAAAGAAAAATCTATTGGCAACAATATAATTTAACAGCACTAACTTTTGAAATAGACCTGTTGCAGTTGGAACAGGTCTATTATTTTTAAATACTATTCAGAAATACTTTATAGTGGCAAGCGCTTATGTTTGCACTATAGTATCTTATACTGTAGTTAGAAAACGTAAAAAAATAGTATTGATACAAAAGTAATAGTATTAATAATTAATTAGGAGGAAGTAAAATGTTTATCGATACACATGTACATTTAAATGCAGATCAGTATGAGGACGATTTGCAGGAAGTAATTAATCGTGCGTTAGAAGCTAATGTAAAAAAAATGGTGGTTATTGGATTTGATCGTATCACGATTGAAAGAGCTATGAAGCTGGTGGAGGAGTATTCTTTTCTTTACGCTGTAGTTGGATGGCATCCTGTAGATGCGATTGATTGTACAGAAGAGGATTTGAAGTGGATTGAAGAACTTGCAGAGCATGAAAAGGTTGTTGGAATAGGTGAAATGGGATTAGATTATCATTGGGATAAGTCTCCTAAAGACGTTCAACAAGCATTGTTTCGACAACAAATACGTTTAGCTCAGAAGGTAAATTTGCCGATTATTATCCATAATCGTGACGCAACAGAAGATGTGATACGTATTTTACAAGAGGAAGAGGCACATCTTACAGGTGGTATCATGCATTGTTATGGAGGAAGTGTTGAAACAGCTAAACAATGTATAGAGATGAATTTTATGATCTCACTTGGAGGACCTGTTACATTTAAAAATGCAAAGAAACCGAAAGAGGTAGCAACAGAAATTCCATTAGAATATTTATTGATTGAAACAGATGCACCCTATTTAGCTCCACATCCACATCGAGGAAAAAGAAATGAGCCCGCTCTTGTGACACTTGTAGCAGAAGAAATAGCTCGTCTAAAAGGAATTACAGTAGAAGAGGTAGCAGAAGCAACCACTAAAAATGCGGAAAAATTCTTTGATATAAAGGAACAAAAAATGTAAAAAAAGAGGTATATATTTTACATTTTTTAATTTCAGGAGAAACGTAAACTGTTGACAAGCTCTTTAGGACTCTATATAATCACACGAGTGAACAAGGAGGCGTTTTTCATGTCAAATAATTCCATGAAAAACCTGTTCTTTCATTCATTGAGGAGCAAGCAAACCTTAGTAACTGTAGTATCCTTACTATTGTTTCTTGCAGTCGTTTCTTTCGTTTTATTCGAAGGAACAAAGAAAACTGTTGCTTTAACAGTTAATGGTGAACAACAAGAAATATTAACGCATGCAAATACAGTTGGTGAATTATTAGATGATCATCAAATAGTAGTAGCCAATGAAGACTTTTTATATCCCTCAGTGAACACATCAATCGAAAATAATTTGTCGATTGAGTGGGAGCAGGCAAGACAAATAGAAATCACGGTAGATGGAGAAATTCAAACTCTTATAGCTACTGATGACTTAGTTTCAGAAATACTCGCAAAGGCAAATGTTGCAGTTACTGAACATGATGCTATAACACCTGCTGCAAATGCAGAGGTTGGACCCGATAACAAAATTGCTATTGAAAAAGCATTTGGAGTAAAGCTTTTAGATGGCGGTGAAGTGAAGAAGGTATGGTCCACTTCGACTACGGTCGCTGACTTTTTAAAACAACATAACATTCAATTGAGTGAATTCGACCGAGTAGAACAGAAAATGGATGAAGTAGTAGTCCCGAATTCTGAAATACAAGTAGTGCGAGTAGAAAAGGTCACCGATGTAGTTGAAGAAGAAACAAAATTTGCTGTAGAAACGAAAAAAGAAGACTCGCTACTAAAAGGGAAAGAAAAAGTAGTACAAACCGGTGTAAATGGAACTGTCTCACGGACTTATGAAGTAGTGAAAGAAAATGGTAAAGAGGTCTCTCGTAATATGGTGAGCGAGAAGACGATTAAAGAACCAACTAAAAAAGTAGTGGCAGTCGGAACGAAAGTAGTGACTGCTAGTGTTTCACGTGGAGCAAATTCATCAGCAGCTCCATCTGGAGGAAAAGAATTTTATGCGACTGCGACTGCTTATACCGCTTATTGTAATGGATGTTCTGGCATAACTGCGACAGGAGTTAATTTGAAATCTAATCCTAACTTGAAGGTTATTGCTGTAGATCCTAGTGTTATTCCACTGGGTTCAAAAGTATGGGTAGAAGGCTATGGTTATGCGGTAGCTGGAGATACTGGTGGAGCTATCAAAGGAAACAAAATAGACTTATTCATGCCTTCTAAATCGCAGGCATATGACTTCGGTCGCAAAAAAGTACTTGTGAAAGTTTTGAACTAATCATTAGCTGCTTTCCCTTTCGTTGATTGGGAGAGCTTTTTTGCGTTATGATAGATATAGCAGAAAGACAGAAAAGAGGAAAACCGGTTGCAAATAAAAGAAATAATAGTTGTTGAAGGAAAAGATGATACAACAGCCATAAAACGTTCTGTAGAAGCCGATACTATTGAAACCAATGGTTCAGCCATTTCTAAAGAAACACTAATGAAAATCCAACATGCACAAGATAAACGAGGAGTCATTGTTTTTACTGATCCAGATTATCCAGGAAGACGGATCCGTGCTATTATCGAAGAACAAGTTCCAGGTGTGAAACACGCATTTTTGTCCAAAGAAAAAACAATTGCAAAAAATGGAAAGGGTTTAGGGATCGAACACGCAAAGGACGAAGATATTCGCATTGCTCTTTCTAATGTTTATACCCCGAAATCGGACAAAGAAACGTTTTCCGAAATACCACTATCGATATTAGTTGATGGACAATTAATAGGTCATCCTCATTCGAAGGAAAGAAGGACCAGATTGGGAGAGCTATTGAAGATTGGCTACACCAATGGAAAACAGTTACAGAAACGGCTATCCATTTTTCAAATTAGTCAGCAGCAAGTTGAAGAAGCGATTGCACAACTCAATATGGAGGAAAAATAATATATGCAAAAAGATATAGCGACACCAATACGTACACAAGAGATATTAAAGAAATACGGTTTTTCATTCAAAAAAAGCTTAGGGCAAAACTTTTTAATTGATCCAAATATCTTACGTAATATTGTAAGTCATGCGGATCTTACGAAGGATTCTGCTGCAATTGAAATTGGACCAGGTATTGGAGCATTAACGGAACATTTAGCGAGAACTGCAGGAAAAGTTGTTGCATTTGAAATTGACCAAAGACTGTTACCTGTTTTAGCAGATACATTATCGCCATACGATAACGTAGAAATTATTCACGCAGATATATTAGAAGCGAATGTTCTACAAATATTTGAAGATCAGCTCCAAAACTACAAGGATGTTATGGTTGTAGCCAATTTACCTTACTACGTAACGACGCCAATATTGTTGAAACTGTTAATGGATCGTCTTCCTATTCGTGGGATGGTTGTCATGATGCAAAAGGAAGTGGCTGATCGAATTACCGCATCACCAGGAACTAAAGCATATGGGTCTTTGTCCATTGCTATTCAGTACTACATGGAAGCAGAAATAGCGATGATTGTCCCTAAAGCGGTGTTTATGCCACAACCAAACGTAGATTCAGCAGTTATTAAACTAACTCGCCGTGAAGCACCACCAATTCAAGTAATCGATGAGGAATTCTTATTTAAAGTTTCTCGTGGTTCTTTTGTTCAACGAAGAAAAACGATTATTAATAACCTGCAGTCATCACTACCAAACGGAAAGGCAAAGAAAGATCTTATTATTCAAGCTTTAGAAAAAGTAGGCGTAGACCCAACTAGACGTGGAGAAACTTTAAGCATAGAAGAGTTCGGGAAATTATCCAATGAACTATATGGAGAATTTCATTAATCATACTTGTTACAAAATAAGTAATATTTATAAAAAAAATAAGTATGGCTGACAAATAAAAACGTTGACAACTATATAGGATGATTGTTAAAATATTTTGTTTGACAAAATTTTAAAACGGTGGTAAGATAGTAATCAGTGAGGTGTATGCGAAATGCCAAAAACTTTAGCTGATATTAAGAAGTCATTAGATCATCATTTAGGCAAACGTTTGCAATTAAAAGCAAACGGAGGACGTAAGAAAACAATTGAGCGTGCGGGTGTACTTAGAGAGACATATCATGCAGTATTTGTTATCGATTTGGATCAAGATGAAAACTCTTTTGAACGTGTATCTTATAGTTATGCAGATGTTTTGACCGAAGCAGTAGAAATCACTATTTTTGACGAAGCAAATAATTTAATTGTTGTAAAATGATTTTTTAGAACTTTTATCTTTTATTTTTATAATTTTAAAAACCCCTTTTCTATTTTATTAGAAAAGGGGTTTTCTTTTGGTTTGCGGACATACTAAAAAAGCTAGTTGTTCCAAAGGAGGATTCACCTATGTCTAGAAAAGGGATAATGTCTAAAGAATTAAAAGAAGAGATAGCCAAGGATCTTGGATTTTATGAGGTAGTCAAAACCGAGGGCTGGGGAGGAATTAAATCACGTGATGCAGGTAATATGGTGAAGCGAGCAATTGAAATGGCAGAACAGCAAATGAAATCACCAAGTAAATAAGCATGTGCCATAGTATTCATAGTACTAATGCACACGAGGGACAAAACTAAAGAACAACTAGCACATAGAAAAGACGGAGCAATCCGTCTTTTCTTTAAATAAAAGTACAAATTTTTGGGTGCCAAGAATTCGGTTTTCTGTATGTATTTTAACTAATAGGTTTATGAAATAATGTCACTGATTTCCGCAGGCGGACGCTTCCCGCGGGCGAGAACCGAGCCTCTTGGAAGTGTGAAAGTAGAAACCCACCATTGTTTTGTCAGAGATTATAGAAAAACAATCTCATAGATTATTAATATAGATTATAAATAAGTCTTTGCTTTATTTCTGCTTATAACCTATGTTTTTTACCAATTAGGGGCTACTGTATCTCACTTCCGCATTCCTTATGCATTGTGTTAAAATAGGGGACAACATATTTGGGAAAAGGAGCAGATGAAATGTATTACGTAAAAGCACCTGCTAAAATAAATCTAACACTAGATGTACTACATAAGCGTCCAGACGGTTACCATGAAGTAGAAATGATTATGACAACAGTGGATTTAGCTGACCGTATAGGATTAGAGGTAAGAGAAGATGGAGCAATACATATATTATCCGTGGACCGCTTTGTTCCAAATGATCATCGGAATCTAGCATATCAGGCCGCAAAGATTCTGAAGGACATCTATCGAGTGAAAAAGGGAGTTTCTATTACAATCGAAAAGAATATTCCTGTAGCGGCTGGACTAGCTGGCGGTAGTAGTGACGCAGCAGCAACTTTAAAAGGATTAAATATTATTTGGGAATTAGGTCTTTCTTTAGATGAACTTGCTGAGATAGGAACAAAAATTGGCTCCGATGTGGCATTTTGCGTTTACGGAGGAACTGCTTTAGCAACAGGTAGAGGAGAGAGGATACAAGAACTTCCTTCTCCAGCCAATTGTTGGATCATCCTTGCGAAGCCGACACTCGGGGTATCGACTGCAGATATTTATGGTAATCTAAAAGTAAACGAAATAAAACATCCGAACACTGCTCAAATGATCGAATCTATTCAGCAGAAGGACTTTGATCTAATGTGTGCTTCTGTTGGAAACGTGTTGGAGGATGTAACACTCAAACTATACCCAGAGGTTGCTGGTTTAAAAGAGCAGATGAAAAAATTCGGAGCCGATGCTGTTTTGATGAGTGGAAGTGGACCAACTGTGTTTGGGATAGTCGATCAGGAGACGAGAGTACATAGAATATATAATGGTCTCCGTGGATTCTGCGACGAAGTATATGCAGTCCGTTTAATGGGTGATCGGGAACCGCTTGCTTAAATCCGGATGTTTGTGGTAAGTTTTCTATAAAACATTCGTCTTTGGAGGTGAAGGTATGAAATGGAAAAGAAGTGAACGACTTGTAGATATGACACAATATCTTATGGAGCATCCGCATAAATTAATCCCTTTAACATTCTTTGCTTCTTTATATCAATCTGCTAAATCTTCCATAAGTGAGGATTTGACCATTGTGAAAGAAACATTTGAAGAAAGAGGCAGAGGTGTACTTGTTACTGTTCCAGGTGCAGCCGGTGGAGTCAAGTTCATTCCAACGATGACAGAAGTAGATGTCTTAGAAATAGCGGAAGATTTGATGGAGCAGCTTTCTAAAGTGGATCGATTATTACCTGGCGGGTATTTGTATATGACGGACCTGTTAGGAAACCCATCATTGATGAATAAAATCGGTAAAGTATTCGCATCCGCATTTGCTAATGCAAAAATTGATGCCATTATGACGGTAGCTACTAAGGGTATACCAATTGCCCATGCTATAGCGAGACATTTAAATGTACCTGTAGTCATTGTGCGAAGAGATAGTAAAGTAACGGAGGGTCCGACAGTAAGTATAAATTATGTATCGGGCTCGGCACGACGCATCCAAACGATGGTTCTTTCCAAAAGAAGCATGGAAAAGGGACAACGTGTTTTAATCACTGATGACTTCATGAAAGTCGGAGGAACGATTAATGGGATGAAGAGTTTATTAGGGGAATTCAATTGTGAGTTAGCTGGAATTGCTGTATTGGTAGAAGCAGAGCATCAAGGGGAACAATTGGTAGAAGATTATTTATCTCTAGTTAAGCTTCATGAAGTCAATGAAAAAGATGGTACAATTGCTTTAACACAAGGTAATTACTTTGAGAAAGGTGGAAAATTAGATGAAAGCAGTATCAACAACTAATGCACCTGCAGCAATCGGTCCATACGTACAAGGAATGATTGTGAATGGAATGTTTTATAGTTCAGGTCAAATTCCGTTAACTCCTGCAGGAGAAGTAGTGGAAGGCTCTATTACAGAACAGACTGCACAGGTTTTTGCTAATTTAGAGGCAGTACTTACAGAAGCAGGCTCGTCATTATCTCAAGTAGTAAAAACATTAGTCTTTTTAAAAGACATGAATGATTTTACTGAATTTAACGAAGCTTATGATAAACATTTTGCAGGCCACAAGCCCGCACGTTCTGCAGTAGAAGTTGCAAGACTACCAAAAGATGTAAAGGTAGAAATTGAAGTAATCGCAGTAGTGTAAAAGTTAGATTAAAGGTGTTTTCTTCGGAGAACGCTTTTTTTATTTGTCTATTTAAAAGATAAAGTTGAAACAAGTAAAATATATTATTAAAATATTAAAAATATTCTTATTTGAAAGAAGGATTTAGGAAGTTTTTGTGGAATAACAAATAGATAGAGATATTTGTAACTTAGAAAAAGGGTGGTGAGAGAATGGAAGTAACGGACGTAAGATTACGTAAAGTAGTGACTGATGGCCGTATGAGGGCTATCGCTTCCATTACGTTGGATAACGAGTTTGTTGTGCATGATATTCGAGTAATAGATGGAAATAATGGTTTGTTTGTAGCGATGCCAAGTAAAAGAACGACAGAAGGTGAATTTAGAGATATTGCTCACCCGATTAACGTGGGAACGCGCACGAAAATCCAAGAAGCTATCCTTTATGCTTATCATTTAAGTAGTGAGGTTGAAGAAAAAATTGGTGAGCCAACTGTATAACGGGAAAGTAAAAACCATTTCTTAAAGGGAGATGGTTTTTTTGTTGTGTAATAAAAGGGAAATTTTAACACCTGAAAAACATCGTTTTCCTTGAACTTCAGAAAAACAAGGATAATTTAGCCGATTCTTCAAGAAATTCACCTATATTACTTGTTTTGTCATGTATTTGTCAAGAGATATTTCCTTGAAATCTCGCCTCATTTCGGCTATAGTCAAAAGAGTAAATTAGCCCACTGGAGGGAACTTGAAAAATGACAAATACTTATGCGGTTGTATTAGCTGCCGGTAAAGGTACACGTATGAAGTCTAGTTTATATAAAGTATTACATCCTGTATGTGGGAAGCCAATGGTAGAACATGTTGTAGCAAACATGGAACAACTTGGCGTAGAAAAAATCGTTACAATCGTAGGACACGGAGCAGAAGATGTACAACGTGGACTGGGAACGAGAAGTGAATATGCTCTTCAAGAAGAACAGTTAGGAACAGCTCATGCTGTTTTACAGGCGGAAGAAGTGCTGAAAAACTTAACTGGAACGACTATTGTTATCTGTGGAGATACCCCACTTATAACGCCAAAAACAATGAATGATTTGTTAGAACACCATAACTCAACGGGGGCAAAAGCGACAATTTTAACAGCAATTGCCGAGAATCCAACTGGTTACGGTAGAGTTATTCGTTCTATAGGTGGTAGTGTTCAAAGTATTGTAGAACAAAAAGATGCTTCTGCAGAGGAACAACTTGTACGTGAGATTAACTCAGGGACATATTGTTTTGACAATGAAGCACTATTTAAATCATTAAAGCTAGTTAATAATAATAATGCACAAGGCGAATACTATTTGCCAGATGTTATTGAAATCTTACAAAAAGAAAACGAAATTATCTCAGCATATGCTGCAAATGACTTCGAAGAAATATTAGGCGTGAATGATCGCATTGCTTTATCTCAAGCAGAAGAGACTATGCGTTTTCGTATTGCAAGGCACCATATGCGTGAAGGCGTTTCAATCATTGATCCTAGAAATACATATATCAGTAGTGAAGCTGTAATTGGAGCAGATACAGTTATTCAACCTGGAGTTATCATTGAAGGCAAAACAATAATTGGCATGAACTGTACGATTGGTCCGAATAGCCACATCGTATCTAGTATTATTGGTGATGAAACAACCATACACTCGTCAGTTATATTATCCAGCGAAGTTGGTAATCATACCTCAATTGGTCCGTTTGCCCATATTCGACCACAATCTGATGTTGGAGATGACGTGAAGATCGGTAACTTTGTAGAAGTGAAAAAGTCAACAGTAGGCAACGGAAGTAAAATCTCTCACTTAAGCTATATGGGTGATGCTTCGATTGGAACTAATGTCAATGTTGGTTGTGGAACAATTACAGTGAATTATGATGGAAAAAATAAATTTATCACAACAATCGAGGACGATGCATTTGTCGGTTGTAATTCTAACTTAATAGCACCAGTAACTATTGGTAAAAAAGCTTATGTGGCAGCTGGGTCAACTATTACAAAAGATGTACCTGGTGAAGCACTTGCAATTGCAAGAGCGCGACAAGAGAACAAAGATGGCTACGTGAACAAACTAAATATAAAATAACCTATTATCCAGGAGGACTATCATGCCAGAACAATATGCAAATTCGAAGTTGAAAATCTTTACACTAAATTCCAATAAGGAATTAGCAGAAGAAATCGCAAAAGAAGTAGGAGTACCTCTAGGTAAAAGTACAGTTACTAGATTTAGTGATGGTGAAGTACAGATCAATATCGAAGAAAGTATTCGTGGATGCGATGTATTCATTGTTCAATCAACTTCAGGTCCTGTAAACGAACATATTATGGAATTATTAATAATGCTTGATGCACTAAAACGTGCCTCAGCTCGTACAATTAGTGTAGTAATCCCTTATTACGGATATGCACGTCAAGACAGAAAAGCACGTGCTCGTGAACCAATCACAGCTAAACTTGTAGCAGACTTATTAACAACTGCGGGTGCAACTCGTGCAATCGTTCTTGATCTACATGCTCCTCAAATTCAAGGATTCTTTAATATTCCAATAGATCATTTAGTTGCTGCTCCAATATTATCCGATTACTTCTTAGGTAAAAACTTTGATCCTGCCGAGTTAGTTATAGTTTCTCCTGATCATGGTGGAGTAACACGTGCCCGTAAAATGGCAGATCGTTTAAAAGCACCAATCGCAATTATTGATAAACGTCGTCCACGTCCAAATGTGGCAGAGGTTATGAACATCGTAGGTAACGTAGAAGGAAAAACGGCTATTTTAATCGACGATATTATTGATACAGCTGGAACAATCTCCATCGCAGCAGCGGCATTGATGGAAAGTGGAGCAAAAGAAGTTTATGCTTGCTGTACGCACCCAGTGTTATCTGGTCCGGCAATTGAACGTATTGATAACTCAGTTATTAAAGAGCTAGTGATTACAAACTCTATTCAATTAGCTGACGATAAAATGTCACCAAAGATTAAAGAATTGTCTGTTGCTAAATTATTGGGTGATGCAATTGTACGAGTTTTCGAAGAGAAATCAGTTAGTACATTATTTGATTGATCTTTAAAATGTTTGAATTCTTCTGAAGATGGGTATTTATATTTATAGAACGCACTTCGGGAGGATGGAGAATATTATGAGCACAGTTGTAAAAACACAAAAACGTGATAAAAAAGAGAATGCAAAACTTCGAAACAGTGGGTTTATCCCAGCGATTGTATACGGCTTTGAAATAGAATCCCAGTCCATTGCAGTTAATGAAAAGGATTTTACAAAAACACTTCGCGAGGTCGGTCGTAATGGTGTCATGAAGCTTGATGTTGATGGTAAATCAGTAAACGTTGTGTTGAGTGATTATCAGATGAATATTCTAAAAGGACAAATGATTCATGCTGACTTTTTAGCGATCAATATGAAGGAAGAGTTAGAAGTAAATGTTGCAGTTAACGTGATGGGAGATTCAGTTGGCGTTTCAGAGGGCGGCATGCTACAACAGCCAAATCGTGAAGTTACTATTACAGTGAAACCTTCAGATATCCCTGATAGTATTGATATTGATGTATCTGGCATGGCTATCGGAGATACATTGACCGTAGCAGATGTTCGAGACAAAGTTAATTATCCAATAACGAACGAAGATGACTATACATTGGTTACAGTATCAGCACCTCGAGTGGAAGAAGAAACTGAGGAGTCTGAGTCTGAGTCAGAGACTGAAGAAACAACAACAGAAGAATAATAAAACAAAAGAGGTTGTCCTAAGGCAACCTCTTTTGTTTTGAATATGGTAAAATTAATAAAAAATTGTAATAAAGGAATGGAACGAAAATGAAAATTATCGTTGGTCTTGGAAATCCTGGAAAACAATATGAAGCTACTCGCCATAATATTGGGTTTCATGTAATTGATGAACTTTCTAAACGATTAAATATACCACTTACACAGTCTAAATTTAATGGAATGTACGGCATTGGTCATATTGGTGCTGAAAAGGTTATGCTTTTAAAACCATTAACGTATATGAACCTTTCTGGTGAATGTATTATACCTCTGATGGATTACTACGATGTGAATGATGATGAAATAGTCGTTATTTATGATGATTTAGACTTACAGGTCGGTAAATTACGTCTACGTCAAAAAGGTAGTGCAGGTGGACATAATGGTATTAAATCGATCATCCAACACTTAGGTTCGCAGGAATTTAATCGAATCCGTATTGGCGTGGATCGTCCTAACAATGGGATGAAGGTTCCCGACTATGTTCTATCCAAATTTAATGATGATGAAAAAATAGAAATCATACAAGCGGTGAAAAATAGTGCTGACGCTTGCGAAGATTGGTTTGTAAAAAAATTTTTAGATGTAATGAATACATACAATGGTGCATAAAAAGTGAAGAAAAGGTCTATACTTCCTAAAAAGGAGGTTTTAATGGCCATGCCAATTCGTTATAAATGTCGCCATTGTGAAACAGAGATTGGGCAGTTGCCATTTGATCGCATAGATGACCAGTTTTTACAAAAACATGAGATTACCCAAGAAGAACAACATATATATATTGAAAATGGAGCAGAAGGAGACTACACTGTGCAGTGTATTTGTGAAGAGTGTCAGGATTCCCTTCAAAAGTTTCCAAATTACTATGCGTTAAAAAAGTGGATACAGTAAATGCTTTGGCACGTTTTCGTGCACAAAGCCTTTTTCTATTTAGATTGGGGGTACACAGATGGAACCTTTAAGTAATTTATTGCTCGAAGATACACAAATACAAAAGCTAGTAAAAGAGTTGGAGAGTGGTAGTGACCAACAGCTAATAACCGGCCTTACTTCTAGTGCAAGAGCTGTATTTACCAACATGCTATATAAAACACGACAGCGAGCTATACTGATTGTAACGCCTAACCTACTACATGCTCAAAAACTGACCGAGGATTTAGTAAAACTAATTGGTGAGGACCTTGTCCGTCTATATCCCGCTGATGAGCTAATTGCAGCTGATATATCTATTACTAGTCCAGAACTTCGCGCACAAAGACTAGAAGCATTAGATCACATGTTAACGCATGATAATGGTGTTTATATTGTTCCAATTGCAGGTCTTAAAAAACATATGCCGACTAAAAAGGACTGGCAAGCTAGCAGCATTTCTATTACGGAAGGTGAAGAAGTTAGCTTAGATTCTTTTTTACAAAGACTAGTGAATATGGGATATGTACGCCAGCCAATGGTTACTGCCCCTGGAGAATTCGCTTTGCGAGGCGGAATTATCGATATCTATCCACTATATCTAGAAAACCCTATTCGTATAGAACTATTTGATACAGAAGTGGACTCTATTCGTACATTTTCTGCAGAAGATCAGCGTTCGTTAGAAAAACGGAAAGATATACGAATTCTACCGGCAACCGAATACGTGCTAACTGAAGAAAAGAAACTTCTATTAGCTCATAAATTGGAAGAAGCATTAGCGGAGAGTTTAGAAAAAGTTAAAATTCCGGAAGTGAAGGATCTTTTCTATCAAAATATTCAACAAGATATCGAGCTTTTAAAGCAAGGCGAGCAACCAAAAGAATATATGAAGTATGTCTCTTTATTGGAAGAGAATAATAGTTTTTTAGGAAACTATTTTAACGAAAATGGAATGGTTTTATTTGACGAGCTTGGAAGAATTCAAGAAGTGACAGAAACTTTGGAAAGAGAAGAAAATGATTGGATCCTTTCTTTGTTAGAAGAAGGAAAAACTGTACATCGTGTAAAACCTTCTTTTAGTCTGAAAGAAATTATTCAGATGTTTTCCAATGAAAAGCTGTATTTTTCGTTGTTTTCTCGTACTTTTTCTGGAATTACGATTAAAAAGAATATTAGTTTTTCTTGTAAACCGATGCAAAACTTCCATGGCCAAATGCATTTATTGAAAAATGAAATAGAACGATTTACCCAAGGAAAGTTTCGCTTATTTATACTTGCAGATGGCAAAGACCGTATCCAAAAAATACATGCAGTATTAGAAGATTACGAGATTACTTCGCAAATTGGTGCTTCTGCTAGTGATATGAAATCACCTGGTATTTTTATCGTGGAGGGTGATTTAGAAGCTGGTTTTGAACTTCCATTACAACGAATAGCTGTTATTACCGATTCCGAGCTGTTTAAACAAAGGCATAAGAAAAAAGCGAGAGCCCAGAAGGTAACGAATGCTGAGCGTATTAAAAGTTACTCCGAGATTAAACCTGGAGATAATGTTGTACATATACACCATGGTATTGGGAAATATATTGGAATTGAAACGTTGCATGTTAATGGAATTCATAAAGACTATCTTCATATTCGGTATCGTGGCGAGGATAAATTATTTGTTCCCGTCGATCAAATAGATCTCATTCAAAAATATGTTGCGTCTGGTGAAAAAGATCCAAAGCTACACAAACTGGGCGGAGCAGATTGGAAGAAGACCAAAACAAAGGTTTCAGCAGCAGTTCAAGATATTGCTGATGAGTTAATAAAGTTATACGCAAAAAGAGAAGCGGAAGTCGGATATGCGTTTGAACCAGATAGTGAAATGCAGCAGTCCTTTGAAGCGGCATTTCCATATGAGGAAACGGATGATCAGCTCCGGACTATTCAAGAAGTGAAAAAAGATATGGAAAAGGCTAGACCTATGGATCGTCTTGTATGTGGAGACGTAGGTTACGGTAAAACCGAAGTAGCAATACGTGCAGCATTTAAAGCTGTCATGGAAGGAAAGCAAGTGGCCTTTCTCTGTCCGACAACTATATTGGCACAGCAACATTATGAAACAATGATAGAGCGCTTTCAAGATTTTCCGATTGAAGTAGGCCTACTAAGCCGTTTTCGTAACAAAAAACAACAAAGTGAAACGATTAATGGGTTGAAAAAAGGATTAGTTGATGTAGTAGTAGGTACACATCGAATTCTATCCAAAGATGTGGAGTACCATGATTTAGGTCTTCTCGTTGTGGATGAGGAACAACGATTTGGTGTAAAACATAAAGAACGGATCAAGCAGCTAAAGACAAATGTAGATGTCATGACTTTAACAGCTACACCTATCCCTCGTACATTGCATATGTCGATGATTGGAGTACGTGACTTATCTGTCATTGAAACCCCTCCTAAAAACCGTTTTCCAGTACAAACCTATGTGATGGAACATAATGGTGCACTTGTCCGTGAAGCAATTGAAAGAGAACTAGCACGTGGAGGACAGGCATTTTATCTATACAATCGGGTGGAAGACATTACGAGAAAAGTGGATGAAATACAAATGTTAGTTCCGACTGCTAGAGTGGGGTTTGCGCATGGTCAAATGAGTGAAACGGAGTTAGAGTCCATTATTATCAGCTTTATAGAAGGAGAATACGATGTTTTAGTGACTACGACTATTATCGAAACAGGTATCGATATTCCAAATGTAAACACACTTATAATTCAAGATGCAGATAAAATGGGACTATCACAATTATATCAATTACGAGGTCGTGTAGGACGTTCCAATCGTGTTGCTTATGCTTATTTAATGCATCAAAGAGACAAGGTGTTGACAGATGTTGCAGAAAAAAGATTGCAGGCCGTTAAAGAATTTACAGAGCTTGGCTCTGGATTTAAGATCGCCATGCGAGACTTGTCTATACGAGGTGCCGGAAACTTATTGGGCTCCCAACAACATGGATTTATAGACTCAGTTGGATTTGATCTTTATACGCAAATGCTGGAAGACGCAATTGCAGAAAAACGTACTGGTATTAAAAAAGAGGATTTACCAGACATAGAAATTGCACTCTCTACGGATGCTTATATTTCTGACGAATATATTCCAGATGGATATCAAAAGATTCAAATGTATAAACGTGTCAAAGGAATGGAAAAAGAAGAGGAGTACTTAGACCTCATAGATGAATTACAAGACCGGTTCGGAGATATTCCTCTCGAAGCAGAAAAATTACTTCGTATTGCACGTATGAAAATTTGGGGTATAGAGGTAGGTGTTCAGTCTATTAAGGAAATAAATAAAATTGTTTCGATTTCTTTAAGTACTGAAGGAACTAAGGCTATTAATGGGGCAAAACTTGTAGAGGAATCTATGAAATACGGACGTGCGGTTGGTTTTAATATGGACAATGGCAGTCTTGTACTGACAATTGATGAACGTAAAACAGGAAAGTTCAATCCATTTGATGTATTAGAAGAAATGATGAGACTGTTACCCGAATCTAAAAAAGAAATAGAAGAGGTTAAATAGCTCTTTGCATATTTTTTGGTAATATGATGCATACTATGGCAGAAATGAACTTTAATTTCCAATCTGTCGAAAGTGAGGCATATTACATGAAAGCAACTGGCATCGTACGTCGTATTGATGATTTAGGTAGAGTAGTAATTCCGAAAGAAATACGTCGAACCCTTCGAATCCGAGAAGGAGATCCATTGGAAATTTTTACGGATAGAGAAGGAGAAGTAATCTTAAAAAAATATTCACCAATCAGTGAGCTTGGAGATTTTGCGAAGGAATACGCGGAAACCATATATGAAACTTTAGGAACTCCCGTATTAATAAGTGACCGCGATGAGATGATTGCTGCAGCAGGACTCTCAAAGAAGGATTACTTAAATCGCAGACTAAGCCCAGGTGTAGAAGACATTATTGGTAAGCGCTCTATTGTAATAGAAAAACATGAAAATTCGGTTGAATGGATTCCAGGAGTAACCGAAACAGTTAAATCTTATTGCATTGCACCCATTATCGCTTCAGGAGATCCAATTGGAGCTGTATTCATCATTTCGAAAGTACATTTTATTGGAGAATCCGAACTAAAGTCAATTGAAACTGCTGCAAACTTTCTAGCAAAACAAATGGAAAGTTAAAAAAGTCTTCCTCTTCTACAAAAGAGGAAGACTTTTTTTTAGAATTTTGTGTGCCTTGAACTAGAGATAGTTTCTAGTAAGCGATGCAGCTGGTTTCGGTCGGCGTCGCAGATTTTATTTAAGTGAATAGTACCCAGAAATAAAAGGACACGACCTGTTAATTCAGCTACATATTAACCTAGAAAAGAACGTATATTCGTGTTATGGTTATATTATGTTAATAAGGACAGGGGTGTCGTATGGAATTAACAAATATAAACATTAAAGAGCGTATGAAGCATTATAATGTACTAGGCTTAAGCATTACATTAATCAATAAACGTCAAATTTACCTTACAGATAACTACGGTTTGCTAGAGACAGGAACAAATAGAAGCGTAAACAGAAATTCTATTTTTAGTGCTTGCTCCATTAGCAAGTTCCTAACAGCAATGTTGGTTCTAAAGTTAACAGAGCAAGGACTTCTAGATTTAGATGAGGATGTAAACAAAAAGCTAGTTTCGTGGAAAATACCTGAATCTAAATTAACAATCAGTAATAAAGTGACATTACGAAATTTACTTAGTCATCAATCAGGTATTAAAGATCCTGAAGATAGTTTTTCTGAACTCAATACCAATAAAGTTCCATCAATGGTTGAACTATTGGAGGGAAATACCCCTTTTTGTAAAGAGTCTATTGAAGTAAAGTATGAGCCTGAAAGTGAATTCCATTACTCGGATGCAGGTTTTTGTATTATTCAGCTATTAATAGAAGATTTGACTGGAAAACCGTTTAATGTTGTTATGTACGAACAAATTTTTAGACCACTAAAAATGAAAAATAGTACATTAGACAAAGCAATTTTGGAAGTGAATAGAGAAGATATATCTTGTGGTCATAACAAAAACGGTGAATTAGTAGATGGTAAATATCCTATATATCCTTACCCAGCTGCTTCAGGTTTATGGACAACTTCTTTAGATTTAGCTTACGTGGTCCTGGAGTTAATGGATGCAATAAGAGGAGAAAGTAAGATTGGAATCTCTGCAAGCAAAGCAAAAGAAATGATAGCTCCCCAAGGAGGAAAGGCTTGGACTGGACTTGGTGTATTTCTAGAAGGTACAGAAAAAGAAATTGAAATTACATCATTAGGTTGGGGAGTAGGTTTCCAATGTATGTTGGTGGCACTTCCATATGAAGAGAAAGGCGCGGTTATAATGACGAATGCAGAATTGGGTGTTCACCAATTAGAGGGAATTATAGGAGAAATATATAAATCTCTAATAATTTAAGAAGTATAGTGTTGTTAAAGGGCGAGAAACGGATAGCATTTTATGTGAAATTAACTAATTATTCTATTAATTTTATGCTAATATTATAAGATTAGGAGGTGTTTTTTTCATGGGAATCCGCAACTTAGTGATTTCTCTGTAATGATAAAAAATTACAGGAGGAATGAAAATGGAATCAAATTGGGTAAAGCCTTTCTATAAACGACAGTTCGAATTATATTCTCCATCTCATAAAATAAGTGAATACGATACGTCTCTATCAGCTGAAATCATTGAACAAGTTGGAAAGACGTTTCAATCTGTATTGGAATTAGGTGCTGGAAACGGGCGATTTGCAAGAGCGCTTGCAACACCTGCCGTATTAAAATCAGGAAAAAATAAAACAAATCGCCCTAACAAAGACAAATTTGTTGGGGCGATTTTTACTCTATCATTTGGATATCAATCGGTTCCGTAAATAAAGTTAATTTGGAACAAGTAACCCTTTAAGCCAGTAAGTAAGCCACAGATGGAAGCAAGTAAACATGCGACGAGCTTTGCGCAGGAGCACCACGATGTAGCGATTTTAGAATGACTTGCCCTCAGCAAAGGACGCCTTTCCTCGAAGACCTTCCAGCGCTAGTCGGGGCTAACATAGGCGCTTGCAATTTTCTGGGTTATAATATTCCTATCGTATTATGGAAGTAGGATTAGTTATGGGTAATGAATGGAATATGAAAACTTATATGAAGGGTGCAGCTATGCTGACGATTGCCGCTATTATCGTCAAGCTACTTAGTGCTGTTTACCGGGTGCCTTTTCAAAATTTAGTGGGGGATGAAGGATTTTATATTTATCAACAAGTATATCCGTTCATTGGCATTATCACTACTTGGACTTCGTTTGGTTTTGCGGTAGCGTTGTCTAAAATTTTATCGGATTATAAAGCGCTTGGGAATGACTACGCCGTACCAAGGGTAAAGCAGATTGCTTTTTATTATATTGCTTTTATTTCTATTATATTTTTTATTTTATTGTTTATGGGTGCTGACTTTTTAGCTGAAACTATGGGCGATGCAAATCTCGCTCAGTTATTAAAAGCTGGTTCTTACGTAATTTTACTGATGCCAATGCTTGCTGTATTAAAGGGGGACTTTCAATCGGATGGCCACATGCAGCCGGTTGCTTATGCGCAGGTAGTGGAGCAGGTGGTTCGTGTATTTGTCATTTTATTTGGAACATGGCTCATAGTTTCCAACAGTTTTGATCTGTATAGAGCTGGAAGTATGGCTATGTACGGTGCCGTGGCAGGAGAACTTGCGGGTGTCATACTACTTTCCTCTATTTATTGGAAAACAATGAAGCAAACAAAGAAAGAAAAGATAAAACAAGATGTACCTGTATGGCCAATCGTGAAGTCTTTAACACTCATTAGTATTAGTGCTAGTATAAGTGCCCTATTATTCTTACTGTTTCAGCTGGTCGATTCGTTTACGGTTTTCCAAGCCCTTATAGATAGTGGCATGGACAGACACAGAGCAATGGAGAAAAAAGGAGTCTATGATCGAGGGCAACCACTTGTCCAATTAGGAATTGTTATAGCTTCTACACTTTCCTTGGCTATCGTTCCGCTAGTGGCGCATCGGATGAATAAAGGTTCAGGGAGAACTTCAGTTCCATTTATGCAACTTACATACCGTGTGGCCTTTACCTTCGGGGTTGCCGCAGCGATGGGACTTATCGTCGTTCTTCCATATGTCAATGAAATGCTATTTCAAACAAAAGAGGAATCCACGACTTTAATGGTTTTTTCTTTTCAAATTATATGGATGTCTTTAATCCTTACCTTAATGGCTATGCTACAGGGAAGTGGAATGGTGAAGGTTCCAACGCTTTTCTTATTGCTTGGGGTTCTGTGTAAGTGGCTGTTAAATAGTTTGCTAGTCCCTATGTATGGGGTATTAGGGGCGGCTATCTCAGGGAATGTTAGTTTAGCGATTATCTACGTGTTGATGTGTTATTATTTTAAAAAGACTTGGCATATCCAATTTGCTCCTGCAGCTTTCTATAAAGGAATTACAAAAGCCACCATTTTGATGATAGTTTGTGTCATTGTATATGTAATATTGGGAGATGCTGTGTTATTTGATAATCTTTCTAGTAGACTTCAATCGATCGTAATTTCGTTAACATCGGTTACGTTAGGAGCCGCGATTTTTTTAGTAAGCATAGCAAAAAGACGTGTAATAGCAGAGAAAGAGTGGTTTCTATTGCCATTTGGTAGAAGGATGGCCACTTTTCAGCTTTGGTTAAATAAAGAAAAGTAAGGTTGTGAGCAAAATGAATGAAATTACGATAATTGGTCTTGGAGCAAGTGATTTAGACCAGCTGCCATTAGGTATATATAAAAAGTTGAAGACAGCCGAGTATTTGTATGTTCGAACGGAGCAGCACCCAGTTTTGGAGGAATTAAGAGCAGAAGGCCTTTTCTTCACAAGTTTCGATGCTGTGTATGAAAAAAATGATCAATTCGAAGGTGTCTATGAAGAAATTGTACGACAGCTTCTAGAATTGGCTGAGGAACATTCGATTATGTATGCCGTACCTGGGCATCCGTTAGTTGCCGAACAAACGGTTCAGCTTTTAATCGAAGCAGAAAAGCAAGGGAAGGTTAAAATCCATATAGAAGGTGGACAAAGTTTCCTTGATCCGATTTTTGGCGCATTACGAATTGATCCAATTGAAGGATTTCAATTACTAGACGGAACTAGCTTCAAGCGTGATGAAGTTCAAATGAATGCGCATGTGTTAATTGGACAAGTATATGATGCATTTAGTGCTTCCGAGGTAAAGTTAACTCTTATGGAAAAATATCCAGATGATTATGAGGTAACGATCGTCACTGCTGCTGGGTCTTCCGCTGAAAGTTTAACAAAGGTTCCGCTATTCGAATTGGACCGAGTGATGAAGTTAGATAATTTAACTACATTATACGTTCCGCCAATTTATGAAAAAGAAAATCGTTTAAAAGAGTGGCAAACACTTCGTCAAATTGTAGCTGAACTACGCAGTCCTAACGGGTGTCCTTGGGATAAGGAACAAACACATACAACCTTAAAGAAATACGCCGTAGAAGAGGTTTATGAGCTTCTACAAGCGATTGACGAGGAAGATGATGATCATATTGTAGAAGAGTTAGGGGATGTCCTGTTACAAGTGTTTTTACATGCTCAAATAGGGGAAGATAACGGATACTTTAGTATGGAAGATGTATTAAACTCTATTGCAGACAAAATGATTCGGAGACACCCACATGTATTTGGTAGCGTAAAAGCAGATAGCACGGAGGAAGTTCTACGTAATTGGCAGCAAATAAAGTCCGAAGAAAATAGAGATTCTGGGGATTCCTTATTAGAAGGAGAAATGCGAGCAGATTCATCCCTACTTACTTCTTTTAATTATCAAAAGAAAGTTGCGAAGGTTGGTTTTGATTGGCCAGACGTTTCTGGAGCTTGGGAAAAGTTCGAGGAAGAATTAGGCGAATTTAAGACAGAATTAGCAGAGGGTACGAAGGACTCCCAAGTAGATGAATTAGGTGATTTGTTATTTACCATTGTAAATTTAGCCCGTTTTTATAATTTATCTCCAGAACAGGCAATGATTCAAGCAAATAAGAAATTTAAAAGCAGGTTTCAATTTGTAGAGGAGAGTGTAAAGAATGGAAAAGGGGACTTTTCTAATTACACTTTAGAAGAGCTAGACCAATATTGGAAAGATGCAAAAAAATTAGAGAGGTAGTGACCAAATGAGATTAGATAAATATTTAAAGGTTTCAAGACTTATTAAGCGTAGAACATTAGCGAAAGAAGTAGCGGACCAAGGTAGAATAACGATTAATGGGAAAGTAGCAAAAGCGAGCTCAGATGTAAAAGCTGGAGACGAACTGTCGATCAGATTCGGACAAAAAGTAGTAACTGCAACAGTTGATGCGGTTAGAGACTCTGCGAAAAAAGATGAGGCCTCATTGATGTTCACGATTACAAAAGAAGAGAGATTAGAAAAAGTGGATCCAGAATTTATTGATGATGAAGATTAATAAGAAAAATCGAGCAAAAGACATGCCTGGCCCTTTAAGATCAAAACTTGTTTCTATCGTTTTCGAAGGAATTTGGACAGACAGGTAGCAATATTATTGCCGAGTGAATTTTTAGTGATATTGGTTGTGACGGACATCACACCGCCCGCGGAAAGCGTCCGCCTGAAACGAAAATCAGTAGTGTTATTTAGTAAATCTAATTTTTCAAAATACCAGAAACGCTGGAATCTGGCTAAATACTAACTAGAAATTCTATATTCTCTTATAAATTAAGAAAAAAAGCATGGTAGTTGTCATGCTTTTTTTTTATACGCATACAATAAAGTAGGACAAGGAGAGGAGAGAGTATATATGCAATATCAAGCAGAAAACCAAACTATTACAATTCCATCGGGGGACCACTTGATTTCACTTAGAAATCGCAAGCGTATGGACCTGACATCTGTAAAATCTATTGAACGATTCGATCAACAAGAATTTTATGTGAGAACTTCTCAAGGTATACTTCACATCAAAGGAGAAGACTTAAAAATTGTCCATCTGGATGTTGATAAAGGATTACTAACATTGGAAGGAATCGTTCGGGCATTGCAATATGATGAAGAGCAAAGTTTAGACGGCGCTAGAGGATTACTTCATAAATTATTCGGATGACGCTCTCATTACAATTCTTTAGTCTGTTACTAATGGTCTTTAGTGGGATATTGGTAGGGGCAATAATCGAAGGGGCGCGCTTTGTAACGGGAAGTTTCCCTAGGCGTTCCTACGTTTATAAATATCGTATAGTTCTTGAAATATTTGTTTGGATCATGCTTGGACTAGGTTCTTTTTATATACTTTTTGAAGTACGAGATGGCGTATGGAGAATTTATGATCCGCTTGCACAAATAGTAGGTATTCTCTTATACGATCAATTATTTCAGCCAGTGTTTCGGCTAATGGGTAGAATCTTTTTACATTTGATCATCCAACCGATTTGGTGGATAATTCGCTTCATTTGGATGGTAGTTAATAAAATTATTTATCTTATATGGATGCTCATCTCATTTATTTTCAAACCATTTCATTTTTTATTTCAAAAAACGTGGCATTTGGCCCTTCAGAAAAAGCCGAACTTCCGTTATAATGGAAAGTACACAAAAAAATTGAAATAGTTTGATAGGAGAGGGCAAATGGGAGAGAAGCAAAGAAACATACATGTAAAGAAACAAATTGCATCGATTAATACTGATTATGTTCGCTCTATCGAACGCCAAGAAAATCGAAACAAAGCAAAAAAAGTTCGCTTAGCGAGACGATTAGTATTATTTACAATTTTATCTGTTGCATTAGTTGGATTATTAATATCTACCTTGCTGAGCAGCAAAAGTGCATATGAAGAAAAACAATTGCAAAAAGAGCAAGTGGCTCAAGAGTTGGAGCAAGTGAAGGAAGAGCAAGAAATTCTTAAAGTGCAAATTTCAAAGCTGAATGACGATGAGTACATTGGCAAACTATTAAGAAAGCAATATTTCCTTTCCGAAGAGGGTGAAATTATATTTACTTTACCAGGAAAAGAGGAAAAATAATTTAAAAAAATCAAAAGCGAAAGAGTAGTCTTATTGACACTCTTTTTTTGTTAGCTATAATGAAGGTAGGGATTTGTATGTAAAAACCATATAAATTCGAAAAAGAGTCGCTTAAATTTTAAGGAGGAGCATTTTTTTTATGTCAATTGAAGTAGGCAGCAAGGTAGAAGGTAAAGTAACAGGAATCACAAATTTCGGAGCATTCGTCGAACTACCAGGAGGCTCAACAGGTCTTGTTCACATTAGTGAAGTGGCAGACAATTATGTAAAAGATATTAATGAGCATCTGAAGGTTGGAGATGTTGTTGAAGTTAAGGTGATGAATGTTGAAGCGGATGGCAAAATCGGATTATCTATTCGAAAAGCAAAGCCTCAAGCGGAAAGACCAGAGAGACCCGAACGTCCTCAACGTCCACGTGGTGGCAATAATCGCCCAAATGATCGCGATCGTCCAATGAAAGAGAATTTTGAGCAAAAAATGACTAGATTCTTGAAGGATAGCGAAGATCGTTTGTCTACGTTAAAGCGCGCGACAGAATCTAAGCGCGGTGGCAGAGGCGCTAAAAGAGGATAATTTGCTGTCTGTTTTATAGGTAGAAAAAATGTCATATAGATAAAAAGGTGTTTGGCTTTGCTAACACCTTTTTTTTGTACACAAAATAATGCAAAAGAACATATTCTTAAGGTAAGGTATACTGATTTTTATTTTTAATAACGTATGTATTATTTTAGTTTTGATCTTTTAGGAGGTTTTTTGATGGATGCAATGGATGTACTAACGAACATAGAACATGTAAAAGCATATTATCAACCAATTTTTAGTGCGGACGAACATACTGTGGTTGCTTATGAGGTTTTAGGAAAGCTTGTAAATGGAGAAAAGCTTATCAACTTAAACACTTTTGCATATGATGAGGATATTCCAGTAGAATATCGATTAGAAGTCGAACATAAAATTCTTCGCCTAGCCCTCTCAGAGTTAACGGAAAAGGAAAAAGACTATGATATATACTTATCATGTAATGCAAATTTACTCATACTAGATTATGGGGAGAGTTACTTCGATATTATTAATGAATACGTCACTGAAGATTCACTTTCACGAATTGTACTAGTCCTGTCAGAGCATGATTATAAAGGTGATTTTAGCCAACTTAGTAATATACTCAGATATTATCGTACATACGGTATGAAAATAGCTATAAATCAAGTGGGTTCGGAAAGTCATATAGATTATATAAAGATGTTGTCACCAAATATATTAAAAGTAAATATAGAAAAACTGAGCTATGAGTCTTGGAGTGCACAAAATGACTTATTTACATCCCTAGGATCGCTGGCTCGTAAAATAGGAGCAAATATGTTATTTGAAGGAATCGATAGTGTGCACCAACTTCAATTTGCTTGGAAAAATGGAGGGCGATATTATCAGGGGAAGTATCTAGCAGATGCTCAAACAGATACAATTTCAAGAGATTTATTAAAAGATCATTTCAAAGAAAAGTGCCAGCAATTTATTACGACAGAAAAGCGGTTACTTGAAGAAAAATACAATGAATTGAAAAACCTGCAGAATATGTTAGAAAAAGCAGTGGAACATATAAATCCAATTAGCGACAATGTAGCGCAATTATTATTACTTGCAGAGAAGTTAGATGATTGTTCTTTCCGTATATATATTTGTGATGAAGATGGATTCCAACTTTCACCCAATATTATTCGTGTCAACAAAAAATGGGAGATCCAAGAAGATGCGATCCAGAAAAACTGGAGTTGGCGTCCTTATTTTTTAAAAACGATTATAAAAATGCGTAATGACCAAAGTGGTGAGTTTTCGGACATGTACAGCGATATTGTTACGGGGGAAATGATGCGTACATTTTCCATTCCTCTAAATAATAGTGAGTATTTGTTTATTGATATATCGTATGATTATTTGTTTACACATAATATATTTAGGTAGGGTATTTAAATATAAGGGGGTTATCCTGTGACGAAAGAAGAACTACTTAAAGCACATGTTGAATATATCAATTGGTTGGACTCTCTGACTACATTAGACGAAACGAGAGCAACTGCTCCTTATGCAGAAGGAAAGTGGTCACCAAATGAAATAATGATGCATCTTGGGGAATGGGATCGATTTACGGTTGAACAACGTTTGCCACATATGAAAGAAGGTGAAAAGCTTGAAAGGTTTCCAGACTTCGAAACATTTAACACAAAAGCCGCAGCCCTTGCTCATGAACAAACATTTAAAGAAACCATTTCTTATGCAAAAAAGCAACGACAACATATTATTGAAAAGCTTCAGCAAACGGATGAAGTAGAATGGGACAAAGCGTTTTACATTGGACAGAGTAAATCCACTATCCGTAGTTATTTTATGGGTTTTTTAGAGCATGACGAGCATCATAGGAAACAAATCTCCTCTATATAAATAATTTTCCGGACTGCTTAGTTTCTGTTATGAATCGCGTTCTTGCATGAACTTCGACAAATTGTTAATTTCCAAAACATATAAAAAGCAGTTCCTAAAAAATAGGAACTGCTTTTTATTAGATGACCCCTACGGGATTCGAACCCGTGTTACCGCCGTGAAAGGGCGGTGTCTTAACCGCTTGACCAAGGGGCCGTAAAATATGGCGGCCGAGGGGATCGAACCCCCGACCTCACGGGTATGAACCGTACGCTCTAGCCAGCTGAGCTAGGCCGCCGTTTTTAACGAACAAATTATATATTACAAGCGTTTTGCCAAAGTGTCAATGCTTCTTTAAGAGAATTTTAAAAAGATTAAAAGAAAGTTTGTTTTAAATATTTAAACTTTTTAGATTATTAGCTGATGTCGTCGAAAAGTTATTTAAAGTACATGTCAGAAACAGACATACTTTTTGAGGTGATACTAGGTATACTTCCATCAATAGTTGAATAGGGGGTATTCGCTTTGAAGACGGTTTATGAACAGGAACAAAAACGCAGTATATCGTTGAGAAGGATCACGGGGGGTTTGAAGGCCAAGAGGATTACGCTTTTATTTTCCGTAATTTTCCTACTGCTCTCATTTTTTCTAGCACAAGTTGTATTGTTCGAGGCCTCGGTTCCATTTTTCCTTCCTCTTTGGGCTCTAGTAAATCTAAGGTTTCAACGCTTTGTACCTTGGGCAGTTGCAGGAGCAATACTAGGTAGCTTTACCCTAGGGTTTGGACAAGTCATTATTCATGCAATACAGGCATTAATATTTCCGTTTTATCAAAATCGATTTATTAATAAAATTCCCTTACCAGTATTTGTACTGATAGATGTCGTATGTATACAGATAGCTTGGCAGTTTGTTTCGTATGGCGGAGAGATTCCAGTTTCTATTTGGCTAGCCATTGCATATGAAGGTGTATTAAGTTTGTTTATGACAATATTTTTGTTTCAGTTATTCCTGCCATTTCCAGACTTGTTGCATAAAAGGTGGACGGCAGAAAGAATGGGTGCTGCATTACTCATAGGAGCACTTGTGTTAACTGGAATGTCCTCGTATATATTTGGATATGTTTCGATTCCGCTTATGGCAGCACATCTAGTAATTGCGGTGTCAGCGGCTATTGGTGGTGTCCAACTTGCCACAGTGGTTGCAGTACTTTCTGGAACAATATTAAGTATTTCTAAACTTAGCTTTAGCGGAATGATTGCAGTCTACGCGGTAACGGGCTTCTTAGCGGGACTTCATAAGCCTTTTGGGAGACTGTGGCAAGCCTTTAGTATGCTAGGGGCCACGTTTTTCTTTATTTTATATGATCGTACATTGCCACTAGACTCTGTTTATATAGGATCCCTTGTTATTGCATCTCTATTGTTTTTCATTGTTCCTTCTACATGGATTAAGGAATTGAAGGATCAATTATATCCTGATACAACGAGTGTTCTGTTAAGAAGACAAAAGTGGATGACGGAAAAAGTAAATCATCAGCTCCAAGAGTTTCAGCATTTTGTCGATTTTATCACACGGTTTATATCGGAGAAATTTGATACGAAGGGGTTGAGAAAAGAAGAGAAAACAGAGCCGCTACCTATTTGTCGTTCGTGTTTTCAATACGAAAAGTGTTGGGGAGAGAAATCTAATGGAATGCCTGTATTGATAAAGGAGTGGGAGGAACAACCAAAAAAATCCAGAATGCAAACAGAAACTAGAATTCAGTATAAATGCGTAAAACCAATTCAAGTGATGCATGAGCTGAAGGAAAAAGAGGCTAAACAACAGCTCACATATGAATTACAACATGGAAAAAAGATGTTTGCACTCAAATTAAAAGATATGGGTAATCACATGAGTGAGCTGATGAGCAACTTAGAAAACAATATAACTATGTACTCCTCTCATGAAGAAGTGATTAAACAAAGATTCCAGCAAGCGAATATTCCTTTCTTTCAAATAGATGTTTTAAATGTAGAAATTGGACAAATGGAGATTGTTTGTTGTTTACCAATTGAAGCAAGAGCAAAAATGATAGGGGAACGTTTGATAGTTCCGCTTTTATATGAACTTTGGAATGAACCGTTTGAGATCACGGCAATGAAAGAAATCCATCATCCATATGAACATATTCAACTGACCTGTAAATCATCTGTTCGCTTTCAAATTACGCATGATGTATATACATCATCCAGTAAAAATACAATCTATTCGGGTGATGCGCACGCAGTGTTTCCATTACACCCAGGTTTGATGGCAGTTATCTTATCGGATGGAATGGGGAATGATGTGGAGGCACACCGAGAAAGTAGACGAGTTATGCAATTCATGAGGGAATGTTTAAATAAAAAAATGGATCCCGAAACAACGATGCATACACTCCATTACATGATGAGTCTCCAAAATGATAATGACAGCTATGCAACAGTAGATCTGGCGTTGATAGACTTACAAAAAGGGGAGTTGTGGTCTTGGAAGGCCGGCAGTATGTCGACATATCTCGTACGTGGGAATGAAATGAGAAAAATAGAAAGCAAACATGTGCCATTCGGATTCCTGCCGACCTTCTCGATTGAAGCGAGAAAAATGGACTTGAAAGACGGGGATGTATTGGTCATGTTATCAGACGGTGTATTCTCAGGTAACACAACTGTCGAAAAACAGGAGCAATATTATCAAAAAATATTACAGGACCCAACAATGAATGCAGAGCGTTTTGTGAAAATGTTAGAAGAAACATACTCACTACCAGGAGATGATCGAACCGTTATTTTCATGCAAGTAGAGCATGTAGTACCAGAATGGTCCCTCTTCACACCACGTCAAACAGCCAAATACCAAGAAAAAATGGTACACTAAAAGAAAAGCGGAAGGTGCCCGTTAGACTTTCACGAAATACTGAAGTTCTTGAAGAGTAAAAGGTATAGGCATTTGCAAGTAAATGTCCGCCGAGACTTGCGGGCGATTAGAATGATCAATAATTGAGGTGGAAAAATGCATCCTTTCATTATGAAAGTAAAAAAATATATAGATAAGCATCAGCTGATTCAAGGTGGGGATCGTCTTCTTCTAGCTTGTTCTGGAGGAGTGGACTCTGTTGCTGTGGTACTCACATTTCAAGAGCTTAAGAAATTATATAACGTACAGCTTGGGATTGTTCACACGGACCACCAGCTTCGCGGAGAAGAGTCGGCTGAAGATATGCATTTCGTAGAACAACTGGCCAATAGATTAGACGTACCTTTTTATGGAACTACACTTGAAGTACCTTCTAGAGTGGAGGCAGAGGGTGGAAATGTTCAGGTGATATGCCGTGAGGAACGGTACGCTTACTTTGATACTGTTATGAAACAAGAGCATTTTGAAAAGCTGGTATTCGGGCATCATGCAGATGATCAAATAGAAACAATAGTTATGTCATTAGTGAGAGGGTCTTTAGCTTCCTCTCTCACGGGCATACCGATAACAAGACCTTTTTCCAAGGGTAGCATCATTCGTCCATTCTTATGTGTAACGAAGGAAGAAATTTTGGATTTTGTTCTGTTTAAAGAGCAGTCCTTTAGACATGATCCAAGTAACGATAAACATACATATACAAGAAATCGTTTACGTCATACTGTGGTGCCTCTTCTACGCCAAGAAAATTTGCATGTGGCAGAGAGTATCCGGATGTTTGTAGAAAAACAACAACAAGATGATACCTTTTTACAGACGCTTGCTAAAGAAAAATTTGACCAGCTTGTTACAGTTAAAAGTGACTCAAGCTTTTGTTTGGATACAAAACAGTTTAGTAAAATTGCTGTTGCTTTACAAAGAAGAGTGATTCTAATACTATTAAAGTATCTGTATGATAGCTCCAATACGCTATTAAATAATCGTTTAATTGAATCTATTTTAACTGCTTGTAATGAGCAAGATGGTAATACGGTGATTCATTTGCCAAAAGATTTTTTCCTCATACGTCACTATAGTCAAGTTCAGTTTTCCTCTTATCCGCTACAAACTCTACCAATTCAAGGTCAAATAATTGATGAAGATTGTTGGAGGGCAGTTGGTGCTGGTTATTCTATATACCTGACTAGAAACTTAAACGAGCAGGTTCCTTCCGATGAAAAATGGTTTATCCAACTGGAAAATGATTCACTACCTCTTTCTATAAGACCGAAGATGGAAGGAGATCGGATACATTTAAAAGGGATGTCTACTCCGAAAAAAGTTTCGCGATTATTTATTGATGAAAAAGTTTCGACCGAGGAACGAGTGGTTTGGCCAATACTTGTATCGGCTAAAAATGATATAATGGCTGTAATAGGCCTTCGTTACGGGCAGCAATTTGAAAAGAAAAGAAATACGCAAAATTTTGTATTATACGTAAAGAGTTATTAACCCATAGGAGGATTAACCATGTTAGAAAAGGATATTTTAGAAGTCTTGTTATCTGAGGAACAAATCAATCAAAAAACGCGTGAATTGGGAGCCTTGTTAACGGAAGAGTACAAAGATCAGTACCCACTTGCAATTGGGATTTTAAAAGGTGCAATGCCTTTCATGTCCGATTTGATGAAACGTGTAGATACATACATTGAAATGGATTATATGGATGTATCAAGCTATGGAAATGCGACAGTTTCTTCTGGAGAAGTTAAAATCGTAAAAGATTTAAACACAAGTGTTGAAGGGCGAGATATTTTAATAATTGAGGATATCATCGATAGTGGGATGACATTAAGTTACTTAGTAGATCTTTTCAAATATCGTAAAGCAAAATCGATTAAGATCGTTACATTATTAGATAAACCAACTGGTAGAAAAGTAGACTTAAAAGCAGATTTTGTTGGCTTTGAAGTACCAGATGCATTTGTAGTTGGATACGGTTTAGATTATGCAGAAAAATATCGTAACTTACCGTATGTGGGTGTATTGAAGAAAGAAGTTTACAGTTTTTAGTTTTAAGCCTAGTTAGAAGGCTTTTCATTGTACGTCCAAAAATTCGTATGATAAGATAATCATTAGTTTTTCTGTTTACCTTGTGAGGAGGCTGGGAATGAATCGAGCATTGCGCTACGCCATATTATACTTATTAATATTTTTTGTAATCGTTGGGATTTTTGCTACATTCAATACGAGCAATACAACTACAAAAAATATTAAGTTTAACGACTTTATGACTGCTTTAGAAAAAGGAGAAGTAACAAGTGTTACGTTACAACCTGAATCGGGTGTCTATTACGCTGAAGGTGAAATGAAAGGCTATAAAAAAGGAGAGAAATATTTAGCGATTCTCCCTTATAATAGCGAAGATTTGCAAACGAAAATTTATACATTGGCAACATCCAATTCGGTAGACGTGGAATATAAAGAAACGCCTAAAACAAGTGGTTGGGTTCAATTCTTCACAGGATTATTGCCGTTCTTAATTATTATCATTTTATTCTTCTTCTTATTAAGCCAATCACAGGGCGGTGGTAACCGTGTGATGAACTTCGGTAAGAGTAAAGCGAAGTTGTACGATAATGACAAGAAAAAAGTTAGATTTAATGATGTTGCTGGTGCAGATGAAGAAAAAGCTGAACTAGTGGAAGTAGTAGATTTCTTAAAGGATCCGCGTAAATTCGTGGAAATTGGAGCTCGTATACCTAAAGGGATTCTATTAGTTGGTCCTCCGGGTACTGGTAAAACGTTGCTTGCTCGTGCAGTTGCGGGTGAATCTGGCGTGCCGTTCTTCTCTATAAGTGGTTCGGACTTCGTTGAAATGTTTGTCGGAGTAGGGGCTTCTCGTGTACGTGATTTATTTGAAAATGCGAAGAAAAATGCACCATGTATCATCTTTATAGATGAAATTGATGCAGTAGGTCGTCAACGTGGAGCTGGACTTGGTGGAGGTCACGATGAACGTGAGCAAACACTAAACCAATTACTTGTTGAAATGGATGGTTTCGGTGCAAACGAAGGTATTATTATCGTCGCTGCAACAAATAGACCAGACGTATTAGACCCAGCACTTCTTCGTCCAGGTCGTTTTGACCGTCAAATTACTGTAGGTCGTCCGGACGTTAAAGGTCGTGAAGCAGTACTTCAAGTACATGCTCGTAATAAGCCGCTTGATGAATCAGTTGACTTAAAAGCGATTGCACAACGCACACCAGGATTCTCTGGAGCAGACTTAGAAAACTTATTAAACGAGGCAGCTTTAGTTGCGGCTAGACGAGATAAGAAGAAAGTTGATATGCGAGATATTGATGAAGCTACTGACAGAGTTATTGCAGGTCCGGCTAAATCAGGAAAAGTTATCTCTGAAAAAGAACGAAATATTGTTGCTTTCCATGAAGCAGGACATGTGGTTGTTGGATTAACTTTAGACGATGCTGAAATCGTACATAAAGTAACAATCGTTCCGCGTGGTCAAGCAGGTGGTTACGCAGTAATGCTTCCTAAAGAAGATCGCTATTTCATGACAAAACCAGAATTACTAGATAAGATTTCTGGATTACTTGGTGGTCGTGTAGCAGAAGATATTATTTTCGGTGAAGTTTCTACCGGAGCTCATAATGACTTCCAACGCGCGACGGGCATTGCTAGAAAAATGGTTACAGAATATGGGATGAGTGACAAGCTTGGGCCAATGCAATTCGGTCAAGCACAAGGAGGCAATGTCTTCTTAGGTCGTGATTTTAACTCAGAACAAAACTATTCGGATGCAATTGCTTATGAAATTGACCAAGAAATGCAAACAATGATTAAAGATCAATATGCTCGTACGAAACAAATATTAACGGAAAAACGTGAATTATTAACATTAATCGCAAAAACGTTATTAGAGGTAGAAACACTAGATGCTGCTCAGATTAAGCATTTAGAAGAACATGGTACACTCCCTGATCGCTCCTATGAGGAGTTAGATCAAAAAGCAGCTATTGAGCTTAAAAAGGAAGAAGTATCGGATGCAGTAGGTGCTCCGGCTGATCCATCTATTAGTGACTTGCCCAAAGAAGAGGGTTCGCTAAGAGAAACAGAAAGCCCGGTTCAAGAAGAACGTAGAGATTAATAGATAAGAAAAAAAGCTGATTGCCTCCTTTACACTTGAGGCAATCAGCTTTTTTCTTCGCCTATATATATGGTATGATGTGTGGGAAACTCAAGAAAAAGTGAGGAAAAGCTAGATGATACTTGTCTTAGATACAGGAAATACTAATATTGTGTTAGGGGTTTACGAAAATGATAAGCTTATCCATCATTGGCGGATGGAGACTGATCGTTTAAAAACAGAAGATGAATATGGAATGCAGGTGAAGGCACTCTTTTCTCACGCTAACATCACTTTTGCTCAAATAGAGGGTATTATTATTTCTTCGGTAGTTCCACCTATCATGTTTTCATTAGAAGCGATGTGCAAAAAATACTTTGGCATCAAACCACTTGTGGTAGGCCCTGGAGTAAAAACTGGACTAAATATTAAGTATGAGAATCCACGCGAGGTTGGCGCAGATCGTATAGTAAATGCAGTAGCTGCCATTCATGAATATGGAAGTCCACTAATCATTGTAGATTTCGGAACTGCTACAACCTATTGCTTTGTCAATGAATGCGGAGAGTATATGGGTGGGGCGATTGCTCCAGGTATCGGTATCTCAACAGAAGCCCTTTTTAATAGAGCTAGTAAGCTTCCACGTATAGAGTTGACAAGACCTGAGAATGTCATTGGAAAAAATACGGTTTCCGCAATGCAAGCGGGAATAGTATACGGCTATGTGGGGCAAGTTGAGGGTATTGTGAATCGTATGAAAAAAGTATCAAAACAAAATCCAAAAGTAATTGCCACAGGTGGTATGGCTTCCTTAATCGGGGGCGAAACAACTATAATAGATGTTATTGATCCGTTCTTAACGTTGAAGGGTTTATATTTAATTTATCAACGAAATAATGATGAAAGAGGTAATAAATAAATGAGTGATTATTTAGTAAGAGCTTTAGCTTTTGAAGGAAGTGTACGTGCATTTGCAGCTCGTACAACTGATACGGTAGGGGAAGGACAAAGACGTCATGGGACTTGGCCGACTGCATCTGCTGCACTTGGTAGGTCGATGACTGCGGCACTTATGATGGGTGCTATGCTAAAAGGCGAAGATAAGATAACGGTAAAAGTAGAAGGCGATGGTCCAATTGGTCCAATGATTATTGACAGTAATGCAAAAGGGGAAGTGCGTGGCTATGTGACTAATCCTCAAACCCATTTTGATTTAAATGAGCATGGAAAATTAGATGTTCGTCGCGCAGTAGGAACTGAAGGCACGCTTACGATTGTAAAAGATTTGGGCATGAGAGACTTTTTTACTGGACAAGTGCCAATTGTTTCGGGTGAAATAGGCGAAGACTTCACCTATTATTTTGCTGTTTCTGAACAGGTTCCTTCTTCTGTTGGACTAGGAGTGCTTGTGAACCCAGACAACTCAATTCTGGCGGCAGGAGGGTTTATAATCCAACTAATGCCTGGAACAGATGATGAAACGATTACAGTGATTGAAGAACACTTGTCTAATATGGAGCCTGTTTCTAAACTAATCGAAAGAGGCTTGACACCGGAAGAAATCCTATTTGAAATTTTAGGTAAAGATAATGTGCAAATTTTAGATTCTGCTCCTGTTTCGTTTGAATGTAATTGCTCCAAAGAAAGATTTGGGAATACCATTATTACACTGGGTGAAAAAGAAATTCGTGAAATGATCGAAGAGGATGGGGGAGCAGAAGCACACTGTCATTTCTGTATGGAGAAATACCATTATTCAGTAGATGAATTGGAGTCATTTATCGATGAAATCAACGCGTGACTATGATAATGCCCCGTCTAAAAGACGTTTAAAAACTAAACCGGTACTAGTTGCTCTGAGTGTTCTGCTAGTAGGTAATTTGCTATGGTTCATCGCATGGTTAATACCGAATGATACTAATAAGAACAATGATTCAGAAGAAGTGGCTTCCGTAGCGGGCAAAGTTATCACGAAAGAACAATGGATGGCTTCTATGGAGTCGGTTTATGGAAAAGAAGTATTGTTAGATATGGTGAATGCAGAGGTTATGGAAGCGGCGGCTAAAGAATATAAGATTAAAGTAACAGATGCGGAAGTGGATTTAGAGCTCGCTTTAATCCGTTCTACACAAGAGGGTGCTTCCTTGCAAGCCTATGACGAAGAGGTTGTGCGTAAGGATGTTCGCTCTCGCTTAATCTTAGAAAAAGTATTAGCCAAAGATATTGTCATTGAAGATGATGCGATCAAAGAATTCTATGACAATAACAAAAATCTGTACAATACTTCCACCTCTTATCGAACAAGTGTCATTTATGTCAGTACGGATGCTGAAGCAAACGAAGTTGTGAAAGAGTTGGAAAATGGTTCGTCCTTTGAAGGGCTAGCCAGGGAACGATCTGCTGATGCAAGTTCAGCTAGTCTTGGTGGAGATATCGGATATGTATCAGAAGGAAATGAATCGGTGGATGAAGCTTTAGTTAGTGCAGTGAAGAATATCGATAAAGGTAAATGGAGTAACCCAATTGCTTTAGGTGATGGTAGATTTGCCGTGTTGATGGTGAAAAGTGTATTTGAAGGTCAATCCTTTTCATATGCTGATGTAAAAGGCCATATTCGTAGAGAACTTGCACTTGATCAGTTACCACAATCAGTTACCCAGGAAGCTTTTTGGAAAGAGTTTGATGCAGACTGGGTTTATAGTGAGTGATTAATATTAAAAGAGACCATCTTCAATTATAAAGATGGTCTTTTTTAACTTAGATTATCAGAACAATTTAATGTGTCATTTATTTTAAAGTAGCGTGTGTCACTTTATTCCTTCCGTTATCCTTCGAAAAATAGAGTGCTTTATCTGCCTGAGCTAAAATAGAGATTGTTGTTTCGTTAGGATTACTAGTAGTCGCTACCCCAATACTTACGGTAATCTTAGGTATCTCCCATTTGGCTGTTTGAATTGTACTTCTTAAAAGCTCTGCTTCATTTAAAGACTTTTCCTCATTTGTGAATGGCATAATTACAACGAATTCTTCTCCGCCGTATCGAGCGATAATATGTTCTTTTGGGAAAAATTCGGTTAAAATTTTTGCTAATCGGATTAATACTTTATCGCCAATAAGATGACCTTGTGTATCATTGACTGATTTAAAATGATCAATATCGAGTATTAAAAGCGAAAAGGGGCTATTGGTTTGTGTATATTGCAGTAAATATTCACGCAGTTTTTCAATGAAGAATCTGCGGTTTTTTAAACCAGTAAGTCCGTCAGTAGTGGAAAGTGTTTCGAGCTTATCATTCAATTTTAGTAATTCTGTTTGCTTTTGTTCTAGTTCAAGATGTAGTTGTTCCATTTTTGCCAAAGCGGCATCTTTCTCCCGATACGCTTCCTCTAATAATATTTTAGCGTTACGTATTTCCTGTTCATAATCTATTCGTTTACCCATATGTACAAAAATACAGTCTACCACTTCAGTTTGCTCGTAATATTTTCCATTAAATAGTACAGGAATATCTGTACCATTACTTCCTTTTAAGTTGAAATATATCTCATCAACATATCCATTTAACTGTATAAAAGGATAAAAGCATGAGTGGAACAATAATTTATTGGCAAGGGACATAATAGATTCAATATGATTGGAGATTAAATTGGCTCGTGTGTAGTTCCCCATCTCAAGGAATTTATCATTTACATCTAAAATTACTCCTTGTGGCGTCATGGAAAGGTAACCACACGGCAAACTTTCCCATCTCTTATCCATCAAATTACATCCTTTCAATTCAAATAATTTAAGCTAATAGAAAATCGTTCAAACAACTAATCGTTTCTTGAGGATGACTTAAGTGTGGGTAATGTCCTTTTGCCTCCATTAAATAAAGCGTACTATTCTTCATATGCTCGTGTAAATAGTTACCTACCACTAAAGGTACGATACTATCATCGCTACATTGCATTATTAACGTAGGTACACTAGCCTTACCTAAATCTGCACGATGATCGGATAGAAAGGTAGTTTCAGCGAATTGCCTAGTTATTAAAGGATTTGATCGCGTAAAGCTCTTTTCTAATTCTGTAGTGAGTGCAGGTACTTCAGGATTATTCATGCCAAGAGGCGCCATAAAGCTAGCCCAGCTAAGATAATTCATTTCCATCATAGTGAGTAATTCTAGTACATCGTTTTTTTCGAATCCACCATGATATGTGTCTCCATCATTAATATAACGAGGAGAAGGACCAATCATTATCAATTTATGAAAGTAGTCTGGACGTTCAATCGATGCAAGCATGCCAATCATGGAACTGACCGAATGTCCGACAAATATAACATCCTTAAGTTTAAGTGTTTTAATAATATCTAAAACATCTTGAGCATACCCATGAAGAGTACTATATTTTTTAAAATCATATGCTGTTAAATCTGAATTTCCTGAACCTACATGATCAAACAAAACTACTCGATAATTCTTTTCAAAAAATGGTACAACATATCTCCACATATTTTGATCACATCCAAAACCATGTGCAAATATGATAGTACTGTCGCCCTCACCTATAACTTTTACGTTATTCCTAACTAATACATTACTCATAAAAAAACTCCATTCTAATATCTATTATTATTTTGATATTTACTAAATATGAGTTAAAAATCTATGTGGAAATTCTCTGAATCAATAATCTTTTCAATTCATTAATCATACACGCTTTGCTTGTGGTTATCTATATATCAACCATTAATACTGGATGGAATTGTTTGACGAAATATTTAAAATAATTGAATGTAATTTTATTGACAATTCTTCTGTTTCATTGGTATGATTAAAAAATAAAACCTATTAAAAGAGTAGGAATTGGGAGTGGGAAAATGACGAAGTTAGCGCAATCTGTATTGGATTTAATCGGAAAAACACCAATCGTAAAATTAAACCGTGTAGGAAACCCTGAGGATGCAGAAGTATATGTTAAACTTGAATACTTTAATCCAGGTAGCAGCGTTAAAGATCGTATTGCACTTGCCATGATTCAAGCAGCTGAAAAAGAAGGTAAATTAACGGAAAATGGTACAATTATAGAACCTACAAGTGGAAATACAGGTATTGGTCTTGCAATGATAGCAGCAGCAAAAGGATATAACGCTGTATTAGTAATGCCGGATACTATGAGCTTAGAGCGCAGAAACTTACTTCGTGCATATGGAGCAGATCTTGTATTAACTCCTGGGGCTGACGGCATGAAAGGTGCTATTGCAAAAGCGGAGGAGCTTGCAAACGAAAACGGATGGTTTATGCCACAGCAATTTAACAACGAAGCGAATCCAGAAATCCACCGTTTAACAACAGGTCCAGAAATCGTGGAGGCATTCGATCAATTGGATGGATTTGTATCAGGTATTGGTACTGGTGGAACAATCACTGGAGCGGGTGGCGTGTTAAAAGAGAAATTCCCAGACATCCACATTGCAGCGGTAGAGCCAACAGATTCAAATATTTTATCCGGCGGTAAACCAGGTCCTCACAAAATTCAAGGTATTGGTGCAGGATTTATACCAAAAGTTCTAGATACAAAGCTCTATGACTCCATTATCCAAGTATCTAATGATGATGCATATGCAACTTCCCGTGAAGTAGCGAAATCAGAAGGTATTCTTGGAGGGGTTTCTGCGGGAGCAGCAATTTACGCGGCTCTTCAACTTGCTAAAGAACTCGGAAAAGGTAAAAAAGTATTAGCGATTATTCCAGATAACGGAGAACGCTACTTAAGCACACCTTTATACCAATTCGAAGATTAAACGTAAGCGAATAGAAAATACGAAGGAGGGAGCAGCCGGTGCTTCCTCCTTTTTGTAGAATAAAAAAGTATATAAAAAATAATAATAATACCGCTATGATTTGCGTTTCAGGTGGACGCTTTCCGTGGGCGAGGCCGAGCCTCCTCAGGCGGCACTATGCTTCTTCCTGAGAGGTCTCGACTTTCTCGCTTTTCCTACTGGAGTCGCCACCTTAAACTACAATCAATTAAGTGTGTAGTACTTCATTAAAAGATTTAGCATAGCTTATTGCTTAGATGATAAGATTGGTCAAATTTTAGAGAGTGATAAAATTATTTGTAATCGCTTTTGAGTTAGAAATGCTAATATCCAATGATAAATGAAGAAAATAGATTTCTTTTTTGCTAGTGGAAATACAGATAAATAGTAGGTATTCTCTATATAAAGAAGCCAAATATCACTAAAAATTCACGCAGTAATAATATAGACAGAATTCAGTCCAAAGCACTTCGGAAACATTGGAAACAGGTTTTGAACTTAAAGGACTGGGCGTCTTTTGCTTAGTTTTTTCTTATAGGACAGTCATGTTGAGCAAATTCCTCTTTTCTAGTAGCGAAAAGTAGTAGTTTCAAGTTAAGATGAAGTCAAATCGTTTTTAGGGGGATTTGAGAAAGTGAATATCAAACTGGAAACACATGCTTTTCATATGTCGAAAGAAGCTTTTTTCTATGCATATAAAGCCTTAACAAAAAAGGAACCGTATAATATATTTTTAGAGAGTGGCAGAGGTGGTCATTTATCTGTTGCAGCATGGAATCCAATAGCTGTGGCTAAATCCATCGAAAATGGCTTGCAAATTCATTGGAGAAGTGGAGAGCGAGAAGCTCGTGCAGGAGAAGCGCTAGAGGAGTTAGAAAAGCTTGTTTCTGAATATAAATTACCTTTTCAGCAGGATTTGCCAGACTTTCAAGGTGGAGCTATTGGTTTTATTAGCTATGATTATGCAAGAAAAATAGAAGTTTTACCGAATCTTGCAGAAGGTGATTTACATATACCGGATATCTATTTCCATATATATGATTGCTGGGCTGTATTAGATATAAAAACAGAAGTAGTCACGTTAATGAAGTTATCTACATGTGATATTGATTTAATGGAACTAGAGAAAGAATATGAAGAGGCAGCTAAAAGTGGGCTTGACTTAAGAATGTTCCAGCCTGCATCTGCAATGGAAGTAGCCGAAGATCCTGCTGAATTGCATGTGTCGGTAAGCTCAAGTGAATTTGAGGCGGCCGTACTGAAAGTTCAACAATATATAGCTGAGGGTGATGTCTTCCAGGTTAATTTATCTGTCAGACAATCAAAGCAATTGAAAGTAAGTCCGATAGCAATGTATGAGGCGCTGCGTGCATTCAATCCTTCTCCTTATATGGCATATATACAAGCGCCGGAATTTTCGGTTGTCTCTGGATCACCTGAGTTATTAGTAAAGAAAAAAGGAACTGAATTATCTACGAGACCAATTGCTGGGACAAGACCGCGTGGTAAAAATGATGCGGAAGATATGTTATTGGCAAATGAACTGATAGAAAACGAAAAAGAGCGTGCAGAGCATGTCATGCTTGTCGATTTAGAGCGAAATGACCTTGGTCGTGTTTCATCCTATGGAACAGTGGAAGTGGACGAGTTCATGGTTATTGAAAGGTACTCCCATGTGATGCATATCGTCTCTAATGTAAAAGGGACACTTCGATCTGGAACAACTAATACAGAGATCATCCGAGCAATGTTCCCTGGAGGTACGATTACTGGTGCGCCTAAAATTAGGACAATGGAAATAATTGAAGAGCTAGAGCCAGTTCGTAGAGGGTTATATACAGGGGCAATTGGTTGGTTAGGATTTTCGGGCGATTTAGAGTTTAATATTGTGATCCGCACCGCGTTTATTCAAAATGGGATGGCTCATATTCAAGCAGGGGCTGGCATCGTCATTGACTCGGTACCGAGTGCGGAATATGTGGAATCTTTAAACAAAGCAAAAGCAGTATGGCAGGCGAAGGCTATGGCAGAAGAAGGAGTGCACAAATGATATTAATGATTGATAACTATGATTCCTTTACGTACAATCTCGTTCAATATATTGGAGAGCTAGGAATCGAGGTGAAGGTTGTTCGCAATGACGAACTAACCATAGAGACTATTCAAGCGATACATCCTCAAGTCATCGTAGTATCGCCTGGTCCATGTACACCAAACGAAGCTGGTATTAGCTTAGAAGTAATCACACACTTTGCGGGAAAAATTCCTATTTTGGGAGTTTGTTTAGGTCATCAGGCTATTGGACAAGCATTTGGTGGAAAGGTTATCCGCGCTGATAGATTAATGCATGGGAAAGTCTCTCCAGTTTTCCATGACAGTAGAGGTGTAAATACCGATATGCCAAATCCTTTTCGGGCAACAAGATATCATTCCTTACTTGTGGAAAGAGAATCTTTACCCGATTGTTTGGAGATAACTGCTTGGACTGAAGAGGGAGAAATAATGGGGCTTCGCCATAAAAAGTATGCTGTAGAGGGCGTTCAATACCACCCTGAGTCGATTATGACGGAGGAAGGCAAAAAGATCATCCGTAATTTTGTTGAAACGTATAGTTTTATTGGCGGGGAGAGTAGATAAATGGATGCATGGAAGGATGGAAGGCTTTACCGGGCAGACGAATTAATGGTATCGGCATATGACCATGGTTTTTTATATGGACTTGGCTTTTTTGAAACGTTCCGAACATACAGTGGAAAGGTGTTTTTATGGGACGCTCACTGGAATCGTTTGTGTCAGGCACTTTCTGATTTTCGAATTGCAATGCCTTATGAAGAACATGAGCTATTATCTGCGATAGAAGCACTCACAGAAGCGAATAATATGGAGGATGGCTATTTTCGTTTGAATATTTCGGCTGGCATCCATGATGTTGGTCTGCAACCGTCGAGTTATAAGAAGCCAACTGTAATTTTATATCGGAAGGAATTATATATAGCGCCTAGAGGAACAGAGAAAAATGCTGTCTGGCTAGATACAGTCAGAAATACTCCAGAAAGTGGTATGCGCCATAAATCTCACCACTATGCCAATAACGTACATGCTAGATTCGAAGTAGAATCGCTAGCTTCTTATGAAGGTTTTTTCCTAACGGCGGAAGGATTTATAGCAGAAGGTATAACTTCGAATATCTTTTGGTCGATTAATGGGAAGGTGTATACTCCATCCTTGGAGACAGGTATTTTAGCAGGTACGACTCGTGAGTGGGTGATGAATTGTTCTTTATTTGATATAGAAGAGGGCTTCTTCAATATAGAAGTATTGGAAAAGGCGGATGAGGTATTTATTACAAATGCGGTACAGGAAATCACCCCCATTAAACAATTAGGGTCGATCCGGTTTTTGGGTAAAACCGGGCCTGTTTATAATACACTGCACGATGCCTATACAAATGCATACAGCAAGAAAGGATTGAATGATGAATTTACATAATAATAGCGGTAGATTTGAAGTGGGTGGAGTTATTTTAGACTTCCGCAAAGAAACGATAGTGATGGGCATATTAAATGTTACGCCAGATTCTTTTTCAGACGGCGGTAAATTTAATGAAATAGAAACAGCTGTTGCAAGAGCAAAACAAATGGTAGCGGATGGAGCGAAAATTATAGATGTGGGCGGTGAGTCTACTAGACCTGGTTATACGCTTATTTCGGATGAAGAGGAAATCTCTCGTGTTGTACCTGTCATTAAAGCGATAAGAGCAGAGGTAGATGCAGTAATCTCGATCGATACATATAAAGCAGGAGTTGCAAAGGCAGCGGTACTTGCTGGTGCTCATGTGATAAATGATATTTGGGGGGCGAAGAGAGACCCTGAAATAGCGAAGGTTGCCGCAGAGCATGGAGTTCCTATAATATTGATGCACAATAGAGATAACGAAGAGTATACAGATTTTTGGTCAGATGCAAAACAAGATTTAGAAGAAAGTATTCGAATAGCGAAAGAAGCAGGCGTTCCTAATGAGTGTATATGGCTAGATCCAGGTATTGGTTTTGCCAAATCAACCACTCAAAATATTTGGATGATGCAGCATTTGAATGACATAGTGGAGATGGGCTATCCTGTATTATTGGCAACATCTCGTAAACGATTAATCGGCAATGTCTTGAATCTTCCTGTCGATGAACGGATGGAAGGGACTGGAGCAACGGTTTGTTATGGTGTTCAGCATGGATGTCATATGGTACGTGTGCATGATGTAAAAGAAATGACGCGTATGACGAAAATGATGGATGTCTTGACCGGAAAAGTTGACTATGATGAAAGCGAGGAATGACCTAAATGGATTATATACATTTGAATGACTTAGAATTTTACGGATTTCACGGAGCATTACCAGAGGAAACGAAGCTAGGTCAAATATTTCGAGTGACAATCACCTTAGCGTGCGATTTAAAAAAAGCTGGAGAAACCGATAATTTAGATGAAACCGTAAATTATGCAGAGGTCTTTGAGCTATGCAAAGGAATTGTAGAAGGTAAACCCTATTTATTAATAGAAGCAGTTGCAGAAAAAATTGCTTCGTCTATTTTGGAGGCATATTCAGCTAAGGTTAGTGGCTGCCGTATACAATTGGTGAAACCAAACCCGCCGATTGTCGGACACTATGCTTCTGTAGCTGTCGATATCACAAGAGGCACATTATGATTAACATTGCTTTTATATCACTAGGGTCTAATATAGGAAATCGTCTTGAATATCTTCAGCAGGCGGTACGTTTGCTACAACAGATCGAACAGGTCAAAGTGGTGAATATGTCTTCGGTTTATGAAACAGACCCAGTGGGATATGAAGATCAAGCAGCATTTTTGAATATGGTAGTGGAAATCGAAACTATATTGACTCCGCATGAATTATTGAAAAAATGCAATGAAATCGAGGCGGAGCTAGGCCGCAAGAGAGATATTCGTTGGGGTCCTCGAACCGTAGACCTTGACATTTTGTTGTATAATGAAGAGAATATGAAAACGCAGGACCTTATAATCCCACATCCTCGGATGATGGAAAGAGGCTTCGTGCTTATACCACTTGTGGAGTTACAAGCAAGTTTAGTAGATCCAGAGTCTAAGCAGTTATTAGCAGATGTTGCGCATGTTCAGAAAGAAGGCGTCCATTTATGGAAAACATTCGATGGGGTCGGCGCATTCGTGCATTTCGCAGGTTAAAAATGGTGAAGCAAGTTGAACTTGCAAAAGAAATGGATATGTCTGTGTCTATACTTGGTCAAATAGAGCAAGGTAAGCGAGTTCCCAGTGATGAGCAATTAGAAAAAATTGCCTCTATACTTCATATACAAGTAGAAGAGTTAAAAGGTGAAACAAAGGTAGGTGAATAATGATGACAATTGCATCAACAAAACCATTTAAAATAGGTAATCACATAATGGATAATCGAGTAGTATTAGCGCCAATGGCTGGAATTTGTAATTCTGCGTTCCGATTGACAGTAAAAGAATTCGGAGCAGGTTTAGTATATGCGGAGATGATCTCGGATAAAGGGATTGTACAGAAAAACGAAAAAACATTGAGTATGCTTTATATTGACGAGCGTGAAAATCCACTGTCCCTTCAAATTTTCGGTGGAGAAAAAGAAACACTTGTGGAAGCTGCTAAATATGTAGATCAACATACATCAGCGGATATCATCGATATTAATATGGGCTGTCCCGTAAACAAAATCATTAAATGTGAAGCCGGAGCTAGAATGCTTCTGGACCCTAACAAGATCTATGAAATGGTAGCAGCAGTAGTGGATAACGTTAAAAAGCCAGTTAGTGTTAAAATGCGTACTGGTTGGGACGAAGAACATCTTTATATGGTGGAAAACGCCCAAGCAATCGAACGTGCTGGTGGATCGGCGGTAGCTGTACATGGTCGTACACGCGTGCAAATGTATGAAGGACATGCAAACTGGGATTTAATACGTCAAGTGAAAGAGGCAGTGAATATTCCTGTTATCGGAAATGGTGACGTAAATACACCTCAAGATGCAAAACGTATGCTAGATGAAACAGGTGTAGATGCAGTTATGATTGGTCGCGCTGCACTTGGTGATCCGTGGATGATTTATCGTACAGTAGAGTACTTGGAATCTGGTCTATTAAAACCAGAACCAACTGTACAAGAAAAAATGGACATATGCTTACTTCACTTTGATCGCTTAATGGCTTTAAAAGGTGAAAATATAGCAGTTAGAGAAATGCGCAAACATGCATCTTGGTACTTAAAAGGTATTCGCGGAAATGGAACAGCAAGAAACAAGATTAATCAAACAGAATCTGCACAAGAGTTAAGAGACTATTTACGTTACTTTGCAGAAGAATCTTTTAAAGAATATGAAGCTGCAAAATCTATCGTGATTTAATTGGTAAAACAAAGGGCTGTCACTATAGGTGGCAGCTTTTTCCGTTTTAAAGCATAATCAGAATAATAGAAAAATTTTTCTTCTATTAGAAAAAGATGATTAGAATGCAGAAATTGTGTACAATAAATGCAACGTGAAAAAGTAATTACGGATAATAGTTAGTGGAGGAGTGACGAACATGTCTAATATGGAAGAATTAAACGATCAACTTTTGGTGAGAAGACAAAAGATGACTGCAATACAGGAAAAAGGATTAGATCCTTTTGGCAGTAAATTCGAGCGTTCGCATTTAAGTAACGAAGTAGTTGCTGAGTATGATCAATTTACAAAAGAACAATTAGAAGAAACACTTCATGAAGTTGTCATTGCTGGTCGGATTATGACTAAGCGTGGAAAAGGGAAAGCTGGATTTGCTCATATTCAAGATCTTGGCGGCCAAATTCAAATTTATGTACGTAAAGATGCAATTGGTGATGATGCCTATGAATTATTTAATACGGCTGACTTAGGTGATATCGTTGGTGTCCGTGGAAATGTATTCCGTACACAAGTTGGAGAGCTATCTGTAAAAGCAACCGAGTTTACTTTCCTAACAAAATCTCTACGCCCGATGCCAGAGAAATTCCATGGCTTAAAAGATGTAGAGCAACGTTACCGTCAACGTTACTTAGATTTAATGACAAGTGAAGAAAGTAAAAATACGTTTATTACTAGAAGTCGTATAATCCGTGCTATGCGTCGTTATTTAGATAACGAAGGTTATTTAGAGGTGGAGACACCAATGTTACATACAATAGCAGGTGGAGCAGCTGCACGTCCCTTCATTACTCACCATAATGCATTAGATATGGAATTATATATGCGTATCGCAATTGAGTTACATTTAAAACGCCTTATAGTTGGTGGGCTAGAGAAAGTATATGAAATTGGTCGTGTATTCCGTAACGAAGGAGTGTCTACCCGTCATAATCCTGAGTTTACAATGATTGAATTGTATGAGGCTTACGCAGACTACAATGATATTATGAATTTAACGGAGAACTTAGTTGCTCATGTAGCGCAAGATGTTTTAGGAACGACAACAGTAACTTACGGAGAAGATCAGATTAATCTTGCCCCGGGCTGGAGACGTTGGCATATGGCTGATGCAGTGAAAGAAACTACTGGTGTTGACTTTTGGGCAGAACTAACGAAGGAAGAGGCACACGCATTAGCTAAAGAACATGGAGTAGAAGTTAAACCTTCTATGGAAGTAGGACATGTATTAAATGAATTCTTCGAACAGAAGGTAGAAGAAACATTAGTGCAACCAACATTTATCTTTGGTCATCCAGTAGAAGTATCACCACTTGCGAAGAAAAATCCAGAAGACGGTCGCTTTACGGATCGTTTTGAATTATTCATCGTACGTCGGGAACACGCAAATGCATTTACAGAGTTAAATGATCCTATTGATCAACGTCAGCGCTTCGAAGCACAAATGGTAGAAAAAGAAGCTGGTAATGATGAAGCGCATGAAATGGATGAAGATTTCTTAGAAGCATTGGAATATGGAATGCCGCCAACAGGTGGTCTTGGAATCGGAATAGATCGCTTAGTAATGTTATTAACTAATTCAGCATCTATCCGCGATGTACTATTATTCCCAACAATGCGTCATAAAGATTAAGTTGGATTGTGAGTTACTACTATTGGTAGTGGCTCACTTTTTATATTTGTACTATATATTGTAGGTATAATATATATTAAAAGTTTTTAAAGAAAAGTTTATAAAACTACTTGCCATAACTATTTACAGGTGGTATAGTTATCAAGTTGTCATTTTCATTAGTGACTTACACAAAAAACAAATTAAAAAAGTTGTTGACAACGATATCAGGATTTGATATGATATTAAAGTCGCCAAAACGACATCACAACAACATGAACATTGAAAACTGAACATGCAAAACGTTAAGACATACAGCTTATCGACTAACTTTGTTAGTTTGATAGCAAAAGAATTTTGACATCATTTAATGATGATGCCAGCAAAACAAATGAGCTTTTTAAGTTCTCTATTATGGAGAGTTTGATCCTGGCTCAGGACGAACGCTGGCGGCATGCCTAATACATGCAAGTCGAGCGAATGACGAAGAAGCTTGCTTCTTCTGATTTAGCGGCGGACGGGTGAGTAACACGTGGGCAACCTGCCCTGTAGATTGGGATAACTCCGGGAAACCGGGGCTAATACCGAATAATCCATTTCCTCACATGGGGAGATGTTAAAAGACGGTTTCGGCTGTCACTACAGGATGGGCCCGCGGCGCATTAGCTAGTTGGTGAGGTAACGGCTCACCAAGGCGACGATGCGTAGCCGACCTGAGAGGGTGAACGGCCACACTGGGACTGAGACACGGCCCAGACTCCTACGGGAGGCAGCAGTAGGGAATCTTCCACAATGGACGAAAGTCTGATGGAGCAATGCCGCGTGAGTGAAGAAGGTTTTCGGATCGTAAAACTCTGTTGTGAGGGAAGAACAAGTACGAGAGTAACTGCTCGTACCTTGACGGTACCTCATTAGAAAGCCACGGCTAACTACGTGCCAGCAGCCGCGGTAATACGTAGGTGGCAAGCGTTGTCCGGAATTATTGGGCGTAAAGCGCGCGCAGGCGGTCCTTTAAGTCTGATGTGAAATCCCACGGCTCAACCGTGGAAGGTCATTGGAAACTGGGGGACTTGAGTACAGAAGAGGAAAGCGGAATTCCAAGTGTAGCGGTGAAATGCGTAGAGATTTGGAGGAACACCAGTGGCGAAGGCGGCTTTCTGGTCTGTAACTGACGCTGAGGCGCGAAAGCGTGGGGAGCAAACAGGATTAGATACCCTGGTAGTCCACGCCGTAAACGATGAGTGCTAAGTGTTAGGGGGTTTCCGCCCCTTAGTGCTGCAGCTAACGCATTAAGCACTCCGCCTGGGGAGTACGGTCGCAAGACTGAAACTCAAAGGAATTGACGGGGGCCCGCACAAGCGGTGGAGCATGTGGTTTAATTCGAAGCAACGCGAAGAACCTTACCAGGTCTTGACATCCCGCTGACCGGTCTAGAGATAGGCTTTTCCCTTCGGGGACAGCGGTGACAGGTGGTGCATGGTTGTCGTCAGCTCGTGTCGTGAGATGTTGGGTTAAGTCCCGCAACGAGCGCAACCCTTGATCTTAGTTGCCAGCATTCAGTTGGGCACTCTAAGGTGACTGCCGGTGATAAACCGGAGGAAGGTGGGGATGACGTCAAATCATCATGCCCCTTATGACCTGGGCTACACACGTGCTACAATGGACGGTACAGAGGGTCGCAACCCCGCGAGGGTGAGCAAATCCCATAAAACCGTTCTCAGTTCGGATTGTAGGCTGCAACTCGCCTACATGAAGCCGGAATCGCTAGTAATCGTGGATCAGCATGCCACGGTGAATACGTTCCCGGGCCTTGTACACACCGCCCGTCACACCACGAGAGTTTGTAACACCCGAAGTCGGTGGGGTAACCCTTACGGGAGCCAGCCGCCGAAGGTGGGACAGATGATTGGGGTGAAGTCGTAACAAGGTAGCCGTATCGGAAGGTGCGGCTGGATCACCTCCTTTCTAAGGATAATATCGGAATACAGATTTTTATCTGTATCTTAACGTTTTGCAGTTCAGTTTTGAATGTTCATTTTTATATGAAGATTCGATACTTGTTCTTTGAAAACTGGATAAAACGACATTGAAACAATAAACAACAAGAAATTCAAGTTGTGATTACTTCGGTAATCATGATGTGTAAGACTTTTTAACTTTTAGGTTAAGTTAATAAGGGCGCACGGTGAATGCCTTGGCACTAGGAGTCGACGAAGGACGGCACTAACACCGATATGCTTCGGGGAGCTGTAAGTGAGCTTTGATCCGGAGATTTCCGAATGGGGAAACCCACTGTTCGTAATGGAGCAGTACATTTGCGTGAATACATAGCGCATCTGAGACACACCCAGGGAACTGAAACATCTAAGTACCTGGAGGAAGAGAAAGAAAAATCGATTCCCTGAGTAGCGGCGAGCGAAACGGGAATAGCCCAAACCAAGAGGCTTGCCTCTTGGGGTTGTAGGACACTCTACATAGAGTTACAAAGGAATGAGTTAGACGAAGCGATCTGGAAAGGTCCGCAGGATAGGGTAAAAGCCCCGTAGTCCAAAATTCATTCTCTCTTGAGTGTATCCTGAGTACGGCGGAACACGTGAAATTCCGTCGGAATCCGGGAGGACCATCTCCCAAGGCTAAATACTACCTAGTGACCGATAGTGAACCAGTACCGTGAGGGAAAGGTGAAAAGCACCCCGGAAGGGGAGTGAAATAGATCCTGAAACCGTGTGCCTACAAGTAGTTAGAGCCCGTTAATGGGTGATAGCGTGCCTTTTGTAGAATGAACCGGCGAGTTACGATTACATGCAAGGTTAAGTTGAGAAGACGGAGCCGCAGCGAAAGCGAGTCTGAATAGGGCGAATGAGTATGTGGTCGTAGACCCGAAACCAGGTGATCTACCCATGTCCAGGATGAAGGTAAGGTAACACTTACTGGAGGTCCGAACCCACGCACGTTGAAAAGTGCGGGGATGAGGTGTGGGTAGCGGAGAAATTCCAATCGAACCTGGAGATAGCTGGTTCTCTCCGAAATAGCTTTAGGGCTAGCCTCAAACGTTAGAATCTTGGAGGTAGAGCACTGTTTGGACTAGGGGCCCATCCCGGGTTACCGAATTCAGACAAACTCCGAATGCCAATGATTTATGTTTGGGAGTCAGACTGCGAGTGATAAGATCCGTAGTCAAGAGGGAAACAGCCCAGACCACCAGCTAAGGTCCCAAAGTATTTGTTAAGTGGAAAAGGATGTGGCGTTGCTTAGACAACCAGGATGTTGGCTTAGAAGCAGCCATCATTTAAAGAGTGCGTAATAGCTCACTGGTCGAGTGACGCTGCGCCGAAAATGTATCGGGGCTAAACAAATCACCGAAGCTGTGGATTGATACCTTTGGTATCAGTGGTAGGAGAGCGTTCTAAGGGCGTTGAAGTCAGACCGGAAGGACTGGTGGAGCGCTTAGAAGTGAGAATGCCGGTATGAGTAGCGAAAGACGGGTGAGAATCCCGTCCACCGTATGACTAAGGTTTCCTGAGGAAGGCTCGTCCGCTCAGGGTTAGTCGGGACCTAAGCCGAGGCCGATAGGCGTAGGCGATGGATAACAGGTTGATATTCCTGTACCACCAAACCACCGTTTGAGTAATGGGGGGACGCAGAAGGATAGGGTAAGCATGCTGTTGGTTATGCATGTCCAAGCAGTAAGGTGTGAATGTAGGCAAATCCGCATTCTGTAACATTGAGCTGTGATGGCGAGGACGTATGTCCGGAGTTCCTGATTTCACACTGCCAAGAAAAGCCTCTAGCGAGGTGATAGGTGCCCGTACCGCAAACCGACACAGGTAGTCGAGGAGAGAATCCTAAGGTGAGCGAGAGAACTCTCGTTAAGGAACTCGGCAAAATGACCCCGTAACTTCGGGAGAAGGGGTGCTCTTTTGGGTGCATAGCCTAGAAGAGCCGCAGTGAATAGGCCCAGGCGACTGTTTAGCAAAAACACAGGTCTCTGCAAAACCGTAAGGTGAAGTATAGGGGCTGACGCCTGCCCGGTGCTGGAAGGTTAAGAGGAGTGCTTAGCGCAAGCGAAGGTGCGAATTGAAGCCCCAGTAAACGGCGGCCGTAACTATAACGGTCCTAAGGTAGCGAAATTCCTTGTCGGGTAAGTTCCGACCCGCACGAAAGGCGTAACGATCTGGGCACTGTCTCAACGAGAGACTCGGTGAAATTATAGTACCTGTGAAGATGCAGGTTACCCGCGACAGGACGGAAAGACCCCGTGGAGCTTTACTATAGCTTGATATTGAATTTTGGTGCAACTTGTACAGGATAGGCAGGAGCCTTAGAGCCCGGAGCGCCAGCTTCGGAGGAGGCGTCGGTGGGATACTGCCCTGGTTGTATTGAAATTCTAACCCATACCCGTAACCCGGGTAGGAGACAGTGTCAGGCGGGTAGTTTGACTGGGGCGGTCGCCTCCTAAAGTGTAACGGAGGCGCCCAAAGGTTCCCTCAGAATGGTTGGAAATCATTCGAAGAGTGTAAAGGCAGAAGGGAGCTTGACTGCGAGACCTACAAGTCGAGCAGGGTCGAAAGACGGGCTTAGTGATCCGGTGGTTCCGCATGGAAGGGCCATCGCTCAACGGATAAAAGCTACCCCGGGGATAACAGGCTTATCTCCCCCAAGAGTCCACATCGACGGGGAGGTTTGGCACCTCGATGTCGGCTCATCGCATCCTGGGGCTGTAGTCGGTCCCAAGGGTTGGGCTGTTCGCCCATTAAAGCGGTACGCGAGCTGGGTTCAGAACGTCGTGAGACAGTTCGGTCCCTATCCGTCGTGGGCGTAGGAAATTTGAGAGGAGCTGTCCTTAGTACGAGAGGACCGGGATGGACACACCGCTGGTGTACCAGTTGTTCTGCCAAGAGCATCGCTGGGTAGCTATGTGTGGACGGGATAAGTGCTGAAAGCATCTAAGCACGAAGCCCCCCTCAAGATGAGATTTCCCATTACGCAAGTAAGTAAGATCCCTCAAAGACGATGAGGTAGATAGGTTCGGGGTGGAAGCGTGGCGACACGTGCAGCTGACGAATACTAATCGATCGAGGACTTAACCAAATTTGTTTAACGTAACAATGTCGTTTATCCAGTTTTGAAAGAATAATATTTTTTATTAAATAACCCTTGAAAAATTCTACAGAGTTGTTATAATAAAACTTGTCTTTCAAAAGTATTCAAGTCTAGTGATGATGGCGAAGAGGTCACACCCGTTCCCATACCGAACACGGAAGTTAAGCTCTTCAGCGCCGATGGTAGTTGGGGGTCTCCCCCTGTGAGAGTAGGACGTCGCTGGGCTTGCAATAAAATTATATTTCCCATGGAGGATTAGCTCAGCTGGGAGAGCATCTGCCTTACAAGCAGAGGGTCGGCGGTTCGAGCCCGTCATCCTCCACCATATATTTACTCCTGCCGGAGTAGCTCAACTGGTAGAGCAACTGACTTGTAATCAGTAGGTTGAGGGTTCAAGTCCTTTCTCCGGCACCACTTTTCGAGCCATTAGCTCAGTTGGTAGAGCATCTGACTTTTAATCAGAGGGTCGTAGGTTCGAATCCTACATGGCTCATCACTTTTTATAGTGAATTATATATTGCGGGTGTGGCGGAACTGGCAGACGCACTAGACTTAGGATCTAGCGCCGCAAGGCGTGGGGGTTCGACTCCCTTCACCCGCACCATTTAATTTAATAACCGAGCGGAAGTAGTTCAGTGGTAGAACACCACCTTGCCAAGGTGGGGGTCGCGAGTTCGAACCTCGTCTTCCGCTCCAAAGATTCATTAAAGTGCCGGGGTGGCGGAACTGGCAGACGCACAGGACTTAAAATCCTGCGGTAGGTGACTACCGTACCGGTTCGATTCCGGTCCTCGGCACCACTTTTATGAAACATTGCGCTCGTAGCTCAATTGGATAGAGCACTTGACTACGAATCAAGAGGTTGCAGGTTCGAGTCCTGCCGAGCGCACCATATAACGGGAAGTAGCTCAGCTTGGTAGAGCACTTGGTTTGGGACCAAGGGGTCGCAGGTTCGAATCCTGTCTTCCCGACCAGTTATTATTTTTGGGGCCTTAGCTCAGCTGGGAGAGCGCCTGCCTTGCACGCAGGAGGTCAGCGGTTCGATCCCGCTAGGCTCCACCATGAACATTGAAAACTGAACATGCAAAACGTTAAGACATACAGCTTATCAACTAACTTAGTTAGTTTGATAGCAAAACAATTTTGACATCATTTAATGATGATGCCAGCAAAACAAATGAGCTTTTTAAGTTCTCTATTATGGAGAGTTTGATCCTGGCTCAGGACGAACGCTGGCGGCATGCCTAATACATGCAAGTCGAGCGAATGACGAAGAAGCTTGCTTCTTCTGATTTAGCGGCGGACGGGTGAGTAACACGTGGGCAACCTGCCCTGTAGATTGGGATAACTCCGGGAAACCGGGGCTAATACCGAATAATCCATTTCCTCACATGGGGAGATGTTAAAAGACGGTTTCGGCTGTCACTACAGGATGGGCCCGCGGCGCATTAGCTAGTTGGTGAGGTAACGGCTCACCAAGGCGACGATGCGTAGCCGACCTGAGAGGGTGATCGGCCACACTGGGACTGAGACACGGCCCAGACTCCTACGGGAGGCAGCAGTAGGGAATCTTCCACAATGGACGAAAGTCTGATGGAGCAATGCCGCGTGAGTGAAGAAGGTTTTCGGATCGTAAAACTCTGTTGTGAGGGAAGAACAAGTACGAGAGTAACTGCTCGTACCTTGACGGTACCTCATTAGAAAGCCACGGCTAACTACGTGCCAGCAGCCGCGGTAATACGTAGGTGGCAAGCGTTGTCCGGAATTATTGGGCGTAAAGCGCGCGCAGGCGGTCCTTTAAGTCTGATGTGAAATCCCACGGCTCAACCGTGGAAGGTCATTGGAAACTGGGGGACTTGAGTACAGAAGAGGAAAGCGGAATTCCAAGTGTAGCGGTGAAATGCGTAGAGATTTGGAGGAACACCAGTGGCGAAGGCGGCTTTCTGGTCTGTAACTGACGCTGAGGCGCGAAAGCGTGGGGAGCAAACAGGATTAGATACCCTGGTAGTCCACGCCGTAAACGATGAGTGCTAAGTGTTAGGGGGTTTCCGCCCCTTAGTGCTGCAGCTAACGCATTAAGCACTCCGCCTGGGGAGTACGGTCGCAAGACTGAAACTCAAAGGAATTGACGGGGGCCCGCACAAGCGGTGGAGCATGTGGTTTAATTCGAAGCAACGCGAAGAACCTTACCAGGTCTTGACATCCCGCTGACCGGTCTAGAGATAGGCTTTTCCCTTCGGGGACAGCGGTGACAGGTGGTGCATGGTTGTCGTCAGCTCGTGTCGTGAGATGTTGGGTTAAGTCCCGCAACGAGCGCAACCCTTGATCTTAGTTGCCAGCATTCAGTTGGGCACTCTAAGGTGACTGCCGGTGATAAACCGGAGGAAGGTGGGGATGACGTCAAATCATCATGCCCCTTATGACCTGGGCTACACACGTGCTACAATGGACGGTACAGAGGGTCGCAACCCCGCGAGGGTGAGCAAATCCCATAAAACCGTTCTCAGTTCGGATTGTAGGCTGCAACTCGCCTACATGAAGCCGGAATCGCTAGTAATCGTGGATCAGCATGCCACGGTGAATACGTTCCCGGGCCTTGTACACACCGCCCGTCACACCACGAGAGTTTGTAACACCCGAAGTCGGTGGGGTAACCCTTACGGGAGCCAGCCGCCGAAGGTGGGACAGATGATTGGGGTGAAGTCGTAACAAGGTAGCCGTATCGGAAGGTGCGGCTGGATCACCTCCTTTCTAAGGATAATATCGGAATACAGATCTTTATCTGTATCTTAACGTTTTGCAGTTCAGTTTTGAATGTTCATATTAATATATGGAAATTCAAAGAGGGCCTATAGCTCAGCTGGTTAGAGCGCACGCCTGATAAGCGTGAGGTCGATGGTTCGAGTCCATTTAGGCCCACCATACCCTTTTTTTGTTTCGGGGCCTTAGCTCAGCTGGGAGAGCGCCTGCCTTGCACGCAGGAGGTCAGCGGTTCGATCCCGCTAGGCTCCACCAAATTATATTACTTGCTCCTGCGATTACTCGTCGCAAAGGAACAAAACCTTTGTTCTTTGAAAACTGGATAAAACGACATTGAAACAATAAACAACAAGAAATTCAAGTTGTGGTTACTTCGGTAATCATAATGTGTAAGACTTTTTAACTTTTAGGTTAAGTTAATAAGGGCGCACGGTGAATGCCTTGGCACTAGGAGTCGACGAAGGACGGCACTAACACCGATATGCTTCGGGGAGCTGTAAGTGAGCTTTGATCCGGAGATTTCCGAATGGGGAAACCCACTGTTCGTAATGGAGCAGTACATTTGCGTGAATACATAGCGCATCTGAGACACACCCAGGGAACTGAAACATCTAAGTACCTGGAGGAAGAGAAAGAAAAATCGATTCCCTGAGTAGCGGCGAGCGAAACGGGAATAGCCCAAACCAAGAGGCTTGCCTCTTGGGGTTGTAGGACACTCTACATAGAGTTACAAAGGAATGAGTTAGACGAAGCGATCTGGAAAGGTCCGCAGGATAGGGTAAAAGCCCCGTAGTCCAAAATTCATTCTCTCTTGAGTGTATCCTGAGTACGGCGGAACACGTGAAATTCCGTCGGAATCCGGGAGGACCATCTCCCAAGGCTAAATACTACCTAGTGACCGATAGTGAACCAGTACCGTGAGGGAAAGGTGAAAAGCACCCCGGAAGGGGAGTGAAATAGATCCTGAAACCGTGTGCCTACAAGTAGTTAGAGCCCGTTAATGGGTGATAGCGTGCCTTTTGTAGAATGAACCGGCGAGTTACGATTACATGCAAGGTTAAGTTGAGAAGACGGAGCCGCAGCGAAAGCGAGTCTGAATAGGGCGAATGAGTATGTGGTCGTAGACCCGAAACCAGGTGATCTACCCATGTCCAGGATGAAGGTAAGGTAACACTTACTGGAGGTCCGAACCCACGCACGTTGAAAAGTGCGGGGATGAGGTGTGGGTAGCGGAGAAATTCCAATCGAACCTGGAGATAGCTGGTTCTCTCCGAAATAGCTTTAGGGCTAGCCTCAAACGTTAGAATCTTGGAGGTAGAGCACTGTTTGGACTAGGGGCCCATCCCGGGTTACCGAATTCAGACAAACTCCGAATGCCAATGATTTATGTTTGGGAGTCAGACTGCGAGTGATAAGATCCGTAGTCAAGAGGGAAACAGCCCAGACCACCAGCTAAGGTCCCAAAGTATTTGTTAAGTGGAAAAGGATGTGGCGTTGCTTAGACAACCAGGATGTTGGCTTAGAAGCAGCCATCATTTAAAGAGTGCGTAATAGCTCACTGGTCGAGTGACGCTGCGCCGAAAATGTATCGGGGCTAAACAAATCACCGAAGCTGTGGATTGATACCTTTGGTATCAGTGGTAGGAGAGCGTTCTAAGGGCGTTGAAGTCAGACCGGAAGGACTGGTGGAGCGCTTAGAAGTGAGAATGCCGGTATGAGTAGCGAAAGACGGGTGAGAATCCCGTCCACCGTATGACTAAGGTTTCCTGAGGAAGGCTCGTCCGCTCAGGGTTAGTCGGGACCTAAGCCGAGGCCGATAGGCGTAGGCGATGGATAACAGGTTGATATTCCTGTACCACCAAACCACCGTTTGAGTAATGGGGGGACGCAGAAGGATAGGGTAAGCATGCTGTTGGTTATGCATGTCCAAGCAGTAAGGTGTGAATGTAGGCAAATCCGCATTCTGTAACATTGAGCTGTGATGGCGAGGACGTATGTCCGGAGTTCCTGATTTCACACTGCCAAGAAAAGCCTCTAGCGAGGTGATAGGTGCCCGTACCGCAAACCGACACAGGTAGTCGAGGAGAGAATCCTAAGGTGAGCGAGAGAACTCTCGTTAAGGAACTCGGCAAAATGACCCCGTAACTTCGGGAGAAGGGGTGCTCTTTTGGGTGCATAGCCTAGAAGAGCCGCAGTGAATAGGCCCAGGCGACTGTTTAGCAAAAACACAGGTCTCTGCAAAACCGTAAGGTGAAGTATAGGGGCTGACGCCTGCCCGGTGCTGGAAGGTTAAGAGGAGTGCTTAGCGCAAGCGAAGGTGCGAATTGAAGCCCCAGTAAACGGCGGCCGTAACTATAACGGTCCTAAGGTAGCGAAATTCCTTGTCGGGTAAGTTCCGACCCGCACGAAAGGCGTAACGATCTGGGCACTGTCTCAACGAGAGACTCGGTGAAATTATAGTACCTGTGAAGATGCAGGTTACCCGCGACAGGACGGAAAGACCCCGTGGAGCTTTACTATAGCTTGATATTGAATTTTGGTGCAACTTGTACAGGATAGGCAGGAGCCTTAGAGCCCGGAGCGCCAGCTTCGGAGGAGGCGTCGGTGGGATACTGCCCTGGTTGTATTGAAATTCTAACCCATACCCGTAACCCGGGTAGGAGACAGTGTCAGGCGGGTAGTTTGACTGGGGCGGTCGCCTCCTAAAGTGTAACGGAGGCGCCCAAAGGTTCCCTCAGAATGGTTGGAAATCATTCGAAGAGTGTAAAGGCAGAAGGGAGCTTGACTGCGAGACCTACAAGTCGAGCAGGGTCGAAAGACGGGCTTAGTGATCCGGTGGTTCCGCATGGAAGGGCCATCGCTCAACGGATAAAAGCTACCCCGGGGATAACAGGCTTATCTCCCCCAAGAGTCCACATCGACGGGGAGGTTTGGCACCTCGATGTCGGCTCATCGCATCCTGGGGCTGTAGTCGGTCCCAAGGGTTGGGCTGTTCGCCCATTAAAGCGGTACGCGAGCTGGGTTCAGAACGTCGTGAGACAGTTCGGTCCCTATCCGTCGTGGGCGTAGGAAATTTGAGAGGAGCTGTCCTTAGTACGAGAGGACCGGGATGGACACACCGCTGGTGTACCAGTTGTTCTGCCAAGAGCATCGCTGGGTAGCTATGTGTGGACGGGATAAGTGCTGAAAGCATCTAAGCACGAAGCCCCCCTCAAGATGAGATTTCCCATTACGCAAGTAAGTAAGATCCCTCAAAGACGATGAGGTAGATAGGTTCGGGGTGGAAGCGTGGCGACACGTGCAGCTGACGAATACTAATCGATCGAGGACTTAACCAAATTTGTTTAACGTAACAATGTCGTTTATCCAGTTTTGAAAGAATAATATTTTTTATTAAATAACGCTTGAAAAATTCTACAGAGTTGTTATAATAAAACTTGTCTTTCAAAAGTATTCAAGTCTAGTGATGATGGCGAAGAGGTCACACCCGTTCCCATACCGAACACGGAAGTTAAGCTCTTCAGCGCCGATGGTAGTTGGGGGTCTCCCCCTGTGAGAGTAGGACGTCGCTGGGCACCAAAGAAAAAGTCGTTATCGAATTATCGGTAGCGGCTTTTTTTGTCTTTACTAGATCCGAACAAATAAGCCGTAGGCAGTCTTTCTCTATAAGATAGTGTGCGAGAAAGTAGAGGGGCAAAGAGTTCAAGGAAGCAATGGAGAGAGACTCGGAGCGTATAACATACGCGAGAATCGAACGAGTGCAGCTGACGAAGAAATCTGGAGTCTATCTGCTTTCGCAGCCCCGGACACGGAAGTTGAGCTCTTGCGCCGATGGTAGTTGGGGGTCTCCCCCTGTGAGAGTAGCACGTCGCTGGGCACCAAAGAAAAAGTCGTTACCGAATTATCGGTAGCGGCTTTTTTTATTTGTAGAGTAATTCAGCTCAGTTAGGATTTAATCACTGTTGATTTGGTATTAAAAATAGGAGAGATAACTGACGAATCTCAGTTGATTGCTTTCGAGGATTAAATAGTTGCCCTACTGCACTTACTTCCAAACAAACTCTCTTATTATATAGTGTACACTTTTAATTCGTAGAATAAATTACCTATGATTGCTCTAGTTTAGCATGAGGTAAGTGGCATTAAACTAAGCAGAGGTCCATAATAGTAATTGTACAAAAGTAAATAAACTAAACAATAGGATTCACAACAATATAAATCACTTGCCGAATGGGAAAGAAGGAGACACAATATAGGTGAAGAGGGGGGTTATATGTGGTTGTAATATTAGCAGTAGATGATGATATGCATACGTTAGAGTTAATATCTATTTTTTTATCAAACACAGGGTATCGAGTTGTAAAGGCTAGGAATGGGAAAGAAGGTTTAGCATTAATCGAAAAGGAACTGCCTGATCTTGCAATAGTTGACGTGATGATGCCAGAGATGGATGGTTTAACGTTAACAAAGATTATTCGAGAACAGTATGATTTTCCAATTCTACTACTAACAGCAAAAGGACGTCTAGAAGATAAAGAAAAGGGCTACTTAGCAGGATCGGATGACTATCTAGTAAAGCCCTTTGAACCGAAAGAGTTGTTATTTCGTATCCGCGCAATATTAAGAAGATACGACAAAACAAGTGATGTCAATATACAAGTAGGAAATATGTTGATCAATAGAAAGAGTTTTGAGGTGCAAATAGGAGAAGAGATACTAGTCCTACCTTTAAAGGAATTTGAATTGCTTTCTAAGCTTGCATCGAAGCCAAACCAAGTCTTTACTCGTGATCAATTAATCGAAGCGGTTTGGGGGATTGATTTTGAAGGGGAGGAACAAACATTAAGTGTACATATAAAACGGATTCGGGAACGCTTAGCCAAAACGCAAACAGATGTACAGATTAAGACAGTTCGCGGAATGGGATATAAATTAGAAGGAATGCATGTATGAAAACCTTATATAGTAAATTTGTCTGGATGACACTCCTTATTATGTTTGCAAGTGGAACAATCGGTTTTATGATTGTAAATACGTTTTATCATCAAAATTTGAAGGAGAAAAATGATGAGAAAAATGTAGAAGTAGCCAACGCTATAGTAGAGCTTATCGAATCGTCTAATCTAAATAGCATAGAGTCACTTCTACAGACAATTGGAGATACTGGGTACCAGATATATATTGTGAGTGAGGACGGCGAAGAGAGCTTTTATGGAGGGGATTTCAGGGCTCGTGAAATTAGTGATTCTATTGTGAAGAAGGTTCTAAATGGCGAGGTATATCATGGAATGCGAGAGTTTCCAAAAGAGACGTTTATAACTGGATACTTTTCAAATGAATTAACAAATACAGTAGGGATCCCATTCACGTATGAGGATAAAAGTTACGCACTTTTTCAAAGACCTAATATTAAATTTCTATTTAATGAAATTCATCTCCTTTTAGGAGGTCTTGCAGGAGCAATGATATTCATTAGTGTTATTGCTATGTTAATCGTTGCTAAAAGGATGATTGATCCGCTAACAAAACTGACGATTGCTACAAATAAAATTGCGAATGAAGACTTCCAAGTGCCAATACTAGTAAACCAACGAGACGAAATTGGACAATTGGCGGACAGCTTCCGGAATATGGTGAAGCAATTGGAAGCTAGTGACCGCTATAAAAAAGATTTTATCGCAAGAGTGTCGCATGATTTTCAAACACCATTATTAAATATACAAGGATATGCCGCTTTGCTAGAGAGTGGAGATTTAAATGGAAATTACGCAGAAATCATTCAAAAAGAAGCAAAGCGTTTATCGGGATTAATGAAGCAATTATTATTACTTACTTCATTCGATCAAGCGAATACTCGAACGAAAAAAGAGTTATTTCAACTGGACGACCAATTGAAACAAGTTGTGTTGAAATTTAGATGGCTATTAGATGAAAAGGATATTTCCATCCAATTACATTTGAAAAAAGTAGAGGTATTGGGAGATAGAGAGATGTTAGAATACGTCTGGGAAAATCTCATTTCTAATGCGATTAAATACAATTACTCTCCGGGAGAAATACAAGTAGAAATGACAGAAACTACGGAATATGTACAGGTTATCATAGAAGACACTGGTATCGGAAACAAAAATACGGACTATGGACAATGGACGGAACGATTTTACCGAGAGGATGCAGCGAGATCTACACAAATCGAGGGCAGTGGGCTAGGTCTTGCAATTGTAAAGGAAGTCATTCAGTCGCATAATGGCGTGCTCTCATTTGAAAATGTAGAACCCCATGGAACAAAGGTGTGTGTCCAGCTACAGAAGATGTAATCCCCCGTTCATCTTCAGTTCACTTTCGAAATGTATAGTTACCCCTGTAAGGAAATTTAATAGGGGGTAGCGAAATGAAAAACAAGCGTACTTGGCTTATAACTTTAACGATTTGGTTGGTTATAGTAGTATTACTTTCTTTTCTTGCACCATCCAGTAAAGAAGTCGCAAGTACATCCAAAAATGCTGGTCTTCCAGAAACAGCTTTATCCATTCAAGCTGATAAAGTAGTAAAAGAAAATTTCTCTAGTAGTGAGGGGATACCTCTCCTAATAGTTTTTGAAAAAAATAAGGCTGCCACAGATGAAGAAATACAAAGCATTCTTACATTAATGGAGAAGAATTATCCAGGTATACCGAAGTTTTCAAAAATACCTATGGAGCAACGAGATTCTTTTGTGTCGGAAGATAAGAAGACATTCTTTGTGCCATTAATTTTAGAAGGACAATTAGAAAGTAAAGAGATTCATGCGCAAGTGAAAGAGATTAAAAAGAATGTATCTAACATTATCCCGGCAGGTTTTACGATTTATTATACGGGACCGGCTGGTATAGCAAGTGATACAATTGACCTATTTTCACAGGCTGATGTAGTTTTACTTCTAGCAACTGTAGGGATTATTTTTATACTATTAATCATTATTTATCGCTCACTGTTATTAGCTATCATTCCACTAATTGGCGCTGGAATTGTATATGGTGTAGTGGATCGACTGATAGGACTAACTGGTAAATTTACTTCTATCACGATTGAAAACCAAGCACTTTCCATCATGATGATTTTATTGTTTGCCGTTATTACCGACTATTCTCTACTCCTTTATGCTCGTTATAAAGAAGAGCAGGATATGAGAATAGCACTTGCTAAAACTAGAGAAACTATCCTGTTTAGTGGTGGTACTATTTTAGCGGGGGTAGCAACACTTGCCTTTGCTATTTATGAACCGTACCGTAATTTTGCTCCAGTGTTTGCAATTGCAGTAGTCATCATGCTAATCGCGGGACTTACGTTATTGCCAGCTTTGTTTGCACTAGTAAAAACACCGAAAAGGAAAGAAAAAACAACGAAGCTTTGGGCAAATGCGGGAAATGTAAGTACGAAAAAGCCTTGGAAAGTAGCAATACCGATTTTGTTACTACTAGGTATTGGCACATGGCATGCAACGACAATCATCTATTCATATGATTTACTGGCATCTTTCCCAGAAGAGTTATCTTCAAGAGAAGGTTTTACAAAGTTAGGAGAGGCATTTTCGGAAGGTGAAATAGCACCAACGACGATTCTCATAAAATCAAAAGACGAGAAAGTGATTGCAGATATTCAAGAGAAATTAGAAGATAGACCAATGGTAAGTCAGGTACGACCTTCGACTTCAGAAAGCGAGAAATACACACAGTTTTCTATCATATTAAAAGCGAATCCTTATAGCAAAGAAGCTTTAAATGAAGTGGAAATGATAAGAGATGAATTGGAAAATCAACATGTTTTAGTAAGTGGAGAGACAGTAAAGCAAGTAGATATCCGGGATATTAACAGTAGAGATACATTACTCGTAATGGGGTTAATGACGGTATTGATCGGATTAATGCTTGCTTTCCAAACTAGATCGATTCGGGCATCTTTGTTAATGATGTTATCCATTTTATTGTCATTCGGAGCGGCTTTAGGATTCTCTACATGGATTTTCGATGTGTTCTTTGGTTATACGTCGTTTAGTTATCGAATCCCGCTTTACACATTTGTATTTTTAGTGGCACTAGGTGTGGACTACTCAATTATGTTAATGAGTAGGTTGAAAGAAGAACGAAAAGAGTATGAAGAACAGGAAGCAATTGCGAAAGCGGTTGAAAAAACAGGCGGTGTTATTTCTTCGGCAGGGTTAATACTTGCTGCTACATTTGCTGTTTTAATATCGCAGCCAGTCATGGAGCTTAAACTATTTGGTTTTGCTGTCGCGGTTGGTGTACTGCTGGATACGTTTATCGTTCGACCATTATTATTACCAGCGTTATTAATAATTACAAATAGGGGGAAATGACTATGCAAGAAAAATGGAGTTTACGACTAGTTAGGTTAGGAGCATTATTTGGATTATTGGGAGCATACCTTGGTTCTCATATGGCCGGGGCCGGATCTTATGCACTTCGCCCAATTCATGCACATATATTGTTGGTTGGATGGTTATCGTTATTTGTTTATGGGCTATTTTATAAGTTGTATAAGATTAAGTCTCCTAAGTTAGTAGCAATCCATGGCTGGTCCGCTATTATTGGGGCAATTGGATTGACATTAGGTATGTATTTACAGTTTATACACCCTTTCCAAGTAAATGAGACGTTTGCATTAATCACGTATATTGTAGGTGGAACGATATTGTTGATCAGTTTTGCTATATTTGTTTTAGTGACTTTTAGAGTAGAAAAAGGTAGAAGCGCAGTCTAATCTGTGCTTCTGCTTTTTTTATTTTTAATTTAATAACCTTCCAATTAATGTATACTTTAAAATAACTGGAATAATATATCAACATTAGAAGGGGTGTTTCAAATAACTAGAGTATTAGTTCTTATTTGTAGTTTTTCACTACTGCTTTTTTCTACTTTCATTAGTTTTTATGAAGGATCACAAATATTAACAAATCCTTTGGTGTGGGAGCATACAGCGGTTTTTTCTCATTGGATAAAAGGAGATGTGACTGTTTCTAGTGATATTTTAACAATTGATTATCTGCTATATGCAGCAAAGCATTCTCCATTCTTTCCACTGCTGATGTTGCTTTCGACAAGTGCAATTTTTTTTCAACTAGTTTTTTGGCTGTTTAAAAACAATCCAAAAGTGAAAATTACTTTTTGTACAATGGTAATTTTATTTTCAATTATTATTTTGATAGTACTAAAAGATTCGCCTACGACTGGATTGCATTTAATTTCCATGTTTTTTGGTATACTAATAATTTTTTCAATGATAATGACTTTTTGGACCGTCAAAAATTATAAAAAAGATGAATACTTTATTAGCGAAGTATGATATTTTATCATTCTTTACACACCAATATACTTTTGTTATATTGGTCGTATAACAAAAGTGGAGGGATTGTATGAGGAGACGGCGAATTGTTTTTTCTTTAATAGCTATGGTCTTTTTATTACTTACAGCGTGTAGTAAGGAAAAAGAGGAGGCGTCAGAGATGAGTTCATTAGAAAATATAGAAGGTGTATGGGAAGGATCCATTAATATACCCGAACAACCCCTGCCAATTATCGTTGAATTCGAAAAAGACAAAGGGACGATTAGTATTCCAGTACAAGGATTAAGCGATTATCCACTTACAGGTGTGAAATTAGAAGAATCGGACGTATTTTTTAATATGAATATTCAAGGCCAGAAGCTAACGTTTGTTGGTAAAGTGGAACAAGAAAAAATTATGGGAACGTTTACTCAGCAAGGGCAAAATTTCCCTTTTGAATTGGTAAAGGGAAGTAAAGAAGTGGAAGTAGATAAAGGTAGTTTAGTTGAAGTGAAGGTAAAGGATGGAACGATGTCTGGTCAATTAGAAATCCCACAAGGGGAGGGACCTTTCCCTCTTCTGGTCATCATTGCTGGTTCTGGTCCTACAGATCGAAACGGAAACTCAATTGCATTGCCCGGAAAAAATAATAGTTTGAAAATGCTCGCTGAAGATTTAGCAGGTAATGGTGTGGCAACTATCCGCTACGACAAGCGGGGAGTTGGAAAAAATACGAGTTTGGCAGGCAAAGAAGAAGATTTGCGATTTGACCAATATATTGATGATGCTGCTGCATGGGTACAATTCGCAAAAAATGATAAACGTTTTTCAAAGGTTGGAATAATCGGTCACAGTGAGGGTTCTTTAATTGGGATGGTGGCTAGCCAAAAAGTAGATACGGACGTATTCATTTCCATTGCTGGAGCAGGAAGACCTATCGATCAGGTTCTCCTTGAACAACTCCAAGCACAACTTCCAGCAAACCTAATGGAAGAGTCCACCGATATTTTGGAAAAATTAAAACAAGGTGAGCAAGTGAAAACAGTAAGCCAGGAATTGCAAAGTGTGTTCCGCTCATCGGTACAACCATATATGATATCTTGGCTAAAATATGACCCAGCTGAGCAACTGCAGAAGTTAAATGGACCAGTACTTATAGTGAATGGAAATCTCGATATTCAAGTCCCTGTAAAAGATGCAGAGCTATTACATCAAACGAAAAAAGATTCTGAAATACTGATTGTTGATAAGATGAATCATATATTGAAAGAAGCGCCTGCCGATCGAGAAGGAAATGTCGCTACGTATTCAAATCCCAATCTTCCATTAGCGAACGGATTAGTGGATGGAATAGTCGATTTCTTGCAAGAACATGTAAAATGAAGAAATGTTTGAACACAATGCTGAACTTTTTGGAGTTCAGCGTTTTTGTTATAGGGGGAAATGGGATGAGAAAAAATCATATCCGACTAGATGGAGGTTTTCATAACGAGGTTTATTATATTGAGGAAAAAGAAATAGTAGTAAGAATATCTAATGCTAGAAAAACGAAGGAAATGGTTTTACAGGAAATTGAATGGATGAATTTCTTATATGAACAGGAGGTTGCTGTTCCTAAACCGGAAATACATGTGGAAGATGAAAACGGGTTAGTAAGGGCATATTTCGGTTATGTTAAAGGCGATATGATGGATGTGAAAAACGTATTACATTGGAATGAAAAAGTATTTGAACAATGGGGAAAGGCCTTAGGAAGGATGCATGTTCTATCTAAGAGTTTCAAAGTAGTAAAAACACATCGACCTATTTGGACAGTTGAGAATACTGATGTGTTTGGTATAAGGGAAAACTTATCCTCATGGTTAAAGAATCCTTACGACATGCTGTTGGAAAATCTATGTGCGTTTGATAGCACGGAAAGCACATTTGGTCTGATTCATAATGACTTTCATCAAGGGAATCTAATCATTACAGAGGATGGCACTATTACAACGATTGACTTTGATGATTGTGCATTTAATTGGTATGCACAAGATATTGCGGTGGCCTTCTATCATGCATATTGGCAACATAGTTCTTACAATGGCGAAACAAAAGCTTTTCCTCAGACATTTATGAATCATTTTTTTGCCGGGTATCAATCGGAAAATTTGCTTCATGAGGACATTGTCAAACAAATTCCTATATTCCTAAAGCTAAGGGAGATTTTTTTATACCAGCTATTCAATAGGAAATGGGATAAGAACAATTTGGAGGAATGGCAAAAGTTTACTTTGTTAGACTTGGAAGAAAAGATTAAAAATAACAACCCATATGCTGGAATTAGTGATTTTTCAATCTACATAAAAATTTAAAAAACAAAAAGAGCCTAAATTCTTGTGCGAATTAGACTCTTTTTATCTGTTTACCAAGTAATTTATGAAGCAGTTTTCCGTTTTTTGTTCTTCGAAATAGTAGCGAGCGTTGGAATACACATTCCAGCTAAAATAACGATTATTCCAAAAATTTGTAGCCATGATAGCGCTTCGCTCAATACAAGTACCGAAACGATAACAGCAACAGGTAGCTCCATCGCACTTAATATAGAAGAAACCGCGCCACCCACTTTAGGCACTGCAATTACAAAGAAGTAGATTGGAATAATGATTCCTAATAATCCGAGAGCCAGTCCATAAAATAGTAGTGGTTCGGTAAATAGTTTTCCGTTCCAAATAATTTCTGGGCTTTGGAAGATGGCAATCATGATCATTGCGATAAAAGAGACGAATAATAGACGAGTTGTGGTATTCATACCTTCGACTTGCTTCGTGTTAACATTCATATTCAAGGAGAATGAAACAGCAGCGGCAAAACCATAAACCCAACCTCTCCAGTCAATTCCACTCAAATCAACATCAAGAACACCAGCCGCTAAAATCGTTCCGACAAATAAAATAATAAGCGAAATAACTTCTGGTCTTGTTGGCAATCGTTTTCTCAAAATACAATCGATCAGCGTTCCAATCCATGTAAATTGAAATAGCATAACAACTGCAAGAGAAGCAGGTAAGTATATAAGCGACATCCCATAAACAATTCCCGTAGTAGCGGTAAACACACCTGCTAACAAAATAATCTTAAAGCCTCCATATAAACGTGGAAGCTTTCGTTGTGTAATTAAGTATAAAATAAAAGCCAACATAAATCCTACAATATATTGACTAGAAATCGCTTCAGAGGCTGTATAGCCGTCACCGATTGCTAGTTTAACCATAGTTGATAAAGTCCCATAGCTGCTTGCTGCAAACACAACCATTAGGGGGTAAATCCATAATTTCATATAAGTTTCTCCTTTAATCTGGAACTACAGTTTTCACCATATGATGAAAAGGCTCACCAATAATTGTCCAAGGACATAGGGTATCAAATCCTAGACGATTATACAAGCGAATTGCAGCATCTTTCTCAAGTTCCACATTCAAGGAAAGTTTCCCGCCGCCTGAATTCTTTACTAATTGCTCTGCATAGCTTAATAATTTCGTGCCTATCCCATGGCCACGATATGTCGGGTCAACTACAACCGTGTCGATATACCACTCTCCAGGGGCAGCTTCAGGATCTATTGTGACAACAGTACCCTTTTTGTTAGATAAATATGCTTCTAAATTTGCATCTAGAGTAATTGCCTGTTCCGCAGTATAAAACACCAATACTCCTGCAACATGTCCATTCATTTCAGCAATATACGTATTTAAATAGGAATGTCGATTATCTGTCTGTGTAAATAGTTGTATGAACTCTTTGGTAATTGCAGCATCTTCCGTTTCTCCAGTCATCTGCATTGAGATGTCTCCAATGGCTTCCATTATAAGTGGAATAGCCTCAGTTGCATCTTCTTTGTAAGCTTTTCTGATTAATATTTCCATTTTATATTCACCTTCCAACTCGTAATTATACCATAGTGTTTCCAAATGCACTTAAAGACAATATAGGAAAACTAATAATAAAAAAATAAAAAATTATTTGAAACTTTTCTGTTCTATATACAGTAGAATACTCAAAGGGGGAATAACAATGGACTTGGATTCAATTCCTTGGATGCTTATCTTACCAGTGCTTATCATTCAACTATTATTAGTAGTTATTGCAGTGATTGATTTGTTACGAGTTAAGTACACTAATGGACCAAAGTGGATGTGGGCACTTATTATTATTTTTATCAATATAATTGGACCTGTTATTTATTTTATAGTTGGGAGACGAAATGAATGAAAACATTCCTTCATGTGCAGGGGCTAACAAAAGAATACGGGAAAGAAAAAGCAGTAAATGAGGTTACTTTTTCACTAAATAAAAACACTGCAACTGCTTTGATAGGACCAAATGGTGCTGGTAAGACGACTACGTTGTCAATGCTAGCGGGACTCTTACGACAAACGAGTGGAACGGTAGTGATTGATGGCGATATGAAAGGAGACTTTCGAAGAGAAATAGGCTTCTTGCCACAGTACCCGCAATTTTACTCGTGGTTAACAGCACTTGAATTTACTGAAATGGTAGCGAAGTTAAGTGGGTTAGATGGAAAATTTGCTAAATCGCAAGCTGAAAGAACATTAGACTTTGTTGGCTTAGGAGATGCGAAAAACAAAAAAACAGGGACATTTTCTGGTGGTATGAAACAGCGACTAGGATTAGCGCAAGCAATTGTGCATAAACCTGGATTGCTTTTGCTAGATGAGCCTGTATCCGCATTAGATCCAGTTGGCAGAAGAGAAATTTTGAATCTACTAAAAGAACTGCAAGAACATACGACTATTTTATATTCCACTCATATTTTAAATGATGCAGAAGAAATGACTGATCAGTTGTTGTTTTTAAGAAAAGGTCAATTAGTGGAGCAGGGATCGTTGAAGGAAGTACGAGACAAGTATGCGAATCCTCTGTTTAAAATTCTCTTTGCAAACACAGAAGAAGCAGCAAAGTTTGTCGAAATCAGCCCGTGGCCTGCTAGACAGGAAAATGAGGTTGTTTTTATACACCTTGAGGAAAACAAACCAATGATGAATGAAGTATTACAAGTACTTGCTAATAGCAATCTACGATTATCAAAGGTAGAGCGAGCATCTGCCAGCTTAGAAGAAATCTTTTTGCAGGTGGTGAATAAGCATGAATAATTTCTCTATACTGTTTCAAAAAGAATGGCGTGAAAATGTTCGTAACTTTAAAATTCTATGGATACCTCTAGTGTTTATATTATTTGGTATTTCCGAACCTTTGACTTATCATTATTTACCACAGATTTTGAATGCCGTAGGAAATATGCCGGATGATATGGTCTTTCAGCTGCCAGAGTATACACCTGAACAAATAATTATGTCAACAGTTGGTCAATATCAATTTATAGGGATGTTAATTGTAGCATTTGGATTTGCAGGCATCATTGCTAGGGAGCGCAAAAATGGAACGGCTACGATGTTATATGTAAGACCGATTTCTTATACCGGTTATGTGTTTAGCAAGTTAGCTATTATGGGCATCTTAATAATAGGAAGCGCATGTATCGGCCTTTTGGCGAATGTCTATTACACGTATATTTTGTATGGAGCAGTAGATGTAGTTGCGTTTATTGGCTTCCTAGGAACGTATAGTATCTGGTTGTTATTTGCTATTAGTGTTGTTATTTGTTCCAGTGCGGCTTTTTCTACGGGAATAGCTTCTGTTATATCGATTTTCTTGTTAGTAGTCGTACAATTAGTGGATAGTCTGTTAGGTGCTTACTGGGCCATTTCACCTTGGAAGTTACCGATGTATGCAGGGCAAATTTTAAGTGGAAATATAGACAAAACACCATTTTTCTGGAGTTTGACTGTAACTTTAGCGGTAGTAGTGTTGTTAGTAGTAGGAGCAATTTATATAGCTAAGCGAAATGTAGCTAATGCAAAAATATAATGGTGGGGTGATTTAGGTGGTAGCTCGTAATTCTGATCGTTTTATTGTATCCTACAACCGAATAGACCAATTGATGAAGGACCTGATTGGTACGAATGAACATATGGCGTTTTTTCGATTAATTGATTTTGCTAAAAAGAAAAACGCCGTTATTAGAAGGTACGAGGCAGATTTACGAGAATATGGGGATCTAAGAAACGCCATTATACATCATCGTACGTCTTTGGAATTTGCCATTGCTGAACCACATGATGAAGTTGTGGCAAAAATGGAGGAAATTGAAGACGCATTAGTTAAACCGATTACAGTTGCTAAAATGTTCCATACGAATGTAACGATTTTTCAAGAGACGGATTCACTATGCTACGCCTTAAAGGTGATAAAAGATAAAAAGTACAATCAATTTCCCGTATACAAAGGGAGAACATTTAAAGGACTTATCACACCGGTGGGCATTACTATGTGGATGGCTAGTAAAGTGGATTCTGAATCCTTTTCGAGAAAAAGAACAATGTTATCGGAAATATTAGCACATGAAAGTAATAGAAATAATCATCAATTTATACAGGCTCAGGCATCTGTATTTGAGGCAGTAGAAATATTTAAGTCCTCAGTAATACGTGGGAGGCGCTTAGAAGCACTTTTGATAACGGAAGATGGAAAAGCAAGTGATAAATTAATTGGAATTGTAACTCCTTTGAGTTTATTAAAGGTAGAATAATTAATATAAGGTAGTCTTTTTCTTGAGAACTATCATAATATTAAGGTAGGCACTAAAATGTCTAAGGAAAGTCGAAAAAGGGAGGATTATAGTGGATTCTTTAGAAAAGGTTCAAGAACAGGGATATGATACCCATGAAAAGTCAGCTAAAGACATGACAGTTGGAGATTGGTTAATTACAATGCTTATTTTGATCATCCCAATCGTCAATATTGTCATGCTGTTCATCTGGGGGTTTGGAAATTCCGATCCAAGACGTAATTATGCGCGAGCTTCATTGATTTGGATGGCGATTTGCATTGTTTTAATGATTATTTTTTACGGAGCAGTATTTGCATTTATTTTTTCTTTAAATACTTATTAATTATTTCCTGGGAAATAACATAGTTCGACATGAAAGAGTGTTCCTTGTAAAGCAAGGAACGCTCTTTTTGATGTTATACTAAGAAAAGCGCTGGAGATAGACACATAATGAATAAAAGGAGCTGACCTAGATGAAAATAGCACTCTTTGGAGCAACTGGACGCGTGGGACATGCTATACTCACGTTATTACTAGAAAAAGATATACAAGTTACTGCATTGGTAAGAAACCCTAAAAAGATGCAACCTCAGGCTGGTTTAACCGTCCTACAAGGCGATGCAAGAAATACTGCAGATGTAGAAGGAGCACTGGCTGGAGTAGATGCAGTTATAAGTGCACTCGGCACCGATAAAACAAACGTATTAACAGAATCCATCACACATATAATTTCTATTATGCAAAAGCAGCAGCTAAAGCGAATTATAACAATTGGTACTGCGGGAATATTGGATAGTAGAGCAGAACCGGGATTACTTCGTTATCAATCATCCGAATCAAAGCGTAAATCCATAGCGGCTGCGCTGGAACACCATAAAGTGTATGATTTATTAAAAGATACTTTACTTGACTGGACTATTGTTTGCCCGACCTATTTGCCAACGGGAACTTCAACGGATGAATTTATTGTATTGCGAGATAAGCTGCCAGAAGATGCGGTGCAAACTACAACAGGTGATACTGCTTTATTCACCGTAAATGAGCTTTTGAAAAATGAACATACTGGTTACCGAGTAGGAATCATGAGCCCACAATATTAGGAGAAAATAAATGAAGAAATTTTTAATGTTTGTCATAGCGGTTATCGTGTTATTGTACATAAGCAATAGTTGGATTCAAACTACTGAAATTACCGTAGAGTCAGATAGAGTTCCTGCTAGTTTCGATGGGGTAAAGATTCTGCAAATTTCCGACTTACATGATGCAACCTTCGGAGACAATCAGGAAAAACTAGTAAAGAAAATAAAGAACACAGACCCGGACCTTATTTTTATAACTGGAGACCTTATTGATAGTAACCGATATAACTTAGATCAAAGTTTAGAATTGGTAAGACAGATTATGGATCTTGCTCCCATCTACTATGTGACGGGAAACCACGAAATCGCTACTAATGATACCGAGAATATAAAGAATTCTTTAACTGAACTAGGGGTAAATGTACTTTCTAATGAGGAACAAATAATTGAGCATAATGGAGAACAAATTCGTATTATTGGTATTGAAGATCCTCTTAATGGGATTCTAGTGAATGAGGCTTTAAGTCAATTTGAGGACAATGATTTGTTCACTTTAGTGCTATCCCATCGACCTGAGACCTTTCAAGATTACGTAGACTATGAAATGGATGTTGTTTTTTCTGGACATGCACATGGCGGACAGTTTCGACTTCCAGGTCTAGGCGGACTAGTTGCTCCGGGACAGGGTCTATTTCCTAGTTATACAGCGGGAATGTACACCGAAAACACTACACATATGATTGTGAGTAGGGGACTAGGTAATAGTGTTATTCCTGTAAGAGTATTTAACTCACCGGAGATTGTCCTGGTAACCTTAAAGAGTTTGTAAATGAAAGGACCGCTGACTAGAATACATTGTCAGCGGTCCTGCTTTTATCAACGTTCATCTTTACGGTCGAAGCGATCTTTTAATTCTCCAACTTCTTTTTGAACTTCACCTTTTAATTTATCTATTTTACCCTCTGCTTGTAATTTATGGTCGTCGGTTGCATTACCAAATTGGTCTTTTGCTTCACCTTTAGTTTTGTTCACTGCACCTTTTACTTTGTCAGATAATCCACTCATGTATATTCCTCCTCCGAATTTATTAACTCTACTGTATATTTACCCCGGAAGAGGAAGTCTAAACTTACTCTATTATTTCAAACTCTTGCAACATAGCATAGAATCTTGCACCATGACCTTCTGCAGCTTCTAAAAAATACTTTTCTGTAATGACAAAGCTTCCGCCATTAAGATTATCTACAACATATACGTTTGTTACAGGACTATTCCATTCCGATCCGCTAATGCCATGTAATTTAAAGCCTTCTAATGGTTCTGTAACAGATTCTGTCTCTGTCACCTTTGTATATTCTGAAGCAAGCTCTGTTTCTAGGGTTGAGACCATTTCTTGTGGTGCAATATCTGTAAATTGTTTAATTTCCATTGAAACTTCTGGATACCTTTCTTCCAATGGCTCTTTAGTTGTGATAATATCCGATTCTTCTCCTTTCACAAGCTTATATCGTTCTTCATCGATATAAATAATATAATCGGAATCTTTACCTTCCTGCAGGTTTACATTAGTTTCTTCTTCGTTTCCTTCGATACTTTGAATAATTTCTTTCTCCGGAACGAACATATCCTTAATTTGTTTGATAAAAGCACTACCTGTTTCCGTTTGTGTGCTAAATAGAATCATTACCGCTGCAGCTGCTGCAATAACAATTGGAATTATCTTGGATTTCTTTTTCATCTTTTTCTCCTTTCTGCTTTTCGTTTGGAAAAGCTCTTGATCTATGTGGTTCCAAATATCATCTTTTAATGTAGAAGGAGTGTCCTCTGTATGGACTAAAATTTCTTTTTTAACTCGATTATCTAATTGGTCCATTATTAGCTTCCCTCCATTTCCATCATCTCTAATTGAGTTTTTAACAAGTTTCGACCATTAAACAGCCTAGACTTTACGGTATTCTGATTCAATTCTAATATAGTGGCAATTTCTTTTTCAGAAAAACCCTTTATATATTTCAGTAATATAGGAATGCGATATAAGTCAGCCATATTTTGAATCATGCTATACAAGTCGGACAGATTCTCTTTTGAATGCTCTGTCAGTAGTTCGTTATTTTCCATTATAGAAGTATCCACTGCGATATTTTTCTTCTCTTTAGTTAAAATACGATAACACTCATTTACTAAAATACGATAAAACCATGCATCAAACGATAAAGTGGAATTATAGGAAGATATATTGCGGTAAACTCTTATAAAAGTTTCTTGAACAGCATCCTTTGCATGTTCATCATTTCTCGTAATTGCTTTTGCTGTTCGAATCGCATAATTTTCATACATATCGTAAAACTGTTTAAAAGCATCACGACTGCCATTTCTAATTTTTTCTAAGATGTCATCATTCATGTACGCTTTTTCACTCCTTTCACTATATATACCCACCAAGTTGACAAAAAGTTTTATCAACATAAAAAAAAGCTCAAAGCAATTTGCTTTAAGCTTGTACATTTATTATTTAAACCATCCTTTTTCTTTAAACCTAGAGATGGCTTCAATTCGATTTCCAACGTCAAGTTTATCTAAAATAACGGAGATATAGTTACGGACAGTACCTGTTGTGATAAATAGCTCATTGGCAATCTCTTTTGTATTTTTTCCATTTGCGATTAACCCGAGTACCTGACTTTCACGGTCTGTAAGTGGATTTTCCTCTTCGTAAGCCATATCAACAAGCTCAGGGGCATATATCCGACGCCCATCCATAATTACACGAATGGAATTTGCTAGCTCTTCACTTGGGCTATCCTTTAATAAGTACCCATTAACACCAGCTTTACGTGCACGCTCAAAATAACCGGACCTTGCGAATGTTGTTAAAATGATCACCTTGCAATCATTTTCCTTTAACTCTTCAGCAGCGTCTAGCCCGCTTTTAATAGGCATTTCAATATCCATGATACAAATATCTGGTTGCAACTGTTCAATTAGCTTTAACACTTCTTCCCCATTATTAGCTTTTCCGACAACTTCCATGTCCTCTTCTAAATCGAGTAGCGAGCCTAGAGCACCTAGCACCATTCGTTGATCTTCTGCAATGACAATTCGTATCATGTCTATTCCTCCTGACTTGGTTGTTGAATAACATTAGGGACACGTATATTCAAAGTAGTCCCATTTTTTGAATGAATGTCTATCGTTCCATTCACAAATTCTAGTCGTTCTCTAATACCGAGAAGACCGTGCCCCTTTGAACGATTTGTTCTCTCTTCTAACCCTTTGCCATTATCATATACCTTTAGCAATGTTTCTTTTGCCGATTGTTTAATAGAAATCGAGCAGGTAGAAGCACCACTATGCTTAACGACATTGGTTACTGCTTCTTTTAAACACATACTTAGTACGTTCTCTACAAGTAGAGGAGTATTTACCAAGACCGGTGTGCCACTTACATTACATTTTATCTGTGCGGCGTTTAGGATTTGATTGATCCGGTAAAGTTCATCCTCTAGTTTCGTTCCTCGCATATTTGTTACGAGTTCTCTAACCTCTTTTAATACAGAACGTGCCGTCTGGTTAATATCCACTATTTCTGTTTTAGCAGCTTGTGGATTTTTTTCTATCAATCGGCTAGCTAAATCACTTTTCAGTCCTATTAGTGAGAGTTTTTGTCCAAGTGTGTCATGCAAATCTCTTGCAATACGTTCTCTTTCCTCAATAATAATATACTGAGAAATCTTCATTTGTGCTTCTTCTAATTGACCTTCAAGGGCCTCACGCTGGTTTCGAGTATATGTATTAAAGGGCAACAAGATAACCCCGATCAAACAAATAATAAGAAACGGTAGGTGAGAGAGGAATAACTCAGTTTGTATGAAAAACCCTATAATAACAGCGGCAATGGTCGCTACTAAATGAATACTATAAATAACAAAGAAGCTCAATCGTCTTTTTATATTCCCGATTAAAAAGGATAAGAAGATGGAGAAATATATGTAACCATATAAATAAGTCATCCAAACACTGATGGAAATTTCTAATGCAAAGGAGAAATATAATAACCAGCCTTTACTTGAAAAAGATAATCGGTAGGCAATAAAAAATAGTAGTGTCAGTGCTAACCCTACAACAATCTCTACAAGCCCCGTGGATTTGAATATAAAAAAGAACGGGAAGATGCAAAAAACAATCCATGCATAAATACTTAGCCAAGGATATTTGGGGAATATTTGATACCATTTGGACACTTGCTTCACCTTCTTACCTATGTATACTTTCTCCATTATAATGCAAAAACCATTCCTAAGTAATTATTGGAATGGTTTTTGCGGAATTTTTACTTACTTTCAAAGGTTGTATTTTTAGAATTTAACTTAACAGGTTGCTTAGGATTCTTTAATAAGTGTTTTATCTCTTTGAAGTTTACAAAACTTTTATTATCTTCATCGAATAGTCGGAAACGGATCGACTCTAAACTTTTACGTAAGTTAATCGTAGTAGCCTTGTGTAAAGGTGGTGTAGAATTATGAGCTTTTTCTAAGTTATAGTTAGGAACACGTGGACTTAGGTGATGCACATGATGGAATCCGATATTTCCAGTTACCCATTGTAAAACACGGGGCAACTTGTAATAAGAGCTTCCTTCTATAGCAGCTTTTACATAGTCCCATTCCGATTCATCTTCAAAATACGAATCCTCAAATTGATGCTGTACGTAAAATAACCAAATACCTAAAGCGCCTGCTACGAATAGAATGGTGCCTTGAATAATCGCAAAAGCTTGCCATCCGATTAACCAAATCATCAACGCGTAAATAACAATTACAGAAATATTGATGAAATACGTATTATTACGTTCTTTACCACGAGCACCTTTACGGTTAAAGCGATTGCTAACTAAGAAAAGTAACGCAGGTCCTAAACCGAACATAACGATCGGATTTCTATAAAGTCGATAAGAAAGTCGCTTCATTGGAGATGCTTCAATATATTCTTCGACGGTCATCATCCAAATATCGCCGACACCACGTTTATCTAGATTTCCACTAGTAGCATGGTGGATATTATGTTCACGTTTCCATTTTTCATAAGCGAAGAGCGTAATAATCCCTGTAATTGTACCAGTAATATCATTGGCTTTTTTATTTTTAAAGAATGAACCGTGTGTACAATCATGAAAGATGATGAATATCCGAACGACAAATCCAGCTGCGATGACAGACAACCCAACGGTTAACCATACAGATACATCTAAACTTATATATGCTAAAAACCATAGAATAAAAAATGGTGGGATAGTGTTGATTAGTTGAATAATACTTTTTTTAAGCTCGGAGTTTTCAAAGGGTTTTACATTTTTACGTAATGCGAGTGTTTTTTCTCTGCTCATTTTATTCCTCCTGATGTGAATTATTATCTTAATAATAAGGAAAATTACAAATTAGTAGTAGGCATAAACGTCAAGTCATAAGTATGACAAGTGTCATATAGGACATATAGGTTATACCAAAATGAAGGAAGTAAAAATCGACTGAATGAACAGCCAAAGGTGGCTTGCTGAGGCATAATAGGGGCTTTGTAGTAGGCGTACTTGAAGCTACGACTTCATTTTAGTTTTTTGCCAGACGAAAATCTCTCGGAATTTTCCCAATCATTATTTTGGTCTTACCTTCCATTGTATATACTCGCCAAACAACACTAATTTCGAAATAAGAAATCGTATGATTTTCCTTTTCAAATGCATTTCATAAATTAAAAAAGAGCCCCATGATTCTTACTAATACTACCTAGTAGTAAAGTGAGATTCATGAGACTCTAAAAGTGGTTCAGTTGTTAAATATTCGTATTAACGATCTTTTTTCAACAAACGTAATGTTTCATCGAATTCTTTCTCAATCTCCGCATTCGGTTTGTACGTCATTAAGCTGACAATAACCGCTACGATCAATGCTAGTACAAAACCAGGGACGATTTCATATAATGCTCCTGAAAGTGTATCATTTGTGCCCCAAACTACTACAACTACAGCACCTACGAACATACTTGCTAATGCCCCAGTAGCAGTGATTTTTCTCCAGTAAAGTGTTAGTAAGATAACTGGACCAAATGCTGCACCGAAACCTGCCCATGCAAATGCTACAAGACCTAGGATTGTCTCATTTTGTTCCCAAGCAAGTATTGCAGCCGCAATAGAAACGACTAGAACGGCAATACGACCATAATTTACGTATGTTCGATCAGATGCATCTGTTTTGATAACTGCTTTGTATAAATCTTCTATTAGAGCTGAAGAAGTAACGATTAATTGAGAAGAAATTGTACTCATAACAGCTGCTAAAACAGCTGCTAATACTAAACCAGCAATAAATGGATGGAACACAATTTGTCCTAGTACGATAAATACTGCCTCAGGGCTTGATAATGCTACATCCGGATTTTGTTGGAAATAAGCAACTCCAACTAACGCAGTTGCCATTGCCCCTACAAGACTTAAAATCATCCAACCGATACCGATTCGACGAGCTTGTTTTGTTTCTTTAACCGAGCTAATAGCCATAAAGCGAACGATAATATGTGGCTGACCAAAGTAGCCTAGTCCCCAAGCTATTGAGGAAATGATACCTGCTGCTGTTGTACCAGCAATAAGACTTAAGTGAGTAGGGTTCACAGCTTTAATAGACTCTACTGTTTCACCTATTCCGCCAGTCATAAATACACCAAAGATTGGTACACATACTAAAGCAAGGAACATCAGTAAACCTTGGATCACATCTGTATAACTAACCGCAAGGAATCCTCCAAATAATGTATAGGCTACAACTACCCCTGATACGACTAAAAGTCCTGTATGATAGTCTAGACCGAATGAGCTCTCAAAGAAAACTCCTCCTGCTACCATTCCAGAGGATACATAAAACGTGAAAAATAGTAAAATAATTAAACCAGATACAACACGTAATAATCGAGAAGATTGCTTTAAACGGCTTTCTAAATAACTTGGAATTGTAATAGAATTGCTTGATACTTCTGTGTATACACGAAGTCTAGGTGCTACGTAAAGCCAGTTTAGATATGCACCGATTGTAAGACCGATTGCAATCCAAGCTTCACCCATACCTGATAAATAAATTGCGCCTGGTAAACCCATAAGTAACCAACCAGACATATCTGCAGCTCCGGCACTAAGTGCAGTAACAGCGGGACCTAGTGAGCGTCCGCCGAGCATGTAATCAGTTAAATTGGCGGTCTTTCTGTAAGAGTACCAGCCAATTGCTAACATAGCGATCATATATATAATAATGGCCGCGAGTTGATAATTTTCTGCTGACATGTTAACATCCTCCTCCTTCTTGTCATCATAACATGGTGATTAACTAGGTGCATCAAAAATTTTGCAATATCCATAATTTCCTATTACTTTAGAATTATCAATTAAACGTATATAAAAAGAGGGAGTGTATTTCTTTGAAGTTTTTTCACACAGCTGATTGGCATCTTGGTAAATTGGTACAGGGTGTATACATGACGGAGGATCAACGTGCTGTATTACAACAATTTCTCCAAGCAATCGATATAGAAAAACCAGATGCAGTAATTATTGCAGGAGATTTGTACGATCGAGCCGTTCCTCCAACGGAAGCGGTTAATCTACTAGATGAAATGTTTGAAGAGATTGTGTTGAAACGCAAAACCCCCTTATTAACTATTGCAGGAAATCATGATAGTCCTGGTCGCTTAAATTTTGGTAGCAAGCTGATGAAAGAAGCTGGCTTACATATTGTGGGTCAATTAAGTCGAAATATGCAATCTATCGTTTTAAATGATACTTATGGAGAGGTGCATTTCCACCTTGTGCCATACGCAGATCCTTCTCAAGTCCGATACCTTATGGAAGAAGAGACAATTATTACACATAACCAAGCCATGAAAAAAATAATAGAATCAATAGAAGAGAAGATGGACAAAACGAAAAGACATGTATTTATAGGACATGCATTTGTAACTCCCCATGGCCAAGAAGAGGAAAATACGAGTGATTCTGAACGTCCTTTAGCTATAGGTGGAGCAGAATATGTAGATGCAAATCTATTCCAACCGTTTCATTACACAGCTCTAGGTCATTTACATCAAGCACACTATGTATTAAACGAAACAATCCGGTACTCGGGATCTCCATTGAAATATTCAATTTCGGAGGAGCACCATAAAAAAGGCTATTTCATCGTGGAGATGGATGCAGAAGGTAAAACGACTGTAGAAAAAAGGTTACTTGAACCTACTCGGGATATGCGAACAGTAGAGGGATTCTTACAGGATATTTTAAAACAACCAGTTAGTGAAGACTATGTGTTCGTGAAACTATTGGATGACACGCCAATTTTATCACCAATGGAACAAATACGTACTGTCTATCCCAACGCTATGCATGTGGAAAGAAAAGCGTTTCAATTAATAGGTTTGTCAGAAGAACAAGAAATTAGACGGACGAAAAAGGATGAATTTACATTGTTTCGTTCGTTTTATACAGAGGTCAGTGGAAAAGAAGCATCTGAAGAAACTGAACAAATTTTTAAAGACGTACTAACTTTACTAGCACAGGAAGAGCGGGAAGGAGGAAAAACTAATTGAAACCAATTCAATTGAAAATGAGTGCATTTGGTCCTTATAAATTTACCGAAACGATCGATTTTACGGAGCTAAACGGAAATCAGCTATTTGTTATTTCTGGAGCAACTGGAGCAGGAAAAACGACTATATTTGATGGGATTTGTTTTGCGCTTTATGGGGCAGGAAGCGGAGAGGATCGTCGCGATACGAAAATGATGCGTAGCGATTTCGCAACAGATGATACACATACATCTGTTGAGTTAATCTTTGAGATAAATAATCGACGTTACCGTATTTTGAGACAGTTAGCTCATGTGAAAAAAGGTAATAAAGGTGCAACAGGTGAACGATACGAATTTTTTAAGGTACAAGCAGATGGAGAAGTACCTGCTGTTGAAAGACAGATTGTATCAGAGATTAATAAAAAAATAGAAGAAATCATTGGATTGACTTTAGATCAGTTCAGTCAGATTGTCATGCTACCACAGGGTGAATTTAGAAAACTATTAACCTCTACTACAGAAAACAAAGAGGCGATATTACGTAAGATTTTTAAAACAGAACCATATAAAATGATTCACGAAAAGTTAAAAGAAAAAAAACTAGTAGCAGAGGCAGAACTAAAAAAAGAACAATTGACGCAGAATAATTTTACGGAAAAAATTATTGCTTCATTTCCTAATAGAGAGTCTAATCTTTTTCAAATGATAGAAGAAAATAACTTTAATACTTTTCAATTAGTAGAAGCATTAAAAGAAGAGACTAGCTTTTATAAAGAGAAGATCACACTAGATGAACGTAAATGTGAAGAAGCGTATGAAAAACATATCAACAAGCAAAAGGCTTACCATGAATCAAAAACTATCAATGACCGCTTTACTGAGCTAGAAGTAAAAGAGAAACAACTTAAAGCTTTAAGAGAACGTGAGGATGAATTCATACAGAAGCAACAACAATTAGAGTCTGCAGACCGTGCAAGCATTATAGAGCCTGTCGAAAGTTATTTCAATGAGCTAGAGCTAGAGGTTAAAGGGAAACAGGATTTATTTGAGAAAGCCAAGAAAGGAAAGGTAGTTGCAGAAGAAACGTTACAACAAGTAGAGGCTATCTTTATAAAAGAATCTAATAATAAGGAAGCGCGAGAAAAAAGTGTAGAGATGCTTATTCACTTAAATGGCCTATTGCCTACATTGGAAGAGTTAGAGACGAAAAGAACTGAGCTACTAAATTTAGAAAAAAATAGCTCCCAGTTGGAACAAAAGCTTGAGATAATTACGACAAGTCTTCAAAGTCAAAAAGAATCTAGTAAAGAACAAAAGCTACAAATAGAGGTGTTAGAAGAACGTGTAGAACCATTAGACAACAGAGTGCAACACCTTGCTTTGCTACAAACACAACATAGTAAGTTACAGGAGTATAAGGTGGTTGATCAGGAACTACATATGCTGATGACGGAGGAAACAAAACAGCAAAATAAGTTCCAACAATGTAAAGAAACTTATGAAGTCATTGAACAACAATGGATAGGAAATCAAGCAAGTATACTAGCATCTAAACTAGTAATGGGAGAGCCCTGTCCAGTATGTGGAAGTAAGGATCATTCAAATTCACATATCGCTAAAGGGGAGCTGAAGGTTGATGAAAGTGAGCTTCGAATGGCAAAAGCAACGTTAAATAAGGAAGAATCTACACTATTAACCTTTAAGGCGAAAAAAGAGACAGCGGAAGCGCAAATACAAAAAGTGCTCGTTCAATTAGAGGAATACGAAGTAGATGCTGGATTAGTGGAGCAGGTAGAAACGGATCTGCTAGATATGCAAAGAGAAGTACAACAGCTTCGTTTAGAAAAAGATACGCTATCTTCATTGAAACAACCTTTTAAAGAGACCTTAGCCAAGATTGAAAGGCTAGAACAGGAAAAACTAGAGGTCGATGCATTATACAGGGAGCAGTCTAGCCAAGCAAAGCAAGCAAAAGCGGTATATGCATCAAAGCTAGCCTCAATACCTAGTCATATACCAACCTTACAGCATTTAAAATCAGAAATCACTCAGGCAACGAAACAAAAGGAACAATTAGAAAAAGCTTGGGAAGAAGCACAAAACAGGATGAAAATTGCCCAAGATGCAAGTACAAAAGCACAGTTGTCACTTGAGCATACACAAGCATCTTTAAAGGAAATAGAACTAAAGCGTGACAAGGCACTAGAGCAGTTTTATAAAGCTTTAAGTAAAGCATCTTTTGCAACGATAGACTCTTATATAGCTGCCAAACTAGCTGAATCAGAACGGGAAGCACTTAAATTACAATGTGAAGAGTACAAACAACAGCTTCATACAGTAACGGAACAAGTAAGAGAAGGGAAAGTCCAACTGGAAAACAAAACAAAAGTGGATCTGACACCCCTAGAAGAAGAACTGCATCAGTTGAAAGCCGCTTATGAGCAAGCTTTAGCAGTATGCAATAGTACGAGGGAATACGAAAAAGCAGGAAGAGAGATAGAAGAAAAGATTGCAACTACAAGTGATCGAATTACATTGTTGGAGGAACAAGTATATCGAATTATGGACCTTTATGACATATTAAGAGGACATAACCAGCTAAAAATATCATTTGAGCGATATGTCCAAATTGAGTACTTAGAGCAAATTGTCCAGGCAGCAAACGAACGCTTAAAACATATGTCGAGTGGCCAATTCCAATTGCTTCGAAGTGAAAGACAGGAAACGCATGGGAAACAAAGTGGTCTTGGGTTAGATGTATACGATGCATATACTGGTCAAAAACGAGACGTAAAAACATTGTCTGGTGGCGAAAAGTTTAATGCCTCTTTATGTTTAGCACTAGGAATGGCAGATGTTATCCAAAGCTTCCAAGGTAACATCCGCATCGAGACAATGTTCATCGATGAAGGCTTCGGGTCTCTGGATGAAGAATCTCTAAACAAAGCAATTGATACATTAATTGATCTACAAAAGTCAGGTCGCATGATTGGCGTCATCTCCCATGTAGCAGAGCTAAAAGCAGCAATCCCTGCCATTTTAGAAGTAGAAAAACAAAAAGAAGGCTATAGTAGAACAAAATTTGTCATTAAATAAAGGAGATATTCAAATGGATCAGGATAGATTCTTTTTAGAGCTGGCATTGGAAGAAGCGGAGAAAGCATTGCAGGAGAACACGTATCCTGTAGGTGCGGTTATTGTAGATGAAGATTTCAACGTGATCGGAAAAGGGAGAAATAGAGTGCACTCTAGCCAAGATATTACAGCACATGCTGAAATAGATGCTATGCGAAACGCAGGGTCCACTATGTTTGATGCCAAAATTAACAACAAAAAGTTCACGCTTTATAGCACGCTGGAACCTTGTCCTATGTGTACGGGAGGAATTTTATTTGCTAAAATTCAACGAGTCGTTTGGCTACTAAATGACGACCAAGGGTTTGGTGGATATAAGAAGATTAAAGATTCCTCCATTTTTGGGGAAAAGTTTATTCGTATTGAAATGATTGAAGAACCATGGGAAGATTTGAAAAAGAGACAGCTAGATTTAATGGCTAACTGGGCAACGAATCCTAACAATGTGATTTCGCTACGTAAGAAGGCGCAATAGGATGTGTTAATCTTATAAAGATAATTACTTCTATTTTTAAAGAATAATAGTATTTGAAAAGTCCCATGAACATTGAGTTCATGGGACTTTAACAAATGAATAATACTGCAGATTGCACGTTTCCTGTAGTAGAAGATCCAATATCTATTACTAACCAAGGAATCCTAATTCCTGGTTGAAAAACTGGTGCAAGTGGCTAGAACCTGTATTAAACTATCTAGTCATTGGACAATAATCTGCTATATAATAAGTATTAAAAAATGAAATAGTTGGAAATGGAGAAATATACTTGTCATACATTCTAGTAGTTATATTGGCGGGCACAATAAGTTTATTTCTTAGCTTGTACATACTAGTAAAAGCTAAAGATGCTCCTGGCGGAAAGTCGTATATTAGAGTTACATTTTTATCATCGATCTTCACCTATGCTTATGCTTTTGAATTAGCAAGTACATCCTTAAAAGAAATGAAGTTTTGGCTTGGTATCGAGTATCTTGTTATGCCTTTTATACCAATATTTGTCCTATTCATGTGTATGGAGTATGTCGGGCATAAAATAAAAACGTGGAATTATGGACTTTTTGTCATTCCCCTCACTACGATTTTTATGATGCAAACAAATGAACTACATCATTTTTATTACAGAACGATAAAGGTAGATAGGAGTGGTCTATTCCCTGTACTAGATTTAGAATGGGGTCCTTGGTTTTATGTTCATGCCATTTTCCTATTTGTATGCTTAATAATATCGGTCCTAATATTGCTAAAGGAATTTCAAAAATCCTTATTTATGTTCCGCATGCAAATTTTATTGATGGTGGCAGGTTTGCTTATTCCAATCATAGCAAATTATTTTTATCTAAATGATTGGAGTAATGGCATTGATCTTGGACCAATATCATTGAGTATCACTTTTATGTTCCACGGTGTGGCTCTTTTAACCTTACAAATGTTCAATGTGGCACCTATAGCTAGGGAAAGTGTATTTGAAAGTTTAAAAGAAGGCGTGATTGTGTTAAACCAAAATCGGGTAGTAGTTGACTATAATAAAGCCGTATTAAATGTGATTCCCACCATGAGCTCGCATTATATTGGTAAACCAATTGCTGAAGTTCTCGTTCATAATCCCTTACTTACAGAGAAGTTAGAAGAGGAACAGGAGTGCGATTACACCAATCTTCTAGAGTCGGGGGCTACACACTTCCGGATTAATTTTTCAGAAGTTGTGAATAAAAATGGATCACATGTAGGTAAAATTATTACCTTTGTCAATGTTACTGAAAAAGTGCGGATGGAGGAAAAGTTAAGGCAGTTGGCAAGTTTAGATGGCTTAACACAGTTGTTTAATCGCACATTCTTTATGAGAAAATCTGAAATGATATTTGATGACTTGATGTTGGATGGGGGGAGTGTCTCCATAATAATGTTTGACATCGATCATTTTAAAAGGGTAAATGATACGTTTGGACATGCGGCAGGAGATATAGTATTGACTAATGTTGCAAGTATTGCAAAGGAAAACCTACGAGTTATAGACTTTATAGGCCGATACGGCGGGGAAGAATTCATAATATGCATGCCTGAAACCTCTTTAACGGAGGCTACTTATAGAGCGAATAGAATTCGGCAAATGGTAGAAGAAAGTTTTACGATTTTCAACGAAGAGGAAATTCTTGTAACTTCAAGTTTTGGGGTATCCAATGTTCTCATGGAAGCAGGAGAGAATAGATACTCTGTCCAACAGCTAATTAGACAAGCTGATCAAGCTTTATATGCTGCCAAACATAAAGGTAGAAATTGCGTGGAGGTCTATGAGGCAAATGAGATCTTTATGCAAACTTAGTATAAACAACTCACCTTAAAGTGTTTATTGATGGGAGACCGGTCGTGACGCAGTCATGACCAACCTCATAAAAAATCAAACGGTAATTATATAGCGACAAGTCTGTTTAAACCCTTCGAAAACAGTAGAAACAAGTTTTGACCTTAAAGGAACGGGTGTTTTTTTGGGGGGATTTTTTAAAGATTAAGAAAGTATATAGAAATGTCCTATGAATACTGGGTTCATGAAACTTAAGAGAACGAATAATCCTATGATTTTCATTTCAGGTGGACGCTTTCCGCGGGCACGGCTTCAGCTCGCGCTGTTCCCGCCGGAGTCACCACCTTGCAATACAATCAATTAGGCGCGTAGTACTACATTAGAAGATTTGGCATAGCATATCACTTAGATAATAAGATTAACTCAAGTGAATGTAGGGAATGATTTGTAATCGCTGATGAAGTAGAAATACTGTTATTCAATGATAGATGGTGGCAGACAATTTTCCTTTTAATAGTGGAAATAAAGAAAAATAGTTAGTATGTATCGAATAAAGAAGTGTAATAGCGAACGAAATTGTATCTTCGAGAGTTTACTCTATGAATAGGAAAGTGTCTTTTCTTTAGTTATCCAAAAACGCACTAACCTGTTTCTAAAAGTTGTAGGAGGGTGACGGACAGCAACTGCCATAAGATTACCGAAAAAAGTGAGTATTGGTTGTGACAATCGTCACAACCAATACCCACTAAAAATTCACTCGGTAATCCTATAGCAAAACGTCTGTCCAAAGTCCTTCGAAAACGATAGAAATAGGTTTTTACCTTAGAGGACTGGGCATGTTTTTTGCCTAGTTTTCTTATACTTAAGAATGAGTCTAACCTTAAATTTCCCAAAAGAAAGTCGTAACATGGAGAAGACAGACAACTCTACTAAGGTGTGCTGGTAAATTCGCTTATTGAATCGAGAAATTCATCACTATTGACTCCCATTATGTTGTTACCTGAATATCCTTCTGGATCAATGGATGCAGGATTAGCACCATACTTATATAGTGTAGCTGCCATGTCATAATTCTCATAATAAAAGGAAGCAGTTAATGCATTTGTGTAGTGATCTTCTGTGTTTGGATTAGCACCAGATATTAATAATAACTCTGCAATTGCATTATTATCCGTATAAACCGCATGGTGTAAAGCCGTCGTATTTTCTGCATCTCTTTCCTCTAAATTTACCCCATTAGCCACAAGTTCACGGACCGCTTCCTCATCATCAGCTAAAACTGCTTCCATAAGTGGTGTCAAATTAAGTGACTCCTCAGCTAAAGGATTAGTACTCTCTAATGTGGAAGTCTCTGTAGTGGTCTCCGGTAAAAACGATTCTTCCTGCAATAAGTCCCCAGAAAAGAAGCGTTCATACTTTACTGCACCAGTTACCATAATTGCTATTACTCCTATATATCCAATGATGAAAATACCAGCTAGGGCACCAATGCCAAGTGCGATTTTTGAAGTATTAGGATAATGATGTGGAGTTCCCTCTACTTGCATGAAATGCCCCACTGCTTGGACCCGTTTTGGAGTAGTCGGGTGAGATGACAGTACTTCACTCAACCAGACAATCACATTCGATTCGGTAGTAATTTGTTCTAAGTAAGCATCCTCATTAACCTCTTTATACAATTTTTTCCCGATGCTCAAAATGGTTAGCCCACGCTTTGCAGCAGCTCCATCTCGTATAAAAAATGCTGCATGTCTGTCACAAGTATACTCACAGGAACGACTATACGCTTGTGATAAAAAAGGTACTAAACGTGCAGGCATGATAATCATGTTTTTCCAAATATGATTGCGTTTTATATGCGCAAGCTCATGAGCAATGATGAAATCGAGTTCAGCATTACCTTGCTCTCTAGCAAGCTCAAAAACTTCTGAGTAAAGAACAACCATATGTTTTCCTAAAAAAAAGCTCGCAAAAGCATTGAATGCCCCTTCCGAGTAAACTACGAATATATCCGGCACCCTTTTTAAGCCCATCTCTTGAGAAATATGAATAACTCGTTCATATACATCGGGAAATTGTTTTTCACTAATACGAATCCCATTTGCCCGAATATAACCTAACGACATGAAAAGTGCATAAATACTTATTAAAAAAACTACTAGTAAAATAGCTATTCCAACTAAAGATGCAATTGCAATAAAGTAAATTAGAGCACTGAATATAATACTTAATATAAAATATGGTATTTCGCGACTCGATCTTAACTGTGTATCTGTCATATTCTACCTCCCACTTTCATTAAGTTACCAAATGATACAGTTTAAGTCAATTTAATAAATGGATGTTTTTCACACAATTTCCTCTGTCGTCATATTATTTTTACAAGAGGTGGTGAAAAATGCACGAAGAAAAAGAGGGCAAATTATACAATCCCTACGAAACGGAACAACAGGAATGGAAGAAGCGACAGGTAAAAGAACGGGGAAAGCAGTTACTAACTATTATTTCTCCTATTTTCATTCTTTTACTATGGGAAATTTGTTCAAGAACAGGTGTACTCGATATACGATTTTTTCCACCACCATCTGCCATTGTTTCTACGTTTTTCGAATTGATGACAAGTGGGTTGTTATGGACACATATTTCCGTCTCTTTATATAGAATAGCCGCTGGATTTTTATTAGGGGTAATACCAGGAATAATTATTGGGCTTCTAATGGGATTGTACGCTCCGATCCGTCATTTTATCTCGCCGATTGTCATGGCATTTATGCCTATTCCAACTTTGGCTTTACTTCCAATCATAATTATCCTTTTTGGTATTGGAGATTTTTCAAAAGTTGTTACCATCGCAGGAAGTGTATTTTTCCCGGTAGTCATCAATACTGTCGCAGGTGTGTTAAATATAGAAAAGGTTCATTTGGATGTAGCCAAAAATTATGGAGCGAGTCCGACTGATTTCTTTCTCAGGATTGCATTCCCAGGTGCACTTCCCGTTATGTTAGAAGGAATTCAAATGGGGCAGGCGATTGCACTTCTTACGATTGTTGCAGCTGAGATGATGGGAGCTACATCGGGTATTGGATATTTAATCTGGACCTCCTATAAAGCATTTATGTTGAAAGAGATGTTTGTCGGATTAATACTCATTTCTTTTTTTGGATTTTTGTTTTCTCTTTTCTTACGTGGGATACAAAGAAAAATTGTCCCGTGGAGGTGAATAAATGGACCAACCAGTGAAAATTTCTATTGATAGTCTAACGAAAGTATTTTATAAGAAAAACAATAGTGTAACAGCTATACAAAACATTACTCTAAATGTAGAAGAAGGTGAGTTTGTCTGTATAGTTGGCCCAAGTGGATGTGGGAAAACCACTTTATTGCGAATACTAGCCGGGCTGGAGCAGCCAAGCTCGGGTACATTCTCAATAGAATCGGATACAGATTTTCGACCGCTACAATCGATGGTCTTTCAAGAAAAGGGAGTCATTCCTTGGTTGACTGTAGAAGAAAATGTTGCATTCGGACTTAATATGCGTCATTTGCCGAAAGAATTTGTTCGTAAGCAAACCAATTATTATTTGAAAAAAGTCGGTCTTACTAAATTTTCGAAGCTTTACCCAAAAGAACTCTCTGGTGGTATGAAACAACGTATAAGCATTGCAAGGGCATTTGCAAATGATCCGGAAATACTACTAATGGATGAACCATTTGCTGCACTTGATGAACAAAACAAATTCATATTACAGGAGGAACTACTTTCTATTTGGTCCGAAACGAAAAAAACTGTGTTATTTATTACGCATAGTATTGATGAGGCTTTGCTATTAAGCGACCGGATAGTGTTGATGAGCGCTCACCCAGGAGAAATAGTAGAACAAATAAAAGTTCCTCTTCCAAGACCACGCACGATGGAGCAAGTTCGTGCGAATCAAGAAATGGCGGAGCAGTTTATAGCGATCTGGAATCACCTGCAACAGGAAGTTCAAAAGTCGAGAAAGTAAGGAGGAAATATGTGAAAAAATGGTGGATTATAATTATAGCATCTATTGTACTTCTACTAGGTGCATGTAGTTCTAAGGATAAGGAAGGTACCTCTGAAGTAAATGATGAAGTGAGTAAAGACAATCCTTCAGGAGATCTTGCACCGTTAAATAAGAAGGTGAAGGTTATTATTGCGGAGGATGGCTCAGCCTCTGGGGCTGGATTTTATATTGCAAAAGAAAAAGGATACTTTGAGGATTACAATATAGATGTTGAGTTTGCAGTGTTCTCGAATAGTGATGAGATGTTGCCAGCCCTTGCGTCTGGAGATGTAGATATCGCAGGAGGGGTATCGACTGCGTCATTCTTCAATGCAATTGCACAAGGAATTGACGTGAAGATTATCGCAGACAAAGGGCATAATGTTCCAGGAAAATCCTATTTTTCATTTGTTATTGGAAATCAAATGGTAGATGAAATAAAAGATTACGAAGACTTTGAGGGTAAAAAAATTGCTATATCCTCTAAAAACTCAATTGATGAATATATCTATTTGGAAATGCTAAAGCATGCCGGATTAACTTCTGAGGATGTAGAGCTTGTATTACTTGCCGATTTCGGAAGTATGCTAGGTGCAATTGAAAATGGATCAATTGATGCAGCGTTACAAATTGAGCCTTTAATAGCACAAGGCATTGAAAATGGATTTCACCAACGTTTTGGAGATGCAACGGATTATGCACCAGAATCTCAAATTGCCATGGTTTTAGGTTCTCCACAATTTATGAGTGATGAACAGGAGGTATCTCTCCGGTTTATGGCTGCCTATTTAAAAGGGGTTCGAGACTACAACGATGCCTTTATCAAAGGTGAAAATAAAGCTGAAATTATAGAAATTATGACAAAGCATACATCGCTAAAAGATTCTGAGCTTTGGGAAAAAGTATATGTAACTGGATTAAACCCAGATGGAAAAATGTTTTTAGATGATGTATTAAAGCAATACAATGCATACAAAGAAAATGGAGCTATTAGTGGTGAAGTAGACTTTGATAAGGCGGTAGATACGTCGATGACAGAAAAAGCGGTAGAAATATTAGGAGCATACGAAAAGTAAAACGTCCAGAATCTTGGACGTTTATTTCAAATGATAAGAAAGTTTATAATTTTCCATTCCAAAAATCCAATGTTCTAGGTATTTTGATGAACTATCAATAATATAATTCCGTTTAGGTGGACGCGTTCCATGGGGTGAGCGATGAAACACCACCGCCACTTCGGGTGCGTTTTGATGTTTCACTTGTCTCACTCATCCCCCCGGAGTCGCCACCTTTCACTACAATCAAAGAAGTGTGTAGTGGTTATCATATAAAGTAATCATTGTTTAAATACGGATGCTGTTGTTAGTAGTGGAAATATAATGAGAATAGTAAGTATTTATTAAGTAAAGAAGCGAAATAGAGAACGAAATTGTATCTTCGTGAGCTTGTTCTATATATTAGAAAGTCTTTTTTCTTTCATTATAAAAAAATGTGCTAAAACTGTTTTTAAAATTGAAGAAGGACGATGGATAGATACACGCCATAAGATTACTGAAAAAAGAGAGGCAGATCGTGACTTCAGTCACGATCTGCCTCTCTAAAAATTCAGTGGGTAATAATATTGCGTCAAATCTTCCCAAAGCACTTCGTTTTTCCTCATACATTGTACTTTAATAGATTGGATATAATACAATGGAAGGCAAGCAAGTAAAAAAAGAGGTGCGTAAAATGGTGAATATTTTAGTGGATGCAGATGGGTGTCCAGTAGTTGATTTGACTATTGATGTAGCAAAAAAGTTTAAAATGAAGGTAACATTACTATGTGATACGGCTCATTATATGCAACGAGAAGGTGCGGATACAATAATGGTATCTAAAGGAGCAGACGCGGTAGATTTTGTTCTAGTTAATAGAGTGAAAAAAGGTGATATAGTCGTGACACAGGACTATGGTTTAGCTGCGATGGTTTTAGCTAAACAAGGTTTTGCTATCGATCAAAACGGACGATGGTATACTCCAGAAAATATTGACCAGCTTCTCGATAGTCGCCATATATCCAAGAAAATTAGGCAGGCTGGTGGTCGTTTGAAGGGACCCAAAAAACGTCAAAAAGAAGACAATGAAAAATTTGAAGCAAGCTTCCATAAACTATGCGAGCATGCACTTCAAGTCTGAAACTAACTTTCTTCTTTCAATAGGAGCTCACTTAAGGTTGGACTATCTACGAAGACCCCATTTGCATCAAGACGGAACGCGTTTTTCATATCTATTTCAGTTTTAATAGAATAAAGATGAACCTGCAATCCATTTAATTGTGCATCATGGATAAAGTCTTGATCAACTGATTTTATATTGACCCCAATTCCACTAGCATAAGTTTGTAATCGTTTATAATCAGAATGGGATAAAGCGGCTTTCTCTTTGAAACTAAATAGTTGAATAAGAGGAAGCGTCGACTCTAGAGCATGAAACTTTGTTAAGCTATCTTCATTAAACGACTCCACAATTACTTTTGGTAGGTCTTGGTCTTTTCGAATTAAATCATACTTCTTTAATAAAGCAAAAAGTTCCTCCTCCATCCCTTCATAAATACGTGGTGACTTCAATTCGATATAATAGTTCACCTCATCTCCGAAATGCAGAAAGATTTCCTCTAAAGTAGGCACTTGAACTTGTTCAAACTCTCTATTAGCCAATCCTGGATAAGCTTCATTAAACCATTTCCCTGCATTTAACTGTTTTAATTCCTCCAAAGTGTACTCCTTCACAAATCCAGTTCCATCTGTTGTACGATCCACCTTTTCATCGTGCATGGCAACTAGGACTCCATCCTTCGTCATTTGTAAATCAATTTCAATATAGTCTACATCTGCTTGATGAGCTATTTCGTAGGCAAACATCGTATGCTCGGGTGCAAAGGCAGAAGCCCCACGGTGCGCGATGATTAAAAACTTGTCATTGGCAATAGGTTGTGTATTGCTGTCCTGGTTATCACAGCCTGCAACTAAACATAAAATAACTAGTATAAAAAATAATAACCGCATGAGAGACTCCTTCTTGTAAAGAATTTATAAGTTTTAGTTAAAATGTAAATATTATGTAAAAGTTGAGTATTTCTATATACATCAACGGTATGTCTTGTAAAATGAAATTGCTAGAGGCATTACTTAGTATGTTCGATTGATAACACTATAATTTGAAGATTGGTAGAGAGGATGAAGTGCTTGAAAAGGGTGGAACTGATCGATATCTCCAAATCGTATGATAAACAATCTAATGTTATTTCTAATATTAACGTAACAATTGAACCGGGGGAATTTTTTGTTCTCGTCGGTCCTTCTGGCTGCGGTAAAAGTACAATGCTTCGAATGATTGCAGGACTAGAAGATATAACAGGTGGAGTTTTGAAAATTGGCGATACAGAAGTGAATGATTTACCACCAAGTAAAAGGGATTTATCGATGGTATTTCAAAACTATGCATTATATCCTCACTTATCGGTAGAAGAAAATATTCAATTCGGATTACATGTAAAAAAAATCGATAAAAAAGAGCGAGCGAAACGTACAAATGAAGTGGCAGCAATGCTTGGTTTGACGGATTATTTAAAGCGAAAACCTAGAGAGTTATCTGGTGGTCAACGTCAAAGGGTGGCATTAGCTCGAGCAATTGTGAGCGAAGCGCCTATTTGTTTAATGGATGAACCACTATCTAATTTAGATGCAAAGCTACGAGCGCATATGCGTTCTGAAATAAGACAAATTCAAAGGCGCTTAGGTATTACGATGATTTATGTAACACATGACCAAATCGAAGCTATGACTATGGGTGATCGAATTATGATTCTCCATGAAGGGTCTATTCAGCAAATAGGCAAACCTATCGAGATTTATAACAACCCATCCAACCCTTTTGTAGCAACATTTATCGGATCACCTCCTATGAATCTAGCACCCGGTTTTGGGGACAAATTGACAAGTACGATTCGGTTAAGTGATTCTATTGTAATTCCGGTTCCAACACAGGATGCACATTATTTAACAGAGCGAGTATTTGTAGGCATACGTCCTGAACATATAAAAGCAGCAACAAAAGAGTCAGAAGAGAAAGACAAAGTTATGGTGGAAGTTTCAAATGTGGAAATTTTAGGGAATGAAACAATTTTTACATTTTTACTTAATGAGGAATCCTGGCAAGTTAAATGGAGCGGGCAGTGGCAAATAGAAATAGGTGATAAAATCCCTTTAATTATGAACTATGAATCTTTTTGTTTCTTTGATAGTGAAACAAAGGAAATTATTAAAACTCCCTCCGAAGTTGAAAACCATGTATTTGGCAAAGAGGTATTTGTATGACGACTGTAAGTAAAACTAGAAAGATGAGCAATTGGAAACGTTCCTCTAACGCGAGAACCGCCCTATTGTATTTATTGCCTTCTATTATATTATTTTCTGTATTTGTTTTTTATCCGATGTTTCGGACCATTTACTTGAGCTTCTACTTAACGGATCAAGCGGGTGAAGCTGCAATTTTCGTAGGTTTAGAAAACTATGCTTATTTACTAGAATCTGATGCATTTCGCAATAGTATTAAAGCAACGTTCCTATTTGTTTTATATACAGTTCCAACAGGGATTATAATTGCGCTGGTTTTAGCACTACTTGCCAATGAAAAACTGAGAGGAATTGGTTTTTTTAGGACCATCTACGCATCCACAATGGGGGTTTCCGTTGCAGCGTCCTCTGTCGTTTGGCTGTTCTTATTTCACCCGAGTGTAGGGATGTTCAACAAATTATTAAATATCTTTAATCTTCCACAAATTGAATGGCTATTAGATCCAACATGGGCATTATTTTCAGTGTCACTCTCAACTATATGGCTGAATACAGGGTTTTCCTTCCTGATAATACTTGGTGGTTTGCAAAATATAGATGAGCATTTATATGAGAGTGCGCGTATTGATGGTGCTAGCTATTGGTATCGTTTAAAGAGAATTACTATTCCAATGCTCTCTCCAACTTTGTTTTTCATCATTACCATATCACTGATTAATGCATTTCAGACGTTTGGACAAATAGATATTTTAACTAAAGGTGGTCCATCTCAGTCTACTAATTTAATCGTATACTCCATATACAGGGAAGCATTTATCAATTATCAATTCGGAACCGCAAGTGCCCAGGCCGTGTTCTTATTTATATGTATTTTAATCGTAACGATTTTACAATTTAAGCTTGGCGAAAAGAAGGTGCATTACCAATGAGATTATGGAAAAAGCTAATTCTTTACTTCTTATTGACTGCCACTTCGTTAATACTTTTTTTTCCAATTATTTATGCATTTATGATAAGTTTTATGACTGGCGGAGAGATTTTATCAGGAAAATTACTACCGTCAACCTTTAGTTTAGATAATTATGTAAAGGTGTTTGATCGACTTCCTTTATTTAATTATTTGATCAATAGTTTCGTCGTTTCACTTGGGGTAATGATTGGGCAGTTAATCGTTTGTAGTTTAGCTGCGTATGCATTCGTATTTATCCCGTTTAAGGGTAGAGATTTTATCTTTTTCTTATTTATATCGACGATGATGATTCCGTGGGAAGCGACGATGATCCCTAACTTTTTTACCATTCAAAAGCTAGATTGGATTAATACCTACCAAGGAATGACATTGCCGTTTTTTGCATTGGCATTTGGTACGTTTTTACTAAGACAGCATTTTAAAACTATCCCGAAAGAGCTTCATGAGGCTTCGCAAATAGCAGGACTAAGTAAATTTGGATTTTTCTTTCGAGTAGTTTTACCTGTTTCTAAAACAAGTCTTGTTACACTAGGTGCTTATGGGTTTTTGACGACATGGAATATGTATTTATGGCCACTTCTAGTGACGACCAATAATTCTGTTCGGACCGTCCAAATCGGTTTAAAGCAACTTCAATCGCAAGAAGTAGCAACAGAATGGGGGGTGGTTATGGCAGGAGTAATTGTAGTTATCATACCAACACTACTACTATTATTTTTAGGTCAAAAGCAATTACAAAAAGGGTTAACGCAAGGAGCTCTAAAATAACGGTTGTTCAAAACTAAAAAAGAGGTGTACGTTAAATATGAGGAAATCATCGAAATTTGCATTTTTAGCTTTATTATTACTTAGTCTTTTTGCTTTAGTAGCATGTACCAACAGTGATAGTAGTTCGTCTGAAACGGATGGTAATGAGGCAGAAACAGAAAAAGAAGTAGTTACCAATGAAGAAGGCAAAACAGTCATTTCTTTTTGGCATGCAATGTCTGGAGCAGGTCAGGTTTCCTTAGATGCAATTGTTGCAGATTTTAATAAATCTCAGGATAAATATGAAGTGCAGGCAGAATTCCAAGGATCATATGAAGAGTCATTAACGAAGCTTCGTAGTGTTGGAGGTACAAAGGATGCCCCAGCCATAACGCAGGTATTTGAAGTTGGAACAAAGTATATGATTGATAGTGGCTTTGTAGAGCCCATCCAAAAATTTATCGATGAAGATAATTATGACATTTCACAGCTTGAAGAAAATATTTTAAATTACTACACGGTCGATGATCAGTTATATTCTATGCCGTTTAACTCATCTACACCGGTAATGCTTTATAACAAGGATGCATTTAAAGCAGCAGGACTTGATCCGGAGAAAGCTCCAGAAACATTTTCAGAGGTTATTGATACAGCTGCAAAATTGAAAACAGATGAAATGAAAGGTTTCTCCATGCTAACATATGGATGGTTTTTTGAAGAATTGGTTGCGACACAAGGCGGATTATATGTAAATGAAGAAAATGGTCGTGCTGGGGATGCAACAGAAGCAACCTTTAATGGACCTGAAGGACTAAACGTATTTAACCTGTTAGATACGATGAACAAAGCAGGGACTTTCGGAAACTTCGGAACGAACTGGGATGATATCCGCGCAGCATTCCAAACTGGAAAGGTTGCGATGTACATGGATTCCTCTGCGGGGGTAAAAGGAATTATTGATAACGCTCCTTTTGAAGTCGGTGCAGCATATATTCCGTATGCAGACGAAGTAAAACGCAACGGGGTCGTCATTGGTGGAGCATCTCTTTGGATGTCTAAAGGTATTGCAGAAGCAGAACAAAAGGCAGCTTGGGAATTTATGAAATACTTAACTACTCCAGAGGTTCAAGCAAAATGGCATTTAGAAACAGGCTATTTTGCAATCAACCCATCGGCATATGACGAACAAATCGTCAAGGATGCATGGGATGTTACACCGCAGTTAAAAGTAACTGTAGATCAATTGCAAAATACTGAGGCTTCTATTGCAACACAAGGTGCTTTAATATCAGTATTCCCTGAATCACGTCAACAAATTGTAACGGCCTTAGAAAATCTATATCAAGGAATGGATCCACAAGAAGCACTAGATGCAGCAGTAGAAGGAACCAATCGTGCAATAGAAATTGCCAATAAGACAAAATAGAATAGAACGTACTTTACGAACAAGAGGCATTCATTTGCTCTCTTGTTCGTTTTTTACTAAAGCCCCCGTTAGCACCATAAGAATGGTCCAAAGTATGGTTCCTTCTTATTTAAATATTCTATCGCCCTATCAATCAGTTACATTTTTTATAACTGCCATTTCCTTACCGAACCTATCACCATTATCAACAAATCCCAAACTCGAGTATAAATTATGTGCCCCCAAATTTTCAGGATGATAACCTACAACAATTTTTTGCGCATTAGGTAATTTAGCCATTTCTGAAATCATTAACTTAGTTGCAGCTTTACCTATACCCTTGCCTTGGAATTCCTTATCCACCATTATTCTATATACCCAATAGGCATCAAGTTCTTCTTGAACAGAATTGTACATCAAAAAGCCTACTATCTTATCTTCAGCATAAATAGCATATGGCTTTAATGTAGGCTCAAACTTTGACTGAGCTATGGATATAGCATTGGGTTCCATGTATTCTTTCTGTTCTGTTGATACCTCTAATTCACAACATTCGTACCAGTTTTCTGCATTTAATTCTACGATTTTCACATTTTCTGTACTCATAATTTTCCCCTTTCAAGATTTGGGGAAATGCTAAACAACTTTGTTAACTAGTCGTTATCCCCTTATAGTCATTAATAATAGAATTTTTTTTATTTGTCATAATGAACGCCTCCTCTAACAATTATTGCCTAAAAATTATATCAATGAATTTATAGACTTTTTAATTATACTAATTTTCCCCGATTAATTCCTTCTTACAATAATTTTACTTTCTCATTTAACTAACCTACTCGTTGGAGAAAGAAAAAATAGATCTACCTAAGCTACTCCACCCTCTTTCACTGAAGCACCACGATAGTTCAACAAAAATTCTATGATTCCAGAGTAGATAATTCTTTATATAACTTTAAAACATCCACCAAAAACTGCTTGTCATAACCAGTTTTTTGATTTATTTTTACAGCCCAATGTTCTATTGACTCCAACTTTGGTTCATTAAACAACCCTTCACTTGTACTTAGAAAACTTTCCCAGTTATAGAATTCCCAATGTGCAATTTCAGTTTTAAAAGGGATTCTACATTCTAATAAAGGTCGCGGTTTAATTAAATTTTGAGAGAACTCAGCCGCCTGCATAAAGTAACTCATTTCTATTGGTTTAGTATCAAATATTTGTTTCGATATTTTACCGTTTGGTCTGTGGTAGAGGATCTCTGTACTGCCTTCATTTGGTTTCACTTGAATCGTTGCAGCAGGAAAAAAACCATTAAGTTTTTCATCGGTATATTCTTGGGTATCTGTATCAATTAAGATTGGTCTTAACCATTGGTCTCCTAAATCACATAAGAAACGGTTACCTAATTCGTCTAAAGCAATGACTGCGACATGAGCGTTAGGGGAATTTAAGTTATGACCTATCGGATAGGCAGTGATTCCATCTTTTTGAAATTCATCAAGTAAAAAAATTGCAAGGTCAAAGCAATTACCCGATAAACCAAATTGATGTCGGTGTTCTCTTATAAGAGAAACATCTCTTTGTTTTGTAACACTACCTTTGCTATAAAACCATGCTTTTGTTAATGTCTCCATAGGGAAATCATCAAACTTCATCCAGGTATTCAGAATGCTTTTGGGGGCCAACATAATAAAATCACCTACTTCTAAAATTGTTATTATCTACTTCGCCAATTATTTAAAATAATCTTCAATACCTCTTTATTAAATTCTCTACTGATACTGTAAAACCTTCTTACTAACCTGCGTTAGTTTCAGTAACTTCTTTTGTGGCTCATTTAAACAGAGAACCTAAAAGAGAACTTTCTATCTCAAGTCTTTCTACGGTTTTTTAAATTATAAAAAGAAACAATCTATTTAACTTTTGACTTGTTTTTTGGTATATTAGACGGTGGACAAAATTAGAAAAGGTGGAGTAAAAAATGGAAACAAATGCATACAGAGTATTACTTTACTATAAATATGTCCCGATTGTAGATCCGGTAACTTTTGCGCAAGAACATCTTGCAGCATGTAAGGAAATTGGGTTAAAAGGGCGTATTTTAGTATCAGACGAAGGAATAAATGGAACTTGCTCAGGAACGATTGAACAAACTGACGCATACATGAACATGATGAAGGCAGATGAACGTTTTGCCGACATGGTGTACAAAATAGATGAAGCAGAAGGACATGCCTTCAAAAAAATGCATGTTCGTCCTAAGAAAGAGATTGTGTATTTAGGATTAGCAGATGATATTAATCCAAATGAATTAACAGGTCAATACCTCTCTCCAAAAGAGTTTTTTGAACAAATGCAAGCAGAAGATACGGTTGTTATTGATGCTCGTAATGATTATGAATTCGACCTAGGCCATTTCCGCGGAGCAATCCGTCCAGAAATTCGCAACTTCCGTGATCTACCAGACTGGATGATAGAGAACAAAGAAATGTTCGAAGGTAAAAAAGTACTTACGTATTGTACTGGTGGAATACGTTGTGAAAAATTCTCTGGCTGGTTAGTTAGGGAAGGTTTTGAGGGTGTAGGTCAACTACACGGTGGAATTGCAACTTACGCCAAAGACCCAGAAGTACGTGGACAGCTATGGGATGGTCAAATGTACGTATTTGATGAGCGCATAGCTGTGCCGATCAACCAAGTAGAGCATGTCGTTGTTGGTAAGGATCATTTCACAGGAGAGCCATGTGAGCGTTATGTAAACTGCGCTAACCCTGATTGTAATGATAAAATTCTTTGCTCAGAGGAAAACGAACACAAGTATCTACGCAGCTGTTCCGATGAATGCCGTGAGCATCCACGCAACCGCTACATCGTAGAACATAAACTATCTGAAGAAGAAGTAGAAGCTAGACTAGCTGCTATAAAATAATGAATGATATCCCATGCCGATTTACTGGCATGGGATTTATTTTGTAAAGTTAATCCTTTAGCGTAAAATAAGTTGTAACAACCATGTGACAGTATAATACTGGAATGATTGAAATATATTAAACGTATAGAGGGGATTTACCTTCCTGTATAGAAAGTAACAAAGAGTTCATTTTTCAAAAATAGAATGGAGGAACGTATATGTCAATCGAAGTGAAAAATATTTCAGATTTGAACGCAGTCAACGTATCCAAACTAATTCAAGAAAGTGAAAAAGAAGGATATCGTTTCGTATCAAGGTTAGCGTCGGAATATGAAGACGGAACGCATCGTTTCAGTGAACAGGGAGAAGCAATTTATGGCGCTTGGGATGCAGATGAGCTAGTAGCAATTGGCGGTTTGTTTCGAAATACCGCTAGTGAATCAGACAACTCGGCTCGACTATACCGATTTTATACTTTACCAGAGTATCGTCGAAAAGGTGTAGGAAGTGAACTCTTAAAGGTGGTTTCTGAAAACGCCAAAGGTTATTTTAAGGAAATAACGACTAAAACAGAATCCGCAAAGGCAGATTCTTTTTACCGTGCGAATGGATTTTTATTTGATGAACGATCACCGGACGTCACTCATGTGATGAGCCTAGAATAGAAAGGGTTTACATTAATGGATAAACACCAATTAGAAATTAGATTTCCTTTAATCTCAAATATGCAAAACAAAGAAGAAATAATATGGTTCAACCCAAATAAAATAAATTCAGCAGATGCTATAAAAAACGTATCTGTTACTGCTGAGATGGTACAAGATGCAAGCGATCGTTTAGATCGCTTTGCATCTTATTTGCGTATTGCCTTCCCAGAGACAGCAAAAACAAAAGGTATCATTGAGTCGCCACTTGTGAAGACTCCAACTATGGAATCCACCTTAGAGGAATTCTATCAAACAGAGATTGACGGGAAATTGCTATTAAAATGTGATAATGTCTTACCGATTTCGGGATCCATAAAGGCTCGTGGTGGAATTTATGAGGTACTTAAAATTGCAGAACAGCTTGCGATACGAGAAGGTTTATTGAAAGAGACAGATGATTATGAGAGACTCTCAACGGATAAGTTCAAACAATTTTTTTCTAACTATTCAATTGCAGTAGGATCGACTGGGAATCTAGGACTTAGCATAGGGATAATTAGTGCAAAGTTTGGATTTCAAGTAACTGTCCATATGTCTAGCGATGCGAAGCAATGGAAAAAGGACATGCTTCGTTCAAAAGGTGTAACAGTCATAGAATACGATTTTGATTATAGTATTGCGGTAATGGAAGGTAGGAAACAAGCCGAAAAGGATTCGTCTTGCTTTTTTATCGACGACGAAAATTCTGTTGACTTATTTGTTGGGTATGCCGTTGCAGCAGATAGATTGAAAAATCAATTGGAACAAATGCAAATCATTGTCGACGCCGAACACCCACTGTTTGTATACTTACCCTGCGGAGTCGGTGGTGGACCAGGAGGAGTTGCATTTGGACTAAAACTACTATTCGGTGATCATGTCCATTGCTTTTTTGCAGAGCCCACGAACTCGCCTTGCATGCTACTTGGGTTAATGACCGGATTGCATGAAAATGTTTCAGTTGCTGATATCGGACTTGATAACAAAACGGATGCGGACGGACTAGCTGTTGGTCGACCATCCGGATTTGTTGGGAAAACTCTAGAGCAGCTCATTAGTGGAAGCTTCACGGTGAATGATAAATCCCTGTATGAGCTATTAGCTTTATTGGCAGACACAGAGAACATTCTATTAGAACCATCTGCACTTGCAGGAATGATAGGTCCAATTCATTTAGCTAAACATGGAGTTTCCTTACATAATGCAACGCATATTGTTTGGGCAACTGGCGGAGGAATGGTTCCTTCTCAGGAAATGAAGAATTATTATGAAAAAGGCAAACAATATCTTATGTAGTAAATCCCTATCCTACTTATTAAAAGTAGGATTTTTTTTATTTCTTCTTGCTCTACTATATATATAACAAATGTGTTATGCTATATATAGAACAAAAATAAGGGAGGGACACTTCATGTTTATTGAAATAAAATCTAATTCTGATGTCCCCATCTATTTGCAGCTGGCCCACCAACTTATGGAAGGGATGGTACGAGGTGAATTAAAGCCAGGTGACTCGCTACCGTCTGTAAGAGCATTTGCAAGCGATCTTGGGATGAATATGCATACAGTAAATAAGGCTTATCATTATCTAGAAGAAAAAGATTTTATAAAAATAGTGGCAAAATCAGGTGTTATTATTCAACCAAACGGTGTTCCAAAGGCTTCAGAGGAAGAAAAGCAAAAACTAGGAGCTCAACTGAGACCATTTATAACAGAAGGGTTAGTCCTAAAGCTCTCGGAAGAAGAACTGGTAGTTATGGTACGTAGGCTAGTGCAAAATATTGAGGAGGGGAACGAATGACTATTGTGCTATTTGGATTCATCTTATTTTTTATCACTGTTCTACAAGCATTTACGCCAAAATTTTTAAAGACAACAGAGGCATTTGGTGTGTATGTACCAGATAACCACACAAAAGATCCAGTGGTGATGAAACTAAAAAATAAATACACAATGTTTGTGTTAACATTCGGCATGATTATTTTTGGAGGGTATCTATGGTGGGGGCTAACACAAAATCCAGCAGAGGAAAAGCTGGCTCTAGTTAGTGTGGGTGTTCAATTTACCACTATGTTTGTGAGCATTGGTTATTATTTTATGATGCGCCTTCGAGTGAAAAAACGGAAGGAAACACAAGGGTGGTTAAGTGGTAAAAGTGAAGTGAGAGTTGTCGATGTAAAGTTTCAGGAAAAGCTCAAACTAATACCTCGTGTAATATTTATCATTCCTATGATTGTTACTGTAGCTTTAATTATCTATACATTTATGAAGTATGATCAAATGCCAGAGATGATTCCTACCCATTGGGGACCTACTGGAGAAGCAGATGCATTTAGCGAAAAAACATATTTTAGTGTAATTGCAATGCCACTAATTTTACTAGTGATGCAGGGGATGTTCCTTTTAATGAGTGAGGGGATGAAGTTTTCAGGTGCGCGCCTTAATCCAGCCAATAAAAAAACTTCTCTTGCACAGCAACTCGCGTTTCGAAAATATACAAGTTTGTTAGCGCTCTTTATCACAATTGGTATAACGCTCATGATGGGGTATTTTCACTTACAAACAATTCATCCAGAAATATCCTCTTCTATTATCATGTGGGCTCTACCTCTGAGTTTCTTACTATTAACACTTGCAGTTGTCGGCATTTATACTATAAAAGTAGGACAGAGTGGATCTCGCCTAAAGGTAGAAAAAAACAGTCCGACCATAGAAAATAAAATAGCCGTAGACGAGGACAAATATTGGAAGGGCGGATTATTTTACATGAACAAAAATGATCCGAGCATCATGGTCGAAAAGCGATTTGGCGTAGGTTGGACACTGAACTTTGCTCATCCTATAAGCTGGATTGTATTACTAGCACCTCTAATTCTTATATTTGGAATAACGTTTTTATTATAGAAAAGCAGCTACCCAAGTTGGGAGCTGCTTTTCTTATTTATATATTATTCAGCGTCGAAAACTTCTACTTTTTCCATTTTAGCGCCATTTTTCATAGCTTTTGCTACTTCAAGACCACTTGTTACTTGACCGAAAACAGTATGAACACCGTTTAAATGTGGTTGTGGCTCATGAACGATGAAGAATTGGCTAGAACCTGTATCTTTACCAGCATGCGCCATAGAAAGGCTTCCTGCTTGGTGTGTGTGTGGGTTTCCAGCTGTCTCACATTTAATGTTTTTTCCGCTACCGCCCATACCTGTACCAGTTGGATCTCCACCTTGGCTTACGAAGCCAGGAATTACACGGTGGAATACTACTCCGTTATAAAATCCGCTGTTTGCTAACTCTTCAAAGTTTGCTACTGTGTTTGGTGCCTCATTTGGGAATAAATCAAATTCAATTTTTTCTCCAGAATCCATTAAAAAATAACCTTTTTTTGTCATTTAAAACACTCCTTTTTCATATAAATCCTTCAATAGTATAGCATGTACCCAAAGCATTTTCCAAAAACAGAGACTCACAAGTGTTTGATGGGTTGTCAGGAAGAGTAAACCCGGTGTTCTCAAATGCTCATCTACTAATAACGGTTAGTTGATCTCCAATAAGGGAAGAGATTTCAGATATGATTATTAAATCCCAACCAAATAAATAATAGCTGCTCTTCCGCTTAAACCTTTTGCAATCATACTCTCTAATAGTTGTTCCGCAAAATCATCTGGTATATTGACTTCTAAGCGTCGTTGACTTAGTTTGTATAGGTTTACAACATTAATGTACTTCACTAATTTTATTCTGATTTTTTAGGTAGTTTTTTAAGAATCTTTTTGTTCTTTCATTTTGTGGATTTTCGAAAATATCCTTCGGTGTACCTTGTTCTACTATGATACCATCTGCCATAAAAATAACGCGGTCTGCTACGCTCTGTGCAAAATCCATTTCATGTGTCACAACAATCATTGTACGTTTTTTATCGACGATAACAGACTTCATAACATTTAAAACTTCTTCGACTAATTCTGGATCGAGAGAAGAAGTAGGCTCATCGAATAAAATAACATATGGGTCGAGTGCTAAAGCGCGGGCAATTCCTACCCGTTGTTGTTGTCCTCCTGAGAGCGCAATCGGATAATGATGCTCCTTACCTTGAAGGCCTACCTCTGCTAAGAGTTTAAAGGCTAATTGTTCAGCTTCTTGTCGGGGTGTATTACGTGTTAAGCGTACAGGTTCAGAGACATTTTGAAGTGCAGTTTTGTTTTTAAATAAACTGTAGTTTTGAAAGACCATGCCTGTTTTCTTGCGAAGATGACTTACATGTTTCTTTGTATAATTCTCTAAATCTACTTTGGCACCATCAATTTCAATCGAACCTACCTGTGCTTCCTCTAAAAAGTTGATGCAACGTAAAAATGTAGACTTTCCTGAACCAGATGGTCCAATAATAGCTACAACTTCTCCCTCAGCAATTTCTACATCAAGTCCTTTTAGAACATTGGTAGGGCCATAGCTTTTATGTAAATTAGTTATTTTAATCATTTAACTTCCTCCTTCCGATATGGCTTTTCAACATAATACTCGAGTTTAGACTGCAGGAAAGAAAGTATGATAGAAATCATCCAGTAAATAAGACCAACCATCAAGTAAGCTTCTAAAAACTTGTATGTTACGGCAGCTTCAAGTTTTGCACGAGCCATCATGTCTATTACTCCAATCGTAAAGGCTAAAGATGTATCTTTAATCATCATAATGTAGTAGTTACCAGATGGTGGGATAGCAATACGGACCATCTGCGGTAAAATAACCGTTCGTAGGGCTTGCCATTTAGTCATACTAACGGATAAGCATGCTTCATATTGCCCTTTATCAACTGCTAAGAATGCAGAACGGAAAACCTCTGATAAATAGGCAGCATTACGTAAACTGAGCGCAATAATGACAGCAGTGACTGCATTCATTGTACTGAAGCTTGGGAATATTTGAGGCACTCCAAAGTATAAAATGAAAATTTGAATTAAGGTTGGAACTCCTCGGAAATAGGATATGATGACTTTTAAAATAGGATATAATATCTTAATTTTATTGTTAGTGAGGAATGCAAAAACTAATCCAAACAAAATTGCTAATAGAAATGATAAAGTCCCTATATATATAACAATTGGTAAAAATTCAATGATTTTCGGGAAGAGACTGATCATATACTCAAAATCGAATTTCATAAAGTAGGCAACCTTTCTTATGTAAATAATGAAAGGCTACTCTGCCGCGAGTAGCCTTTCTCTTTTTATTTCTCGTGTGGAATGGTTACGTCAATTGCACTCCATTTGTCTGAAAGTTTTTTTAAGGTACCATCTTCCTGTAACTTTTCAATTTCAGCACTGAAATCTGCTAAAAACTCCTTATTTTCTTCAGATCGTACAAATGGGAAAGCATAATCGAAGTCGATTAAGTAATCCTCACCATAAAGTTTTAAAGGTAGACCTTCGTCTTTAATCCGTGATGCGGCAGTAATTTTTACATCAATAAAAGCATCTAGACGACCAAGGGCCACTTCATTATACGTACCGCTCACGTCTTGGTAAGGAGTAATAATTATTTCTTTTCCGTTTTCTTCATTCCATTTTTCTAGGAATTGATGTAGATTGTTGCCGAGTAAGACACCTACTTTTTTCCCCTTCAAATCTTCGATGCTATTAATATCAGTATTATCTTCTGGTACAACTAATGATGCTCCAGAGTATGCATAAGGAGAAGAAAAGTCATATTTTGCTCGACGTTCTTCTGTAGCTGCAATTAGATTTGAAACTGTATCAATATTACCTGCATCTAACATCCCGAAAATACCTGAGAACTCAGCAAATGTCCATTCAATCTCGTAACCTAGTGATTCAGTTACTAGTTCTAACACTTCAACGTCATAGCCTTGCGGAACTCCCTTATCATCAACTGAGATGAACGGGGGATAAATGCCTGAAGAACCTACTCTTAATACTTTTTTGTCAGTAGATACACCATCTTTATTACCTGCAGATGTTTTCTCCGAATCATCTCCACAGGCTGCTAGTAAAATAGAAATGCAAAGTATAAATAATAACGACAAGATCTTTTTTAATTTCATACTTATACCTTCTCCTTAGACAGTTGTTGGTCTAACACTTGTATTAATTCTTCAGAGAAAATTTCACGAGGGTATTGGAATTCTAAATCATTAATAAATACAGTTGGAACCATTTTGACTCTCCGTTCAATTGCTTCTGCAGTGACTTGAAGGCTAATTTCAATATTTGGCTCTTCTTCCTTCAATCCATAATTATTTTTAATGTATTCCTTGATACCGTGACTTGAAAGTTTATCCCATGTTTCCTGCTCTTTAAATAACGACTTAATGTTATCTAATGTTTTTGCAGGATTGCCATAGTCTAAGTTGAGGTTAATTAGTGTTCCTGGTAAGAGCATTTCTCGTGGTTTATCATAATGCTTCACGATTAATTCAACTTTGTTCTCATTTATGTATTGTAGAAGTGCACCATCTACAAGTTCATAGAAGGATGCGCAATAAGGGCAAGCTAGGTTTAAGAACACCTCCACTTTTATCGGTGCTGCTGCATTGCCTAACGTTAAATGTGTATTCTTGAGTGTTACCAATATATAAACCTTCTCTCTGTTATTTTTTGAAAATTCTAATTTACATCTCAATTCTAACTAAACAGATAGGAATTGTAAACCTTTTTTTCAGAAAGTATTTTAAAGGTTTTTAAAAGGTTAAAGACAGGTTTAAATTGTAAAATGAAGTTTTATAGTGTAACTATAGACCATGAAAGTGGTACGATAAAAAAAGAGGTGAAACCAAATGAATGGACAAAATAGAAATGATGTAAAACCAGGTTTAGAAGTATATATAGTGTTAAAAAAAGACCAAAGATCAGGGGAGAAAACAAAAGGAGTCGTGAAAGACTTATTAACGAATTCATCCTTTCATCCACATGGCATAAAAGTTCGATTAACAGATGGACAAATAGGACGGGTTTGTGAAATCATAGGATAAATTATAGGGTGAAAAAGGAGTGTAGTTAAAGTGCAAGTAGAAACTCAAATTTTGCAGTGGTTTAACCACTTTCATCAAAATCCAGAAGTTAGCTGGAAGGAATATGAAACTACGAATAAGCTGGCGGAAATTTTAGACGATTTAGGTATTTCCTACCGAAGATTTGATGATGTAACTGGATTGCTAGCAGAAATTGGTGAAGGACCAGAAGTAATTGCTGTTCGTGCCGATATAGATGCACTTTGGCAAGAAGTAGATGGGGAGTTCCGCGCCAATCATTCCTGTGGACATGATGCCAATATTTCGATGGTATTGGGAGCGTTATTGCTATTAAAGGATGAAAAACTAAACAAACGAATTCGCTTTATCTTCCAACCAGCAGAAGAGAAAGGTAATGGGGCAAATTCCATGATAGATCGTGGAGCGCTGGAGGATGTCACTCATCTTTTTGGTGTGCATTTACGACCGATTGAGGAACTTCCTTTCGGAAAAGTTGCGCCAGCTATACATCATGGAGCAGCATTATTTGTAGAAGGTAAGATAAAAGGAATTGATGCACATGGTGCTAGACCTCATCAGGGCAATAATGCGATTGATGTAGTAATGGCCGTTCATCAAGCGTTGAAAAATATGTATTTTTCTCCATTCGAATCATATTCTGCGAAGCTAACGAAAATTCAAGCAGGTGGAGAAAATTCGAATATTATTCCTGGTATTGCAACGTTTTCTATCGATGTAAGAGCGGCAAAGAATAGCGTTTTATTTCAACTGAAAGATCGAATTGATAAAGATTTGAATACAATTCAACAGCTATTTGATATAGAAATCGAGTGGGAATTTCAAGATATTACACCAGGAGCGGAAGTATCGATGGAAGCTGCAGCAATTTCCAAGGCTGCAATTATTGAAACTGTAGGCATGGAAAACTTGGCTGAAGAAGTGATTACTTCGGGTAGCGATGACTTTCATTTTTATACAATTAGACACCCTGAAGTGAAGGCAGCTATGATTGGTATTGGTGCTGATTTGACACCGGGATTACATCATCCTAATATGACTTTTAACAGAGATTCATTACTTATGGGGGCTAAAGTCATATCGAAAACGCTTTCAATCATATCGAAATAGTATTGACTAGAGCCTCATTTCCATTTATTATTACTCTATTAACGACTATTAAACGTCAATTTTAGAATTGTCTTAATATCGTAAGGGTCGTAAGGGGGAAATGACATGGAAGAAAAGAAAGCGGTTACTAAAAAAGAGATGTCTTTGATATGGGCAATTACACCATTAGCAATTATGGTTCTAACAATGATTATTACGATTATAAATTTAGAACAGGGACCACATATTCCATTAATCGTTGGAACAACTGTTGCTGCGATTGTTGCATGGAAGCATGGATTCAAATGGTCTGATATTGAAGAAATGATGTATAAAGGTATTAAACTAGCATTACCGGCAGTAGTTATTATTATTTTAGTAGGATTAATCATTGGTGCATGGATAGGTGGCGGCGTTGTTGCAACGATGATCTATTATGGACTAAAAATTATTACTCCTGCCTTCTTCTTAGTGACTATTTGCATTATCTGTGCAATTGTTTCTCTTGCAATCGGTAGTTCTTGGTCAACTATGGGAACAATCGGAGTTGCGGGAATGGGTATTGGACTTAGTATGGGAATTCCAGCTGGTATGATCGCTGGTGCCGTAATTTCAGGCGCATACTTTGGGGATAAGATGTCCCCATTATCTGATACAACAAATCTTGCGGCAGGATTAACGGGAACAGATCTTTTTGTACATATTAAACATATGTTATTTACGACGATACCAGGAATACTAATAGCTCTTGGAGTATATGGGTTCCTTGGAAATAGGTATAAATCAAGTAATATAGACCAAGAAGGTATTAACCAAACAATATCCATGTTAGATCAAAGCTTTGTCATTTCTCCATGGTTATTATTAGTTCCACTTGCAGTAATAGTACTAGTAGCACTTAAAGTACCAGCTATACCAGCATTAATTGTTGGAATATTATTAGGCTTTTTATCTCAAATACTCATCCAAGGTGGAAGCGTTGCAGATGCAGTTGGAGCTCTACAAAGTGGATATGTTATTGATACTGGAAATGCAATGGTAGATGAATTGTTTAATCGTGGTGGATTAGATTCGATGATGTACACGGTATCCATGACAATAGTTGCCATGACATTTGGTGGTATCTTGGAATACTCTGGAATGCTTCAATCCATTATGAACCAAATCTTAAAACTTGCTAAATCAGCAGGTTCACTTATTGCATCAACAATTGTTGCTTGTTTTGCAACAAACGCTACTTGCTCAGAGCAATACATTTCTATCGTTGTACCAGCTCGTATGTTTTCAACGACGTATACGAAAATGGGACTACATTCTAAAAATCTATCGCGTGCATTAGAGGATGGAGGAACCCTTACTTCGGTCTTCATTCCTTGGAATACATGTGGAGTGTTCATTTTAGGAACATTAGGTGTAGGGGTAGCAGAATATGCACCATTTGCAATTTTAAACTTTGTAGTACCAGTTATTTCTATCATCTATGCAATGACAGGCTTTACGATTCAAAAAATATCGGAATCTGAAAAGATGGCGATATTAAATAAAGAAACTTTAGAAGCATAATTAGAAAAGCGCAAGCACTAAACATAAAAAAGGGGGGTTCTCATGGAACTCCCTTTTCTTAAAAAGATAAGAAAGTATATAAAAATGTCCCGTGAACACTTGGCTCTTGGGACTTGGACTTTCTTTTGAATTAGAAATGCTATTATCCAATAATAGATGGAGAAAGCAGATTTTCTTTTATTCTAGTGGAAATAAAGAAAAGTAATAAGTGTTTGACTCATAAAGAAGCGAAATAGCGAACGAAATTGCATCTTCGAGAGCTTATTCTCTAAATTAGAAAGTATCTTTTCTCTAGTTATCCAAAAACGCACTAACCTGTTTCTAAAAGTTGTAGGATGGCGACGGGCAGATAAACGCCATAAGATTACCGAAAAAAGTGATATTGGTTGTGACGGAGGTCACAACCAATATCACTAAAAATTCACTCGGTAATAAATATAGCAAACGTCTGTCCAAAGCCCTTCGAAAACGATAGAAACAGGTTTTGAACATAAAGGACCGGGCGTCTTTTTGCCCGGTTTTTCTTACTTTGATGTTAATTGTAGGTTGGAAAGTTTAGCTCATATATAGCGCGGGGGCGACCCTGTTGATAGGTCATTTCTTCCCCTACGATTTCTACATATCCATGATCCGCAAGTTTTTTTAAAATACGCTCGGTCGTACGTCTACTAACTTGTAAATAGACTTCTAGGTCAGATGCAGTAAACTCTGTGGACTTTCTAGAACGGCTAAACTGTATTACCTTGGATAAGTTTGCTGGACTTAATGTAGTTTCTTTCGCTATTTGCACAAGCTGTGGTTCATTATTTTTTAAACGAACCTGTTTATGGCTGTTCGGATACGGTCCGAGTAATTCCTTAGAGTCTGTTAATAAGTATGCCGTATTATCAGTTGCATAGGATAGGGCATCTCTTGCATTTTGAGTAGCTTCTAAAACTGTTTTTCCATAGCCAAATGCAATTTTAACCGCAGGAGAAGATGGGCTCATCCAAGTAGTAATCAAGTTACTGTTTAAAGCTTCTTGTACATCACCTTGAGTGGAAAATAAGGTATACAAATTGTCGGCTTCTTTTACGATATTTGCTTGAATAGAGGCTGCAATTTGTTTAATTTTTGCTTCAGAAATGGAGAGCTCTTTATTTGTTTGGATAAAACCAACAGCTATTTTAGCAGACTGGCTTTTGAATAGAAGAGCAAGTGATTTTGTATCCTCTATTCCCTTAATAATGGAGCTTTTTGGATCAATCATTCGAATGACAGACAAACCATTGTCTCGCAATCTTTGATACACAGCATGAATACTAGTAACGGCTAGCGAAGAGGCACCACTCTTTTGTAAATCAGTGTGGAATGCAACTATTTCTTCCAAATCAAAGGAGGTATCAATTTTCATCAAAAAAGGTGTTTCACCGATTTGTCCTATATCCTCCAATACACTCTTTACACCTTCTGGGTGAACTAAATCAATGGATAGTTTATGTATGGCAGTTGGGTTAGTAAAACTAAGTGATAGTAGAGTAGTCATGATAGCGTTTTCATCTTGTTTCAAATAAAAAGATGGAATTGGTAGTTTTGCGATTAAATCCTCTGCATAGTTAAATGGAAATGAACCTGAAAAAAATACTGCATCACAAGGTTTTATAGTTGGTACAATATCCTTTGCATCTGAAGGTATTTTATATGTATAATAATCCAATCGAGTGGATGGAATTTCATGTTCGAAACTTCTTAAACGTTCGATGAAACTAGCCGATCCTAGTACTGCAATGCGTGTTAACATTTAATCACCTCTTTTTTTAGTTTTTTAACGACTATTTAACGACAACTATAACGAAGATAAATTAAATTGTAAAGAAAGTAGGAATTTAACATGAAAATTAAAGAAATAGATATTTATGCAATCCGCTTACCATTAGTTGACCCATTTATCATAAGTTACCATACTTACGATGATATGCCATCTATTATTGTTAAAATCATCACTGATAATGGGCTAGTGGGATACGGGGAAGCTGTTGCAGATGAACATGTAACAGGAGAAACTTGGGAAAGTACATATGCATTATTGAAAGACACGTTAGCTCCGGCTCTTATTGGAGAAAATCCTATGGAGTTTGAGCGCTTACATGAAAAAATGAATAAAGCGGTTTATCAAGCACCTGCAGCAAAAGCGGCAATAGATATAGCTTGCTACGATCTGGCAGGAAAAGAACTTGGTGTTCCTGTGTACCAACTACTTGGTGGACGCTATCACGAAAAGTTCCCTGTCACACATGTATTAAGTATAGGAAATCCCGAGGACATGGCAGAAGAAGCAGAAAGAAGGATGAAAGAAGGATATTCCTCCTTTAAAATGAAGGTCGGAACAGATGTACAGATTGATGTGAGACGTATACAAGCAGTCCGAGCAAGAGTTGGGGAAGAAATTGCTATTCGTGTAGACGTAAATCAAGGCTGGAAAAATAGTGCTACTACCATTACGGCAATGCGTCAGCTAGAAAAAGAGGGGCTAGATTGGCTGGAGCAACCAGTAATAGCCGATGACTTCAACGGAATGATGGAAGTAAAATCAAAAACAAGTACTCCTCTTATGATGGACGAAGGCTTAAGAGGCTTTCGGGATATGCGAGAGTTGATCGAGAAACAAGCTGCACACAAAGTGAATATTAAACTGATGAAATGTGGCGGGATTTATCCAGCGATGAAACTAGCTCATATGGCAGAGATGGCAGGTATCGAGTGTCAGATCGGTTCTATGGTGGAATCCTCTATTGGATCTTCGGCAGGATTTCAAGTAGCATTTTCTAAAAAAGTGTTTACTAGCGTAGAGTTAACAGGCCCTTTGAAATTCTCTAAAGATGTTGGGAATTTACATTATGACGTTCCATTTATACAATTAAATGAACGTCCTGGATTAGGAATTGATGTAGATGAAGAAATACTACAAGAGCTAACTGAGTTCTCTACAAAGGTAACAAAATAAGAGGAAGTGTTTGCATGAAAGAATGGAAAGGTAAGCTTGGAGAGAAAGAATATGTTGTCCATGAATTGACACTAGAGCATCTGGATAGTATTTTACGTTTACAGCATATCGTTTTACGATCAATGGAAGATGAGAACTTCTTATCTCCACTAACAATAGAAGAATTTGAGGATTCGATAGCTCATAACTTAATGATTGGAGCATTCGTAGACAATGAACTAATCGCCTTCCGAGCCTTGGCATTACCACCAATTGATGATCACCACTTAGGATATGATATTGGTCTTTCTCCAGAGCAGCTTGAGAAGGTAGTCTATCAAGAAATCACGAATGTTCATCCTGATTATCGTGGGTTTGGTTTGCAAAAGAAACTTGGGGTTATTGTCATGGAGCTCCTAGACGCATCACCATATACACATGTATGTGCAACGGTTGCACCATTCAACATTGCTAGCTTAAAGGACAAGCTAAGCCAAGGAATGGTAATAGGCGCATTAAAAAAGAAATACGGGGGCATGCTACGATACGTATTTTATAAAAAAATTCATGTGGATCGTATTAGTGAAGATAAGCTTTTAGAAATCCCTATGGATGCTATTGAAAAACAGCAACAGCTAATTGCGGATGGTTGGATCGCTACAGCTATTCTACAAAAAGAGAACAACTGGTATGTTGTTTTTGAAGAAAAAGGAACATACATCTAGACCAAGGACACTCGGTGAGTTAAATTCACTGAGTGTTTTTTTATTTTTACGTTATTCAATTTCATAATTACTCATTTCAATAATGTAAGCGAACATTCGTATTGTTTTACATTCGATTATTCCTTTATTTAAATTGGATTTCATTGATTGTAGCGCAAGGCGGCGACTCCAGTGGGAACAGTACGAGCTGAAAGCGCTGCAAGAACGAAGTGACGAGGAGATTGAAGCCAAGCCCACGGAAAGCGTCCTTCCTTGCGCTCCAATCAACTTTGTTCCGATTTTACTACAAATTACTTTATTACGAAATTGACTCACGTTTTAGATTAATCAATTTCTTCCGTCAAATGTATGAGAAAGACTCAAGACCTATGACTGAACTAAATGGATGAATTTTCAATTATAGTGAAATAATAAGAATAAGTTAAGGGGTGTTTCAAATGAAAGATCTATACAAAGACTCCCGATTTCGGCTCATTATATCCGCTAATATTGCTTCCTCAATTGGTTCTGGAATAACGATGATTGCGATTCCATGGATGCTTGTATCAAGTGAAAACGGTAATAAGGTATTTGGCTATATAACGATCGGTATGACCATATTGAGTTTTATCCTTACACCATTTATAGGAAATCTAGTAGATAGCGTATCTCGAAAGAAGCTATTAATAGTAAGTGAAATCATATGTTTTGTTCTATTGTTTATGTTTTCTATAATAGGTTTTATCGGTTTATCATATGAAATTTGGCATTATATTATTATTTATATGATCGGTAGTTTATATTACACCATTTTTTATCCAACGATGTTTGCTTTAAATCAAGAAATATTTACGAAGGACCAATATAAATCACTAAATGGAACGATGGAAGTGCAGGGGCAGCTTTCTAGTATGATTGCGGGTGCTTTAGCTAGTATCTTATTATTAAAATGGGATTTACACTACATTTTATTGCTAGATACGATATCTTACGGTGCTGCCATCTATTTTTACTTGAAGTTACCGTATGTGAGATTATCGATTGAAAAAACAGGAAAAGTCGTTAAATCGCAAGTAAGCGAAGGACTTAGATATATGATGGCACGCCCTTCCGTGTTTATTTTTTTATTATTTTCTTTCATGCCTTTCATTGGAGTGATGCTAACGAATTATTTATTTCCTGTCTATTTAGTGGATGTACTTGAAGCGGACGCAAGCGTCTATGGAATTGAAGGAATGATTTATGCAATAGGAGCTATAATTGCAGGGGTATTCGTACCGACATTATCAAGTAAATTTGGAAATGAAAAGACGATTATCTTAGGAGTATGTGTTTATACGATTGCTATATCATTAATTGTCTTCGTTAATTTACCGGTATATCTATCATTAATGTTGTTTTTAGCGATAGGTAATAGCAGTACTAGGGTTGCTAGAAACTCTTTCTTAATGGACCATATTCCTAACAACATAATAGGGAGGGTCGATAGTTTGTTTCGTACATTAGGCCTCTTAATAAGAATTCTACTACTTGCACTATTTACCGAAATGGTATCCTCAGACCTCATTATTTATTGTTTTATCGTGTTAAGTGGGATTTTATTAGCATCATTATTCTTCGTAGTTATATCATGGAAAAAGAGTTTTAAGGTAAAAGAGAAAAGTTGTCCCGTCATAGCAAAGACCTAGCGAGAGGTAGCGCTAGGTGGTTGCTGTGCTATCGTATCTTTTATATATTTGTGAAACCATTTTCCCTCTCATCCGTAAAATAACTAGACAGAAAAAAAGAGAGGGTTTGAGAAAATGACCAGCGTATTTATTATTTCGGCAGTTGCAGCGTTACTTACCGCATTGTTAGTAGTCCCGTTGACAGCTAAAAGAAAAGACATGGTAACTTCCATCATTGGTCTAACGGTTTTAACTTTTATCGTACTTGCGATTATATATTATGTAACGAACTTAGATCGTAATTGGACAGCGTTATGGCCATTGCTAGTTATTGCAACATTAGCAGGGATGGTATTAGCAAAAGGAAAAGAGCAAAAAGCAAAAGGTATTCTGTTCTTAGGGAGTTTGGTATTAGCTCTCTTCATGTTAACGGCGTCTTTTTGGAATGCAGATGAAAAATACAAAGTGGCAGAAATGCAGCAAGAGGTTGAAATTGAAGCATTTGACGAAACGAAGACACCTGCTAGCGTACCACCAAAATTTGCACGTAATAAAATGAAAAAAGCTTTTGGGCAAGTACCAAATACGAGTTATTATGAATTAGGTAACTTACAAATTCAAAAAGTAAAAGATGAGTATGTTTATATTGCTCCAGTAGAATTTTCGGGACTTTTCAAGTGGTGGAATGGAGACGTTACACCGGGTTATTTTACAATGAGTGCAACCGACTCATCGGATAATCCGAAATTTGTAGAAGCAGAAATGAGCTATACACCATCTTCTTATTTCCATAAAAACTTAGAAAGACATATGCGTATGAAGCATCCTACTAAAATTTTCTATGGCGATCCTCAGTTAGAAATTGACGAGGATGGAAAACCATATTACATCCGATCCTATGGTAGTTTCATCTCTGCTCGAAATGGATTTGAAGTAAAAGGAATCGTGGCGGTAGATCCCGCTACAGGTCAGACAAATTCCTATGAAATTGCAGACGTACCAACGTTTATAGATGGAGCAGTATCCCCGGAAACGGTGAGCTTGCAAAATAGCTATTTTGGTAAATATGTACATGGATTTATCAATAGTCTATTTGGTAAAAAAGATGTGAGATTACCATCAGATGAAGGAACCGAAGCGAATGTAAGTCCAATATTCGGGGAAGACGGGCAAATGTATTACTTTACCGACTTTACGAGTCCGAAAGAGGGAGTAGACTCGATGCTGGGCTACTCATTAACAGATGGTCGAACAGGTGAGGCTACTTTCTATACAGGGAATTTAGAGGATTCTTATATGGATTCCCAAGGAGCATTACAAATCATTGAAAAGAAATTTATCGAAAAGAAATGGTCTGGCGAGATGCCTGTATTGTACAACTTTTACGGAGAAGCTAGCTGGTTAACACCAGTGTTAGACTCTAATGGGTTCTTGCAAAATTACTTCATCGTATCAGCTGCAAATCCAGAAATCTCTGTATATGGGAATACGCCAAACGAAGCCTTAAAACTATATAAAACAGCGATTCAACGTGGAGGAAGCTCCGTAGACGGTAGCTCCAATGCCGAGGAGAAATCGATAGCTGGTACGGTTATACGTGTCTTTAAGGAACGTGTAGGTGACTTTACTCAAGTATCGTTCCTATTAGACAACAAACAAAACTATATCGTATCTTCCGAAGTTGCGCCCCTTGCAGTTTATATGCAAGAAGGAGATAAGGTACAAGTGACATTCTTAAATACAGAAGAACTTTTCTTGCCAGTCAAAGAAGTAACGATTCAAGGAATTGAATAGTAGATAAAGTGAAACTTAAATCAGCGGGGATTTTCTTCATCCCCACTGATTGTTAGTTGAACCATTCGGGCTTTTCCGGGCAGTTATCTCCCACTTACGCTTTGTTGCTTCGGCCAAGCCTAAAGTGGGAGTTTTACTGTCTGTTAATGCGGGATAAATGAAAGCTATCCTAGATTCAATAGGATAGCTTTTATTACAGCTTAAAATCAGTTGTACAAAAAATGGGGGGATTACTTGAAGATTCATTATTTGACGATAGGTGAAGTAGCAAAGCTAAGTAATATATCGGTTCAAACCTTAAGATACTATGATCAGATAGACTTGTTTAAACCCATGGAAGTAAACCCGAGCAATCAATATAGGTACTACCAAAATACACAATTATATTACTTGGATATTATAAAATCATTGAAGTATCTTGGGTTATCGCTTGAGGAAGTTCGATCCGCCTTAACACTAAAGCCAGAAGAGTTAGTTGTATATCTTGAGGATCAGGAGAAAAGGATTGAGGAACAGTTTCAACGGCTGAATAAGACGAAACAGGTATTACAGCGGAAAAAAGAGCAAATACAAGCGTTCGTGCTGGAGCGGAATATGATGACTGTCTGCATAAAGAATTTACCTGCACAGAAAATAGTGAAGATCAAAACGGCTAATATGAAAGTCGATGATATTCCAAATAGGGAATATGGACGTATTAGTAAGGTGTTAGAAGAAGAGGGAAGCATATTTGATACATTGTATGGTGGAGCCTTTCCTTTCCAAAGGTATGAATCCCTAAATGATATTAACTATGATTATCTATTTACCTATATTGTGACAAATAAGGATTTTGAAGAAAAATACGAAGATGTGGAAATTAGCACGTTACCTGCTGGAGACTACCTTAGCATTTCTTTTGTTTTAGAGGACGACGAATATGAGGCATGCTATCAGATATTGATGGACTATATTGAGAAACACCAATTAGTTGTTGAGCCGATTGTATATGATGTTTGGATGCCGATAAATTATACAGCTACCAAAGAGGATGAATTCTTAGTAGAACTAAAAATACCTATTCAAACTACTTGACCCTATAGTTACTATAGGGTTTATTTTTATAAATATGCTGAATTTGAATTATAAGGAGTTTGAACATGGTTTCTCAAAGAAGTGGTTTAAATAAAGTGATTTATTTAGTTTTAGTAAACTTATTTATTGTATTTTTAGGTGTAGGACTAGTTATTCCTGTGATGCCTACATTAATGCGTGAGATGAACTTAGAAGGTTCTACGATGGGTTATTTAGTAGCGGCATTCGCATTCGCGCAATTGTTAATATCTCCAATTGCAGGTAAATGGGTAGATTCAATTGGTCGTAAAAAAATGATTGTAATTGGTATGTTTATATTTGGAGTATCCGAAATGCTCTTCGGTCTTGGACAAGACGTGAAGATATTATATATTTCTAGAATTTTGGGAGGAATTAGTGCGGCATTCATTATGCCAGCTGTGACAGCTTTTGCAGCAGATGTTACCTCTTTAAGAGAACGGCCAAAAGCGATGGGCTATGTTGCTGCAGCAATTAGTGCTGGATTTATCATCGGACCTGGAATTGGCGGCTTTTTAGCTGAACATGGAACTAGACTTCCCTTTTTTGTTGCCGCGGTACTAGGATTTTTAGGAGGAGTATTTTCGCTTGTTATTTTGAAGGAGCCTGAAAGAGCGCGTGTAGAAAGGGCAGGAGAGGTAGTTAAACCAAGTTTTCGTAAAGTATTGGAACCAATGTATTTAATTCCAATGATTATCATTCTAGTATCTAGCTTTGGATTAGCTGCTTTTGAAACCGTTTATTCCCTTTTTGTAGATCATAAATATGGATTTACACCAAAGGATATTGCATTAATCATTACTGTAAGTGGCGTTCTCGGAATCATATTCCAATTGCTAACCTTTGATCGTGTTGTAGGAAAAATTGGTGAAATTAGGTTGGTTCAAATTTGTATAGGTGTGTCAACGATTTTCATTTTTGCGATGATTAAGGTTTCTGCTTACTGGTCAATATTACTCGTTACCTTTGTGATTTTCTTGTTGTTTGACTTAATGAGACCTGCGTTGACAACGTATTTATCTAAAATAGCTGGAAATGAGCAAGGCTTTGTTGGGGGACTAAACTCTACATTTACGAGTATAGGAAATATTATTGGACCAAGTATTGCAGGGATTTTGTTTGACGTGCATATTGATTATCCATATGTATTAGCGATGATTATACTCGCAATTAGCTTTGTAATTTCGTTATTTTGGAAGAAACAAAAAACAGTATTTAAAGAAACAGTAGAACAATAAAACAGTTGTAACTTTTACCATTGTCGTTCTCCATAAATAGTAGTCATTTTATCTTTTGGCAAAAATCCTATACAATAGAAGTATAGGATTCAAGTTAAGCCTCCGGCGGATGTCACAGATTTTGAAGAGAGTTTTTAAAGGGTGTTAGCCTAAGTGCGTCGCTTCCATGCGACAACGGCTACCTGACCTGCATCACGCAGGCCTAAGCTCAATTCAAAATCTGGACGCAATTGCGCCGAGGCGTAATTGAATGAAACGGAGGACTAGTCGTGCATGATGTAGCAAAGTTACAAAAAGAAGCGATGGACATGCTAAAGAAAACAAGTAGAACTTTTTATATCCCAATCACTTTTTTAGAACCTAAACTAAAAAAGGCGGTTGCCTCTGCTTATTTATGCATGCGTGCGATAGATGAGATTGAAGATCACGAGTCATTAAGATCGCAGGAGAAACAAGAGCTATTACTTGCTACTAGCCAGATGCTTAAAAATACGTTTGATAAGAAAGAATACGAACAGCTTGTAGAACCATTTAAGGAAATTCTTCCTCCAGTTTCATTAAGACTAGGAGATTGGCTGGAGATTTGCCCGACTGATTTATTAGAAACTGTAAAAAACTATACTAGTGAAATGGCAGAAGGTATGGCTAAATGGGTAGGTAAGAACTGGCAAGTGAAGACAAAAGAAGATCTCGATGAGTATACCTATTATGTAGCTGGTCTTGTTGGAGTGATGCTTTCGGATTTATGGAAGTGGAACGCGGACATTAACACTGACCGTGATTTAGCAATTGCGTATGGACGTGGTCTTCAAGCAGTTAATATATTGCGAAACAAGGACGAAGATAGCGAACGTGGTGTACAATTCTTCCCAGAAGGATGGACAAGAGCAGACATGTTCGATTATGCAGAGGACAATTTAGCGCAAGCAGATGAATACATCAAGAGTATCAACCGAAAAAGCATATTGTTATTCTGTAAACTCCCTCTTGCACTTGCCCACAAAACACTGAAAGCACTGAAGAGCGGAAAAGAAAAAATGACCCGATTCGAAGTAGAACAAACTGTAGAGGAAGTACAAGCAGAGGTTTAAGAGTATACTTGAAAAACCAAGAGAAAGAAGAAACCCCTCTAAATTATTAAGTGATTGATAATCATTATCACTTATTAATTGTTTTTAAATTGGATAAAGTTGTATACTTGAAGGGAAATTGAATCTTTCTAATATGAGAGGAGTTTTACTATGCTGTCTAAAAATTTACATGAAGCATTAAACGATCAAATGAACTTTGAGTTTTATTCTGCACATACGTACCTTGCTGCGGCCGCTTATTGTACGGCTGAAGCATACGATGGATTTGCTAATTTCTTTTTAGTCCAGGCAGAAGAAGAACGTTTCCATGCCATGAAATTTTATAACTTTTTAAGTGACTTAGGCTACCGAGCTACAATTGATGGATTTGACAAGCCGCGCAATGAATTTACTTCGACTCTAGACGTTTTTGAAACTTCCTTAAAGCATGAAAAAGAAGTGACGCGTCGTATTTATCATCTATCTGATATTGCATTAGATGAGCGTGAACATGCAACGATGGCATTCTTAAGATGGTTCATTGATGAGCAAGTAGAGGAAGAGGCGTCATTTGATACACTAATTAATAAAATTAAACGTATTGAAAATGATTCTAATGCTATGTTTATGCTAGACTCTGAGTTAGCATCCAGAACATTCACACCGGACGAAGCATAATACATAGTTTCGGATATAGTGAAACTTTATTCAGTCTGCCTGTAAATGCGGGATAAATTAATATCACTTTTCTAAAAAGCTCTAGTGTTCTGAAGTTTTCTTCGTTCACTCGGAGCTTTTCTTCAATTATTGTAGTGGTATGCTAAATTCCTGGTGGGCCGGCGTATCCGAGAACCAAGACCGAGAAAAGATTCTAGACTAAACGATTTATTTTCTATACCATTAGCAAATAAGTAAGTACAAAAGAGAGGAAGTAAAAATTATGTTAAAAACGATTGTTTTCGACCAAATAAAACGCGCCATGAAAGAAAAAGATGTCCTAGCTAAGGGAGTATTAACCATACTAAAATCTGCTCTAGATAATGCGGAAAAAGAAAAAGGTGCTGCCCTTACACCAGATGAAGAAATTGCCATCGTAAATAGAGAAGTGAAACAAACAAACCAAGCTTTAGAAGGTGCAAAAGAAGCAAATCGCGAGGATCTAATAGAAAAAGAAAATGCAAAACTAAAACTACTAGCAAGCTTCTTGCCAACACAATTAACTGAAGAAGAAATCGTGAAGGTCTTAACTGAAGCTGGAGTTACAAAAGGCATGAACATGGGAGAGGCAATGAAAATTGCTAAACCGTTACTTACAGGAAAAGCAGATGGATCAACTATGTCTAAAGTAGTAAAAAGCATGATTTAAGAAAAAAGAGGGCGCAAATGCGTCCTCTTTTTTTTCATATTGTCACTTAAGTAAAATAGCCTTTGCTCGGGAATTGACACCAAGTTTACTGTAAATATTTGTTAAGTATACGCGTACTGTTCCTTCTGATAGGATGAGTCGTTCTGCGATTTCGCGGTTAGAGGAACCTTCCTTTAGCAATGAAAAAACCTCTTGTTCGCGTGGTGTGAGAATATCAAGGACACTACTCTTTGTTAGTTTACTCTCTACCAATTGTTCTACATAGGAAAGTTCGACTGAATTCCAATTTGGATACTCCCTTTTTTGACGTCTTTCCAGATATAATTGAAGCAAGGGAATAATTCCTTCTTCATCTAAGAAAGTTCGTACATACTCATATTGCGCACCATGTTCTAATGCTTCATGCAATGCGGAAAGTGCAGCATCTTCATTGCCAACGGACATTTCGCAAACTGCTTCCAGTATGGATGCTTCAATAATGGTCGAGATTTGACTCTCCTGTAATGCTTTCATTTTCACTCCGATAATAACAGATAACGCTTCACCTATTTGCCCTTTTAAAGTAAGGGAGCGAGCATTTACTAACAACCAAAAGGGCTGTTTGGATTTGGCTCTAAAAAGTTCAGCGTCTGCTTTCAACAAATCTCCATCAAGTAAATAACAGCGAGCCTTCATTGTATGTAATGAATTGATCCAATGCTTTTCCTTCACCATTTCTATGGCGTAGTCTAGTACGGAATGTGCTGCAACAAATTGTCCTTTCATCGCATAAAAATGACTTTTTAATATATACATAGGGATAAATAACCCTGGGTCTTTAAACTGATGCCCATATTTAATGGCCAATTCCATTTCCGACCATGCTGCCTCTATATAACCCTTTTCATATAACGTTTCTGCAGACGTACCGTAACTAAAAGCAGTAACACTTTGATTATATTCGGTTTCACGGAATAGGTTGGCAAATGGAATTGCTTTTTCCAACGAAACAAGTTTACCTTTCGCTCCTATACTCGTGCGTAAAATCTTGTGTTCAAACAAGTTAAATCGCATCGGAACATTATCCCATCTAGAGCTAACGATACCCTTCTCTAACCGCCCTTGAATAATACTTTCTATTTTTTCAAGATCTTCGCCCATTCCAAATAGAGCATATGCTTTTACATTTTCATAGATACTCACGATCCCTTGATATTCACTTTTATCCATCCATTGTTCTGTCAACTGTCGATATTCTAATTCGGTCATGAGCTGACTTGCTTCTTCTATTTCCTGTAGAGATATCAATGCGATAATATCCATGACCAGCATCTCATAAGGAACAGGATGGTTGTTGAAACGGAATATTTGCACCCAACGCATGAAAGTAGAGGTTTGACCTGAGGTAAATAATTCAACAAGATGTGCTGTGATCCATGATTCTGCCAATTCATAGTCCTGTTCGTTTAAAGCTAATTCAATAGCGGTGATAAAATCTCCCTGGTCCCGTAATAGAGTTGCAACTTCTCTAACAATCGAAGTTACTAACTCCTGGGAATAACGATTTCTTAGTTCAACCTGCAAAGCTTCTGCAAATAAATGATGATAGCGAAAAACAGGCTGACTAGTATGTAAACGGGCGATGAAAAGTCCTTTGTTCTCAAGACTTACCAGAACATCATAACTATCCGAGCGATTCATGAGAGCATCACAGAGGACTGGTTCAAGCGTGTTTAATAAAGAGGTGCGGATAAGAAAATCCTGAGTAGATGCTGGGAGCTTCGACAAAATTTCTTGCAGTAAGAACTCTGTTATAAATGGATGAGCGGTATCCATAACCACATCATCTGTTGTAGAGTTCCCCATCGCAAGGCTAGCTAATTGGAGACCAGCTGCCCATCCCTCTGTTGTTTCCCACGCATGCTGTAAAAATTTCGAATCAGTAGAAAGAAGGTTATTTTTCTCATAGAAGAGTTTAGCTTCTTCATACGTAAAGGATAATTGCTCCATGCTAATTTCTCTAAGCCATGACTTCACACGCCATTTAGCGATTGGAAGAGGTAAATCCGTTCTACTCGTTAAATATACCTGTATGTTTTCTGGTAAAAATTCAATAAATTGAACCATCATCTGATGGATTGTATCATTTTCAACTAAGTGATAATCATCTACTACAATATGAATGGTTTCCGGAATCAAACTCATTTCATATAAAAAAGTATCAATGAGAAATTCAAACGCAGAAGCCTCTTGTGAGTTAAACAAAGAAGAAAGCACATTATCAATGTTGCTTTGTGAAACATTGGATACTGTATGTACAACATATTTCCAAAAGCGTATAGGATCATTATCCGCCTTATCAATAGACATCCATGCGACTAGGTCAGTTGATTGATTGAACCACTGGCTGAGCAGGGTTGTCTTTCCATATCCTGCTGGTGCTCGGACAATAGTTATTTTTTGGGAACTATCATGTTGAAGTAAATAATTTAATCTATCTCTTTTAACCACTTTGTTCCTAGTGCGAGGCACAGTCGTTTTAGAACTTAACCAAACCATTTGCATTTATATCCTCCGTCTAATAATCCGTATTTTTTAGTTAGCCTTTTGCTTATTAAGCAATACCAATCTTTTAGTCTATTATACTTGTAAAAATATGAAGAGTATAAGAATAAAAGTCATATCAATTAACATTCCTCAGTAGTACCCAAAATGGAAGAACCATATAATGAAGACTATGTTTTAGGGCGAATAAACAGTCATTTGTGAAATTTCTATAAATTAGTTAAATCTATAAGGAGGAATAAAGCAAAATGAGTAATATTTTCACGTATGATATTAAAGACATAAAAGCTAATTCTATAAGCGGTCAAGATATTTATGTTGAGAATACGTTATTGATAAAAAAGGATACGATATTAACGAAAAGATTAATCACATTACTCAAAAATAGAAATGTAAAGACAATTTCAATAGTAGATGAGTTGAAAATGGAAGTGCCACTAGAAGATGGGTTGCATGTAGGTAACAACGGTTTTCTTAATGAAAAGGATGACTTGTCTACAACTGACTTAAAAAACATTTTTATAAAAAGCATGGAACAAGTTAGTAGAGAATCAAGGTATGGAAATATTTTAAAGAAAAAGAGTGAGATGGACTTAATAGAAAAAATATTTTTAGGTATTATGAAAAACCCTACATATAGTCGTATCTTATTTCAACTAAGGGAATGGGATTACTATTCATTTATACATTCGTTTGATGTATTTGTATTAGGGACATTATTTGCGTATGAAGAAAATATAGGGAACTTAGAAGAATTAGCATTGGGATATCTGTTCCATGATATTGGAAAACTCTTTATTCCGCAAAATCTATTAAAACAAAATGGGAAGTTGAGCTTTGAGGAATTTAGTTTGATTAAATCACACACAATAAGAGGATATGAAAAACTTCAATCAATGGATTTAGGACATATCGCTATTTATGCTAAGTATCACCATGAACGTCAGGATGGTACTGGATATCCAGAAGGCTTAGTAGGGAATCAACTTACCAATGAATTGAAAATTCTTCAAATTGTAGACGTATACTCTGCACTAACCACTAAAAGAATCTATAAAGAAGCATATTCAACCTCGGAAACGCTGTCTCTAATTTATCGAGATGTAAACAAGTTTGATATTCCTTTATTAAGTAGATTTGTTGAGTATTTAAAAGTGTATCCGGAGAATTCTATAGTTCTTTTATCTGATAATACATATGCAAAGGTAAAGCATGTGAATGAATCTTTGCCATGGATTCCAAAGGTAAGTAGAATAGATAAAGATAGTATTGAATTTTTTCTTCCTAATGACTTCCAATTAAAAATTGAAAAGATGATTACTTATGAATCCGAGAAAATGGATGATATATTTCAAATATTTATCAGAAACTTGCTAATGGACAATAAAATGGAAGTGAAAAATGAGTATGAAAAATTAATAGATGGATTGAAATTAGAAGAAGTATATACTAAAGTATTAATTCCTACTTATAATACAGTTAAAATATTGTTTGAACAAAACTTCATAACTGATGGTGAATTTAATAATTCAATGGAATCACTAAAAGAGATGTCTGAAGAAAAAAGATTTTATCTCTCTCTAGAAAAAGCTATAACAGAAACTGTTATTATTATTATTCCTCAGGAATATTTTTCTCACCCAATTATAAAATTTTTGCAAGGATTATTTCAAATTGAAAAAATCTATCCAATTATTCTTCGCTCTACAGCCACTTTCGAAAATATTTCAGCGATAATATCTAGTTGTATGGTGAAAAGCATCTGCATGATTAATATGGAAATACTAAATGGGCAATTTAGGAACTTACAACAAAGTCATATAAAGCTTCATCATATTGCCTTTAACAAAATAGAAAAGGTTATACAATCAATTAGGAAAAATCCAAATAAATCTCTTGATTTATATCAAGAACTATTTGAAAATAGTGAACCCCAAGTATTTGAGCATAGTGGAGGGTGAACTAGAGGGATAGAGTAACATAAGCTAACAGGACTAGGCGTATTAGTAACGTTTAAGCTATCGTTGTTCCTGACTTCAACTTATTTTCTTATTACTTTCTCTATCCCATAACTTCCCCGCACAGATATTATTTCGCTCTCACAAACAGCACCTTCAAATAATTACCTTCTTTAAAGAGGGGAGAAGTTTTAAAATCGTTTGGAAGTGAAAACTCTTCCTCGATTGTGTAGTTTCGATTGCTCTCCTTAAAAGCTTTTTCCACAAACGTTTTGAACTTTTTCATCCCAAATGTTGCATTATTAGTAGATGCTACAATAACACCGTTTTTTTCTGTAATATTAATAGCGTCCATTAGTAACTTTGTATAGTCTTTAGCAGAACTAAACGTATACTTTTTTGAACGTGCAAAGCTAGGAGGATCGAGTATTACCATATCGAAGGATAATTCCTTCCGTTTCGCATATTTAAAATAATCAAATACATCCATCACGATAATATCCTGTTGTTCTACATCGATTCCATTTACTTCGAATTGTTCAGTCGTTTTACTTAAGCTACGTTTGGCAAGATCTACACTGGTTGTTTTCTTAGCGCCACCAGCTGCAGCAAATACAGAAAAAGCTCCAGTATACGAGAATGTATTCAGTACTGTTTTTCCTTTTGAATAGTTATCTCGAATTGTTTTCCGAACATCGCGTTGGTCTAAAAAGACCCCAACCATTGCCCCATCATTTAAGTAAATAGCAAAGTTCTGCCCATTTTCTTTTACAAGAATAGGGAATTCCCCACGATCACCTTTGACGAAATCATCGTCTTCCACATACTGTCCTTTTGTATCAAAACGTTTCTTTTCATAAATTCCTTTATAAGAAACAGAAGCTTCAAGTGCCTCTAAAATCATACCTTTAAAGGAATAAATTCCCTCACTATACCAACTGATTAAATAATACCCATCAAAATAGTCAATAATCAAACCGCCGATACCGTCCCCTTCACCGTTAAATACACGAAAGGCTGTTGTATCAGTATTATGATAATAATCGTCACGATGTTTGATCGCTGTGGAGATTTTCTTTTGGAAAAATGACTTATCAATTTTTTCATTTTCATTTTTCGTTAACAGCCAGCCAATCCCTTTATTTTGTTTTCCGACATAGCCTTTACCGATAAATTTGCCAGCAGCATTTTGCAACTTTAAAATGCTTCCTTCCTCAAGAGATTCTGTTTCGTGGAAGCCGTCTTTCATTAAAATCGGAACGCCTTTTTGTAAATCTTGGGCAAGTGCTTCAGTTACTTTGATATCTAATTCATTTCGCATCATTGTAGTCATCCTTATAAGTTTTTTATATATTATCTCATACGTATGGGTAAAAACCCTTAATAGTCTTATGGTACAATATACTATACATGCGCATAGGAAGGAAGTTTGCTATGAAAAAGTCGAAAATTATCCTGCCAATTATGATTGTAGTGACAGTACTAGCTACCATAATTTTAAGCCAAGAAGAATATTCGGAAGTAACAATTATAAATAGAATACTTATCATTGTAGGAGCAGCTATTGTGTCTTCCGTAATTGGCTATTTTCTACTAGGATCTGATGTAGATAAAGTTGACCCGAAACCAAATGATAATACAGCGAACAAGATAAATAAGAAAAATAGTGGTAGAAAATAGAGGGCTTTCTCAATAAAGTGAAACTTTAAACAGCGGGGGTTTTTCATCCCCCACTGATTGTTAGCTGAACCATTCGGGCATTTACGGGCAGTTATCTCTCACCTATGCTTTGTTACTTGGCCCGAGCCTTGAAGTGAGAGTAGTACTGCCCGTTAATGCGGGATAAATGACAGGAGTGACCTAAGTGTTAGATAAAGCACGTCAATTATTACAAACTTACTTTGGATATGATTCCTTTCGTGAGGGCCAAGAAACGGTTATTAACTATGTATTGGATGAGAATTCTAGCCTTTGTGTAATGCCTACAGGGGGAGGTAAGTCTCTGTGCTACCAAATCCCCGCTCTTATGCTAGAAGGCACTACGATTGTTATCTCTCCATTAATTTCCCTTATGAAAGACCAGGTGGATACATTAATTCAGGCTGGGATTCCTGCAACCTTCATAAACAGTACATTAACTGCAGAAGAAGTAAGGAAAACAATGGAAGAAGTACAAAATGGCCAATATCGTTTACTTTATATAGCTCCCGAGCGTTTAGAATCTCCTCACTTTTTAAATCAATTAAAAAAAGTAAAGGTTCCTTTAATAGCAGTGGACGAGGCGCATTGTATTTCACAATGGGGTCACGATTTCCGTCCAAGCTACCGGGCTATTCATCGATTAAAGGAAGTATTTACTGAGCAACCAACTGTCCTCGCCTTAACTGCTACTGCAACCCCAGCGGTGCGAGATGATATATGTCGATTGCTACAAATTCAAGAGGACAATACAGTTATTACTGGATTTGCAAGGTCCAATTTAGCTTTTTCGGTCGTATTAGGACAGGATAAAAATAAGTTTTTAAAAGAATTTATTAAAAAAAATGCGAACGAAGTAGGAATTATCTATGCTGCTACTAGAAAAACAGTAGATCTGTTATATGATTTGCTAAATAGAGCAGGTATTCAGACTGCTAAATATCATGCAGGACTTCCAGAGGCATTTCGAAATAAGGAACAAGAACGTTTCTTAACAGATGAAGCGCAGGTAATGGTTGCAACCAATGCATTTGGTATGGGGATTGATAAATCCAATGTCCGCTATGTGATTCACTATCAGCTGCCGAAGAATATGGAAAGCTACTATCAGGAAGCCGGAAGAGCGGGACGAGATGGTTTACCAAGTGAATGTGTCGTTTTGTATGCATCCCAAGACGTTCAAACGCAACGATTTTTAATAGATCAAGCAATGGATCGTGAACGAATTCCCAGGGAGCTAGAGAAACTGCAAGGGATGGTGGATTATTGCCATACTGAAAATTGTCTGCAGCAGTTTATTGTTACTTATTTTGGAGAGTCAGGTGCTACCAGATGTGGTCAATGTGGGAACTGCACAGATTCTAGGGAAGTTCAAGACGTAACAAAGGAAGTTCAAATGGTTCTTTCGTGCGTGGTTCGGATGGGACAAAGATTTGGCAAGACAATTACCGCACAAGTATTGACCGGATCTCAAAACAAAAAAGTAGTCGATTTTGGTTTTACGAAGTTATCGACGTATGGCATATTAAAGGGTAAGTCATTAAAAGAAGTGTCTGGTTTAATGGAGTTTATGATTGCAGAAGGTTTACTTTCGGTGAATCATGGAAGCTTACCAACAATTTACGTATCGGATGCAGGGAAAGAAGTACTGATGGGGAATAGAGTAGTGGAGCGCAAAGGCGTAGCTGTAACAAAACAAATTGCGAATAATAATCCATTGTTTGAAAAACTAAGAATACTTCGGAAAAAAATTGCGGACGAAGCAGGTGTACCACCATTTGTTATTTTTTCAGATAAGACTCTACAGCATATGTGTGCAGAGCGTCCGCAAACCGAAGAACAATTATTAGAAATTCACGGAATCGGCGAAAACAAACGAGAAAAATATGGACAAGCTTTTCTCGAGGAGATTCACAATTATATTACCGTGTAGTTTTTATGAGATACTACCGTAAGATTCGAAGGAACATTAATCTTTTTAGCATCTTCGGTGGAGATCTCAACAATTACCGATTGCTCTAAAATTTTAAAAATAGTACCTTGAACTTCGTGATCATTACGAGTGAAAGAGATCTTCTCATCAATTTTCCTAGCTGCTACGAAGGGTGAAACTTCCTTAGGTTGTCGTTGGAAACTCATGCGTCTGCCTCTTTTCTAGTTTTATTACGCAATTAGCGATAGTTTAATTATACCATAGATTAAGGGTAAAAATCGGAAAAGAGCTTATAAATACTCGAATATGTGGGTATAGTGTCGAATATTCTCGACATAATGGAGAAACCGTAAGAGGGTCAGTGCTCTTACGGTTTGTTTCGTAATTAATTGTTTTGTTGCTTTATTTTATTTTTTATAAAACTACGTATATGATAGGGTTAAGAGAATTGTTTTGAGCCAATATGAATGGGGGACATAAGATAATTTAGTCGGAACACCTTATGTATTGGACGAAAAAGAGAAGCAAATTACAAATGTGCTTTAAAGGCATTAGAAGATTCGGATATAGTTGTGACTAAAATTAGTTTGTAAGAGGAGATTATGTATAGTGCATTTTAAAGAGTTTAAGTTAGATGAGAAGATTTTACGCGCCATTGAACAGTTAGGATATACAGAGCCAACAGAAGTACAGCAAAAAGTAATACCAGTTGTTTTAGAGAAACAGGATGTCTTGGTGAAATCTAAAACAGGTAGTGGAAAAACAGCTTCTTTTGCGACGCCATTATGCGAGCTTGTAGATTGGGAGGAAAACAAACCGCAAGCATTAGTACTAACACCTACACGAGAATTGGCAGTTCAAGTCCAAGAGGATATCACAAATATCGGTCGTTATAAACGTATAAAAGGACTTGCTTTATACGGGAAATCACCATTTGCTAGACAAAAATTAGCTCTAAAGCAAAAAACACATATCATTGTAGGTACGCCCGGTAGAGTATTAGACCATATAGAAAAAGGAACGCTAGATGTGTCTAAAATGGAGTATCTTGTTATTGATGAAGCAGACGAAATGCTGAATATGGGCTTTTTAGAACAAGTTGAATCCATTATTAAATTACTTCCAAAAGCGCGCACGACCATGCTATTTTCAGCGACACTTTCGGACCAAATAAAAAAATTAAGTACTAAGTATATGAAACAAGCAGTATCCATTGAAATTGATGCATCTGAAGAAAATGCGCCCGATATAGAACATGTGAAGTATGTTGTAGTAGAAGAACTAAAGCTTTCGTTACTTGAGAAGTTAACAATTGTCGAGAATCCAGACAGTTGTATTATCTTCTGTCGTACAAAGGAACGAGTAGAACAGCTCGTAGATGTACTGGATGAAAAGGGTTATACAGCTGACAAAATTCACGGTGGTATGATGCAGGAAGATCGCTTCGAGGTGATGGACGATTTCCGCAAAGGGGAATTCCGTTATTTAATTGCTACGGATGTTGCAGCTCGTGGGATTGATATTGACGATATTACACATGTTATTCATTATGATGTGCCACTGGAGCAAGAAAGCTATGTACATCGCACAGGCAGAACAGGGCGAGCGGGGCGAAGTGGTAAGTCGATTATGCTCGCGACACCATTTGAGGACAAGTTTGTCAGAGAGATCGAATCGTTTATTGGTTTCGAAATTCCTACAGCATCAGAGCCAACAAAAGAGGAAATTGTAAAAGGTCGTGCTGCATTTGATGTGAAAATGCAGGAGCAGCCGGAGGTAAAAAAATCTAAAGGTGAGCAACTAAACGCAGATATTACAAAACTGTATTTCAATGGTGGAAAGAAAAAGAAAATCCGTGCAGTCGATTTTGTTGGAACTATAGCTAAAATCGAAGGAGTTACTGCAGACGATATTGGAATTATCACAATTCAAGACACCGTATCTTATGTAGAAATATTAAACGGCAAAGGTCCGCTTGTATTGAAAAAGATGAGAAATACAACTGTCAAAGGCAAATTACTAAAAGTTCATATCGCCAATAAATAAAAAAGAGGCTTTCCAACTATGGAAAGCTTTTTTCCTTTTTGAATCCAATGTTCCTCATATTAAGATGCTGCTGATTTTTCGTTCCGCATGTAAAAGGTAATTGAACGCAGGTAAATATCGATTTAGAGCAAGTAAATTCTTTACGGCCGCAAGTAAATGATAGGTGAGAGCAAGTAAAAACCAAATTTATGACAAGCACCATAAAGTTACCAGATAAAGAGAGACTGTCTTGGCGTAAACCACGACAGCCTCTCCCAAAAGTCAATCGGTAATGTATTTATCTTTTTGCCTAGTTTTTCTGAAAAATATCAAGATGCTAAAAAAGCAAAGCATCTTCAATAAACTTACGATAACTCACCATAATTCCTTCAGGCAATTGAGTAGGTGAAAAAAATTGAAGGCTAATGGATTCCACTCCATCTGCAAAAATCTCACCGCTATATTCGAAGGTTTTATAAACTGCAGAAACTGAATAGAATGTATCTCCGTTTGGATTTTCGACATAATAGTCTGGACCAGAGTAGACTTTGCAAAGCTGGAGCGCTCCTATATGAAGCCCGGTTTCTTCCAATATTTCACGTCTAGCTGTATCCTCGAAGCTTTCACCGAGTTCCATTAAACCACCAGGTAGACCGTAAATATCTGGCTCTCGTTCTTGCAATAATACTTCGCCTTTATCGTTCAAAATAAGTACATTAGATCCTGGTAGAATAAGGGGTTGATGGCCTACATATTTTCGTAGTTGTTTATAGTACTCCATGTTAAATCGTCCCTCCGTTACTATTTAGTTTTAAAGTGTATCTTAATAATGATACGATATGAAATAATAATTGAAACTTTAAGTTAGAATGTTCGTAGAAGTAGTAGTTATTAATAATAGAGGATGTGAGCATCACATGACAAAGAAACTTTGGTTTCAAACAGGAGTAGCCATACTACTGACGTTAGTTATTATTCGTATGTTCATGGAAGTCAAAGGCATTTTTTCACCACTTTTGATAATTGGACAAACGATATTTTTACCTTTACTTATAGGTGGTGTTCTTTTTTATCTATCACGTCCGCTCCTAACTTGGCTGGAGTCAGTCAAATTTCCGAGATGGGCAAGCATTCTTTCGGTATTTGTTGTGATTGGTCTAATTGGGTGGCTATTTTATGCCCTAATTGGTCCTCCTCTTACAAAACAGGTGAATACATTAGTTAAGAACACACCGGAGATTGTAAAAGAAGTCGAGCAATTTACAAAATATATGCTTTCTCAAAGGGATCTTTTACCGGATAAGTTTCAAGATACTGTAAATGATGCTACAGGAAAGATTAACGATATAGCTGTTTCAGCTGGTTCCTTGCTTTTTAAATTCATTCAAAATGTATTCCAAGGAATCTTCTTACTCGTACTTGTACCGTTTTTCCTAGTGTATATGTTAAAAGATCATGAAAAGTTTGCACCCTTTGTTTCTAGTTTTGTTAAAGGGGAGAAAAAGAAATGGCTTCGTAAGACTTTATCTGATATCGATGATACATTACGTTCATATATTCAAGGTCAATTATTTGTTAGTTTTTTAGTTGGATTGATGCTGTTGATTGGATATTTTGCAATAGGCTTAGAATATGCTTTATTACTAGCAATCTTTGGGATGGTGATGAATGTAATTCCGTTTTTAGGGCCGTATATTTCTGTTGTTCCAGCGATAATAATTGCACTTATCCAAGAGCCAAAGCTGGCGATTTATGTAGCAATTATTATGCTAGTAGCACAGCAAATTGAAAGTAATTTTATCACACCAAATGTAATGGGGAAATCACTAGATATTCATCCATTAACGGTTATTACGGTTATTTTGGCAGCTGGTAATATTGCCGGATTATGGGGAATTATATTAGCCATACCTACCTACGCAGTGATTAAAGTAATTTTAAAAAATATATATGCGCACCGAGAGGGCATAAAGGATGCAGCTATAAAATCGGTATAGGAGGGGAAAATTATGACGTTCCGTTCAAAAATAGACCGGACATTTATTGTTATCATGTCAGTAGCGCTGGTTATTGTTGCGCTAGCGACATTGTGGCCGGTAGCATACGAATTGTTTTTTACTAATTCTCCTGAATATCCTGCTATATGGATAATGACTTCTTTGTTTTTATTATGTACAGGTTTCCTAATATGGATTTCCTTAGATATCCATTACACTTTTTACGATGATTATTTGTATGTCAAAGGTGGTCCTTTTCGAAGTAAAATAAAGTATAAGGATATGACAAAGGTAAATAAATCGTCCAATATATTAGCTGGATATCGTATTCTGTCTTCCAAGGACGCATTGGAAATTCACTATAATCACTCATTAATGGGGAGTATAATAATTTCTCCCGACAATCAAGAACAGTTTTTAAATGTTTTATTAGAAAAAGCACCACATATTGCATAGGTAAGAGTATGATCTCTCTCGCATAGAAGACAATCCCTCTCATAGAAGAAATTTTTCAATAGCATTCCTAGATACTCAATCATTCATGAAGGAGGAGCACTAATGGATAATGACGACTTCAATAAGCCAAGTAATGATTTGATAGGAGAAATTTTAAAAGAGTACGCCAAGACAGGTGGTATGGATAATCTAAAGGGAACAGGTAAGCCGATTTCAGAGGAATACTTCTCTGGTGACATCTTTCAACACTTCCAAAAAATAGCGAAGGATGCGGGATTTAAACCACACTGGTTAAAACTTCAGCATGAGATAAAAGATGAATTGCATGAAATTGCCCAAAAATATGCAGCTTTTGACAGAGAAGGTTTACAATTTAGAGTAACAAAAGTGAATGAGAAAATAATGCAGTATAACAAAGCATGTCCACCACCTATGCAAAAAGGAACAGTGAGATTAGAAACAATAGATACTGCAAGTAGTAGATGGTAATAATGATTGCGTCACATTCCTCAGGGATGTGACGCATTTTTATTTGCTAGTTAATATACCCCACAAATATTTGTATTGACGAGCGTACCATTTCTTACTAAGATATAAATGAGTTAACTTTTTTTATATTTCTGTTAACTCATTTGATTAGGGGGATTACTTATGAGAAATGAACGTTTAAAAATGATGATTGTAGCAGCATTGTTTGCAGCTATCATAGCAGTTGCTGCACAAATCATGATCAATATACCACCAGTACCGTTTACATTAATGACGATTGCGGTAATGCTAACCGCAACGATATTGGGAGCTAAGTATGGCACACTTGCAGTAACTGTGTATGTATTGATGGGGATAATCGGAATTCCAGTATTCGCTGGTATGAAAGGTGGATTTGGGATTATACTTGGTCCAACAGGTGGATACTTAGTAGCAATTATACCTGCCGCTTTATTTGTTGGGTGGTATTTAGATACATTTCAGTATTCAAAGGTACAAGCAATTATTGCAAATATAATAGCTGTATTTATCATATTAATCCTTGGTTCTATTTGGTTAAAAGTTGCGGCTGAACTACCCTGGAATGCAGCATTTAAAGGTGGAATGCTCCCATTTGTACTTCCTGACCTAGCGAAAGCGGTTGTTGCTGCGGTAATAGGTATTATCATTCGTACAAGACTGGTAGCGGCGAAACTAATATAAAGGTAGTTGCTCGTCGCATAAAAAAAGCTTGCTCCTGAGTGGATGGGAGCAAGCTTTTCTCTTATTTGGGGTATCGTTCTGAACTGAGTGAACGATTTTTTGTGTGGTTGTGGTCTTTTTCATCAAGAAACTCAATGTTTATATCCTCGACAGGGAGGGCATCTACAGTTTGCATGTCCTCATGCATGTCAAATAAGCTTTCCTTGGTGGTGCGTACACCATCGGGATTGTCGAGGAACCTACCTGTTGCATCCTTGCGAATATCAGCCATTTTTAACCATGTTTAAAAGCATATGGCTAAGCGCTTGTTGCTGATCCTTGTCTCCGCTTTTCCACAATTGTTGAAGAACATGTTCTTCACGGTTACGTGGTTCTTCGTGGTTGGCTAAGTAACCAGCAACTTTTTCTGTAGCTTTAGCTAAAGTTTCGTCACTTAGTCCCATTTTTTCGCCCGCAGCTACTTTTCCGGATAAATACGATTTAAAGCTAGAGAAATTACTTAGAATTTCTTCTTTTTCTTCTTGACCAATACTACTAAGCTTAGCTTCGACACGTTCATTTATGTTATTGCTCAATCTTCCTCACTCCTTTTTATTGAACTCTTCTTAGGTATGTCCAAAGATTGAGCAAACATGCATTATTTATTCAATATAATTATTTTACTTGTGGGCAAAAACTACACTTTTGCAATCCAGGTATATCCTTTGAAAAGCAACAGGTGGTTCTGACAGTTGTATTTATGAGTTCTACGGGATTTCGGTCTTTCAAATAAAAACGTAAATATTCTTTAGAAGCAAATGCGTTCCAAATTGTTGAATCTATTAAGAGATTCCAGTCATGCCTTGCTTTTTCTTTTAACGCTGGATTTTCAAAAAACGTATAGTAATGCCATAGTAAGTAACCAAAAACATTTTCCCAAAGCGTTAGTGGAGAAATACTGCATTGTGAGCGAAGCTGTTCAATAATAGTAAAACATTGTTGCTCCCAAATAAGCTGAACATCCACATTGCGATTTTCTTGTACGTCTCGAAAATATTCTTGAGGGATAAAAGTACTAATTGTTTTATTTCCGTATTCGGTCGTGCCAAAAAAATGCAGCTGTTCTAGAGGACCATCCCAAATTTCATCATACATCGTCATCATGTAAAACTGCATGGAGATGAACATTCCAACTCGTCTCATAAAGAAAGAAGCAGCAATAGGATCATTAGGTGCAGAAGAAATTAGCTTAATAATAGGAAGTGCACTAGCTAGATTGTTTCCATTGAATAGCGTTGTTCCACTCGGCTGGATATAAACACTATAGTTATTTAAAAGTTGGATTTGGTCATTCGATAAGATTGTCATAAATATAGTATACATTTTTTTATATAAATTGTTGACTTTTTAATTGAAAATGATTATCATTACCATATAGAAAGTTTCTCCTAATTGAGAAATTCTAAACAGCGACTTTTCTCCAAATTGTAGCTGATTACTCGGCACACCTTAACCCCCTCAAAGTTGAGATAGTGCATTAATATGTCGGTAGCCAAAAAAATGGTTGCCGATTTTTTTTTGCAAATTTTTAATTGAAATTAATTTAAATGATAAAAATTATACTTTATTTTCCAATAAAATATAAACATAGGAAGTTATTTGTGAACATATTCACTAAGTATTAACCGTTGACATCCACTTTAATACTATTTATAATTCTCAGAATATAAAGATTATTGAGTAAACACTCTAATAATCCTTATCAAAGGGGAAAATACTAAAAGGATGGAGTGTGTGGAGATGGATTTGAGATCAAGAGCATTAAGATTGCATCGTGAAAGTAAGGGAAAGATGGAAGTTGTCTTTAAAGTTCCAATGGACAGCATGGAGGATTTAAGTTTGGCCTACTCACCAGGTGTTGCAGAACCGTGTATTGAAATCCATAACGATCCTTCCACTATTTATGACTATACTGCTAAAGGGAATTTAGTTGCAGTGGTAACAGATGGTACTGCCGTATTAGGCCTAGGTGACATTGGGCCAGGAGCAGCTTTACCCGTCATGGAGGGTAAAGCAATTTTACTAAAAAGGTTTGCTGACGTTGATGCATTTCCGATTTGTTTGGACACAAAAAATGTAGATGAAATAGTCCAGATCGTAAAAGCATTGAGCCCAACTTTTGGTGCCATAAACTTGGAGGATATTTCCGCGCCACGTTGTTTTGAAATAGAAGATCGACTTCGCATGGAATTAGATATACCGGTTTTTCATGATGACCAACACGGTACGGCAATTGTCGTAGGCGCGGGGCTTCAAAATGCGATGAAACTTGTAAATAAAACAAATAATAATGTTAAAGTTGTGATTAATGGAGCAGGTGCTGCTGGAATGGCCATTTTAAAAGTGCTTCTTCAGTTAGGATATACTAATATTATTATGTGTGATTCAACAGGAATTATTTACGAAGGCCGAGTAGAAGGTATGAATCCTGTTAAACAGTCGATTGCAAACTTAACAAACCCAATTGGTTTAACTGGTTCTTTAAAAGATGCGATGGAAGGATCAGATATATTTATCGGCGTATCTGTAGCTAATTTACTTACAAAAGATTTAGTTCAATCGATGAATACAAACTCTATTATTTTCGCCCTAGCTAATCCTACTCCTGAAATTCCGTTTGAACTTGCAAAAGAATGGGGAGTTAGAGTAGTGGCAACTGGACGCTCTGATTATCCAAACCAGGTTAATAATGTTTTAGCGTTTCCAGGGATTTTCAGAGGTGCCTTAGATGTAAGAGCAACGGATATTAATGAACAGATGAAGTTAGCTGCTGTCGAGGCAATTGCTTCGTTAGTGAATGAAAACGAACTTAGAGATGACTACATCATTCCTAGAGCTTTGGATGAAAGAGTCGTTCAAGTTGTAGCTGCAGCAGTAAGTGAAGCAGCAATTTCTTCGGGAGTGTCTCTACTTTATCAGCCAGTATTAGAGAGTTAATTAGAAATGTTGAGTGTTCATATATTCGCAGAAAAAAATGGAGTGCCACGAATTATTCACGACACTCCATTTTATCTTTTTCTAATGCGCTATTTTGTTTGTATTGTTAAAGCTCTTGTATTTAATATTTTTGTGTAGTAACTATGTAAGAACATACCTAGAATAATGATTCCAAGCCCTATAAGCGCAATTGGTGCTGGTAGAGGAACATGCAGCAAAAACATTTCACCAATAATAACGAAAATGATTTCAGTTGACTGTGTTGCTTCTACTGCTGCCAATTTACCTTGATGGTCCCGAACCCGATCGGTTGCCATGAAGAATAATATAGTAGCAATCACTCCAGAGCTGATAGCTACAATAAGGGATTGAAATACTTGACTAGAAGATGGTAAGCCCACAGTAAAAACTGCATAAACCCCCAATAAAATCCAAGCAGGCATGGACGCAATAGTCATACCTAAGACGCGCTGAAATGTATCTAAACGTCCATTTAAATGTCCCATCATTTTACGATTCCCTAAAGGATAGGCAAATGCTGCTATCAGTACAGGTAAAATCCCTAAAAAAATCATTCGCAAATTAACTGATTCGGTATTAGGAATTTGTATAAGAATGATTCCTATTAAAATAAGGAGGGAAATAAACAGCGAAACGATTGGGATTTTTTGTTTAATGACTCTGTTTTCCACTTTCATCATAAATAATGGTGCAAGTAGAACCCCTGCGACAATCGTAAATTGCCACATCCCGGATATTAACCAACCAGGTCCATATGCGGCTGCGAAAGTGAGTGGTGCATAAAATAATACAAAACCTACAAAGCTCCAAAGTAACCAAGCAGCAGGAGCAGATTTTATTTCTTTAAATGTAGCAGACAGACCTTTGCGATAATAAACAATGATGAATAAAAAAGGAAGCATGAAAAAATATCGGAGGGAGGAGCTCCAAATCCAGCTCCCTCCCGATATTTCCATTGAACGATTAAGTATAAAGGTAACTGCAAAAAATAGGGAGGCTAAAACTCCTAGTAATATTTCACGCATATTCGCACCTACTCAAGTCTGTTTTTCAAATGATTGGATAATCCCTTTTACAACTTCTGTTGATTTTTCCATTACATCTACAGAGATAAACTCATATTTTCCATGATAGTTTTCTCCACCAGTAAATACGTTAGGTGTAGGCATTCCCATATAAGAAAGCTGAGAGCCATCCGTTCCACCACGTACAGGTATAATCAAGGGTTCAATATCTAATGCAATCATCACATCTTTTGCTGCATTTACAATTTCCATTACAGGCGTAATTTTTTCACCCATATTGTAATATTGATCGTTTAACTCTACAGAAATAGCATTTTCGCCGTATTCAGCTTTAATTTTCTCGGCTGTATCAAGAAATAATTGTTTTTTCTCTTCGAAATTTTCACGGTCATGGTCACGAATTATATAGCTAAGCTCTGTTTTTTCTGTGTCCCCAGTAATATTCATCAGATGAATAAACCCTTCATAACCATCCGTTTTTTCAGGGACAGCATCTGTTGGCATATGAGATTGGAATTTCGTAGCCATAGTAATGGAGTTCACCATTTTGTCTTTTGCAGAACCAGGGTGCACACTTTTCCCGTTTGTAACAACTTTGGCACCTGCTGCGTTAAAGCTTTCAAATTGTAATTCTCCTAATGGACCACCATCCATTGTATAGGCAAATTTTGCTCCGAATTTTTCCACATCAAATTTATGTGGTCCACGTCCGATTTCTTCGTCCGGTGTGAAAGCAACACGAATTTTACCATGCTTTACTTCTGGATGCTGGATGAAATATTCCATTGCAGTCATAATGATGGCAATTCCGGCTTTATCGTCTGCGCCAAGAAGAGTAGTTCCGTCTGTAGTTAAAAGTGTGTGGCCAACATAATTTTTTAATTCAGGGAAGTCCTGAACATTCATAATTGTATTTTCATTTAGAGTAATATCTTGTCCGTCATAGCTGTCGATTCGCTGTGGTTTTACATTTTTCCCGGTGTAATCTGTAGCTGTATCTACATGTGCTAAGAAGCCAATGGTTGGAATATCTTTGTCGGTATTAGCAGGAAGTGTTGCGAAAAGATATCCATTTTCATCTAATGTAATTTCCTCCAAACCAACTGTAGCTAATTCTTTTTGAAGCTCATGAAGTAAATCCCATTGCCCTTCAGTAGATGGGCAGATTGTACTGGAGGCATCTGATTGTGTATCTATTTTTGCATAACGAACTAAACGCTCGATTAAAGTTTCTTTCATGAGATTAAATCTCCTTTCGATTTATAAAGCTACTTCCTATTTTAACAGATTCTTTCGAGTTGCGGAATAATTAATACTAAGAGCAAACATAAATTGAGCACCGTAATAGGAAATCATAATAAGTGCGTCTGAGAAAGGAATATCTACAATGAATTTATTAATAGCGAGAGTAGAATCCGAGAAGATAAATAAAATAGCACCGATAATCGCGAACTTATTGGCAGTTTGAAAAGCATTCCATCCCATCATTAGAATAACTGCTATATAAATAATAACTGCAAAAGCCAATACTGTATCTCCTTGGGACCAAAGAGTTCCTGCTAGCCAAATCACCATTGCAAACCCGTATGCTAGAAGCAATGCAATAGCCCATTTTGGAAGAGACGTATGTTGGATTTGCTTAAAAGCAAAGATATACCAAATATGTCCGATTAAAAATGTGATAAGTCCGGCAATAAACCAATAAATTAACCCATCAGCAAGCATACATACCGTTAGACCGATTATAATAAGGGTCTTATATTTACGAGATTCTCCGACAGGTTGAAGAAATGCGAACAATATAATAAGCAGCATCGGAATAAGCTTAAAAACAATCTTTGTTGCAACAGGATCACTTGGTATGAAAAAAATATAAATAATGCCCATAACCCCTATTAAAACCCCAATAATTTTACTCCACATAAAAACAAACACTCCCCTTTCCTTTAGATTCGTTACTGGAGGTGAAACTTCCTTCACATTGTATGCGAAAAGAACAGTCCAAAATTCAAAAAAAGAAAAAACCAGTCACCGATTGAATATCAGTAACTGGTGTATTAAGTTCTTATTTTTATAGTTCAGTCTTGCTTTTTACGAAGTATTAGTAAGCGGTCCAACCAGCATCAGCGGCAATAATTTGACCATTGACGAAGCTTGACTCGTCAGAACCTAAGAATACCGCAAGGTGCGCAATCTCTTCAGGTTGACCAACACGTGGCATTGTCCCACTACCAGTTTGTTGACGACCCATCCCAAATTCAGAAAGACTAGTCATAGAAGTTTGAATATTTGTCATCACGCCACCTGGAGCAATTCCGTTACAACGGATTCCTGAGTTTGCGTACATGTAAGCCGTGTTCTTAGTTAAACCTGTAACAGCGTGTTTAGATGCAGTGTACGCTGCACCAGCGCGAGCACCACATAATCCACCTGCAGAGATGTTGTTCACGAAAACTCCGTGTCCTTGTTCTAAGAAAATATTAGTTGCGATACGCATTGCACGCATAACACCAGTAGTATTTACTGCGAATAGGCGATCCCATTTTTCATCTGAAATTTCACCAACGGGCTCCATTCCATCCATAATACCTGCATTGTTAACTAAAATATCTAATTTACCAAACGCGTTTTTTGTTTCAGCGAATAAGTTTTCTACGTCAGCAAGCTCTGCCACGTTTGTACGGTTAGCAATTGCTTCACCGCCAGCTGATTTAATACCTGCTACTACAGCTTCTGCACCTTCCAAATTGTAGTCGGAAACAACGACCTTTGCGCCTTGTTTTGCATAAGCTTCAGCGATAGCTTTACCCATCCCAGAAGCTGCGCCAGTAACGATAGCTACTTTGTCTTGTAATCTCATAATCATTTCCTCCTTAAACTTTTTCATACAGTTGTACAATAACAGTATAATTTAAAGTGTAAGCGCATTCAATCAACAGTTTTCACAATTATTGTATAATATTAAACAAGTATCGATATAAGTGTTCGATAAAGGAGAGATATTTTTGAAGAAAAATGATTTGCGAATCATAAAGACAAAGAAAGCTATCTATCAAGCCTTAACTCATTTATTGAAAGATAAGCTTTTAACAGACATCAATGTAACTGAACTTTGTCGGGAAGCAAGTATAAATAGAGGGACCTTTTACTTTCACTATGAAGAAGTTGGTGATGTTTTTAAGGAGTTTTTTGAAGAGGTAATTAGAGATTTAGAAGAATCCTATAAAGAACCATACAAACACATTTCTGCTCTACAATTAGAAACTTTAGTTTTCAAAAATTTAGATCCAAAAACGGTTCGTATTTTTCATCATGTCAAAAAGTATGAAGATTTTTATCGCATTATTTTATCAGATAATGTATCGACTACTTACTATTATATGTTCTTTGATGCAATCCGTTCTAATTTCATAGAGGATAGTAAAATAGGGAAATACGACGAATCAAAAAAATATGTATATTCCTATATGACCAATGCTATTATTGGTTTAATTATTGAATGGCATCGTAATGACTTTAAGGAGTCCGTTGATGACATGAATATTCATTTAGTCGAAACGTTGAATGTTATAACGAGGAGTTAGAGAATATAGTTTATAGAAAAATAGTATTAATAAGTTTTCAAAGGAATTAGATTGTGGTTAAAAGTAGGTAACAATTGAGCAATTCAAAAATAATGTAATAGATTAAACTGTTCAAGGAAGTGTTTTTAAATGTTTTATACAATTGCATTCTTTCTATTTGCAGGACTTGCTGAAATTGGTGGAGGTTATCTTATTTGGCTATGGCTAAGAGAAGGTAAACCGTTCTATTGGGGGATCTTTGGAGGAGTAGCCTTAGCTTTATACGGTGTTATTGCTACATTTCAAACCTTTCCGTCGTTTGGAAGAGTTTATGCTGCTTATGGTGGAGTGTTTATCGTTCTTTCTATATTATGGGGGTGGGGTATTGATAAAAAACACCTGATTTATACGATTGGATAGGTGCAGGTATTTGTTTAGTTGGGGTTTTGGTAATATTATTCGCACCTCGTCATTAAGAATAATTCTTCAAGTAATGTAGGGCTCTAGTTGCGCAAGGGTAACAAAAAAGATTAACCTTTTTATGAAAACTATAAATTAGCATAAGAAAAGAAACTATTTTGAACAAATTTTGTTCAAAATAGTTTCTTTTCTTGTCGTCGAATGCGAGTTTAATAATCTTATAACATTCAATTACTTACGTTACTTACGTATAGTACTTAAAGCTTTTGTCCAAGGAATAACTTGATCTAACATTTGGTTGACTGAATCTGCTTGAACGGCAGCTGGTTTGAAATCTGTACCGTTTTCGAAGTCTGTAAATAATGATAATGCTGGATGTACACGTACATGTGCTACAAGTAATTCACTTAAAATTCCACGTAAATGTTCTGTTGCACGAGCTCCACCAACGGAACCGTAAGATACGATACCAGCTGCTTTGTTGTTCCACTCTTCACGTAGGTAATCTAATGCATTTTTAAGTGCACCTGTGATCGAGTGATTGTATTCTTGAACGATGAATACGAATCCGTCTTGTTTTGCAATGATTTCTGACCATGCTGCTGCACCTGATGCGTCGCCTTCTGCTTCACCTAATAGTGGTAATTTGAAATCTGCAATGTCGATAATAGTGTAGTTTGCATCCCCACGTTTATCTGCTAGTTCTTTTACCCATGCTCCAACTTGTGGACTAACGCGTCCTTCACGTGTACTCCCTAAAACAATACCAATTTTCATCATGTCATTTCCTCCTGTTTGCTCTTCATTTGAATTTAATCCGAATAATTTTTTCATAAAGCTCATGTTTATACCTCAAATCATTATCTATTTTTTTGTGACAGTTTTTCATCAAGTGATAAATTAGTCGGGTTAGCTAAGACAAAATAAACACCTATAGCTAAGAAGACTAATTCTAATTCATAACCAGCTGATACACCGTCGCCTAATAATCCTAATGATAATTTCGCTGAAAAAATTGCACCTATCATTATTACAGCAAATAGAGCACCAATTACACGCGTTCCAAATCCAATTATTAATAATAATCCACCAACTAATTCAATAATTGCAATTACGTATGCTAGAAATCCTGGTAAACCAAGTGAATCAAAATAACCAACTGTATTTGAAATACCTCCTTGGAATTTTGATATGCCATGTATTAAGAACGTGAATCCAAACACGACACGCAAAATAAGTGTTGCAAGTTGTTGTTTTTTCATAGATACCCTCCAAATCAAGTTACTTTACGTAACTAAATATAATATAGTTACTAAATAAATTCAATACATTTGCTTACAAAAAGTAATTATAGAAAAATAAAAATGATTTCCTGCATTTTTAACAGGAAATCATCCAGTATTGAAGCTATAAAAATGTATGAAGTATCAAAGAAAAAAGAACAAGCATCTTACTGAATGCTTGTTCTTGCTTATCTATTTTTGCCAAGGCGGATTGAAAGATACATAAGTCCCTGCTATAAAATCATGAATTGCTCGTTTATCTTCGCGAATCCCCACCATAAAGGCACTAACAATAACGCCAATCCCTAAGGTTAACGCATAAATAAGGCCAGCAATAAAATGTCGTTTAATCATGGTCCAAAAACTGACGTCAGTATCATCTAATTTCACGATGCGAATACCAAGAATTTTCTTTCCTAAAGTGTATCCTACCCATAATGTAGGGAGTAATATGAAATATAGATACGACCCTAAAGTAGTAAACCATGTATCACTGTCTCCAAAAATAAGGTAACTAATAATAGCTAGCGGTATACCAATAATAATGCCATCTAAAAGACTGGCACCAAATCTAATCCAAAAACCAGCTGGATTCAAATTCAATTAACTCCTTTCAATAACCTAAAGTGCTGAGTCATCCACACTATTTAAATATTCCTCAATCGAACCAATAACAGATTCCACACAACCATCCTCAAATGGAGAGATCAAATTTGCTTCTGCTACTAATTTAGTGAAAGACTTCGATCCACCAAGTTGGCAAAGATGTAAATAATCCTTCCAAGCAGCTTCATGATCCTCTCTTGAGCGTTTCCAAAATTGGAACGCACAAATTTGAGCAAGTGTGTAGTCGATATAATAGAAAGGGCTAGCATAAATATGTGCTTGGCGTTGCCAGAACCCACCAGCCTCGTAATAACTATTTCCATCATAATTGCGATGAGGTAAATAAATTTCCTCGATTTTCTTCCAAGCAGCCTTACGTTCAGCAGGAGACATTTCAGGATTTTCATAGACAACATGCTGGAATTCGTCCACTGCGACTCCGTATGGTAGGAACAGAAGTCCGCTACTTAAGTGGGCAAACTTATATTTGTAGGTTTGATCCTTAAAGAACAATTCCATCCAAGGCCACGTAAAGAATTCCATACTCATCGAATGAATCTCACAAGACTCAAAAGTTGGCCAAACATACTCTGGGATACCTATGTTACGACTTGTATACACCTGGAAAGCGTGACCTGCTTCATGCGTAAGTACGTCAATATCACCAGACGTTCCATTGAAATTAGAGAAAATGTATGGAGATTCGTAATTATCGATAAATGTACAGTAACCACCAGCCTCTTTCCCTTTTTTCGCAACTAAATCCATCAAATCACGATCAATCATAAACTGGAAGAACTCAGCGGTTTCAGGAGAAAGCTCCTCGTACATTTTCTTCCCATTTTCCACAATCCACTCTGGAGAACCTTGTGGGGTTGCATTTCCACTAAGGAAGTTAAAGGGCTCATCATAATATTTTAAACTGTCTACCCCAATACGTTTTGCCTGGCGTTCATAAAGCTTTGTTGCAACAGGAACAATGAAATCACGAACTTGATCACGGAATTTTTTTACCATTTCCGCATTGTAATCGATACGGTTCATACGAATATAACCGAGCTCTACAAAGTTTTTGTAACCAAGGGTAGTTGCAATTTCATGACGGACTTTTACAAGCTGATCATAAAGGTCATCAAAATTTGCTTCGTTTTCATGGAAAAATCCACTACTAGTCTCTCTAGCCTTTTTACGTGTATCACGATCTGTTGATTCAGTATATGGACCGAGTTGTGCAAGTGTTAATGTCTCTCCATTAAAATCAACCTGAGCAGACGCAACCAGCTTCGAGTAGTCGGAAGAAAGTTTATTTTCTTTTTGCATAAGGGAAATAATTTCCGGAGAGAAAGCCTTGATTTGGTAATCTGCCAAGTCAAAAAGCTGATTGCCCCATTTATCTTCCAGTTCATCTCGGAACGGTGATTCAACCAGCGCTTTGTAATATTCAGTAATCATTTCTTCTATTTCAGGGTTGGTCTCATCAAAATAATCACGCTCTTTTTGATAGTACTCATCATTAGTATCGATAGATGCACGAATATAAACTAAGTTTGCGTTTGTAGAGTAGTCATTGCGGAATGAATTGATATCCTCAATAGCTTTACTCTGTTCTTCCATTGATGATGCTTCCTTAAATTTTGTTAATAACCCTTGAAATGTAGCTTTGTATTGCTCTAAATTTGGACGTTTGTATTCATAGTCCTTAAATGTAACCATTGGAATTCCCCTCTCTATCGTTTCGCTTTACGAAACGTCTTATTCATATTGTTTATTATTTTCAGATAAATTGCAACCACATTTTTACAGGTTGATAAAAAACAAACGTTATTATATAATGTTTGTAAATTAATAAACAAAGATTGGTTGTGTTTGTATATGGAAATATCGGAACTATTGTGGAATGCATCTTCAGAACAGTTAAAGAATGGTTATATCGAAGAGAAAGAAATGTATGTGTGCCTTTTGTGCGGCAGTAAGGTAGAAAAAGGATTCATTTATCCAAAGAATAATATGTTATATGAAGCAGAAAAATTCATGAGGCTACATATTGAAACGGAGCATGAATCTGTTTTTCATTATCTAATAGGGTTAAATAAAAAGCTTACTGGGTTAACTGATCATCAAAATAGCCTATTACGTCTATTTTATGAGGGTAGAAGTGATGCAGAAATACAGAAAGAACTAGAAATTGGAAGCTCCTCAACGATTCGTAATCATCGATTCGTGTTAAAAGAAAAGGAGCGACAAGCAAAAGTATTTCTAGCGATGATGGAATTGTTAAAGGAAAAAGACGACCATGCCCCAACATTTCTTCCTCTGCATAAAACAGCAACGATGGTGGATGATCGGTATAACATCACGCAAGAGGAGCAGGAAGATGTAGAAAAGAAATTTTTTCCAGATGGAATAGATGGTCCTCTTATGAAGTTTCCGAAGAAAGAAAAGCAAAAGCTAGCAACTTTACGAGTACTTATTAGAAGATTTGAGAAGGAAAAAACCTATACAGAAAAAGAAATAAATTACATCTTAGAAAAAGCCTACGCTGACTTCGTAACATTAAGACGTTACTTAATAGAATATGGGTTTTTAGACAGAAAAGACGATGGCAGTGCATATTGGGTGAAAAACTAAACTAGAAGGATGGAATATAAATGGATCGCAAGAAAGAGCTAAAACAAGAATATAAAGAAATAAAAGTAGAGGGTGGAATTTACGTTATCACAAACAAACAAAATGGTAAAAAGTTAGTGGCATCGACACCTAATTTTAAAACATTAAATGGGGTTAAGTTCACTTTAGTAAACGGGCTACATACCAATAAAGAACTCCAAAATGAATGGAAACAATATGGTAAGGATAATTTTGATATTGAGCATGTCGAGGTATTAAAAAAAGAAGAAGATAAAAACCGAGTGGATAAAAAAGAACTAGAAAAGTTACTGGAGAAATGGTTAGATAAGCTACAGCCCTATGGTGAAAAAGGATATCATTCCTAATAAATAAAAAAGCTTTCCTTAAGATGAAAGCCTTTTTAAAAGAATTGATAATACAGGTGATATTAGAGAAAATAGTTAGTGTGTACCCAATAAAAAAGCGAAATAGCGAACGAAATTGTATCTTCGAGAGCTTCCTTTATGAATAGGAAAGTAGCTATTCTCTAGTTAGCAAACAATGTAATAGCCTGTTTCCGAAAGCTTTTGAAGGACGACGGACAGATAAATGCCATAAGATTATCGAAAAAAGAGCTGCTGGTTGTGACGGACGTCATAACTAGCAGCTCTTTTATAAAATTCACACGGTAATAGTATAGCAACAAGGCTGTCCTAAGTACTTCGAAAAAGATTAGCAATAGTTTTTTTAAAAATATTCATCAATCATTTTCCTAATATATATGCTTTTAACAGCGCAGCTCGTTCCCGTAAACGAACCTTGAGTTCGACAACTTTTGGCGTTTTAGCAGCCACAACATCTGACTCCCAATCGAGCTTGCCTGCTAGTATTTTGGCACGTTGCAAATGATAATCGCTTGTAATAATCGTTACGGAGTTAATATCACTTGGCAATATTTCTTGTGAAAATAAAAGATTTTCATACGTAGAAGTCGCTTTGTCTTCTAAGAGGAGCCGCTCTTCATCTATTCCGTTCTCCAATAGAAAATCTCTCATCACGACAGCTTCTTCGATATCTTCGTCAGGACCTTGTCCGCCTGAGAGTACTAATTTTACATGGGTATATTTTTGGGCATAGGCAAGAGCAGCATCTAATCTATACTGTAAAGAGAGGGAAGGGATATTCCCCTTTTTCACTTTGGCGCCAAGCACAATGGCATACTCATTAGTCCCATCAGCTTTTGGGTCTAGACCATCCTCGAGCCACTTACTCGTGAGTAACCAAATCCCAATCCCACAAGAAACAACAACTATTAATGGGATAAGCACTAACCACCTAAATTTATTCTTCATGATATTCACTCATTTCATACAGACGGCTTCTTCTTACTTAAAAAAGTGGAGATTTTCATCTCTTCCTTTCGCATTAAACGACGGAAATTCTCGATATGTAAAACAACTGCCATCAAAAATAGAAATCCGGCAATAGCCATTGGTCCAATTCCTTCTGCAAACCAAATAGATGCACCGATAAAGACAAAGTAAAAAACAAAAACACCAATTAATAAATAATCCGTTAAAAATGTAGTTCCGATTAATAATATAAGTCCGATTAAGCCAAGTGGCCAGCTAAGAGCTAGTAGCACTCCGATAAGGGTGGCAGTGCCTTTTCCACCTTTAAATTTAGTGTAAAGCGGAAAGTTATGCCCGAGTATTACAGCAGCACCTGCACTATATAGCAGTACGTCCTGTTCAACTAACGAAAGGTCAGCGTACTCTAACACCCAGAAACGCGTCCCAATTACGACTATTACTCCTTTTAAAATATCAATAATTGCAACTAAAACACCATATTTTGCACCTAGAACAATAGCGGCATTTGAAGCGCCAGAGTTCTTTAAACCTTCTTTTTTAATATTTACTCCACTTAGATATTGCGCTAATTTAGAACCATGAATAGATCCAACCAGATAACTAATAACGAGGATACTAATCATTGAAACGACCATTTTTTCACCTCCCACTAACTTCAATATATTTAACGAACGAAGAGATAAGAAGTTTCAGAATTTTAAAGTAGAAGTGGACTTTGTATTATTAAAATTGAAACTTATGATCATGAAAAGCGTATTAAAATTACTGCATCCGATTTTTTTATTTAATCGGTATGGATACTAATGTAGTTCTAAAATGAGGAGTAACCAAATGAAGCGATTAGTTGGTATAGTAATCCTGTTTTCATTATTACTTGCAAGCTGTTCAAATGACCAAGCTAAAGATAAAGATATGGAGGATGAGAATAAACTACCGAAACTACCTTCGCAAAAAGAAGTTAGTTTTTCGCATGAAGGAAAAGATTTTAAAATAATCCCGTTTTATGAGGAAGTACTTAATTATACTGACTATGTCAATAACAACCCATCCCAGAGTAATCCAGGGGCATATGTGGAAAAAGTGTTAGAACCTCTTAAGGAAAAATCCTCTTTAGATTTACCTTTGGAGTATCCTTTTACGGCTTCTACCGAGGTGGAACAGTTTGAAAAAAATACGATTCAGCTCCTTCAAAAACAAGAGCTAATAAATGAGTTAATAAGAGAAGCACTTATTAATTCTGCAGAACATCTACCTGGTGGAGATAAAAACGTCTATATTATGCCTGTTAGACCTGAAGATAAGTTTGTAATTGAAAAAATGAACGGAGTATCTGGAGTGACATATAACGATAAGGATATATTCATCCAGATAGACATTTCCTTTAGTGAAGATATGTTAAAGTATGTGATTGCACATGAATACCATCATGCAATAAATATACTAGCAAATGGAGAGATGGCTTTTTATAATGTTTTAGACAGGATTCTTTTTGAAGGAAAAGCAGATTCCTTTGCCCGTATTGTTTATCCTGAAGTAAGTGCTCCTTGGACAAAGCCGTTATCAGAGGAATCTACAGCAATAGTACTAGAGGAACTAAGGGAAAATGCCGATTCGACCTCAATAAAAATATATAAGGACTTCTTTAATGGGAATTCAGCAAAAGGAATACCATTATGGTCGGATTATAAAGTAGGCTATCAAATTACTCAAAGTTATATAGAGAATAACCCAGATGCTTCAATTTCAAGATGGACAAGACTTCACTCAAAAGACCTTCTTCAGGGTAGTGAATACTATAATTTAATAAAGTAAAAATAATTTAATACGAAAGTGTCTGTTTATTCGGCGACTAAAGGAGAGAAAAACATGAATGTAGAAATAATTTTTGGTGATTTCCCAGTATTAGAATCTGCTAATCTAGTATTAAGAAAAATCGAAGATGTACACTTAAAGGAAGTATATACAATCTACGATAACGAAAATGTATTTGAATATTGTGGAATCATTCCAAAGCATAATATACAAACGGTAAGTAAGATGATTGGACATTTTGATAGGGACTACCATAAAAAAAGTAGAGTTAAGTGGGGCATCTTTCAGAAGTATCAAAGTAGTAAATTGGTGGGCATTATAGAAGCTATGGATTTCAACCAAAAAGTGAACACTTTATCTATTGGCTACTTTTTGGCAGAGGATAGTTGGGATAAGGGAATTGCAACTGAATCCGTTGGTATACTAGTAAAGTTTCTATTTGAAGAAGTTAACGTAAACAGAATTCAAGCAGATGTTATGCTTGCAAACGAGGCTTCAAAGAAAGTCCTATTAAAAAACGGTTTTATGAAAGAAGGATTATTAAGACAAGCCTCTTTATGGTCTGGTAAAGGAGTAATCGATTTAGAAATATACGGCATCCTTAAAGAAGACTACTCGCGTAGTCTATAGTGTCAGGTTTTAATACAATTCTGAATTAGATAAGAACCTAAAAAAAAGCCTCAATACCATTTACATGGATATTGAGACTCTATCATCATAAATCAAATCTATTAACAGCATTACGTAATTGTTCCGCCATACCAGCCAAGGTATTAGAGGAATTTGTAATCTCTTCCATACTGGCTGCTTGTTCTTCAGAAGCTGCCGCCACATTCTGGATATTCCCGGATGCTTGTACAGAAATAGCACTTACTTGTTCCATGGAACCAGCAATATTACGTACACCATTGTTCATTCCTTCAACTACGCTGTTGACATCATTCATTTGTTTAGTTAACTCATTCACAGCTATATAAATATCTTTAAAGGCATTACCCGCCTCATCAAATGTAGTAACGCTATCTCTTAAATTATCATAGCTTATTGCCATCGATTTAACTGCATGAGAAGATTCTGCTTTAATCGTATCAATGCGTGTACTAATATTATTGGCAGCTTCACGCGATTGATCTGCTAATTTTCGTACTTCTTCTGCAACAACGGCAAATCCTTTGCCATGCTCTCCTGCACGCGCTGCTTCAATAGAAGCGTTTAAAGCAAGTAGGTTTGTTTGATCTGTTATTTCTGTAATTAATGAAACAATATCCCCAATTTCTTGCGTATAATCGCTTAAACGTTTTACAACATCTGAAGTAGCATGAATAGCATCGGATGTGGTATCCATTTTTTGAACTGCCATATGGATGGTATCATTACCTTTTGAGGCGATTTCAGATGCATTCAAAGCTTTGCCAGACACGCTATTAACCTCTAATGCCACTTTATTCATTGCTTCTGAAATAGTAGAAACATTTTTCTCCACTTCTTCTATAGCCTCTGTTTGTTTTTCTGAACCAATCGAAACTTCTTGCATGGAGGAAGTAATTTGCTGAATTGACGCGCTTGTTTCTTCAGAGCTCGCTGATAACTCCTCTGACGTTGCTGCTACTTGCTCAGCATTTTCTCCAATATGAGTAATTAAGGAACGTAAATCATCAGTCATATTATGAATACCGTGAGATAACTGAGCAATTTCATCACTTCCTTTAATATGCAAACGCTCTACCGCTAGATTTCCTTTTGCTACTTCTTCTACGAAAATCGAAACAGCTTTAATCGGATTTATAATACGTTTACTTATGAAGTAAGCGATTAGCGTACCTAATGCAACAAAGATTAAGGTAATGATTATTGATAACCAAATAATTTGGGTTTGTAATTTAGATATAAATGATGCATCCATATCTAAACCAAGAATAATATCTGTTTTCTGGAATGGTACGAAAATAGATTTATGAATTCCATACTCATCTGTATAGATATCGCTAATTTTCACTTGCCCTTGGTCAATTGCTTCATTCATTTTTTCATCAAACGTATATGCAGCATTACGATCATCCGTATCGCTCAATGCGACGATATGCTCTTTTCCATCTGAACGGGAAAGCACATAAACATTTTCCACATTGTGTTTTGTTTTAGAATCATTTAATTTATTCAGCAATGTACTGTATTGTTCATCATTATTACTATCTGCAGCGACTACAAGATCAGAATCCAGCTCTTCAAGAACATCATCCGATACCAATTGTAGTGTATTTTCAAATTGATCGATAACATAATTATCTATAATTATTTTAGTGGAGGTAAATAATATTACACTAAAGATAATCGAAAATAAGGCAATTGGGATGATAAAACTTAAAATATATTTATATAACATAGAACTCTTTAATTTATTTAACAAATTGTAAAGCCTCCATTGTATTGATGGATTGATGAAGGGAATCTATCATCGCTGGGATATGTTCCACCTCGGTATATGGTGAAATAGAAAAGAATTTCGCTGCTGCAACAGGAACCAGTTCATCTGAATCACAAACTGCTACAGTGCAGACACGAGTTGTATCACCAAAAAATACCTCATCTCGGTGTTTTCCTAATACTTCAAATAGCGATGCATTTAAATCATTGATTTCTTTCACTTGTGCCAGTGAATAGTTGCCAGCTTGTTCATCTCTCCAATTCAATCCTTTTTCATAATAGCGATACGCTGTAATTGGTCCGATATTCGGTTCATTTACAACATGTAACGAAGGAATTTTTATGGCCAATTGTTCACGGAATGCTAAATTTACCCGGACATAATTTGCTAATAGTTGTTGATATCCCGTCTTACCGAACGCCAACAAAGCAGCATAAATAGCAATCGAACTTCCCATTCGTGAGCATTCTAATGTATAGCCTGTATGATAAGATCCGTAGCCACGGTTGCCAACATACGGCGTATCGAAATCTTCTAAATCCAATAAGCCTAGGTATTTACCTTCCTTCACTAAAAACAAACTAGTTAAGTAAGGGGTTTGTCCAAGCTTTTGGAAATCAAAACATAAACTATCAGCCAATGAAATATGCTGCATCCGTTCACGAGTATGTTGCAGACTTATTAGCACTTCTTGCTCAAAGTGCAATGGGTTATTCATAAAATCATAATCGTTGAAGAATGCATAAAAACCACCCAGCGCGGAATCGGCGTGAATATGAATTTGCTTTAGATTGTATTCTCTTTCGAATGCTGTTGCCATTTCTTTAATTGCTTTAACATCATCAATAGCAAAATTATCTGTTGCACCAGTAGTAGCGACGATATAGACAGGAATGCCGCCTTTTTCGATTACTTCTGTTAAGCGCATTTTCAAATCTTCCATATCCATAGAATGATCCGCCCCTGCTTTAACTCGTATAAGATGATTACTTCCAATTCCAACAGCCTCTACAGATTTTAACAAGCTATAATGTGCATTCTCGGATGCAAAGCAATATAAATTATTTGGTACGCCTTCCTCTTTAGCGTTTGGGAACTGTTTTGCTATCGCCATGCGCAAGCCGCTGAACACTGCGCCTTGTCCACCCCAGGTTGTATAACCGAAGCTTTCAGTAAAATCGTAACCAACTAGTTTCGACATCATGGAGACGACTTTTACCTCACATTCAGCAGCAGCTGGTCCGTAAACATCCCACAAGTTATTACCATTCAATAAGGAATTGGTAAGTAGTCCTAGGACACCAGGAATACTTGCCATTGGCAAAACATTTGTTACAAAGTTTCGTGTATGATATGGGTGACCCTTCATCAAGTCTGTTAATTCTTCCACAACAAAGTCCATCGAACGACTATTTAAAGGCACTTCATAATCTTCCATTATCTCTTTATAGAAGTTTGCAGACCTCTCTTGTATAGGCCCTAGCATCGTTTTTTGTGGATCTTTCAAAGCATCCATGGACGTTAATATTTTTTCCACGTAACCTAATAACTGTTCTCTTTGTTTTCCATTGCCATCTTCACTTTGAAAAAGCTGTTGTATATTTTTCATTTTCTCACCCTTCTTGGTCTATATTTCCTGTTATAATATTTTCGTTATAGTTCCTTATACTCTTATGTAGTATATACATATTGGACTACAAAAAACTATAAATTTCGTCATAAATGTAAAATAAAGAATACTTTAGAATATTAGTAATATTTATGCAATAGAGAAGGGTAGAAGGAAGTGTATCGAAAATAATTTTTTAACTTTTCAAAAAAGTGTTGACAAATAGTTTAATAGAAATCTATACTGTGTAACAAGATGGAAAACTAAATCTAATACTCTTATCAAGAGTGGCGGAGGGAATAGGCCCTGCGATGCCCGGCAACCAACAAGTTCTCAACTTGGAAAGGTGCTAAATCCTACAAATTCTAATACGAATTTGGAAGATAAGAGGAGGAACATGCGAATTTGCACCCTCTTCTTAATTGAAGAGGGTTTTTTGTTTGTTCTAACCCTCCCTCGCCTCCATAAGCGTCCATCTAAACTACATTTTAGGAGGAATTCAAATGACAAATCTTCAAAAAGAAACACTACTTTTACATGGTGGCCAACAACCAGATCCAGTGACAGGCTCACGAGCAGTACCTATTCATAAAACAACATCCTTCGTATTTAAAAATACAGAACATGCGCAAAATCTATTTGCTCTTGCAGAAACAGGTAATATCTATTCCCGTATTACGAATCCAACTGTAGATGTGTTTGAACAACGAATTGCATTATTAGAAGGAGGGACCGCAGCAGTTGCACTTTCTTCCGGCATGGCTGCTATCGCATTTTCTATTTTAAATATTGCAGGAGCTGGAGACGAAATTATTGCTGCTGAAAATTTGTATGGTGGTACATTTAATTTATTTGCACATACATTGCCGAGATATGGTATTACAGTGAAGTTTGTAGATTCAACTGATCCAGAAAATTTCCGAGCAGCAGTTACGGATAAAACAAAAGCATTTTTTGCTGAAATCATCGGAAACCCTAGCTTAAATGTATTAGATGTTGAAAACGTTGCAGCAATTGCCAACGAAGTAGGAGTTCCGTTGCTGGTAGATAGCACATTTGCTACTCCATATGGATCGAATCCGATTAAACACGGTGCTCATGTAGTGATTCACTCGGCAACTAAGTGGATTGGCGGTCATGGTACAACTATCGGTGGAGTAGTAGTAGATGGAGGAAACTTTAATTGGGATTCAGAGAAATTCCCTGGATTCACACAGCCAGATGTGACCTATCATGGTCTAAGATACGGAATAGATGTCCCAAACGTAGCATTCGCAGTGAAGTTGCGCGTTCAATTGCTTCGTGATTTTGGTCCAACTTTAAGTCCTGAAGCAGCTTTCTCCTTTCTACAAGGATTAGAAACACTTCATTTACGTGTACCAAAGCACAATGAAAATGCACAGAAAATTGCAGATTACTTAGAAAATAACGAAGAAGTGACTTGGGTTAACTACTTAGGTTTAGAAAGTCATCCTTCACATGAGCTTGCTAAAAAATACTTACAGAATGGTTTTGGCTCGATCCTAACTTTCGGAGTAAAAGGTGGTAAAGAAGCAGGACGAAATATTATCGATAATATTGAAATTTGGTCGCATGTAGCTAACGTTGGCGATGCCAAATCACTAATAATCCATCCTGCATCTACAACACATCAGCAGTTAACTCCAGAGGATTTAGTGAAATCGGGAGTTACGGAAGACTTAATCCGCTTGTCTGTAGGACTAGAGGCAGTCGAAGATTTGCAGGCTGCACTTGACGAAGTACTTGTGGGAAAAACAAATGTCCTCTCTAGGTAGAATTTTATTGATAATTGAGTAAAGATGGGCTACAATATGTAAAATAGTTCTTCGTATATAATTGCGATTTAGAATTTTACTAATAGAAGCAAATTGGAACTCAATTGTGCAGATTCATTTGGAGGAGATAGCATGGCGACAATAAAAGCAGCAATCCTAGGTTTCGGAACAGTCGGGCAAGGGATTTACCACATTGTAAATGAAAAAAGAGAAGATCTTAAAAAGTCTTTAGGATTAGACCTAGAAATTAGTGCTATTCTCGTAAACAACGTTGGAAAAGAAAGAATAGCTACACCGGGTGTCTTAGTGACTGATGACTTCGAGGATATTATCAATATTCCTGGGCTTCAAGTAGTATTCGAGGCAATTGTAAATGAGGAACCAGCATATAACTACCTAAGTAGAGCGATTGATAAAGGGTGTCACGTAATAACAGCAAATAAAGTGATGTTCTCCAAATATAGTATCCCGTTGCATGAGCGCGCAAAGTCTCGTGGAGTATTTATAGGATATGAGGCAACAACAGCAGGTGGAGTTCCTGTTATTAAGACGTTGAAAAATCTATTACAAGTTAACTCAGTGAAAAGAATACAAGGAATATTAAATGGTACGTCGAATTACATTTTGACACAAATGAGACAGGACGAATGTCAATTTGATGATGCATTAAAAGAGGCACAGGACCTTGGCTATGCAGAAGCAGATCCATATAACGACGTGTCCGGGCAAGATGCATTCCGTAAACTGATGATTCTAAGTGCACTAGCATTTAAAAAACAGCCTAATTGGAACGATGTTCGTGTAGTGGGTATCGATGAAATCTCATTAGAGGACGTCCGTAAAGCGAAGGAACAAGGACTACGTTACCGCCATGTGGCAGAAATAGAGCAAGACGAAAACGGAGAACTATACGCTTCCGTTGGACCACAACTTGTCGGGCCAGATCATCCTTTATACTCAATCGAAGGGGTAAACAATGCGGTTGCTCTAGATACCAACTACATTGGAACACTAACGTTAGTTGGTCCAGGAGCGGGAATGTATCCAACAGCAAGTGTGATGGTCGAGGATTACGCAGAAATTATCGGAAAACGAGCGGGGTTCTTCATAACGATTTAATCAGCCATAATACAAAAGGACATTCTCCTCATTCGGAGAACGTCCTTTTCCTTTGTATTAATCTTCGTCCTTAACATCAATATCATCTGGGATTGGGGTATTTCGCCATTCGTCGATTTGTCGTTTCAAATCCTCAATCTGCTGTAAATGCGTTTCGAATTGAGCACTATTTACGTAATACTCTTCCCCGTCGAAAATGGCACGAATTTTCTTCTCTGAAATATATCGTTTAACTTGATCAATAGGCATTGATAAATAATTCGCAGTTTCTTCTACTGTCATATACATGTAAAATGCCTCCTATCGTTATTAGTATAAGATACGATTGGCAGTAACTCAATATGTGCTATATTGGAAGTTAGAAAATGTGGAAAGGTAGGGGAAAAAACTTGACCGTATTACCATACATATTTGTACTTTTTGGTGCTATTTTGTGGGGGACAACAGGAACTGCACAAACATTTTTACCAGACAGTGCTCACCCATTTATCATTAGTGCAGGACGTTCTGCAAGTGGGGGATTATTTCTTCTTATTATTATGGTTTTTTTGAAGAAAATTAAGTTCCGTTCTTGGCCTTGGAAGCACACCTTATACGCAGCGCTTTGTATATCTTTGTTTCAGCTCTTATTCTTTTCATCGGTGCGTTTGACAGGAGTAGCGATAGCGAGTGTGGTTGCTATCGGAAGTGCTCCAGTGTTTTCAGGTTTAATTGAATGGGTATTTTTAAAGATGCGTCCTACAAAAGTTTGGGGAATCTCCACAGGTTTAGCTATTATTGGCTGTATGTTTTTATTTATTACAAAAGGTGAAGTGAGCATTAATCCATTAGGAATCTTATATTCATTAGTCGCAGGTATTATTTTTGCATTGTATACAATGACAAGCAAATATTTGCTCCAAAAAGAAGAAGCTATATCCATAGTTGCAATGACCTTCTCGCTTAGCGCATTACTGTTAACTCCTTTCTATTTCATATTTGACGTAAGTTGGTTGAAGGATGTAGGGAATATAGGTATCATTTTTTATTTGGGGTTAGCAACTACTAGTGTCGCTTATGTTTTATATGGATGGGGGCTTCGGAAAATCCCTGCTTCCTCCGCGTTAACTTTGTCCTTGGCAGAACCAACTACCGCTGCTTTACTTGGTGTAATTGTAGTGGGCGAGATTCTCAGCGCAACCTCTTGGGTAGGGATTGGTTTACTGCTTGGTAGTATAGCTATTTTAACGTTTGGGAGTAAATCCGCTAGCAGACCAACTGTAAAAGAAGGTGAAGTGTCTGTTTAAATAGAACTAAATAAATACAAAAGGCTGTTTCGAGAAATATCGGAACAGTCTTTCTTGTACGTAAAAATTGTTTTTTTACAATTGAAAACGTGATGTAGATGAGTATCGTCTATTAGTTAAAGGCAAGGTTAGGGGAGTGTGAGATGAATCGTTTTTTGACAGAGCAACAATTTCAACAAGTTATGAAAGAATATACCGATTATTTGTTAAAGCTTGCCTATTTATATATAAAGGATTGGTCGGCTGCTGAGGATATCGTACAGGATGTATTTTTAACCTATTATCAGAAAGCAGAGCAGTTTGAAGAACGTTCCTCATTGAAAACTTATTTAGCAAAAATAACGATTAATAAATGTAAGGATTACTTAAAAAGCTGGCGATATCGTAAGCAAGTGTTAACGAATAACTTTTTTAATCCTTCAAAAAAGGGTAGAGACCGAATCATAGAAGAGGATGAAAGGTTAGAACTCGCAGATGCAGTGTTCCAGCTACCAGTAAAGTATAGAGAAGTTATTATCTATTATTATTTTGAAGAATTATCCGTGTTAGAGATTTCTCAACTTCTGTCAATCCCAGACAATACCGTCAAGACAAGGCTCAGAAAAGCGCGGGCACTTTTAAAGGTTCAATTGAAAGAGAATGATTGGGAGGTGTTAATCCATGAATGAAATTAAACAACAGCTGCTAACCAAAATGGGTGATACATCAGAACGTGTGCATCGGATTCAACAGCAGGTAAACTTAAAAAAGTCAAAAAAGCCTAATGAAAATAAGGAACGATGGGCGTACTATGGAATATTGGCTACATTTATAGGGTTACTCGCATTTAGCGCATATTTGTGGCCTTCGATATTAACAAATGAAAATGGTCAACTTACAGATCCAGGATTAGTCGTCCCACCAGAAGAACAGGACACTGAAATCGCCATTGAAAAGGGGGATTTTTATGAGGAGATAAAACAATATCTTCCTCCTCACGGTGCGGAAGCTGTATTTTTAGGTGGTTTCGAGAATGGCGGTAGTACTACACAAACGTTTTGGTTAGGTGACCATTATGTGCAGCAGGTGATTAGTAATGATGGTGGAAGTGTCGAACGTATTTATCGCTTGAACGGGAATCAAATCGAAATTGTTTATGAAGAGATGTTGGATGATGTATCAGATCGATTGCAATGGTCTAGTATAGAGCTGAACAAGCTACCTAAGGGAGAGCTTTTCTTAGAAGCTCCTTTGGATATAGGAGATGAGTATGGAGATTGGACTGTTATTAATACTTCAGGAAAGGTGACTACTACTTATGGAGATTTTACAAATGTATTGATTTTAGAAAATATAAAAGATGATTATCGGATGAGAAGATATTATGTCCCTGGTTTTGGTGAAGTGAAATGGGAAAGTGCTTCTTTGGACAAGGAAAGTGGTGAATATGAAACGATAATTAGCACGGATTTATCCACATTTACTTTAACGGAAGAAGAGGTAATAACCCCTGCTCATTTTGATATGAAAATTGAAAACAATTTTAAACCTACTTTTCATTCTCCCTGGCAGCCTTCACCAAGTGGCAATCAGCAAGTAACAATTGAAGGAAGAGGTGAACAGGCAGGAGAAGAAGGGGAAGGAATACTAGTTATAGAAAACTTGGAAACAGACCAATCTACCATTTATAAATTGAAAGACAATGAGCAAGGTCAATATACTCCTAAGAAAGTAGAGTGGATTGACGAAGACAGAATGTTTGTCATTATAGGCTATGCACATGGGATGGTAACAATGGGAGGGAAGCTATATGAGCTAAATATTAAAGATAATATTGTTACTCCAATTATTACAGACCTAACACTAAGAGAAGAGATTATGTCTGTTAAAGTGAACCAAGATGGTACATTCACTTACGAGAAACATGTGTATGATACGGATAATATGGAACAGAGTGAAAGCCATGTAGAGGACGGGACACTCCCTATTCCAGCTAGGGATAAAAACAAGGAAGTTAGCTTTTGGGAGGACCTAGCTCATTTAAAAACAATAGAATTGACAGGAAATGGAATAGGGAATTTACAAGGGGCAGAAATCCTGAAGAATACAGAAAATCTTTTTTTAGCTGACAACGGTATAGTGGATATAACTTCATTGAAGGATTTAGTAAAACTCAAGTATCTAGAGTTAAGTAATAACCAAATTATTTCTATAGAAGCTCTAGAAGGTCTAACTGATTTAGATATTCTCTTTTTAGACAATAATCCCATTGTTGATTTTACTATTATTAGCAAACTTGAAAATATAACATTTCTATCTTTACAAGACACGCAGTTAGATACGCTTACATTTGTTCACAAAATGGAAAACTTAAATCGAATAAATATAGCAGAAACAAAAGTATCAGATCTGGCACCTTTAGAAAACTTAAAGGAATTAACATATCTTGATATTCGAGGAACCAATATAACAAGCATTAAACCATTAGTAAAGTTGGGTAAGTTACAATATCTTTTATTAGATAAAGACAAAGTATTGGATTGGGAATTATTAACTGACAAAGAAGATCTTCGAATATCCGAAGAAATTATTTTAGCAGAATAAATAAGTGTTATATAACCTAATTACAATTTGTATAACAAAAAGGGAGGGTGTGACGTGAGTCATGCCCTCCTTAAAATGTTAAGCTTCCTAATCAATCTTATTGTTGTTCCGTAACACGTCTAGCTTTCTAGAAATTTCTCTTAAAAGCATATTACGTTCGTTACTAGATTTAACAAGTGTTATTACAAACCAAATAAAAAAGATCCAAAAAGCAAAGAAAATAAGTACGGGAATAAAGGCAATTAAACTACTCATATGGTGCTCTCCTACTTTATTTAAAACTATAGATTAGAAAATACTGTTATTAATTAGGAGAAGGGCTTAAATGTTCGTGTATTAATAGCCATTCATCGTGAATTTTCACAAATACATTGGTTGCTCTTCCTTCACCACTGACGTAAGCTCCGTTAATATAACCCTCGTAGAAATAAGTATAGATACATGAAGCAGATGAATCTCCTTTGAAGAGCCATTTAACTTCTCGTGCTTCATAGTTCTCGTCCCTTATATAAGTCCAAGCATTTTCAAAATAGGACTGTATTTCTTGGTGATTAATACAAGTTTTATTTGAGAAAAAATATATAGCCTCTGGGTGTAAAATTTTTCGGACTTCCTCAAAGTCATGTGTGTTCGTTGCTTTAATATACTTATGCAATATTTCCATTATTAACCTCCTTTATGTATTAAATTAATATTACGTAAAACTACTAATTAAGACAATTCTTTATAGGTTTTGGCTCAGAAACTATTACCAACTAAAAAAAGGAGCTTACCATTATAATGATGAGCTCTCTTTTAAGCGTGATTTTGTTTAACGAGCATTTGGTGCATTTCTCTGAGTTTAAAACCCCAACGCACCTCTAACATCGGCCATATAAGATTGACTTACAGGCAACTCGGTCCCATCCAGTAACTGAACTAGTAAATTGGAAGAAAAATCGCGGACGATTCGGTCAATAAATGAAATATTTACAATATAAGAGCGGTGGATCCGTAAAAAGCTATCTGGTAGTCGTAGTTGTAAATCCTTTAATGGGATACTTGTTTTATACGGTTCCTTATTGGCATAGAACCATGTCTTTTTTTGGAGACTCTCTATATGAGACACTTTTTCGATTGGGATAGGCTTCCACTCATCCTCTTGCTTCCCAGTCAAAAACTTATAAGGAGAAGTAATGGGTACTGCTGCGTGATGAGGAGGGAGTATAACAACTAATGCAGCCCTCTCTCCGTTAATCTCAATCGGATAACCGATTCCGTAATAAGGTACTTGAAATGATGTGTCTACGAGTACAGCCTCAGTTCTACAAGCTTTTTTAAGTACCAAATCTGCAATACTATTAGTCTGGATTTTTTGTCCTTCTTTTACATGAAGATCGTGTCCCCCTGGGAGATAGTAAATATACTCATCCCCCGCTGCTATAGCAATAGAGGCTTCTTTCGGAACCCATTCCTCCATTATTAAACTGTACTGTTTTAATTGTTCTTTATTAAAATCCACTAGCACACCCCCGAAATTATATATTATGCATTCGTCATTCTAATTCTTCTTTCATCCTTAAAAAGTGATCTTTCATCCAAAAACCAATACAAGAAATATCATTGTGTTATATATTAGATTACAAGAAAAGGAACTGTTATGATACAGTAAAAAAGTCGTATTTTTTAAACATTGTTCCTTCACAAACTATTAAGGGGTGTATGGAAATGTCAAAAAGACAACAACAGGTAGAGCAGCTTCAGCAACAATGGAAAGAAGAAAGTCGTTGGAACGGGATTGAACGTCCGTATTCTGCAGAGGATGTAGTGAAATTACGTGGATCTGTCATCATTGAACAAACACTAGCTCGAAAAGGAGCAGAACGTTTATGGAAGTCGCTTCATCAAGAGGACTTCATCAATGCCCTCGGAGCTTTAACGGGTAATCAGGCAGTACAACAGGTAAAAGCTGGTCTTCAAGCAATTTATTTAAGTGGTTGGCAAGTGGCGGCAGATGCAAACCTTTCAGGTCAAATGTATCCGGACCAAAGCTTATACCCAGCTAACAGTGTGCCGGCCGTAGTCAAGCGTATTAACCAAGCGTTACAACGTGCTGATCAGATTGATCAAACAGAAGGTAGAGAAGATGAGTTTGACTGGTTTGCACCTATCATTGCAGATGCGGAAGCCGGGTTTGGTGGACCATTAAATGTTTTTGAATTGATGAAAGGTATGATTGAAGCTGGAGCAGCTGGCGTACATTTAGAAGATCAGCTTGCTTCTGAAAAGAAATGTGGTCACCTTGGAGGTAAGGTTCTTTTACCTACTCAAAATGCTATTCGTAATTTAGTATCAGCTCGACTAGCTGCGGATGTAATGGGTGTGCCAACTGTACTAATTGCACGTACAGATGCAGATGCTGCAGACATGGTTACAAGTGACATTGATCCACGTGATGCAGACTTTTTAACAGGAGAGAGAACACCTGAAGGATTCTTTAAAACTAAACCAGGAATTGAGCAAGCAATCTCGCGTGGCTTAGCGTATGCACCATATGCAGATCTTATCTGGTGTGAAACGTCTCATCCAAGTTTGGAGGAGGCAAAACAATTTGCTGATGCTATTCATGCAGAATTTCCAGGCAAATTGCTAGCTTACAATTGTTCGCCATCATTCAACTGGGAAGCTAACCTGGACCAAGATACAATTGCAAAATATCAAGTAGAGCTAGGGAAAATGGGATACAAATTCCAATTCGTAACACTTGCAGGTTTCCACGCTTTAAACCACAGCATGTTTGAACTAGCACATGAATACAAAACAAATGGTATGGCTGCTTACTCTAAGCTTCAACAAGCAGAATTCGCAAACGAAGCAAAAGGATACACCGCGACTAAACACCAGCGTGAAGTAGGAACTGGATACTTCGATGAAATTTCACAAATCGTTTCAGGAGGAACTTCTTCTACCACAGCGATGAAAGGCTCTACAGAGGTAGCGCAATTTGCTTAAACCAAACATGGGGATGGGAGGTTAACGATAAATGGAACAAATAACGACTAAAAGAATTGAAATCGTAGGGAGAGAGGTTGAAGGGATACGCGAAATCTTAACGCCAGAAGCATTAGATTTCGTGGCTTCCCTCCATCATCTCTTTGATACTAGAAGAAAAGAATTGCTACAGGCACGTCAAGTTCGTCAAGAGAAGTTAGATAACGGTGGAACATTAGACTTTTTACCAGAAACAAAAGCGGTTCGAGAAGGAGATTGGACAATTGCTCCACTCCCAGAGGATTTACAGGATCGCCGCGTCGAAATAACTGGCCCAGTTAGTCGTAAAATGGTCATCAATGCATTAAATTCAGGTGCAAAGGCATTTATGGCTTGTTTTGAAGATGCTACTTCACCAACTTGGGAAAATATGATTGAAGGTCAACTCAATATGCGTGATGCTGTTCGCAAAACAATCTCTTATACACAGCCTAACAATGGTAAAGTATATAGCCTGCAAGAAAAGCCAGCAGTACTCATTGTAAGACCTAGAGGACTCCACCTTTTGGAGAAAAATGTACAAATTGATGGTGAGCCAATCTCAGGTAGTTTCTTCGACTTTGGAATTTATTTCTTTCATAATGCAAAGGAAGCAATCTCTCGAGGAACTGGCCCTTACTTTTACTTGCCAAAGCTAGAAAGTCATTTGGAAGCACGGTTATGGAATGATATTTTCGTATACGCACAGCAACAATTGAGGATTCCTAACAGGACGATTAAGGCAACTGTATTAATCGAGACGATTACGGCAGCATTCGAAATGGATGAAATATTATACGAGCTTCGCGATCATTCTTCTGGTCTAAACTGTGGACGTTGGGATTATATTTTTAGTTATATTAAACGACTTCGCAATCAATCACAGGTCATTTTGCCAGACCGAGGTCAGGTGACGATGACATCACCTTTTATGCGTGCTTATTCGCAATTATGTATCCAAACCTGCCATCGACGAAATGCATCTGCCATTGGTGGAATGGCCGCACAAATTCCGATAAAAGGGGACGAATCAGCCAATGCTGCGGCTTTTGCAAAAGTAAGCGAAGACAAACGTAGGGAAGCAACGGACGGACATGATGGAACATGGGTAGCGCATCCAGGTCTTGTACCCGTCGCTTGGGAGCAATTCCAAGAGCATATGCCTACCCCAAACCAGATTTATCGTAAACGAGAGGATGTACACGTAACAGCAGCTGATTTACTAGAAGTACCTAAGGGAACCATTACTGAAGAAGGGCTTCGCATGAACTGTAGTGTAGGGGTTCAATATATAGCCTCTTGGCTACGTGGAAATGGAGCAGCCCCGATCAATAATTTAATGGAAGATGCTGCAACAGCAGAAATTTCACGTACACAAGTATGGCAATGGATCAGACATCCAGAAGGAAAGCTAGAAGATGGACGTAAAATTACCATACCTCTAGTAGAGCAAGTGATAGCAGAAGAATTAGGGAAACTAAAAGCCATATTTGGCAATGAAGTTTACGTAAATGGTCGATACACAGAAGCAGCAGATCTATTCCTATCATTAGTAAGAGAAAATGAATTTATCGAATTTCTAACATTGCCAGGCTACGAAAAGATTAGCTAAAAAAAACATTCCATTCGAGGAGGTGATTTGCATGAAAATAACTACTCAAGAAGTAAATACAAAGCATTGTCGTGAGTGTGGATGTGTTATTAATGAGCAAGTAGAATCATCCCTTTACGAATGCGAACGTTGCATCGGCATGTACGAGGAATAACTTTAAACTCGAAAAAACCAGTGAGGGCGCTTATGTCTCGCTGGTTTTTTATGCATTCCACTATTATTATTAACTAACACGAAGTATTATTAAGATAAATTAATTGGTACACAAATATCAAAAAGTTCCTATGATAGGAGACATGTTAAGATGGCAACTTCTGAAAAAGAATTAAGGACTTGCAGCAAAGGGCATAAATATTACAAAAGCAGTGACTGTCCGACCTGCCCTACTTGTGAGCAAGAAAACAAGCCTGAGAGTGGATTTCTTTCGCTACTCTCTGCACCGGCAAGAAGAGCACTAGTACATGATGGGATAACTTCTTTGCAGAAGCTCTCTGAATTCAGTGAAAAAGAAATTTTGAAACTTCATGGTATAGGCCCAGCTTCATTACCAACACTTAGGTCTAGTTTAGAGGGAGAGGGTTTATCCTTTAGAAATTAAAATCATTCTACAAAATGCACCGCAAAATAGCGGTGCATTTTTATATGGTTGTTTAGAATCCTATTCAGCAAGATACATAGTTTGGACGACCTTTTGACCACTTTCTTCTACATATTCAATGATTATTTGTGTGCCATCCTCCAGGTTTTCAAACAGAGGCATTGCCACCTCAGATAGTTGCATTACTTCTGTACCACCATCTAAGTTTTTCACTTCAATGGAGTGTGAATCCACTAGTCCGGTAAAAGTGACCTCCTGTGTTTGAACGACAAGTTTTCCGGGTGACGTCAATATTTCATACGCCATCTTTTCTTTTTGTTCATTTAATCCTTCTGCTGTTGACCAAACGACCAATGTATAAGACCCCGGGGGAACTCCCGCAAGTTCTTCTTCCAGATTGAGTGGAATCGTCCATTCTTCACCAGATTGTAATTTCTTTTCTTGCATTTCTTGTATGAATAATTTATTTGCCGAATACGTGTAAATAACTGCATTCGCTTTATTTAATAGTTGGAATTCGATTTGTTGACCACTCGACATCTCCAAAACAGCTTCTTTTGAGGATTCATTTTTAATCGTAAAAGATCCTTCTCCATCTCCTGTAAGGTCAAGTCGTGTGGATAAATGCTCCTCTGTCACTTCGCTACCTTTTGTAGATTCAGTTGTACTGGACCCGCAGCTAGCCAAGATAAAGAGAGGGATTGCAAATAGTAAAAACCAACTAATTCTTTTGCCACTTCTCATGTTGTACACCTCCTGTTTACGAATTAGACCATTTTTTGGATAAAAAGTTTCACACGATGAGAACAATAATTTTGCGTAAAAAGATATTAACATCCCTATTACAATAGCGATTGATTGGATGGTTTTATCACTACACATTAACCTAAACTAATTCTATTATCGTAGCGATAGGCTTCTTGTTGGGTACTACTCACTTAATTGATTGTAGTGAAAGGTGGCTCACGGACCGCCCGCGGAAAGCGTCCACCTGAAACGGAAGTCAGCAGTATCTTTTAATTCTGTGAACACTTGGTTTGCAGCGGGATAATCCATATACTTTGTATAACAAAAAAACTTCCCTGTGTGAAACACAGAGAAGTAATTGTTACGCCTTTACAGGACTAAATTCATGAACCCATACAGTCATATGAGGTAACCAAGGCATACCAGGATGGTAAGACAGAATGGATTGTTTATAATCCTCTACAGATTCAAAGCCTTCTTGTTTTGCATGTTCATCCGTCAAATCACCAAGTGTTTGAATATAAACACGGTCTACAACGAAGGACTGTCCTTGAAGCTCCATAATTTCGCCTACGTCTGCATAGCGACCATTACGTCGTGTAGCAGTTTTTTTTCCTTGTAATACTAAAGCAACATCTGATTCCATTGTTACTAATCTTTCAACGGAACATGTCTTTGGAGGTAAATTTGTTTCTTCGTGATTTGTCATCCATAGCCCACCTTACTAAAAAATTTGTTGGTTATAACTAAGTGTACACTTTAAACTGATTTCGGACTATGGGTATAAAAAGGCTATTTTTTATTTGTATAGTCTTGATCGCGTGTAAATGGCTCCGACACCACTATATGTGCGAGTTCAACGGGAGACTTGCCTTCCTCTTCGAAATAAATTTCCTCTACATCGGGAAAGTTTTCAAAATAGGAATGAACAATTGTCCCAATAAATATATTCTCCCCGGCACTTCCTTGTACATTCTCTAATCCACTATCCATATTCAAGAATAGCTTTGTGTTATTATTCTCCAAACGATAATCAATTAACCCAACTTCGAGCACCATAATTTCATCAAAAATTTGATGAACTAAATCGCTTGTAGGGTCAATAGTTACGTCGTATGGTTCAACATACTCCGCATTTGCGTCCCCTCTATAGACGGTAATTGTTTCATTACTTTCTTCTGCTATTCCATTTCCCGCCCAGTCATAGGATACCTCTTGTTTCTGGTCACTTAATTCTTCTGCGGTTGACCAAGCTACTAGTGTGTATGAACCAGCAGGTACTTCTGTCAATTCTGTTTTTAAGTCAAGTGGTATGACGATTTCTTCATTTGGCTTTAGCACTTTTTCAGAAATCATAAGGACAAATACCTTATCGGCTGAATAGGTGAATACAATGCTATCTTCATTGTTTAAAAGCTGATACTCAATTTCCTGCCCGCTCGGATATGTTAATGTCATTTCTTTTGCTGTTTCATTTTTCATAGTAAATGAAGCATTACCATCCTCTTTAACTTCTAGTTCAGTTGTAATATTTTTGCCCTCCTGTTGTTGCGGTTCACTGGAAGTAATGCTATCTGAATTATCTGTTCCGCAGCTCGCTAAGATCAAAATAATAAAAATCGAACATACACCCCATATTATTCTTTTCATCTTAATCACTCCTTTAAATATTAGACACTTTAGTTTGAAGAAAGTTACAGGATGAATTGTCGGAAAAATAAGAAATTGGTATAGTTGTGTAATGGGGGGAGATTCAGTGAATAGGAAGATATCTATATTATTTTTGCTGATAATTTTTGTGATGGTTGGAATTTTTATTTATAATGAACAGTTTAGTGCAGATGCCATTAAAAAGAAAATAGTTAACCAAAAAGACTATACATTCAAGCTCCAAAAGGAGAATGTCCCAATTGAGTTCTTTATCAAATCAGATTGGATTCCTCTTTCTTCTGAAGAACCCTTAAAAATTGATGAAATAGTCTATACTGATGATCAAACAAATGTAGTTCTAATGGAAGTGATGAAACGAGGCGAGCATTTAACCTTTTCTTTTGATACAAAGTATCGGTTGAATCGAGAAAGCGGCAATTTGCTTGTAAATTATACGATTAATCCAGGTGGAGGGATAACAACTGAGAGTAGTATGAATGATATTCTGCTATTTGATAAAAATCATAATAAAATAGAAACAGATGGTGTTGGGATGGGGCCGGACGAAATGTTTGGTTTTGATATAGAACAAGGAGAATACCCTGCCATTATAGATGGCTTTTATGTTAAATATAACGTATTTAATAAATACTCATACAAAAAAATTAAATAAAGGTACTTAGATGCGTTCATTAGTGGTTAACCCATTGAGAACGCATTTATTGTTTTCTTAAGAATTTCTTCATATTTTCCCTACTGGAATGTTAAGGAATGAGGGGTACAATAAGTAACATAAGAACAACGGAGAGGGCATCCTATAGAACACCACATCCTGTGGCAACGGACGGATACATGACCCCTAGGAGGTAAGCGAATGACACAGTTTACGGTATTGGTTACGGATGATGACCAAGATATTCGAGATGGTATCGAAATTTATTTGAAAAATGAAGGCTACCGAGTTTTAAAAGCTGCAGATGGGTTAGAAGCATTGCAGTTAATAGAAGAAAACGAAGTTCATGTCATCGTGTTAGATATTATGATGCCGAAAATGGATGGAATATCAGCAACGTTTAAAATCAGAGAACAAAAAAATATCCCAATTATTATGCTAAGCGCGAAAGCAGAGGACTCGGATAAAATTCATGGGCTATCTGTTGGAGCAGATGATTATGTGACAAAGCCTTTTCATCCGATGGAATTGGTGGCACGTGTGAAGTCCCAGCTTAGAAGATATACGAAGTTAGGCAATTATCAAGGGCAGCAGCAAGTGATTGAAATCGATGGACTAATTTTAAACAAAGAAGCGAAGGATCTTTCTATAGAAGGAGAGTCTGTTAAACTAACGCCAATTGAATTTAAAATCACAGAGCTACTGATGACAAATGCAGGACGCGTTTTTTCCATCAATGAAATATACGAACGAGTTTGGAATGAACCAGCCTATAACGCTGAAAATATAGTAGCAGTTCATATCCGAAAAATTAGAGAAAAAATAGAAACAGATCCTAAAAATCCTAGATATCTAAAGGTGGTGTGGGGTGTTGGCTATAAAATCGACAAGTAAAATGAGTTTCCTCCTATCTATAGTGGCAATCGTCTGTGGAATACTTTGTTTGTTTTATTGTATAACCAACTTAGTGCCTTTAGTAGAAATTAGAGAGAGCTTCGTGGAAATCATCCAAAACATGAAAGGGGGCGTTGCAGGGTGAAGAAATCAATTTTAAAGAATATATTGTTATCTTTGTTAGCGGTAATGATGGTCTTAGCCTTCATAACGCTAATCAGAGATGGTGGTAATTATATTGGGAAAAACTATTTTGATAGCGATGGTTTTGAGGCAGAAGTGAGTAGCTTTGAGTCTTCCATTGTTTCACTTATTTTAGCTGTTCCAGATATTGAAGAAATAAAGAAAAATATTACCGTCTCAGCAGAAGAAATAGATGAACATCGCTACCGGTTTGGTAGTCTGCAAGATCAACTAGATTCCATCGTATCTCAATATGAAGGAAGAACGGACGAAGCATCCATTGCAGAACGTAATAAAAAAATGGAAGACATAACGAAAAATTTTGAGGATAATGTGCATGTAGCAGATAAGGTACGACTTGAAAAAGAAAAGCAAGTGGATGAATATTTCCTAGCATTAGAGCGACGTAAGAATGAATTTATTAACTATGGTGATGGGTTTATTTATAGTTTGAAAAATGAAGAGACAGGTGAGGAATTTACAAGAGGCGACTTGGACTCTAAGCTTGCTTATAAAAAGGAATACTCTAGTAAGTCCAACTATTTAAGAGGAAATGTTATAAATGAAAATATAGACAACTCTTGGTATGTGCAAAATTTAATTGGCTATAGCTTCCCCCAATTTGAAGGAACTATTGCTATATCTGAGGCAAGTATTATGAATGGCGATCGAGCGGACAGTTATCAGTACTTTAAAAAACAAGAGAGATTCTTTTATGGAATACTAATCCTAGGTGCCCTAGCAACTATTGCTTTTACTTTCGTATGGAGAAAAGACAAGAGTCATTTTCAGAATGAGGAAGGAAAGCGAAAGTATCATAGCCTGCCAATAGATGTACAATGGGTATTATTTTTTATCAGTATTTTTATTGTATTTGCAGCTACGAATGAATTGAGAATAAGTATTTTACATTATTATGGAGCCGATATTCCGATCTTTATGCTTATTATTGCTATTCTTACAACCACTTTTGTATTTTATCAATGGGAGTGGGTAAAAGAAGGATTTGGACATATAGATTGGAGGAAAAGCCTCGTATACAGTTGGTTTAAGTCATTAGAGGGCTTTTTCTTAAAACGCACTATCGGGGTACAAACGTTGATCATGCTGATTGTCATTTTCTTCTGGGGATTTGGCACGTTGCTGACACTTGTTCAACCATTTGCTCTAATAGTATGGGTTCCCGCAACGATTTTAATTGGTATACCAGTACTTGTGTTTTTATTGTCTAGAATGGCATATCTTAACCGAATTATTATGAAAACAGAGGAAATGGCAAGAGGCGTAATTGGCAACGAAATCGAAGTGAGAGGGAAGTCGCCGATTGCTGAGCATGCGGCTAGCTTAAACGGACTTCGTAATCGAATAAAATCATCCCATTCTGAGCAAGCGAAAAGTGAACGCTTGAAAACCGAGCTTATTACAAATGTTAGCCATGATTTGCGTACGCCTTTAACATCTATCATCACTTACACCGATTTGTTGAAAAATCCAAGTATTACAGATGAAGAACGAGCATCCTATATTGCGATTTTAGATAAAAAGTCGATGCGTTTGAAAACGCTAATTGAAGACTTGTTTGAAGTATCTAAAATGGCAACGGGAAATATCGAGTTAGATAAAAGAAAAGTGGATTTAACCCAACTACTGCAGCAAGCAATCGCAGAGCACCAGGAAGACATTGATAAATCAGGGCTAGAGTATCGAGTAGCCATTGGTACAAAGCCAATCATGTCTTATGTAGACGGACAAAAGTGGTGGAGAGTTCTAGATAACCTGATTATCAACACGTTGAAATATGCCTTGCCTAATACTCGCGTGTATATCAATTTGGATCAAATTGACGGAGAAGCCATTTTCGTCGTCAAAAATATAGCGAAGTATGAGTTAGGAAATGATGTGAATGAACTTACCGAGCGATTCAAAAGAGCAGACACATCTCGTCATACAGAAGGTTCGGGACTAGGCCTTGCCATCGCACAATCCATCGTGGATTTACACGGAGGCAGCTTAAGAATGGAAGTAGACGGAGATTTGTTCAAAGTAACCGTGAAAATAGCTGTAATAGTATAAAAAGTGATAAATACCAGCGCGTAAAGGGGTCTATTACTTATCGGAACTTTGAAATGTTACTAGATATATAAAACAAATTAGCCTAGCTCATAATGAGCTAGGCTATTTCCGTATTATTTTTAACTGCCCATTAAAATAAAGTGCGCGTTAGTTGAATAAGATATAAAACTTTCTAACAAAAAGAACGAGAAATAATTTTAGGTTATATTTCGTAGTAAAATTGGAGTCAAAAAAACACCCTATTATCTAGCGGGTGTGTGTTTCTTGCATTCAATTGGTGTATGTTGTGGCAAATACCCATTAAAATCCATAGACAAAAAAACATGTCCAATACATTGAAAAAAATGAGAACTTGTGATAAATTTATATAGATATACACTAAAAATATTAATGTGTATTATATCCCTAATTTATATTATACATTATAATTTTTCGTTTGTCAATTCCAATTTTCTTGAGGAGTGGTTGCTATGGGGTTAGAATTTCAGCAGGAGCAAAAACGAGTGGATAGTGTAGTAGAGACAATAACGGAGCAAATCACCAGATTAGAGGAAGAAACTTACCGGAGTCGGAACGAACTGGTTAATATACGCAAACACTTTTGGGATGAGGTCAAGGTGAATGTTGATACCTTCGACGACTATCTTGAGACCATCATTGGCTTGAGACAAGAGACTCAAGCTCTATCAGTTATCCAAAGCACCAATAGACATGCATCTAAGAAATTATCCAAGCTTCGACGTATGCAGGAGGTTCCCTACTTTGGCCGAATCGATTTCATTGAAGAAGGAGATTCTACTCAGGAACAAATTTATATTGGAATCTCCACACTTAGGGATGCAAGTGGCGAAGAATTTCTTATTTATGACTGGAGGGCACCTGTCTCAAGTGTCTACTATGAATACCAGAACGGACCGGCCAAGTATGCAACGCCTGGGGGTGAAATCAAAGGCATATTAGTGAAAAAGGGGCAATATCTTATCCGTGGCGGTGTTCTCCAATCCATGTTCGATACGAGTCTCACTATTGGAGATGAGATTTTACAACAGGTGTTGGGAAAAGGCACAGACAAACATATGCATAATATAGTAGCTACCATTCAACATGAGCAAAATCGAATCATCCGTCATGATCGTGGAAGACTGCTCATCGTACACGGTGCTGCTGGAAGTGGCAAGACATCGGCTGCCCTGCAGCGGATTGCTTTTTTACTCTACAAATACCGAGATAGTATGAATGCTGATCAAATTATTCTATTTTCACCTAATTCGATGTTTAACAGTTATGTGTCCAATGTGCTGCCAGAACTTGGAGAAGAGAATATGCAGCAGGTCACATTTCAGGAATACTTAGACCATCGGCTAAGTGAAGAGTTTCAAGTTGAAAATCCCTACGAGCAATTGGAATATGTTTTAACTGCTACGAATACCCCTTCCTACAGGTCAAGGGTGGCGAGCATTCGATTCAAAGCATCACCTCTTTTTTTCGAAGCCATCGAATCATATAGGAAGTCGTTAGAGTTATCTGGGATGTTATTCAAGGACATAATCTTCAGAGGAAAACCGATTGTTACCGCCGGGCAAATAGCAGAGAAGTTTTATAGTAACGACACATCACTCCGCTTCCATAATAGGCTTGAAAAGTTAAAGGATTGGCTAATTAAGAAAATAAATGAAACCCAAAAGGCTGAGCTGACTAAGCCGTGGGTACAGGAGAAAATCGAGCTGCTTAGCAACGAAGATTACTATAAGGCCCAGACCTACTTAGCGAAAAAACGCGGATATAAAAGAGAATCGATTGCAGATTATGAGATCGAGCCTGAAGCACTTGCACGATTGATTGTTCAACAGAAATTGAAGCCGTTACGTAACCGAGTCAGAACATTTGGTTTCATCGACAATAAGGGTATATATGAGAAGCTTTTTGCTGATCCTCTGCAAATCAAACAGTGGATAGAGGGGGAAACACCCGCGGAGTGGGCCCAGGTTTGCCAAGCGACGCTGGAAATGCTAAATGAAGGCAAACTATCTTACGAAGATGCTACTCCTTTCTTACTTTTGAAAGAGCTAATTCAAGGCTTTCAGACGAACAGCTCGATAAAACACATACTTGTTGACGAGGCTCAGGATTATTCACCGTTTCAATTCGAGTTTCTAAAACGTTTATTTCCTTCGGCAAGAATGACTGTGTTAGGTGACTTTAATCAGGCGATATTCGCTCACGCGAGCGAAATGGACGATTTTAATACACTTTTGAGTTTATACGGACAGGTTGAAACGGAAGTGATTAACATGACACGCAGCTATCGATCCACAAAGCCGATTATCGAATTTACAAGCAAACTAGTACCAAACGGCGAACGGATTATCCCTTTTGAACGCGACGGCGAGCAACCCGTGCTGACACAATTGCTTAATCACACAGAACTACATCGCAGCATCGTATCCAAAGTCGCAACTTTGCAAGGTCTTCGTTATAACGGTATTGCTATAATATGTAAATCAGCTGAGGAGTGTAAGAGTGCATACGAATCCTTGTCCAACATCGATGATATTAAGCTCGTGAAGAACGGCTCGAGTGAATATGAACAAGGAGTTGTTGTCATACCTTCGTATTTGTCCAAAGGCATAGAATTCGATGCTGTCATCATTTATGATGCATCAGAGCAAGTATACGGGGATGAGAGCCTTCGTAGGGTATTCTACACTGCCTGCACAAGAGCAATGCATTATTTGCATCTTTACAGTGTAGGTAAACCGACCCCATTATTAGGAAACGTCTTGCAGGAAAGTTTCATCCAAGCTTGACTTAGTTGGAATTATAAACAGATTAGGCAGAAGTACAAAAAAGGATCACCATCTTTTAAAATGGTCATCCCTTTTTTTTGTAGTTTCTATTTCCTTTATTAAATAATCCAATTTACTTTGTATATCTGAGAGTTGCTGCTGATTTATCTGCTCTTTTTTTTCTACATTCTTTTCTTCCTGAGCCAGTTCGGAAAGAGCGATGCCTTCACTGATGGCTTCAATAATATATCCAATCGTTACAACAACGGTACCTAGAAATCCAACCTTTGCTGCTAGGTTAGCCGGTTGCTCATTCTCCGGCTCAATAGGGTCTAGTGGGTTCATGCGCACTAACATCCTTTATGCTATCTTTTTATTAGCATATGTTGATGGGAACAAATAAGTTATTTTTTTGTGGGAACCAATTTATGTTCAAATGCATAGATCACCGCTTGTGTACGGTCACTTACCTCAAGCTTCGATAAAATATTGCTGACATGTGTTTTGGCTGTTTTCAATGCTATAAAAAGAGTATTCGCTATATCTTGATTTGTTTTGCCTTCTGCCATGAGTAGAAGTACTTCATGCTCTCGGTCTGTTAAATCTTCATGGAGAGCATGGTCCGAGCCTTGGCGCATTCGTTTCATCATTTTATTTGTTACTTCAGGCTCTAATACGGCATCTCCATTTAATGTTTTGCGGATAGAGTCTGCAATATGAGAAGCTTTAGACGTTTTCAACAAATAACTGATAGCGCCAGCTTCGAGTGCAGGATATACTTTATCGTCATCGATAAAGCTCGTGACAATCATTACTTTTGCTTCTGGCCATTGTTGAACAATTTCGCGTGTAGCCTCTGCACCGTTCATGATAGGCATAACCATATCCATCAAAATAATATCTGGCTTATGCACAAGGGCCATATCCACAGCTTCTTTTCCATTAGTCGCCTCAGCGACTACTTCCATATCAGGCTGCGCTTGCAAGTATGCGGAAACGCCGATACGCACCATTTCATGGTCATCCGCTAATAAAATTCGAATCATTTTCTCTCTCTCCTTTCTCTAACTGGATTGTTTCAATGCTTTTTTTCTCGATCGGCAGCTTCACTTCTACAATTGTACCTTGAGAAGGAACGGAAACAATTTTACATATTGCTCCGATTTCCACTGCTCGTTCCTGTACACTTTGCAATCCGTAAGAGCCGTTTTTGGAGTCTACCTGTTCAAATCCGACACCGTTATCCTGAACGCGGAAAATAGCAAGATTATCTCGTTCAACGAATAATATATCGACTTCTGTTGCTTTTGCATGCCGCAATGTATTCGATAACGTTTCCTGAGCGATTCGGAATAAATGATCTTCGGCACCTTTCGATAAATGAACGTCTTCTAATCGATAACGAATTGTGAAAAATACTTTTTCCTGTAATTCCATTAGCAACTCTTCTAAACCTTCCTTTAGCGTTTTATCATGAAGGGCTGCAGGACGGAGGTGCAGTAATAATGCGCGCATTTCTAATTGAGCCTGCTGCACAATTTTTTCGGTTTGTAGCAATGTTTTTGGGGCTTTTTCATGTTGTGCTTCTTCTATTTCTACCATAGTGGATAATAGCATGGATGCGGCAAACAATTGCTGAGATACGGAATCATGCAGCTCTCTAGCTAGTCGCTGTCTTTCCTGCACGATACGTTCCTGAATAACCTTATCTTGTGCTTCCGCTTTTTCATTTGTAATGCGTTGTAATGTCTTACGCTGTGTCATAATAAGTTGCTCTAGTTGAGTTGTCGTAACATGTAATCGCTTTGAGTAAGAATACTTTTTTTTCGCAGGTACAAATGTTTCTGCCGCAAGTAACGGGCGCAGACTAGTATCAATCTTCTTTTCCTGATCTCGAACCTTTTGTAGGGTGTTCAATGAAAAACTAAAACTAATAATTGCAAGGGTTATAATAATCCAAGCTCCAAAAGGAACTTCTGCATATTTTACTTCTAGTAAGGACCACCAAGCATCTTCGTTTGGCCAGCCCCATAGTGCGTAAAGTAAAAGTGCTGCCAGTGACAGTAAAGTGATGAAAATAGAGAGGCCCTGCCCAAAAACAATCTTCATTTGCGGATCACCTCAATATCCCCTATCCATGTAGAAACAGTAATAACTAACTCTGAAGCGTAGGTAACACCCTCTAAATAACCATCTTTCACTAGGACAGATTGGTTCCATAACCGCTGTACCCCCCGACCAAAGATATCTGCCTCTCCAATAATAGTTGCGTAATGTAGCCTTACCGGAATTTCGTATGGTACATAGATGGTCACTTTCCCAAGAGACTGGCGAATGGAAACGAAGGATGTACCCTTTGGCAATACTGTTTGCGTTACATCGATTGCTTGTTCTCCATAAAAACTTTGGACGTGGACATCCTGCCACTCATAAGCATTAAAAGGTGTCGTTTGAGAAGAAAATAACTTATTTTGAATAATACTATTTGGAGTTTCTTTATATACGGTGTCAAATGGACGAACAATTTTTTGAATAGGTTCATTTTTCCATAACTTATACAGGACGTAGCCCATAATAGCTAGTAGTAGAAGTCGCAAACTCCACATAGAAAAAATCGCTATGATTAAAAGAATAAATCCGCTCCAAAATAAAAATCGAGTACGTTTACGCATGCTAAAATACATCATCCCGATGCCAAGAAGAACTAATACAATACTGCCGTTTCCAAAAATCGTAGCCTCTATGAACATAAGGAAAACAAAACAAATGAGTATAAACGCTAATCTGTTTGTTTGGTTTTCTTTCATAATGAGTATTCCTCCTTCTTCGCATAAAGATTAGTAAGGAGAAGGCGCGTGCCTTCTCCTCTATTTGGTACCTGTACCTGCTAATCTTAGTTTACACAATTTCTGCTTTAGTTTGTGCATTTTTTTCTAACATTTCTAAACGTTGTTCCATTGAAGTAATTTCATGCTCTTTTTCAATCTTTTGTCCAAGACGTTCGATGTATTGTTCCATATCTTGGAATGTACCGAAATTCTTTTCTTTTTGTTCTGGTTGTAGGATGCGATCCATTTGATGGTGTGCACGAGTTACGTTTTCTTTTCCCATCAATTGTAATTGACGAACTTTCATGTCTTTGATTTTATGTTTCATCTCTTCGTATTTACGTTCTAATCCGAAAAGCTCTTCCGTCGTTTGGTGAATACTGTTTTGTAATACAGTGGCACGTTCCTCGTATGCGTTTACTTCTGCTAAAGCAAATGCGGCTAGGTCTTCTTCGCTGCTTGCTGTTGCAAGTTCTACCTGGTTTTTACGTTTTTCAACCATTTGCATCGTTTCAGTTAGTTCTTTTTCCAGTTCTTGTTTTAGGTTCCCTTGGCGCTCTAACCATTTTCCAGTTTGCTCTGTTTGTTTTTCTGCTTCACGAATGTATTGGTTTAGCATTGCAATCGGGTTTTTTTCTTCTTTTTTGTCAAATAGCTTGTGTAAGTCTGCTTCTATTGAGTATTTTAATCTGTTTAATAATGATGTCATGTTCGTTTCCTCCTTATTTTGAAAGCTCGTTCCATTGTTTTTCAAAGTTTACAAATGGGTCATCTGTTTTAACGATTGGTGATGAAAAGCTTAATGATTCGTTGTTCCATTTTTTCACTACATACCAAACTGCCAGAATTGCTAGGATAGCGAAGAATCCAGGTACGTTTACAACCGCAGTGATTAAACCAATGATACCAACGCTTGCCCAAAAGATTTTCAAGAAGGTTGAATCACTCTTCAAGTAAAAGTGTACCCCTGCAAAGACGATTGCCGCGGAAACTCCAAGAGCTAAAAGCGAACCTAAGTTAGCTAGTGCTACAATCCCAGCGATAATTCCTAGTGTTAATAAACCAAATTTTTTCATATATTTGTTCCTCCTCTCGTTTGTATTACAAGCTTATCAATTCTAGAAACGAATCCAAACGGGCTTAGAATCGATTTTCCTATCGGTCTAGAGACTTAGGAGTACTAAGACAATTTCTGCTATACTTATGAAAAAGTGGTCAGGAATCAGTTCAGTCCCTGATTCTTTGTTGAATTAAAAATACATACATTGGAGAAATGACACATGAAAAGAATCGCTGGAGCAGTAATAGCAATCCTTATATATTCTGCAATTGTATTTTACTTTGGCTGGAGCGTCGCCACTTGGGTAGAACTATACCTCCCTATAAATAATTGGATATTCGGCATTATTTGGGGACTAATTGCTTTTGGGTTTATTATTGGGAGAGTCAGTCATAAGCTGAGGGTATTTAGTATAGTAGGTTCCTTTTGGATGATTGTAATGCAGTATGGACTTATACTTTTTCCGATTGCGAGCATACTTACATGGATTTTCCCGGCTCATTTAAACCTAATAGGATGGATAGTTTTCGGGATTTTCATCATTATAATAATATTTGGTATGTATAACGCATACACACCAGTTGTTCGAGAGCTTTCTATTGTAATGCCGAAAAAGGGTTCCAAGCTAGAATCTATTAAAGTAGTGGTTGCATCTGATTTCCATCTTGGTTTATTATCCAATAGGGCACATTTAACTCGCTTTGTGAAAAAAGCTAATGCTGAGAAGCCAGATTTAGTTTTGTTAGCAGGGGATTTAGTCGATGACGATCCTATTTGGTTTGTTCAAAAAGGCATGTCCGAAGTGATGAAACAGCTCACTTCTACGTATGGTATATATGGGGTGCTTGGAAATCATGAATACTATGGAAAGAAAATTCCTCTATTAGTAGAAGAGATGGAAGCATCGAACGTCCGCATGTTATTAGATGAAACTATTTTGGTGGCAGATTCGTTCTATTTGACAGGTCGAGAAGACATGACGAATAAAAACAGAAAGCAATTATCCGAGTTAGCTCCAGAAGAAAGAGGTTTACCATGGTTTGTAATGGATCACACACCTTCTAATTTATTGATTCCGGAGAAGGAAGCAGTAGATTTTCATGTATCTGGTCATACGCATCTTGGGCAAATGTGGCCCAATCATCTATTTACGAGAAGGATATTTGAATTAGATTATGGGTATAGACGAAAAGGAAGTTTACATGCAATTGTATCTTCTGGGTTTGGCTTTTGGGGGCCACCTATAAGGTTAGGAAGCCAATCAGAGCTATGGTCAGTAAACATTAAGTTAGAGGATGGGGAAGTATAATGGAAGCATGGATTACAGACTGGATGAATCAGTTTGGCTATCTAGGAGTATTTTTATTAATTTTGGCAGAAAATATTTTCCCGCCGATTCCTTCTGAAGTGATTTTGACACTTGGAGGATTTATGACGACGACTACGAGCATGACGAAGCTTGGTATTATTATTGCATCCACGGCGGGTTCGGTCATTGGTGCAACTATTTTGTATGGTATCGGGTTACTTCTAGACGTAGAGCGTTTGGAGAGAATTATAGGGAAGTACGGCAAGTTCCTACGATTAACGATTAAGGATATTCACAAAGCGGACGCATGGTTTGATAAATATGGAGTCTGGGCTGTGTTTTTCGGAAGATTAATACCACTTGTAAGAAGTCTTATTTCGATTCCTGCTGGGATGTCGAATATGAAGTTTGGGTTATTTCTTCTATTTACCACGCTTGGAACATTAATATGGAATACGGTATTAGTTTCAGTAGGAGCAGCGGTAGGAGATAACTGGGATGAAATTGTTGGATATATGGATATATACTCTAACATCGTATACGCACTTATAGCTATTGGTGGTATTGCATTTCTTATTTGGTACTTTAAAAAACGTGACTAAGGAGATCATATGGAAATTTTAGAGTTATTAAAAGCACTTATACTTGGATTTGTTGAAGGGATGACAGAGTTTGCACCAGTATCGTCCACGGGACATATGATTATTGTCGATGATATGTGGTTGAAAACGGAAGAGTTTTTAGGGAAATACTCTGCTAATACGTTCAAAATTGTTATTCAGTTAGGTTCGATTTTAGCGGTAGTAGTAGTTATGTGGAAACGATTATTTAGTTTAGTAGGATTATACAAAATAGATACAGAAGAATCGAGCAAGCAGTTTAATCTTCTTCATGTTATTGTAGGTATTATTCCGGCTGGAGTATTGGGAGTATTATTAGAAGATTTTATTGATGAGCATTTATTTCGAGTGGAATATGTAATTTTCAGTTTAGTAGCCGGCGCTATTTTCATGATAATTGCTGACAAATTTGGGCCAAAAAAACCGTCCATCGTAAGCTTAGATCAAATTACATATGCGCAAGCATTCAAAGTGGGTCTAGTTCAATGTTTGTCATTATGGCCAGGGTTTTCTCGCTCAGGTGCAACAATCTCCGGTGGGGTATTGTTCGGGATGAGTCACAAAACAGCAGCAGATTTCACTTTCATTATGGCTGTGCCTATCATGGCTGGAGCAAGCTTAGTATCTGTAGTTAAAAACTTTGATGAGATTAATATGAGTGATATGGGCTTTTATGCAGTAGGATTTATTAGCGCATTTGTATTCGCACTTATTTCTATTAAGTTCTTCTTAAAATTAGTTTCACGGATCAAGTTAGTTCCATTTGCAATTTATCGAATCGTGGTAGCGGTAGTTCTTGCAGTTATTGTATTTCTTTAAATAAGATAACAAATATTATTAAGTACTCCATGGAGTGGTACAAAACTATAGGGAAAAAGCATTGCCTCTGGCAGTGCTTTTTTTTACGAAGTGATCAGATTGTAATATGGAGTACATATTGAAATGATAAAAGCATGAGCGTGCTTTAAAAGAAGGGATTTGTTAAAGAAGTTTGATATAGTGACTGCTGCTTATTTGACATACTCACCCATTTTCATGATTTATTAAAATAGTATTAATGTTCCTAGCGTTAAATTTAATTATTTCTGATTTAAATAGGTAGGGCAAAATAACTATTTTGGAAATCCTATTGAACTGGTAAAGTTGAAGCAAGTTGAGGACTCTAAAACGATTGGCTGTAAGGTATAAGTGGTTTACTTAGAGATAGAACCGAAATGAAGGGGGATAAGAATTCATGATTGAATGGGGAAACATCAATTACTTGCCGGTATTGGTCGGGGGTATTATTTATATGGTGTATGGAGGAATCTATTATTCATTAGTTTTGTCAAATAAGAACAAGCATGAGGATATTACGACTCATGAAAGTAAAGGTCCATTTAAGTATATTTACTCGGTAATAATGGCGTTTATTAGTTCATTTTTAATGGCCTTACTCGTACAAAATATAGGGGTAAATGATTTACTTGGAGGAGCGGGGATAGGCTTCATCGTTGGATTAATAATAACGATGGTTTATCTGAAAAACTCTTTTTTTGGTCTGATATCCAAGAAATCATTTATGATAGCAATTGTAGATCACCTAATTATTTTCACGATATTAGGTGCCATTCACGGAATTCTTATATAATATAAATACCTAAAATGAGGTGTTGTCTCTAGAAGGAGATAATACTTTTTCTAAAAGATAAGAAAGTATATAAAAATGTAGCGTGAACACTAGTTTCATGTGACTTTCGAGAATGAATACTCCTGCTGATTTCCGTTACAGGTGGACGCTTTCCGCGGGGGAGCGATGAACCATCACCTTCGCTTGCGCGTCGATGTAATGGTTCATCTGTCTCCCTCACCCCGCTGGAGTAATCACCTTGCACTACAATCAATATAGAGTGTAGTACTTCATTGGAAGATTTAGCATAACATATTGCTTAGATGATAAGATTACCCAAAGTTAATGTAGGAATAAAATCATCCTTATCTTTACTTATTTCCAAATGATACATGAATATTTAAGTGATATTGTATTCAATTATCCGTTTCTTCAAGTGAATTTTGTTGATTGGAGCGCAGGGCGGCGACTCCAGTGGGAACAGCGCGAGCTGAAGACCCTGGACGGAGCGTAGCGAAAATCTTTTTTGCGACGAGCCTTGCGCAGGAGCAAAGGAAGCGGCTGAAGCCGTGCCCACGGAAAGCGTCCGCCCGAAGCGGAAATCAACGGCATCGGCATATCTAGTTTTTTTTTTTCTTAGAGGACCGGGAGTCTTTTTGCCCGGTTTTTCTTATATTTGAATATGTAGGTGTTGTTTTGGAATATAAAATGTTGAATTGTCCGCTGTTCGCCAACATGTTACTATAAGGTCACTGTCTCCAAGCTCATTTAGTAAATGTGTTATTAATAGAGTGTAAAACACTATTATCTCGCTTTGGGCTAGGATAATAAATATGTAACACCCCTTGAAGAGGAACGTCTAATTACAAAAAGGGGAATACATCTATGAAAAAGGTAATTTCACTCTGTATTTTATTTATTGCTCTTATATTTGCAGGGTGTCAAAATGAAGAAAACTCAGCTAATACAATTGGGGAACAAAATAATGTTCCCGACTACACACCTTCATCTGAGGATGTTGTAGATATGCATGGAGAAATTGAAAATAAAGAGAGATTCGAAGAGTTTCTAAATAATGTTGAAAAAAACCAAAAGGATAGTATTAGAGTAGTTAGTTATACCACAGAAGGTGATCCAATGCTGAAGGATCTTGAATATGATGGTGGAGTTATAAAATATACAACAGACACAAGAAGAGATAAATTTGGAGTAGGAAGCATAAGTAATACATCTTGTACTTCAGTTGAGGTCGTTGAAACCACAGAAAGAACTGATTACCTTCTGGAAGGCTGCGATAATAAAGTAGATAATATTATTTTAGTCACTTGGAAATAGCAGGGGACGGGTTTTTCTTGAGGTTTTCATATTTAGAATTATATTATCTATTGCTCACTTAAACACAATATGTTAGATTATATAAATGAACTAAACACAATATATAGTATGTTAACGATAAAAAGGTACCTTTATGGTTTAAAAGGGAATTCGGTAAAAGCCGAAGCTGTCCCCGCAACTGTAAGTGTGGACGACTGTTGAATAGCCACTGCGAGCAATCGTGGGAAGGCCAGCAGAAGAGTGAAACACGAGCCAGTAGACCTGCCTCTTCATCGGTAAGCAACACTTTCTTCGGGGGTTGAGAGGTGGGAGCGAAGGCCTCTATCTCTAATGATCGATATGTCTTGTTGTATCCTACACTTTTAATTTTGAGCGATGGCTCAGCCGAAGATGGCTGTGACATCGCTTTTTGTATTGTAGTTTAAATGTGTGTACCACATAAAGAGCGGTAAGTACCACATAAAACAATCCAAGCACCACATAACCGAGGACAAGCGCCACATAACTGTACTCGATAAAAATATAGGAGGAATTCAAATGATAATCAGCTCAAACACAACTAAACAAGAAGTACTACATAATCTAACAAAAGAATTTGGGGAAGAAAAAATTGCTCCTCTTATAAAAACACATGAAAGATGGATGCAAAAGCACCCAGAAGGTACAATAGCCGCTTGGTCTAAGTCAATGTCATTAGAAGCCTTAAGCTTTCTAGATGAACAAGAAACGTACTGGACCTTTGTAGCTGCACGAGTCCATCTAGCCGAGGTTTACGAGCAAGTAGCTGAGAGAAGAAACACAACTGCGGATGCAGTGTACACAAAATTTGCAAAAAATGTACAGCACTTAAGTGAAAAAGGTATTTACGATAAACGTCTTAAACAAGTATATTCCCTACAGGAACTAGAGCAATTAGCTGAGATCCTTGTACCAGAGAGAGACTACTTGTTTACATATATTGGACTGAAAACGCTATTGGATCGCTATGTAGCGAAGGACTTTGATAAGTCTATTGTGGAACTGCCACAGGAACGATGGCTGGTTATTGCGATGACGCTTATGAAGGATGAGCAAGAAAATCGAATAGAGAAAATAAAAGAAGCATACTGGGCAATGAGCAACCTATATATGACAGTAGCAACACCAACACTTTCTAATGCAGGTAAGCCACATGGGCAACTTTCTAGCTGTTTTATAGACACGGTAGATGATAGTCTTCAAGGAATATACGATAGCAATACCGACGTAGCAACTCTTTCAAAATTTGGTGGTGGTATCGGTGTTTATATGGGTAAAGTGCGTAGCCGTGGGTCTTCTATTAGAGGCTTTGTAGGAGCCTCTAGTGGTGTACTCCCTTGGATAAAACAGCTTAATAATACGGCAGTAAGTGTGGATCAGCTTGGGCAACGTCAAGGAGCGGTAGCTGTTTACCTAGATGTGTGGCATAAAGATATCTTTACATTTTTAGATCTACGTTTAAATAATGGGGATGATCGTCTCCGTGCGCACGACATTTTTACTGGTGTGTGCTTGCCAGATTTATTTATGGAGAAAGTAGATGCTAGAGAGGAATGGCATTTATTTGACCCGCATGAAGTTCGCCAGCTAAAAGGCTATTCGTTAGAAGATTTCTATGATGAAAAACGTGGAGATGGTTCGTTCCGCCAAAAATATGAGGAATGCGTCAGTGATCATCGTTTGTCTCGAGAAACAGTTCCTGCTATCGACTTGATGAAGCGAATTATGCGGTCTCAGCTAGAGACTGGTGTGCCATTTATGTTTTACCGCGATGAGGTCAATCGTAGCAACCCGAACAAACATGCTGGGATGATTTATAGTAGTAATCTTTGTACAGAAATTTTCCAAAACCAAAGTGCAACAACATTCGAGTCGATTCAAATTGAGGATGATATCATTGTCACTCGTCGTAAGCCAGGGGACTTTGTCGTATGTAATTTATCTTCTATTAATCTAGGACGAGCAGTTCCGGCAGATGTATTAGAAAAGCTCATAAAAATTCAAGTTCGAATGCTCGATAACGTGATTGACCTAAATATGATTCCAGTTCCTCAAGCAGAACGTACGAATTCTAGATACAGAGGGATCGGTCTAGGAACGTTTGGATGGCATCATTTACTCGCACTCAAGAATATTCGCTGGGAATCGGATGAAGCGGTAGAGCTTGCGGATGCATTATATGAAAAAGTTGCTTACTTAACGATTAAAGCTTCTGCAGAGCTTGCAATGGAAAAAGGGGCATATCCATTATTCGAAGGGTCAGATTGGCAAACAGGAGTCTATTTTGACAATCGCAGGTATGACAGTGAATCGTGGAATGAACTTCGTGAACAAGTAAGTAAAAGCGGAATACGAAACGGTTATTTAATGGCGGTTGCTCCGAATTCTTCGACATCCATTTTAGCTGGAAGTACTGCAAGTATTGATCCAATCTTCCAAAAGTCTTACTCGGAAGAGAAGAAGGATTATAAAATCCCAGTCACTGTACCGGATTTAAATTCTGAGACTACATGGTACTACAAATCTGCTTATTTCATTGATCAGCATTGGACACTTAAACAAAATGCTGCCCGTCAACGTCATATCGACCAAGGTGTTTCGCTAAACCTATATGTGCAAAATACGATCAAAGCAAAAGAATTATTAGATTTACACTTAGATGCCTGGAATAGTGGGCTGAAAACAACTTATTATGTGCGTTCCACTTCAGTTGAATTAGTAGATTGCGACTCTTGTTCAAGCTGATGAAGGCCATCATTTGTTATTTAAGCTATAGCGGAAATACCGAAGAAGTAGCGGAGCTATTGAAAGTACAATTGGAAGCTGGCGGTATCGATATAGATATGTATAGCATTGGTTATGGAGCGGTACCGAATTTGTTTGAATATGACCTTATTTTTCTTGGAACTTTTACTTGGGATAAGGGGAGTACGCCGGAGGAAATGAAGGACTTTGCAAGAGAAGTTGGTGATAAGCCACATAATGTCTATATATTCGGCTCTGGTGACACACAGTTTGGCGGAGATGATTTGTTCTGTAATGCTGTGGAAAAATTAGTTCGTTTCTATAACAGCGATTATCCGGGTTTGAAAATTGAGCAATCACCGAGAGGTAGCCAGGAGAAGCTGGTAAGTAAATGGTTAGAAGGAGTTTTGGAACATGCAGAAGGCAAAAACATTAGACCCTAGAAATCCAAATAAATCGACTGGAATTTTCAACGGTCAGTCAAGTGGGATATTAAACTGGAACGATATTGCCTATCCCCACTGGCATAAGATGTACAAGCGCTTGCTAGGTAACTACTGGCAGGCAGATGAAATAAATATGTCAAATGATATTAAGCAGTTCGCTAGCTTGAGTCAGTCAGAGCAGGATGCTTATTTGAAGATTATTGGTTTACTTGCAACATTGGATGCACCTCAAACACGCACAGCTCTGCTCTTGTCTCTATACGCAACCGATCCATCGGTTCAATCGATTATGGCGGTCATAGCGCAGCAGGAAGCGGTACATAATGAAAGCTATTCGTATGTACTATCTTCAGTCGTATCACTGGATCAGCAAAACAAGGCATTCGAATTTGGGAGAACAGACGAAATTTTACTCAAGCGTAATCAAAATATCGCCAAGTATTATAATGACTTCGTTGAAAACCCAACGACAGAAAATATAGTAAAAACCTTAACGTATACGACATTGCTAGAAGGTTTGTTTTTCTATTCAGGCTTTGCCTACTTCTATAATCTTGCTCGCTATAACAAAATGGTAGGGACTTCTACAATGATCAGCTATATTAACCGAGACGAGCTAGAGCATGGCCGATTTATATCTGAACTGTTTAGAGCAACTCTTTCTGAAAACCCAGAATTGAATAACGAAGAACTGATTGGGTGGGTATACGAGCAATTTAAAGAATCCGTAGAATTAGAAATAGAATGGTCAGAGTATGTATTAGCTGATATTGAAGGAATCGAATTAGAGGAAATGCACGGGTATATTAAATATCGTGCCAACAAAATGCTGCGTCTTATTGGGCTTAATGAAATCTATCCTGAATATGTGGAAAATCCAATGAAATGGATACGTGCATACGCAGACAATATTGATGGCACAAAAACAGATTTCTTTGAACAAAAATCACGCCAATACGTAAAAGTAAACGCTATTGATAATGGATTTGATGATCTATAAGTAAAATAAGCGTCTATGAGTCCCTTTGACTTATAGACGCTTATTCCTTCTTTAAAAACCCTTATGTAGTAGAAGGTAGTGTTATCGTTACAATTGTTCCAAGCTCACTTGACTCTACCTGAATGTCTCCGTTATGTGCTTCCACAAGTTGTTTTGCAATGGCCAGCCCAAGCCCGGTTCCTGAAACTTCCGTAGTTGTATTTGTTCCTCTATAGTAGCGATTAAATAGATTTTCTAGTTCCTCTATCGGAATACCTTCTCCTTCATCTTGAATAGTTAATTTTACAGAATCTTTCTTTTGATCAATTATTAAAAGTATTTTTGTTCCTTCGGGTGTATGTTTAATCGCATTTCCGACTAAATTATCGAGTACTCGTTCAAACAACTTTGGATCAATATAAACTTGTGCATCTTCATCTCCTATAGGCTCTTGGATATCCTTCCAAACGGAATTGGACATATACGATTTTACGAATTCAAATAGGTTTACATTAATCTTTTCTATTGAAATAGCATTGTTTTTTAGTTGATAAGTGTATGTTAAATCTTCTATTAAAGCATTCATATAGGTCGACTTTTCTTGCATTGTCTTTGCAAAAGCTTTTATCTCTTCATTTGACCACACATAATCATCAGAAGAAAGCATGGTTGAATATCCATAAATCGAACTAAGCGGCGTTTTTAAATCATGTGATAGACCAGTAATCCAGTCTTCTCGTAACTTTTCAGTTTGCATAATCTTTCGCTCATTTGCTTCCTGCGTAGAAGCTAGATGGGAGAGTGATCGATCAATTTCTTCGTATACACGGTATTTTCGCTTTAACCGTCCAGTTTTATAATTCCTTAATTTGCGATCGTCTAAAACCTCATAATCCTGTTTGGCTAATTTTTCGATACGCTTAAGAAAGAACAAGACTGGGCGACCAAATCGGCTTCCAATCCAAAAAGAAAACAATATAGTAAAGAAAAAGAGAATAAGGTGAAATAACAGAAGACCTATCCCAAACTTTTTCATGCCATCCACAAATGCTGGTTCAAAAGGGTTATAGTTTGAATTATTGATCCTGACAACAGCAATCGTTCCATCTGCTAATAACCCGGAAGCGATTACTTCTTTTCTTTCGGAATAATTATGGGAACTAGCAAGTATTTCAATACCACTAAGTGCTTGTTTTGATGGACCAAAAACAACTTGTTCTCGCTTGCCTTCTTGCGTATAAATTTCAAAAATGGCGTCTGCTTGTGCTAGTTTCTTTTGTATGTCACCCGACAAATTTTCATCATTTTCTTGAACAATCATAGAAAGTAACTGTGTTGCAGGATGTATTTCGATAAATACAATATACAAGCCGTTACCCTGTTCCCAAACAAATGCCTCTTTCGTTTTTGTCATGGCTACAAATTGAGAAATAGTGTAACTTTGGCAACAATAACTACTATTCTCTGAACTAGCAAGTACCTTGCCGTCTTTATTGACTAATTGAACAAGTCCTTTATTTTCATGTGCCGAGTCAATTAAATCTTGAGATAAATGATAAGTCCCATTTGAATCTTTAGTAAAATCTGACTCAAGCTCAAACGCATCTAGTTCACGAATATCAGTATAGCTATTACTGCCCATTACATCATTAACAAAATATACAATCAGTCCAATCGATACAATGAGCAGTACAGTATAAAAGACAACAAAATATGCTAAAAAACGAGTAGTCATTTTCGTGGATAATCGCATTTTAATGCTCCTCACTTATAAGTTTATATCCTATACCACGAATGGTTAACAGCAGTTTAGGATTCCCAGGTTGCACCTCAATCTTTTCACGAAGTTTTCTGATATGAACCATAATCGTATTGTCATCTATAAAATGCTCTTCTCCCCAAACGTGAGCATAAATTTGTTCCTTGGATAGAACCTGTCCTGGGTGCTCACAAAAAAATTGAAGTAAGTGAAAGAGTTTTCCTGTTAGAATCGTTTTATGCCCAGCAACAGTAAGTTCAGCTGCAGCGATATTTAGCTGGAAACGACCGAAGTCAAATACCTGTTTCCATGTGGAGGTAGAAGTGGGGGATTTATATCGTTTCATCTGCACTTTGACGCGAGCAGCGAGTTCCATTGGGTTAAATGGTTTTGTAATATAATCATCCGCACCGTACATAAAACCGCGAAGTTTGTCGGCATCATTTGCTTTTGCTGATAGGAAAAAGATTGGAGCATCCGATTTGGTGCGTACCTTTTCCGCTAAGTCAAGACCGGTACCATCTGGTAGCATGATGTCGAAAATAAATAGGTCATAATTATATTGTGCAATAAGTGTTTCGGCAGTGTGATAACTCGTGCACACATCTATCTGATTAAAGCCCTCTTTTCTTAAAATGATATCTACCATATCCCCAATTGCTTGTTCGTCATCCACAACTAAAATTTTTGCATTTAACACTAATATCCACTCCAAAATTTAAGATTTCTTTAAGGTACGTTTCACGCTGATATAAGCTTCTTACTTTATACTAACAAACGAGCGATATAAAACTCTAGGAGGATTTCTAGTGAAAATGGAACGAGTAAAATTAATAGACAACCTAAGAGGTCTTAGTCTGTTTGGAATACTATTGGCGAATATGCTTATATTTCAATATGGAATGTGGGGGAAAGATGAAATTTCTTACTTCTCTTTGTCAGATCTTGACACAGGAGCATACAAATTTATAAAAATTGCAGTAGAAGGCAGTTTTATGCCGATTTTTACATTCCTATTTGGATACTCACTTATCAAATTGGTGGAATCTTTGAGAAAAAAAGAAGTAAGGGTAAGATGGTATTTAGTTAGACGGTTTATTTTACTCATTGTCTTCGGTATTTTGCATGGAACATATTTGTGGGAAGGAGATATTTTATCTTTTTACGGATTTATGGGACTCTTCCTATTAATCTTTATAAACAGAAAGAAAAAGACTCTTATTATTTGGGGAATTGTTCTGTTTCTATTAACAAGTGCGATGGGCTACGGAATATTAGAAGAAACAAAGGAAGAGATAGAGAAATTATCATCCTATATTGTAAAAACAAATAATGTGTATACAAATGGCACGTATGCAGAGATTATGGATCATCGAAATAATGAAAATCCACTATTGTTCGAAGATGAATTCTTCATCTTGTTCGTCATGATTTTAGCTCCTTTTATGACGGCTCCCTTATTTTTGTTCGGGATGGCAGCAGCCAAAGGGAACTTTTTTACACGACCGAATTTGGAGCAAAAACGGTATAAAATTGGCGCAATTCTTTTGCCAATCGGCTTAGCTTTAAAGGCATGTAGTATTCTTCTTCAAGAAAATGATTGGTCGGCAATATTATTAAATGTAGGTGCGCAGCTGCTTTCTCTTGGCTATATTTCTTTATTTGCACTTTTATTTGTAAGCTATTCTAATTCAAAAATATTTCGTGGTTTTGAAAGTGTTGGAAAGCTGTCCCTTACGAACTATATCATGCAAAGTGTTATATGCACGACTATTTTTTATGGCTACGGTTTAGGACTATTTGGAGACCTCGGAATGATAAATAGTATCATTCTTGGGCTTATCATTTTCGTCTTACAGTGTATATGTAGTTCCCTATATTTGAAAAAATTCCGACGAGGTCCATTAGAGATTATATTAAGAATGGGTACAAACTTTTCATGGAATGGTGCGGTGAAGCAAAGAAAAAAACGTTCGAAAAAATCAAAGAAAAATGAGCTTGAAAACACCTTGGTTTAATGAACCAAGGTGTTTTTTTCTTCAAAATATATCGATTTAAGTCCATTCTAAAATTTCAATGCGGTTACCAAAGGGGTCATTTACATAAATTCTATTTGCTCCCGGCAGATCGGTATCCACGATGTAGCTCACTTCATTTTTGGTCAAATGAATTTTCAATGCCTCTAAGTTTTCTACTTGAAAAGCTGGATGGGCTTTTTTAGCTGGTGCGAATGGTTCTTCAATACCGATATGAATTTGATAGTTGCCAAATTCAAACCAAGCACCACCTCTTTTTTTCAGCGATTCTGGCTTTTCCACTTCTTGGAATCCTAAAATATCTCCAAAGAAATGTTTGGCGATAGCCTCTGAACCTTTTGGAGCGGCTAACTGTACATGATCTATTGATTTAAAAACAAATGACATCATAAATCCCCCTTGTTTTATTCTATTATTATCATACGTGAGGGTTGGTCATTTGAAAAATTTATAATTATTATACAGAAGTATAAGAAATACTTATTTAACTGTCGTTTTGATTGAAATAAGTGGCAAAGAGTAACCAAAAAAAGTTTCCACCTCTCAACAAGGTGGAAACCCATTCACATTTTCAGCAATATCTTATTTACCGTATTTTGATTGCGCGCAGTAGACGCCATACCAAGCTTCTTTTCAAAGAAAGTATTTGTAAATTTAGTTTGATGATAGGTTTTCGATAGATTAATAATGACAGTGCGGCGATTCCATACGACAAATTCATCATCCACAAGGTTTTCGAGGACAGCAAGCTGTTCATCCGACACTTCTTTTTCTAAAAACATAACGTATACCTGTTCTTTTAAGAAGATGGGATGCAGCTGAATCTCTTCTAACTCGTCCTTCGAACGGACAACAACTGGTATATCAAAGCCGTAAGTTTCCCGAAGAGTAGACTGCAACTGCAACACGTCATAAGTTGTATTATCAAATATAACATTCCCAGTTTGGATATACGTCCGTATATTTTCATAACCCATCTCTTCAAATAGCACCTTCAATGACTTCATATCCACTTTATTTTTAGCGCCGAGATTAATACCACGAAGTAAAGCAACAAATGACAACATCATCACTCCCCAAATTTCACATGCTTTTATTTTAACGTAAAAGAGGGAGTGAAACAAAATCTATAAATGTAGCCACCACATATTTGTACAGCTTAAACCTAACACAACTAAAAACAAGCCGACTAATGCAAGATCTACTTTTCCGATGGTAATCACATGAAAATAACTACTTCTCCGATCACCAGTGAAACCTCTCGCTTCCATTGCGAAAGCAGCTCGCTCTGCTTTTCGTACAGCCCCTGCAAGCATAGGGATCAAAATACGTCGAATGGCAAGTAATCGTTGAAACGCATTTTTTTCCTGAGTAGCACCTCTTAATCGATGCGCCTGCCCAATTTGCACAAATTCATCTTTCAAAACGGGCAAAAACTGATATCCGACCATCACGCCATATGCGATTTTTGGTGAGAGCTTTAATTGCTGCATAAGACTTAAAATGAACTTCACTGGATTCGTCGTTAAAGCGAATAATAAAGACAAACTGGAAAATGCCAACACCCGAAAACTTAAAGATAGGGCGTGATTCAACTGTGTTTCGGTAATGTACACATTCCAAATAGACCATATAACTGGCCCAGATTGATCTTCCGCGAACACAAGCGTCGTCCAAAAATAACCGAAAGCAGTCACAAAAAATGGAAGCATAAATAATAACCATTTTTTCCAGCTGATTTGGCTGAACAACATTTGTAGCACTAGTACCCCGACCCAAAAAACAAGTGGAGTCCAAGGGTCGAAGAAGAATGCCATCGTGAACATACAAATCGTAATCGCTAAAAATTTCACCGAAGGATTCATCCTATGCAAAGCATTCTTCATGATGTACCATTCCTTTCGGATGAAGTAGGTGATGATCCAGTAACAATTGTCTGTCTTCCCACACAGTGTCAGCTGTATACTTTCCAGTCAAATGGCCATCTTTCATCAATAAAATCGAGTCAGCCAAACAATGAGCGAACTCCATATCATGAGTGACGATCAAAAATGTGGTACCTTCGTGTGCACGTTCATCGATTAATTGAAATAACTCGGACAAAGCCGCTGAGTCCTGACCAGAAGTCGGTTCATCCATTAGAATAATCTCTCTCCCATCACAAAGCATTGCTGCAATAGCCACTCGTCGCTTTTGCCCATGACTTACTGAAAATGGGTGGGAATCCGCAATAGGTAGCAGCTTCAATCTAGTCAACATTTCATCCACATTATTTCCGCCACCATAACCAACTTCGTCTCGCACATTTTTGGTAAGAAATAAAAACTCGGGAGATTGAGGAACATATCCTAAATACTTAGGTTGTACAGCCCCACTAGAAGGAACTAGCTGACATAATGCTTTCAACAAAGTAGACTTTCCGCTACCATTTGGTCCAGCAAGTACTGTTATTTCACCACGATTTAACGTAAAAGTGGTTTCTTGCAAAATGGGTTCTGCTAGTACTCTACTAACTACTAATGAAGCATTTTCTTGTATACTGCTTTTTCGTTTTTCTAACTTAGGAGTTACTTCGCCTTTATGCAAGGAAATACTTCTGTCAAAAAAGTCCCCCCATAAATCCAATCGATGCTCAATGGCCACAATCGTCATCTTTCGTTTTTGCTGTAAATCATCTAACCACTCTACATACTTTTTTGCAGTATAAGGATCTAAATGAGAGAGTGGTTCGTCTAGTAGCAGTATTTCCGGGTCCATAATAAGTGCGCATGCAGTAGCAATGCGTTGCTTTTGTCCACCAGATAGCTTCTGAATGATTGCGTGGCGAAACTCAGTTAACTCGGTTAAAGTCAGTACACCAGAGATTCTTTTTTCCATTTCTTCATGTTTAGTATGCAAATTTTCAAGCGTAAAAGCGAGTTCTTCTTCGACTGTTTGCATGCAAAACTGAGCATCTGGATCTTGAAAGACAGTTGCTATACGGTGGTTTATTTCCCCGGGAATAAAGGAAAGGCTATCTTTTTCAAAAAGTTTTACTGAGCCAGCCATAATTCCATCGCAGTTATCCGGATACAATCGATTACATAAATAAAGTAATGTCGTTTTCCCGCATCCACTTGGACCAGTGATGACTATACGTTCCCCTCGCTGCACGGTAAACGAAAGATCCTCCAGTATCCAATTTTCTTCATCTGGATAACGGAAACTTACTTTCTCAAATTGAATAACCTCATGCACGAACCTCACCCTTTTTCGAACGGGAAATAGCATATCCGCGAAGAGAACCGGTTGCAAGTAATCCGTCTGCTACTGCCTTTCCACCGACACCTGCAAGCAATGCCCCGCTTAGCACACGAATTCCGAGCATAAGTGCAACATAGCCGGTGCTATACACCGTAAATCCACCTAGAAAGTATCCATACGCAAAACTAAATAGTGAAGAACCGACACCAGCTAACATTAACACCCACAAGTCAAAGCGTTTGTAACGCGTTGCAGCAAATACTGCCTCTGCACCTAAACCTTGAATCACCCCTGAAAGAATTAATCGAGGTCCAACAGCATTTCCTAACAACACCTCTATAGCAGCAGCAATCGTTTCAGAAATAACTGCAGCACCGGGTTTTCGAATAATATACATACAAATAATTGACACGATAAACCAAATGCCAAAAATCCATTCATATGCAATCGGTCCTATAAAGCCAGCCCAAATATTGCCGACATGTAAAAATAGCAAGTAAACAATACCAAACACAACTGCAAATAAAGACATAAGTACAATCTCTTTTAACTTCCAAGATTTCAGCATATTAAAGACCCCCATGCGAAGGACTATTAATACTCATTGAAACCGTCATCACTAAATGCTTATATTCTTCAGAGCGAGCATTTGTAAAAGCTTCTTCGTAAAAAGCGAATACATCATGAATATCACCGTGAATTCCACTTGCATAATGCATCGACTCATTGAACACACCACGTTCTTTTGCTCGGTCTACCTCTCTGTAAATAACGTCCATATAATCAGGGTTATTCATTGGATAAAGGGCGAATTGGGAAGATACATATTGCTTCGTTATGTCATTATTCGCGACTTCATCTCCTTTGTCCAAATACACATCACCCGCAGAATCACCAGGACAACCTGCGGAAAAAGTACCAGATAAAGCAACGTGCACACCTGTTTTAGCGGCATTCAAAGTAATCGCTTTTGCCACATTAAATACATGTAATTGTTTCCCACGAATGACCGTTGACACGTCATCTGTATGCATCCACACATTCGAAGTATCCGTCTCCTTCAAAGCATCTTTAATCACCTTAATAAAATCATTTGTCATCGGATGTAACGAAAAACGAAATCCGATAATTGGGCTTAATCCACATTCCATTTATAAAACCTCCCTATATATTTTCATAAAAAAAGACCACATCCGTGAAGATGCAGTCACTAATCCAATACAAAAATATTAGGAAAGTCACCGCACTTCCTCACGCAGGTATTATCCTGATCGAGTAATAAGGGATCGGAGCTAAAAAGCTCTCATCACAGCCAAAGTGGGCACCCCTAGTGCAGAAAACGGTATGTAGTTTTTTTAATGTGCCCAAAGTATAACGTAGCTTTTTAAAGATGTAAATATGTTTGCAAAAATTCATACTTTCGTCCATGCTTTATTAAACACAACTATTTGGGTGCTGGGTGACTCATACTACTGACCGAAATGGAGGAACACCGGAAAGAAGCAGAGAAACACCCGAAAGTACAAAAGTAACACCTGAATAAATAAATTAAAGGGGGAAGAAGTTTTGGACAAATTATACATTACACGTAAACTACCTGAGGAGATTGTAGAGCCCTTAAGAAAAAAATTCGATGTACAAATGTGGCATAGCGAAAGCATTGCTATGACATATGATGAAATAAAAACAAATGCCAAAGAAGCACATGCTTTATGGACGATGCTATCTGATAATATCGATCGTGCACTAATAGAAAGTCTTCCAAATGTAAAAGTAATAAGTAACTTTGGTGTTGGCTATAACAATATAGACGTAGAGGCTGCCAAGGAGCATAGAATCATTGTTACTAACACACCTGGTGTACTAACAGAGACAACAGCAGACTTAACAATTGCTTTGCTATTGGCGACAGCCCGTCGAATTACAGAGGTTGAACAAGAAATTCGTGCAGGTAATTGGACTTCCCGGTCACCGATGCAATATACAGGAATGGATGTATTCGGTGCTACGCTTGGAATTGTTGGAATGGGTCGCATAGGGGAAGCAGTTGCTAGGCGTGCGAAAGGCTTTGACATGAACGTGTTATATCACAATCGTACTAGAAAACCAGATGCAGAAGAAACATATGGTTTTACTTATGCTGAATTAGACGACTTATTAAAGCAATCTGATTTTGTCATTCTGTTAACTCCACTAACACCAGAAACAAAGGGACTTATAGGTGAACGTGAACTAAACCTTATGAAGGAAACAGCAGCAATTATTAATGTCGCACGAGGTGGCATTGTTGATGAACAAGCTCTTTATGAAGCACTAGTATCCAAAAAAATATGGGCTGCAGGACTTGATGTATTTGAACAGGAGCCTGTACCGATGGATCATCCTTTATTGACATTACCTAACGTAACTGTGTTACCCCATATCGGTAGTGCCAGTATAAGAACACGTTTAGCAATGATGCAATTAAATGCAAAAGATATAGAAGCAGTGTTAGAAAACAGAGAACCTCAAAATCGTATTGTATAATGCTTAAAGAGTGGTCCTAATATATAAGGACCACTCTTTCTTTTTCACTAATTAATCAAACTAAATATCTCTCAATTGTAGATCAAATTACCTCTGATAATCCTTCTCTAAAGTAGAAAATTCAAAAAATCAAAGATTGAATCTAAGTGCCTATACAAAAACACGTAAATTTCATAATAAATACCATAAAAACAACGCATATAGATCATATAGTTAGATCTAAGTATTCAGAATTATTTAATAGTACATGTTGCTAATCCAATATTCATTGTACCTTAAACATAAGTGGGGGAAAACGAGCGTGATCGTAAATATATGAAAAATATTAGTTATTTAATATTTTCTAAATTTTTGACTAGGAAATAGATGTGTTATAGTCTAAATGATGGAGAGGGGTGGAGAATATTTTCAATATTAATAACGAAAGTCCTGTAAATAATTCGTATATAGAAATAAGTGGCGAATACTCTGGGTTAATAGTAGTGCTTTCGGTCGTCATAGCAGTAGTGGCATCCTATACGGCCCTGTCATTGAATAACCGAGCAAGAGAAAATAGTTTTTTTCATAAGAATTTCTGGTTATTGCTTGCCTCTATCTGTTTAGGATTTGGTATATGGTCTATGCATTTTGTAGGGATGGGTGCTTTTTCGTTACCAGTATACATGGATTACAACAATATTATTACGTTAGTTTCAATTATTCCTGCTATGCTAGCATCATTTATAGCTTTCTATTTGGCGAACCTTCCAAGACGAAACGTTTGGTCATACATTTTCGCTGGGATTGCAATGGGGGCAGGAATTTCCTCCATGCACTATATAGGGATGTATGCGATGGAAATGGATGCTGTCTATACTTATGACAGCCTACTGTTTGTAGCATCTATTTGTATTGCAATTATTGTTTCTGTAATTGCAGTCTACATTTTTTCAACGGTCCAAGCGTATAAGGAAAATTATATAATTCAACTTTTAATATCCTTAATCATGGGATTGGCTATCTCTAGTATGCATTATACAGGCATGGCTGCTATGCACTTTTATATTCCAAAAGGGTATGAATTGGACTTTGAGCATATCCATATGACGGAAATGTATGGACTAGCAATTATTGTGACGGTGGGTATGGCAATGATTTTGGGAATATTATTACTATCTAGCTTGATAGACCGTTACATCCAGTACCGTGCAAATTATTATGATGCATTAACACAATTACCAAATCGCCGGTTGTTTGAGAAAAAACTTCAGTCGCCTAAGGTTTTAGCTGTTTGGCATATACATGACTTGGAATATATTAATAGAGAGTTCAATTATGCTTTCGGTGATGATATGATTCGCGCGTTAGTACATCTCTTCAAATCTAAGGCACCCTCAAAGATAGAGACTTATCGAATAGAAGGGCATCGTATTGCTCTAATAGCTAGGGATGTGGATAGTGCAAAACAATTAATAGATGCTTTGAAGGAAATAGCAGATGTTCTTCGTCAACCTATACGCGTTAGAGACCAAGAAGTTTTTTCGTATGGCGTATGTGCAATATCTGAAGCAGATCATTCTGATAATACTTCTACTATTTATACAAATGTACTTGCGGTACTAAACTACCCATCTATTACGTATAATCATGATATTGTTTACTTTGACCCCAATATACATACGTATACATTTGAACGTGAAATAGCAGAAGACATCAATAGAGCTATGAGAGAAGATGAATTATTTCTCGTTTACCAACCGAAAGTTCGCATAACCTTTCAAAACATTGCAGGTCTTGAGACATTATTAAGATGGGATCATCCGAAGTATGGTGTTCTTTCACCTGCTGTTTTTATTCCTATTTTAGAGGAATATGATCGTATGATTAATGTGACAAATTGGATAATCGACAAAGTGTGTCAACAAATAGCTAACTGGAAACAAGATAATATTTCATTTAAGCAAGTTGCTATCAATATTCCAGGGGATTATGTAACTTCACCGCTATTATTAAAGGTATTAACACAAAAACTGAATGATTATGGTCTGGAACCCCCGCAGATAGAATTAGAAATAACAGAGAATAGTTTTGTTAAAAATATGGAAGAAGCTATGAGAGCGGTAGGAGCGTTTAGACGAGAAGGTTTCTCTGTCGCATTGGACGACTTTGGCACTGGCGTATCATCACTTTCTTATTTAAAGCAAATGCCGATATCCACCTTAAAAATAGATAAATCTTTTATAGATGATGTACCGATATCACCTAAAGATTCAGCAATTGTTCAAGCTATTATTACATTAGGAGAATCATTAGACTTAAATGTGGTCATCGAAGGAGTAGAAACGAAGGAGCAAGTAAATTTCTTAACAAACACTAGTAAAGACCCTATTTTTCAAGGATATTATTTTGCAAAACCGATGAAGCCTCTTGACCTTATTAAGTGGTATCAAGGAACTATGATATAGAAGCCAGAGTGGAAGGATGAATTCTTTCTATTTCTGGTTTTTTATTTTTCCATAAAAATTCAATGGCTTTTGGACATAAAAAGAGGGAAGTAATACTATAAAAGTATAGGAGGTGCTTATGAAGTGTCTAGATATGAGATAGAGCAAAACCTTACAAACATCGATATGAAGGCTCTTATTCCGTTAATAAGTAAGGAATTTAGAAAATACTTTACTAAAAATATTAAAGCGTTATATCACTATACAAACTTAGAAGGCGCACAAGGGATAATTAGCGATAAAACCTTTTGGGCTTCGCATATAAAGTTTATGAATGATTCTAAAGAATATAGTCATGGGCTAGAGGTCTGTGAAAGTATCGTACAGAAGCTCATTCATGAATTACCGGTAGAAAATCCTAGAAGAGCATACTTAGAAGAGGTTTTTACAATTCTAGAGGAGCAGGATACAGATATTTTTGTCGTGTCATTTTGCGAAAGTGGAGACCTACTAAGTCAGTGGAGAGGATATAGCAGAAGTCAGCATGGAATCTCAATTGGCTTTGACTTTTCATCCTTATTCGATGTTTCCTTTCATTTAAGTGAAGAAAACTTTTTTCCTCGAAAGGTGATATACGATCATAAGCTGCAAGAGAGAATTATTCGCAGAATTATAAACGTCTCGCTCATTAGCCTAGAGCTAAGCGAAGTAAAACCACAATTCTCGCCAAAGGAAGTGGCAAGAACGATTGGATACTTTCTTCCACTTTTTAAACATGCTACTTTTTCAGAGGAAAAGGAATGGCGAATTATTGTGACGAACTCCAAGAGTATGCCGTATCAGCATGAGCTCAAATTTCGTGCGCGAGATAATATTATTCTTCCATATATCGAGTTAGAAACACATAACAAAGTACTTCAAAATGACAATAGGCTTCCTGTCAATCAAATCATTATAGGCCCTTCTGGAACCAATGAATTCACAGCACGAAGTATTAATTATTATTTGAAAAATGTTGGATACCCAACTGTACCTATTAAACTTTCCCATATTCCTTATCGATAATAAGAAAAGCGGCAGACGCCCTCTAATTCAACAGCGGTGACAGGATGAAATTACCACTACTTTAACTTAATCTAATTCTATTATTACAGCGATAAGCTATGCAAAATATTATTGTTGAGAACTACACCCTTTATAGATTGAAGGCGTGCCCGCGGAAAGCATCCGCCTGAAACGACTCGGGCTGTATTGAACAGATGATGAACAGGAAGCAGATTCTTTTTTTATAACAAAGTGAAACCTATTACAGTGTAAAAGCGTAAATATGGTATAAAAATTAAAGGAGAAGTGCTTATGTCATTTTTCAATAAAGTATTGGCAAGTATCGGAGTTGGCGGGGCTAAAGTAGACACTAAATTAGAAAAGTCAGAGTTTACTGCTGGAGAAATCATGCAAGGTGTAGTGGAGGTAAGTGGTGGAAACGTAGAACAACAGATTGATGCGATCTACTTAACGCTAAATACAACTTATATTCGTGAATCGAATGATCGAAAATACACGGATGTAGCGGCTATTCAAAAACATAAAGTTACTGAACCTTTTACAATTGGAGCAAATGAAAAGAAAGTAATCCCCTTTTCACTAACACTTCCTGAAGACGCACCAGTTACTTATGGAAGCACCCGTGTATGGGTTAGCACAGGACTAGATATCAAGAATAGTGTAGATCCTACAGACAAAGATTATATTAACGTACGACCAACGAGACTAGCGACACATATTTTAGAGGCAATTGAACAACTTGGATTTAAAATAAGAAAAGTTGAATGTGAGAAAGCCTCCTATAAATTAGGTAGTCGATATCCGTTTGTACAAGAATTTGAATTCGTTCCGGTTAGCGGTTCCTATAGAGCAAAACTAGATGAACTAGAAATCCTATTTCTGTCTCAGTCCGCTCAATCAGCTGAAATTTTAATGCAGGTTGACCGAAGAGCAAGAGGTCTCGGGGGACTGTTAGCAGAGGCATTTGAAATGGACGAGAAATTCATTCGATTAACGATCAATGCACAAGACATTCCAATTATTAAAGACAAACTAAAGAGAGCTATAGGGATCTAGCGCATAATTCATTCAAAATGCATATAAAATAATAAGCACCTCCAACTATTTTTAAAATGGTTGGAGGTGTTTTGATGAATGAATCCTCTTTACTCAACATCCTTGTAGACTCAGACGTCGCCAGTCAACTGGTTGGATTTCAATTTAATTTTTCCCACTTGCCTGAAGGGCATTCTGGAGATGATGCACCTCTGCTTGTATTTTAGAGAATCCAATGATGTTGGGCATCTCTTTTGTAGATAATATTCGCTCTTGCTCCGCTGATTTTGCCAACGTTTCAAACACGAGAAGTATTTTAGATAAATCGCTATCAGATAGTACGGGGCGACTTTTGTATTTAGCAGAGGAATCTAGTAAATATCCAAGGTGGTCAATTGAATGGATTGCTGGAAATAGCAAATCTAGCTTTGTATTGTTTCGTGGTATTTCCCCTAATGCTGTAGAATATACAATTTGTAAATTAGCTAAGTTTGTTCGCATTTTTATACGCTCTTTTGAATGCTCAGGCTCCACTAATGATGGTCCCTGTGAGAACAGAGTAAGTAAAAATTGCTGTTCACTACGAATTGTTTTAGCCATCGTATGAGCAAGTAGACTAGCTGCACTCTTTCGGTTCATCAAAAAAGCCCCTATGAGCCCAATGGCACTCCCTATTAGAACATCAATCACGCGAGCGGAAGCAAAATAGGAGATATCATGAATTTTAGTAGTACTCTCAGCTAGCAGAAGAGCATTAGGTGTGATGAATAAAGCTGCAATTCCGTAATTCAGTACTATGGCAAGCTCTGTTAGAAATGTTAGGAAGAAAATAGCAATTGCAATAATATAACCTTCGGGTTGAAAGTATAGAATTAATGTCGCAGTTAATATTCCAATAATTGTCCCTAAAGATCGCTGAATTGCACGGTGAAAGGTTGCCATAATAGTTGCACCTGATAGGACTGCTGCGCACGATAGTGTAACCCAATAAGAACGGTTAAAATCAAATGATTGCGCGATAATAGCGGCTACAAACAATACAAATCCATATCGAAAAGCGTTTAAAAATACTACAGAATTTTTATCAAATGCCCCATCTAATACAACTCTTAAAGAGGGCTTAGGAATAACTATTTCTCGTTGAATGACAGACATTGATTCACTTGCAATAATAGCAGCATCTTTAACTAAATCATGTAAAATAGTTAAATCATTTGTAATTCCATCCTCTAGAATTTTTATTCTAGATTTTGAGTTATCAAGTGATTGGCCAATAGAGCGGATTGATTCACTCAACTCAATAGGTAATCGCTGTTCACTTGATTCCATTTTCTCAATGATGTGTAGAAAGATGTTATTCGCCTTTTCGTTTAGTAAATATAGTCGTTTATAGGGTTCTGTTACCCGCCATGGAATATAACCAGACTGTATTAAATCACCTGCTGTTTTTAAAGCAGCAATAATTTTTGGTTTGGATTCATTTAATGGATTGGATCCAACTAGCTCTATGAAGTCAGCTAGCTCCAAATACACTTTTTTCACGGCCATCCTTTCGGGTCCATGAGGATTATTTAACCAACCACTCATCCCCATAATCCATGAAAATGCTCCACCTAAGAATACAAGTCCCGCTCGAATAGGAGCAAGTTCAGGATCAACTGGCATACCAGTAGCCATTAAAAAGGTTAGGACAAAGAAAATAGCAGCTGGTCCAGTGATTCTTAGTGCTCCAAATAAGAAAGTGACAAGAGCCCCAATAATAGCGACCGATATTGCAATCAAAAAGGTATAGGGAGCAAGTAAAGTTCCTAGTCCCATAACAAATGATAGTCCGATTACAGCAAATAATAATTTTTTGGCTCTAAGAGCATAAGGGATATTAAACACATATAGATAGGTCAAGCCACCGATTCCTGCTATCAGACCGTATTCCAAGTTTCCAAATAAGAATCCAATGAGGACTGGTAAACCTGCACAAACTCCTGCAGTAAAAGCTTTTAGCCAAGGAAGTGGGTTTTTATTCACGGTAAATGCTTGTTTAATGGCTAAAAGTAGCGTATCCATTACTGACTCAGTAAGTTTATGTTTCAAGTGGATTCCCCTCCTTTATCATGGTTTAAGAAAACTAATTATACTGCTGATATTATGAAAATAAAATTATAGGTTCTAACTGTATAAAGTAGAGCGAATGTCCAATATAACTAATTTATGTTGTGCGTATTTTAATGAAATATCCTCTTTTTTGACATCAAACTAACCATTGGTTACAATATAACCGATGGTTAGTTTGATGGGAAGAGGTCATATAATATGAAAAGTAAACAAGAGCAACGCTCAGAGGAAACCAAAAAGTTGATATTGGAATCTGCGGCAAATTTATTTGCCAAAAAAGGATATGATGCAGTAACGATTCGAGAGATTGCAAAGGATGCGGGCTGTTCACATACGGCAATTTATCTATATTTTAAAGATAAGGAAACATTACTTTATCAACTTTCATTGCCATCCTTGAATCAATTACATCAAAAATTGAAGGCTACTTCACAGATGGATTCATTATCATCTGAAAGCAAGCTAAAAGAAATTAGCTTAGAGTATATTTCCTTTTGTTTAAAAAACCGCAATATGTATGATATTTTTTTCAACGCTAAATCCTCGAGAGTAGATGAAAAGCCGGAATTAGAGGTCAACCAACTTAGATTTGAAATCTTTGAACTATTGAAATCGATTATCGGGGAGAATCTCTCCATTTCAAATGATGAACAACTTTTAGCATTTTCTCGAATTTATTATTACCAATTGAATGGGGTATTGAGCACTTACTCCTATCAGCATGAACCGCACGATGTTCTAATGGAAAGATTGGAACCAACATTTAACCTAGCAATAGAAATTTTACTTTTAGGTTCTCAAGAAAAATTAAAGTAAGGGGTAATGACGATGCAGGTGAAAAAGATTTCCGAGCATATATGGAGCTTGAAAATGTGGGTGATCATTCCAATCCATGTATGGATAGTAGTCGATGAGGAAGGAATTACATTAGTAGATGCAGGAATGCCAATAATGACAAAAGGAATCATGAACTTTATGGAACAACTAAATGCCGGTACTTTACAGAGAATACTCTTGACACATGGTCACTCCGATCATGTTGGGGCGGTAAAGGGAATTTTGAAAAAGTATAAAGTTCCAGTGTATGCTCATCAAATTGAAATCCCTTATATGGAGGGCGAAGCCGTTTATCCAAAACGAAAAAAGTTGGAGAATAATCTTCCAAAAACATTAACGAGATCACTATTAGAAGAAGACTCACAAAAATTAAAGCAAATCGGGGGACTTACCCCTTATTTCACACCAGGTCATTCTCCAGGTCATGTAGTCTATTACCATGAACAAGACCAAGTACTATTAGCTGGAGATCTGTTCACATCTAAAAAGGGAAAGCTCAAGCAACCTATGCCTGCTTTCACAGCAGATATGAAGCAAGCCGTAGAAAGTGCAAATATTATAAGCCAATTAAAACCAAAGCAGCTAGAAGTGTGTCATGGAAATACAGTGTTTCAACCTTACGATCAACTAGAGGAATACATAAAAACTATGGAGAGAAAGCTAGGGGGTCATTAGGGTTGTTGATATTCAAATATACGGTATTTGGAATGTTTTTTGCTATGGAGCTATTTACGCTAGGTGCTTTTTCTTACTGGGGCTTTCACATGAACAAAGGATGGTTCATCAATACTGTATTTGGAATAGGAACACCCTTACTAGTTGCAATATTTTGGGGAACATTCATTGCTCCGAAAGCCACTTTTCCGGTGACAATTCCTATTCGAATACTACTTCAAATAATCGTATTTGCCCTTGCTACCACTGCACTAATTACGGCAGGAAAAGGTAAGTTGGCTATTATATTTGGTTTTATTGTTTTAACGGAAATGATTTTAATGTACTCCATAGAGGAATGAAAAAGTATAACGCCCGAACTATTATCTAATGGTTTGGGCTTTTTTTACAGGTTTTTAAACATCTCACTAAGCTATTAAGCGGATACATTGGACAGATTAAGTGGAGTATTCGAGAAAAACTCTTAGAAGGAAATATTGGAAGCTATGTAGAATTAAAGGATATACAATTGTTGAAAAGAGGGAGTAATTATTTGGTGGAATGGTGAAATTGTTGAACAGATAATGATAGTTTTTGGATGGATCGTAATTGGCATAATTGTCTCGCGTCTATATAAAATGCAATTGGAGAAGCCTGTGATTTGGAAAGTAATCGTAGTTCTTCTCATAGGTCTATTTACATTTTCCTTGAACTTGGATTTTCTTGGCCAAGTAGTACAGATTTCTATCCTTCCTCTTGGCGTGTGGATTTTATACTGGTCTTTAAGAAAGAATGAACCAGCCTGGCAAAAGTATCGACCATTTGCTTGGTTAGGCTTTGTGGCTAATTATATTTTATTGATATTCCTATTGGTTGGAATACCGCTAAATCATCTTCTTTACCAGGGAAATAACCTAAGCACGTATATTTCTAATGTGGAGGATGCCTATATTATTAATACGCATCCAACGGCAAACAAAAGCTCTCTTATTAAGGGAAACTTAATAGCCTCTATACAAGATGCTAAGCAACAAGATTACTTCAGTGATAGTTGGTACAACGAGACACTTATAGGACCAAATAAAACAACTGAACGCTTTCCTTATATGCTAATGAATACTCTTCCAAAATGGGGTAGTGGGCTTAGTACTACTATTTATCTAGAGAAAAACGGGAAAGGCATATTAATAACTACACAGGAGAAGCAATTATATTTTCAAACGGAAAATTCCCTGTTAGAGGAGGCGGAATAGGTGAAGAAGACAATCGTACTTGCCTCCATACTAATCGGGGTTATTTTACTTTCTGCGAGTTTCTGGTATTACACTTCGGGTCCAACATCGTTTCCAACAAATGAACAGCTAGTGGAAGAGATGACTGATCATTTTTCAGTAGTTTCTAATAGTGAAATTCAAGATACTGTCTTTTTAGATGACCATCATGTGTTTGTTCCTTTTATAGCAGAGGGTGAAATGTATGGGTTTAGTTTATGGGAGTGGAACAATCGTAAATGGGATGAGGTTCTCGTTTCAACAAATGGGGATATACGAGTATGGAAGATTGATAGTAAGGATCCAACAACCTACCATATCGTTTGGAACTACCCACCCCAAGATCAGTTAGATTATATGAAGTTCTACTTTATCAATAAAAGAGGATATCAAGTTAGTGATGGTGAAGAACACTACGAACCAGGTATGCAACTAGAGCAAACAATCACATTATCAGAGAATCTTTATGGAAGTATGAAGCTTTCGACGGAGTGGGTTTCAGTTATTAATTCATTAATCGATTCTCGAATGGTCTCAACATATTATTTTGGTTGGAGGGCTTTTGATAGGTCAGATAAAATTATGTATCCTGAAGGAACTGAAAATGGAAGTTCTTCCTGGGGCGGAGATACACATATCGAATTTACCCACTTTATAGAGGAAACCGAACTAGAGTAGGCGTGCATTATACAAATTACTAAAATAAAATAATTATGCAAGCGCTTGCATAATTATTTTGGAAAGATTAAAATAACTCTATTAAGTTCATTTAGGGCGGTGAAAAAATGGGGCAACAATTGGATCCTTGGTGGAAAAAAAGTGTCGTGTATCAAATTTATCCGAGAAGCTTTATGGATTCAAATGGTGATGGTATTGGTGATATTCAAGGTATTATTTCCAAGTTGAACTACCTTCAAAAGTTAGGGGTAGATGTTATTTGGTTGAGTCCAGTTTATGATTCTCCGAATGATGATAACGGCTATGATATTCGAAACTACCGAACAATTATGCAGGAATTTGGAACAATGGAAGATATGGAACAGTTGATAGAGGAAGCCAAAAAACGTGGAATACGAATTTTAATGGATTTAGTGGTCAATCATAGTTCGGATGAGCACGGGTGGTTTGTAGAGTCGAGAGCTTCCAAAGATTCTAAGTATCGAGATTACTATATTTGGAGAGAGGGGAAGGATGGTCACCCACCTAATAACTGGGGCTCCGTTTTCTCGGGCTCCGCTTGGGAAAAAGACGAGCTTACTGATTCGTATTATTTACATTTATTTTCTAAAAAGCAGCCAGACCTAAATTGGGAGCATCAGCCTCTACGGGAGGAAGTGTACCAACTAATGGAGTATTGGCTGAAAAAAGGGATTGGTGGCTTCCGCATGGATGTTATCAACTTTATCTCGAAGGATGAACAGCTACCAGATGGTATAGTGCATCCAAATAAATTATATGGGGATGGAAGCCCTTATTTTATTAATGGACCGAAAATTCACCCTTACCTGCAAGAGATGAATGAAAAAGTATTGAGTAAATATGATGTGGTTACGGTCGGAGAAATGCCTGGAGCGACAACCGATGATGCTCGCATTTATACAAATCCTAATAATAAAGAAGTGAATATGGTTTTCACATTCGAGCATATGGATTTAGACAGTGGAGCATACGAAAAATGGAATGTGCAGCCGTTAAAGTTAATCGATTTAAAAAGAAATTTCGAAAAGTGGCAGCATGCACTTCATAAAGTGGGCTGGAATAGCTTATATTGGAACAACCATGATCAACCACGGGTAGTATCCCGTTTTGGTGATGATGGGGAATACAGAGAACTCTCCGCCAAAATGTTAGCTATCTGTCTACATCTGTTACAGGGAACCCCTTATATTTATCAGGGAGAGGAGCTTGGGATGACAAATGTGGAATTCCAGGTGTTAGAAGATTACCGAGATATTGAGACATTGAATATGTATCAGGAAAAAATTGAGCAAGGAATTTCGCACGAAGACATTATGTCTGGTATTTATGCAAAAGGTCGGGATAATGCAAGAACACCTATGCAATGGACATCAGAGGGTGGCTTTACGACAGGTACTCCGTGGATTCGAATGAACCCCAATACAGATGAGATAAATGTCGAACAAGCTATAAATGATTTATCATCTATTTTTTATACGTATCAAAAGCTAATACAGCTTAGAAAGCAGCATGACATTATTATACACGGTAGCTTCCAGCTATTACTTGCGGATCATCCAAACTTATTTGTTTATAAACGCCAGCTGCCTGATGAAGAATGGCTAGTAGTTACAAATTTCTCCAATCAATCGGAGCAGCTAGAATGGAAAGCCTGTGACGTGCCATCAGAATCAGGTAAACTCATTATTTCAAACTATGACACGGTCCAAAAAAATGAAAAAATAGTAGAAATCCGTCCATATGAAGCCTTTGTGGTCGCTTTTAAAAAGGGGATAGAGAATTGAAGAAAGTACTGGGAGTAGACATTGGGGGAACGAAAATACGGATGGGTGTCGTAAACGAACAGGGTGAAGTTCTAGTTGATAAGACGATACCTACTGTATTGCCTCTATATCCATACTTAGAGGAGCAGGTACTTGCTATGAAGAACGATGTTCCAGACATAGCGGGAATAGGCATTGGAACAAGGGGAATGGTAGATGCAGCAACGGGTGTCATCACATTTGAAACAGAAATGCCTGGGTGGCAAGGAACGCCTGTAAAAGCATTGCTTGAAGCGGCAACTGGACTTCCTGTAGAGATAAACAACGATGCCAATTGTGCTGCACTAGCAGAAGCAAGACTTGGTGCAGCAGCAGGATACAAACAAGTCGTTTGCCTAACAGTTGGAACAAAACTTGGTGGGGGCATAGTGCTAGATGGAAAAGTGATGAATGGGACAAATGGTGGCGGTGGCGAGGTTGGTCATTTAATATTGTATCCAAACGGTATAGTATGTGGATGTGGCAGACCCGGCTGTAGTGAAGAGTACGTATCTGGAACGGCTATCAAAAGACTTATCCAAGAGGGAAATGTCATCAATGCAGAAACCAATGAATTGGCGAAGCCCCATGATGTATTCCGTTTAGCTGCAAATGGTCATACTGGAGCAATAGCAGTACGAGAGCGTTTCCTTTCTGACTTCGCGATTGTTATCTCCAGTCTTCAAGCAGTGCTTGATATGGACTGTGTCGTTATAGGAGGCGGGGTATCCGACTCTGCAGAATATTGGTGGGAAGAGCTTCTTGCTAAAGTAGAACCACTTAAGCTAAAACCAGTTCAAGTGACCCGTGCAACTTTTGGCAACGAAGCAGGTATGCTAGGAGCTGCTATGCTTGTAATAGATTCTACAAAGTAACCTAAAAGTGTGCATGAGATCATGCACGCTTTTTTTAAAAGAACCTAACTCCTTCGCTTTCTTATATAATGTAGGGCAGATTTTCCTAACCATAAGTCCTTTCCCATCATATCCTAATGCACAACGAATATGTATGAATTGGTGGTTAGCATTATGAAGTCGCTTGTATTTATTGGAACCTATAAATTTGGTACAAGTAAAGAGGCGTTAACGATCGCTAAGGAAATGGGATACGCCGTTATTCTATTCACTGATAAGCAAAGTCATCTTGATTTCTTAGAAGTAGATCAAGTTATTTTAATAGACAACTTATTGAACGAGCAACATGTCATGAATGAAATCTTAGTGCTACAGAAAATAGGTAAACAAATATGTGCATGTGTTAGTTTCATTGATCCGTATGTTTCTTACGCAGCTCGTCTTTCGAAACTACTAGGTTTAAAGGTAGTCTCCTTAAAACCATTAAGCTTAATGGAAAACAAAATAACTCTAAGAGAAACATTAAAGCATCTCCCTATAACTCCTGCATATTGGATAATCCATCCAGAGGACTCCCTTCAAAAATTAAAGTGTATATCCCATCTTCCTTTAATCATAAAAGCACCTGTTTCAAACGGCTCCAAGGATGTGTTAATGGTTAAAACACCAGCCAAGCTGACGAATGCCATCCAATATTTGAGGGATAAATATCCTAATAGTAGCTTACTAATAGAAGAATTTTTAGAAGGATCGCAGTATCTCGTTGAATTGGTCATCCAAAATGATGAACTAAAATTTATGGAGGTAATGGAGCAAGACGTCATCTACAATGGGAAGTTTATTGTCGGTGCTTATAAGTACCCGGCAATATTAGAAGAAAACTTATATAAAACCCTTATTTCTCATATTTCAACCATCATGGGGGAAATAGGATTTTCAAACGGTTCATGTCATATGGAGATGAAGCTAGTTCAAAATGAATGGATGCTAATTGAAATAAACCCGAGAATGTCAGGAGGTGTCATGAACCAAATTATAGAAGAAGGTACAGGCATTAATCTTCTGAAAGAAATATTAAATATTTATTTAGGAGAAGAACCTGAATTCACAAAAACAAGGAACCAATACGTAAATGCAAGATATTTAACTATTCAATCAAGAGGGAAACTACTGAAAGTCAAAGGAAAGGAACGGGCGTTAGAGCATGATGGAGTCAAATACGTTTATATAAAGCCGGTGGCAGGGGCAGTCCTCAAGAAACCTCATTCCATGGGAGACAGATATGCTTGTATCATTGCAGTTTCTGAATCAGCAGGCCAAGCGGAAGAAATTGCTTTATGTGCTGCTAAGGAAATAAAATTTTATCTCGAGCCCTTTTAATAAAAAAGTAGATGCTTTTACCCGTGCCTATTGTTAAGTTCTTAATATGATAAGAATAACAAGGTAGGGAGGGAGTGAGTAAGGAATTGAACAGTGAAAGAAAAAGTACTCATTGTATTTGTGATGCACTTTTCGAATTAAAAATACTTCAGGATTTACTGCAAAATTCACAAACCAAATTTTTTGGAAGCCTCCTTGCGAAAATAGTAGGAACCGATACCATTCCCTTCCTCCTGGTTACACAAAAGGGAGATCTCTTGAGCTTGCATAGTGTCATGGAGGGCATTGAAACAAATTATTTTCGAATTGAATCTGTGGACTTAGAAAATTGCAGTGCAACCCTTTCATTACTACGTCCATTAGATATTGAAGGTAATCTAACTACCTCTCCTTGTGACGTAGTACGATTAGAGAAAACGTCCATCTGCAAGGTCGTAGATGTAACCTGTATCTGTGCTATACAACCGTTAGACACCGAAATGCTCAAAAGAAAAATTATTATTGAGCCAAAATGGTAATGCTCAAGCTTATCCCTAGGAAAAATTCTTAGGGATTTTTAGTTGATAATTTATATAAACTGAACGTTTGTCCATATACAAAGCTTTGTTGTTGAATTTAATACATATATAGCTATGTAAAAAATTATAAAACGAACGTTCCATAAAGACTCAATTATTAAAGGAGAAATTCAATGATAACTATAGGAATGCTACATCATCGCAGAAATCCCACAACAGTTATTAAGTCTTATGCTTATGCAGCCGTTGCTAGGGCGGAGGGAGTTAATTTTTTTTACTTTTCACCAGGTACAGTTAATTTTGTGAACCGTACAATCCGAGGTCAAGTGTATGAAAATGGAAGCTGGCATGAAAGAATTATGCCCTTTCCAGACGTAATTTATAATGCCGGAAGTCCTGAAAAATTAGCGAAATCTAGAGAAATTATTAACAAATTAAAAAGTGAAATTCCATTTACAACAAATTCGATAGGTAACAAATGGAATATCAATGAACGTCTTAAAGATGCAAAGGAATTTTCTAGCTACTTAATTCCCGCAGAAATTGTAAAGAATGTGGAGAGTTTCCATAAATTCATCTCCTCTTTTCATAAGGTTGTATTTAAACCAATTGATGGAAGAAAGGGGAAAGGAATCTATTTCATCAGTAAAGTGGGGGAAAGCTATGTAGTAAGAAAGGACTCTGAAGATCAAACATATACGAAGCAAAACTTAAATAACTTTCTGGAAGGAAAGTTGTCAGAAGGAACCTTTATAGTCCAGCCATATATAAATTCCACTACCAAATCTGGTCAGGTATTTGACTTCAGGCTACATGTTCAAAAAAACGGAGAGGGTAAATGGGTAGTCACTACTATTTATCCAAGAGTTGCACCTAGTGGATCAATTATTGCAAATATAAATAATGGAGGATTTACGAATTACTTAGATCCATTTTTACAGCAAGAATTTAAGGAAGAGGCATTTAATATTAGGCGATTGCTGGAGCACTTTTCCTTGTCATTAGCTGAACATCTAGATCAAATTCAAATGGTAAAATACGGGGAAATAATTGACGAAATAGGAATAGATATTGGATTAGATGAAAACCTGAAAATTTGGATTTACGAGGTGAACTGGCGTCCCGGATGTCCGCCAGCTTTCTATTTAGAATTAGACGTAGTGATAAATTCGATAAAATACGCTAAGTATGTAGCAGAAAATCAAGTGAAAATAAAAAAGAATATAGTTGCAGCACAAAAGAGAAATAGAAAGGTCAAAAAGGAATTACCGATAATCGCTATAACAGGGAGTGCTGGGAAAACAACATCTAAAGCATTTCTTGCATCTATATTGGCTAAAAAGTGGACCATTTTTGAGTCAAAGGATTATTGGAATACAACGGAGCATACAAAAAAACATGCAGAGGAAATTAATGATACACATGAAGCAGTTGTACTCGAATACGGAATGGCCTACCCAGGTGTTATTACAGAGCATTGTAGTATTATCCAACCAACGATTAGTGTTGTAACGAATATTGGTCTTGCGCATGTTGGAAACTTTGACGGAGATATTAAAGGAGTTGCACAGGCAAAGTCTGAGCTAATTCACGGCATGGATCAAACAGGTATTTTAATTATCAATAAAGATGATGATAATTCGAAGCATTTGGAGACGACTCAATTTAAAGGAAAGATTATGACCGTTGGCATAAAATCACCTGCCAATTATAGAGCATACGGTATTAAATATGTAGACAACGGCATGAGCTTTAAGATAAAGCTACGGCGCCAAGAAATTGAAATGTTTATACCTATTTTAGGAGAGCATCATGTTTATAACGCGTTGAACGCAATTGCGGTTGCCGATTATTTAGGATTTACACCAATGGAAATAAAAGCGGGTCTAATTTTTAGAAAACCACCAAGAAGATTAACAGTTTATGATTGCAAAGATAACATAACCGTAATTGATGACACGGTTCACTCACATCCCCAAGGCGTAAAGGCTGCCATTGATGTACTTACAAATGTAGGGAAGAATCGAAACATAGCTATTATCGGACAAATGCGAGAATTGGGAGATTTAAGAGAGCAGGAATATCGTAAAGTTGGAGATTATGTATACGAGCAGGGCATTGATGTGTTAATCACTTACGGATATAGGACAGAAGAAATTGGAGCTCAAGCAAACGCAAGGGGCTTTCCTACACAAAATACGTATCATTTTACCGATAAGGATAAAATGCATGAGCTTTTAAAAGAGATAGTGAGAAAGAATGATACTATTTTAGTAAAAGGAGCAAGTAAAACGAATATGTTTGATACTGTTCATTTTTTGGATAAATTCTTTAAGGAATAACAGAAACAGGTTATGGCTTTAAAGTGCCGGGCGTTTTGCTCGGTTTTTATTAAAGAATAAGAATTTATATAAAATTGTACGTGAACACTGGGTTCATGGAACTTGAAAGAATGAATAATACTACTGATTTCCGTTTCAGGTGGACGTTTTCCGCGGGCGTTGCCTCAGCCTCCTCGCCACCTTTCATTCAATCAACTAAGTGAAAAGTACTCAACAAAAAGATATAGCATAGTCTATCGCTTAGATGATATGAGTAGTCAAAGTTAATATAGTGAAAAAGCGGTCTGCCTCATTAGGGATACTATTCTGTAAAGAAGGATGAAGCAAGTAGATTTCCTTTTTTACTAGTGGAAATAAAGAGAAATAGTAAGTAGTTACTAAATAAAGAAGCAAAATAGCGAACGAAATTGTATCTTCGAGAGCTTACTCTACGAATAGAAAGGGATGTCTTCTTTAGTTATGTAAAAACGCACTTACCTGTTTCTTATAGTTGAAGAAGGGCAACGGACAGATAAATGCGATAAGATTACCGAAAAAAGAAAGGCTGGTCGTGACGTTAGTCACGACCAGCCTTTCAAAAATTAACCGGTAATAATATAGCTACAAGTCTGTCCAAAGTACTTCGGAAACGATAGAAACAGGTTTTGACCCATCGACCGTGTTTAAACTAAGCAAAAAAAAGAGCACCTTTTAGGTGTTCTAATTTTCGTATGCTTTTAGATGGAATTCAATTTCTGCTGCTGCGGTATTTGCATTCATTTTGGCCTCTGCTAAGCTACTTCCAGTGGCAATTACATACGCATATCGATGTCCCATGGATAGTGGTGGTACTATAAGTGTTCCTTTTTTAGGCTTTATATAGACCTCTACTACTCCAGGAGATTTACTTGCTCTTCCTTTTCCAGTCACTTTCTCAAGTATGCCTTTTTGGCTGGAAATAATGTATTTCGTGAATACATGCTGCTTATGTTTCGGTGTAAGGTTCGGTTGTTCTCCTACAAAAATCTTAAGTGTTTCTTCAACTAAACTAAATCCATATGCTGCCTGGATCATCTTATTCATTGCTCCACCGGATATACGTGGGTTAATCTCGATAAGCTTCCAGCCATTTTTAGATAATCGAATTTCAAGATGTAATGCGCCGTTTTCAATCTCAAATGCAGTAATAATCGAATGAAGAACTTCTTCTAATTCCTTTTTAAAATTGTCTGGAACGTCTAGAAGTACTCCATAGCCTGTAATGATAAATCGTTTACCTTTAGTAATTTCTTGCTCAATAATTCCAACAATATGTGCTCGTTTATTATAAATAACTGCTTCTACTAAGCATTGCTCACCTTCAATATACTCTTCAAGCATAATAGTTTCTTCAGGGTTTTTACTGCGGAGGATTTGTATATATTTTTCTAACTGTGCCTTCCCCCGAGCTAAGAGCACGTCCTTAGAGCCCGTGGATTTTGGTGATTTTACGATGATGGGTAAATTTAACTGTTCAATAAGTGACTTAGTGGAAACTACATCACTTGGATTAATAGATAAAAATTTCGGTGTGTAAGCTTTGTCCTTTAGAAACTTCCTAGTTTCCTCTTTGTCTTCCATAATTTTAATTGCAACGGATGAATTATAGTTATGACAAAATTCATCACAAAGAATGGATGCTACATGAACATATGGGTCAATAAAACTCACAATTGTCTTTATATCAATGCCTTTGAGCAACAATATAGAGATTTCCTCTCTCATCTCCTCTAAGTTATTTGTGTTCACAGAAATCATTTTATGAACCTCAATATACTCTTTTCTTTGCTGAAGTTGTTTTTCATTATTTGTGAAAAGAATTGTATAGTACCCCAATTTTTCAGCTGCTTTAATAGCTTCTCTACTGGAGCCTGACTTATTTGTACTTATAAAAATAATTGCTTTCAAACATTTCACTCCCTTATTTATACAGACTCTCCTTATATGTATGACAGAGTTCAATTATTTGAATGGTTATATATCACGTAAATTATTTGAAATTTATCCAATTCACTTATTGATAACAACATATGATGAAAGAGAGGGGGGGTGTAGAACAATGAAAGCCCATACTGTAGGCGAAATTAGAGGAATTATTGCTGGTGAATTAGTACAAGGAACGGATGAAACGAAAGTCTATTTTGGTGCCTACCGTTTAAAACAAATTAAAAACAAAAATACAATCCTATTTACAAGTAAAAGAATTGTTAACTGGAAAAGTCTTGAGGAATTTTTTCCGTTAGTGCTAGCAACAGAGTGGAAGTATAAAGAAAACGAGATTCCTGACAATATAACGGTCATCAATGTGATCAATTCGGAACAAGCATATTGGAAATTTATCCACTACTATCGAAGCTTATTTGATATTCCAGTAGTCGCTATTACAGGAACCTCAGGTAAAACAACAACAAAAGAAATGATTAGACATATTCTATCCATTGATCATAAGGTCACTGCCACAAATCTCACGAGTAATTCACGGACAGCCTATTTACAGTATCTGTTAAAAATTGAAGAAGACACTGAAGTAGCGGTATTTGAGACCGCTGTAGGTGCACCTGGTGACGTTTTAAAGGCAGGAGAATATTTCAAGCCAACAATAGGAATTATTACAAATATAGGTGCTCATCATCTTAATTATTGTAAAACGCTTGAAGGTTATATTGCTGCAAAGGGAGAAATGGTCGAAATTATTGATCCTGCAGGTGTATTAATTATTAATGGAGATGATTTTAATACAAGGAAAATTAATGTAAGACGTTTCCCTGGGAAAATCGTCAAAATTGGAAAGAAAAGAAATTGTCATTTTAAAGCTACAAATATTCATTACAGAAAAGATGGTATGCAGTTTAGTGTTCAGCATAAAAATAAAAACTATCAAGTATTTGTACCAGGTTTTGGAGAGCATCAAGTGTACAACGCTCTTTATGCAATTGCGACTGTTTATGAAATGGGAGTAAGTGTCACGGAGGCTGCAAGACGCTTGAAGTCGTTTATAAAATATGAAAAACAGCTTCAGGTCTTAAATGGTATCAATGGTTCAATCGTTCTGGATGATACTTGGAGTATGACGACGACATCGTTGGAAGCAGCATTAAAGGTGCTTAACGAAGTGGGTTTAGATAAAAAAAAGATAGCAATTATTGGGACGATTACGGATTTAGGATCCTGGGGTTACATTATCCATAAAGAAGCTGGAAATATAGTTTATCAAAATGGGGTTGATGTATTAATAACGATAGGATTTCATGCCAAAATAATTGCTGACCATTTAGTAGAGTTAGGGTTTAAATCACCTGTATATAAATTTAATAATGGTACCCTTGTCTATGATTTGTTAAAGGAGATTGTGGATGATGAAACAATTATTCTTATTAAAGGTGATATGTATTCCCAATCCATTAAAGAATTGGCTTTTAAACTACGAAATAAGTCAAATTAGATTTGGAATTTAAAAGTCTAACAAATATTAATATGCTCTGTATGGACAAACTGCCTTGCCAAAAATAGTAGATTCTTAATATGCTACAGTATTCTACTTGAAAGGAGGGATAACAATGGGGAATATTTGTCCATGTGGAGTATCTGTAGATGCTTTTTCTGATGATAATAATGTTCGGTTTGAAGGTCAGATGGGTACAATTGAAGGAAACTTAACGTACCTGGCGGAAGTATGTGTTACGACGCTTGCTACTTCTACTCTGTCATTAGATTTTGAGGATACAGAAACACCAGATGAAAACAACTTCACATTTACTGCAAACGAAATTACTTCAGTTGTATGTAACAGAGAAGGTCAGAACTGTGTTGTGACTGTAACTGGTACAGGACTTGTGAATGGAATGGAATTTCCGTTTGAAGCTGTTTTTAGAGATCAAGTTGCAACAGCGAATGTTGATATTGTGCAAAGCTTCGAAATAACTGGTTTCTTTGACCAAAATGGCGCAGCTCCAGTTGACCAAGGTTCAATTGTAGCTTTAGGCTGTCAGGAACTGTAACAAAGAGATGCGAAGGCACCTAATTTTGGGAAGTCAGTCTTAGTTCGAGGCATCGTGGTGCTCCTGCGCAAAGCTCGTCGCAACATAAAAAAACAATTCGCAACGACTGAATGACCACATCCTGTCGTAGGGCGCCGCGGTCATACTTCAGTACAAACCCAGTTTTCAGCAAAGGTAAAGGAGGCCTTTAAGCGAAATCTTTCCAACGCTTTTCTGGGTTTGGATGAAGTTTGAAAAAAGTAAAGGATAGCTACTTTTCCAATAAGAGTTTTCTTTTCTGCGAAATTTCCCACTAATTTAAGTTAAATCGGCCTATCAATGAAACTTGGTAGAATCTTATAGTTTGAATAGAATGGAAATGCATGAATTTAAAGGAGGTGTACAAAATGGTAATTGGTAGGGGCAGACTTAGTCAATATAAACTATTACATGAAGAAAAAAAGTTGCGAAATCATCTAGTGGAAACTGTTTTATTATCCAAACAATCATTATTTTCTCTTTTAGATCTGTACAATACTGTTGTGATAAAACCTTCCTTTGGTCCTGGAAAAATAATCATTTCCTTGGAAAATCATAAGTTTAAGATAAAATCGCAGCAGAAAGTGGTAAGTGTAAATAATAGAGAAGAAATGTTTGATTATCTAAATCAATGTGAATTAACACAAAAATACTACGTAGTTCAGCCTCAAAAATTTACTACACCTCTATCACAAATCCCTTATCGTTTTTTCGTTACTGTCCATCGAAAAAACTCCACTTCTAAGTGGCGTCCAGTTTCTGTAACGAATAGCAAAGATTCCTCGCTTTTCTTAAAATTATTCCAAAATCTTTTTTTAAACAAATCCAAAGGTCTATCTGTTTTAGTTGCTAAAAAAATTGGGAACTCCTTTCCAAGCTGCAACACGATTGTAGTAGAAGTCATCTTCGATTATAAGACAGGTATTTGGATTTATGATTCGACTCTCCATTTTTCAATAAGTAAGTGGGATCAATATCAATATCTTAGAAAATCCCTTGTTCCTAAGACTGATTTACTTACAAGTGTCACGTTTAGAGACTATTTAAACAAATTTAGTGAAGCCATTATAAAGCCTTGTTATGGCCAAAATGGTATTGGGGTCGTGCAAATCAAAAGAAAACGGTCACATTTCTATGAAATCCATTCTGGAATAAGAACTATTATGAAGTCTAATTTAGATGAAGCTTATAGATATATTGAAGACACCTATCTATCCAAAAAGGATTTTATAATCCAGCAAAGAGTGCCACTGGCTACAATTGATAAATGTCCTTTGGACGTCAGGGTAATAACACAGAAGGATGAATCTACTTGGAAGGTAACAGGTAAATTAGTCAAACTAGCAGGGAAAAATTTTATCGTGACAAATGCAGCTCAGAAGCTACTCACTTTAGAGGATGCTATTCGGGATTCCACTATATTATCTAAAAGCAGTGAACCCTTAAACATAAAAATAGATGAACTTTGTCTTTCGGCATCCAAAATACTCGATGAAAAAAATATAGAACTGAAAATCATTGGCTTTGATGTTGGTATTACAAATCAAGGAAACATATTGATTATTGAAGGGAATTATGTTCCTGACCTTAAAATGTTCAAGGATCATGAAGAACAATACAAGAATATTAAAAAGCTGAAAAATAAAAATAGAAGAAAATAAAGGAGGTATATTACTTGAAACTACAACTTGGAAAGTGGAAACAGCATCTATTGTTGAGTCAAAACCCCTTAACAGCTAAAAGTATTCCAAGGACTGCCTTATACAGTATGGCTAACTTAAAGGATTTCATCAGTCGTTTTGATTACGCATATGTTAAACACGATACAACTGGACAGGGAAGAGCAATATATAAAGTATATCAACTGGCGGATGGACGCTATTGTTACAATGGCTATTCTATCCAAGCTGAACCGATTAGTAAATGTGTTACAGCATTAACGGATTTCCATCATACCCTACATCCATTTGAGCGTATGGGTCGAATGGGTAATTATATTATTCAAGAGGGTGTCCAGAGTTTTACGCCACAGGGACTGCCAGTGAGTCTTCGAGTTCATATTCAGCTTCTAAAAGGGAAATGGCTTGTTGGTGGAATGAACGCAAATATTGGAACAGAGGGTAATTTGGAAAATGGTATTCTGAACTCTCATCGTGGGAGTGCGATAATAACAGTTAATGAATTATTGTCGTCTCATTGGCAAATGGATGAATCAGAAAAAAAGCAATTAATTAGAAGTATAGAGAAACTTGCTACTTCAGCAGCAAAAGTAATAGCTACACAGGTTCCTTCGAGGGAATATGGAATAGATTTAGGACTAAACGCAGAACTAAAACCAATCATATTTGAAGTGAACAATACTCCTGGTATAGGTGGATTTGCAAAGCTAGAGAATAAATCCACATGGAGAAGAATCGTTGAAATTAGGAAGCTACAAAATGAAGAATAATTTTTCATACAATACGAAGGAGAGGAGGAATTTGTATGAAACCTATACTTGTAAAAGACATACGAAATTTACTACAAGGGGAACTAATTAGTGGTTCTGACACTTGGTATGTCAGAAATGCTATTTATTATAAACGGCATGACCTGACTAAACGAAATACGCTTTTGTTTGTTAGCAGAGGTGATTCTATTAATTGGCAGGAAGTAAATAATAAGGGTCCAGCGCTTGTAATAACTGATAAACCCTATGCAGAGCTAAAAGATGCAATGTCCAATACAACTATTATGAAGGTTAGTAGTCTAGTGCAAGCATACTGGAGCTTCATGGATTATTATCGAAAACTGTTTCAAATACCGGTAGTGGCTATAACAGGTACTTGTGGTAAAACAACTACAAAGGAAATGATGAAGCATATTTTGAGTATAGATAGGAATGTCCAGGCTTCTATCAGCAGTAAGAATGAGCCGCGACAATCATTACCATACTTAACTGGCATCTCTGACCATACAGATGCTGCAGTATTCGAGCTTGGCTTGGGAAATTCGGGTAATATCAAACATCAATGCTTAATATATCAGCCTACCATTGGGATAATTACAAATATTGGTGTACATCATTTAGATGGTTGTGGCAGTCTCGAAGGATATATCAAAGCTAAGTCAGAGATAGTTAGCGGAATCGAAAAAGGCGGTACATTAATCCTTAATGCTGAAGATCTTAACACGAAAAAGGTTTCTTTGCGAAATTTTAAAGGAAAGATAATCTACTTCGGGGTTAGCAAGAAGGCTGATTTTAGAGCATCCAGTATAGAATTTGCGAATAATGGCATGAATTTCTCCGTTAATTATTTAAACAAAACATATAAAGCCTTCATTCCAGGATATGGGGAGCACCAAGTGTATAACGCTCTTGCTGCAATTGCGGCTGTACATGAAATGGGTCTGGATTTAGATGTGGCAATACCTCGGCTAGCTACGTTCAAAAATATGTCCAGACATCTTGAATTTTCGAAGGGGATTGGTGGAAGTACAATTATTGATGATACATGGACGAATAATCCTACTTCCGTAAAAGCAGCATTAAATGTATTAGATTCCATCGGAGCAGATAAAAACGTTATTTTAGTACTAGGAGATATTAATAGATTAGGGAACTTTGAAAAAAAATACCATGCGGAAATTGGAAGTCTTGTTGCACAAAAAAATATTCATACGCTAATAACCATTGGAAGCAAGGCAGAAGAAATAGCTCGGAAAGCGTTAACGGACGGAACGAAAGCTGATGTGCATATATTTAAGGATATACAAGGTGTTATGAAAGTCATAAAACCAAAGCTAAATGACCAAGCGATCTTGTTAATAAAGGGACCTATGTCAAGCCGTTCCATGATTGACTTTGCAAATCAACTAAAAAAGAATGATGAATAAGAAAAGCGAAAGCGCACTTTAAGGTTAAACCTGTTTTTATTAGTTTTCGGTATGCGTTGGACAGACTTGTTGCTGTATAGTCACCGATTGATTTTTAGAGAGGTAGTTTTATGGCGGATATCTGCTCGTCGCTCACCTACAACGTTTGGAAACAGGTTCAAAATCTTTTTGGGAAGAAGGGAAGAAATTCTTTCCTACACGTGGAAGAGGCATCCGCCTGAAACGGAAATCAGCAGTACCATTGTATAGATTTTATTCTTCAAAACACCTGTTTCACTGTTCATTTCAGGGCATTCTTATTCTTTTAAAAAAGCGAAAGATCAAACGTTGGGTATTCTAAATAAAAAAGCATTCATCGCAGGTTGCGATGAATGCTTGAATTTTTGCTTATTTTAAAACTCGGCGTGCAGAAACGTAATTTTGCTTCGCAAAAGTAGAATCTAATTTATCTTTTATGACACTACCTTTAGTAGTAAGGCTTAAATATTCGTTATTTCCAACATAGATACCTGTTTGTGTAATCTTAGTTCCACCATTATTGGTAGAGAAGAACAAGAGATCTCCCTTTTGAAGATTAGCTTTTGACACGGCTGTTCCTGCTTGCGCTTGTCCGCTAGCTAGTTTATCCTTTAGGTCTATTCCATGTTCTTTAAACACATAATACGTAAAACCAGCACTTGTAAAAGTTAACGTGCTTTCATTATATGAATAGCCAAATTTAGCTTTACTCATTAGATTAGTTGCGAAATTCACAACCTTATCAGCAGACTGAGTAGTAGATGTTGTTGGAGCTGAAACTGTCTCTTTAGGAGCTGGGGCAGCTACACTAGTAGTTGTGCCTCCTGAGATAACACGTTTTGCAGTAATATAGTGCTGTGCATAATAATCTACAAATAGAACTCTTGTTAAAACACCATTTGAATTAGGAACGATGATACGGTGATCTCCCGCATAAATCCCTACCATTGTTGGTGTACTAGATCCTGTAACCCCATTAAAGAAAACTAAATCACCTTTCTTTAAGTTGGCTTTAGAAACAGTCGTACCTTTTTTCATTAACTCTTTTAAATTCGTAGTACCTAAAGTTACGCCATTTGCTTTATATACGTGGTCAACAAATCCAGTCGCAGTAAAGCGTAATGAGGATGCATTATTAGTAGTACCCATAGTCACTTTATCTTTTAAGCTATAAGCTTTACTTACAATATTATCTCCTTTGGTTGCAGGATTAGAAGGAAGTAGTGTAGGTAGGACTCTTCGGGCAGTAATATAACTATCCGTATAATATGGTTTGCTATCTAGATCTGTAATAACTATTTTTTGAGTAGGGTCTGCCATTTGAATTATTTTATTGTCTCCTATATACATACCTACGTGATTTGGAACATTTCCGCCTCTGCTATCAAAGAAAAGAAGATCGCCTTTTTGTAACTGACTTTTAGCAACATAAGTACCTTGCTTCATCATATAGTCTTCGTTATAAGTGGCAAGGTCGACTCCATTTTTCTCGAATATGTACATAAGGAAACTTGCACATGAGAATTTATATGGATATGTTGGCTTATAAACTGTATTACTATAAGTAGCCTTACCGATTAAACTTTTTGCAGTTTGTATTAATTGGTTCGCCTTCGCTTCCACAGCTGCTTGATTGTTCTGCGGGTTTATTGTAGCAGCCGAAACTTGCATGTTTTGTATATTAACAGGGGCAAAGCCGCCAATTGTACTTAAACCGATAATCGCTATTAATGTCGTTGCAACAAATTGTTTTTTCATCGTGTACCTCCTAGTTTTTTTGAGCAACTTGATTTTAGCATGCAAAAGTCAGGGGGCTTAGTGGGAATATATTCCTCATCCTTATATTACAGATACGATTCCCTATACTAGAAGAGTTGTGCGTGAAGTTTACAGTTTCGTTACAAATATTTCAGATGTGGAGCCAGATTACTGCATTTATCAAAAAAAAGAAGCTCTCACAAAGAGAGCTTCAGTCCATTAATAACCTGGTTTTTTAAGGATTTTGAAAATATTATTCTTGTAATCTTCCACGCCGGGTTGGTCAAATGGATTAATATCTAGTAAATATGCGCTATATGCACATGAAACCATGTAAAAGTACAACAAATATCCGATATGCTCCTCGTCAATTTGCTCGATGGATAAGGAAACCTGTGGTACGCCGCCATCTAAGTGAGCGCTAGCAGTTGCTTCGTGGCAGGCATGATTGAATTCGTGAAGTGTTAATCCACTTAAATAGTTCAATTCATCGCCATCGTTTTCTGCTTCAAAAACAGTTAAATCTTCATTCGCATTTTCGACAGTTAAAAACGTTTCGAATAACATTCGTTTTCCGTCTTGGATGTATTGACCTAATGAATGCAAGTCCGTCGAATAGACGACGGATGCTGGGAAGATCCCTTTTCCTTCTTTTCCTTCACTTTCACCAAACAATTGCTTCCACCATTCTTGAATATAGCGTAGTTTTTCATCAAAGGTAGCCATAATCTCAACCGGGTATCCTACATCATACAAATGCTTGCGAATAATAGCATATTGAATAGCGCTATTGGTTTTTGTATCCACTGTGCTGAATTCCTGTTCTGCTTTTATGGCACCACCAATTAATTTTTCAATATCATATCCTGCAGCAGCGATAGGAAGCAAACCAACAGCAGTAAATACAGAATATCTTCCCCCTATGTCATTTGGTACAACATAGCGCTTATATCCTTTTTCTATCGCAAGTGATAGAAGTGCACCTTTTTCTTCATCAGTAGTTACGATGATACGAGATGTTGCCAGATCTCCATAGCGTTTTTCCATGTATTGCTGTAAAAAGCGGAATGCCAAAGCCGGCTCGGTTGTTTTACCAGACTTGGAAATGACATTTAGTGATACTTCTTTTCCATCTAAGTAAGACATCAGTTGCTTTAAATATTCACCACTAACCATATGACCAGCAAAAATTACTTCTAGGTCGTCTTTTGTTTCAAATGGTGTCGATAGTGCCTCTATAACTGCTTTAGATCCTAAGTATGATCCGCCGATTCCAATAACGACTAGCACATCCGAATTAGAGCGAACCTGTTCGGCTGTTTTTTGAATATCTTGCAGCAACTCAGTGCTCAGATTGCTTGGCCAATCAACCCAGCCTAAAAACTCAGCGCCTGCTGCTGATTTAGCATGTATCCCCTGATGAATTGCCTCTAATCTACTCGTTATTTCTGGTGTTACAATTTTTGAAAACTCCCCTGAAAAATTCACATTAATATTCATACGCATCCCCTTTGTAATCCTACATGTTATAAGACTAATTTTACCATTAAGTACGTAGAAACACGAGAAGATGGAGTAAGAAGATATTGTACAAACAATAAATAATCCCCAAACGGTTATAGCTCATGTTTGGGGGGGGTTAGTTATTGAATTACATCATCGTAAATTAATCCATCATCATCTAAGCTAACAAGCTTTAAATGGTTGGCTTCTTTTACGAATACACTCTTATAATCTTTCTGTCCTTCTTCATTCTCAAAGAAAATGACGCGTGTTCCATTATTGTCGCTTTCCACATCCGCCTCATACGTAGACAAATCAATATATTGAGCTAATAAATCATATTCGGGAAGGTCATTTAATGCTTCATTTTCTTCCTTTACTATAGGTAACTTTTCTGTTCCTGTTTCTTTGGATGCTTCATCAGCACAACCTACTAATAAAGATATTCCTAAAAGTGCAGTAAATAATTTTTTCATAGTGAATCACTCCTTTAGTCCGAATGTCTTAAAGTAAATCAACGCTCACCACGGTCACTTAATGGATATTGATTTAATCGATTTTCCACATCCCCTGCACGGATTGATTCTCCAGTATACCCCATGTCTGTTCCATCATAGGAGGAGTCAGATTGGTTTTTCGCATATTCATCGTAAATTGTGCCGTAATTTTTATCCACATATAGGAGTATACCGCCATTTTTGACTTCACTATAATAGCGTTGGGAATCCTCATCAGTAAATCCCATTTGGCTAAAAGCTGCACGTACAGGCTCATCACCTGTTAAGAAAGCCTTAAATTTATCTAACCAGTTTCCCTCAACAGATTCCAGTTCCACAGCTGTTTGTCCACGAACGATCGAAAGTGATTCCTTGTTATTTGTTACGACATAAATATCGTCTTCAACATATCCTTCCAGTTTTAGTTCTTTAATTTTGTCTAGTACTTCCTGTTCTGTTAGAAAAGATCCCACAAATTTTTTATCTTCCATTTGTATATACCTCCACTGATTAATTATTATTATTTGTAATTTACCCATTAGATTACGCTATAAACAAATAGTTATTGAATGTAAAAAGCGTATCCGCTTTGTCACTATATCTACAAATGATTATTGGCTATTTGCGCATAATATTTGCTTATCTATTTAACTATTATTATACTCAAACTATAACGTTATGGTTTGGAGTGATCTAATTGGGATCGAAAAATTAAAAATTGGTGAGCTAGCAGAGAAAACAGGTATTACTAGACGTACTATAGATTATTATACGACGCTCGGTTTGTTGAAAGCGGAACGTTCTGCATCGAATTATCGTTATTATCCTTTAGAAGCGATAGAGAAATTACGAATAATTGAAGATAAAAAAGCTACAGGTATGTCTTTGGAAGCTATAAAACAACAGCTAGAAAAGGAACAAATAGAAGAAGTGGATATTCAGGAGCTTCGCTTACAGATGCAGTATTTAGAAAAAGAAGTCTCCCATTTGCTTGATCAAATCAATACAGAAGAAATAACGATCCAAAAAAATATTAAGCAAAAAATCTCATCAGAAAGCGTTGCTCTTATGCAATCTCTACTTTTACTTATCACATAGGAGGTGAAGTCTTACTATTTTTTATAGTAAGGCAACTTATTGACCGTATTAAATTTAACAATATTTATCATATTACTAGCGTTAACTGGATTTTTCGTTGCTACAGAGTTTGCAATTGTAAAGGTGAGGCATTCAAGAATTGACCAGCTTGTGGCTGACGGACGTAAAGGCTCACTTGCAGCAAAACATGTAACCACACATTTAGATGAATATTTATCTGCTTGTCAGTTAGGGATTACTGTAACTGCACTTGGTATTGGTATGGTAGGTGAATCGACATTCGAATTCATTTTACATCCTTTATTTGAAAGTATTGGTATTGGCACAGATTATATTCACTACTTTACAATTGGTGCTGCTTTTGCCATTGCAACATTTTTACACGTGGTGGTCGGGGAATTAGCGCCAAAAACCGTTGCGATTCAAAAAGCCGAAGCAGTGACACTTGTTTTTGCTAAGCCAATTATGATTTTCTATAGAATTTTGTATCCATTTATTTGGTTCTTGAATGGTTCTGCTCGTGTCTTAGTTGGTTTATTTGGTTTGAAGCCTGCTTCTGAGCATGAATTATCTCATACGGAAGAAGAACTTCGCCTTTTACTAGCAGAAAGTTATAAAAGTGGCGAAATTAATAAACATGACCTGAAATATGTGAATAATGTATTTGAATTTGATGACCGGATTGCCCGTGAGATCATGGTCCCACGTACAGAGATCATAGGATTTGAAAAAAATGCAACTTTCCACGATGTGCTTACACTAATTTCAGAAGAACGCTATACACGTTATCCTGTTTATGAAGGGGACCGTGATAATATTATCGGGTTTATAAATATTAAAGATTTTTTGACGCAAGGGATGAGCAACCGTGTTACAGCTGAAACTTTCACGATAGAAAGGTTTACAAACCCTGTCATAAAAACAATTGAGACGACTCCGATAAATAATCTGCTATTGAAAATGCAGAAAGAACGTACGCATATGGCTATTCTTTTAGATGAATATGGTGGTACGTCTGGCCTTGTAACAGTAGAAGATATTCTAGAAGAAATTGTTGGAGAAATTCGCGATGAATTTGATGAGGATGAGGTAGCGGACATTCGTAAACTGAAGGATGACCATTATATTGTCCATTCAAAGGTTTTGCTAGATGATGTAGCAAAACTATTGAGAATTGAGTTAGAAAATCCTGATATTGATACTTTCGGAGGTTGGTATTATACACAAGATATGGATCTGTTAATGGATAATCATATTGAGTATAATGGATACAACTTCTCTGTTTACGAAAAAGAAGGGCATCAATTACATTTTATAGAAGTGATAAAAACACCTTTATAATATAATGAAAACGAATATGATTGAAACCTCCTAGGTGCTACTAGATACTAGGGGGTTTTCTTTGGATTAATAATAGCGATAGAAACCATAGGCGTGTCTGGGGTTCTATTTGCAAGGAAGGTCGAAAGGTTTAGGTGTATGTTAAACTAAAGTAAAACAAAACTATACGATCAAAAGATATTCTTTATTTACAGGTCGAGAAAGGATATGCAATGAATTTTTCGATGAATGAAGCAAAAATAAAGAAATTATGCGGGGTTACAGCTTTTAAAAAAGGTAAATCCTATTATCAAGCGGGAAAAGTACAGGTGTATTCTTTTCAACCAGATGATTCGGTCATAAAAGCCACTGTAGATGCAGGTGATAATGTTGAAGTTATGGTAGTAGCAGATTCAGAGGGGAAGGTCGGAGGTACTTGTACTTGCCCGCCTATAGGATTTGTCAAAACGTATTGTCAGCATATTGCAGCAGTGCTATTTGTAGTAGAGGAAAAGGAAACAGAGGGACGTTTGGCGTCAAGAATGCTTGATTTGTTTGAGAATAGATCTGTCCATCCTACAGCAAAGCAGCTACATTTTGATAAAAGGCAAACGCTGCATGTCGAATTTATATGCCGTCCATTATCGTTAATGGAAGGTGAGGGCAATGGAATTGGTATTCAGTTAAAAGTAGGTCCAAATACTTTGCATGGTATTTTCCACGTGAAGGATTTTCTTCGTAATATTGAGAAAAAAGAGCCGTTTGAATATGCTCCTGGGCAGTACTATGCGCAGGAAATTTATAGCTTTCCGAAAGAATCAGATGCAGTTCTTCAGCTGTTGTTAAAAGGGCAGCATGAGCAAACGGTACAAGCAGATACTTTGCTCATTTCAGCTTCAGATTGGGATCAGCTATTTCCTCTATTAACAAAAGCACCATTAGTTAGATTCATGCACGAGGAGAAAATGTATAGTGGAGTGCAGCTTGGAAGAGACCTGCCACTACGTTTTGCCTTTGATGAAACGAAGAGGACTAATTACCAACTGAATGTGGAGGGACTTGACCGAATTATAGTTTTTAAGGGATATGGCTTTGCATTTTCAGAAGGTATTCTGTACAAACTTCCTACTGCTGAGTGCTTTCGACTAGCAGAACTAAAAGAGATGCTCGATCAGTCTGGAAAACATGAATTGGTCATATCAGAGAGTCAAATAGATTATTTTATGGAGAAAACTATACCTGGTCTTATGAAGCTTGGCTATGTACATATTGCGGATTCTATTTCAAGGAGGATGGGAGAAACTCCACTTCGCGTTAAGTTGTTTTTAGACCGAGTCAAGCACCGAATACTTGCAGGGCTTGAATTCCATTATGGACATCTTGTTCTAAATCCTTGTGAGGAGATAGAGTCAGATGTTATGCATTATCCAGGTATTAGACGCCAGCTCGATAAGGAACAGCAGATTATCGATGTACTATTGGAGAGTGGATTTACTCAAACTCCGGGAGGATTCTACTTATTCGACGAAGAGGCAGAGTATCACTTTTTATATCATGTGCTATCCAGCATGGAAAAGTGGGTTCAAATATATGCCTCGACAGCAGTTAAAATGCGTGTACAAAGGGGATATATTGGCCCGAGGATACGAGTGGAGGTAAAAGAGCGAACAGATTGGTTAGAGTTTAAGTTTGATCTAAAAGAGATTCCAGAGAAGGAAATCCAGCGATTGATGGCTTCCATTGAAGAAAAACGAAAATTTTACCGTATTCCGGGTGGTAACTTAGTTTCACTTGAAACACCTGAATACCAAGCGTTATCTAGTTTTATCATCGATATGGGAATTACGACTGATACAATTGAGGATGAAATTCGTATTCCGTTAATAAAAGGAATGCAAATGATTGAATCTTTGGATCAAAGCGACCTAGTGGAGCCTGGTGAAAAATTTGCCAAGCTCATGAAAAACTTACACGACCCTGTGAACTTAGAATTGGATGGTCCAATCCCTCTAGAAGGGGTACTTAGAGACTATCAAAAAGTAGGATTTCGATGGTTCCAACTACTAGCAAAATATAAATTTGGTGGCATCCTAGCCGATGACATGGGACTTGGTAAAACGCTTCAAAGTATCGCATTCATTGAATCTGTACTTCCAGATGTTCGTACACGAAATTTACCGGTGTTGATCGTATGCCCTGCCTCTCTCCTATACAATTGGAGGAATGAGCTAAAAAAATTCACGCCACATACTCAGGCAAAAGTGATAGATGGCAATAAAGCAAAAAGAAGTGATTTGTGGAAACAGACTTCACATGCTGATGTAATAATTACTTCGTATCCAACGCTTCGAATGGATACAGAGCTATACCGAAACCGCCTCTTTCATACCTTGTTCGTAGACGAAGCGCAGGCATTCAAAAACCCAGGAACTAAAACAGCAAAAGCGGTAAAGATGATTAAAGCAGACTACCGATTTGCCTTAACGGGGACGCCAATCGAGAATGCATTAGACGAGCTTTGGTCAATATTCCATGTTGTGTTTCCAGAACTATTGCCTGGTAGAAGAGCATTTAGTGAATTAAGCCGTGAAAATATTGCGAAACGGGTAAGACCGTTTATATTGCGCCGGATGAAACAGGAAGTGCTTAAAGAATTACCAGAGAAGACAGAAACGATGCTCTATTCAGAATTACAACTGGAGCAAAAAACGTTATATGCTGCTTACTTGGCTGAACTTAAACAGGACGCACTGAAGCATTTGAAAAAAGGTAATCTTCAAAGAAACCGCATAAGAATATTGGCCGGATTAACAAGACTTCGCCAGCTATGTTGTCATCCAGCCCTTTTCGTAGAAGGGTATAAAGGAAGTTCAGCTAAGTTTGAACAGTTGATGGAACTCATAGAAGAAAGTCGAATATCGGGGAGAAGAGTGCTCATTTTTTCACAGTTTACACAGATGCTAGGTATTATTAGAGGGAGACTTATACGAGAGGGGACCCCTTATTTCTATCTTGACGGTCAAACCTCATCTGAAGAACGAGTAGAATTATGTGATCGCTTTAACAATGGAGAAGGGAATCTATTTCTAATTTCGTTAAAAGCAGGGGGGACTGGGTTGAATCTGACTGGAGCAGATACAGTTATTCTATACGACCTTTGGTGGAATCCAGCAGTGGAGCAGCAAGCTGCTGATCGGGCTCATAGGATGGGTCAAGAAAACGAAGTACACGTTATTCGTTTAATAGCAAAGGGCACCATCGAAGAAAAAATTACTCAGCTGCAACATAAAAAGAAAAGCATTATTGATGAAGTTATTCACTCGGGGCAGGACACATTGTCTACTATGACAGAAGAGGATATTAAAGAAATATTGATGATTGAATAGTGAGCTGAAATAGAAGAATGGTCCAAGTTAAGCGTACATCGTTTATCTTGGACTTTTTTTGTTAATCCATTTCTATTTGTTCGAAATATAAGTTTTGAATATAGAATACGTAAATTTATGAAGTAGCTAACTTTTTTGAAAAGAATATAGTCATAAGTTTCTATGAACCCATTAATTTCACTTTAAATACGCCATTCTAAGTTGTTTGTTTTTAAATCTTAGTACAAGAAGGTCAGAGTCGGCATCAACGCCTAGAAAGACCCTTTAAATGCTTATAGTAAGAAATAAGTAACTTATTTCAATTTGATATCCTCTAAATGGGTTATAGTTACTGTTGTTTTGAATAGTTATATTGTTGTAAAAGCACCTCGAAAAATATAAATAAGCTTTATTTTTCTAATAAAAAACGATGTATTCGAAAATGTATACAAGTGCACAATAAGAAAACATGATGTATGCATTATAGTAAACTTGTATACAAACTAGTGTACAAGTTGATATAAAAGGATGTACACAAAAGTGTTTACATGTATACGTAATTACATGAAATGTACACAAAATTAAATAGAATGTTTACAATTTGAGTACAACTTTTGGTGGATTGACCGAGCTTTGCCAGTAAGATAACCTTTAAATGGTAGAACATATAGATGAAAGGATGATTTGATGAACACTTCAAGAATTTGTGCAATCGATGTAGGAAATGACTCAGTTAAAGCTTTATTTGGAAAATTAGATTATGAACTAAACATTCCCAATGTAATTGCGGTATCAACAGAAGACAGACCGGTTATAGGTATAGAGGAATTAAACGATAAGGATCCAATTGAAGGAATTCATATTAAAGTACACTCCCCTGCCCTAAACGAAAACAATGTAATTTACCGTGTTGGTAGCTTAGCAACAAAAAGTGATAATGCAACTGAATTAGACCCTGGTAGCAACAAATCAGAGGAAGATCAAACATTAGTTATGTTATTTGCAACTTTAGCTTTAGATGCAGTTAGAGGAGAAAACGCAGAAGTTTTTAAAAAGAACAATAATGTAATTGATGCAAACTATACGCTAGGAACTGGTCTGCCGCTTCGTGAAGTAAAAGAAGGAAAAGATGTAGGCTATCGTTCGCAGCTATTAGGATCGGTTCACCAAGTTGAATTTTTAGTAACCCCTAAATACCAAGGGTTAAAAGTAAATATTAAGTTCGATGAAGTTAAGATATATCCTGAAGGTTTTGCAGCATATATTAACCTAGTAATGGATAATGATTTAAACATTATTAATAGAGATTTAGTAGACAAAAGTATCCTGATTCAAGATATTGGTGGCCTTTCAACTGATGTTGCGGTTATTAAGAATCGTAATGTAGACGACGATAAAGCACAGGGATTCAATTTAGGTGTTTCTGAAGCACTAGAGTCCATTAGAGAAGAAATTAGATTAAAGCATGGTGTAGAATTAGATAGCCGTAGAGATGTTGTAGATATCATCACTAGAAAAAATGATCGAAATCATATTATGGTGAATGGTAGTCGTACAAGCGTTCATGATATTACTGATCGAATTCTTTTAGACTTAGCGAAGAAAGAATATCGTCACTTACGCAATGTTTGGCAAAAAAATTCGCAAACAGAAATCTGCTATTTTGTAGGCGGTGGAGCAATCGTATTAAAAGAATATATTAAAACACTAAATAACAACTTAAATGGCTATAATATCGAATTCTTTGAAGATGAAAAAGAGAGCATTTGGATGATGGCAAATGCTTATCACAAGTTAATCTCTGATTTTGTTAGAAAGAATAAGAAAGATATAAAAAGCAATGAAGCAACGAAACAAAAAGTAGAAAAATAGGGTGATTTCATGGAAAAATCAAGGAATTCTGGTATTCAAAGGGGGCAAGCAATTACTTTTCGTCTCCCTTCTGACACTCCTGATCACATTATAAAGCAAATGCAAAAGTTAAAAGAGACTGAGAGAAGAAACTTTTCAAGTAAAATAGCGGAGTTTGTTTTGGAGGGGGTAAGTACCTCCTTATCTAAGGATAGAGAAACTGTAACTATTCCTATGCCGAAACAGTTAAGCAAGGAACAGCGTAACTGGCTCAAACATGCACACTCAGAAGCTATGCTAGGGAATATTGTCTATCAATTGTTATCAGACCCTGTTCGTGCAATGTCTATTCTTGCCTCTCTTAACAGTAATGCCTTAGATATTGACCAAGCCCTACATTTACAAGTTGAGCCCACTGAAAAAGTAGAAGATGAGTTTACTAATACTAACATTTCCACTGAACCAGAGGCGCTTCAACCAGAATTTCCAACCGATGAACTTGAAGATGATTTGATGAACTTTGACTGGGATCAAGTAAAACATGAGCATGCAGCAACAGCAGAAGATTTAGAGGAGAATGTCGAAACTGAGAGTTTAGATGATTTACTTGGAGATTTTCTTTCAAGGATGAATAAATAGTAGTTGTAGTATGTGTATTAACACTTCCAATCTATTAAAGAACCATTTTCATGTTTGTTTCTTGCAAAAGGAAACTAATAACCCCAACCATCAATTAATGGTTGGGGTTATTAGTTTATTGGAGTTTAGAAATTATAATCTACCACGTTTATTTAAAGGAGTATTGTCCAATCGTTTTTCTTCAAGTGGGTCATTATCTAGTGCCTTGTTCTTATTGTAGTTAGCTAGAGTAGGGTCAGCTGAATCTACAACATTATCTGTACGTTGGATATCTGCTTCTTCACGACGAACTGTCTCGTTTATAAGTTCCGTGTCCGTTACTTTTTTCTTACCTACGACGATTTCTTCACTAACTACAGGTCGTTTTGTCACTTCTACTCGTTCTTCCATGACAGGAATATGAATTTTTTCACCATCGTCTACTATATCTCCTGCGGCAGTCTCATCAACTGCACGTCTTTCGATATACACTTCCTCACGCTCCACAGGGACTTCAACTCTTTCTTGCGAATCTACAATATGTTTCTCGACGTTCACTTCACCAGCTTGTTGCTGTTCTTTGTCGATAGACAGTCGTTCCTCATGAAGTCGCATGCGTTCTTCTTGCGTTTGACCATCATTAAATGTATCTGTTGTAGAGAAATTTGTAAGTGTCTGATTTGCTCCTAGATCTCTATCATTCCCATCGTAAATAGTTCCATACTCTTTATCAACATAGAGGAGGATGCTACCACTTTTCACTTCACCATAGTATCGATCTGACTCTTCATCTGAGAAGCCCATATTCAGAAACGCTGCCCGAACTGGTTCATCCCCACTCATGAAAGCCATGAATTTGTCTAACCAATTTCCCTCCACTGTAGATAGATCCACGTCTGTTTGGCCGCGAACCATCGATAGGGAATCTTTGTCATTAGTCACTACATAGATATCATTTTCTACATAACCTTCTAGCTTCAACTCATTAATCTTGTCCAGTACTTCCTGCTCTGTTCTAAAAGATCCAATATATTTTTTGTCTGCCATTAATAATCTCCTCCTAAAATATTAATTAGTAATATCGTGCATGTTTTAATAGATACCCACTCGTTTTTTTAATTAAACAAAAGCAACTTCATTCTCGGCTGTGTTTAGGTATAAATTACAAACAAAAAAAGACTAGTTCATTCTTTTAGACTGCGAATTTAAAGGATTAATACAAGCTTTCATAAAATGAGGATATTCCAGTAATTGGATAAAGTAGCGCTTGTGTTAAGAACATTCAAGTTAACCTTCCTTCTGACACATAAATACGATTTTAAGTATAATGATAAGTAATTAAGTAATCGGGAGATGATTCTTATATCAATAGATATGGAAGCGCAAATTATAGATGACATTATGCATCGAATAGTATCGAGGTCAATTGAACATGGGAAGAAACTTCCTTCTGAAAATGAGCTCGCAAAAAAATATAAAGTACCTAGAATAACCGTAAGAAATGCACTTACGAAATTAGAAGAAAGAGGATACATATATTCCAAGCAAGGAAAAGGACGATATCTAAAAGAAGAATCAATACAAATTCAATTACACTTAACCGGAAAAACAAGTTTCACGGATAAGATGAAGCAAGCAGGGTATAAATTAAAAACAGAGAATATCGTTTGTGAAAAAATCGCTTATAATGAACAAATTTATAATAGTTTAAATATGGAAGAAGATGTAGATGTCTATAAAGTGGGAAGAATACGCTATATAAATGGGGAACCAATCGCAATTCATTATTCCTTTGTTAGTAAAAAGATGTTTCCGAAAATTATGGAAGATGGACCAAAGATCGAGTCCATGTTTGCTTATTTTAGAGAACTAGGCTATAAAAAGTTTACAAGTAAAAAAAGCTTGCTAAGTATTACATTTCCAACTTCAGATGAACAACAATTGTTATCTTGTAAAAGTATGGTTCCACTCATTGTGGTTGAAAATGATTGCATAGATGTCGCCTCCAATAAAGTATTAGAACATACAAAAATACTCTATCGAAGTGATAAGTTCAAATATGATATATCAATGGATTGAATGAAAACAGGTAAAGGACGATATTGTCCTCTACCTGTTTTTTGTTCGAAGTAGGAATGTATATAAAAATGCACGTGAACAAGGGGTTCATGACACTTTAAGGATTGAATAATACTACTGATTTCCCCTTCAGGTGGCCGCTTTCTAGCTAAGCGTTGCCACAGCCTCCTCGCTTGAAAACATATGCTCCTGCGGTTACTCGTCGCAAAGACATTGGCCAAACAAAGTTCTGCCAATGTCCTCGCTGCGGGGTCTTCGCCTAACGCTTTCCTGCTGGAGTAGCCACCTTTCACTCCAATCAATTAAGTGATTAGTCCTCAACAATAAAATATAGAATAGTGTATGGCTCTGGCTCAGATGATAAGAGTAGTCAAAGTAGATATAGTGATAAACCGTCTGTCGAATCAAGGATACTATTCTCTAATGAAGGATGAAGAAAGTAGATTTTCTTTTATCTAGGGGACATAAAGAGAAATAGTAAGTAGTTACTAAATAAAGTAGCGAACTAGCGAACGAAATTGCATCTTCGAGAGCTTCCTCTATGAATAAGAAGGTATCTTTTCTCTAGTTATCCAAAAACGCACTTACCTGTTTCTGAGAGTTATAGGACGGCGACGGATAGACAACCAACCAGCATCCCTAAAAATTCACTCGGCAATAATATAGCAAAACGTATGTACAAAGACCTTCGAAAACGATAGAAACAGGTTTTGGACTTAAAGGACTGAGCATGTCTTTTGCCCGGTTTTTCTTCCATACAAGAAATCGCTTCTGTTCATTAATTATTAAGAACATTTACAAACATTTACGATACCTTAAAACACATGCACTTGGCGACAAGTTAAGATGAACTTGCAAAGGAGGATTCATACATATGAAAAGAAGAAGAAGAACAGAGATTCTCATTCAAGGTGATGTCCACTTGGCGCAAAGGCTTGCGGAATCCATTGTGGATACTTATGAATGTAGAGAAATTATGGCCCCTCAATACGGAATGACCATGATTAAAATGCGAGAAACGGCAAAAAACTCACTATTTTATATAGGAGAAGTCCTTATAACAGAAGCAAAAGTAGAGATTAATAATCGTATTGGTATAGGAATAGTTATCGGCATGAAAGATGAGCTTGCACAACATTTAGCGATTATCGATGCTGCGTATAAGGCAGATTTACCTGAAACTAACACATGGAAAACCTATTTAATAGAAGCAGAAAATCAAATTACAAAAGAACGAGCGAAAAAACAAGCAGAGCTTTTTGAAACAAAAGTTAATTTTGAAACGATGGAAGTTTAACTTTATTCAGCAATGTTTTTTCTGCGGAGCTGAACAAAGTGAAGCGGAAGCAAATAGGAGAGATAGCATGACGATTGATCAAGTACATGACTTGCAGCAAGTTTACAGAAAAATATTGCACAGTATGTCTAGACCCGGCACCATTTCGTCACTAAATGAAATAGCAAAGCGGGTAAATATGAATCTTCCTTGTTACGACGCAACTATTTTAAGTGCCATGACATTTTTAGATGCAGAAACTACATTTCACATTCTTTCAGAGGATCAACAGGATTTAATTGAGAAAATTTCAGAATATACATCTGCAAAATATGCACCAATAAACTTAGCAGACTTTGTCATTGTTCTGAGTGAAGATACAGAAACTGCTATAAAAAGTGCTATTCAAAGTTGTAAAAATGGTACGCTCATTGATCCTCAGCTGTCTGCAACATGGATTATAGAAAGTGCTCCATTATCTAATGAAGGTGAACTGACTTTAACTGGACCTGGAATTCAGCACACAGCCCAATTGCATACAAGCTTTGATCAATCGATATGGCAGGCAAGAAATGAAAAAACAAAGGAATATCCACTGGGCATTGATTTAATCTTCACTGACGAGAATGCACAAGTAGTATGCATTCCTCGAACAACGTCGATCAGCATCATGGAGGTGAGCTAATGGGGTACGTTCCGGTAAAAGGAGGGACGCAGGCAATTGACGCGTCTATTCAACGAATAAAGTACGAACGCTTAAGAGGTGAAGAAATAGTTGATATAGAGACAATTATGTCGACTATGCGCGGAATGGTTGATCAGGTTATGTCGGAAAGTAGCTTGTATTCTCCATACTTGGCAGCACTTGCGATCAAACAAGCAGAAGGAAGTATGGAAGAAGCGGTATTTCTCATGAGAGCTCATCGTTCTACTCTGCCACGTCCTTATTACAGTCAAACGGTTGAACCTGAAAAAATGTTTGTAGAGCGTCGTATTTCAGCAAGTTTTAAAGATATCCCAGGTGGACAATTATTAGGAGCAACGTATGATTACACACATCGTTTACTCGATTTTGAATTAATACAAGAAAATCTAGATGATAACCTACAGTGGCTGCAAAACTATCAAGATCAATTAAAACAAATTGAAGCTTTCGACGAAGTAAAGTATTTTCCTAAAGTAGTAGATTACTTGCGGGAAGAAGGACTTTTTGAAACATATGAGGCAGACAACACTTCTCCTATTGATGTTACAAAGCAAAGTCTACAATTTCCAACAACGCGTAGTGAGAGACTTCAAGTTCTAACAAGAGGACAAACGGGCGCAGTTACTTCTCTAGGCTATGCGTCACTAAGAGGCTACGGGCAAGTTCATCCAACTGTGGGAGAAGTGCGAGTAGGATCTGTTCCTATTTATGTGCAGCATCCAAATGAGATGGAGCATAGCGACGAAGATGAATTTTATATCGGTGAAATCAAAGTGACCGAAGTAGAATCATTTGTTCCAACAACCGTGAAAAATGAAAACAACGAATATGAACTGGAATTTGAAATTGGCTATGGCATTTGCTATGGGCAAAATGAAACAAAGGCCATTGCTATGAGCATTTTAGACCAATGTCTGGAGCACCCAGAATCTGATTTTCCAACACATGATGAAGAGTTTGTGCTATTGCATATAGATTCTGTAGAATCAACGGGATTTATATCCCATTTAAAGCTACCACATTATGTGACGTTCCAATCAAAGCTGGATAGTATCCGTCAAGTGAAGAAAGGGGTGCCAACAGTTGAAAGCTAATACACATTTTGCATTTTTTGATGAGGGATCTAAAAAAGAAATTCGTCGTGCAATCATGAAAGCTGTAGCAATTCCGGGATATCAAGTGCCATTTGCTTCAAGAGAAATGCCCATTGCACGTGGGTGGGGTACAGGTGGATTACAAATCACCCTCTCCATCATTGGTAAGCCGGATGTGCTGAAAGTAATCGACCAAGGTGCAGACGAATCTGTAAATGCAGTCAGTATAAAAAAATTAGTTCATGAAACGACTAATGTTGAGCTAACAGAGCAAACCTCAGAAGCAACTATTATTCAATCAAGGCACCGTATACCAGAGGTTCCCTTAACAAAAGATCAAATTATCGTCTTACAAGTACCGACGCCAGAACCACTTCGCGGAGTAGAAGCAAGAGAGTTTATGACGAAAAGAATGCATTCGGAAGATGATTATAGCGGTGTGTGGCTAATGTTATTCGAACAAATCATGAAATACGGGAAGACCGCTACATTTGCGGATCATCCGGTTTATGTAAATGGACGATATGTGATGGCACCAAGCCCAATTCCTAGATTTGACAACAATAAAATGCATCAATCGGAATCTTTAATCTTACTTGGAGCAGGGCGAGAAAAGAAAATATATGCAGTACCACCTTATACAAATGTGGAGTCTCTAGCTTTTGAGGACTATCCATTCACTGTAGAATCCTTTGAGGGTCTTCATTGTCACTTATGTGGTTCAACAGATATCTTTTTGGATGAATTAATGGATCAACAAACAGGAATAACCATTCATCAATGCAACGACACAAGTTTCTGCATGGATCAGTTGAATAAGAAAGAGAAAGCTGAGGTGCAAACTAGCTATGCATGAGGAGCCAATACTACAAGTAAGGAACCTACGAAAGCAATTTGGAACAGGATGCAAAGAATGCTCGGAACTTAATGATGGAAATCTGGAGAAAAACTTTTGTAAGAGTTGTGGGACAGTTTATGCGTGCCAAGATATTTCATTCGATTTGTATCCAGGGGAAATTTTAGGGATCGTTGGGGAAAGTGGAAGTGGCAAATCTACGATGATGCAATGCTTATACTTCGATACAGATGTCTCTTCAGGAGAAGCGTATATTAACGACTCTTTAATAGCGGGGCAAAATGTTTTTGAATTATCCTCCCAGCAAAAACGCTCTATCCGAAATCATGTATATGGCATGGTTTATCAAAACCCGGTCCATGGTTTAAAAATGAATTTCTCTTCTGTAGGCAACATCGCAGAGAAATTAATTGCGGCGGGGAATCGCAATGTTGCTGATATGGAAGCTACGAGTAAAAAACTGTTGAAAAGTGTACATATTCCTTTACATCGCATGAAAGAAGAACCGCGAAACTTCTCCGGTGGGATGCAGCAGAGGGTTCAAATAGCAAAGGCATTGTCGAATAATCCTCCTATTCTATTTTTAGATGAAGTAACTACAGGATTGGATCTATCCGTACAAGCAAACGTATTGGATTTAATCAAAAAAATTCAAAGAGATTTAGGAATTAGTATGATTGTTGTCTCGCATGATTTAGGCGTAATACGTATGCTTGCAGATCGCACCATTGTGCTGTTGAACGGAAAAGTAATTGAAGAAGGTTTAACCGATCAAGTTTTAGAAGACCCACAGCATGAGTACACGCAGCAATTAGTTTACTCATTATTATAGAGGAGCGGTGACTTTGTATATTATTCATAATGGGAAAATCATAACAGAGGAAGCAATATTAGAGGGGCATGCGGTTGTAGTTGAAGGTGAAATAATTCAAGCGATTATTCCACAAGATGCGGTGTCCACATATACCGAAGCACAGTTTGTCGATGCAAGAGGGGGATACATATCTCCTGGATTTATAGATATCCATTCGGATTATATTGAGACAATAGCATCGCCCAGACCCACTAGTATGATGGATTTCAATATTAGTTTACGTGAAGCAGAGAAAATATTGATCAGTCATGGAATTACTACGATGTTCCATTCCCTATCGTTTTACAAAGAAGATGTTTTTACCCATAAACCGATGCGAAATCCGAATAATATTCAACGTATGGTAGATGCAATTGACGCAACGCATAATGAATTGCATTTGATCCGTCACCGCATGCATGCTCGTTTTGAAATAGACAATGTAGATGAAATAGACACACTTGTAAAAAATATAGAAGATGGCAAGGTTCATTTGTTGTCATTTATGGACCATACACCAGGGCAAGGTCAATATCGAAATCTAGAAGTCTATCGCGAAACATTAAAAGGATACCGCGATATTTCAGATGATGATGTCAATGTGTTAATTGCAGAACGACAAAGTACAGAGTTTTTAACAATTGAAAAAATAAAAGAAGTAGCAGATATAGCTATTTCAAAAGGTATTGCGGTCGCGTCACATGATGATGACGAAATCCAAAAATTAGAGTTAGTAAAATCCTTTGGAACAACAATTAGTGAGTTTCCTATTACCCTGGAAGTGGCAAAGAAAGCAAAGGAAATCGGGTTATATACAATTGCTGGTGCTCCTAATGTGCTTCTCGGCGGATCGCACTCCGGGAATCTTTCGGCAGCTGAAGCCATTGCAAATGACTGTGTAGATATTCTTTGTAGTGATTATTATCCAGCGGCATTACTACACGCTATCTTTGATTTGCATGAGAAGCACGGTAATGATTTACACAAAATGTTCATGATGGTCTCGTTAAATCCTGCTAAAGCAGTAAAAATGGACGATGAGTTAGGCTCGATAAAGGCTGGGAAGAAGGCGGACATTTTAGTAATTGAACGAATGGAAGATGGCTATCCGATGCTGACTACAACAATGGTAAACGGGGCATTAATAACGACGACGCATTACCGTATTAAATAGTAAATCAAGGAGGTAGTGAAATGGCGATGTTAGAAATCAAGGGTTTTGGCAAACGATTCACGATTCATCACCTAGGGAAAACAATGCCAGCAATTGAAAATATCAATTTCTATTTAGATGCAGGAGAGTTCATTGGAATTGTTGGGAAAAGTGGGAGTGGTAAATCGACGATATTGAAGAGTATTTACCGCTCGTATTTACCGGATACCGGCAATATTTTTTATAATTCAGCACGTTTTGGACAAATTGATTTGGCAACAATTCCGGAAAGACAAATGCTATATTTACGCCAATACGAGATAGGCTATGTATCCCAATTTTTAAACGTTATGCCTAGAACAACCTGCCGCCAGCTCGTTATTAATGCATTATTAGAAATGGGTGAAACCGAAGAAGTGGCTCTTAAGGAGGCAGAGCAGGCATTAACACATTTCGAGATGGATCCGAAATTATGGGATAGCTATCCTAATACATTTTCCGGTGGAGAGAAGTTGCGATTAAACATCGCGATGGCAACTGTGAAAAATCCGCGATTACTATTGCTAGATGAGCCTACTGCAAGTCTAGACCAACAATCTAAAGTAAAAGTCCGTGAAATGATTGAGAAGCTAAAAATTAGAGGCACAACCTTGGTTGGAATATTTCATGATATTGAATTCATGGAAGGGCTTTGTGACAAGGTCTACGATATGCAATCAAGACAGCTAACCGTTATGAAAGAGACAATTGGCAATGAAAGCTGATTTACATGTCCATAGCCGCTACTCAGACGGTTCAGAACATGCGGAAACTGTGATGAAACTAGCGAGCCAGCGAGGTGTCACACATATTAGTTTTGTTGACCACGATACCGTCAAGGGACTTCCTGAAGTTCTTGAACTAGGTGAAAAATACAGAATTAAAGTCATACCTGGTATTGAAATATCCGCCTTTGACTTTAAAAGAAACCGAAAAGTACATGTGCTCGGATATAACTATCATCCTCAAGCGAATCATATCCAAGCTATTTGTAATCCTTTGTTAAAACGAAGACAAGAACATTCGCTTTGGCAAATAGAACAAATAAGAGCAGCGGGATATAAACTAGATATTTCCGCGATTAAGGAATCTGCCAAACCATCCGAGACAATTTATAAACAACATATAATGCATAGTTTAACGGATGCTACCTACACATCTCCATTGTATAAAGAGTTATATAAAAACTTATTTAAAGGTAATGGAGTTGCATCAGGCGATATCGAATACATTGATGTATTTAAGGCAGTACAAGCAATTGTCGCAGATGGGGGAATAGCGGTCATCGCACACCCTGGTCAGCTGGATACCTATGAATTGATACCCGAGCTAATAGAGGTTGGCTTAGGTGGAATTGAAAGAAACCATCTAGATCACACAGCCGAGGATCATCAAAAGGTAGAATTTTTGGCCGAAAAATATGGATTGATCATGACCGGTGGCACGGATTTTCACGGCTCATATGGGGTCACTATTGAAGTTGGAGATATTGTAAGTCCCTTGTTTGAAAGACTCTTAAATGACGAATAACAACTGAACCAATTGTAAAGTTGTAAAGAAGTTTAATAATGTACGAAATTACTGTAAATTTACACAATTGGAAAATAATTTATGTTTCAATATAAATGTACAATCAGGTTTTTACATGCATTACCATTTTATTTAGCGAAAAGGAGAATTATTAATGAAGAAAAAATGGTCTATCATCAGTCTGGTTTTAGTAGTTGCTGTATTGTTATCTGCATGTTCAGAAGGAACTGCTGGAGCGAAGGATGCAGAAGTGGATGACGTGATTAAAATCGCTTGGTATCCAAATGAATCTGGTTCAGATATGAAGTCTTCACGTGATGAAATTGGACGAGTAATTGAAGAAGCTACTGGTAAAACAGTGGAACATCAGTTAACTACTGATTATGCAATTGCCATTGAAACATTAATAAATAACAACGCTGATCTTGCTTTCATGGGAGCACAGGGCTATATCGAAGCTAAAAATGGAAACGATGCTATTCAACCATTAGTTGTACCAACAGGTGAATCAGGTACATTAGATGATGCATTGTATCACAGCTGGTTAGCTGTAAATGTAGATGCACAAGAAGATTTCAAAGTAGACGGAGAATTTTCATTAGATACATTAGAACAAAAAAGTATTTCATTCGTATCAAATAGTTCAACCTCAGGATTTGTGGTTCCAACATCATCCATTATTTCTCACTATGTAGAAAAATCAGGATTTGAAGGTTTGGTAGCAGAAGACTTGATGGAAGGCGGTCCACTATTCTCTCAAGTATTATTCGGTAACTCCCATCAAGGATCTGCAGTAAACCTCTTAAGTAACAATTCAGAGGTTGCAGCTTTCTGTGATACTTGTGTAGAAAACTACGTAGATGTAGCTGAAGGTGATGCGAACAAAGTAGGATCTGTTTATAAAGTTAAAGACGATGCAGCAGAGCCTTTTAACACAGTAACAGGAAAAGAATTTGTGTTGATGTCTGTAACACCAGTATTAAACGCACCATTTGCAGCGAATTTAGAAGCTTTAGGCCAAGAGGATTTTGACAAATTAATAGAATTATTTACTTCTGATGAAATTGCAAACAATGAAAAGATCTTTGTTCCAGAGGATTCAGAAGAGGGTGGATTATTCTCTAAGTCAGGAAATGAAAGATTTGCTGAAGTGGAAGATGCTTGGTTTAACCCAATTCGTGAACTTTCCAAATAGTAGAGCAGACGTTCAAAATAAGAGTATGCATACGAATAGATGCATGCTCTTATTCATTAAATTAGCTAAAGGAGTTTGAATAAATGACCTTACTTAAAGTGGAGAAATTAGGAAAGTCATATAATGGGGAAACGAAAGTTCTTAACGATGTTAGCTTTGGAGTAGAAGCAGGAGAATTTGTTTCAATTATTGGACCATCTGGAGCTGGAAAATCAACACTTTTACGCTGTATGAATCGAATGGTGGAAATCGACGAAGGCAAAGTAATTTTTGATGGTAATGACGTAGGTAGTTTGAACAAAAAGGAACTACGTAAGATGCGCACAAACATTGGCATGATTTTTCAACATTATAATCTTGTGCCACGCTTATCTGTTATCGAGAACGTGCTACATGGTAGATTCGGATATAAAACAACCGTTCAAGGAATATTAGGGAAATATACAGAAGATGAAAAGGAACAAGCCTTTTACCTTCTAAAAAAATTAGGAATTGAGGAGCACGCTTACAAACGATGTGATCAGCTCAGTGGTGGTCAGCAACAACGCGTAGGGATTGCTCGCGCACTAATCCAAGAGCCGAAAATTGTTCTTTGTGATGAACCAATTGCCTCTCTTGACCCTAATGCCTCAAAAGTAATCATGGATTATTTAAAGTCGATTACGATGGAGCTGAACATTACATGCATCGTGAATTTGCATCAAGTGGAAATTGCTCGAAGCTATTCTGATCGTATTATTGGTCTAAGTAAAGGTGGCGTCGTCTTTGATGGCCCAAGCTTTAGATTATCTACAGATAGTACGGATCTAATTTATGGCACAAAAACGGTAGAAAAAAGACAGTTAGTTACTGTGTAAGGAGCAACCAAAGTGAATGAAAAAGTAATGAGAAACCAGCGGAAATGGCAGACGATTATTTTTGCTGCGATTATAATCGTCCTGACATACTTATCATCGGACATAACGAACTTTAATATCATTCATGGAATTGCTACGTTACCAAATGCGATAACTTGGATAGTCTCCAATCTATTTATAACTCAAGAAACGCTAGAAAGACTGCCAAAAATACTTGAAAAATTAGCGGAAACTATTCTTATGTCTATAGCAGCTACCACAACTGCAACAGTCTTTTCTCTCTTTTTAGGATTAATGGGTTCAAAAACAACTGGAACTAGTAATGTGCTCGGTGCAATTGCTCGCTTTATCGCATCAGTGGCAAGAAATATTCCAGTCGTTGCTTGGGCATTAATATTGTTACTTTCCTTTGGTCAGAATTCGATGACAGGGTACTTAGCTTTGTTTGTTGGCTCGCTTGGCTTCTTAACAAGAGCGTTTATTGAATCTATCGATGAAGCCAGCCTAAGTGCAGTGGAAGCCTTGAGAGCTACTGGAGCTACCTACTTTCAAATTGTCTATAAAGCAGTTATTCCCCAGTGCTTGCCTCAAATGATCAGTTGGATTTTGTTTATGATCGAGACAAATATTCGAAGTGCCACACTTGTTGGTATTTTAACAGGTACGGGAATTGGGTATTCATTTGACCTCTATTATAAAACCCTTAACTATCATGCAGTGGCGCTTGTTACACTTAGTATCGTCATTTCCGTTATTATGCTAGAACTAATTTCAAACAGTATACGGAAGGTGATTCTATAATGGACGCAACAACTACATCGATACACGTCAGAAAAAAATCGAACGGTCGAATTTCGATTAAATCGGGCAACAAAGTGGAAAGCGTGATGAAAGGGACAGTGCTTGTTCTGTTTGCACTAACAATTGTAGCGTTTATATCGTTTAACTATTCGGGGTTGGATTTAACAAAAGCAATTCCAGATACAGCATATAATTTGAAAGTGATGTTCTTCCAACCTGCTTTGAACCACTTCACATGGGGAGAGGCTTTTTATCAAGTCGGCATTACGCTCGGATTAGCTTTCCTTTCGACAATTCTTGGAGCAGTGATTGCCTTCTTCTTAGCGTTGATGGCAGCAACTAATTTATCGAACAAATGGATATCGAAAACAGTACGAATTTTAGTAGCCTTTGTACGAGCAGTACCAACTGTACTATGGGTACTAATCTTTGCAATCGCAGCAGGGCTAGGAAGTGAAGCAGCTGTTCTTGGAATGTTGTTTCACTCTATTGCTTATTTAGTAAAAGCATTTTCAGAGGCTTTTGAAGAAGTAGATAAGGGGATATTAGAGGCACTTAATGCAACTGGTGCTAACTGGTGGCATATCGTAACCCATGCTGTCTTACCTACGACGTTCACCTATTTACTATCTTGGACATTTTTACGGTTTGAAATTAATTTCTCTGTAGCTGTCGCAATGGGAGCGGCGGCAGGTGCAGGTGGTATCGGATTCGAATTGTTCATGGCTTCTGGATTCTACTTTGACATGCGAGAGGTCGGGTTAATTACTTATATGATCTTGATCCTAGCAATAATCTTAGAATTTACATCTACTAAATTAAAAAGTCGTTATTTCCCAGCTACTTCTACAAAATAACAGGTTAATTCAAACAATTGTGAATGTTTATGTTATCATGTTTGTTTCTTACAGAGGGACACCAAAAACCCCAAATAGTGGGCACCTTAAAAAGTGCTGCTACTTGGGGTTTTGTTATGAACTATATTAGTTTTTAGAATCCTCAAACTTAGGAACCAAATCAAATATTCGTTGGTCTTCAAATGCATCTATGACACGTTCAAGCCAGTTGTAATAGTCTTTCATATACTTAAGCTTATCGATATCTATTTGAACCACTTCACGTAATTCCTCACTAAGGGCTGGGTCTTGCAACAGTTCTTCAAGTTCTGTGAGTGATTTTTTAATCGCTACTGAATGCAGTGTAACTGATCTCTGCCATTTAATAGAAAACAAATCGATAAAGCTTTGGTGCCAATCATCCGTTACTTTATATAAATCTTTTCGAACTCCTTTTTTCCAGGCACGTTCAACTAATTTTAGTTCGGACAGAGCTCGGACAGAAGTGCTCATGCTTGTTTTACTCATGCCTAATTTTTCTGTCATATCATCTAATGTTAGTGGTTCATTTTGAAAAAACATTGTTCCGAATTGTCTACCTGCAGAAGGTACTAAGCCGTATAAATGTATATTTTGGGCAATTGTTTCAATAATTCTTTCCCGTGCTTTATCTATCTTTTCTTGGTCATTCATTTACGTTCCCTCCACTGAAATTAGCTTTCTTCACATAATCCAGCTAACTAAATTTAAATGTATTATATCCTTACCCAAAAAGCAATTTTTTTAAAATAAATTCGTACAGTTTTTACCGTATAAACAATTAATAAAGTTTAAACTGTTGAAATTTTGTGTAGTTACCTCTATAATGAATAGGGTTCGTGTGTTTCGGACGGTAAGGAGTGAAGACATGATTGAGGAAAATATAAATAAAAAAATAGTAGTAAAAGACACTACGAAGATTTTTGGTAAAAGTAGTGGCCGTGCTATCCAAATGCTGAAAGATGGCAAATCAAAAAGTGAAATTTTGAAAGCAACTGGTGCAACGGTGGGTGTAAAACAAGTATCCTTTGATGTCAATGAAGGTGAAATTTTTGTCATAATGGGTTTATCTGGAAGTGGTAAATCTACATTAGTTAGACTGCTTAATAGATTAATAGATCCAACGATGGGGCAAATATTACTAGATGGCAAGGATATCGTTCAGATGAATAAGGAACAGCTTCGTGATGTAAGGCGGAAGAAAATTGGTATGGTTTTTCAAAATTTTGCCCTCTTCCCACATAAAACAATCGTTGAAAATACAGAGTATGGCTTAGAAATCCAAGGGGTATCTAAAAAAGAACGTAACGAAAAAGCAATAGAATCTTTAAAACTTGTTGGTCTTGCGGGATATGAGGATCAGTATCCGAAACAGCTAAGTGGAGGTATGCAGCAACGCGTTGGACTTGCTAGAGCTTTGGCAAATAATCCAGATATATTGCTTATGGATGAAGCGTTTAGTGCATTAGATCCCCTTATTCGAAAAGATATGCAAAATGAGTTGCTTCAGCTTCATCACGATATGCAAAAAACAATAATTTTCATCACACATGATTTAGATGAAGCTCTTCGTATTGGTGACCGTATAGCGCTGATGAAAGACGGAGAAATTGTTCAAATTGGATCACCTGAAGAAATTCTGATGAGTCCATCCAACGAATATGTCGAACGATTCGTAGAAGACGTCGACTTATCCAAAGTACTAACCGCCGGTCATATCATGAAAAAAGCCGATACGGTAAAAGTTGATCGTGGTCCTCGCGTAGCACTTCGACTGATGAAACATTTAGGTATTTCTTCTATATATGTAGTAGATAATGCGAATCGCTTATTAGGAGCTGTAACAGCACAGGATACTGTGGAAGCAATCGAATCAGAAAAGTCATTGAATGATGTCATTATTTCCGACCTTCCGATGATCTCACCAGATACGGTCCTCACAGAAATATTTGATGTAGTATCAACAGCAAGCATTCCTGTTGCAGTTATAAATGAAGAGCAAAAGCTACAAGGGATTATTATTCGTGGTGCCCTTATTGGAGCATTATCTGGTGATAATGAGTTTATAAATAAAGATGGAACGATGGATTCCGCAGAACAGCATATAACGGAGGTGGTTTAAGATGGATGAACTATTACCTCGCCTTCCTTTTGCCGATTGGATTGACACTGGAGTTGATTGGTTAGTAGATACGTTTGGGACAGGCCTAGACGGGTTTGCTGATGTACTAGAAGGAGTAGTAGAAGGCTCAGTTGATATATTGGATTTAGTTCCTTCTATATTACTTGCTTTCATCTTCGCTTTAATAGCTGGGATAATTTCTACGAGAAAGATTGCCTTCTTTTCATTGATTGGGCTATTATTCATTGATTATTTAGGGTATTGGTACCCGATGCTTCAAATGTTAACGCTAGTATTGACTTCAGTCATCTTCGCGCTAGTGATTGGTATTCCTATAGGGATTCTTAGTTCACAAAAAGCGGGTGTTCGAAAGGTAGTAAATCCTATATTGGATTTAATGCAAACAATGCCTGCATTTGTATATTTAATACCGGCGATTTTCTTTTTCAACATTGGGGTCGTACCGGGAGTTGTAGCCTCCGTAATTTTCGCAATGCCTCCAACAATTCGTTTAACGATGTTAGGAATTCAGCAAGTACCAAAGGATTTAATAGAAGCAACAGAAGCATTTGGTTCAACTACGTGGCAGCGTTTGTTTAAAATACAGATTCCACTAGCTAAACCTACTATTATGGCTGGAGTGAACCAAAGTATCATGTTATCTCTATCGATGGTAGTAATTGCTTCGATGGTAGGTGCACCAGGACTTGGGGAAGAGGTTTACCGGTCCGTAACACAATTGAAAACAGGAGTTGGCGTAGAAACTGGACTATCAATAGTAATTGTAGCGATTATTTTGGATAGAATCACGCAGTACGCTGGAAATAGAAAGAATAAACTAGGGGGAAATACATTATGACATTAGCCAAAAAAATAACAGGTCTTGGAGCAGTTGCATTACTTTCACTTGGGTTAGCGGCATGTGGAGATACAGAAGAGACAAATGATTCAACATCTACAGACTCAAATGCGAGTTCAGTAGGCGAGTCACTTAACTACAAAATTACTGGCATCGATCCTGGAGCTGGAATTATGGAAGCAACAGAACGAGCTATTACAGACTATGAATTAGATGAGTGGGACCTTGTAAGTGGTTCAAGTGCTGCAATGACTGCCTCTCTAAAAAAAGCATATGATGCGGAAGAGCCAATTGTCGTAACTGGTTGGACTCCTCACTGGAAATTTGCTGAATATGATTTGAAATATCTTGAAGATCCAAAAGGTTCATATGGTGGGGAAGAAGAAATTCACACAATTGGCCGTACTGGATTACAAGAAGATATGCCAGAAGCTCATCAAGTCCTTTCTAATTTCAACTGGTCAGAGGATGATATGGGTGAAGTTATGATCGCTATCAAAGATGGTGAAAAACCAGAAGTAGCTGCGCAAGCTTGGATTGATGCAAATCCTGAGAAAGTTGCAGCATGGACAGACGGTGTTGAAAAAGTAGACGGCGAAAAAATCAAACTTGCATATGTTGCATGGGATAGTGAAATTGCCAGCACGAACGTTATGAGCATCGTATTATCAAGCCTTGGCTATGACGTAACGATGTTTCAAGTTGAAGCAGGTCCAATGTGGACAGCCATTGCCGACGGTAGTGCTGACGCATCTCTAGCTGGTTGGTTACCATTAACACATGCTACGTATGCTGAAAAATTCGATGGCAAATTTGAAGACCTTGGTACAAGTATGACAGGTGTGAAAATTGGATTGGTTGTTCCAGCATATATGGACATCACATCGATTGAAGATTTGAAAGAATAACTAAATATAAAAGGAACCCCTCAGAACGAGTAAAACTTGTTCTGGGGGTTTTTTATTTTGTCCTTGTGTAAGAAACGTTCACGTTAATTCAAACAAACGTGAATGTTTATATTTTCGTGTTTGTTTCTTACACAGGGTAATAGGGAGGTATTTCTATGTGAAATCACTTGTAGTGGCGGATCAACTTTATATCTTTTTTAACATTGGAATTTTATACTTTAACAGGATCTTAATATAATATTAAGCGGTCTGAAGCTTTTGGCAAGATTTTATATGTGTTCAATGATATAAAATGTACATACCAATGTTGTAAGAAAATGAAAGCAACTTTTGTGACCAAATGTCATCTGAAGTGTAAGCGATTTCCGTTATAATTTATGAGAGGGGGAGCTAGTGATGTTGGAGAAACGAAGCCTGAATACTTTTTATCAATTGATGAAATTGCAGCCAACGCAACAATCTTCTTTTATTGACAAGATAAACTTATCTGAACGTCAGTTTCAATATGATGTAGAAAAAGTTAATAGTTTCTTATTCGACTTGGGGGTACCACCCATTAGAATTTCGGGTGACCGAATCTTTATAGAACAAGAGGTTGTCGATTATTGGAAAGAAAATGGATCAGGTTTTGTAGCAAATCTATTTTCTTTTGAGCAGGTAGAGCGTGTAATCATATTCCTTTTATATACCTTCATCAGACATGAACCTCTTTCAAATTTTCACTTTCAACATTTGTTTGGTGTTAGTAAAAATACCGTCAGTTCAGATGTGAAACGAGTCAATAAGTTTTGTGTTGATTTCCGTGTTGAAGTCCGCTATTCGCGAGAAGATGGATACCATTTAAAAGGGACGGAAGAAGATAAGCGAAACTTAATGCTTAAGGCAATTTCCATGTTAAAGATTAAATCATATGCTCATGAGAAATTCACATTTATATTTCAGCAGCAACAGTTGCAGAATCAGTACGATAACTACCAACAAGTTTTGAAGGATTTTGAACAGCAATATTCTTTCTCGTTTACTGAAGACAGATTGGATGAATTTATCTACTTGCTTCAAATGATCCATATTCGTCAACAACAACAAAAACGGGTACAGATTTATCCGGATACAGTGAGTTTTTTGGAAAATCAACAAGCTTTTTTGGTATCTACATTGATACAACAACGCTTGGGATATACAACTAATCGGGAAGAAGTTGCCTTTTTGACAATTCAACTACTTGGCATATGCCAAGGGGAGGTTAGTCCTGCTAGGACTGATGCGCTGTTTGCTATTACGGAACAAATCATTGTTAACTTTGAACGTTATGCATGTATTCAATTATTAGATAGAAACAAAGCAATGGAAACATTATATTTACACTTTAAGCCCGCTTACTACCGTATGCTCTTTAAAATACCAATTACAAATGTATTGCTCGATGATATTAAGGAAGAGCATCGTGACTTATTTATTGTTGTAAAGGAAGTACTCAAACCGATTGAGGAAATGTTAAATATTAAGATACCGGAAGATGAGATTGGCTTCCTTACCCTTCATTTTGGTGGGTTACTAAAACTGGATAGTGAAAGCTCGGAAAAAGTATTTAGAGCTTTAATCGTATGTCCAAATGGGATTAGTTCAAGTTTAATGTTGGAAAATCAATTAAGATCACTTTTTCCACAATTTAAGTGGACTTCATCGTTTTCATCCTACGATTTTCAACATCTTGAAGATACAGAGTATGATCTTGTGTTTTCCACTGTTGTAGTTAAAACAAGAAAACCATTATATATAATTAGGCCGATTATGAGTGAAATGGAAAAGAAGGAACTAGTACAAACAGTAGAAGGGCTTACGCTCCAACAGTCATACCATAATCCAACTTCAGATGAATTAATAAGAATTATCCGTCAGTATGCGGATATTAAACAGCCTGAGCTGCTAAAAAGTGCATTGCAACAGGCATTGTTTAAAAATGATCACTTGAATATAGGGAGGAAACAACCAGTGTTAAAGGATTTATTAATCGAAGAAAATATTCAGTTTATGCATGATATAAGTGATTGGAAAAATGCTATCAAGACGGTAGCGGAACCTTTATTATCAAATGATTCCATTACAAATCAGTATGTAGATGTCATGATTGAGAACGTAGAAACAATGGGGCCATATATTATCATTGGCGAACAGGTTGCGATTCCTCATGCACGCCCAGAATTCGGCGTGAAAAAATTAGGAATGAGCTTGTTGAAATTATCAGAACCCACTTACTTGTTAGGTGAGGAGCAAAACAAAGTGGAAATATTCATTTGTTTAGCTGCTATTGATAACCAAACCCATTTAAAAGCTTTGGCTCAATTGACTACATTATTGAGTGATCCTATAAAATTAGAACTTTTAAAGAAGGCACAGACAAAACAGGATATTCTAGATTTAGTTGTAGAGTTCTCTGAACTATAAGTTTGTGTGGAATGGACATACGATTGAAACTAACTATTAATAGGAGGAAATAAAAATGAAAATTTTAGCAGTATGTGGAAATGGTTTAGGTACTAGTTTTATTTTGTCAATAAATGTTAATAAGGCGTTGAAAGAGTTGAATATTGACGGTGAATGCAAGAATATGGACTTAGCGAGTGCAAAGACAGAAGTAGCTGATTACTATATTGGTACTCCTGAAATTATGGAACAATTGCAAGATGGTAACAAAAAAACTATTAGTATTATCAATATGGTCAGTGCAGATGAAATCCAGAAAGCGTTAACTTCTCATATCTTGGAGGAAAAATAGAATGTTTGATTTTATCATGAAGGATATTTTAGGGACTCCTGCTATTTTGGTAGGGTTGTTCGCTTTATTTGGCTTGCTTTTGCAGAAGAAGGCAATTACTGATGTTGTTTCTGGAACATTAAAAACGATAATGGGCTTCCTTATTCTTAATGCAGGTGCGACAGTATTAACGGGTTCACTAACTATCTTCGGAGAGATGTTTGAAAAAGCATTTAATATTGAAGGCGTTATTCCAAACAATGAAGCAATTGTGGCGTTATCACAAAATGCTTTTGGTACTGAGACAGCTATGATTATGTTAATAGGTATGATAGTGAATATCGTCTTAGCACGATACACGAAGTTTAAATATATCTTTTTAACAGGACATCACACTATGTTCATGGCTTGTTTACTCGCTGCTGTACTTTCCACATCAGGGATGGGGAGTGTTCCTCTTGTCATCCTTGGCTCTCTAATTTTAGGTGCATTGATGGTTCTACTACCTGCAATGCTACAACCTACGGTAAGAGAAATTACGGGTTCAGATGACATTGCTGTAGGTCACTTCGGTTCATTCGGTTATTTCGTTGCTGCTAAAGTTGCGAAATTGACAGGAGACAAAACGAAATCAACGGAAGAGGTCAAAGTACCAAAATCACTTGGTTTCTTACGTGATTCATCTGTGGCATTAGCGTTAACAATGACCATTATGTTCCTTGTGGTTTCTTTATTTGTTGGTCCTACTTACATAGAGGAAAACCTTAGTGATGGTACAAACTTCTTAGTATTCTCATTACTACAGGCAATTACGTTTGCTGCCGGTGTTTTCATCATCTTAGCTGGTGTTCGCATGTTGATCGCTGAAATTGTTCCCGCATTTAAAGGGATTGCAGACAAAATTGTTCCAAATGCAAAGCCTGCACTAGACGTACCAATTGTATTCCCATTTGCACCAAATGCAGTTATTATTGGATTCTTATCAAGTTTCGTAGCGGGATTACTAAGTATGTTTTTACTTCCACTCGCAGGATTGGCAGTAATCGTACCAGGACTTGTTCCACACTTTTTCTGTGGAGCAGCCGCTGGAGTATTTGGTAATGCAGTAGGTGGACGTAGAGGTGCTATAATAGGTGCTTTTGTACAAGGGATCTTAATTAGTTTTCTCCCTGCGATGCTGTTGCCAGTTCTAGGTTCCCTAGGATTTGAAGGCACCACGTTTGGAGACTCTGATTTTGGTGTAATAGGTATTATCATTGGCTATATTATTAATCTTTTTAGTTAATAACAGGAATCCTTACAATTACGCAAAGAATTAACCTATAGTATAAATTTAAAGTAAAACAGTCATGGACGATAGTAGTCCATGACTGTTTTGTCTGTAACGAGGGAGTTTAACCATATTAGATTAACGTTCTAAACAGTTTTGAATCAAATAGAAGACCACCAACTGAATAAATAAAAATAATACTATTGACAATTTTTATTTATACTAATAAAATTAATTGAAAATGATTATCATTATTATTTAAGGGATTATCTTAATACTATCTAACAAAGGAGAAAACACTTTGAAAAAGCTATACATATCATGCCTATTTTTGTTTGTACTCATCCTAGGGGCTTGTGGAAATAATGAATCAGCGAAGAAAGATACTGCAACCGAGAAGGAGAAAGAGACATTTACTTACCAATCAGAAACTGGACCTATTGAAGTTCCTAAAGATCCCCAAAGAGTAATTGCCCTTACTAACGGTCCTAATGCATTGGCCTTAGATGCGAACATCGTCGGCATTGATGAATGGACGAATACGAATCCACTTTTTGAAGAAAAGCTTAAGGGAGTAGAAGTCGTATCAGAGGATAACTTGGAGAAAATCATTGAACTGGAACCAGATCTAATCATAGCTGGATCGTATATGAAAAATATTGATAAACTAAATGAGATTGCTCCTACTGTAGTTTACACGTGGGGGAAACTGGATTATTTAACACAGCAAACTGAAATCGGAAAACTCTTAAATAAAGAAACGGAAGCAAAAGAATGGGTCAAAGATTTCCAAGAGCGTGCTAAATCTGCAGGCGAAGCCATTCAAGCAAAAATCGGTGAAGATGCTACCGTTTCTGTAATAGAAAGTGGAGATAAAGAGTTTTATGTATTCGGAAATAATTATGCACGCGGAACAGAAGTATTGTATCAAGCAATGAATTTGAAAATGCCAGATAAAGTACAGGAACTAGCACTTGAATCAGGTATCTATACTTTTTCTTCGGAAATGCTGCCCGAATTTGCTGGGGATTACGTAATCTTAAGTAAAAACCCTGAGGTTGATAATTCCTTTATGGAGACTGAGTTATGGAAAAACATACCTGCAGTTAAAAATAATCAGGTATATGAAATAAATACCAAAGCATCTACCTACAGTGATCCAATCACTCTAGATTATCTTCTGGAATTTTTCGAAGAGTCGTTTCTTAGTAACTAGAAAGCAATGAAGTATTCTTATAATATGAATTACTAGGCATAGTTGTCCCAGCGTCGGAAATCGACCCTGTGTAAAAAACAATCATGAATGTTTAAATTATCATGTTTGTTTCTTACACAGGGTTTTTTAGTTGACTAAAAAAGTATACAAAAACAGGTGTAGAAAAAGATATATTTTTCTACACCTGTTTAAATTTAAGGGCTTATTTGGCACTTCGGTGCTTCATAAATCTGCAATTTTTTTAAAATCATTCCCGGTTGGATTCTGGAATAATTGAATTCCAAACTCCGGTGCTACGGCGAAAAGATGGTCAAAGATATCGGCTTGAACTGTTTCATACAAAGCCCATTGTATATCATTGGTAAATGCATATATTTCTATTGGTAGCCCGCTTTCGGTTGGTGCTAACTGTCTAACCATTAAGGTCATTTCCTGATTAATTCCAGGATGGTGTTTAAGATAGTTGCTAATATACGCTCTAAATACACCAATATTCGTAAGAGCCCTTCCATTCACTGGATTGCTTTGATTAACTTTATTTCTCGTATTATATTCTGCAATTTCGCGTTCTCTATGGGTTACATAGTCCGAAAGGTAGTGAATATTTTTAAAGTTATTGATCATCTCCTCAGTACAAAACGAAATACTGTTTGTATCAATAAATAATGAACGCTTGATCCGTCGTCCTCCAGAGTTTTGCATCCCTCGCCAATTTATAAAAGAATCGGATATTAGAGCATAGCTTGGAATCATCGTAATCGTTTTATCAAAGTTTTGTACTTTTACAGTATTTAGGGAGATATCAATAATGTCTCCGTCTGCACCGTATTTCGGCATTTCAATCCAGTCACCAACCTGAACCATATCATTGGTCGACAACTGAATCCCCGCAACAAGACCTAATAATGAATCTTTAAAAACCAACATGAACACGGCGGAGAGAGCACCAATTCCACTTAGAAGAAGCAGGGGGCTCTTCCCTATCAGGTTCGCGATCACCATAATGACCCCAAGCGTTATGATAATAATTTTTACCACTTGAATATACCCTTTAATAGGCTTGGTCCTAGATACTTCATAGTTTTGATAAATATCATTCATTGCATTTAAAGCGCTGCTGATAATTACTAACCCCATAATTATTAAATATGCTATTGCAACCTTTTCAATCAAATATCGAAAGGATTCTGGTAATGTGGAAGCAAAGAAGTAAATAATAATCGCTGGAACAATATGCGATAGCTTATGAAAAACCTTCCTTTCCAAAAGCATATCATCCCAGCGGAATTTAGTGTTTTTCACGATTTTAGAGATTACCCTAATTACTACTTTTTTAGTGATAAAATTAGCTACAATACAGATAAGCATTATTAAAAGAAGCATGATAATAATGGAAAGATACCAAGCTAAAGTAATATCCATATCAAATTTTAAAAGTTGGTTACGAATGTAATTCATATATTTCACCTCATTGTATGTATTATTGTTGGTACCATAGTATGCACCTCATTTTTGTAACAAGCGTAATGAGGTAATAACCATTGTATCAGAAAAAATTAATCTTCACTTTCTTCGGCACTTCGCGAGTAAACATTCTAAGATATAAAAACAATAGAGATTTATATCCTGAGTTATTTAATATGTAAGTGGGGTGGAATGTATGGATGTGAAATCGGAATTAAAAAAAGTCTACATCAATAGACTTTTACAATCTCAAAAAAAAATATCTGAATTTGAAGAAGCGTTAAGTAATCTCGTTAGTTTAGGGGATAAGTCAGTTATTACTGAATTATGCATGGGATTTGACGATGATACTGAGCAATATGAAATAATGTTTGGACTAGTACATGGAATAGAGCATCTCTATAAAGAAAGTATTGAAGAAGGTTTATACCTAATAGCTTTAGCTGTCCCAAGTGTTATTGATAGAGCGAGAGAATGGATGGAAGTTTTACATTACAGAATTTTAAATCATGAACAAGTAAGAAGAATATACGTTAATGTACTATCTAAACTAGATATCAAGACAAAAGAGATAATAATAAACTTATTAAGAGACATAAAAAGTGAAGATCCAAATATGTTTGGTAATTCTGTAGATGAAGTATTAAAACCTATATAAAGTGAGAAGTAGTCCGAATAATTAACCATATAATACACATCCTATTCCTGTGTTTAGGAGGTGAACTTATGACTAATCAAGGGAATAATCAAAATCAAAGAAATAACAAAAGTGTCGCAAATAGCATCAAAAATACAGCAGGCTCTGCATTTGAAACAGCGCATAATGCTTTAGAGGCTACAGAAAATGTTGCAATGAACACTGTTGATGCAACTAAGAACGCTGCAAAGAATTTAACAGGTAACTCAAAAAAGAATCGTTAACATAGAATTGTGCAACTCTTTTACTTAAAGAATGTTAGAAAAAAACGCCCATTGGGCGTTTTTTTGTTCGATGTGTAAGATCCCGATCTTGTGAAAGAAGTTCTTCAGGTAATAAAAGTATTGACGCGGGAAGGAATGACGATGATTATAGCTACACATGAAATGAACTTTACATAAGATGTCGCAGATAGAGCCATTTTTAAAGGAGAAATAGTGGAACTAGGCACATCAGAAGAAATCTTCCTCAAGCCCAAAAAAGAATCGAGAGAAAAAGGCAGTTCTTGTCGATAGTTGAGTAATAGAAAAAAGATTACCAGGGGCTGATGAATTTTGACTAGAAAGGTCTAAACAAGAGTGCGGAGCTTCTGAAGCCAACTTAGAGGATAATGTCGTAAAAAGAAAGATTAGGTTATTAACTTGCAGATTTTCTTTCGAAAATGAATAAATAATAGGTGAAGGATTTGTTACAATTCCTCTTAATCTATTGCAGAGATTAAAATCCTCTTGAAAGCAGTATCAACTGGTTTTTGGGGGGCTTTTTGTGTGATGAGGATTAATAGTATTGAAGTGACATAATAAAGGTTCAGAGAATATGAAAGCGATGGCAGGTATTTAGAAACCATTTAGAAAAACTAAATTAATACATTAGTGGTGATTGGTGTGATGTGTTTACACTCCTTAAGAATCATTTTCCGAATTTACTGGAATCTACCTTTACCTTCCATGTAAAAAATGGAATATTATAACTAATAGGGTATGAGGAGGAGTTTAATGTTTCGAGAAAGGAAGATATCATATAATAAAGTAAACAGGTGTGATTTATACTTTTTTAATAGAACAAAAGAGTCAAAGGTGTGCCTATGAAAATACTAGATGTAGATTTACTTCAAGGTGGGCTAAAGAGAAATATTACAATGTTGGACAGGCTTGGAAGTGAAGTAGAAGCAATCCATCGTTCAGTAGAAGGATTAGTAGGGATGGAAGACGAACTTAAAGGAGAAGGAGGAAGTGCCATTCGTGCTTTCTATGCGGAATGTCATCTGCCATTACTTCAACAATTTCTCGTTTCTGCTGCTGGTTATAAGCTAGTGCTTCAACAGATGGAAGGCGCTCTAGATTCCCTCGAACCAGATACGTCCGGTCATATTGTGGAGCAATTTCTAGAGGGTGAAGTAGAGCAGGGACTTACTACAATCGCACAACTGACTGAAAACCTAACGAATGAGTCAAACAGTATTATGGACCAGGTCAGCGATATAGTGGCACTTCCGCATCTGGATGATAGTGGAGTACAAGAAGGCGTTCTAAATGCAAAAAGAAAACGAGACGATACAGTAAATCGGCTTCAAGAATTTGATGCAACACAGACAGCAGCCTTACTACCTTTCGAGCAAGACATGCAGGCAATGGATATGTGGATCAATAACATGGAAGAGATGTTCGCAAGTAATCTCACGGATATCCACTTTCAAACAGATCGTTGGGCGGAGCTGGCTTCACGGAATAAATTTCAGACTGAACTGATATATCATTCAGTATCGTTTGCTGGATTTTCAAACAAACCAAATAAAGAAAATCAGTTAAATATGATGTTTAATACATTTATATCTAGTGCGAGACCAATCCTTTTTGGCTACGGTGGACTAATCAATCGACCAAGTATTCTTTTTGGTCCTGAAGCATTAGCTTTTTCCAGTTTAACCGTTCAAAGCGACAGGCAGAATAGATTAAATGATACAAGTTCAATGGATGATGAACTGAAGATGATTTATGCCGAGTTGGCGAAACAACCTAACCTAAGCAATCACCGTTCAGATATCCTAATCGATCCATTAACAGAGGATTATCTACACACGTTCGAAGGTATGAGAAAAGTGGTGGGGGGGAATGGATCAGGAACACCAGACGGTCTAGCACCAGTTGGTATGTTTGCCTACGACTTCTTTACAGAAGACTTGGCTACTATGGTTAGCTCTGAATCAACAGTAAACGAACGATTAGCGGCAGCTGCGTTTACCTTTGTTAAACCACTAAAGGTTGCAGATACTGGTCACGATTTGTTGAAAGGTGGAGAAAAGGCTAAGAATCTTGATAAGGGTACTGGTAAAGCTAGCCCTGATGTAATACGTAAAGTAGACAACAATATTCTTGATAGGATGGAATCTGTTGGAGGACATACATTAGAAAGGCATGTTGGTAAGTCCAACGATGAGCTGATTAAGAGAGCGATACAAGAGAATGTTGAAGCGGCTACTTCATTTACTGATAAAAGTACAGCAATTAAAGTTATTCAAGAAAATTTGCGTAAAAATGCAGATGATATTGCAGAATGGTTAAATGAATCTGATACAGGAAGAAAGATGTTTGACGTTTCACATAAAAATCCAATAGGCAAAGGAGCGCTGGAAGATAAAAAACAGGTTATTTACGACCTAACTAATTCTAGAGTGATCTTAATTAGAGATACGACCAATGAACTTGGGTTTAGAATTTTAACTGGTTTTCCAGTTATTAAATAATGTTAATAGGTGGGGTTATTTTGAATGAAGAATTGAAATTTGAAACGTTTAAATATTTTCTTGAATGTTATTTTAACGTAAGTGCCAACTATGATGAATTAGGGGGAATTATTAGTGATTTTAATTCATTCGAAAATATTAAATATCGCAAAAAACTTCAGGCAGAGTTAGAACTAATTTTACAACTAGAGGATTGGGATATTGTTCAGAGATTCGTTAAAAAATATGGTATGAGAAAGATGAATGAAGAGAAACTAAAATGGTTAATTCAGGCTATTTCGGAGAATTTAAATTCTGATTGAATATAGTTTAATAGATAACAAATATAGCACTTGATTGCCACTTAAGGCATTAGGTGTTTTTTTATGAGATATTAAGTTTTGGACGACATGATTATGTTTACCTGAAATTCATAGCTCATGACGGTAGTGAGTGATAGTGTAGACCTTCCGCTTTGATGGTAAGAAAAAGCTTTAAAGTACTTCTTGCTATATAAAATTAGAAACGAACTTAAAATAAGATGTTTTATTTTTAGGATGAGTTAATATAGTGTACCAGGTTCTAAAAAGATTCTATATTTTATTAGTTACTGGTTTAGAAGTAGTAGATGGAATTTTAAGTGGTCTATTTGATGTAGGGAAAGATTTGGTTACAGGTATTGTAGATATATTCCAAGACCCGAAAGCCACACTGGAAGCTACAGTAGAGGCAGTTACTAATCCCGTAGAGACATATAACACGATAAAATCGGCCATCACCACTTCCTAAGAACGATATGGTCAATGGAGATGCCAATTCCCGTGCTCACTGGGTAACCTATGCATTAGGCACTGTTGCCACTTCAGTAGTTGGAACAAAGGGTGTCGGTGCACTTACCAAATCAGGGGTTACAGTCACAAAGGCAGTTGTTCCAAAAGTAGCCGGATTAGCTAATAATGCCTCGGCATCATTAGCTAATCTATTACCTTACGGACCCCGTCCACAGTTTGCGAACGCAGGTGAAGTTCCTTATAACACAGTGAATGCAACGGGCTTGAGTGATGAGCTGATTTCCATGGGGATTGGCTCTAATAAAACGTGGGGAGGTTTTGCAAAACAAAATGTAAATGGTACAGTCGATGATTACTTTAAGTAGTAAAAGAACAATCTCCATGGCCAGATGGATTAGTTCCCCAAAAATCTATTCTTCAAACTGGAGACAGAATAGAAATGGCATTATCTAAGGGGCAAGACCCTATATACCCGGGCAGATTTGCCACGACCACAGAAACTATTACTGATGTAAATTATGTCAGAGAAGAACTTGCTGTAAAAATAGATTGGAAACCAGAGATAGATAAAGTTGTCGTGTACGAAGTTAAAGAAGGAGTAAGAGTTCCTACTTTAAAAGGTCCAGTTGGTCCACAAGTAGATCTTGCAACTAATAATTACCTACCAGGAGGAGCAGATCAAGTCAATATATTGTTAGGAAGAGAAGTTAACTTAATGGATTACTTTGATATTCTCTCTGTTTGGCCAATTAAATAGAAAGGAGTGTTAACAAAAATGGTTAACAATTTATTATACAATTCTCAACTTGTGAGCTGGATTTTTGATGGAAAAGAAATTGCAATTAATATAGAAAATATATTTTTTGCTTCAGTTGATGAAAAAAATGAATATGTGTATGTAAACGTTGGTGAAAATTACATTAAAGATAAAGTTTACTATTTTAATTTCGATGGAACTCTAAAAATGTTCTATGATTTGTTTACTGGCAGTATAGAGTGGGATTACGAAAAGGAGAAACTAACGCTTGTTATTAAAGATTTAATAGAAATAGGATATTTCCCTAAAAAAGAAGTTATTCTTGTTTTATTCAATGAAGATAAGCGAGAGGTCAAAGGGTTAAATTTAGCAGGGGATTACTTGTATGAAATAGAAGCACCTGTAGGATACAAAATGATGTATTTCGAAGAATTTCCAGATAATGTTGCTGTTGTTTGTGATGGGGATAAACTACGGGAAGATAAGTTTGGAAGAAATAGGACGAACTTTTTACTAAATCAAGATGATGGAATCTTGTATAAAGGTAACTTAGCTTATTAATACGCAATTATGAGCAGGGCACCAGTTTCTAAAACAATTCTGTGTTGTATTAGAAACTGGTGCTTTTTTTTGACATGGCTAAAGGGAACAAAGGCTGTGCATTTAAAAAAACAACATATATGTATTATTTTCCAAAACAGCTTTCAATTAGATTGGGTGAAAAAGATTTAGTCTAGTTATATTCTTTCACTAGTAGAAGAAGTAATAGGCATGGAATACTTTATGGAGTTTCGTGTGAATAAGGGAGATAGGGGTGTTGTGAAATCGAAAGGACGTTACTATAGCTAATTACTTGTGAAAACTTCAGTCATTAATTATTAAGTAATGCTAAAGCTGTGGAGTTTTCTCTATACGTTTTACTGATGATATAATATGCTACATTAGTAAAGAGTATCATCTATTCACGCATGGAGGATTTCAAATGATTGAAGTAATAACGGTAGTAAATATGTTAGTGGAAGTAAAAAATACGAAAGATTACGAAAAAAAAGTAGAAAAGATTTTGCGGTCCAAGACCCGGTCGATTCAACATATAGAGACGATTAGTATGTCTGAACCAAATGAAAAACTGATCGTAAGTGCTTTGGTGAAGTATAGAGTGCTCATAGAAGAAAGAATGGAAAACAAGTTTTTAGATGATTATGTGGGTCTCGTTCTCCCGATGTTTTATAATCGTTTTAAAGCGATGCCAGTAAGCAATCAAATTTATAAAATATCAAGGATTAAAAAAGAATATGGTGCTCGGCGTTAATATTTGTTTTGTACATAGGGAACCTAAACAGTTCTGATTAGTAAATACTAGCACTAACCATAGTATAAGTTCTTAGTACTTATCAACTCATAACAAGTTCCTTTTCAGTTTCCTTTGTTTCTACCGATTCTAGAAAAGTAGGTGATAAGGAAGGAAATGTAAATTTAAATGTCGTTCCTTCTCCAATTTCACTTTCTACATGAATTGTGCCATTCATAGCACGTACGATACTATACACTACCATAATGCCGAGGCCTGTCCCCTTGCTTCCTTTTGTTGAATAATAAGGCTCACCTAAACGGGTCACTTGTTCAAGTGTCATACCTGAACCAGTATCTTTAATGAGAATGCTTACAGTTGTTGGTGTGCTCTCCGTTTCAACCGTTAATATTCCTCCCTTTGGCATTGCTTCTATTGCATTTTTCATGATATTTACAAAGCATTGATGAATTTTTTGTTTGTCTCCTTCAATCCCCTCTCCCGGTGAAAAAATAGAAACTATTTTGACCGAATTTCGCTTTGCCAATGGTTGTAGCAATTGAACTACTTGTTCTAGTTCTTCCTGAAGAAGTAGGGGTTCCATCGATTTAATTTCAGGATTAGAGAAATTCAAATAATCTTGAATGACTCTTTCAGCAGATTTCAGCTCGTTTTTAATAATGGAGAGGTATTGAGTATGGTTTTCTTTTGAAATAGCATCATTTTGCAAAAGTTGAACAAAACCAATTGCAGCTGTCAACGGGTTACGAATTTCATGACTAATAGCTGCACCCATTCGTTCAACAGCCTCTAACCGTTTGGATTTCATAGTGCGTTTGCGCAATTGAAAAGTCATAATAATTTCTTCAATAATATAAGAAATAATTCCGACTCCAATTGGTTGAATGACTAAATAAGCAAACCAAACTTCGGTAATACTGTGAGGTAAGTGCCAAATTCCCATCGTAAAAGTTTGGGCAAAACTGAACAGAAATGTTACGCCTACGGAAAAAAGAATTCGCTGCTTGGGAGAGCGTTTTAAAAACCATGGAGAGATTCGCCAAAAAAGAATAGCAAGCCCTCCATAATAAAGGCCAGTCATCCAAAATCCATAATCAATTGCCAAAAAACCTCTTACAAGCGTAATGAATGCAGCCAAAAAAGGACCTAAACCCATATACAAACTGCCGACAATGAACGGAACTTTTCGTAAATCAAAAACGACATTAATGCCTTCTATTTGATAAGTAAAAATAAAACAGAGTATTAAACTAATTATTAAATAGATGTTGAAGATAGCTTGGTAAGACCAAAACCCTTTCGATTTTTCTGCCCATAAAACTCCTGAAAATAGTAATACGATTAACAAGGATAAGTTGAAAAAGAAATATACTGTTAGTTCCAAGATATTATCCCTCCAATACTATTTTATGCAAAAAAGATTCATTTTCTCTTTACCTTAGTTTTATGGAGCTTAAAATGAAATTGGGAGATGGTTCCTTTGCCAACCTCACTTTGAACTTCAATTGTTCCTCTCATAGCACGTAATATACTGTAAGCAACCATCATACTGAGACCAGTTCCCTTGGGTCCCTTCGTAGAATAATGTGGTTCTCCTAGATGTTTAATTTGTTCTTTACTCAATCCTGTTCCCGTATCTTGTATTGAAATAATTATCTTGTTCTGAGTAGCAATCGTCTTGATCAATAATGCACCGCCATAAGGCATGGATTCGATCGAATTTCTCATAATATTAATAAAGCATTGGTGGAATTTCGATTTGTCTCCTTGGATCGTTCCATAGGTAGAAAACTCAGTAGAAACCTTTACTGAATGATAATTAGCCAGAGGATGTAGTAATTTTAAAATATGCGTTAATTCTTTCTGAATATCTAGTTCTTCTATTGATTCAATAATTGGTTTAGAAAAGGTTAAGTAATCTTGTATGATACCTTCAGCAGAATCTAATTCATCTTTTATAATGGAGAGATATTTTGTTCTTTTATTATTATCAAGAGAAACTTGGGCGAGGAGCTCAATAAATCCAATTGCTGTAGTTAATGGATTTCTAATTTCATGAGATATTGCAGCCCCCATTTGTTCGACTGCAGCCAACTTTTCTTCGACTATTAACTGTTGTTGCAACTGTTGATTCTTTTCTCTTATTTCAATAAGGGAAGAAATCATGGCAACCCCAAGTGGTGGGACTATTACATAGGCTATTATTATGTCTAGCAATTGGTCAGGAGATACTGTGTTTAATGCTATGGTGAATAAGATGCCAACACTTATCAGTAAAGTAATACCGGTGGAAAAAAGTATTCGTATATTAGAAGTGAGTTTTAAAAACCAAGGAGAAATATACCATATTAAATAACTAAACACGGTATAAAATGCAACTGCTATAAAGAATCCAACGTCTATTCCATGAAATGCACGAAAGAAAATAACCAAAAATCCTAGTATAGGACTGAACCTCAAATAGAGGCCGCCCAATAAAAAAGGAATTATCCTCAAATCTAAAACATACTCACCTTGTATGGGATAGGAAAAAAGAAAACAAAGTATTATCGAGAAAACAAAATAAAATAAGCCTGCTCGTTTGTGTAAATGGATACTACCGACTCTCTTATCTAATAGAAAAAAAGTAAAAAATAAAATCATTAATAAGGAAAGATTAAATAGAAAATGCATTGTGATAATTCCCAATATATACCTCTTCTAATAATTTATATAAATTAATAGTAACGAAAGAATGTGGAATACACAATACTTCTTTAATGAATATTCAGAAGATTCATCCAGAAATTTGTATAAAGGTGGTAGAAAGGGAGTGAGATTAATACAAGAGCTCTCAAATAGGAGTAGGACTGACGATGAACATTCCTTAGTCCTGTATCAACAGTAAACGAACGATTAGCGGGCAGCTGCGTTTACCTTTGTTAAACCATTAAAGGTTGCAGATACTGGTCACGATTTGTTGAAAGGTGGGGAAAAGGCTTCTTTCACTAATAAGGGTATCCAACAAGCTGTACTTGTCAGATTAGTAGAGGTATAAAACATGCAGGCAAGCATATCCCGGTTGCAGTGGCCGAAGAGCTAGTCTCGTATATTGAAATATTTACTGAAGCCGGAGAGGGGAAATAACCCCAGTAGAACGGAGGGATAAAGTAGCATAAAAAACATAAAAGTGTGGGATGGAGGGTAGCTCCACCCCACTTTTTTAGGGGCTGTAAAATTATTGTGGGACGAGGAAGAACCTGTCCCTGCGATCCACGTTACTATTGGTGTAACTTAATTTTCTGGAACGAAGTATATTACAGAAGGACCAGATGCACCGCCTGGAAGACTCGTGACAAAATCGTATTGATTCCCGTTGGCTCCGATTTTTTCAGACGCAAACTTCCATGCATTTACATAGCTTAGGAACCCGGTAGTTTTAAGTTTACCGTTCCATTGCATAGCAAAATGACCAAATCCACCTGCAGGGTTATCATAGATGGAGAGTTGCTGTGGACTTTGTAAACTATTTTCCACTTTAACGTCTAAATTATATAAAACACCGTAGTTCCCATTGTTGATCACTGGTTTGTTTCCATCGACTACACTAATACCTTCTTCGTATTCTCCCGGTAATTTATCGCTCCATTGACCAGAGGCAGCAGATGAAAGTCGAACATAGGCATTTCCTAATGCGGTATCATACGTAAGTATACCCTCACGATCAAAATGTGGAAAACTTCCGCGAACATGTGAGTCAGGCGGTAAGATTTCAACAGAAAGTGGGTCGGTTGGCCGTTCTACATAGTTAAGTGTGGTTGCGGTGACCGTGGCCTGCTGGTGACTGTGTTTCGTATAGACAACATATTGGGCAATCCCACTTACTGTTTCTCCATCGTCTGCATTTGTTTCCAGGTAATAGCTTTCACCAGGCTGCAAGGTTTTAATGTATTTTTTTTTAGCCTTTTCTTCTAGGAATTGTACTAACGCTTCTTTGCCAGCTACATCAGGATAAATACTAACTGAAGCTCCAACTCCTTTAGAATACAGCATCACTGGTTCATCCGAAGTATTCGTTAGGGCTAGGCTGACGTTTCGATTCTCTCCACTAACATTTTGATGATGCCAAAATACACGGAATTCACCTGTAGCTGTGTCGCGATAAAACGCACCATTGTCGGAGTATGTTTCTGGTGAATCACTTAGTATCAGTTTTCCTCCTGTTTGTTTTAATTCTGGTTTTTCTAGATGAACCGCAGGCTTAAGGGTTTCTATTGGTACATAATTTTCATTGGCAAATGACTGGTTTGGCAGAAGAAATGCCAATAGAACAGTACCTAAAACTAAAGCAGACTTCATTTTCATTCCTTTTCCTCCTCTCAATTTTATTGAAATCCCAATAATGACTGTCAAATTTTCTTAAGAGGTTGAGATGGGAATTCAATATTTGTAATATTCTATACTTATTGAATTTTTCCTCCTTTTTATTAAAAAAAGGGGGATAGATTTTCTTTTTTAGTGAGTGATGGAAAAGGCACTTGTAAATGTAGAGAAATGGTGAGTCGATAAGCTTTCCTTGTGAACACCAAAAACTTGCTCAGAGCATTGACGAATCGAGAGGGATTTTGTATTCTGTACTTGGAGGATAAATCCTCTTTTTATGTAAATGGAGGAATATTTCTTCAAATAGATTTCAGAACCAATATAAAGGAGAATTTTTATGCCGAAGACTGAGAAAGTGAACCCTCTTTTAATTATTAAATCAGTTTATAATTCGCTTACGAAAACAGAGCAAAAGGTAGCTGATTATATTATGGTCAATCATGCGGAAGCTGTGTATTCCTCTGTAACTGATTTAGCGGAAGTGGTGGGGGTTGGTGAAACAACCGTATTGCGTTTTTGTAGAAAATTAGGATATAGAGGATTTCAAGAATTTAAATTAGCAATTGCACAAAATCTAATGGAAGTTGACGAACAAGTTTATGGGAAAATTGATGAACAAGATTCAGTTGATATAGTCGCGAAAAAGATAGCTACTCAAAATGTAAGTGCTTTAAATGATACTGTGGCATTACTCCGAGAGAGTACTTTGCAGGCTGCGGTAGACAAGATTAACAGTGCAAACAAGATCTATTTCTTTGGTGTGGGCTCATCTGGAATTACGGCATTGGATGGCAAACATAGATTAATGAGACTGGGCTATAATACAGAACATGTTTCTGATTCACATATCATGTCAATGACTGCTTCGTTATTAGGCGAAGAGGATTTAATTATTGCAATCTCTTCATCAGGGAGTACAAAGGACGTTGTGGATGCAATTGAAATTGCGAAGGAAAACAATGCTTGTATTATTTGTATAACAAATCAAGCTAGATCACCTATTACAAAGTATGCAGATTTAATTCTTCTGGCTGCAAATAAGGAATCGCCATTTGAAGGTGGAATTTTTTCTTCCAAGATTGCTCAGCTTTTACTATTAGATGTTCTGGCAACGAATGCTGCTCTTTGCAATAAAGAACAAGCGTCCAAAGCAATAAAAAGTACAGCAGAATCAGTTCTTGATAAATTGTACTAACAAACTAATAGAAAAAAGGTGAAAATCATGATTTCTTCAAATAATAAACTATTTGAAGTTCTTGAATATATAGTGGATTTGGTTCTATTAAACTTTTTATTCATAATATGCTCACTTCCATTGGTAACTGCTTACCCTGCCTTTGTAGCATTGGTAGGAACTATTAAAGATATGTCTGAAGATAAACCAATACCAGCTTGGAAACAATTTTTTAAGCTTTTTTATGATTATCTTAAAAAAGGAATTAAAATTTGGCTGGTTCTTCTATTTGTTTCAGTCGTCATAATAGGGGACATTATGGCTGCTAATTATTTGCCAAATACATTACAGAGTTTTCTTCTACCCTTTAATATAATTGCGACTATTTTATTCTTTGGGGTATTTAGCAATCTTACAAAACTATTTATTTTGGGTGAACATCGTATTAAAACATTATTTATTCGTAGTTTTTTTCTATTCATTAGACAACCTCTAAAGCCCTTGCTTATCATTTTTATCAATGCAATTATTGTCATACTCTCAGTCTATCTTAGGTTTGTTCCGTTTATTATTACTCTCAGTCTTCTTGCATTTACCTATTATTATCTTATGTTCGCTAGGGATCATGAACTAGATAATAGTTAGACTAGAATGAAAAATGGAGATTTTTTTTAAAATAAAATAAAAAGGTGGATTTAATCTCCAATAAATGATACATTTCTAATAGAGAGTTAATTCTCTAATGAAAGCGCTTTATGAAAACGTTTTCTTTTTCTTTTTCTGTTTCGAAGAACGTAAAAAAGTATCTAGATTAAACAAAAACAAAAAAACATTAGTGGGGGGAATTGCAATGAGTAAAGGTTTCAAAAAAGTACTATCTTTTGCTATGGTGTTCTTACTTGTTTTAGGTGTCCTAGCTGCATGTAGCTCTGAAGGTTCTGGAACAAAGGATTCAGGCTCGGATACGGGTAAAGACGAAAAAACAACAGTTGAATTTTGGACAATTTCGCTTCAACCAACATTTAATGATTATTTCAATGACCTTATTGCAAAATACGAAGAAGAGAATCCGGGTGTAAAAATTGACTGGAAAGACTTCCCGTATGATGCGGTTCAGAACAAATTAATGACAAGTATTGCAAGTAAAAAAGCTCCTGACGTAGTTAACTTAAATACTGTCATGGCAAACCAAATGGCTTCAAAAGGTGCTTTAGTTGATTTCAACCAAGAATTAACGGACGAGCAAAAAGGGATTTATTTTGAAGGAATCTATAATTCGACTTTGCAGGGTGAAGGAGCATATGCACTTCCATGGTATACAGGTATCCCGGTTCTTTATATCAATAAGTCATTAGCAGAAAAAGCTGGTATTGATGTAAATAATCCTCCACAAACAAAAGAAGATCTAGCAAACTGGGGTAAACAAATTGCAGACAAAACAGATTCTTTTGGATACGTATTCACTATGGAAACTCGCTCTATCCTTGAAGAGGGTTTCAAAATTGTAGAAGGCGATAAAGCGATATTCAATAACGATGAAGTAAAAGAATATATCCAAGGCAATATTGATTTAATCGAAGCTGGTGTTATTCCAAAGGATATTCCAGCATTTGATAAACAAGTTCAATTATTTGGTAGTGAACAAGTAGGTATGATTATCTCAAGTTCTTCGTTTATTAACCAATTAAAAACAGCTTCACCAGATGTATATGAAAATACAATCGCTGTTCCAGCGCCAGTTGGAAAAGCAGGCATTCGTTATACAAACACTATGAATCTAGTTGTTCCTAAGCAATCTAAGAATGTAGATGCTGCAACTGCATTTGCACATTATGTAACAAATGATGCGAATCAATTAGCATTCTCGAAAGCAGCAAATACACTTCCTTCTACTAAAGAAGCTGCGAAGGATGAGCACTTCTATAAAAATGATGGAACATTAGAAGGTCAAGCTTTAACTGCCTCTGTTGAAAGCTTAGACAAAGCAACAGACTTTTACCTTGGTATTGAAAATGCTGGTGACGTGGATAGTGCAATAAATAAACATTTACAAAACATCTACATCAATGATCAAGATCTTGATGCTGAGCTTGAAGCAGCTGAGAAAGAAGTTAATGATATCCTAGCTCGTTAATATATGAAAACAGAATGGGCAGATGAATTTCTGCCCATTTTCGATTAGGAGGAAAAACCCTATGGGAAAGAAAAGAACTGTCGGTTTTAGCAGATTTTCCGAGGTTCAAACTGCGTGGCTTTTTATGGCGCCAGGGTTACTATTACTTGCTCTATTTACCTTTTGGCCGATTATTTTCAGTCTACCTTTGGCATTTACGAACTATTCAGTAATAGGTGAAACATCATTCGTAGGACTAGACAACTTTAAACGTGCATTTTCTGATGTTGATTTTATTGCTTCTATTAAAAATTCTCTACTATATATGATTATTGTTCCTTTTATTCAAATTATATCCATTTTAATGGCTATACTAGTGAATCAAAAAATAGCAGGTATTAAGTTTTTTAGGACTGCCTATTATATTCCAGTTGTTACATCTATGGTTGCTGTTGCGATTATCTGGGGTTGGTTAATGAGTTCGAATGGAGTACTTAACTATCTATTAATGTCTGTTGGTTTATTAGATGAAAAGATTAACTGGTTGTCTGATAAAGATACAGCCCTTTGGGCATTAATGTTTATCACCTTATGGAAAGGCTTAGGTTATTATATGATGATCTATCTTGCTGGCCTACAAGCTGTTCCAACGGATTGTATCGAGGCTGCAAAAATCGATGGTGCAAGTAACTTCCAAATTATTAGAAAGATTATCCTTCCTTTGTTAAAGCCATATGTATTCTTCTGTACCTTAATTTCCTTAATGGCAGCTATTCGAGTATTCGATGAAGTCTTCGTCTTAACGTCTGGTGGACCTGGTAATTCTACATTAACAAGTAGTGTGTATATCTACCAGCAAGGATTTGAACAATTTGAATTTGGATATTCATCCGCACTAGGCTTAATTGTTAGTTTCATTATTATGTTCTTTAGTATTTTCATCTTCGTGTTTAACAGGAAGGGTGGTGTAAATCCATATTAATATGGATAAGCCTATGAAAAATACAAATCAACTAAAAAGAATTATCAGTAAATTTTTTGTTTATGTGTTGTTAATCATATTTGCCATCTTTATGATGGGACCATTCCTTTGGTTGATCAGTGTATCTCTCATGCCTGGAAAAAATATTTTTGCATTTCCACCTGCAATACTTCCAACCTTTATTGATTTCAAAAACTATTTGGAAGTATGGGAGTATATGGACTTTCTTAAATATATTTGGAATACGGTTATTATCACATTCTTAGGTGTAACCCTTAGTCTTTTATTCAGTGCTTTAACGGCATATCCGTTAGCTATTTTCAAGTTTAAAGGTAGAAACTTTATTTTCCTGTTGCTCGTCTCAACGATGATTATTCCAGCAGCTGCAGCACTTGTCGTTAACTATTTAACAATTAACTCGATGGGATTAATTAATACCTTTACTGGGGTTGTCCTTCCAACACTTGTTTCTGTATTTAATGTCTTCCTATTCAGACAAGCATTCATGGGAATCCCAACCGATATCAGAGACTCTGGAAAAATGGATGGCGCATCCGAATTTCGAATTTGGGGTCAATTAATGATGCCGATGATTAAACCAGCAGTTGCGGTTGTTGGACTATTTGAATTTATGGCGAACTGGAATAGCTTCCTGTGGCCAATTATTGTATTAAATACCGAAAAATACCCATTAGCTTCTGCATTAAGCTTCTTAAATGGACAGTTTTCATATAACTTTGGGTGGATTGCTGCTGGTACGGTAATCTCTGTATTGCCAATCATCTTCGTATTCTTATTTACGCAAAAATACTATATGGAAGGAATTTCAGGAGCAGTTAAAGGATAATGCATCTGAAATGAAAACTGCAAAGAAAAAGGGAGATTTCAAATGTACAAAATTGCTTATATCCCATTAGACGAACGCCCATGTAACTACTCCTTCCCAAACCTTCTTTGGGACAAAGGGACAGGTTCCTCGTCTCACGGAGAAGTGAATCTCGTAAGACCAGATTTGAGCCTGATGGGGAATAAAAAAGTTCAAGGAAACACGGAAAAGATATGGGAATGGCTGTATGAGGAATCAGTTGATTCAGACGGTCTAATTCTGTCTTTAGATACATTGTTATATGGAGGAATCATTCCTTCCCGATTGCACCATCTAACATTGGATGATTGCAGGAGTGCACTAGCGAGGCTTTCCCGGATTAAGGAAATAAATCCAGACGTAAAAATATACGCATTCAACTTAATCATGAGATGTCCCAAGTATTCAAGTAGTGACGAAGAACCGGATTATTATGCAGATTGGGGAAGTGAGATTTTTCAATACGGGAAATTGCATCATCTGATTTCATCCAATCTAGCATCTGAAGAAGATCATAAGCAGTACGAAAACCTAAAGCAACAACTGCCACAAGAAATAGTAGATGATTATTTATCTCGCCGGAAAATCAATGTGGAGGTCAATAAGATCGTCCTAGAGTATGTGAATAACGGGTTGATTGATTTCTTGATTATTCCTCAGGATGATTCTGCACCTTACGGATGGACTGCGATTGATCAACAGGAGGTTAGAGGAGCGATTGCCTCCCATAATCTTGAGTTAGATGTGTATATGTATCCCGGGGCGGATGAAGTCGGCTGTACGTTGTTGGCGAGAATGATCAACAGCTTTAAAGGTAAGAGGCCGTTGGTATATCCAGTTTTCTCAAGTACACAAGGTCCGTCTGTCACACCGTTATATGAGGATCGTCCTTTAATGGAAACGCTTAAATATCAAATTTTAGCCGCAGGTGGACTTATCACCTCAAATCGTGCAGAAGCTGACTTTGCATTATTCGTGAATTCCCCGGTAGAGCCGATGATGGAAGCAGCCTACCAAGACAATCTTAGTACAAAATATCAGGTGAATCGAAATCTAATTGATTTTGTGGAACAGCTTGATTTTACAATGAATGAAAGAGGCATCCCATGTGTAGTAGGCGATGTTGCGTTTGCGAATGGTTCAGATTTGGCGTTGCTGAAACTAATGAAAAGAAAAAATCTTCTTTTTAAATTAGCTGGTTACGCCGGCTGGAATACGAGCTCAAATACATTAGGAACATGCATTGCACAAGGAATGCTTCACAATATATATGGTAGCACGCAAACCCATACTAATTTTCTAGCATTGCGTTATGTAGAAGATGCAGGATATTGCAGTTATGTCAGAAAAAATGTCACGAATACCATCTTGCATGAATTAGGTTATGACTATTTCCTAGTTGACGGAAAGAATGGAAGGGTTTCTGAAATTGTTCAGGAGCAATTGAATGTGTTTATTAAGGAAAATCTCATCGATGAAGATAACGAGATACTGATCAAAGAATGTTACATGCCTTGGAGTCGTATGTTTGAAGTTGGTCTGGAAGTTGAGCATATACCTAGAGGTAAACAAAATGGGGCAGGTTCCTTGTCCCTGTAAAAATATGGTGGGACGACGGGCTTGTCCCTGTGACCCACAAAGGAGTTGCTGGTAATGGGGAAGCAAGAATCTACAGATGTTGTGGTGATAGGCGGAGGTTTAGGTGGTTGTATGGCCGCATTAGCTGTTGCCAAAATGGGTTTAAAGGTCATTATGACGGAAGAAACAGATTGGCTGGGTGGACAGCTTACAAGTCAGGCGGTACCTCCAGATGAACATAAATGGATTGAAAAATACGGTAGTACCGACACGTATCGAGAATTTAGAAATAGAGTACGTCAATATTATCGAGATAACTACCCACTTACGAAGGAAGCAAGAGAAAATGAAATACTAAACCCCGGAAATGGCTGGGTAAGTCGGTTAGCACATGAACCAAAGGTTGCCTTAAAGGTAATTGAAGATATGCTTGCCCCATACCTAAACAGCGGGAAAATAAAAGTTCTATACAACTATAAGCCCTTAGATGCGAAGACAGAAGATGATGTCGTAAAATCTGTCACGGTGACTCACACCCAAGAACCTCAAACAATTGAATTGATCGGTCAATACTTTTTAGATGCCACTGAATGTGGGGATGTTCTACCAATTGCCGGGGTTGAATATGTGTCAGGTGCCGAGTCCAGAAACCAAACTGGGGAACCACATGCACTAGAGGAAGCAAATCTAATCGATATGCAATCTTTTACGTATGTGTTTGCGGTTGATTTTGTTGAAGGTGGCAAGTTTACCATTGATAAACCCGAGCAGTATGATTTTTGGCGCGAGTATATGCCAAGCTTCTCACATCTTCCTCTTTTTAGCTGGTATGCAACAGATGCCGATGATACATCAAAGTTAAAACAATTTACGTTATTCCCAAATAATGAAGGAATTCCTTCCTTATTTACGTATCGAAGAATACTAGATACAGAGAATATAGACGGGGATTTATATGAAGGCGATATTTCTCTCATAAATTGGGCGCAGAATGACTATTTTCTTGGTCCAATCTATGGAGTACCAGAAGAGGAAGTCGAAAAGAACTTATTCAATGCGAAACAACAAAGCTTATCTCTCTTGTACTGGCTACAAACAGAAGCACCAAGACTTGACGGTGGAAAAGGCTACCCTGGCTTAAGGCTCCGTAAGGATGTATTGGATACGGAGGATGGCCTTGCCAAATATCCGTATATTCGTGAATCAAGGAGAATTAAGGCTGTATACACCATCACAGAAAAAGATGTCAGTAAAGAAATAAGAGGAGACCAAGGGATATGTGAGTATTTTGATAGTGTAGGTGTTGGAAGCTATCATTTGGATTTACATCATACAACGGTTTCAAAACGAAGCTTCTATATCCCAAATTATCCTTATGAAATTCCACTAGGTGCTTTATTACCAATCCGTGTAAAGAATCTACTCCCTGCATGTAAAAATATCGGGACTACTCAAATCACAAATGGATGCTACAGACTTCACCCAACGGAATGGAATATTGGAGAATCTGCAGGTTACTTAGTGGCGTATTCGTTATTAAACAAAGTTATTCCTCATCAGGTAAGACAAGAGGAGGAGCATCTAAAAGATTATCAAAAACTTTTAGTGAATAATGGCGTTCAGCTTCATTGGCCAGAAGATATTGACCTATAAGAAAGGGGGAGAAAAATGGACCAATCAAACATATTATGGGTGGATTTTTTAGCAAACGGTACTCGATTGTTAGAGCCGGAAAAAATGAAAGAGCTAATTCAACATGCCCTTAAAAGTAAGATTACGCATCTTGTAATTGATGCAAAAATCCCATATGGATTTACAACATTTCCAAGTGAATTTGCCTATCATGTTAGTGAAATGAAGGACGAACAGTATCATGCTTGGAAAGGTCGAGATTTTCTTCAAGAAATGATCCATCATGCAAAAGATTCTGGTCTGAAGATTATCGCAAATATCGATATATTTGCTGAAGGAAATGGAATAGAGAAAGAAGGAATGGTATATGACAAGCCCGAGTGGCAAGTTGTTCATTATAACCAGGCACTTTCTAATATGCCAACAGCTGCGGAAAATCACAATGATCCAACTGTTTTTGTTAACCCGATTCACCCAGAGGTTGAAGCATATGAACTAAATATTATTCAAGAAATTGTACGTACTTATGAAATAGATGGTGTTGTCTTAGATAGATGTCGATATCCAAACATCTATGGAGATTTTAGCAATTTAAGTAGAGCGAAATTTGAAGCTTATATCGGCCAAGAACTGAAAAACTGGCCAGAGGATATTATGACTGTTGAGGAAAAGAAACCTGTATTTGGTCCACTTTTTCCAAAATGGGCAGAGTTCCGTGCTAAAAACATTAAAAATTTTGTTCAAAAAGCAAAAAGTGTGGTTAAAACAAAGAATTCAGATTTAATTTTTACGATATATGTGGGTTCATGGTATCCGCTATATTATAACGAAGGGGTCAACTGGGGGAGTGAAACCTATCACCCTTCTTTAGAATGGGCTTCTGACACGTATCATACATCTGGCTATGCAGAGGAATTTGATTTTATCATGACAGGCTGCTACTACAAAGAGGTTACGATTGAAGAAGCAGAGAGCAACGGGAGACCTGCTAGTTGGTATAGTGTCGAAGGTGCGATTGATATGAGCAAGGAAGCTATTAATGGGAAAATTCCGGTTATTGCTAGTTTATATTTGAAGGATTATACCAACAATGTTGAACAATTTAAGAAGGCTGTTCAGCTATGTAAAGAACGGTCCAACGGAGTAATGCTTTTCGATACGGTGTATTTAGAGAGTTACAATTGGTGGAACGAACTAGACCTTTAAATAATAATCCTAGGGAGTAGTAGGTAACTGGAGTGTATGAAATGGATAACAAACAAGCGTTTTTTGACAAAATTTATAAAAAGTTAGTCGTGTCTTGTCAAGCATTGCCTCATGAGCCCCTTCATAGCTCGTACATCATGAGCAAAATGGCGTTGGCTGCAACCCAGGCGGGTGCAAGTGGCATACGGGCTAACAGTGTAGAAGATATTCATGAAATTAAAAAAGTAACTGACTTACCAATTATCGGGATTATTAAACAGGACTATGACAATTCTGATGTTTTTATCACACCAACAATGAGGGAGATTGATCTTCTTGTAAGAGAAGGGGTAGATATGATTGCATTGGATGCCACCATTCGAGTGCGACCAGATGGTTATACAATTACTGAGATTTTTCCAGAAATCAGAAGGAAATATCCACATCAACTATTTATGGCGGACTGCTCGACACTAGAAGAAGGCATTCAATCAGAAAAGTTGGGATTTGATGCTGCAGGAACAACATTATGCGGCTATACAGATTATACAAAGGGCGTAAAATTACCTAACATAGATTTGATTAAGCAATTTATTAACCATTTAACGATACCGGTAATTGCCGAGGGCGGAATCTCGTCACCAGAGGAATTAAAGGAAGTCTTTGCAACTGGGGTTCACTCAGCTGTAGTAGGGTCTGCCATTACACGTCCGCAAGAAATTACAAAACGATTTTTACAAGTCATAGAGGACTAAGTTCCATTGAGGTGAGAGTGAAATGAAAATATTTGCTGCGGATATCGGTGGGACATCGATAAAAATGTGCGTAACCGATGAGAATGGAAATATAATGTTCTTTAACGAAGTTGAAACGGAAAGTAAAAAGGGTGGGCCTTCTCTCATTCAAAAATTGGAGGATATAATCTCCGAGTACCCTGGTATAGATGCAATCAGTATTAGTACTGCTGGACAGGTAAACAGTGAGGAAGGTTATATTATCTATGCAAATGACAATCTACCAAACTACACTGGTACAAGAATAAAGGATCTCTTAGAATCAAAATTTAAAGTGCCTGTTAAGGTAGAAAACGATGTGAATGCAGCGGCTCTTGGTGAAAAATTTTATGGAGCTGGTAAGGAGTATCGCGATTTTCTCTTTTTAACTTTCGGAACAGGCATCGGCGGCGCTATTATGATCGACTCAAAGCTGCACCGAGGTGTTACTGGGAGTGCGGGAGAATTTGGTCATATGAACCACTACCCTAACGGTATCCATTGTGGTTGTGGAAAACGAGGATGCTATGAGCAATATGGTTCCACAACAGCCTTGCTTAGAGAAGTAAAAAAAGTAAATCCAAACTGCACAAATGGTAGACAGCTGTTTGAAATGATACAGGCTGGCGACAAGAGGTTGTTTGAGGTATTTGATACTTGGACAAATGAAGTGGCACTTGGTATTGCCAGTTTAATTCATATCTTCAACCCTCCTTGTGTCATTTTAGGTGGGGGAATTATGGAACAAGATATGTCTATCAAACTCGTTTCTGAAAAAGTTCAACAACACATAATGGATAGCTATTCAGATGTGAAAATTTTGAGATCACAATTTGGTAATAAAGCTGGACTGTATGGGGCAATTTCTTTGCATAAATTTAGCTAAAAAAGGGGGGCTAAATACATTGAATAAATGTAATCGTACATTTTATAGTTCTCATTTAAAGAAAACGCTAGATTACATGGTTGTAACGACTAGTGAGAATATTGAGGATGCTTATCTCTTATATATCCAGGATGGCAAGGACTATTTAGAGTTGGGAGGGCTAGAGAAAGCCATTCAGGATGTAGTGCATCTATATCCTGAACTGGCTAACCATCTCGTATTCGTTCTGATTCATCCTGGCGATTCGATTGAAAGATGGGAATCGTTTAGTAGAAAAGGAGCTTCCTTTCACGATTACCTGCGTTTTATAAATGATGAATTTATTCCTGAAATTGAAAGTAATCTAGGAGTTGCAAAAATTAGTAAAAGAGGCCTTCTGGGGGATTCTTTAGCAGGTAATATTAGCTTAAATATCGCATTAGAAAAGCCGGAAATATGGACGCATGTATTGCTTCAGTCTCCGGCTATTTCTGATGGAGATATTAAACAGTTGGAGGCTTTGGATTTATCTACATGGAATGTCTATCAAACCGTGGGAATCTATGAGGATGAGTTTGTATCCGCGATATCTAAGGAAAAATTATATATTTTGACAAGGAATCGTCAATTGTATAAAAGCTTTCTTTTAAAAAATGTAAATGTAAATTATGTAGAATCTGAGGACGATCATCTATGGAAGGTTTGGGAAAGGGATTTACCAGCCGCATTGCAATTTTTTGTGAATAAGTAGGGGGACAGTGGGGCAGGCCCCTTATCCCTGTAAAATATGGTGGGATATAGTACCTGTCCTCAAGACCCGTGAAGGAGGTTTAACATGAAAATACATTTTACAGGTAATCTAACAGAGGTCATAGAAGGGATTTCGATCCTTAGTGATGATTTGGGAATACAAAGTGCTGAGGGCGGATATCCGATTGAAGTGATAAATTGTCAAGGACCTTTAGTTGTACAAAATAAAGATGGTAAAGGGCAGATCGTCTTTGAAAACAAGATTCATTTTTTTAGAGGGTTAGGACTATGGCTTCAACACATTGAAAAAAGCGAAGAATTCCATCTAACTGAAGAACCTCAATTTGAAACAAGTGGTGCGATGATTGATGTTTCGAGAAACGCAGTATTAACGGTCGATGGTATAAAAATGCTATTGCGTAAAATGGCCGTGATGGGCTTAAACATGGTAATGGTTTATACGGAGGAAACGTATGAGGTTCCAGGGATACCTTATTTTGGATATATGCGTGGAAGATACACCGAGGATGAAATTCGAGAATGTGACGACTATGCCTTCCGATTAGGTATTGAAATGATTCCATGTATTCAAACATTGGCTCATTTAAAGGAAGCCTTAAAATGGGGCTATGCGAATGATATAAAGGATACGGAAGATATTTTACTCGTCGGTGAACCGAAAACCTATGAATTGTTAAAGAGATTGATAGAGGCAGCGTCGAGGCCGTATCGTACGAAAAGGATTCATATTGGAATGGATGAAGCTTTGCAGTTAGGCCGTGGAAAGTACATTGAAAAAAACGGGTATCAGAATCGATTTGAAATAATGAATCAGCATCTTCAGGAAGTAGTATCAATCACAGAGGAATACGGGTTGCAGCCAATGATTTGGAGTGACATGTATTTCAGATTGGCTTCTCAGAATGGAAACTATTATGATTTTGATTCATCGGTGTTGGACCAAGTTAAACAATCCATTCCAAACGTAAAAATGGTGTACTGGGATTACTATCATTCCGATGAAAGCTTTTATGAGGGAATGCTGAATACTCATAAACAGATCGTATCAGATCCACTTTTTGCTGGAGGGCTGTGGACCTGGAATGGAATCTCTCCAAATTACGCGAGGGCATTTAGGAACTCGGAGGCGGCTTTAAATGCCTGCAGAAAAACAGGAGTTAAAGAGGTCTTTGCAACAATGTGGGGGGATAACGGAGCTGAAACACCAATCCAAACTGCTCTTCCTGGATTACAACTATTTGCTGAACATACGTATCATCAAGAAGTGAGTAGAGAGCATTTGGAAGAACGGTTTACCTACTGTACAGGCTACAAGCTAGATGATTTTCTTTTATTAAATCAATTTGATGAAATCCCTGGAGTCATGGAGGATAACTTATATTCCTCAAACCCGTCTAAATTTTTACTTTGGCAGGATGTGTTAGTGGGGCTGTTTGATGAAAATATAAAAGGACTTCCGATTGCTGAGCATTACAGTGGCTTAGTGGAGCAGTTAGGGGCGGCTAAAGTACGTAATCAGGGCGTGGATTCGTTGTTTAGTTTTTATGAGCAGCTAGCAAGGGTATTAAGCGTGAAGGCGGAGCTTGGTATTGATTTGAAGTCAGCCTATGATAAGCGGAATAAAGTAGGAGTTAAGGTTTGTCTTGAAAAGCTTGAAATTCTTAAAGTAGAGGTTGATTCTTTACGAAAGGCACATAGAGATGTCTGGTTTTCGGTTAATAAAGCGTTCGGATGGGAAGTTCTAGATATTCGATATGGTGGCTTATTGACAAGAATAGAAACGGCAGAGTACCGACTACATGCTTGGATAGACGGCAATGTATCGAAACTAGAGGAACTAGAAGAAGAGCGCCTCCGTTATGATGGCCCTGAACAATTCCCTGATAACGTAACATTGGGTAGAGGCGAAACATACAATCGGATCGTAACAGCGGGGAGCATTTAGTGGGACGGAGGGACAGGTTTCTTGGCTCTGTAAAAATATGGTGGGTCGGCGAACCTGTCCCCTTGATCCAGAAAGAGGTATTAAAAGTGAAAGAAGAGATACGATGGTACGACCCAAAGGAAAAGCCATTTCGTATAAGTGGCTTTGCGTGGTTTGAGAAGGAGGAACGGTATCGGCGACTTCCGGCTCAATCTGATTATGACATACCCGCACGCGTGGATGAATTAGCGACTAATACTTCCGGTGGACAAATTAGTTTTCGGACAAATGCTTCCAAGCTAGAATTAAAAGTAAAGTTAACTGGTGCTGCAAGTTTGGGGCATATGGCTGCTTCAGGTCAATGTGGATTTGATGTATACGTGGGGGAACCTGGACAGCAAATGTATTATGCAACTGTCTTTCCATCTCTTCTTGATCAATCGTATGAGAAAACGATTTGGGATTTTAAAAGTAGTAGTCAACACATTACGGAACAACTAAGAGAAGTGACGTTGAATTTTCCTCTGTATCAGGGGGTAGAGGAGGTACAGATAGGAACAAATACAGATGCAATCATTGAACAGCCTACTCCGTATTTTTCAGATAAACGAGTGATCTTCTATGGTACTTCCATAACGCAGGGTGCCTGTGCAAGTAGGCCAGGTATGTCGTACACAAATATCCTCAGCCGAAGATTTAATTTAGAATTTATTAATTTAGGATTCTCCGGAAGTGGGAAAGGTGAACATGGAGTGGCATTAACCATCAGAGAAATCGAACGGCCAGCCTGCTTTGTTCTAGATTATGAGGCAAATGTTTCATACAAGGAATATCAAAATACACTAATTCCCTTTATCGAAACCTATCGGGAATATCATCCGCATGTCTCTATTACCATCATATCAAGAATTCCGTTTGTACAGGATAAAGCAATAGGCGAGTACGAGGATTATCAAAACCGGAGAGAATATTCAAAATTAACTGTGGAAAAATTGAAGCAACAAGGCGAAAAGAATATTTCATTTATAGATGGTTCTACTTTGTTAGGAGAATTATGGCATGAATGCACAGTCGATGGTATCCATCCGAATGACTTAGGATTTATGGAAATGGCGAATCGTATGGAGAGTGCATTTGTGTTTTTAAGGCACAACGAGCTCTAAGCATTAGTAGGTTCTCTTTTGAGGTTCAAAATTGTAAAAAACAACTCAAATAAACATTGACTAGGACCGCAGTGGCGCCTCAAAATTTGTCGAAGGTTGATGGATAGTAGGATAGGATAAACTGAAATAGCAACTGACTCTCTTTTTTTCATTAAATATTTACAAGCAAATTACTTAAAGTTACATAACGCAGAGAATGATATGAAACCGGCAATTTTATAAACATTTGCTTATATAGATGCGCTACATTTTTGTACAAATACTCATATCCCTATATTGATGGGAATCGGGTTAGACGATCCAGTAACTCCTCCCTCGACCGCATATGCCGTATTTAATCATAGACCAAGTGAAAACAAAACCATTCATGCCTACCCACATTACGTCCATGAACACAAGCCTTTCCACGAAGAGAAGAAAGTAACTTTCAAATATAAGCAGTTTTTTGGATAGAGACTACTTTTGGTCAGCGGGCCACGGGGACAGCTTTTAAAAGTGATAACTACTTGGGAGGATTATTTTGTTATATTTTGAAAATCAAATTAAAGAATATGAAACATATAAACCCCTTTAACAAAGACTGAGGACTTGCACACCTTTTGGGAAAATACATTAGATGAGTCTGATCAACTTCCTTTACAAGGCACAGTGGAAAGAGCGGAATATCCGATTAAACAGGTCGACGTATATCGTGTTACCTACCAAGGAATTGATGGAACACCCATTAGAGGGTATTATATTTTACCGAAAGAAACAAAGGAAAGCCTGCCTTGTATAGTAATGTACTATGGCTATGGCATGGATAAAGGGTCTATTTCAGATTATATGAAATGGGTCATACAGGGAATTGCCGTTTTAGCAATCGATAATCGAGGGCATGTAGAGAGTAGCGACGACTCTGGCTATATGACTGGAACAAATGGAACGTGGGTTTTAAATGGTATTTTTTACGACAAACGATAAAAAAGTGAATGAGGAAGGAAAATCAATATTACTTTTTGTCAATCGGAATTATACCTCAAACTTTAACATGGCATCACAACCAACAGCCAGGAGAAATGCAAATAGTTGATTATTTTGAACATCAATCAGCTAGTCATACTGGTGGAAGAGCAATATGGGGTGGAGGTGAAGCTGGTAGAAAAGGGGAAATTAAAAAGCAGATTTTGGAGATGATTTCATGGGACTAATTAAATGGGTTTTTACAGAAGAACCACTAGATGAAATGAAAATTGGTGAAGTTGAAAATTCATTTGGGTTTATTCTACCTGATGACTATAAACAGTGCATAATAGAAAATAATGGTGGTTTCCCAGAACCTAATGTTTTTGATTGTGATGATGGTAGGATTGAAGCTGTCTTCAATAATCTAATAAGTTTTACTAATAAAGACTTAAACATTAAAATGTTTTATGAGTTCTCATCTCAGAAATTAATTCCTTTCGGTAAAGATCCTTTTGGTAATTTATTATGTTTTGACTATCGGTACAATGAAAAATCACCAAAAATTGTTTTTTATGACTGTGAAGAAACAACAAAAACTTCAGTGTGTGATTCATTTACTGACTTATTAGAGAGATTATATGCGTTAGAAAATATTTAATGGAGTAGGAAGTGATATAATTGGAATTAAATTTCGAATTTTCATTTAAACCATTAGTTAGTCAAGATATTGAGGCATTCGAGAATGAATATGGTATAAATCTGCCAGAAAATTATAAGAGGTTTTTGCTTCTCAATAACGGTGGTAAACCAGTAAAAAGAAGATTTAAGACAGCAGATGGAACTATTACGTCCTCAGTAATGTTGTTTCTACCTTTATCGAAAGAAACAGATTCAAATCTAGAGAGCTTTTATGAGAAATATTGTACAAACAAGATAGTCCCTTCTAATTTAATTCCTATTGGTGTAGATCCTGCTGACAGCTTGATTTGTTTAACAATTAGTGAGCAGGATAAAGTGTATTTTTGTGATATGGATTACTTTGAAGAGGATAATGAGTTAAAAAATGATTACGTTAATTTAATTTCAGAAAACTTCACATTATTCCTCAATAGTTTGTACGAAGCTTAATTATTTGATGAATTCTTGGATAACTTATATGAGGACACTGAAGAATAAAAAGAAGTATTAACAATGAATAACATTATACAGCTAGTTATAAAGCACTTGATTGTTTAATAGGCAACAAGTGCTTTTTTGTTGAGATTTTAAGAAAAGGAAATTACATTAATAATGTTTTGTGAAATCAATAGCTCATGAAGGTAGTACCATCATGGAGTTTGATTATATACAGGGATAATAAAAAAGGATGAGAAATGGGCGGGATGATATTAAGAATTAGGTACGCATGGAAGCGTGGCTAAACTAACGAGAATGTCAAAGCTCGTGACGATGAAACAATAAATTAAATATAAAAATGATTATTAAAACTTATCAAAAAGCTAAACAAATTCAGTCAACCTAAGAAATTGCAGACGAGAAATATACAAAACTCTTCTTTCTTAATCGAGCTAGCAATTGTATAAATGAGGTAAGCGAGGGAAATCCCCTCGCTTTTTTATTGGTCAAAAAAATGGAGGATTGAAACTAAAAAAAATATTTATCGTAATATAATGATAGAAAGATTTTGGTCTTGAATCTAGTGGCAAATTTATATAAGAAAGCAGTGGTTAAAGTGAAAACCAAGAAGAGGTTTAGATTTCGAATTATTATTAGAAACATTGTATTAGCAATAGCTACATTATTCCTTATTTGGGTTGCTTTCCATCAAGTTATGGTCGCATATGAACAAAAGAGTTACCCAGCATTAGATAAATTAGTTGAGGTGGATGGAAAGAATATGCACGTGTATACAAAAGGAGAGGGGCCAAATACAATTGTTTTGTTAAGTGGTTTAGGTACGGTAGCACCTGTGTTGGATTTTGAGCCATTAATTGATGAGATGTCAAAAAGAAATAAGGTTGTTGTGGTAGAGCCTTTTGGTTATGGTTGGAGCGACCTAACAGATAAGGATCGAACAGTGGAGAGTTTAGTACAGGAACTAAGGACAGCTTTAATAAAATCGAATATCGAAGGGCCATATATATTGATGCCCCATTCTATTTCCGGGGTCTATAGTATGTATTATGCAAATAAATATCCAGAGGAAATTAAAGCTATTATAGGAATCGATCCCACCTTACCTAATGCCTTAGAGTATTTTGATGAATCTGTTCCAACAATGCCCAAGTATATGAGTTACATCGCCCCCACGGGAATTGCGAGATTGGCATTAAATTTAAGTCCAGAAGACTTCCTTCCTTTAGCAGACGAAGGAACTTATTCAGAAAAAAATTTAAAAATGACCAAAATCCTTTCCGCGCAGAAAGGGTATAACAAAAATGTAGTAAATGAAGCAAATGAAATAAATAATAACATTAAAAAAACGCGTAATTTAACATTTCCTTCAGATATGCCTGTTATGATTTTTACGACAAACGATAAAAAAGTGAATGAGGAAGGAAAATCGAATATTACTTTTTATCAATCGGAATTACGTAATGTGTCTTTACATAAAATTGTTCCTCTAGAAGGACATCATTATCTGCACTGGACTCAATACAAGGAAATGAGTAAATATGTTAATGAATTTACCGATGCATTTGAAAATGATTGAATTAAATCATGGTGCCTGCCACTAAAGTTATTTTGTTTTTTCATAAAGAGCTCTATTCGTTCCTATTTTTTCTGTCTACTTATTGCACGATAAATAGGCTAATTACATATCATGGAAAGAATGTGCTTTGTAAACACATTTCAATTGCTAAAAAGGCAGGCCAAGTTATGGATGCTGAAATTAAATACCTTGGAATAGTTGTCCTGAATTACATGGAAATCACCTCTATTAAAAATCGGAAAGAGTTCTACTTGTTTTAGGGGCTCCCGTTTATCACTTTGTTCGTTCTAAGTGGTTTTTGGCGATTTATTAACGCTTTATTTACTCTTTTTACTCAAATTAAAAATAACGCTGAGATTTTTAACCTATAAATTTTTTTATAGGTATTTATAAACCTTTGGGGAAATTTCATTAAACCCTTAGTTGGATTATGAATGTGTTGTTTACCATCCCTATGAATCATTTTTCCGATATTATCTAACTCTACCTTTACCATCCATCTAAAAAAAGGAATATTATAACTAATAGGGTTGAGGAGGAGTTTAATGTTTCAGGAAAGGAAGATATCATTTTTTAGAGTCAACAGTTGCCCCTTACATTCTTTCAATAGAAGAAAAGAATCCAAGGTGTATCTATGAAAATACTGGACGTAGATTTATTTCAAGATGGTTTAAGACGAAATATAGCAATGTTGGACAGGCTTGGAAGTGAAGTAGAGGCAATCCATCGTGCAGTAGAAGGATTAGTAGCGATGGAAGACAAACTTAAAGGGGAAGGAGGGAGTGCCCTTCGTGCTTTCTATGCGGAATGTCATCTGCCATTACTCCAACAATTTCTCGTTTCTGCTGCTGGTTATAAGCAAGTGCTTCAACAAATGGAAAGCGCTCTAGATACCCTCGAACCAGATACGACGGGTCATATTGTGGAGCAATTTCTAGAGGGTGAAGTAGAGCAGGGACTTACTACAATCGCACAACTGACTGAAAATCTAACGAATGAGTCAAACAGTATTATGGACCAGGTCAGCGATATCGTGGCCCTTCCGCATCTAGACGATAGTGGAGTACAGGAAGGCGTTCTAGATGCAAAAAGAAAGCGAGACGATACAGTAAGTAGACTTCAAGAATTTGATGCAACCCAGACAGCCGCTTTACTACCTTTCGAGCAAGACATGCAGGCAATGGATACGTGGATCAATAACATGGAAGAGATGTTCGCAAGTAATCTCACGGATATCCACTTTCAAACAGATCGTTGGGCGGAGTTAGTTGCATGTAGTCGCCCATTAACCATTTCCACGCCAACGATTGAAGGAGAAATGTGCCTACGTGAAGAAGAGGAAGAAAAGTCGGTTGTAGATACTGGTTTAGAAGTAGTAGATGGAATTTTAAGTGGTCTATTTGATGTAGGGAAAGATTTGGTTACAGGTATTGTAGATATATTCCAAGACCCGAAAGCCACACTGGAAGCTACGGTGGAGGCAGTTACTAATCCCGTAGAGACATATAACACGATAAAATCGGCCATCACCACTTCCTATGAACGCGATATGGTCAATGGTGATGCCAATTCCCGTGCTCATTGGGTAACCTATGCATTAGGCACTGTTGCCACTTCAGTAGTTGGAACAAAGAGTGTCGGTGCACTTACCAAATCAGGGGTTAAGGTCACAAAGGCAGTTGTTCCAAAAGTAGCCGGAGCAGTAAATAATGCCTCGGCATCATTAGCTAATCTATTACCTTACGGACCCCGTCCACAGTTTGCGATCGCAGGTGAAGTTCCTTATAACACAGTGAATGCAACGGGCTTGAGGGATCAGGTGACTTCTATAGTGAGGGCTGAAAGTGGAGTTAAGGGTACGGTTAAAGATAGGCAGATATACTATACTAGAGGTTTTGACGTAGAGCCTAAATATAGCTCTTATGAGCAAAGGGTAAAAACCACACCTGTTAATAAAGGCGAATGGAGTAGCGAACGAGCAGAGTCGTTATTTATCTCGGATAAGACTGGAGAAGTTAAAAAATATCTTGATGAAGCCGGTGTAGACGGAGTTGATTACAAAAACGGAATGCCTGACTTTTCACCATTTTCCAAAGGTGAAATAAAATTAGAAAACATGACTAATGATAGAAAATCAAATTTTTCAACTGCTGATGAAGAATTGGCTAAAAAGTGGAGTACACCAGATAAAAAGTGGACAGCAGAAGATGTAGCTGATTGGCGAGAAGATAATAAATATACTTGGCATGAACTTAATGACTTGGAAACAATACAATTGGTACCTAGTAAAATTAATAGTGTTTTTAAACATTTGGGTGGAGTTGGCGAATATAATATAAAAGTTAAGATAGGAGAGTAATTAAGAATGACAATGATTAATGATGATTTATTTGGAAAACTTGAATATAAAAATAATTTCTGGAGAGGAAAAACAACTATTAGAATGTTTGACTTGGAGAAAGAAATATTTTTAAGTATTGATGCACATGAAAGTGCTGATTTTTCAAATGTACAAAGAGAAGCATTTTTTAATTTTATTCAAAATATGAAAAATATAATAAATGAGGCAGAAGAGCAAGTATATGACTACTATAGTGAGAATTATGAAGAGTATAGAGAGATGTTAGGGAATAAATCAGAAGCAGATAATTCTGCTCCAAAAATTGAATCTACCTCAGATTTAAAAAGTCTAGTGAAGCCAACTGAATTAATTGTAAGAAGAGTAAGAAAGAATGGAAAAAGAAGACTAGGTTTGCTTTGTGATGTCTCTTGGGATATTGAAAATGGATTAGGAATAAAAATTGAAGATGAAATTGTAGAAGAAGTAGGTTATCAAGATATTGTACTATAACTTACCTAAATATATTAATGCTAAGATTGACCTTGAATGACTAACAACTAATTCAAGGCATGAATATAGCAAAAAGTAGATATCTCCACATAAGTAGAGGTATCTACTTTTCTATGTTTCCAAATCTCTTTAATAATCTAAATCTCTCCTAGGCTAAAATAGTTTGTAATATTAACTTTAATAATTCTTCTGTTGTTTCTGGTAATTGTTCTGGTAAGCTTAATGGATGTTTCATTTCTGTTCCTCCTTTAATCTCGTATTCTATTAACAATATAGGCAATCTAGTTAGAATTTATGCATGATATTATAAAAAAGTTTTTGAATCTTTTAAAAGGAGATTTGGTTGTTCTTTTGACTAGAATGCCTATTTGACGTTTTGGTCAATATTCTATATTATGATTTAGTACCCGTACTTGACCGGGAGAGGTTCATAGCTTATACCCTCTATAAAAAACTATGGATACATGACTTTTCGCCATGTCCATATAATTTGGACGTGGCTTTTTTGTTTTTATCCTTTTGTTTGCATAGATTGGTTTGTGAAGCCTCTTTTGAAAGTGTTGGGAAACATTTTTTATAGGAGGTTTTTTATTATGTCTGGAAGAAGTCATGATGAAGGTTTGAAGGATTTAACATTGTTAGGTAACCAAGGCACAAAATATTCATTTGATTATGCACCTGAGGTATTGGAGTCGGTAGATAATCTTCATTCTACTCGGGATTATTTTGTTAAGTTTAACTGCCCAGAATTTACAAGCTTATGCCCAATTACAAATCAGCCGGATTTTGCGACGATGTATATTTCGTATATTCCGGATAAAAAAATTGTAGAAAGTAAATCGTTAAAGTTGTATTTGTTCAGCTTTAGAAATCACGGTGATTTCCATGAGGACTGTGTGAATATCATCATGAACGATTTAATTGAATTACTAGACCCAAGATATATTGAGGTTTGGGGGAAATTCACTCCACGTGGAGGTATTTCTATTGACCCTTGGTGTAACTATGGAAGACCAGGGTCGAAATATGTAGAAATGGCGGATTTCCGTTTAATGAACCATGATTTATATCCAGAGAAAATTGATAATCGTTAATTGAATAATCCTTTTTGAAGGAAGAGGTTTTAGCTACCCTCTTTAAAAAACTAAGAAGATTACAGCATTCTTTCTTAGAATGCTGTTTTTTCGTTATAAGGGAGTTTTACGGATGAAGCAGGAAAAGGCAATTATTGTGTTTAGTGGTGGTCAGGATAGCACGACCTGTCTGTTTTGGGCGAAGGAACGTTTTAAAGAAATCGAGGCGGTGACGTTTGACTATGGGCAAAGACATAGTCTTGAAATTGAGTGTGCTAGGGAGATAGCTAAAGAGCTTGGTGTAAAGCATCACATACTGGATATGTCGCTTTTAAATCAGCTCGCACCGAATGCATTGACGCGAGATGACATAAAAGTAGAGGACGGAGAAGAAGGTGAGTTGCCTTCGACTTTTGTGCCTGGTCGAAATCTGCTCTTTCTATCATTTGCTGGTGTTTTAGCAAGCCAGGTAGGTGCCAAGCATATCGTAACTGGTGTGTGTGAAACTGATTTTAGTGGCTATCCGGATTGTCGTGATATTTTTGTGAAATCCTTAAACGTAACGTTAAATCTTTCTATGGATACAACCTTTGTGATTGATACACCACTCATGTGGTTAAACAAAGAGCAAACATGGGAGCTTGCAGATCAGCTTGGAGCACTAGAGTTTGTCCGAGAAAAAACGTTGACCTGCTATAACGGAGTAATAGCGGACGGTTGTGGGGAGTGTCCAGCATGTAAGCTGAGAAATAAAGGGCTGGATGAGTATATAAGCTCTAAATCTAATGAAGGAGTAACATCATGAGAATCTTATTTTATTTAATATCTATTGTGACTGCTAATGTCGTAACGGCAGCTTTCGCACCATTACAGTTTGGTATGTTTATCGTCCCTATGGGAACACTATTAATAGGAGCTACCTTCATTTTCCGAGATCTTGTGCAAAACAAATACGGTAGAGCAAAGACATACATATTTATTTTTGTAGCTTTAGCATTTTCTGCATTAGCCTCATTTATGTTGGGGGATACTCTATTAATAGTACTCGCTTCAGCAATTTCATTTGTTGTCGCTGAAACAGCAGATACAGAGATTTACACAAGATTGAAACTACCAATGGCTTGGCGTGTATTTTATAGTGGGATTGTTGGAGGATTCTTGGATTCAGTCATTTTTGTTGTGATTGGTTTAAGTCCGCTTGGAGCGAATTTTCTTCCATGGGAAGCAGTACCAGCTGCTATTGTAGGGCAAATTGTCGTGAAAACCGTTATTCAGATGTTTGGAGCACTTATTTTAAACCAAGTGTTGATAGTTAAGGAAAAACGTCTTCTTTCTGAATGATTATATATAAAGCGTAATATTATAATTTAGCCTTCCAATAGATTTGGAAGGCTATTTGTTAGGTTTTCTCAAAATATTTACTTTTAAGAATCAACTGTATATTACTGTTTCAATTAAAAACTAAATGTTTACGTGATATCAAATTTTTTGTTCGTTTTTTAAAAATTCGACCTTGTTGATAGAAGCGGAAGGAGTCCGCCTGGATACCTTTAATTTTTGATAATGATTTAATGGAATAATGCTGAAGTACTAATACTACTGTATTTAGTAATTACTTGAATAGCCTAGTAATCTAAAGTAGACTAATAATTACCATAAAGAGACAACTGAGGAGTGATTTGCCGATGGAAATTTCTATTACAAAAGCTTTACGCGAATTAAAGACATTGGATGCACGCATTTTAAAGAAGATTAACGAAACGACTTTCGCAGCTTCCAAAAAACCAAAAGAGAATATTCGTGGTTTTAAGACAGTTAATGAGTTTGAAAAGGAAGCGAAAGAAAACCTCCAATCTATAAAAGATTTGATGGATCGCAGAAAACAAATCAAAAAATCGATTGTAGAGTCTAACGCAACAACTTTAGTAGAGGTTTCTGGTGTGAAAATGACGGTGGCTGATGCAATTGAGCGTAAAAACTTTATTGAAATCGAAAAAACACTCCTTCGTAAAATGAATACCGATTATGCTCAGTCTCAAGAAAAAGTAGAGGTTAATAACGAAATTGCCCAAGATAGATTAGATACTCAGTTAAATAACATGATTTCTAAAGATGGTAAAACAGACTTAACTGCGGTAGAAGGATACAAAAAGCTATTTTGGGAATCAGAGGAAACGAAACTAATTGATCCTATTCATGTAAAAGAAATTGCGACAAAAATGGCTCTAGATATTGAGTCATTTGAAGATGATGTAGATGTAGCGCTAAGTGAAATTAATGCGAGTACATTAATCACTATTAAGCAATAAGTATCTTAAGAACTTATTGCTGTTATAGCGAAAAAGAAGAAAGTTTCCCCGTTTGCAGGGTCTGGGTAAATCCCTGCTCCCAACTATAGCATTTACGAAAGCTAAAAAGCTTAAAGTTCAACCTTTAAAGTTAAAAGGTTAACCATCAACGCTCTTACATTCTAACGTTCAATCTTCAGCGATAAACAATCTATAAAATCTCGGATAGCAGGTTTAAAAGGATTTGAAACTTCCTTTCTTCTCCTCCGAGCAGCTATGACAGCACAAAAAAGAGTGGTCCCTTGGGGTCACTCTTTTTATTTGCAATTAAATCGACCTCGTGTAAGAAACAATCACGTCAGTTCAAACAAACATGAATATTTAAATTTTCACGTTTGTTTCTTACGAAGGGGCAGAGTTACTTGATTTTAGTTTTGCGGAAATATTATTACCGGTTTCGATTACTTTACTTGTTAAGAATGCGAGACGTTCTTCCGTTAGGTTGAAGCTGACGACACCAACGCTTATGGCACCTATGATTTGTCCAAGACTGTCCTTGATAGAAACTGCGATTGAAGATGTGCCTTCCGTTCGTTCTGAGTGGCTTATTGCATATCCCTGCTTCGTAATATGACTGAGTGTTTGTAAAAAGTTAGGGATTTCTCCAACTGGTAAAAGCTGCGACAATATACTTTCTGATTGGGAACTAGGCATGGCTGCAAGCATTGATTTGTTGGCAGCACCGATGTGCATTGGAATACGCAATCCTAGTTGGTCGTATATTCGAATCGGATTATTCTCGCTATCAATTCTTTCTACAATCATTGCTTCTATGCCAACAGGTTTGCTTAAATAGACACTCTCTTCTACTTCTTTAGACAAGCGTTCCAGCTCGGGTCTGACTTTACTGACGTAGTCTATCGTATCGTACACTTGTAGACCATATTCTAACCAAACCATGCCAAGACGGTACAACTTGGAGTGTTCATCTTGCTCTACCATGCTTTGTTTAATCATCGCTTGTAATAATCTATGCATCGTGCTTAGTGGGAGCTCACATTGTTTGGAAAGCTCAGAAATACTTATTCCTTTATCATTTGCATGCGCTGCTAAAACCTTTGCAACAGACATCGCTCGAGTAATGGATTGCATGTAAATCACCGCCTATTTTATATTATTCTAAAAATTAGCATTTAAATATTCAAAATACATTGACATCATATCATGAAACGCATATATTTTAAATATAATATTTCCGATATTCAGAAACGTTTTCCGATATGCGGAAAAGGAGGCGAAGAAATGTCTTATAACTCATCTATGTATAAAAAGCTAGAGCGAGTAATTGTAAAACATCCGAACGAAGCTTTTATTAGTCAAGAACACTTATCAGATCAATGGAAAACATTCAATTATCTCCAAGAACCAAATTTTGAGGAAGCTGTTCGTGAGTATAAATCATTCATCGAGATTTTAGAAAAGCATGTCTCAGAAATCGACTATTTGCCAAAATCGGACAAAGTAGGTTTAGATTCTATTTACGCGCATGACCCAGTGAAATTTACGCCAGCTGGTGCCATTATTTTAAGGTCAGGTAAGAAATTAAGACAGCCTGAAGCAGCCATTTATAAAGATTTTTTACAAGAAAAAGAGATTCCGATTATTGGAGAGTTAACTGGTGAAGCAGTATCAGACGGTGGAGATATCGTCTGGTTAGATGATAAAACTCTTGCAGTGGGTCGCGGATATCGTACAAACGACGAAGCAATTCGCCAACTAAAAGAAATAACAGCTCCATACGTAGATGAGTTCATCGTTGTACAGCTTCCACATGATCAAGGAGAAGAAGAATGTTTACATTTGATGTCTTTCATTAGCATGGTTGATAAAGATTTAGCAGCGGTGCATTCACCATTAATGCCGGTATTTTTCCGTCAGTTACTAATTAAGCGTGGTATTCAATTAGTGGAAGTACCAAAAGCAGAATACGATAATCTTGGATGTAATGTACTAGCGCTTGCACCTCGTGTTTGTGTAATAGTCGAAGGCAATGAATCGACCAAACAGCAATTGCTTGATGCAGGAGCAACAGTTTATGAATACAAAGGACGAGAAATCAGTGTATTAGGTACTGGTGGTCCAACATGTCTAACAAGTCCAGTCATTAGAAATTAAGGGGGAACACAAAATGAGTAAATTTCAACATGTAATCGCTAAAACGCCAGGTAAAAGCTATGTAGAAGGATTAACAACTTCAGATCTTGGGAAACCGGATTATGAAAAACTATTAGTACAGCATGAGGCTTATGTGGAAGCATTAAAAAAATGTGGAGTGGAGGTAACGCTGCTTTCAGCAAGTGAAGAATTTCCAGATTCGACGTTTGTAGAAGATGCTGCAGTGTTGACATCTGAATTTGCTGTTGTTACAAATCCGGGAGCGGAATCTAGAAATGGAGAAATCGTTGAAATTGAAAGCGCTTTAAAAAAATTTTATAAGAAGTTTCATTATATAAAATCACCTGGAACACTTGATGGTGGAGATATTCTTCAAGCGGACAATAAATTCTACATCGGAATTTCTGAACGTACCAATGAAGAAGGTGCCCGCCAGTTAAAAGAAATTCTAGAAGGCGAAGGTTTTGAAGCAACAATCATCCCGTTACAAAAATTCTTCCATTTGAAAACTGGTATCGCTTATTTAGGGAATAACAAAATGGTCGTTGCAGGTGAATTTGTCGATCATCCAGTTTTTAATTCATACGACAAAATCATTATTACTAATGAAGATGAATACTCAGCAAACTGTATTCGTGTAAACGATTATGTAATTATTCCAGAAGGGTACAGCGAAACAAAACGCAAAATCAACGAAGCTGGCTATGAAACAATTGAACTTGATATGTCTGAAGTTCGCAAGCAAGACGGCGGTCTTAGTTGCCTATCACTGAGATTCTAACGAATTATAAGGGGTGCCAGGCATCCCTTATAATCCTGTAATAATCAAAAAAAGAAGCGCATTTGGTTAAGTTAAATAGATTACATGGGGGAGGGAAAAATATGTCCAATAATGGGGATTCAACACAACAAAATGTATTAAATCGCTCGATGAAAAGCCGTCATTTACTTATGTTGTCACTTGGCGGGGTAATTGGGACGGGGTTATTTTTAAATGCAGGTTATACGATTAATCAGGCAGGTCCAGGAGGGGCAATACTTGGTTACCTATTTGGTGGGTTAATATTGTATATGGTGATGGTATGTCTTGGCGAGCTTGCTGTTCATATGCCGGTAACGGGTTCTTTTCAAACTTATGCGACGCGATTTATTAGTCCATCTGCAGGATTTTCACTTGGATGGATGTATTTTGTAGGTTCGGCTGCTACAGCTGGTGTCGAGTTTACGGCTGCTGGAATACTAATGCAGCATTGGTTCCCAGATGTTCCAATCTGGATTTGGTGTGCAATTTTCATGGTTTTATTATTTGCTTTGAATGCGCTTACAACGAGAGCTTTTGCTGAGGCGGAATTTTGGTTTGCAGGTATTAAGGTCGTGGCGGTAGTTCTGTTTATAATCATTGGGGCTGCAGCAATTTTCGGCCTTATTCCATTGGAAGAAAGAGCAACACCATTTGCTACTAATTTAGCTCCTACAGGATTGTTTCCAGCCGGGATTGCTATTGTTTTTGTGACAATGATGAATGTTATCTTTTCCTACCAAGGATCTGAGTTAGTAGGTATTGCAGCAGGAGAAACGGAAAATCCAGAAAAGAATATCCCAAAAGCTATTCGAACAATTCTTTTTAGAATCGTCGTGTTTTATATTGCTTCTATTATTGTATTATCTGCTATTTTCCCAGCATCCGAACTTGGACTGCTTGAAAGTCCATTTGTTACTTTAATGAATTTAGCGGGAATACCGTATGCTGGTAGTATTATGAATTTTGTTATTTTAACTGCTATTTTGTCAGTAGGGAATTCATGTTTATATGCTTCCACCCGTCTATTGTGGTCGATGGCAAAAGAAGGTATGGCACCAAAAGTGTTCGGTCGTTTATCTAAACGAAAAGTTCCACTTACTGCTTTAATATTCACAATGGCTTTTTCTTTACTATCATTATTAACAAGTGTAATGCAGGCAGATACAGTATTCGTTTTATTGATGTCGATCGCAGGGATTTCTGTTACTATTTCATGGATGGGAATTGCGGCATCTCAATTAATGTTCCGTCGTCAGTATATGAAGAATGGTGGGAACCTGGATGATTTAGGCTATAAAGTTCGCTTCTATCCATTAGTTCCGATAATTTGTATTGCGTTTTGTTTACTGATATTAGTATTTTTAGCGTTTGATCCGACACAGCGGGTTGGCCTTTATTATGGAGTAGGATTTTTCATCGCTTGTATGCTCTTCTATAAATTGAGATTAGAAAAGAATAATAAAGCAGAAGTAACAAATAGTAATATTGTTCAAGAAAATTAAAATATTTTTTCTGAATATTGGTAATCGTTGTTATATTTGGTATTAGTAATAAAGGGGAATTTTAATGAGTCAATTATTATGGAGTACATCAGAAACGCTTCGGGCGTTGTTATGCGAATTAGTTAGTTGGGATAGTATTACTTTAACAGAAGGTGAAACTACTTTTGCTCCGAAAGTATTGGATAAATTAAGAGAGTTGAAGTATTTTCAAGAACACCCGAGTCATTTGCAGTTGCATGATGCTGGACTGGGCAGACATGCTGTTACTGCATTGTATAAACACCCAGATGCTGTTGAAACGGTCGTTTTGATCAGTCATTTTGATACGGTTCAAACAGAGGAGTATGGTATTTTGCAGCCACTCGCTTATTTTCCAGAGGAGTTGACGCAGAAGTTAATGGAAGATCCGAGTGATTTACCAGAATCAGCTCGTATCGATTTAGAAACTGGAAAGTATTTATTTGGTCGAGGCACGATGGACATGAAAATGGGGCTTGCGCTCCATATGCAATTGATAGAAAAAGCAAGTGTCGAGGAGTGGCCGATCAATCTTGTATTGACGACCGTTCCGGATGAGGAAGTGAATTCTGCAGGAATGCGTGCAGCGGTAACTCAGTTAGTACGTCTTCGTGAGGAATTTGGATTGACTTATAAATTATTTTTGAATAGTGAACCATCGTTTTCTCAAAACCCAACGGATATCGCGGAGTATATTTATTCAGGAACGATCGGTAAAATTATGCCCGCTGCTTTATTTTATGGGAAAGAAACGCATGTTGGAGAACCGATGAAAGGGATGACAGCGAACTATATCGCATCCTATTTGACACAACGTATGGAATGGAATTCATTATTCCGTGAGACGAATCTTGGGGAAAGTACTCCGCTTCCAGTTTCCTTGCAGCAAAAGGATTTAAAGCTGTCTTATTCTACACAAACACCATATCGTGCAGTATCATTGTATAATGTATTTGTATTTAAACGTACTGCATCAGAAGTGATGGATCTTTTTGAACAAGTGGCAACAGAGGCGATGGATGCTTTAAATACCGACTATCAGAAGATATGCCAACGTGAGGAAGTAAAAGGCGTAGGGGAAGTCAAAGTACTTCGTTATGAACAACTGCTTGCCTATGCAAATCAAAAACTAGGAGCAGAAGAAGTAGAACGATTAAAACAGGAAGCACTTGTGCAGGAAGATTGGGACGATCGTGAAAAATCATTGCGTATCGTTGATAATTTGATGATCGAGTGCCAAGAATTAGCTCCTGCGACAATAATTCTATTCGCCCCACCTTACTATCCAGCGGTCAATACATCCAATGATCTGATTATTATAGAAGCGGTAGAGCTAATGAAGAAATCAGCGCAATCATTCAATAATAAAATCGACCAAATCCACTACTTTAACGGAATATGTGATTTAAGCTACGTAAATTACGAAAATGTTGGCAATGGATGGACAGCTTTCGAAAATAATACACCGATTTGGGGAGACACATACAGTATCCCATTCGAAGACATGGCACAATTGAAAGGTCCAGTATTAAATGTCGGTCCTTTCGGTAAAGACGCGCATCAAAAGACCGAAAGATTGCATGTAGACAGTGCATTCGTCGAAATGCCCGTAATGCTAGAAACATTATTGAAAAGCTTATATTAATAGGTAAGGTGACTCCAGAACTATATATGGAGTCACTTTTTTGTTTATAATCGACCCTGTGTAAGAAACAAACATGAATGTTTAAACTTTCACGTTTGTGTCTTACACAGGGTCATTTAATCTACTTTCTAAAAACTTTTTTCAAAGTTGTATGTCTAATAGATAGGGACAAATGAATTGGGGTGAAATCTTGAGCGAAAAGATATTAGTGAAGAAAGCGATTAAAGGTGACGAAGAGGCATTTTTAGCATTAATCCACTCATATGAAGAAGCATTATATCGAACAGCTATCTCGTATTTGAAAAATGAAGGAGATGCACTGGAGGCTGTCCAAGAAGTGACATATAGGGCTTATCGAAGTTTAAAAACAGTTAAGGAGCCTGCCTATTTTAAAACATGGCTCATTCGGATTATGATGAATTATTGCCAGGATGTTATAAAGAAAAGTAAGAGAGAAGTGCTGGAGGAAAGAATACTTAACTTACAGGGAATAACCGAAGATTTTACCTTTTTAGAGGTCGAGGAGGCGCTTTTAAGTTTATCCGATTACGATAGAGAGTTACTGCATTTAAAATACTTTGAAGATGTCAAGATAAAGGACATCGCCGTTATGTGGAATACCCCAGAAGGAACGATTAAAACACGGCTACATAAAGCTTTACGAGCACTTAGGGCGAGATTTGAAGAGAAAGGAGAGGTTAAACGTGTTTGAGGATGAAAAAAGAAAATTGGAGCAGAGAAAGAAATCAATTGGTCAGGTCGAAATATCAAAGGACAAGCTACATTCGGCCGTACGAAGTGGATTTGAGAAGGCAAAAAAGGAACAAACGTTAAAAAGAACCAAGATAATAAAACGGAGCTCATGGTCGATTGTAATTGCGGCGATCCTTCTCATCTCGTTTGTCACATCCATCTCTGTATCTACTGTGTTCGCTAACAAAATTGCATCTATACCAGGGATGGAACGTATTGTTGCACTTATACAGCAAGATAGGGGCTTAACCGCTGCAGTTGAAAACGACTTTTATCAGCCATTGAATCTCTCTCAAGAAAAAAACGGTATTAAGGTGACCCTTGATGGGGTAATTGCAGACAAAAAGGGAATGGTTATTTTTTACTCTGTCCGTACAGAAGATATAGACGTAAGCTCACTTGAACTCAAATATCTCCAACTATGGTCAGGTATGAATACTCGGTATGGTCTTGAGTTAATGAATTATGTCTTTCCCTTGACTCCAAAGTCAGACTCCAAAGTTTTCAGTGGTTCTGAACATATCCAGACGGTTCCGTATAGTAAGGACCTTTCTTGGAAGATAGGACTAAAAAATGGAGAAAAAATTGAGCATTTCAAAATTCCATTTACGTATAAAAAGATGAATGTAGAGAGTAAGAATATCCTTGTAAACAAGGATGTTCAAATTGAGGGGCAAAACTTTAAAGTAAAGGAGTTAATAGTCGATCCAATACGCACAGTTGTTAAGATAGAAGAAAACCCTAATAACACAAAGAAACTTCTTGCTCGACCATTTGATGAATTAGAACTGATAGATGAAAAGGGAAGGAAATGGTCTGCTATCCCTGGAAATGCATATAAAACACTAGAGGAAGGTAATTTTTGGGAAGTACCACTAAAAGAAAGTTTTTACTTTCATGAGCCCAAAAATTTAACGTTAACATTTGGAAAAATCGCGGCGATGGATAAAGAGGAAGCCTATATTTTAATTGATACGGGATCCAAAAAGTTTATAGAAAAGCCTGCTCAATCAATATTCTCAAATTTGCAAGTGAAGGATAATCGTGTCAGTTTTACTATTAATATCGATAAAGATTACGATATGAATATGGTAGGATTTATAAAATTTACAGATGCCGATGAAAAAGAATTTTATATACACTATGGGGGACGTACACCACTCTATTCTAACTATGTAAAAGGTTCAAAGATTAACTTTCTTGGAGAGGTGAAAATCGAATTTGAACTACCAGACAAGTCGGTTACTCCTTTTGCAAATCCGATACGGTTGGATCTCGATTTTTACCCTTCTTGGATAGAAGAAGATGTGGAGATAGAAGTCAAATAATAAAAAGAGTTTCTGAAAAACTTTTTTCAATGTTCCTGCGAGCAGCTATGGCAACACAAAAAGAGTGGTCCCTTGGGATCACTCTTTTTGTTTGCAATTAGTTTTTTCATTCAGGAAACATTACTTTTTTGCCGTCAGGGTCGGAACTATTTAATTCAAATCTCTTTCAAAATCCCTTTGACTAATTCAACAAATTTGACTCTAACTTTCCCGGCAACATCAATTACCTCATCATGGTTTAATGGTTGATCTAATATCCCACATGCCATATTCGTTAAGCAAGAAATACCAAGTACTTTCATACCACCATGAGTAGCTACAATCGCTTCTGGCACTGTTGACATACCTACTGCGTCAGCTCCTAATGTACGAATCATACGGATTTCTGCTGGAGTTTCGTAAGTAGGTCCGCTCCACCAAGCATACACTCCCTGTTGCAATTGTATGTTTTGTTCGTTCGCTACTTTGGTTGCAATACTACGTAGCTCCTTGTTATATACTTCTGATAAATCAGGGAAACGAGTACCTAATTCGTCATTATTAGGTCCCATTAACGGATTGGTCCCGACAAGATTAATATGGTCCGTAATTAACATTAAATCTCCTGGATTAAAACTTGTATTCACGGCACCACAAGCATTTGTAATAATAACATTTTCTATACCAAGTGCTTTCATTACACGTACTGGGAATGTTACTTCATCCAAAGTAAAACCTTCATAATAATGAAAGCGACCTTTCATCGCCGCCACTGTCTTTCCATTTAATTCTCCAATCACAAGTTCGTTCGCATGACCAATTGCTTCAGATTTTGCAAAGTGAGGAATTTCGCTATATGGAATTTTGACTGGGTTCTTAATTTCATCAGCAAGCGTACCTAAGCCTGAGCCTAGAATCATTCCGATCACAGGACGGTGGTCTGTCTTACTCATAATGAAATCTCTAGTTTCTAAAATATCTTCGATGTTGTGCATCAATAATTCCCCCTTGATAGTTACGTTAAAAAAATATACAAATTGTGTTATCGATAAAAGTTTAATAGAGGGGAGGAACATTGTAAAGAAACAACATGGTAGTTTGCACCGGTGGCAATACTCAAAGTTTTAATAATCCTGTCATTTAATCATAAAAAATAACCCATCCTTGAGTAGATAGCTCGGATGGGTTAATCTTATTTGCTATTCAATTCCTTGAAGGGAACTTCTATTATATTTGAGCCCCTGATACAATACTTAAACCAATTTAAAATCAGAGACAACATCTTGAAGTTTCTCGGACATTTCTGCTAAAGATCGGGAAGCCGCAGTCATCTCAACCATGGAAGCGTACTGCTCTTGTGCAGCAGCTACTACATTTTGAGTATAATCGGTTGATTTTTCTGTGACATCTTTCGTATTGTCTACTTCATTTACAAGAACATCTGTATTATTATTTATTTCTTGAATTTCTGCTGAAATTATTGATAGTTTATTATTTATTAAACTAACATCAGTTGCTATTTTTTCAAAGGTACTTCCAGCGTTGGAAACGAAACTCATACCAGTCTCAATTGCTGTTTTTCCTTCGTTCACGGTTTGAACGGTATGTTTTGTATTGACTTGGATTTCGCCTATTAAAGTAGAAATATTTTTAGCAGCATTTCCAGATTCTTCTGCTAGTTTGCGTACTTCGTCTGCTACAACCGCAAATCCTTTGCCGTGTTCCCCTGCTCTTGCTGCTTCAATTGCAGCGTTTAAGGCAAGTAAATTTGTTTGTTCCGCAATACCTGTAATCACATTAATAATTTCTCCAATTTCTTGTGATTTACGTTCAAGGATTACCATTGATTCTGTTGTTATCGTACTCTGATTATTGATTTGCTTCATTTGTTCTACCGTTTGCGTAATAACTTCATTCCCTGATAGGGAAACTTTAGATGTTTCAATAGAAAGGTCATTTACTTCCTTAATATTCGACGTTATTTCAGTAATACTAGATGAAATTTGACTAACAGAGTTTTTTGCTTCCTCCATACCAAATAACTGTTTTTCTTGACCAGAAGAAATTTGCTGAATGGAATCCGTAATTTCCTCTGAAGCTCTACTAGTTTCTTCACTACTTGCGGTAAGTTCCTCAGACGTTGCCGCTACTTGTTGTGCTGAGCTAGAAACAGAATCGATAACATCTTTTAAATTAGACGCCATTGTGTTTATGCCAGTAGCCAAATCACCAAGCTCATCTTTATTTTTTATCTGAATATTTTTACTGGATAAGTCTTGATGAGCAATTTTTTTCACATTTTCAACGATTAATTGAATCGGAATTGCTAAATGTCTTGAAAACAGAACAATAACAATAGTACCCAACAAGATACTCACTGCTAGCGTAATGATAAGTGTTTTAAGGATTGAGTTAGTCCCTTCATTAAAGGCTTCCATATAGGTTCCAGCACTTATCACCCATCCCCAGTTTGGATCTAGCGCATTATAAGTAACTTTTCTAGCTGCAGTATCTGGCTGATTTGGTAAGTCCCATTTATAATACGTAAATCCACCACCATCCTGCGCCACCTTTATGATATCCTGTACAACATAATTACCATCAACATCTTGCATGTCCCAACCACTAGTTCCTTCTATAGTAGGATGCGCTACTTCTAATCCATCTTCCAAGTAAGCTGCAAAATATCCGTTCGCACCTAAGTCTACCTTAGACGATATCGTACGTTTACCATCACTTTGTAAATCCCCGATTAAATATTGTTTTACTTTTTCCTGTGCATCCTCTAGGGATATATCTCCGTTTTCAACTGCGTAATTCATTGAATCAATTAATTGGAGTGCCATCTCTACGCCGTTTTTGAGTGTTTTTTCTCCCAACTCATCCAAATTGTTTTTAGCAGAAAAATAACTGCTAACACCAATTGTGACACTTGGAATTAGTAATAAACAAATAGAAATAATGAATAGCTTTGTACGTATTTTCACTGTTAAATCCTCCGATTCTCTATAGCTATTAACTTGATTGGATGTAGTTATTTTTCTTAAAACATTTTAATATCAAATAAATATCTAAATTATATATTATTAACTACATTTTATTATCGACTATAACTTTGTAATCTTTAGTAAATATCAAAATGATAAGAAAGGACTATTTAAGTGAAGGGGAAAAGTACTATAAAATGCAAAGTAATCAGTGAGTGATGTCTGCTAATCCCCTTTTTCCTCTTACTTATTGTTCTGCAAAAATAAGATATGCAAGACAAACAAGGTTATTAGTAATGTATTATAGTATAATTACATTATTTGCAAGATATTTGTCGAATAATCTACTTTTGAATAGAAATAAGCTAAGGAAGTACATATGTATATGAAAAGTCATAAAGTAAAAATAATTTTTGTCTTATCTACTGTATTACTACTCTTTTTTTCGGCTTTAAATGTGTATACCTCATACGTGAGAATGAAAAATACAGTCGAAGAATCAGTTGCAAACCAAAGTTTAGAGGCGGCTAAGTCCATAGCTTCCTCTATAGATGTAGAAACGTATCAGAAATTTTTGGATAACCCGGAGAAAAATGAATATTTTCGAGAAATTGAAATCTATTTAAGTGATGCGCGCGAAAAGTTGGGCTCCCTATATGTTTATACACTAAAGGTCGATAATCCTAAAGTATCTAAACAGATGATTTTAGGGCACTCTGGCAAGTTAGAGAGTTTAGATAATTATCGGATAGGTGATGCATGTACAGTACCAGAAGAGCAGGTAAAAAAAGCCTATGAGGGAAAGACATATGTAACCAAAGTACTGAAGGATCCAAGTTATGGAGATTACTTATCTGTTGGAGCACCGATAAAGAACGATGAAGGAAAAATCTTAGGTTATTTAGGTATCGATACGAGTGCAGATACAATCAATCAGATTAAAGGAGAAGCGTTAGAAAGGAATACTGTAATGCTTGTATTCAACGGTGTATTCATTTTCATCGTGATAGGCTCCTTTTTGTTTATGCAGAGATGGTACCAAAGAGAGGTCGCAAAGGAAGTGGGACATACAGAGGAGACATATCAAACAGAAATAAAAACATTAATAACCTCTGTGTCTTCAGTGCGACACGATTTTAGCAATCATATTCTAGTTTTACATGGACTCCTAAAAATAGGAGAATCTGATAAGGCATTACAATATGCAACCTCTCTTTTTAATGAAGTAAAAACGATTGAATCCATTAAAGTAAGTATAGATCATCCAGGTCTTTCGATATTGTTGCAAACAAAGAAGATAGCGGCACAAAATCATCGCATTGATATGGATATAGCAATCTCTCATGTTTCGTTCGAGAGAATAAAAACGACTGATTTAATCATTATTTTATCGAATTTAATCGATAATGCTATGGATGCATCGATAGCGTTACCAGAGGGAGAACGAAAAATAACGATAGAATGTACGGCAAATAATACTCATTATCTATTTAAGATTACAAATACTGGTCCACAGATTCGCGAGAAAGAACAAATTTTTAAACAAGGGTATTCAACAAAGAATGAAGAAAAAGGAAAAATAAGAGGACAAGGATTATTTATAGTGAAGGAAGTTGTAAATAAATATAATGGGAAAATTTCAATTGAATCAACAGCGGAATCAGAAACAACGGCCATTGTGGAAATTCCACTAAAGTAAATTTGCTTTTTCATTGTTATGTGGCTTGCTATACAAAATAGATACTTCTACATATGTAGAGTATCTATTTTTTTACTATTTGTTTTTAGTTTGAAGAGATATGGAAACACCTATGACAATTATAAAAGCGCCAATCAGTTGTAGGAGTTGAATGCTAATACCTAACAGGAAGAAACCAAATACCATTGCCACGAATGGTTCAAGGTTTAACAAAAGTGCAGCTTTGGTAGCACCGACTTTGTGAATAGAATTATTCCATAAATACGTACATAAACCATGCATGATAATTGCAGTAATTATTAGTAACAACCAATAGGAAAGTGGTACGGACAATACAACATAGGTTTTATGCCAAGGCACGAAAGGAAGGAGACCTATTAAACCGAAGACATTGCTATACCAAGTGATAGTAGAAGGAGAAATCGATTTCGATAAATGTTGTACAAAGACTAAAAACACTGAAAAAGAAAGCATAGTTAAACTGATTAATAACTCACCTTTACCAAAGCTTGGAACAAGGAAAGATCCCTTTGTAATAACTAACCAAACCCCAATTAAAGCAACAAAGGAGCCAATCCAAAATTGAAGTTTTTTTCTCTCATTAAAGTAATAAGAGGAGAGTAAAGCGGTGACTATAGGTGATAAAGCGAGGATTAATGCCGCTGTGACAGGCTCTGTATATTGAAGACTTGCGTAAAAACTCCACTGGTTCAACGATATTCCTACAAAACCAGCAATAGCTAGCCATATGTAATTGTGGATAGTTAACTTTTGGTTTTTTATATTTCTATACGTCAAAAAAAATAGGAATATAAGTATAAATATTAAACGAAAAAACGCAATAATGCTTGGATCAAATACATCGACTAAAATAGATCCGAATACGAAATTGCTTCCCCAAGCAATAACGCAAAGAATAAGAATAAAATAAATAAACCACTGTTTGTTCATAAATATTAATATATCTTCCTTTCAGCTGGATATAATTCGGAAAGAAAGGTAGATTCTTTCTTCTTTCTGGTCTATTCTAACATAAAAACAGCCCATCTTTGAGATACTCCTTAGATGGGCTATTTCTATTTTTTACTTAGGGTAGAGTATATCCATTCAAAATACCTTTTCCTTATTGCTTCAAATTGATCTCGTTTTATAAAATCATCCTTATCCTAATATGATTTATTAATATTAACTTCAAAAATTCTTCGTTTTTTCTGGCAGTTGATCCAGTAAACTGAATAGATTTTTCATATCTATTCCTCCTAAAGTCTCTTATTCTATTGCCAATATAGGTAATCTACTTTGAATTTATACATAATATAAACTATACATTCGATAATTATAAAATAGTTATAAAACTTTATTCACATACTAGCAGGAGATCTGAGTACAGTTCTTGAACTAATATAAAAATGTATATTTAGGAGGAATATGGATGGGGATTTTAGATGGGTTAATGGGAAATGCATCTGAGATAGAAAATGATAAAGTTGAAAGTGAATTGAAGGATTTACTTGCTCCTTCTGAGAAGGTGGAGCATGCGTATAAACTTATACGGGATTTGATAGTTTTCACGGATAAACGATTATTATTAATCGATAAACAAGGTATGACTGGAAAAAAAGTAGAGTATCATTCGATTCCATATAAAAGTGTCGTTCATTTTTCAATTGAAACAGCAGGCACTTTCGACTTGGATGCTGAGTTAAAGATTTGGTTATCGGGAAGTGTAGCCCCAATTCAGAAGAAATTCAACAAATCCTTAAACATATATAAAGTTCAAAGTGTATTAGCCGAATATGTAATGAAGTAAGAGGAGGTATGCAGGTGGAGTTACTTATCGTTAGACACGGACAATCAGAAGCAGATTTGTTAGGTGTTCATGAAGGAAGGGCAGACTTTCCTTTAACCAAACTGGGAGAACAACAAGCGAGAAATATGGCGGCGTACGTATCAGAGCATCTTCCACCCGATATTATCCTAGCTAGTCCTTTATTAAGAGCTAAGAGTACTGCTGAAACCTTACAAAAATTCATAGACTGCGAATTGCTTTTAAAAGATGATCTAATGGAGCTTAACAATGGTGTGCTAGCAGGACTTTCTAAAGAGGAAGCCTTGGTAAAATACCCATTACCCCCAAAAGGGAGACCTATTCATATTCCTATTGAACAAGGTGAATCAGAATTAGAGCTTCGTTTCCGAGCAGAAAAAGTTTTTCATAAAATCTTGCTAGATTATCAAAGTTACAATCGGGTGGCGATTGTCTCTCATGGAGGACTTATTTCTCAGTTCATCAAGGCTTTTCTACAGCAACCAAATACAAGTGAAAATATATTTGCGACTGGCGATACGGGGATTCATCTATTAGAAATAAAAGAGAATGCAAGAGTTGTTAGATTTCTAAACAAACAGGAGCATCTATAAGTGGTGGCTAAATGAATTTACATTCAAGCATCACAGGTGATGTTGAGCCTGTAGTTTTTTAAAATATAGGGTCTTTAAATTGCACTATTTACGAAACATAATAATGTCTTACATATGTTGATATACTTTTTAAGAGCGCATACAAAAAATCAGCCGATTAATATCACGGTTGATTTTTTTATTTTTCAGATTCAAAGGGAAGCTTTTAGAGGTTTTTTTCTTTAGATATTTCAAGTATGATGAGTATTAGAAAATTTAGAAAAAGGAAAAGGTGAGTGTAACGATGATTTTTGTTTTAGCTACGCTAATGATAGAAAAAGTAGGCATTATCGTTATTGTTGCATTCTTACTTTCTCAAATAAAGTCATTTCGTCAGGTTATTCACAACGAACATAATTGGAGCGAGAAAGTTATTCTCATTTTGATTTTTGGAGCTTTTGGATTGATTAGTAATTATACAGGAATTGAAATTCAGCGAGGGACGATTGAAAATAGTGGTTGGCTTGCAGGGATTGACCCTGATAATGCGATTGCCAACACACGAGTAATGGGAATTGTGATTGGTGGGATATTAGGAGGTCCAGTTGTTGGGTTAGGCGCAGGTCTAATTGCTGGTATCCATAGGTATTCTCTTGGCGGCTTTACAGCATTAGCCTGTTCACTGGCTGTTGTTTTAGCTGGTATTTTTTCTGGATATTTCTCGAGAAAGCAATTAAAGCGTGATAAGAAAATAACACCAGTTTACGCTGCCAAGTTAGGGATGACATTAGAGGCTATACAAATGATAACTATATTAGCATTTGCAAAACCATTTGAAGAGGCTTGGGCACTTGTGCAAGTCATTGGAATTCCGATGATTTTAGTGAATGGATTAGGAATGTTCCTATTCATGTATATTATTCAATCCATTGTTCGTGATGAAGAACGTGCACGAGCAAATCAAACAAGCCAAGCTTTTTATATTGCTGATCAAACCCTACCTTTTTTCCGGCAAGGATTAAATACTGATTCGTGTAAAGAAATTGCAGAAATCATGTTAAAGTTAACAACTGCTGATGCAGTTGCAATAACAGATGAAGATAAAGTATTAGCACACGTAGGGGCTGAATCAGACCACCATATTCCCGAGGGAGAACTAACAACAGGATTAACTAAAAAAGTACTAGAAACGGGTAGAATTGCAGTAGCGAAAACTAAGGAAGAAATTTTCTGTTCACACAGTAATTGCACGTTAGAAGCGGCAATCGTATTACCATTGAAGATACAAAACAAAACTGCAGGCACTTTAAAAATGTATTTTATAAAGCCGAGTAAACTAAATAATGTTCAGCAGCAACTAGCGGAAGGACTTGCAAACCTTTTTTCTACACAGCTTCAGCTAGCGGAGGCAGAAAAACAAACAAAGTTATTAAAAGATGCAGAGATAAAAGCATTGCATGCGCAAATTCATCCACATTTTCTATTTAATAGTCTTCATTCTATTTCTATCTTATGTCGAACAGATGCACAAAAAGCTAGAAAATTATTGTTGGAGCTAAGTTCATTTCTTCGAGGGAATATTCAAGGGGCTAGGCAAATGCTTATTCCATTAGAAAAGGAAATAGAAAACGTGCAGGCATATTTATCGCTAGAACAAACACGATTTCCGGACAAGTATCACATCGAGTTTGAAATTGAAAATGGATTAGAAAAGATTTCCATTCCTCCATTTACACTACAACCGCTTGTCGAGAATGCCATTAACTATGCGTTCAAGAGTTTAGCTGGTATAGGAAAGATAAAAATTAATATTTACTCATTGAATAACAATTTGCGTATTGTTGTCTCAGATAATGGGGTAGGGATTCCTACTAAAAAAATGGATTTATTGGGTAAACAAATCATGGTTTCAAAAAAAGGAACGGGTACTGCAATATTTAATATAAGTAAGCGTTTAGCTGGAATTTATAATGGTCAAGCAAAGTTAGAAATAACGAGTGAATTGAATAGAGGGACATCTATAGCAATCTCTATCCCACTTGATAGTAAAGGAGTTTTACATCAAAATGTTGAAAGCATATATAGTGGAAGATGAACCATTGGCAAGGGAGGAATTAAAATATCTTCTCACAGAAAGTAAACAAGTTGATATTGTTGGTGAAGCGGATTGTCTTAAAGATGCTATAAAGGATATATCCAAAAATCGACCGGATCTTGTTTTCTTGGACATTGATTTAGATGGAGATAACGGTTTAGACTTAGCTAAAAGATTACTTCAGCTCAAACCAACTCCTGCAATTGTATTTGCTACTGCATACGATGAATATGCCTTACAAGCCTTTGAACTGAATGCAATCGACTACATTTTAAAACCATTTGACGAGGAGCGTATCCGAAAAACACTGGAGAAGATTATTCAAGTTGGTAAAATTGGAAATGAAAAAAGTACTTTCACTTCTTTGGTCAACAAAGTTAACTCAGGAAAAACAGCAGTCCTTGTGGATGAAAGAATAGTCTTACTAGAGAATGATTCCATCATTTATTTGGAAGCATTTGAAGGGAAGTGTAAGGTCAAAACAATGAATGATGAATACGTTGTTAGTGATTCACTCGTTATATTAGAGAAAAAATTGAGCAACACACAATTTATGAGAGTTCATCGAAGCTTTATTGTGAACATGGATCACATTGTTGAAATTCATCCTTGGTTTAATTCTACCTATAATGTTTTACTGAAAGATCACTCAAAGGTTCCGGTTAGTCGAACATATGTAAAAGATTTTAAATTGTACGTTAATTTTTAAAAAAATGTATTTCATTTCCCCATTTTTGTAGTTCATACTTGAAAATTTGTAATTCAACTAGAATATGAATTTATCAATCTCAAATTTAGTATGATTACTATACAAAAGAAGATGGGGGTAAAGAGAAATGAATGCGGTTACAATTGTTATTGGCTCTATTTGTATATTATTAATAGCTTATCGTTTATATGGTACGTTCATGGCTGCAAAGGTCTTGAAGTTAGATGATTCAAAACCCACTCCGGCTCATGAACTGGAAGATGGTAAAGATTATGTACCCACGAACAAATGGGTTACGTTTGGTCATCATTTTGCGGCGATTGCTGCGGCGGGTCCGTTAGTTGGACCGATATTAGCAGCACAATTTGGTTATTTACCAGGACTGCTTTGGCTTCTAATTGGGGCAGTAATTGGTGGAGCAGTTCACGACATGGTTGTGCTCTTTGCTTCCATGCGTCAAGATGGTAAATCTCTATCAGAAATAGCAAAAAAAGAGCTCGGTCCTGTCGCGGGCTTCTGTGCTGGTCTTGCAATGTTATTTATTATTACAATCACTATGGCTGGTCTTTCATTGGTAGTACTAGGTGCTTTAGAAAGGAACCCATGGGGAACCTTTGCTGTAGGAATTACAATTCCAATTGCAATGGGTGTTGGTTTGTATCATAAAAAAACTGGAAATTTAAAAGGTGCTACAATCGTTGGTTTTGGACTTATTATGGCAGCTATCCTTTGGGGGCCAAATATCCAAGGTACGGCATTAGGTGATTTCTTAACATTAGAAAAAAGTACAATTGCTATAGCGTTACCTATTTATGCATTCTTTGCTGCGGCATTACCAGTTTGGTTATTGCTCGCACCTCGCGATTATTTGAGTACTTTTATGAAAATCGGAGTATTCTTAGCCTTAATCATTGGGGTATTCTATGTAAATCCTGCAGTTCAATTTCCTGCATTTACTGAATTCATTAATGGAGGTGGTCCAGTAATCGCTGGTCCAGTTTGGCCATTTATTTCTATTACCATTGCGTGTGGAGCAATCTCAGGGTTCCATGCATTCGTTGGTTCAGGGACAACTCCGAAAATGATCAATCGTTGGAGTGATATTAAAGGAGTCGCTTTTGGTGCAATGCTTGTGGAGTGTTTAGTTGCAATTATGGCTTTAATCGCTGCTGTGTCTTTAATGCCAGGAGATTATTTTGCTATAAACTCCACGCCAGAGAAATTTGCAACATTAGGAATGGAAACAGTACACCTAGATAAGCTTAGTGAAGAAATTGGGATGGATCTCGAAGGAAGAACGGGGGGAGCTGTTACACTCGCTGTAGGAATGACGTATATCTTTACGGAGATTCCAATTTTCGAAAAAATGGCTTCGTATTTCTATCAGTTTGTTATTCTGTTTGAAGCGGTCTTTATCCTGACAGCCATTGACTCTGGCACACGAGTTGCTCGGTATCTCATACAAGACTTCGGTGGGACATTCTTTAAACCGTTAAAACGAAATTCATTAGGCGCAACTATTTTTGCGAGTTCGTTAGCCTGCTTTATGTGGGGATACTTACTGTATTCTGGTGATATAAGCTCTGTATGGGCATTATTCGGGGTATCTAATCAGTTAATGGCTTCTATTGGCTTGATTATCGGGGCTACAATTGTACTGAAGATTGCTGAAAAACGATGGTATATACTCACATGTCTGATTCCACTATCTTATCTATATGTAACTGTAAATGTAGCGGGATACTGGATGGTGAAAAATGTTTACTGGAATTCAGCAAGTCCTGGTTACAATCTTTTAAATGGATCGCTTTCCGTTATCATGCTAATTCTAGGTCTCATTATTCTTGTTACTTCTATACGTAAGTGGATGGAACTTTGGAAACTACCGCAAGATGTTCTCGTAGAGCGTGCGGCAAAAGGAACTATTTAATATAAACCAGATTTTTTTATGGGTATTTAAAATAACAATAGCCTTCCAATCAATTATGATTGGAAGGCTATTGTTTTTGTTTTAGTGCTAAAAGTAAGGAGTGGATAGCTCTCAAGAGTGCAAAGAGAAGAACTTGTAAATATAATTGAAAAAGCTACTAACTTCTTTTCGAAAGAAGTTAGTAGCTTTTCAAGTTGTTGGCTAATTCTATAAATAGAAATCATTTTTTAATAGTTAAGCAAATATTAATTACATACTTTACTTTCATAAGTGTCTCGTTTTTAAACTAAAGATCCACCATTTTTTAAGTATTTTTCAATACCTTCAGCTGCACGATACGCAAGAGCTCCAACTGTGCCTGTAGGATTCATACCAGAATTATGCGGGAAAGCTGATGCACCAGGAACAAATACATTTTCACAATCCCACATTTGAAGGTAGTTGTTTAATGCGCTTGTTTTTGAATCAGCACCCATGATAACTCCGCCGGTGTTATGCGTTGTTTGATATTTTGTTGTATCCCAATCCTCTTGATCTCCTGGGGAATTAATGATGTCTGCTCCCATTTCTTCAAGAATCTTCGTTGTGATATCTCTAATATATTTCTGTTGATTTCTTTCATTGTCTTTATAGTTAAATGTCATACGTAATAATGGATCGCCGAATTGATCTTTGTACGTAGGGTCTAGGTCAATATAGTTTTCTTTGTTTGGCATAACTGAGCCTTGAGAACCTACTGATAAGCTGCGGTTCGTCCAATAAATAGATTCATCTTTAAACTCTTTACCCCAAGTTGGTGTACCTTTAGGAACAGAATTATTGGAAATAGGGCGTTTCCCGTAATGGCCAAGTGCAATGTTACCACCGTGAATAAAATTCAGATCGGTATGATCAAAATTGTCTCCATTAAAATCGTCTATTACTCCAGCTAGTGAACCTGTACCTGCATATAAATTAAATTCTTTCTCCTTAAAGAAACCTGTTGAAGCAGCTGACGTCATTTGGTAAGCATAGTTCTTTCCGATTACGCCAGTTCCCGACTCTGGATTATAAGGACTTCCAAGTTGAGAGTTTAATAGAATTCTAATGTTATTAAGTGCATATGCTGATACAACAACAACGTCTGCTTCTTGGATATATTCTTCCCCTGTGCGTGTATCAACATATAAAACTCCAGTAGCTTTTCCGTTTGTATGGAGAACTTTACGGACAACGCAGTGAGTTCTTACTTCGAAATTACCCGTTTCTTTTGCCACTGGTAAAACAGTTACGACTGGAGACGCTTTTGCTCCATATTCACAGCCAAAACGCTCACAGAAACCGCAATATTGACATGCTGCTCTTGAAATTCCATCTGGATTTGTGTAGCTTTCAGAAAGAGTAGCTGCCGGTGCAATATAAGGATGATATCCTAATTTTTTTGAGGCTTCCTTAAACATTTTCATAGAAGGTGTCTCTTTTAGCGGAACTGTAGGGTATTTAACTTCAGGGACTTCTGGATGAGGATTAGTTTCACCAGAGATACCAGCCATTGCCTCAAACTTTTCAAAATATGGTACTAATTCGTTGTAAGTAATACCCCAGTCCTGAAGGGGCATATCCGCTGGAATTTTATCTTTTCCATAACGTTCTACAGTTTTTGAGTAAATTTCAAAATCATAAGGGAAAAATCGGTATGTTAAGCCGTTCCAGTGTTCTCCCGAACCACCAACACCATCTCCGATTAAGAATGATCCATGTTGACGATAAGGTAGAGCTCTCTTTGAACGATCATGACGTACTGTCAACGTCTCTTTGGAAAGGTCTTGCATCATTTCATTTCTTTGTTGATATCTTAGTTCATCGTGAACCATTAAGTAATCTTCCGTCTTTCTTTCTTTGCCGCGTTCTAAACCTACCACTTTATATCCTTTTTTAGTAAGTTCTGCAGCAATGATTCCACCGGTCCAGCCCACACCTGCTAATACTATGTCTGTTTTTGGTAATTTTTTTGCCATGTCTCATAAGCTCCCTTCGATTAATGTTTATGTTGTGAATTCAAGCTTGTTGGTTCAATTTTTACAAATTCATCTTTTTCAATAATATTTGCGTAGCTCATTTGATGACCTGGGAAGTTTTTCATCTTCCATCCTGCCATATCTTTATTTCCGCCGTATAAAGGATCTGCATAAGCACCTTCAATAGTTGCACTTTTTAGTAAGGCAAAAAAGTAAGTAGAAGTTACAGCACCGTTTAAAGTGACTTCGCCTTCTTCAAACGCTTGTAAAATAGACACTTGCTCTTCCTCTGTAATTTCAGAGAATTTTGCTTTATATTGTTTTGCTGCTTCTGAATTTAACGCTTCAATACCTAAATTGAAAATTTGTTGTCTGTTTAGATGTGTTTGATGTCCAAACAGTGATGAAGCTTCTGCTGGATAAAAAGGTGCAGACATATATTCTTTTGAATTCAGCCCCCAACTTCCAGCAAGCTGATGATCGATATAATATGTAACGAGTAATTCTTTAGCCCCTGGTCCAACCTCTGATTTGGGGAAAATTTGTTCTGCTGCTGCATCAATCGTATCGAATTGTGCCTTGTCGAAATACATTAGTGCTTGGTTGAAATTTACTGCAGTTGCTGTAGAGTGAACACCTGTTTCATGAGTTTGAGTTGTTGAGTCTTTACCTAGTAAAGAACCAAGAGCTCCACCTAGGACAACCCCACCTACTGTTAACCCAGAATTCTTGATAAAGGTACGTCTTGATGAACGTTTGTCTAAGTATGGAGCATTTTTTTCCTGTTCTGACATAATATAACCTCCAGTGTAAATTAGTAAAAAATGGATGTAGTTGTTTATTTAGGTAAATAATAAACGAAAAATATGCTCATTAATGAACAATGGTATGCCAGTTGTAAACTAATGAGAATAAAATGGTATAAACCAATAAAGAAGCAATAAAATATATATGTTTTGTTCCTGTCCAGCAAAGAACGATGATAGCTAGTCCAATACCTGAACCTAATAATGCAAACCAAGGAAATTCATTGTTATAGAAAAAAAGACCTAGTGATAAGTCAGCTGCTATAAATAATGCAAAAAGAACTTGATTCAAGAGTTTTAATTCTTCTAAATTATATTGAGTCACTTTTGTTCTCCTTTTACTAATAAACTATTTAAAATGTTACTATACAAAACAACCGTTACCCAGTTTACTCCTTTTTTTTCACATTTTCTACACATTTGTAATGAAAATAAAATATAATTTTATTCTGAAAATAACATTAAATTACTTTTTTCTACAAATAAATGGGAAGGATATAGCGTGTTAGTGGTACAAAAAAACTAATTTCATCTCTCTATAGACTTGCTAAAGGACTAGGTACAAACAAAGTTATCTTAGAGGAGGAGACAGCATGCCAAATATCGGCGTACTGGGTTTACAAATTTTTTTAAAGAAGCGAGAAAGTACATATTTGTTGTTCCTGTCCAGCAAAGAACTATAATAATTTTATATAACTATGTATTTACAAATTGGAACGAAGGAGTATAATGTGTAATTGTTACAAAACAACCAATACTTTTTGTAAGGAAACAACTATTAAGTAAAAGCCACATGATCATTATATATACTCAGTTATGAGGAGGAAACACTATGCCAAATATCGGCGTACCCGGTTTAATAATTATTTTAATCATTGCATTAATCGTATTCGGACCATCTAAATTACCTCAACTAGGTAAAGCAGTTGGACAAACATTAAAAGAATTTAAAAACTCAACAAAAGATATTGTTGACGAAGTAGCAGATGAATTTAGATTAGATGATAAAGAAACAGACGATAAAAAGAAAATTTAATATAAAAAGCCAACTATTTTATAATAGTTGGCTTTTTTATTTATGATCATATACGGTGGCAGATTCAAAATTAGTTCTGAAATGTATTAGATGCGTTACCTCTATTTACCAACCCTAATTTTTCGGAATAGCTACCCAATGCTCTGGGTATACCTCCACTAACTCGGATTGACTTAATTGGTATTTGTCTATTTCTAAATTTTCTTCCATAAGGGACCGTTTTTTCTTTGCTTCAATTTTAGGGTCTGGAATTGGAATTGCAGCTAGTAATGACTTTGTATAAGGGTGCTGAGGATTAGAATATAACTCCTCACTTTCTGCAAGCTCTACAATTTTTCCTGAGTACATAACTGCTACTCTATCACTAATATGCTTGACCATTGATAAGTCATGCGCAATAAATAAATAAGTAAGTCCCAAACGATGTTGGAGGTCCTCTAGCAACTCGACGATTTGTGATTGTATAGAGACATCTAAAGCAGACAATGGTTCATCGCAAACGATAAAATCAGGTTCTACAGCAAGTGCACGAGCAATTCCAATTCTTTGACGTTGTCCACCAGAAAATTCATGTGGATAACGCATTGCATGTTCAGGTTTTAGACCTACCATAATGAGTAATTCTTCCACACGCTTTTTTCTTTCCTCATTGCTTTTACTTAAACGATGTATATCTAGAGCTTGCCCGATTATATCCAGCACTTTAAATCGTGGATTTAATGAAGAATAGGGATCCTGAAAAATCATTTGCATATGCCGGCGCATTGTTTTCATTTCATTTTTACTAAGTCTATTTATCGCTAAACCTTGATATAATACGTCGCCGTCTGTTGGTTCATGAAGCCGCAATATTGCTCTGCCAGTTGTAGACTTACCTGAACCGGATTCTCCTACTAGCCCTAACGTTTCACCAGGTTTTATGAAAAAGCTAATATCATCGACAGCTTTTAGTACATTTCCTTTTCCTGAATCGAAATGCTGCTTAAGAGAGCGTACATCCAGTAGAGGCTTTCCGTCTTCTGCTCCAATTGAACGGAGAGAAGGGCGTTTAGGTTTTTTTTTCTGATCTAAACGTGGGAGAGCTTTGAGTAGCTTTTTTGTATATTCATGTTGAGGGTTTTCAAAGATTTCTTCCGTTGTCCCAGTTTCGACAATTTCCCCATCTTTCATGACTGCTACTCGGTCACACATCCCTGCAACTACACCTAAATCATGTGTGATTAAAATAATAGATGTTCCAAAACGGGTCTGCATGTCTTTCATCAGGTTTAATATTTGTGCTTGAATCGTGACATCAAGTGCAGTTGTAGGCTCATCCGCAATCAGTAGAGTAGGGCGACATGCCAATGCTATCGCTATCATGACCCTTTGACGCATTCCTCCAGAAAATTCATGGGGATACTGATTGAACCGTTCTTTACTATTTTTAATCCCTACTAGCTTAAGTAGTTCAAGCGCTTGTTTTTTTGCTTCCTTTTTGGATAACTTTTGGTGTTTGATTAAACTTTCAGCTATTTGTTTTCCAATTCGAATAGTAGGATTTAGAGAGGTCATTGGGTCTTGGAAGATCATACTAATATCTTGACCTCGGATACTTTCCATCTCTTTTTCTGACTTGTTTATAAGATTTTCACCGAGAAATTCAATCTCGCCGTTTTTCAACAATGAAGGAGGGGAAGGGAGAAGTCTCATGATGGAACGAGCAGTAACACTCTTTCCACTACCGGATTCTCCAACAATCCCAATAGTTTCTCCTTTTTTCACTTCAAAACTGACACCTCGCACAGCTTCAAATTCCTTGTCGCTGGTTAGAAACGAGATATGTAAATCTTTTACCTTTAGAACCGTCTCCAACGTAAAACACCTACCTAATTATTTATGTGTAATTTAAACAAATATCATTGACTAACTAAAATTTCCTATCTATACTTTACTAAACCACTAGGAATTATAATATATCAGAAAGGAGGTAAATAGTCGATGGGATTGCATAAAGAACCATCGGTCAAGTTTGGTTTTTCTGATCATCTTTCATATGTTTTTGAAAAAATGATGAAGAGGACGTCATACAAATACTTGCTGTTAGTATTAGGATTCCCCTTACACCTTATTATTTTTTTCTTTTACCGATTAAAAAGAAAAAATGATACATATTTTACTATCCATAAAAAAATAAATGACTCTTTAAAAACAGCAGGGCTGAGAGAAAAATTATTAAGTGAATACAAGGAACAGTATGTTTGTAAACTTGATTTCTTTCATGAAAAAGTGGATGAAAAGCAAATGAACATTGAAGTAGATAGGCTTGCACAAGAACGATACTCGAAAATACTTGTGGAAAAAATTGAGGATGAGTATGAACAGCAGGGCTTAGTAAAACTCAATTATATTTCATATTTTCGAAGTTTACTAAAAAAACCAGTGTTTTTGATTGTTTCATTTATCCCTGGAGTACTGATGTATATACTGCTGTTTTTGTTTAGTAATTTCTTTATTAAATTTATTTTCGAGCGCCTAGTTATGAGTGTTTTTGTTATTGTAGGTGTCTCAGTTTTAGTATTTACCATTTTGTATTTGTCACCTTTTGATCCTGCTGCGAATCTTTTGGGTGAAGCTGCAACGAAAGAGCAAATAGCCTCTTTTAATCATACTTATGGTTTGGATCTGCCTTACTTGGCGCAATTATGGAATGCTGTAAAAGGGATTTTTACATTCGACTTAGGTGCTTCCTTTACTGGAAATGAAGAAGTAGCAGCAAGCATTGCTAATAAGTTTCCAATAACTTTAACAATTGCAATTTTTTCACTTTTAATGGCAATTGTTATTGCAATTCCAGTTGGAATCATTTCAGCTACTAGACAAAATACATTTTTAGATTATTCCTTTATGTTTATTGCATTAATTGGATTATCTATTCCTAATTTTTGGCAGGGCTTAATATTTATATTGAATTTCTCTATTAAAATGCAATGGTTACCTGCGACATATAATCCGCAGAATATGTTGTCGATTATTATGCCTGTAATAGTTTTAGGGACGGGGCTTACGGCTTCTGTTGCAAGAATGACTCGCTCCTCTATGCTAGAAATAATAAATGAAGATTATATTATTACGGCAAAGGCTAAAGGACTTAATGAAAGTCAAGTATTATGGAAACATGCTATTGGTAACGCAATGATTCCTATTATTACAGTAATTGGCTTGTTGTTTGGGGATATGCTCGGGGGAGCAGCTGTTACTGAGAAAGTTTTCAATATTAGTGGTATAGGAAGCTATATTGTCGATAAGCAATTTATCCCTGACATTCCTGCCATTATGGGTGGGGTAATTTATATTGCTATAACAATTTCGTTAGTAAACGTGCTCATCGATATTTTGTATGCGTTTTTTGACCCTCGCATTCGATCTAAGATGAAGCAACTGTAATTTAAAAGTAGGTGTAGAGGTGAATTCATTTAAAAAACATGCTTTGAAATTGTCTCAGGAGTATACACAAGCAAACTTTGCATGGGTTCTTTCTTTCGTAGTAAGCCTTGTTTTCCTCATCAATAGTTTCAACTATAAAGAAGGAACGATTAATTCTCTTGTTTTTACTATATGTATAGTTTATGCCGTATTCACTATATATCAATTATTCCTAACCTGGAAAATTAAAAAAGATCTTTTGAAATACGGTGCAATACAACCTATTACAAGAAAGCTCGGATATATTCAACTTTTAAGTATATTGAGTGCGAATGTTTTTACAGCATCATTTGCTTTTAACTTGATTAAAAAGAAAAAAACACCAGAGTACACATTTGCAGTATATATGTTATTTACACAGCTTTTCGTAATTGCAGTCTCGGCTCTCAACCTATTTAAACCGTATGTTACAGATACTTTTTTGCCTGCAATGGGTACTCTGGTGGGAATCCTGATTTTTCAAATAGTAACTTTAATTCTTGTATCGAAATATGTACAGGATGAATCTGCACCATCTTGGTTCCTTATCATTGCAGTATTATTAATTATTTCATCACTAACTGGTAATTTGTTTAATCTGTTACTGGGTATTAGTTTAGTTGTTAAGGCTCGCAGCCACGATCGTTCTAGAATTATGAAGTGGAACACGATGTGGAATAAAATTACTCGGAATTCTACTGCGATATTAGGAATGTTCTTCATCATACTTATGCTTTCTCTATCAGTTTGTAGCAAGTATACATTCGATTATGATATGGCGGTTGAAAATGACTATGGAAGTTTGTTACAAAAACCGAATTTAGAACATCCCTTTGGAACTGATGATTTTGGAAGGGACCTATTTTCTAGAATTATCTTTGGAGCAAGAATATCTCTTCTGGTAGGATTTGCTTCTACAATCATTCCCTTAATTATAGGAGGGTTCCTTGGAGCAATAGCGGGCTATTATACGAAACGTGCGGACAATATTATTATGCGATTACTAGATATTTTGTATGCAATCCCAGGAATTTTGCTTGCTATAGCTATTATAGCTGCATTCGGAGCTAACACGATGAATCTAATATTAGCACTTAGTGTTGGCGCAATTCCAAGCTATGCACGGACGATGAGAGCAAACGTACTCATGGTATCGAACTATGAGTTTGTCGATTCTGCACGAGCGTTAGGAGCTTCTGACTCATCTATTATTTTTAAGCAGATTGTACCGAATTCACTTGCGCCGATGATTGTTAAAGCGACTTTAACTATTGGTGGCGCTGTAATTGCAACGAGTAGCTTAAGTTTCCTTGGACTTGGAGTAGAACCACATATTCCAGAATGGGGAAATATTTTAAAAATAGGGAGTACTTATCTTGAATCGCATTCCTATCTAGCGATTATACCGGGGCTAGCAATTATAGGTCTTGTGTTATCTTTTAACTTTTTAGGAGATGGGTTACGAGATGCTTTTGATCCAAGGATGGATTAAGTAAAAATATTGAGGAGGAAATGAATATGAAGAAAAGTTTGTTGGCAATCCTGTTTACTTTTGTTTTGATATTAGCTGGATGTGTAAATACGAAATCGGATGTTGCGGATAAAGGAAATGATAACAAGGATGTAAAAACAGATGATAGTGCAGTCACCATTGAACTGTTGGGTATGAGTACTGGGGAAGCGGATATGAATATTGTACGAGACCAACTGATTAAAAATGGTTTTGATGTGAAGTTGAATATCCAACCAGATTACGGTAGCTTTACAGCTCAAAAAGATGCTGGTAACTATGATTTAGCATTATCTAGCTGGACAACAGTTACAGGAAATCCAGATTATGCTGTACGTTCACTATTCAAATCAGATGGTGATAACAGTATTATGTCTGATGAAGAAGTGGATAAGTTAATAGAGCAAGCAAGTAAAGAAACGGAAGAAGATTTTACCGAGACATATAAAAAATTAGAACAGCGTCTTGTTCTTGATAAGGCTTATATTGCACCTCTTTATAATTCGTTTAAAGCACAAGGTGTAAACAAAGAAATTTTAAATGCAGATACTGTTAGACTTGCAAAGTCACGTGCAATTGCATGGGAATCTATTGACTTTGCAGACACTTCAAAAAGAGCGACACAACCATTAATAATGCAACAAGCAATCGGTGCACTAACATCTTTAGATCCAATTAAAGGAAATGACGGTTCTATTAATACGTTAAATACAAATATGTATGTAAGACTTGTAAATTTAACAGATGACGATAAAGTGGTTTCAGATGGCTCATTATCACTTAACCATGCAATTGCCGAAGGAAATCAATCTTATTACTTCCTTCTTCGTGATGATATCAACTTTGCTGCAGTTAAAGATCAAAAGGCAGTTGATACTGGGGAACGCGTGGGTGCAGATGATGTTGTATTCTCATTAAACCGTGCTAAGGACGAAAAATCTGTGCCAGATCACCGCACATATAGCTTACACGAAAGTATGGAAGAAATCGAAGTAGTAACGGACCTAACTGAGCTTGATGTAAAACAATCTGGTAGCGATGTTACTGTAAAAGAAGCACTTGAGGATGGCTTAGATGCTAAAATCACAGAATTGGTAGAAGACAAAAATGTAGCAGATAATGCAGCGGGTAAATATCAAGTTGTTAAAATTACAACAGTAAATCCATTCCCACAAGTACTAAATTATTTAGCTCACCAATCAGCAGGAATAGTATCTAAGAAACAAGTAGAGAGCATTAATACGTACGATGTGGAAACATTCGATGTAAATACAGATATTCCTTATGGAGATCAAAACACAGTTACAGAAGGTGACAAATATAACAATACGTTATATGCAAGCGGACCTTACATCTTGTCACATAAAAATGATTACGAAGCCATATTCTTAAAAAATCCAGCGTATATGACAGGAACGGAAAATGAAGCTAAAATCTCTAATGTAACTGTACGTTTCATACAAGATCCGGATAGCGCACTTTCAGCATTACGTAATGGAGAAATCCATATATTCAACGGAGTGCCAGAAACAAAATATGACTTAGTAGAGGGCGATAGTAAATTAACCCTTCAAGAAAGTGACAGTAACGCTGTATCATATCTATTGTTCAATACTCAAAATCGTGAAGTAGCTGATAGCGAAGATTTAAGAAAAGCTATTCTGTATTCGATTAACCAAGATGAAATTTTGAATTACTATCAAGGAAACAAAAATAAAGCAGTTTCTACAGTAAGTCCACTTGTTGATACTGGAAATGAGTTAGTTGCAGATCAAGCGAAAGTAAAAGAATTCTTAGAAGCTTATAATGCAAGTAAATAATAATTATGGGGCGCCGGTTTCTATACAAATTTCGATTTGTATTAGAAGCTGGTGTTTTTTTATATAAAAGTAATAAGGTTTCATGCGGTGAACGCAATTCTCCTTTGCAGCGTACTTCCAGGTTTGGAGCTAGCGTAGCGATGCAGAAACCGTTGGAGATTTCTAAGGTCGTTGTCTGAGCTTCCTCATTTCATTAAAAAAAGTTCTTCTTACACTATATCAAGGTTTTAAATTACCCAGAAAAAAGCTTTCCTACTACTTAAAGCAAAGCTCCCGCTTCAAGGAGTTTTGTCTAATAAATTTTGTAATGAATATTTCATTTTTGATGAAATATTTCGCAATATCATTTTGTCTTCTTTCATCAAAGGATGTAGTATTCTTTAAAAAAATAATTTGTAAAGTATAATAAGTGAGTATTTAATTTTAAAATAGCTTCAGGGGGTTAAGATATGGTTTCAAACAAAATGAATGCACAAAAATTGGCTTATGAATACATTCGAGAATCTATGCTTAATGGAACTTATAAAGGAGGAATGAAGCTCGTAGAAGAACGTCTTGCTGATGAGATTGGTGTTAGTCGTACACCAATTCGTGAAGCGATTAAAAGACTAGAGCAAGAAGGTTTAATTAAGAATAAGCATATTTATAATCCTACAGCACAGGATTTGATATACATATATGAGATACGCATAGTACTAGAAAGTTTTGCAGCAAATAGAGCAGCGAAAAATATGACAGCAGAAAAGGTTAAAGAACTTGAGAATACCATAGAGAAATCTCGTAATTCGCTTTTGGAAGGACAGTCAAAAAATATATACAATGCAAACCAACGCTTTCATGAATTAATTATAAATGAATGCCAAAACCCAATAATGATTGAGAGATTAGAACAAGCTCAGACAATTTTCTATTTATTTAGCCTAAGGCTCGATATATATAGTCGTCCACATATAATAGATGAGCATGAAGAAATTTACAAAGCCATTAAGAATAAAAATGAACAACTTGCCGGCGAACTAATGTCTAAACATTTATATAAAGACATGAATTTTACTCTGGAGATTATCGGCAGGAATGGACAGTTTTAGATTATAAATAATTCTTTAAATTCTGTTAGGTACACCAAGATGATCAAATTACATTTCCAAAAACGAATTTATCCGCAATTCGAAAATTTATAATTTCCTTAACATATATAAAGCACTAATTCATCCAATAAGCAATTGAATTAGTGCTAAAATAACTTATCTTTTGTATATATTTACTTGCAAAATCTTCGAAATTATTTACATCTAATAATTAATCAATCGAGTGGTCAGCAAATGCAAATTTAGGATTTTAAAGAGAAGTTATGCCTTAAAATCTATCATTGTAACTAATATTTGCAGTACTTTCACGATAATTCCAATAAATATTTCTTTCAGTAAAGCTTAACTCTCCGCGAACGGCATAAAATGTTTTTGCATCTCTTATACATGTATTTTCCATTAGGAGGTGTTTCTTCTTTATAGTACCCCTGAAGTGTTTTTTCGAGCATCCTTTACAACCTCTTTTAAACCTTAATATAATATCCAATTTCCTTTTAAAGTTTTGTTCAAGAAAATGGCCAATTCAATAAAAAAAATGCAGAACCATATTTTGCAAATGCTGCTTTTAATAGAATAACTAATATATAGTCTCTCTCCATCATTAAGAAAAACTAAATCTTTTTCCGCTAATAATATTAGACATTTCTTATAACAATCAAGTTGGTGGATAGGAAATAGGCAATGATTATATATCCTCATATGCTAAGTTTTTAATATGTACAAACAACAAAGGAATGTAGTAGAATAATAGATGTTATTTTTGTATGCAAAAATCATCTTTTTGTATACAAAAATTATTTAAAATCTTTTAATTGCATAAAAAAAGGAGAATAAGTATGACCCAATACAATATAGAAGAATTGAGGATGCTCAATCAGGTGCTACTGGCCCTTTTTATCGTAGCTGATTTTGCACTTTTACTCTTTTTTAATAATAGTCCATTCCCTTGGTTTGCCCTATTAGGTTCTGGAATTGGTTTATCCATCATTGTTCTTTGTTGGACAGGAAGAAAACACGCTATTTTTATAGCTTCATTACTTGTTTTTTCAGTTTTTCATACAATTATTTATAATTGGAGCTCTATTGTGCATTAAAAGCAGAAAAAATTTTGCACATTTTCTATTTAACTAGTTAAATAGAAAATTACTAAATTTATGGGAGGTTTAATAATGTCAGAACAAGAAAAGAAAGAGTCCGTTTTAGATAAACGTTCGTCTAGACGTACGTTCATTAAAAACTCTGGTTTGACAGTAGGTGGAGTTGTTTTAGGTGGAGCTTTAGGAAGTCTTCTAATAAAAGATGATAAATCAACAACACACAATACTGATACTCAGAATCATGCAAAAACGCCTATTGCTAATCCAAATATAGCTCTAATGTTCTTCACACCAAATCAATATCAAATTACTCAAGCAGCAGTGGAACGTATTTTCCCTGAAGATGCAAATGGCCCTGGTGCTAAAGAACTTAATGCTGCTGTTTATATAGATCACCAATTGGCTGGTCCATGGGGTTCTAACGTAAAAGATTACCGTTTAGGTGCATTTTATAAAGCGGAAGAAAACCAAGGTCCACAAACTAAACTTCTTCGTAAAGATTTATTCCTAGCTGGTTTAGACAGCTTAAACAAATATAGTAACGATCAATATAAAGCTGACTTTAAAGAGTTAGAAGCTACTCAACAAGATGAAGTTCTACTTGCTTTTAGTGAAGATAAAGTTGAATTATACGGAAAAGTTTCCTCTTCTCAATTTTTCAGTTTATTACGCACCTTAACTATTGAGGGTGTATATGCAGACCCAATGTATGGTGGTAATAATGAAATGGTTGGCTGGAGTATGCGTAAGTATCCAGGATCTCGTATGCAATACGTGGCTGAAATACAAGATGAAAAGTTTATCGAACTTGAACCACAAAGTTTAAATTCTCATATGGGACATTAATAATAGAAAGGACTGACATATAAATGGTTACAAAATTACCTAAAGTACCTGTCGTAGTAGTAGGGATGGGTTGGGCTGGTGGAATCGTCTCAGCTGAACTAACAAAAGCAGGAATAAGTGTTGTTGGATTAGAACGTGGTAAAGACCGGACAACAGCTGATTATGCAATGGGACATGATGAACTTCGTTATCAACATCGTCAAGAATTAATGCAAGATCTTTCTAAGGAAACTATTACTTATAGAAATACAGTATCAGGTAAAGCTTTACCGATGCGTCACTACGGTACATTCATCGTAGGAGACGGAGTTGGTGGAGCAGGAAGTCACTGGAATGGACAAACTTATCGTTTCTTACCTTATGACTTTGAAATTCGTACAAAAACAATTGAGCGTTACGGAATCGAAAAAATTCCTGCTTGGATGGAAGGTCTTAACGACTGGGGGATAACTTATGATGAGATGGAACCTTACTATGATACATTCGAAAAAATGGCTGGGATCTCAGGTGAAACAGTAGAACTTTGGGGGAAACGTACTAATCCATATCCAACGCCACCTCTAGTCAAAACACAATTAATGAAAGAATTCGAAAAAGCAGCTACAAGCTTTGGATACAAGCCTTTCGTTATTCCTGCAGCTAACCTTTCTGAATCATATACAAATCCAGACGGCATCTCTCGAGGAGCATGTCAATACTGTGCATACTGTGAAAACTTTGGATGTGAATATGGAGCGAAAGGTGACCCTGCTGTAACAGTTATTCCGGTTGCAAAACAAACAGGTAAGCTAGACCTTCGTACACATTCTAATGTTTTAGAATTAACTAAAAGTGGTGGTAAAGCAGACGGAGTTATTTATGTAGATATGCTAACTGGAGAAAAGTTTGAACAACCTGCAGATGTAGTTGTAGTGGCAAGTTATGTATTCAACAATTCTCGTTTACTTCTAAACTCTGGTATTGGTACTCCATATGATCCAAAAACAGGTAAAGGGACAATCGGTAAAAACTATTGTTACCAAGTAACTGCTGGTGGTTCACAATTATTCTTCGAGGATAGAGAGTTTAACCTATACGGTGGCGCAGGTGCATTAGGTATTGAAATCGCTGAATATATGGGTGATAACTTTGACCATGCTGAAGTAGACTTCTTACATGGTGCTGGTATTCGTTCAACACAATACGGCGACCGTCCGATTGCAGTAAACCGTGTACCTGCAGGAACACCAGCCTGGGGTGCTGAGTTCAAAGAGAAATCTATTAAATATGCGAATTCAAACTTCCCAGTTAAAACGCAAGGTGCTTCTTTACCACATAAAGAAAATTACCTAGATCTTGACCCAGAATTTAAAGACGAATTTGGATATCCACTATTACGCATGACATATGAATATACAGATAATGACCGTGCGATGGGTAAATACATGTCTGCTATCACGCGTAAATTTGCTGAAGAAATTGGCGCAGATATTATTGATACAAATGAAGTGCAAGCTCCGTTTAACGTAAACAAAGATGGAAACACTCATAACACAGGTGGAGTAATAATGGGAACAGACCCTGAGAAATCTGCTCTAAACACCTACCTACAAATGTGGGAAGCTGAAAACGTATTTGTTTTAGGTGCATCTGCATTCCCACATAATAGTTGCTTTAATCCAACTGGTACACTGGGTGCACTTTCTTATCGTGCTGCAGAGGGTATTCAGAAATATTTAAAAGAAGGCGGATTACTAGTTAAAGCATAAATGACAACTAGTTATTCTATAAAAGAGCTCTTGACCCGTATTTAATTCGCGGTCAGGAGTTTTTTTATAGAATAAAAAGTATATAGCCTTCCTACAAAATAACGTCTAGGGCAAGGGCTGTCACCTCGCTATTCCTCATTTGCCTGCTATGAGCAGGACCTTGGATTATTAGGGATAACAACAAGAAAAATAGACATTATAAAAGTAATGTATCTTCGGGAGCTTCTAAACTTTTTTCGAAAATTGTAGGAGAGGGACGGACATCCAAACGTCATCAAGACATCCTCTATAAAAATCATTCTCTAATAATTTAGTAATACGTATGTACCTAGTATTTGTTTCACTAAAAGTGAATGTGATTTTAGAAATCAGAAGCAGCCCAAATGCTACTTAAAGTAAATTCCTATTTCTTTACTTTATACGGTGAGTTTTATACAGGCTTGTTAGAAACTAAAGGTTTATAATTCGATGTTTAAGAAAAATATTCCTGTTGCCTTGCTCACATTGCTTGTCTCGGGTTGTAGTGATAGAGAAGAAGCAGAGGTCACAGGGCAGGTAGAGGATGTAGAGGTAGAAGAAAAACAATCGGTAGAGGAAACAGACTCAGAAGGAAAGGGAGTTGACCTTACTGTCATTGACCAATTACTTGCCATCAATAAAGAACTAAAGTCCACCAAAGAAAAAGAGGGAGATGACGAATATGAACGCATACATCAAAATATCGACGCATGGGTAAAGGAAATAGAAAAAATTAGATCAGAGCAATAAATAAATCCCTATGCAGCATACTATCATTGAATAGTTTGTTCATAGGGATTTTTAGATTGCAGATTGTTGGAAGATTACGACTAACTTCTGTAGTATTTAAATAGAAAATAAATTATCCGCAAAAGAAGGACGAGTAAAGGAGTTAAAACAATGAAGAAAAAATACGAAAAGATTTTTCAAGAATTTACGTTTCCATCAGGAGTAGAAGTAAAAAATCGAATTATGGTAGCACCGATGACTAACTATTCCTCTGAAGAAAATGGGGAGGTTTCTCAAAGAGAGCTAGCTTATTATAAAAAGCGTACTGGTGGAGTCGGGACATTCATTACCGCTTGTGCGTATGTAAGTAAAGATGGAAAAGGATTTCCGGGGCAATTCGGTATAGATGATGACAAATTTCTTCCGGGATTGAAAGAACTAGCAAAAGTTATTCAGTCGAATGGGACAAAAGCGATTATCCAAATTTATCATGGGGGCAGACAGTCACCTCCAGAATTACTTCCAGACCAGCAACCAGTTTCGGCTAGTGCAATCGCCGCAGAACGTGAAGGGGCAATCGTACCGAGAGAGATGACGGAGGATGAAATAAATCATACAATCCAAGCTTTTGGTGATGCTACTAGGAGAGCTATTGAAGCAGGTTTTGATGGAGTAGAAATCCATGGTGCGAACACTTATTTACTGCAACAATTTTTCTCGCCACATTCAAATAGAAGAGAAGATAACTGGGGCCGATCACTTGAAAATCGAATGAAGTTTCCTTTAGCAATCGTAGGTTCTATCAAAAAAGCAGTGAAGAAATACGCGAAGACACCATTTATCGTCGGCTATCGAATATCGCCAGAAGAAGGGAGTAATCCAGGGATTCAATTGGAAGATACACTTCAATTTGTAGATAAGCTAGCAGATCAAGGATTAGATTATTTACATGTGTCAGTTAATCATTTCTGGAATGGTTCTTTCCGCGAAAAAGATGAAACACAGTCGAGAATTATTAAGATACATGAAAAGATAGGAGATCGTGTTCCAGTAGTTGGGGTAGGTTCATTGCATACACCTGATGAAGTAGTAGAAGCACTTGGAACAGGTGTCCCGCTCATTGCACTGGGTCGCGAATTACTAATGGAACCGAAGTGGATTGAGAAAGTCCAAGCAGGTGAGGAAGATCAAATACGTAAAACCCTTTCTAGACATGCTCAGGAAGAATTAGTTATTCCTGACCCATTATGGGACAGGCTGATGAATGTAAAAGGCTGGTTGCCAGTAGAAGATTAAAATGCGCAAGCCCCCTTTTCAACGGAAAAAGTGCGTCCAAGTGAGAATCCACAGGAGGCTTACGGACCACCCGCGGAAAGCGTTCGACTGAAACAGAAATCAGCAGTAATATTGGATAGATCCTATTCTTCAAAATACCTAAAACACGGGGTTTTTGGAACGGAAAGGAGCCGAGAAAAGTGATAAGCACTTTTCTTGGCTCCTTTGTTTGGGACAACAGTTTATTCATTTTATAAGTAGAGAATTTAAGCATATTAACGTGAAGTATATCCTGCATCTGCATGAATAGTTGTACCCGTCACGTAAGATGACGCATCAGATGCTAACCATAACGAAGCTTGTGCAATTTCGCGTGGTTGACCAAAACGATTTAACAAACTTAATTGAGGAGCATATTCCTCCTCTGTATATCCGAATTGCTCTAATGCTCCGCGTAGCATAGGTGTATCAATTGCACCTGGTGCAACAGAGTTTACACGAATGTTCAATGGGCCATTTTCTAAGGCTGCGACTTTTGTTATTCCTACTACACCGTGTTTAGCAGCAACATAGGCAATGTTATCTGATTGTGGACGGAAACCACTTACAGAAGAGATATTAATAATAGATCCGCCATGACCTTGTTCGCGCATTTGTTTTAATTCATATTTTAGGCATAATGCAGTTCCTGTTAAGTCAACACCGATTAGACGGTTCCAATAGTCTTCATCGAAATCATGTGCAGGCTTATCATCTGGAGTAAGTGCAGCGTTATTAACTGCAACATCCAATTTACCATACGTATCGACAGCAAATTTAACCATTGCTTGAACAGCCTCTGAATTAGATATGTCCACTTTAACGAATGACGCCTCACCGCCAGCAGCTTTAATTTCTTCTGCTACAGCTTGTCCTTTTTCTTCATTGAAATCAGCAATAACGACTTTTGCTTTTGCTTCTGCAAATAATATAGCTGTTTCTTTTCCCATACCCATTGCAGCGCCAGTAACGATTGCTACTTTACCTTCTAAGACCGGAAATGTCATGATATAAAACCTCCAAATTATTTTGTCTACACTTCTATTCTAGTGTGGGATAATAACATTACAAGAAACAGAATGTCTTTGAATGTTCACTAATAAACAAACATCCTCACTTTGTGCAATAAAATAACTATTCACGGAGGTACATATGAACGAATTTGCAGATAAGAGAATTCAAAGGTCTAAAGAAATTTTAAAATCAACATTTATAGCTCTGCTAGAACATAAGGATTTCAATGATATTAGTGTTACGGAAATTGTTAAAATGGCAAATTATAATCGAGGAACATTTTATAATAACTTTGGGACAAAAGAATATTTATTAGATGAAATTATACATGAAACCTTAGATGAGTTAAAAAGTGAAATTAGAAAGCCGTACAATCGAACATTAAATGTTAATTTATTGGAGATGAAACCAGAGGATATAAGTGTATTTCATTATTTTATAAAGGAACAACAGTTATATTCGATATTATTGAGTACGCATATTCGTGTAGATTTTCGTCATCAATTAGCAAAAACAATTGAAGAATTATTTATCAAAGAATACCAGTTTGAAATTCCAGAACAGCTTCATCTAGATAGCTCCTGGTTATATGTATATAGGGCACATGGCGTTGCAGCTGTGATGATAAGATGGTTAGAAAATGGCTGTGTGGAATCACCTATGGAAATGTCTAAACAAATTCTATTGTTAATGATAACCGGTACCTCGACATTTATTAATAAAAATATGGCAGACAAATAATGCAAAAGGTGCTTCGATTTTCACGAGAAGTTGATTGATTGGAATTTTCCATTTTACAGGTCTATGATAGGAATAGATTACTAACATAAAGGAGTTGCTAAACATGGGACAATCATTAAAAGGTAAAGTGGCGTTTGTAACGGGAGCAGGAAGAGGTATTGGCGAAGCTATAGCAATTGCTTTGGCAAAAGAAGGAGTAAACGTTGGATTACTTGCAAGAACAGAGGAAGCGTTAAAGGATGTAGCCAAGGAAATAGATGGCTTAAATGTTAAAGTGGCATATGCACCTGCAGATGTTTCTTCTTTAGAAGAAGTGGAACAAGCAATAGAGAAATTAACGAATGAATTAGGACCGGCTGATATATTGATCAACAATGCAGGAATCGGTGGCTTTGTTAAACTAGTAGATACGGATCCTGTGGAGTGGAAGAAGATTATCGATGTTAACTTAATGGGTACTTATTATGTGACACGTACAGTACTTCCACAGCTAATCGGAAAAAATGGAGGAGATATTATTAATATTTCTTCTACGAATGGATTAAATGGAGCACCTGGTTCAAGTGCTTATAGTGCATCTAAATTTGGGGTTATTGGACTAACAGAATCATTAGCTCAAGAAGTTCGTCGAAATAATATACGCGTAACAGCATTGACTCCAAGTACAGTAGTAACAGAGCTTGCTACTAATTCATCCTTAGTGGATAAAGATAAAATTGAACAATTTATGCAACCAGAAGACATAGCGGAGTTCATCGTGTCCCAATTAAAATTAAATCCAAGAGTCTACGTGAAAACAGCTAGTCTATTAGCGACAAATCCTTTCTAAATGTGATTTTTAAACAATCAGACCCATTAACCTTTTTAGGTATGGGTCTTTTTTGTTGAAATGTTTTTTTAATGACTAAGATACCCTTCAATGCTTACATTAAGTAGATGAGGTTGAATGGCCCTGAAGGTAGTCCACGAGACCCTGACCATTATTTTTCGATTTAAAAAAATATAAATTGGACAAATGCCTTGCAATTAAAAAAATTCAAGCGTAAAATATAATTAACAAATAACAAACTGTTAATTAAAGTAGTGAGGTGGGTAAAGTAATGGGGAAATACAAGTCAGAAGAAGAAATGCTCGAGAACTACGACTCAAACATATATAATACGCCAGATGGATACACCAGCGACATTGCCGTATTTACAATCATTTCAACCGAAGTAGAAAAGCACAAACCGCCAGTAAAAGAGTTGAAGTTGATGTTGATACAACGAGCAGAGAAGGATGCAGATGGGGAACCAAATGTAGAAGGTAGTAAATGGGCATTACCAGGTGGTTTTGTTCAACCAGATGAAACAGCATTTGAAGCAGCCTCGAGAGAGTTAGAAGAGGAGACAGGGGTAACCAATCTCAAGATTAAACACTTCGGTACCTACGACAAACCTGGACGTGATAAACGTGCTTGGATTATCTCGAATGCCCACTATGCAATCGTACCTGAAAACCAATTAGTCAAACGCAAAGCAGCTGATGATGCATCGGATGTTCAATTATTCACCTTAGAAGAAATCAATCAGTTAGAACTCGCTTTCGACCACGAACAAATAATCGAGGATGCCATTTGGAATATAAAAAAAGACATGGCACTCACTACATTAGCAAAGAACTTTTTACCAAAAGAATTCGTGTTGTCGGAATTACAAGGCGTACTACTAACCGTATTGGATGATTCATGGATTAAACTGGATTCTCAGTTTTTCAGAAAAGCACCTTCCCTACCATTCATAGAAAAAGTAATGGTCAAAGGGGAGTTGAAAAAATCTAATAGATGGTCAAAAAACAAAGCGCAGTTATATAAATTCACCGACTTCGAGCCTTTTGTTTCCATCTATAATGCAAACTATTAATTTTATTCAATTTATTTATTAACAGTTAAACAATTAATAATTAAATTAATATAAAGGGGCGAATAAATGATGAAAAAGGCATTATTAAACATTGATTACACAGTGGATTTTGTAGCAGATAATGGAAAGTTAACTTGTGGTAAACCAGGGCAGGACATTGAGGGATCTATCGTACAACTAACTGAAGATTTTATAGCGAATGGGGACTTCGTGGTGTTTGCTATTGATACGCACCAAGAAGATGACATTTACCATCCTGAATCCAAGTTATTTCCTCCTCACAACATAGAGGGAACCAAAGGCAGAGATTTGTTTGGAAGACTCAAAGATGTATATGAAAACAACAGAACCAATGAAAAGGTTTATTGGATGAACAAAACAAGGTATTCTGCGTTCGCCGGAACAGACTTAGAACTAAAACTTCGTGAAAGACAGATTACAGAAGTTCACCTCGTTGGCGTATGTACCGACATTTGTGTACTTCATACAGCAGTGGATGCTTTTAACAAAGGCTTTAAAGTAGTCGTTTATAAAGATGCTGTTGCAAGTTTCAACCAACTAGGTCACGAATGGGCTTTAGGTCATTTCAAAAATAGCATCGGTGCAGAGATCAGATAGACCCAAATAGTTGCAACCAGGTTAAAAGAAATGGAGGATTTAATATGACAAAAATTTATAAAGATGATGGTTTTGCCTTACACACCGACCTTTACCAAATCAATATGGCAGAAACGTACTGGGAAGATAATATACACAACAGAAAAGCTGTTTTTGAAGTGTATTTTAGAAAGCTGCCATTCGGTAACGGGTACGCGGTGTATGCCGGACTAGAAAGAATTGTCGAATACATCTCTAACTTCCAGTTCACAAAGAGTGATATAGAATACCTTCAAAATGAACTAGGTTACAAAGAAGACTTTTTAGCATACCTTCAAAAGCTGAGATTCACTGGCACGATTCGTTCGATGAAAGAAGGAGAATTGGTCTTCCATAACGAACCTATGTTACGTATCGAAGCTCCTTTAGCAGAAGGGCAATTGATAGAAACGGCTATACTGAACATAGTCAATTATCAAACGTTAATCGCGACAAAGGCTTCTCGAATGAAACAAGTGATTGGTGATCAGACCGCTATGGAATTCGGGACCAGACGTGCTCAAGAGATGGATGCAGCAATTTGGGGAACAAGAGCTGCCTTTATCGGAGGGTTTGAGGCAACAAGCAACGTGAGAGCTGGAAAATTATTTGGAATTCCTGTATCCGGTACGCATGCCCATTCCATGGTTCAAGCGTATCGAGATGAATATACAGCATTTCACAAGTATGCAAAAAGACATAAAGATTGCACCTTCTTAGTTGATACCTACGATACTTTAAAATCTGGGGTTCCTACTGCTATCAAAGTAGCAAAAGAACTAGGAGATAAAATCAACTTCAAAGCAATTCGACTTGATAGTGGTGACTTGGCTTATTTATCAAAAGAAGCTAGAAAGATGTTAGACAAAGCCGGTTTCAAACATACGAAAATTGTAGCATCCAATGATTTGGATGAATATACAATCTCTCAATTAAAACATCAAGGAGCAAAAATTGATGCGTGGGGAATTGGTACCAAACTAATTACTGCTTATGACCAAGCGGCACTCGGAGCAGTTTACAAATTGGTCTCCATTGAAGATGATAATGGAAATATGGTAGATACTATTAAGATTTCAGGGAATCCAGAGAAAGTTACCACACCTGGACTTAAAAAAGTCTACCGCATTATTAATCTGACGAGTAATAAGTCAGAAGGTGATTACATTGCCATGGATGATGAAAAACCAGAGCAAGAAGAAAAATTGAAAATGTTCCATCCGGTTCATACGTATATCAGTAAGTTCGTGACAAATTACGAAGCAAAAGAACTTCATCATGACATATTTGTGGACGGAAAACAGGTGTACGAATTGCCAGGAATCTTAGGGATTCAACAGGATGTAAAAGAAAACTTGTTGTTCCTATGGGATGAATATAAACGACTTCTAAATCCCGAAGAATACCCAGTTGACTTAAGTCAGAAATGTTGGGATAACAAAATCGCTAATATTGAGCAGGTGAAAGAAAAAGTAGAACAATTGAGAACACGATGAAATTACATGTGGTCCCTTGTTTATAATAGCTCATTATTATGGCATCACATTAGAGAAAGCTTTTCAGTACCTATTAAACTGTTTAGTCGGTAAAACTAATTTTGATTACCTGGAGGAAACCTCATGGCTAAGATAGGAATTTACGGGTCATCCTTTGATCCCATAACCAATGTACATCTTTTTACGGCGAGCACAATAGCGAATCGATGCAAGTTAGATAAGGTCATCTTTTTACCTTGCTCCAACAAAAGAAAAGACAAAGCGATGAAAACAGAGGACGAACATCGCTGGAACATGTTAGAAATGGCGATTAAATCTGACGAAAAATTCACCCTAGATGATTTTGAAATGAAGCAAGATGCCTGGAAAATCTCTACCTATGAGACAATGGATCATTTAAAGAAAGTATATCCAGAGGATGATTTATATTTCATTATGGGAGCAGACTTATTAGTGGATATCGGGGAAGGCAAATGGGGTAACGCAGACAAATTAGTAAGAGAAAATAAATTTATTGTCATGGCCAGAGATGGCATTGATATGTTGAAAGCGATAAGTGGTTCGCCTTTGCTGCGCAATAACGACGATGGAAGTACTTTTCACTTAATCGATAAGGGCATTGCCATGGAAATCAGTTCTACCTATATTCGGGATGAATTTGCTGTAGGGGGAGAAGCGAAATACCTTTTACCTACAAATTGCTATAACTACATTAAAAGGAATGAATTATACGGATGGAAAAATTCATACGAGGAAAATCAGGCAAAGAGAGTACTATAAGATTGAGCTATGTTGAAGATAATATTTAGTTTTATAGAAAAGTGAGCTTGGAGAAACATGTCCAGGCTCACTTTTTCCTTCAATTAGTCGATTTAATCTACTATATCCCAAAACTGTGCGGCTACTTTTGAGGTAGGTGCATCTTTTAGTCTTAAGATGACTGGCTCCACGCTATTACTATATTCTTCCAATTCAAATAGTGTTAGATTTTCTAAAAAGGTAGCTGCATAATCCATGCTTGGAATAATGGATACTCCCAAAGCTTTACTGACAAGTGATGCTACCATGGATATATCCTTGCATTCAATTATAATATTTGGTTCTATGTCATGTTCTTCAAACGCTCTACGTATATCCCCATGAAAAGAATGTCCTTCCATTGCACCCAGCATAATAAAAGGTAATTTGGCAATTTGTTTAAATGTCACATGTGGGTGTGAAAATGATGTTAACCAACTAGTTGGGACAATTATGACATACGGTTGTTTCTTCAATATTTTAATCTCATAGTGTTCGCTATTGCTTAAGCGTAAAAGGAAGGCCAAATCTATTTCTCTTTGTTCGAGTCGTTTTAATAATTCCTCTGAGTTACCGTTAATAATACTGATTTTGACGTTTGGGAATTGTGTTCTATACATGCTAATATAGTCGATCAGCATGTTCGAGCATGCGGAAGAAACACCAATACGTACAGTTCCAGCTATACCTTGTTCTACTTCTTGAATTTTTTGCTTCACATCCTGCATTTGCAAAAGCATTTGCTCCGCGTATTGATATAATATTTCACCTGTTTCAGTCAGTTCCCATTTTTTACGATAACGATGGATTAAAGTTGTGCCAAGCTCGGTTTCTAGTTTCTTTAAGAGCTGACTGAGTGGTGGCTGCGCGATATGAAGTGCTTCTGCAGCTTTAGAAATACTAGAATGTTTTACAATTTCTCTAAAGTAATGTAATTGTCGAATATCCATATATGCACCCCTGTCATATGCATTTGCATATGAATAGTTTATCATATATATATTTTTCATATGTTAAATGCGATGTTATGATAATTAGGAGATTAAAAAAGGAAGCGAAGTTATTTATGAATCATAAAAATGTTACAATGAAGCGCCTTGTCTTGTATGTGGGTGGCTTATTTTTTTTGACGCTTGGAGTTAGTTTGTCAATTCAAGCGGGACTTGGTGTATCGCCCGTTTCTTCTTTGGCATATGCACTTGTTTTAACGTCAGGATTATCCATTGGTATTACTACAGTCCTTGCAAATATATTATTTATCCTTGTTCAAATCATGTTAAACAAACGTATTGATATAAAAGATTTTATACTTCAACTAATTATTTCGTTTGTATTTGGATTCTTTATGGATGCTACATTGTTCCTCGTACAGTTACTACCACCACCTGAATCTATAGTATTACGCTGTGTATATCTAATTATTAGTTTATTTGTCGTGTCAGCAGGATTAATCGGTTATTTCACTGCAAAACTACCACTAATGCCCTATGATGCATTAACTTATGTTATTAGCGAACGGTTCAAAATAAAGTTTAGTAAAGCAAAAATTATGGGTGACTTACTAAATGTTTTTGTCGCAGCGACGCTTTGTTTAGTTTTTATACAGTCCTTTGGATCAATAGGCATCGGAACACTAGTAGCGGCTTATTTTATAGGGAAAATTTTAGGCTGGATGATATCGCACTATCAAAAAAAACTGAAACAATGGGTATTTGAAAATGAAAAAGTGAACGAATAAGTGGAAAGTAAAAAATACAAAAAACGGGCACAACGCTTTGTTGTGTCCGTTTTTGACATCTTAGATTTAGTAAGATCTATCCCTCTCACTCATATCACGTCGATTTGGAGACATTGACCCTTGCTTAGGTGTTAAATAACCAAGCTCGGCTAACTCTAGAGAAATCTCTTCTTTCTTACTATTTGGTCGTTTCGCCATAGAACCTCTTTTATTAGCTCCTAGATGAGTACCATTTTTCATAAGAAAACCCCTCTCGACGATTTTTGATGCTTACTTAATATGGTTTGAAAAACTGAAAAAATGCAATTTATTTTTTGCTGAAATGTAAAATGAAAAAGTAACAATAAACCACAAAAACTAGTTACTTCAGGCTGCGATTGTACTAGGAAGTAAAGGGTCTCTATTTGTATATATGGAAAGTAATCAGATAGAAATATGCTGAATAAATTTAGTGGTTAAGGATTTCTTTCAGAGCACTGGATTGATCAAAGCGCTTAAGAGCTATAAGAGCGATTGAAGGATTTCGCTAGTAATGTAGCGAATATTGAAGAGGTGAGTTTTTAGGGGCAAACATTTTTGCAATAACAGCTATTAGATCTTAAAGTAGTGCTGTTTGCGATAAAAAATGGGACTTATTTGAATACAGTTCTGGAAAAAGAGTTTAAAAGTAAAGGTGGGTGATTAGATGGAGAATATTCGGTGGGGAGTATTAAGTACGGCGAATATCGCACAGAAACAACTAATACCCGCAATTGATAGAGCAAGTAATGCTGAGCTAATAGCTATTGCGAGTCGAGGAAGCCAAGTGCATCCAGTAGCTTCCAAATTAGGTATTGCTAAAGCCTATGAAAGCTATGAAGAGCTTCTTAATGATTCAGATATTGAAGCTGTCTACATTCCGCTTCCTAATCATTTGCATAAAGAATGGGTAATTAAAGCTGCTAAGCAAGGAAAGCATATACTATGCGAAAAGCCAGTTGCGTTAACAGCTGTCGAGGCAGAAGAAATGGTGGAAATATGTCGCGAAAATAACGTGAAATTCATGGAAGCCTTCATGTATCAGCTGCATCCACAGCATCAGCGCGTTAAAGAAATTTTATCATCCGGCGAAATTGGGGACATAAAGCTTATTAAATCGAGTCATTCTTTTCATTTACAATCCCGTGTCGATAAATTTAGAATGGACAAAGCGATGGGTGGAGGCTCTCTTTATGATGTTGGTTGCTATAGCATTCATGCGATTCGCTACTTGTTAGATTCCGAACCAGTTTCTGTGCAATGCTTTGCGGAACTTGATCCTGAAACTGGTGTAGATATAAGCACATTTGGATATTTGAACATGGGCGGTGGAGTACGTGCCATGTTTGACTGCAGTTTTGATATGACTGGAAGAAATGAATATGAAGTAATAGGTACAAAAGGCACGATCAAAGTACCTTTTGCCTTCCGACCAGATAATAACGGAGGAGTAGGGAAAGTTATTACTCAAGTCGCAGACATGGTCCGTGAAGAAAATGTATATGGGGATCTATATCGACTAGAGGTGGAGCATTTTTCTAATGTAATACAAATGAATAGTGATCCAGAAATTACAGGAAATTCTACTATTAATAATATGCGAGTAATAGAAGCTTGTTATCAATCTATACAAACCGGTGAACTCGTAGAGATGAAGTAAAGAAGTAATATAGGAGAGGATTGAATTGCTTAGTGTTAGTGGAAGAGAAAATATTTGGATTTATAGATGGTCTGCCGGTTACATTATTTACCGTAAGAAATAAAAACGGTTTTGAAGTATCCTGCATGAATTATGGATGCGTAATTACTGAGATTTTAGCATCTGATCGAGCTCAACAATACGAAAATGTTGTTCTCGGATATGATACGTTAGAGGAATACGATCATAATCCAAAGTACTTAGGAGCAGTTGTAGGTCGAGTTGCTGGTCGCATCAGTGGAGACTCTTTTTGTATAGGAGAGGATATCTACAATCTCCAAAAAAATGATAAAAATAATCATATACATGGAGGTCTCAATGGATTTAGTCATACAATATGGAATGCTACTGTGTTGGAAGGAGACCAAGATACTACAATTGAGTTTACCTATTTAAGCGCAGATGGGGAAGAAGGATACCCTGGTAATCTAGAAATGAAAGTAAATTACACCATTTTACACGAGGAAGACACGCTATTAATTACATACACTGGTATTTCTGATAAAGACACATTAGTAAATGTAACGAATCACTCATATTTTAATCTTAGTGGGAATTTGAAAAGGGATGTATTAGGCCATGCACTAACGATGGATAGTCCTTTGTATTTAGAGTTAAATGAGGAGTTTCTTCCGACCGGAAATATAGTGCCGGTTGAGAACTCTGTATTTGATTTTAGAGAAGGTCGTAAAATAATGGATGGAGTGGCCTCTGTTCATCCACAAAATGTATTAGTCGGAAACGGTTACGACCATCCATTTTTATTTACTGAAAACGAACTTAATGCAATGTTATTAACAGAAGCAGAAAGTGGTCGTAAACTAGTAGTAGAAACGACAGAGTCTGCAGTCGTTTTCTATACAGGAAATAACATGGGCAATACGGAAATTATGAGAGGCGAAGAGCTAAGAGATTATTTAGGTTTATGCCTGGAAACGCAAGGGCCACCTGATTCAATTCATCATCCTCATTTCCTTTCGTCTATTCTACGAGCAGGGGATGAGTACAAGACCACAACAATTTATTCTTTCGGAGTTATAGCAGAAGAATAATACATAAAAAAGCCGAGAGAAGTTTAAGACACTTCTTCCGGCTTTTTTTATTAGAATTGAATTTCGTCTGGGTCAGGACCCATGCGAACATTTGTAGCTAGTTTAGCAATTGCGTCCATATCTTCAGACGATAATTTGAAGTCAAAGACATTAAAGTTTTCTTGAATACGACTAGGAGTAATTGATTTTGGTAAAGCAACTCGTCCTAATTGTAAGTGCCAGCGAAGCACAATTTGTGATGGAGACTTCCCATATTTTTCAGCCAACTGGTGGAATAAATCAAAATCCAAGAATTTCCCTTGCATAAGGGGACTCCAAGCTTCTACATGAATACCTTTGTCGGATAAATAATTCACATAGTTCTGCTGTGGTAATTGGGGGTGTAGCTCGATTTGATTGATCATAGGCGTCATCAATCCAGCTGCCTCTAATTGCTCCAAGTGGTGTTCTTTGAAGTTAGACACACCAATTGACTTTATTTTTCCTTCATTGTACAGCTCAACAAGTGCACGCCAAGCTTCTACAATACCGTCAACTGGCCAATGGATTAAGCATAAATCTAGATAGTCCGTGTTTAAACGGTTAAGGGACTCTTGAAATGCTTCTTTTGTACGGCCTGCACGAACGTCATCGTTCCAAATTTTTGAAGTTAGGAAGATATCTTCACGAGCAACACCAGAAGCAGCAATTCCTTTTGCCACTCCTTCTTCGTTACCGTAAGTAGCTGCAGTATCAATATGACGATAGCCGACGCGAAGAGCCTCTTCTACAGCAGCTGGAGCTTCTGTTTCGTTATCAACTTGCCAAACACCAAAACCAATTTGAGGGATTTTCAATCCATTACTAAGTGTTAGAAATTCCATGTATATATCTCTCCTCTCGAAAGTCTAATATTACCACTTGCACCACTTCGTTTCTATAAGTAAGTGCATTAAACTCCAAACCTCTGTCTATATCCACATTTTCTGCACATTTCTTCCACTGCTTCTCTTCTTGTAAATCCATCATACAAATTATTCGCTCGTTCACTCTCAATAATGTCTGAAAAAGAACTATTATTAATATTACCTAAGTTAATCACACCTTCTCCATCTAGACAACATGGTACGACAGTTCCATCGACAAGTATAGCCGCTTGGTTTCGGAGGGCGTGACAAAATCCTTTTCCATCATCCTCTGGTGCAAATAAGCTAGGCCATTGAAACTCATGATCTTGGTTTAAATATACATTATGTGCAATTTTAATCCCTTTACCCGGTTGTACTTTTTCTTCAATTTTAAAATCTAGATTATATTCTTTTTCAAGTATTTCCAGTGTTTCTCGATTTCTACGTTGAGCAACTTCTGAAACCTGATCCCTCTGTAAGTTCCATAATCGATAGGAGATGATAATATTGTGTTCCTTGGCTTCTCGAACAAAATCCAGAATATCTCCTAGATATTTCTCGCGATTTTCGGACCCTTCATGACCATCGAAGCTATGTAAAGAGAAATTAATTTGGCGCAGTGCTGGTTTTCCTAAAAGTTTATGTCTATTTTTATTGATAAGGGTGCCATTTGTCGTTATATTAACTTTAAAACCCTTGGCATGACTGGCATCTAATAATTGATCGACTCGTGGATGTAAAAGTGGCTCACCTTTTACATGGAGGTAAATATATTTTGTATGTGGTCGAATTTGATCTAATGTTTTGTTAAATGCATCTAGTTTGAGAATATTCTTTGCTCTACTTGTCGGTGGACAGAAGCTACAAGCAAGATTACAAACGCTAGTAATTTCAATATACATTTTTTTAAAGGTTTTCAAGGTATGTACTCCATTCCATTTCTTATTACTCTCATTTTATCAGAATATCACCTTAAGTTGACTAGTTTTGAACATAATAAAACACCTCCAAATGGCAACTTGTCCAATTGGAGATGTTATTAAAATTAAAGATCTATAATTTCATCGTATCCGACCATTCTATCCATATGACTAGCGATCATTGCTATAATAGTACTGGCTTCATCTTTTTTGAAGGTAAAGGTGCTTTCATCTTCGAGCTCCTCGTCATCTGTCCAAATACGATTCACCCTACGGAGAACACCATCGCCATTTGAACTGTCTACACCGAACTGATAAGTTACTTCAATTTCATCTTCTATTAGAAATGCAGTGACTTCAGGAGTTTCCCATTCCACATCAATTTCCTCGACTGTAATTTCGTCGTCTTCGTCATCTTCCATATAAACCAATTCACTATCAGTATCGTCCATAAGAAACTCGTGAAAGCTTTCATGGACAACTTCTATAATATCAGTAATATCATCCAATATTATTCTAGTAGGTTGGAGAAGTTCGACATCGAAGCTTTCTACATAGAACTCTTCGTTATATGGATCAAACAGAATGGTACAAAAATAGTCTCGCTCTTCCTCTTCGGTACTAACAAAAAATTCAATTCTTGGATGTTTAGAAGCGCGATTAATATTCATATGGCCGACTTGGTCGTACTCCTCACAAATCGAGTTCAAATGATCCTGTAGCTCCTCTGATACTCTGTCAAACCATTCCGTAGTAATAGTCATTACCGCCCCTCATCATTTTCTCCTACTATCTTGTCCCAATTGGAAATTATTATTCCAGCGAATAAAAGAAATTTAGAAAATCCGAATATTTTTAAAGAGATAGGGGACGATAAAATGCGTATGACAAAAAACAAGGAGGAACTGAAATGACTAATAACAATAAACCAAAACCAGATGACCGATCAGATAACGTAAAAAAGTTGAAAAAAATGGTGAAAAACACGACCGAGAACATGGAAGCTGCGGAAGAAACGATGGAACACACTACTGGAAATGATCGAGAAGCCGTCCGAGAGAAAAATGAACGTCGAAAAGAAAGTATTGAAGGTTTTCGAAGAGAAATATTAGACGAGGCAGAAGCTCGCAAAAAATAACAAAAAAAGAAAACCTATTGATCATTGCATCAATAGGTTTTCTTACATTATGAAGCGGGTGAAGAGAATCGAACTCTCATCATCAGCTTGGAAGGCTGAGGTTTTACCACTAAACTACACCCGCACAATATGGTGGCTCAGGACGGAATCGAACCGCCGACACAAGGATTTTCAGTCCTTTGCTCTACCGACTGAGCTACTGAGCCTCATCGATTTACGCTAAGCTGAGCATCTCTTCGTCAGCTTCACTTGCTCTATCAGTCACGTACTTGAGTACGCTCCTTCTTTCGCTCGATTGCTTCCTCGACCTGCTTGCTTATCCTAAATCTCAAATTAAAATAATAAATGGCGGTCCCGACCGGGATCGAACCGGCGATCTCCTGCGTGACAGGCAGGCATGTTAACCGCTACACCACGGGACCATTTGGTTGCGGGGACAGGATTTGAACCTGCGACCTTCGGGTTATGAGCCCGACGAGCTACCACTGCTCCACCCCGCGACAATAAAATACGTACAAATATTATCATACTACGCTCAAAGAAAGTAAGACACCTGCTTCGGTGTTAATCGCTTTCTTCGTGAAGCCATTTGCTCCACCCGCGACAATAATAAATTTACAACTATTAACAATAAAATAAAAATGGAGGAGGAAGAGGGATTCGAACCCCCGCGCGGTATGACCCGCCTGTCGGTTTTCAAGACCGATCCCTTCAGCCGAACTTGGGTATTCCTCCAAAGAAAATAATAGATTGGATATTTTCCAAATCATCATTTGCGACTTTTATATTATATAACATTATCGAACAGAAAGGCAATGTTTTTTTGAGAAAAATTTAAATTAGTTTCTAAAACGGTTGATATTGGTAAATTCTTTGTGTTTTGGTTTCCGAAAATCTTGCAAAGTTAAAGTTATGTAAATTCATTATCTCTTTATTTCACAACCTTAAACATACACTTCTATTTTTGGGACATCATAAGGAAAAGTAATATGAGGTGATGTAAATGATTATCGAAAGGTCATCGGAATGGGCAGAGGGTTTTATTAAACGATTGGAAAATGTTGAGCCATGGGATAATTGGACTCTTTATAATATGAGCTATGATATTGCAAAAAATAATTTAATCACAGAGTTTACAGGTCTTCAATCTCCTAAGTATTTGACTAATTTAAAGCCACTTGAACATCAATTAAAGGTTGCGGAAACAGTTATTGAAAGAATGAATGGAAAAGCAATATTGGCTGATGAGGTGGGGCTTGGTAAAACAATTGAAGCTGGTTTGATATTGAAGGAATATCTTGTTCGTGGACTGGTAAAGAAGGCTTTAATATTGGCCCCCGCTTCACTTATCAATCAATGGGTGGAGGAGCTGCATTATAAATTTTATATACCAGCTGTGCCTTATAAGAAAAATACTCCATTAGAGCATTGTGATGTTGTCGTTCTGAGTATGGATACAGCGAAAAAAAGTCCTCACAGAGAACTTATCTTTGCGCAGGATTATGACATGATTATTATTGATGAAGCGCATAAGTTAAAAAACCACAAAACCAAAATCTACGAGTTTGTACAAAGTTTAAAGAAGAAGTTTTGCTTACTATTAACTGCTACCCCTGTTCAAAATGATGTATTTGAATTATTTAACCTTATTTCGTTACTAAAACCTGGACATCTTGGAAATTATGAGGCGTTTCAATCGGCATTCTCTGCTAGCAAACATGATTTAGAGCATGATGATTACTTGAAGGAGTTAGTAAACCAGGTGATGGTTCGAAATCGTAGACAGGACACGGGAATAGAGTGGACGAATCGCCAAGTAAATATTATTCCAATACAGTTTACGAACGAAGAAAAAGAAGTGTACGAAATGATAGTGGATTTAAAAAACATCTCACCTGTATTTTCAGGTGCCTTTTCGATGATTACACTGCAGAAGGAAATGTGTAGTAGCAAGGAGGCTACATTTCTTACATTAAATAAAATGCGGCAAAATTGTGGAAATCCAGAGGAAAACGCTTCTGTAGAAAATGTTATGCAAAGATTAATGGCGTTAGAAATAAATTCAAAAGCAGAGAAAGCATACGAAATAATATCACAAGCGAAGGATAAAGTAATTATTTTTACAGAATATAAAGCAAGCCAAGCATACTTACAGTGGTATTTACACACAAAAGGTATTACGAGTGTGCTTTTTAATGGGAAATTCAATAAAAACAAGCGGGACTATATGAAGCATTTATTTAAAGAGCATGCTCAAGTATTGATAGCCACTGAATCAGGTGGGGAAGGGATTAACCTTCAATTCTGTCATCATGTGATCAATTATGATTTGCCATGGAATCCGATGAAGTTGGAACAGCGTATAGGACGTGTACACCGGCTGGGGCAAGAACATGACGTTCATATTTATAATTTGGCAATTGATAACACGATTGAGATAGATATATTGCGACTACTCTACAAAAAAATTGATGTATTTGAAAAGGTTGTAGGTGATTTAGATGATATATTGTCCGCTTTCCAAAAAACGATATAAATTGGGACATGTAAAGGAGGATATAAATGTATCCGCAACAAGTTCAACAGTACTTACGAACTTTTTTCTCTGAAAATAATTGTCAGTTCGTGAATGACACAGATCACTATCTTACTGTTCAGCTGACGATTGATATGGATAAACGAATTATGAATAGACCTTATTATTGGCAATACGTAGAAAGCGTAGGGGCGGTACCTTGTCCGTCACAACTTACATTAATAACGGACCAAACAAAGCTGAAAGATAATATTAAGGGGGAATTGGTACATTTCGGATCACCAAGACTTGGCCAACTCTTTCAAGCAACGTATGAAATGGGTGCTTTTATCCAAATGTTTGAGCAAATGGAGGAGACGATAAACCGTCCAATACTAACTCCTTGGCTAGGGGTGAACTATAAAATTTCCTATTACAGTAACCAAACGAAAGAAATGCTCCATTCACTAGGCATTAATCTAATGAATGGCAATATAATAACGGATTTTCATGCTTCTTTAAGCGAGATGAATATTGCATCTACAATGCCAAAAAATGCTTTTTTATTGCCTTACGTTATAAAACCAGTTCGGGGTTTAGAGCGCTTAGATGGAGTGGTTGAAAACGTCATTCAGCAGGATGATCATTCATGGGCCGAACAAGCAAAAAAAAGATGGCAGAGAGATATACGGGTGTTAGAATTCTTTTATGAGGGAGTAGAAGAAAGGCCAGAATGCTACGAGATGGAGAAAACTGCATTACAGCAACAATACGAAGCAAGAATAAAGATAGAAATTATAAATGGAGGTCTATTTTACTTAAAATAGACCTCTCTAAAAACCCATCTTGAGTCTTTACTCAAGATGGGTTTCATGTTATTTGCTTACACTTCACGGGTAGGTTATCAACTAATCTGGGAAAAACAAGATATTTTCGTACGAAGTAGACGCTTTTAATACTGATCATCTGTTTAGAGCCTGTTGCCTATCAACGGTGTATCAGTGACTGGCTTGCGAGGTACATATGTAAAACTTTTTAAAATCAGTACAAAAAGGCTTTCGAAGCAAAAACTTCGAAAGCTTTCCTATTATTTTATTAACCGCGAGAGTGGACTTTTTCGCCTTGAACCCAAACTTCTCGTATATTTTCAGGTCGTATAAGATACATCATTTTTTGAAAGGCATCCTGTAAGTCTTCATTAGAATCATAAAGAGGGAGGTTAGTTGTGTCGATTACTTGTACATCCCAAATATAATTTTCAGCTAAACGACCAATAGGCAGGCTGAGACTGTTACCTCCACCTGCAGTTGCCAGGTAGAACGCTTCGTTGACCGTGACGCGTGACCTAGGAACTCCGCGTTCATCTGCCGGTAGTTTTGTATTCACCCCGTCCTCTAGCATTCTAGAGGAGATTACCGATTGTTTTATATTGTCGTAAAGGCTAGGAGAAAAACCGCCAGAAATATCTGTCCCTAACCCGATTTCTACACCCTTTGAATGGAAATGTGCGATAGGGATGACACTATTGGCAAAGTAGGCATTGGAAATAGGGCAATGAGCTATTGCAGTTCCTGTTTCAACAAATAAATCAGCATCCTCGTCACTTAGGAAATTACAGTGTGCCATTACGGATTTATCACTTAACAGACCAAAATCATATAAAGCGAACGCATCGTTTTTCTGGAACCGATCCTGAACGTATTTATGCTCCCAATCACTCTCACTACAGTGAGACTGTATATGCGTATTATACTTAGCAGCAAGATCTCCCAATCCTTGTAATGCCTCATCAGTACAACTTGGTATAAATCGTGGAGTTACAACTGGATATACTCCTTGCTTAGAACTCCCACCTAATGCTTTGACGGCTAGTATAAATTCTTCTGTATCGGCTAAAGCAGTACTTGTATCTGCGTCACGATAGAAGTCTGGGTTTTGTTCGGGATTATCCATGACTACTTTTCCAACGAGTCCACGTTGTCCTTTGTCCGCGCATATTTGTGCGAGTAATATACTTGCCTCTTTATGCACTGTTGCGAAATAAAGAACAGTCGTCGTTCCATTTGCTAGAAGGGTACTGACAACATCGTGATACACTTTTTTTGCAAAATCTAAATCGGAGAACTTAGATTCAATTGGAAATGTATATGTATTTAACCAATCATTAAGTGGGATATCCAGCGCTGTTCCTGCCTGCGCCCATTGTGGAGCATGGACGTGTAAATCGACAAACCCAGGCAAGAAATATTGATGATCCTCTAATTGATGAAAATTTTCTTTTCCTTTATAGGAATTGACTAAATCTTGATATTCTGAATGTTCCGGAGCAATAATTTTATCAATCATTCCATCTGCATTCACAAAGAAAAGATTATCTTTCAATATTTGTACTTCTGTTGGAGATTTACTCGTAAAAGCTGTCCCTAGAAAAATCTGAGTGTACTCTTTCATAAAATTCCCACCTTATTTAAATAAGTTTATTGTACCAAAATAATTAATCAATTACCTTTAGTTTAATAAGGAATCAGTCTAAGAACGCAACATTATGGTGCTTCAACGGAAAATGTATGTCAGAAACGGAAATCATCGGCATCATTTATTTTTTTAAAGTACCATGAACCGAATGTCAAGGTACATTTCTATATAATTTCTTATCATAAAAAAAAGCACAGAAAAGTATCTATGCTTTTTTTAATCGTATAAAGTATCCTGTATTGAGCCATCTTCCTCATAAATCGTTAATATTCCGTTTTGTTCATTCACGTATGGTTTTGCTTTTTGAAGTAATTCCGCTTTCGTATCCTCTACAAAAATAGCTCGTTTGCCGTCTACCTTCCTGAGCACCCAGTCAGTTTCACGAGAAATAACTTCGTAGGTGACACGATCCTCTTCATCCCCGTGTATTGCTTTTCGTGCCTGAGAAGTAGCAATGGAAATGGCTCTATCCTCCTCGTAATTATCTCGTAATAGGGCATTGGCAATTTCAATGGCTTTCTCTCGTACATCTGCATCTAAGTTTTTCATAGAATCTGGATAATCATTTTTATCCCATGGCATTTTTAACGCCTCCTTAGCATTCGTTTTCCCGTTTCTAAGGGGCTGAAACGTTTTACGAAGTTATTTGGAACATTAAAGGATGAAGAGGTGGGTGTTCGTTGGTGGTGTGATCGCATTGCTTATTTTATCGAAATGGCATACATAACATACTGAAGCAGTAATATTACAAATGTTGCATTCTGTCGAATCTTGTCATATAAATGATATTTTCACCTAATGATAATGCAATGGTTCTGTCATATGTAGGTGGTATGATGAATCTCGTTAGTGAAAAGGAGGAAATTCATTTTATGAAAAAACACATTATTGCACTAACCGCAATTGTAACACTATCAGTAGGGGCGGCAGGACAAGCGTCTGCGTCAAGCGTTCATACGGTAGAAAAAGGAGATACACTTTGGTCAATTTCTCAAGCAGAGAATGTTAGTGTGCAAGACTTACAACAATGGAACGATCTTAATTCAACCGTTATATACCCATCTCAACAATTAAGAGTGGAGGGAGCTCTAGAAACGTATATAGTTGTTTCAGGAGATACATTATCTGATATTGCAGAAAAATATGATATGACTGTAGAACAATTAATGTCGAACAATCAGCTAACAAGTGATTTAATCATACCCGGTGATAAATTAGTGTTGAAAGGATCGAAGGTTGCACAACCCGAGGTAAAAGGAGCTACGAAGACTTCTGTTACATCTAATGCTCCATCAGAGACTAAACCGGCTACTACAGCGAAAGAGTTAACAATGACTTCCACAGCATATACAGCGTCATGCGAAGGATGCTCTGGAATCACAGCGACTGGCATTAATCTAAAGGCGAATCCAAACCAAAAAGTTATTTCTGTTGATCCAAATGTAATTCCATTAGGATCTCGAGTATGGGTAGAGGGTTATGGAGAAGCGATTGCTGGTGATACTGGCGGTGCCATAAAAGGAAATAAAATAGATATTTTCATCCCAACAAAACAAGCAGCAATCAATTGGGGACGCAAAACAGTGAAGGTTAAAATTTTAAATTAATCGGTGTGAATAAAGAGAGACTCGGCGAAGTTAAATTCGCTGGGTCTCTCTTACTTTGTAAGAATCAGGTATAACGGATTCTATCGATAGCATCCTTCCATTAGTGTATGGGATAATCCAGAGAATCTTACACTTGTTAATATGTAAAAAACTCCATTAGAAAAATATTAAGGTCTAAGGTCTATCCTAATATTTTACTAATGAAGTTACAACCTACGAATCATGATGGAAGTCACGACCAACCATTTATAATAATTTTAAAAATGAAGTAGCTTTTTATTCCCAATGAATAGCTTCTATTTTATCTATATCAACAGATATAGTTTGTATACCATTTGAAAAGAAGGCGATTCCTGTTTTTTGATTGACTAGAGTTATTTTTTCTACAACAATTGCTAATCCATCTACAGTTATTTCTGTAATAGGTTAGTTTGGAGGAAGTTTGGAAAGAAATGTTCCTATATTTCCTTTTGAATATAAAGTTTTTTCTATTAACTCTTTAATTTCCTTTAGTGATTCTTCCTGTTGAGTACATTGTTTAACTATATTGTCTAGCACGTGTTCATTTAATTGAATTAGTGAGTCTTGTTTAACCATTGATTTTTTATTCAGTTCCTGGTGACTTTTTAAATTATTTGTTATTTTTTCAAGTTGTCGATTTTGATTGTCGGAGAGCTGTAGAAGAAAACCCTGTTGTCTATTTAAGCTATCTTGTAAATAATTGTATATATCATCCTGTTGAGTTATTTGAAGTTTGATTTCCTCTAATATTAATTCTCCCATTACCTCGGATAGTTGTTGTTTCTCGCTCAATTGTTTATGGAAGTGGTTTTGTGCTTTTAATTGACTGTTTTGATTTTCTGATAAATCATTAATTACTTCTTTCTGTCGATAAAATTGTTCTTGAAACAGATTAAATGCTTCTTCCTGGTGAACTAGTTGGGATTGTAGGTTATTAAATATTTCTTTATTTTCCTGAATTTCATGAAAACGGTTCTGTTCTTCCGAATAGTTCGATACTATAGTAGAAAATTGCTTTTGTTCTTCTAAAATATTTTGTATGGAGTTCTGTTGTATATCTAATCGATTTTGTAGCTCTACATTTGCCTCTTTTTGATAACCGAGTTGGTGTTTAATGTTGTCAAAAGAACTGTCTTGCTTGAAAGCAAAGTTATTAAGGAAATTCCTTTGTCTATTTAAACTTCCTTGTAACTGGTTTAACCCTTTTTCGTGATTTATTGCTCGTTTACTATTTAACTCGTTAACTTTAGATTGCTTATCAAGATGTTCGTTGATGTTTTGCAGTGTATATTCTTGTTTCTGTAAATGTGATCCGTAGCCTCTCGTGGTCTGTGCAAGATTGAACAATATCTTTTTTAAATTCACATAATCGTATTTATGATTATTGTTTAATTTGTTCAGTGCTTGGTTTTGGATACGTATTTCACTTAAAATGGTTTTACACGATTGGTCCAGCTGAGAAATAGAGTTCATTAAATGGTGATTTACTGACGTTTGTTCTTCTAGAAATTCTAAATGGTGATTGGTATAGAAATGATCTTGGTTTTTATTCTTAGCCAGGGCAGCAGAAACTAAATGGACCTTCGATTCTTTCAATTCTCCATACTCCTTTTACACGGAAAGTCATTATGCCTTATTTTATGAACGTTATTGTTATTTGTGATGAATTAGGTTGTTGAGAAAATAAACATATAAAAAAGGTGGTAAGTCCATGTTGTATTCAGGTATTCCGTCACTTTCAGTTCCTATGGTGCGAGTCATAACAGTAACTGGTAGTGGGGTGGTAGAGACCATGCCTAACTATGTTCAACTCCAAGTAGAAGTAAGGACGGAAGGGGAAGAGGTACAACAAACTCAACGGGAAAATGCGGAAATTATGAATCGTGTTATTCAATCCTTGTTGGCTTTGAATATTCCGAGGGAAAATATACAAACGGCAGCTTTTAATATTTTTCCTCAATATGATTATATAGAGGGAAAACAGTTATTTAGAGGATATGAGGTAACGAATGCTCTTACGGTAAAAATACCCGATGTTGAAAAAGCCGGCATAGTAATTGATACTGCGGTGGCGAGTGGGGCCAATAGTGTCTCGTCAATTCGATTTGGGCTAGATAATCCAGAGCTTGTTTATCAACAGGCACTTCAGCGAGCTCTCCATAATGCCCAAACGAAAGCACAAACAATTGCTCAGACGATGAAGCTCGCACTATATTCACAACCAATTTCCATCGTGGAGGAGCAACAAAATGGACCAGAACTTTATAAAACGTTATCGGTGGCTCGTTCACAGATGGCAACACCGATTGAGCAAGGGGAAATTTCTGTAAGTGCTACTGTGACTGTAAAATATCAGTATTAAGATAGCTGATGAGTCCTTAAACCAGGCATTAGGTCATAAAAGCAAATAGCCCATAACTAAAAAATCGGATGCTATCTGTTCTTCAGAAGCAGCAACAGAAGATGAACTGTCACAAACTATGTATGTGCAAAGAAAAAGGAGCCTCTAATGGGCTCCCGCACTTATTTTTCTATAATAACTCCATCAAATGCGGCTTTGTAGATGATATATATATCCTCTTTTAATAATGGCATCGGACTACGAGCGAGAATTCGTTTCTGCTCAAGAGCATCCATTGTTAAGCTATCCAGTGCATCCTCAGTTATGTTGAATCCTTTTAACGTCGAAGGGATATTTACGTCTTCTACCAAACGTTTCAGTTCAGCGACGCATTTGTATGATGCTTCTTCTTGTGAAAGATTCGCAGAGCTAAAGCCCATCGCATCGTAAATATCTTTCATTCGTTTTTCGCAACTTGGACGAATATATCCCATTACATATGGAAGTAAAACAGCATTGGAATCACCATGCGCAATATGGAATTGTCCACCAATTGGATAAGCTAACGCATGAACTCCAGCAACGCCTGCATTGAAGAAGGCTAAACCTGCTAAATAGCTACCATAACTCATATCTGTACGCGCTTGTTTATCTTCTCCATTGGTAACCGCAGTACGGATAGAATTACTAATTAATCGAATTGCTTGTAACGCCAATGCATCAGACACGAGGCTAGCATTTTTAGATATATATGATTCTACCGCATGAGTAAGTGCATCTACTCCAGTTGCAGCAGTTACTTTTGGTGGTAATGAAATGGTTAAGGCAGGATCTACTATTGCGACGTCTGCCAATAAATAATCATGTGTTATAACGTCTTTAGTAGTTTCAAGTGAAAGAACCGAGATATTTGTCACTTCCGAACCAGTTCCAGAAGTTGTCGGGATTAATATGGTGGGAATACCCTTTTTTGTAACTTTCTTTGTGCCGGTCAAATTTAAGTAATCTGCAACTTTTCCTTCATGAGAAGCGATGACTCCAGCAAGTTTAGATAGGTCTAGTGCGCTACCACCGCCTACACCAATAACCAAATCGAATGCATTTTCACGGGTATAAGCGACTAATTTTTCGCCGATTGCTAAAGGTGGTTCTGGAACAACATCTGTATAAATCTCTGTTGAATAACCTGCTTCTTCCAGTGGATCGACTACTTTATTGGTTATACCTATATCCTTTAAGAATGGATCCGTAATAACTAGAATTTTTTTCGCGTTAAAGCGTTCAACTTCTTCTAATAAGTGGGAAAGGGAACCCCAACCAGTATAGCTAATCGGTGGTAATGTAATTTTTTCAGACATATGTGACACTCCTTATTATTGCTGGTTCCAAACGACAAGCTTAGTCTCGGTCATTTCATGAATCGCATATTTTAATCCTTCTTTTCCAGTACCGCTCTCTTTTACTCCGCCGTAAGGCATTTGATCAATGCGATAGGTAGGGATGTCGTTAATCATGACCCCACCTACCTCTAATTCCTTGGAAGCTTTAAATGCAGTTTGTATATCGTTCGTGAAAATACCTGCCTGTAAACCGAAATCGGAATTGTTGATAGCATCAATACCTTCTTCAATAGAAGAGATACGGTTGACTACAACAATCGGTGCAAAAACTTCCTGACATGAAACTTTCGAAGTAGCAGATACATTTGTTAAAATCGTAGGCAAGAAAACGCCATTTTCTATTGTTCCACCAGAAATAATTTCTGAACCTTGTTCTACTGCTTCCTGAACCCAATTTAACGCACGATCTTGTTCGCCAGGATTAATCATAGCGGAGATATCTGTTGTCTCATCCGTTGGACTACCAATAACGAGCTGTTTTGTTAAAGTAGAAAATTGCTCAAGAAATTCATCATATACTTCATTCATTACATAAGTGCGTTGCAAAGAGATACATACCTGTCCTTGGTTGGAGAATGCACCCATTACACATTTAGGTATTATTTGAGAAAGATTTACGTTTTTGTCGATTATCAATCCGGCATTGGAGCCTAATTCAAGTGCTACTTTTTTCAATCCAGCCTTATCCCGGATACCTTTTCCGACAACTGGACTTCCAGTAAAGGTAATCATTTTCACTTTATCACTTTCAACAAGTGCATCTCCAACCGTTTTACCACTACCTGTAACGACATTGAATACCCCTTTAGGCAAAGCGGTTTGGTCGATTAACTCTGCTAAAAATAGTGCAGAAAGAGGAGTCTGTGATGCCGGTTTCAAAACAATTGTGTTACCAGCAGCGATTGCAGGTCCCACTTTATGTGCTACTAAGTTTTGTGGGAAATTAAAAGGTGTAATGGCACCAATAACACCGATTGGCTGCTCGATTGTATATCCAAAACGATTTGCTCCATTTTTTGCAGCATCCATTGGTATCATTTCACCCGTTAAACGCTTGGCTTCCTCTGCAGCAAATTTATATGTTTCAATCGTCCTATCTATTTCACCCAACGCATATTTAATCGGTTTTGCTGCCTCTAAAGAAATAATTTCAGCTGCCTTTTGACGATTATCAATAAATAGCTGAGTAATATGCTCTAAAATAGCAGCTCGTTCATAAGCAGTTAGTGCTTCCATCTGTTTTCTAGCCTCATATGCGACATTAATTGTTGCTTCTACTTCCTCATGAGATGCTTGTGGAATTTGTGCTATGACCTCTTTTGTATGAGGAGAAAAGAGCTCTGAATATTTGCTTGCAGATTTCCATTCACCATTCACGTAATAATTTTTTTTCATCGAATCATCCTTTCGTAATAATAATATATATACCCATACTAGATAAATTGTTCAGTAAAGATAAAAAAAATACTGAATTCACCTTAATGTATACGTATTCATTTTGATTTTAATTTAAACCCAAACTAAATTTAGTTTGGGTTTAAAGTTTTCGAGTCGTACTTCTATCGAATAGTCTAACAGGTTCTGTAATTTTTACGCAACTATTATTTTTTCCTTTTATCATTTCAATTAATTTTTCAATCGCGAGATGGCCTAAATTTTCCCCAGAGATGCTACCAATAGTAGTTAAGTTTATCGAGCTGTGTTGACTAAGATTCACATTATCGATACCTATAATGCTTAAATCATTAGGTACTGATAAATTTTTACGTGTTGCATCATCAATTAAATTTAAAGCAAGCGAATCAGATCCTGCGCAAATAGCAGTTGGTCGTTGTTTTAAATGTATAATTTTATCAAAAGATTTAGAAATATCTTCTTTAGTTGTATCAGTGATGTTTATATATTCTATTGGCAAATGAATTTGAAAATCTTGAATTGCTTGCATAAAACCCTGGTATCTATTATTAAATGTACTAACGTTTAAAGGTCCCCCAACCCAAGCAATGTATTTATGACCCTGTTCAATCATATGTTTCGCTGATAGGTAACCAGCTTCAAAGTTATCAATTTCAACAAAGTATTTATTATTTTGATGTTTTCTATTATATGTAATAAATGGGATATTCATTCTGGTGAGTTTTTCGAAAATGGGATCGTCATTTAGAATACAAGATAAAATAATTCCATCAACTTTCTGCTCGAATGCAGTAGTATAAGCTTCGCTCAATTTTTTATCGTTTACAAATTGTACCTGAATTCTGTAATCCATTTCACTTGCATAGTTAACAATAGCAGTAGTTGTATCTACGAAAAATGGATTGTGGAGAGGACCAGATAAAAGAGCAATTGTTCCGGTTTTATTTTGGACAAGGGAGCGGGCATTGGCATTTGGTATGTAGTTTAAATCGTTAATTGCATTCATTACTTTTTCTGTAGTAAGTTTTTTTACCAGTTCAGGAGTATTTAATACACGTGAAACAGTGGCTTGTGAAACCCCTGCAAGTTTTGCAACATCTTTTGATGATACCAAATTTAGCAACCTCCAAAATTTACTTTTATTTCTTTGACCAGTATTTCCACACGATTAAAGTATATATATTTGATATTATCAATACAAGCCAAATATATATTGAAAAATAAATATTCGGAAAACATTGACAACCTATTAATGTAAAAGTATATTAGTTTTTGAAAGCGCAATCATATTAATGTATACGTATTCATAAAGTGACTTATTGAATTTTTAAAAAAACATTAAGTACATTTTATTGATCAGTTAGAAAAATTGGTTAAGGATATTCAAACTAGAAAAGAAGGTGTTTAAAATGAACGAATTGATTCGAGTTGAAATTGAGGATAGGGTGGCAATTATAACAATTCATAATCCTCCAGTAAATGTACTGAGTGGAAACGTTGTTCAAGGTTTAATGAAGGCGTTTAAAAAAGTAGAAGCAGATTCACTTGTAAAAGCAGTAGTTTTAACTGGCGCCGGAGAGAAGGCGTTTATGGCAGGTGCAGATATTAAGGAATTCCCCACTTGGCTTGGTCGTGAGGATATGGTGCAACACGTGAAGCTAAATCACCTACTTTTTAACTATATTGAGAGATTGAGAAAACCCACTATTGCTATGTTGAATGGACTTACACTTGGTGGTGGATGTGAGCTTGCCCTTAGTTGTGATTTAAGGATTGCAGAAGAGCATACGCAAATTGGTTTGCCTGAGATTAATCTTGGCATTTTTCCAGGGGGAGGAGGAACTCAAAGATTGCCAAAGCTAATTGGCATACCTAAGGCAAAGGAATTGATGTTTTTTGGGGGAAGTATCAATGCCAAAGAAGCACTTAATATTGGATTAGTAAACAAAGTGACAAAAACAGGAGAAGGATTATATGCAGCTAAAGAGTGGGCAACAAATCTCTCTGAAAAATCTTTGAACTCAATTAGAAATATAAAAGAAGCAATGGAATATGGATTTGAGCATTCCTTCGATGAAGGTATAGCTAAGGAAACAGAACTATTCTGTAAAACATTTCAACATGAAGACGCATTTGAAGGGATTAAAGCGTTTATTGAGAAGAGAAGTCCGAATTTTAATACAGGTAATAAATAAATTGAAATCAATTTCACAATGAGTATTTTGTAATGAAATTCGAACAAAATTGATTTTTGCTCCAATCAACAAAATCCATTTTGTATCAGCGAATAACCGAGTGTAGAATCACATTAACGTTCGTGTTTTTTATAGACATAAGTAATTATGAAATTGAATTGAATGAATAAATATAAACTTTGTTAGGGGGATGTAAGATGAGTGTTATTATGTTGTTAATTGGGTTGGCAATATTAATATATATGACAGTTAAAGGTATTAATATTATTATCAGTGCTGTAGTAGCAAGTACGTTTGTCGCATTAACTTCTGGTCAAGACATCATTGAAGCAATGACGGGAACGTATATGCAAGGTTTTACCGGTTACTTTGCCACGTATTTCTTGTTATTCTTGCTCGGAGCAATTTTCGGTAAGGTAATGGCTGAAACTGGAGCTGCTGAAGCAATTGCAGTGTGGGTTATGAAAATCATTGGTCCTAAAGGAGCGGTAATGGCGGTTGTATTAGCGTGTGCAATTATGACTTATGGTGGAGTTTCATTATTCGTTGTAGGTTTTGCTGTTTATCCACTTGCAGTATCTTTATTTAGAAATGCAAATCTACCACGTCGATTTATACCGGCAGCATTAGTTTTTGGATCTGTTACTTTTACAATGTTTTTACCTGGATCTCCTGAAATACAAAATATCATGCCGACAGAGTTTTTTGGTACCACACCTTATTCAGGGTTTTGGATCGGTATGATTGCTTCTCTATTCAACTTTATACTGGGTACTTTCTTCCTTCATTTACTTATTAGAAATGCGGTAAAAAGAGGAGAAAAATTTGAAAAATATGATTCAGACATAGAGACTGATGAAGAAAACAAAAGAAAACTACCAAACATCTATCTTGCACTTCTCCCTGTAATCGTTGTGGTTGCAGGAATGGTTACGTATTCACAATTATTTAATGCCAATACGGCAGCAATCTTAGCTCTATTGGGAGCTATTGTGATAGCGTGTCTGACAATGTTTAAGTTTATCAATGGATTCTGGGATGTATTAGGCAAAGGGTCAAACGATGCAATTGTTGCAATTTGTAATACAAGTGCTGTTATTGCCTTTGGTAAAGTTGCTGCTTTAACGACTGGCTTTACGCAAATCGTTGAAACAGTCTTAGAAATTCCAGGACCACCACTGTTAAGTATGGCAATTTGTATTAACTTAATTGCAGGTTTAACTGGTTCTGCTTCAGGTGGATTAGGAATCTCTCTTCCAATCCTGTCTCCAATTTATTTGAACATGGGGGTAGATCCTGGTGCATTACACCGTGTATCTGTAATGTCTTCTGATGGTTTGGCATCCTTGCCGCACAATGGCTACATCGTTACAACGATTCGCAACATCAGTCATGAAACCTTTAAGCGGGCTTATCCTGCTGTTGCCTTGATGGCCGTAGTACTCACGATGTGTGCAACTGCCTTGGCCGTAGTTTTATTTACGATTTTCACATAATTAGTAGTTTGATAGACAACAAGATGAGGTGAAATTATGGAAAAAGTATATATTGTATCTGCTCTAAGGACAGCAGTAGGAAGATTTGGAGGAAGCTTGAAGCAATTCAGCTCCGCTGAATTATGTGCAGAAGTTATAAAAGCAACTGTCAAAGATTTGAAAGTTTCACTTGAAAAAATAGATGAAGTCATTATTGGGAACGTCTATCAAGCAGGAGGGAAAGCCAACCCAGCGAGGCAAGCTGCCTTAATGGGGGGGATACCCAACTCCGTACCGGCTATGACGATTAATAAACAATGTGCCTCTGGTATGCGGTCTGTTTCATTAGCTTATCAGCAAATAAAGGCAGGAGAAGCAAACCTAATTGTAGCTGGTGGAACAGAAAGTATGAGTAATGTTCCTTATATTTCAAAGGATAGTCGCTGGGGGAAAAAGCTAGGCGCCATCCAATTGGAGGATAGTATACTTCATGATGGGTTAATATGCTCGAAAGAAAATTATCATATGGGAGTAACAGCTGAGAATGTTGCTGAACAGTATAATATTTCTCGTAAAGAACAAGATATATTTGCTTTAAATAGCCAAGTAAAAGCCGCTGAAGCTATTCAAAATGGTGTGTTTGAAAAAGAAATTGTGCCAATTGAAACCATAAAAGAAGTATTCCTCACCGATGAACATCCACGTGCTACATCATTAGAGGCATTAGAAAAGTTACCTGCTGCCTTTAAAGAGAATGGAAGTGTTTCAGCAGGAAGTGCTTCAGGGTTAAATGATGGAGCTTCGGTTTTACTTATTGCTTCCGAAAGTATGGTCAAAGAATATAATTTAACCCCTCTAGCCGAAATTATTTCCGTTGCCTCTGCTGGTGTGGATCCAAGTGTAATGGGAATAGGACCAGTCCCAGCAACCAAGCTCGCACTAAAAAAAGCAAATCTACGCTTAGAGGATATAGATTTGATAGAACTAAACGAGGCGTTTGCTTCCCAAGCGTTAGCAGTAATAAAAGAGCTAAATCTAAATGAAGAAATCGTTAATGTTAATGGGGGAGCTATCGCTCTTGGACACCCTGTGGGAAGTTCTGGTTCCAGAATCATTGTTTCTTTAGTACATGAATTGATTCGAAGAAATAAAGAATATGGACTTGCAACCCTATGTATTGGTGGGGGACAGGGAGCTACTGTAATTGTAAGAAAAGTTTAAATCAAGGATTAGTATATAGAAATGAGGTTATGAAATGGGAAAGAAAGTAATGATAGTTGGCGCAGGACTTATGGGAAGTGGAATAGCACAGGTATTTGCTTTAGCAGGAATTCCAGTAATTTTAACAGATCGTTCAGAGGAAGATTTAACAAGAGGAAAAAATTTTATAACTAAAAGTATTCAATCGATGTTAAAGAGAGAGAAATATACAGTTGATGATGAACAGAGAATTCATAGTTCTATACATTATTCGACAAACATTCAGGATGGAAAAGATGTAGATTTAGTCATTGAAGCCGTTCCTGAAAGATTAGACTTAAAGCAACAGGTGTTTAAACAACTCGATGAACTCGTTCAATCAAATGCTATATTAGCGAGCAACACTTCTTCATTATCTATCGCAGCTATTGGTTCAGTAACAAAGCGACCAGATAAGGTGATCGGAATGCATTTCTTTAGTCCAGTACCAATTATGAAGCTATTGGAAATAATTACTTCGATTGAGACCTCTGTGGAAACACTTTCTCGAGTGAAGGAATATGCAAAAGCAATTAACAAAGAAACGGTTACTGCACAGGATTATCCTGGCTTTATCGTAAACCGTATTCTGCTTCCAATGATGAACGAGGCGGCATTTTTAGTCATGGAAGGCACGGACCCTGAAGAAGTAGACAGAGGAGTAAAGCTTGGAGCAAACCATCCAATCGGTCCTCTACGCCTTGCTGATGAATGTGGCCTTGACACAACCCTCTATGCACTCGAAAGCTTATATGAAGGTTTTGGAGACTCCAAGTACCGTCCCTGTCCCTTGCTGAAAAGAATGGTTGAGGCAGGGAAATTGGGAAGAAAATCTGGCAAAGGTTTTTATGATTATAACTAGCTATGGTTATCAAAACAGATCATTTGTTGATTACAGAAAGCCATTTGCTGTTGCCCATTATTTGGGAAGGAGATTTAAACATCCACTCTAACAGCCCATTGATGAAACAGTCTCGTTTTGGAGATGTCATTATGCACGGGGACACAGTGTTTTCCTTAGCAACTGGGTTAGTAGAGAAGCAGGAATCAAGATATACGTATATATATGAGTTTGAGACTTCCTATAAAAGAAGCGTCACTATTGGAGATGAAATTTTTGTTGAATACAAGATTACACGAACAGATGTGAATAATCTACATTTCTCCGTTTATAAAAATGGTAGTGAGCTTGTAATGGATGGTTCTTTACAGTTCTCTTATGGCAATGAGGTGCTAAAGATTTGAACTTTATCAAGCAACCAAATACACCAATCAGCAGAACGTTATATGAAACCGACAGATTTCTTTTTCAAAAACTTTTAAATGATGAAACTCCGCAAAAAAATGATTGGATAGATAATCGTCAGGTGGTAATGGTTGCTATTGGAATCCTAAATAGAACACTCGACTTGGATACGTTTTTAGTAGCAGTTGTAGGCCAAAAGTGGAGATTTAACAGGCATGTAAAGATTGGAGAGTCCCTTTCAGTAGCATACCAAATTCTAGATAATAAAAGCTTTAGTAATAAAAGATTTTTATATGATATAAAGATGGAACTATTTGTAGGTGAAGAAGTGATCGCAGCAGGAATCTGGGAGATTATGTTGAACAGTAAATTATAAAGGAAAGGAGAGAATACGATGTATCAAACAATAATTGAACCACGTGTTTCTGAAACTGATGGGGTAGGACATATAAATAACACAACGGTGCCGATATGGTTAGAAGGTGGTAGAAATAAGCTCTTCTCCTTGTTCAATCCGGATTTAAGTTTTGAAAACTGGAAAATGATTATTTTAAAAACAACCGTTGAATATAAACAACAAATATATTTTGGAACAGATGTAGTTGTTAAATGCTGGGTGAAACGAATTGGAAACTCTAGTTTAGAACTGTATGAGGAGATTTGGCAGCAAGATAGAATGACTGTTCAAGCAAACACTATTTACGTTAACTATAATGTGCATGAAAACAAAAGCGAGAACATACCAGATGATATTCGAAAAGAATTAGAAAAACATTTGTACGAGGAGGGGTTAAATGAGTAATAAAGTAATTTTTCAAGTAGAAAATCATATAGCTAGAATTACGTTAAATCGTCCGAATGCCTTGAATGCATTAGATAATGACATGATTGCAGATTTGATAGACTATCTAATAGAAAGTAAGAAAAACGACGAAATTCGAGTTGTCATAATAGAAGGAAATGGAAAGGCATTTTGTGCGGGTGATGATCTCGTTGACATGGGTACAGAGAATAATCCTAATCCCACAGATAAGTTAACGGAGTATTCAGATGGATATCCTGCAGTTGTCCTAACGATGAAAAGTTTAGAAAAACCAATTATTATAAAGGCGCAAAAGTATGCTTTAGGAGCAGGTTTTGAAATTGCCTTGGCAGCTGATTTCATAATTGCATCAACAGATACTAAATTCGGTCTCCCGTTTGTTCTAAGAGGAATTTCTGCAGGTACATATCTTCTACAAAAACGAATTGGATATCACCGTGCAGTAAGATACCTGTTCTTAGGAGAAATGTTCGGAACAGAAGAGGCGTTTAATTGGGGCTTACTTTATAAACAAGTAGAGCTGGAAGCATTAGATCAGGAAGTAGAAAAGTTAGCAGGGCATTTATCAATGAGTGCTACCCGCGCCATAGGCTTAATGAAGAAAGCAATGCATACTAGTGAGAGTATGGCTATAGAAGAAGCCTTCCAAGTACAGACGTATTCGACCTTAGCTTCCTTCTATACAGAGGATTACGCAGAAGGGAAGCAAGCTTTTATCGACAAAAGAGAGTCTAATTTTAAAGGGAAGTGAGGAATTCAGAATGCAACTAACATTACAAAATCAACCAATCCATTCTTACATTGAAGAACATGCAAAATTAAGTTCCGAGAAAACAGCTATTAATTTCTATGGGCAAGAGATTTCGTATGGAGAGTTATGGGATTCGATAAATCGAATGTCTAATTTTCTTGTTGATCATGGGGTGAAAAAAGGTGATACAGTGGCACTTTTCCTTCAAAACTGTCCTCAATATGTGATAGCCTTTTTTGCAACACAGAAAATAGGGGCAATTGTTGGACCATGTAATCCGATGTTCAAAGAATGGGAACTAAAATACCAATTAAATGACTTAAATGCAAAAGTCCTTATTACAACTCCTGATCTATTTGAAGTTTATGAAAAAATCCAAGATGAAACGAATGTACAAAGTAAAATAACAACTAGTTATCGTGATTATTTGCCTGAATCTCCTTATCCAGATTTTCCAGAGAAGATAATAGAAAAACAATTTGATAACGTGCTGGAATGGTCTTCAATTTTAAAAGATGATAAGTATGATTATGAAAGTAACGTAGATATTAATATGAATGAAGATGTAAGCTTAATTATTTATACTTCTGGTACGACTGGTTCTCCAAAAGGGGCGATGCTCACTTTTACAAACTCTGAGTTTCAAGCAACTTGTGTTGCAAAGAATTTTGGTTTTACAAAGGATGATACATACATTGCAGCCATGCCAATCTTTCATATTGCTGGAAAACTTGTAAGTTTACTTAGTGCAATGGTTGTTGGAGCCGATATAGTGTTACTTACTCGATTTGAGTCAAAAGGTATGCTCCAAGCATTTGAACGTTACAAAGCAACTGTTTTATACACGACCACGCCAATGAATATACAAATGATGAGAGAAGAGTTGATTCATCAAATTGACTTTAGTCATTTGAAGATTAATATTGTAACAAGTTTTGGCATTCAAATATCACAAGAGATTTCAGATGATTGGGAACGAATAACTGGGAAGCCTTTAATGGAGTTTGCCTATGGGATGAGTGAAACCCATACAGGAAACGCTATGACTCCACCTAAGGAAATAAAATATGGCAGTGTTGGTAAACCAACCTTTGATACAGAGGTCAAAATAGTTCAATTTGATAATTATGATGAAGAAATGCCAGTTGGTGAGCAAGGAATGATTCTTGTAAAAGGGCCGAGTGTATTTAAAGGTTACAAAGGAAGAGTAGAAGAGACAAAGGAATCATTCCATCGTGATTATTTCATTACTGGTGATATAGGAATGTTTGATGAAGATGGTTTTTTATATTTCTTAGGTAGGGTTAAAGAAATGATTAAATGCTCGGGATACAGTGTTTATCCAGAAGAAGTAGAAAAAATGCTATCAAAGCATGAAAAAATTAACCAAGTAGCTGTAATAGGCGTACCGGATCCAGTAAGAGGAGAATCTGTAAAGGCTTTTGTTGTCTTGGAAGAGGGTATGAAAGTATCAGAATTGGAAATTATTGAATGGGCAAGAGATAAAATGTCTGCTTATAAATATCCCCGTGAAATTGAGTTCCTAGATGAACTTCCTAAAACAAGTTCCGGTAAAGTGTTAAGACGTCTGTTAAAAGAGAAAGTAGTATAATTTAAGATATTCTGTGCAACATCTATCTGTTTAATAGAAAACCGCTTGATGGTTCCCCATCAAGCGGTAAGTTGCTGTTATTTTATTAATCGTCATAACGATCGTCGTCATCATTATCAAGTTCATGCTCAAGAATTTCTCCTGTACTTGCGTCGATTGTGAACTCTGCTTTACCTTTAGCTGTGCGAAGCTCTATTTCATATTCATATCGACCGTCATCCGAATCTAATTTGATGTCTGATAGTGTTCCTTGAATTTGTTTTTGTGCAATTTCAATTGCTTTAGCTTCTGTAATAAGTTTTGTGCTTGTAGTTACTTTATCTTGATCATCGTCATCATCTCGGTCATCGTTATCTTCTCTTACATTCAATACTTTTGAATTATAGGCATCTACTCGCACTTCGTAATCCTTTGACTTTTCTCCGTCTATATCTACCTCATAAAATGTTTTTCCATTATTTTTTTCGAGGTCTACACTTTCAATCGTACCTGTTGCTTCCTTCAGTGCTACTTCTTTAGCTTTTTCGATACCAATTAATTTTTCACTTTGAGTTTTACTTAAATTTATGTTGTCGTCATCTGCTAAAGCATTAATCCCAATTCCTCCGCTAATCACAAGTGCAGCTGCTAATGAACCAATTACTAATTTTTTCATTTTTTCTCCTCCTAAGTTTTGTTTGCTTTACATGTATTACTATATACAGCTAAAAAGAAAAGACGGGGAGGGAAAGGTTAAAATTTGGATAGAAAATAAAAAAAGACTCATAGAAAGATTGGGGGGAATTTCTAATTCGCAAGTAATAGCGACTTTTGAGCAAGCAAATGAAGCTAAAGCGCAAGTAACCTCCGAAATAATACCATATACGCTCGTCACAATAATATCGTCTTCAGCAATTACCAAAAAAGAAAGGTTGGTAGCGGCTTTAGCCACGACCAACCTTATTTCGGACTTCTTCTTAGTTCTCCCAATTTATCGATTTCACCGTACCAGTATATGCATCAACTTGGACAACCGCTTCACGATCCTCATCTCCATTTTCAATCTCAACCTCCACCAAGTAGTATGGTGTTTGGCCAGAAGGTTGATGAAGTTCTGCATCATCATCAGCAATTCCTTTTAAATGGTCTGCTGCAATAGTGAGTGCCTCTTTTTCTGTAAGGAGAATGCTCTCCGTTGATACATGAGCTTCTATTGGAGCTTGAGACGAGTCTATTATGGAACCATCATACGGGTCTACTTTTAAAGTGATTTCTACATTTTCTTTACGAACAACTGCTTTATAGTAAGAGGTGTCTGCATTTATAAAACGAATGGATTGAAGGTCTCCTTGTGTAGCGATTTCTTTTTTTATTTGAGCTTCAGTTAGTTTGTCAACAGAAGGGGACAATTCCTCAGTCGCTATTTGCTTTAGGGAAAGAATATTTCCGTTGTTGGTATCCATCTTAATAGCGTAAACTCCATTCGCCATTTGTACTTCAATCTCATACTCGTTATCGGATTTAGCTGTACGTATAATTTCACCAGGGTATTTTGTAAGTGCAGTTGCCTTCAATTCCTCCTCTGTAAGAGTCTTTGTTGAAAAAGGAGATAGCCATAGCACACCTAATACTAACAAAACCACTAGTATAATTCCTCCGGTTATCCAAAGGGGTTTATTTTTCTTCATCGTGTGTCACCTCATGGTTCAGTTTGTTGGCTATAGTATATAACTCGAAAGTAAGAATTTGGGGAGAGCGACTATTCTTCTATTGGCATGAAAAGCGTCACAATTGTTCCTTGGCTTTCTTTACTATTTATTTCAATTCGTGCACCGAGTGCATCAGCAATATCTTTTGCCATAGTTAAACCGAGACCTGATCCACCTTGCTTACGACTTCTTGCCTGATCCACTCGATAAAATCGATCAAATACTTTTGGTAAATCCTCTTTAGGAATGCCAATTCCTTTATCCTCGATTTGGATAATCGATTCTTTTTCTGTCTGGTCAACATGAACGGTAATCGGACCTTCACTATACTTACGCGCATTATCTAAAAAGATAAAAAGTAATTGCTTTAGCTTTTGAATGTCTGTATAGCCAATTATTTGGTAGCTACCTTCGATATTTATATCTCGTTGGTAAGTAGTTTGAAAAGCGTTTACTGTTTCTTGTACAAGCCGGGTAATATTAATCTGCTCCGTGTGAATATTCCATTGCTCATGCCTTGCAATGGACAATAACTGCTCTGTCATTTCTCGCATTCGTATAGCTTCGGAGTGGATTGCATCAATGGATTCCTCAAATAAGTCGGGTCGTTCAAGACCTCGCCGCTTCAGTAAATCTGCATAATTTTCAATAATAGTTAAAGGAGTTCGAAGCTCGTGTGATGCATTAGAGACAAATTGCTCCTGCTTTTCATAGTTCGTTTTAAGCAACGCCATCATATGATTGAACGTTTCGCCCATCTCGACTAGCTCTCCTTCGGTAGTATCCTCTAACTTCAATTGTTTAAATTGACCGCTTTTTTGAATATCCTTCATCGTATTAATCATTGTACGAATTGGTTGGATGATTAAATTACTTAGAATTCTACTAGAAACAAAAGTCGGTATCATAGCAATCACCGTTACAAATATTAAGACGATTGCTAATAAATGGATCATATCGTTTGTAGATTCAATGCTAGTAGTCAACTGTAAATTCACGACAGTTCCATCACTCCATACAATAGGAGAGGATACAAATACATAAGGAGTTCCATCATACGATATCAATTCACTAAACTCACCCGGATAAAAATTACTCTTCCTTGCTCGTAGTTTTTCTGCAGAAGTAGAAGTGGTTTTCCCATCACTTGTCAAATCCTCTTTCAAAATTTGGATCATGCCGTCCACAGGGACGAAAGCAAGTATTAAATCACTAGGGGCAATACCATCTACGGCATTTCCTATTTCTGTGGCAACCTTTTCGGCCTCTGCCTGTGCACGCTCCAACTCATTTTCTTTCATCAGATGACTGAATACAAAATAGATGGAGACGTTCATGCATATGAGAAGCACGATAAATAATACAGACGTATATAAATTTATTTTACTGCGAAGCTTCATGTGGCATCCTTCAGGACATATCCTACGCCTCTCACTGTATGAATAAGTGGAGTATCAAAATCTGCGTCAATTTTTTTTCGCAAATATCTGATATATACATCAACGATTTTAGTATCTCCGTAGTAGTCGTAGCCCCAAACGGCTTCAAGAATTTGTCCGCGGTCTAGAACTTGTCGTTTGTTTTTCAATAAATATAAAAGTAAATCATATTCCTTCGGAGTCAAACTGACTTCTAAATCACTTCTAACAACTTCTCTTGTTTTGTCATTCACTCGTAAATCACTGAACTGAAGCCATTCGTCATCTATGGGACTTGGAGGGATAGTTGCTTGGCTCATCCTAAGCACTGCACGAATTCTAGCAAGCAATTCTTCTGTTCTAAAGGGCTTTGTTATGTAGTCACTTGCACCAAGGTCAAGACCGGAAACTTTGTTTTCAATAGAATCCTTGGCGGTCAATAAAATAATTGGAACTGAAGAATTTTTTCCTCGAATGCGTCGAAGTAATTCAATTCCACTCATACCTGGAAGCATTATATCTAGTAAGATCAAATCCCATTTTTGTGTAAGAAACATTTCAAAGGCATCAATTCCATCCAATGCCTTGCCGGTTTCATAACCTTCATATTCTAATTCGATTTCGAGTAGCCTAACAATTTTTGCTTCATCTTCTACGATTAAAATAGATTCTTTAGACAAATTAATCCCACCTTTCGAACCTTAATATGGCTCCATTATATCAATAATTAATAATCTAGGAGTAAGTGATGATTTGGACTTTATATAGGGTTCAAAAAAACAATGTTATTTTAGGTGAAATAGGGAAAAGCTACAGTAATCATTTAAGCTTGAAAAGTTTGAATAGCCTTTAGCTTTGCATTATGTGGATTTGCCAATTAAGTTCTATGGCTATTTTACTTGGTGGTCTTGGAGTAATGGCACCAAATCGTCGTTCAGATATTGCTCGTCTAGTACTTCGTGCAGTAGCAGCTGAAACACTTGCTTCACTATTAAGTGCATCTATAGCTGGGATGTTTATATATAATTTTTCCTTTTCTTTTTGATAAATTCGTTTAGTTGCTTAGTTTTAGGGAATCCATAACTAAGTGAGTTTATGGAAAGTGAGGAGATCTATTTTGCAAATGTCCTATGAAGAATGTATTAAAGCATGTCAAGAGTGCTTGGAGGTATGTAATAATTGTTTCCAAGCCTGCCTAAATGAAGAACACGTGAAAATGATGGCAGGTTGTATTAGGCTAGACAGAGAATGTGCAGATATTTGTAGTTATGCTGTACAAGCGATGACTCGCAATAGTCCATTCGTTAAAGAAATTTGTGATTTATGTGCTAGAATTTGTGAGGATTGTGCAGAAGAATGCGCAAAACATGACCATGAACATTGTAAGCGGTGTGCAGAGGCTTGCCGTAAATGTGCTGAAGCCTGTCGTCAAATGATTGCATAGATATAATATATAGTTAGTAAACCCCATCCATTTCGAGTGGATGGGGTTTTTATATATATAAGCACTTCCTGAATTTCTTGTTTTTTTACTATTTATATTACTAAGTTTTAATAAGATGCAATAGGGAAAAGATGATGAGGAGAGTTTTAGAGGGAAAGGGTGTATGAACATGACTAAAAGTATTCCTCGTGAAGAAGGGCTGGACCATAGTCTGAGTTTGTTAAGAGAAGGTTATATGTACATTCCGAATAGAAAGAAAAGCTTTGCCTCCAACGTATTCGAAACTCGTTTATTAGGACAAAGTGCAATTTGTATGAGTGGAGAAAAAGCGGCAGAACTGTTTTATAATGAAGAAAAATTCATGCGACATGAGGTAGCACCTAAACGTTTGCAAAAGACGTTGTTTGGTGAGGAAGGGATCCAAACATTAGACGATGAGGCACATCGCCATCGCAAGTCGATGTTTATGTCATTGATGACAAAGAATCGCCTAGAAGCTCTACATGAAATTACGGAAATGCAATGGCGATTTGCTGCACAGAAGTGGGAGCAGATGGACCAGATCATTTTGTATGATGAGGCAAAAGAAATCATGTGTAGAATTGCATGTGAATGGGGAGGAGTTCCGATTAAGGAAGAGGAAGTAAAAGAACGAGCTGAGCAGCTAGCTGCTTTGTTTGAATCTCCAACCGCTCTTGGTCCTCAGCATTGGAAAGGGAGACATGCACGTAAGCAGGTAGAGCATTGGATAGGAGGTTTGGTTAATCAGGTTCGAGAAGGGAATCTGACTCCACCTGAAGGGACTGCGTTACGTGAAATCTCTTTGCACAAAGACTTGGAAGGTAAGTGGTTAGAGGGAAAAATAGCCGCAGTAGAAGTGGTAAATATTATAAGACCTATTGTGGCGATTGCTATATATATTAATTTTACTGCACTTGCAATTCACCATTACCCTGAGCAGAAAGAAAAGCTCGAGACTGCAGATGCGAAATATTTTCAAATGTTTGTTCAAGAAGTACGACGTTTTTATCCATTCTTTCCAATGGCTGCAGCTAAAGTAAGAAAAGATTTTACTTGGGAGGGCTATTCGTTTAAGGAAGGAACGTTGACTCTACTTGATTTGTATGGAACAAATCATGATGCGGAATTGTGGGATAACCCAGATTTATTTAACCCATATAGGTTTTCTGGATGGAATAAAAGTCAGTTCGATTTCATTCCACAGGGTGGAGGGGATTATATGATGGGTCACCGCTGTGCAGGGGAATTTGTGACCATAGAAATAATGGAAGTATCCCTCAATTATTTAGTAAATCACCTTATTTACAAGCTCCCTGAGCAAGACTTAAGTTATAGCTTGGTTAGTATGCCGAGTATCCCGAAGAGTGGGATTATCTTGGAAAATATTATATGTAAATAAGAAAAACCCGGCAAATATCTGTTAAGAAAGGCGTTTGTGCCCTTTAAGTAACAAGGTCTGTTTAAATTTTTTCCGCAGGGCTTTAGACAAAATGTCGTTATATTAATTATTGTTTTTTGGAGAGACAGTTCATGACTGATGTCACGATCTGCCTCTTTTTTTGTGGTGATTTTATAAGAAGGGTGCCTATCTTAGAGAAAAAGTCTCCTATTTGTCGATGCCTAGTACCGAAGCCTTTTTTTATGAGCACAAACTGTACATATATTTGATGCGTGACTTTTAACCTAAGTGAATTTTGAATCTAGTATATAGTAACCGAATTTTTAGAAATTTCTCATTATTATATTGACTCCGGAATGGAGGTGGTGTATTTTAATTGTGAAGGATTTATCCAATAGTTAATGATATTTAGGCGATATTATCCTCCTTAATTAATTATGTAAATTACAACAGGGCCAAAAAACTGGCGGGGTAAGAGTTAAAAGGTAACTAGCTATATTAATAATGGAGAGGGGATGGATGATTGTATGAAGTATTATCGGCAAATAAGTTTACTAGTTTCTTTGTTACTTATAATTGGTTTGCTACCTATTTCAATCTCAGCAGAGGTTTCAGGTGATGATTTTATTGAAGTGGAAGCTGCACCAGTAGACCCAACGATTAGCGTAGAAGGACCTAGGCATGAGATAGATTTCATTGATGAGAGTATCGAAGGGAAATCTGATTTTATTGCACTTTATACCGAGGAGTTTGCTAGTGAGATACTTGTAAAAAAGTTTTGGGTTGCCGTCCAAGTAGACCAGAACAATCAAGTGTTAAGAGTTGTAAGTCAATCCAATAGTGGATCGGCACCAATCTGGGAAGATGAACAATTTCTTGCGGTTCCTGAGGGTGGATATATTCTATTAGCTCATGATGATTCCTGGGGAACAAAGAACTTTAGAAAGTATTTGGCAACAAATTTTAAAGCCAATGACATTATTAAGCTAAGAAAGAATGGAGAAGTCGTTCCAATTTCGGAATTCATGAAAGGTGATGGCTTACTTGCAGGAATTCAGTTAAATAATGAGTTGATGTATACCGTCACAGAACAGCAAACTGACATATCTGGATCAATTAAGAACTTTGAAGTTGATCAAACGTATCAGTTAAAAGCTAATGGAAAAGAAATAGGTTTAGCAGCAGATGGAACGTTTAGTTTCACACAAATAGTTGATATAGGTACAAATTATATAGATTTAGAAATTTATAAAAATGATAGATTGCATGAGACTCAGTCTTTAATTGTTTACTATAAAGAAACGCAAACAGAAGAAAAGAAAGTTTTTTTATGGATAGAACAAGGACCAAATGTACGTCGTTTTCAATCATCAGAGGATGTCTATAATATGCTAGTCGAAGCGAAGGATGCTGGTGTAACTGCAATTGCATTGGATGTTAAAGGTGTAGAAGGATTTGCAGCTTACAAGGAAAACGACTTAACTGGTAGACCGTACGTTAGTGAAATGACTTCACCTGCTAGAGCAGGATCAAATCCAAATCTCGATATATTGGAAGAGTTCATCACTCATTCCCATAGCCTGGGATTAGAAGTGCATGCAGCTATAAACGTATTTGCTGAAGGTTCAATTGCTCATAATGAGTATGCGGTACTTAACGATCATTTGGATTGGGAAGAGGAAGTATATCGCTATGAGGATAGCGGGGAAATTTTAAGGTTACGTGAAAGTGATTATGGAAAAAGCGGTGCTCTTGTTGCTTTTGTCAACCCTGCAAACTCAGAAGCGCGAGAATATCAATTAGATACATTTGAAGAGGTTATTAAGAACTATGATGTTGATGGAGTGCTTTTAGATCGTGGAAGATATGACAATTATTTTGCGGATTTTAGTGATGAGTCTAAAGTACAATTTGAGGCATATTTAAAAGGAAAGGGTAAAGAGCTAACAAATTGGCCTGAGGACGTTTTCACTTATAACGGTAGCGATCGTATCGATGGTCCGTTAATCGATGAATGGTTTACCTATCGATCTAGTGTGATTAAAAGCTTTACAAGTGAAGTAAGGGAATTAGTAGATTCGTATAATGTAACAGAAGATAGAGACGTATTACTATCATCTTATGTTGGTTCCTGGTATGAATCATATTATTTAAACGGAGTAAACTGGGCAAGTCCTACCTTCGAATATAATGAAAGAATGAAATTTCCACACGAAAGTCTATATACAGAGGAATATGCTAATACAGGCTATACAGAAAATTTGGATTTCCTAATGATTGGAACATATCAAACAACAGCAAATGAAGTGAAAAAGTATATTACACAAGGAAATATTCTGACGGATGGGAAATTACCATTATATGCAGGAATGGCATTGGTGAATGTTCAAGAGCCTGCAGTTCAAAGAGAAGTCTTCCAAGCTGGGTTAGCGAATACGGATGGTCTTATGCTTTTCGATTATTCGCAAGCTAACTTCCCAGTTATTAAAGCCTCAATAAATAATGAGTTATACCTTAAAGATTATCAGTTAGGAGTTAGTAATCCAAAAGATAGTTCAAGTTTTATTGAAGGCGATTTCCTTAATATAAACCGAAACGATGGAAATATTAATATCTACTCTAATACTTTTGGACCATCAACAGCCACTAATAAATGGGGGGTGGAAGCGGTCGTGGACGAGTCAGGTCAAGTCGTGAAAATGGTTAATAAACGACAGGCAATGGAATGGAGCTGGGGTTCTCAGGAGGATAATAATAGTCTGATTCCTGAAGGTGGCTTTGTTATTTCGGCGCAAGATCCATCTGGTTCTAGAGAGAAAAGACAAACCGTTGCATTCGCTTATGATATTGGTGACGAAGTAAGGGCAGCGTTATTAAGTGGATTTTTAGACTACGAAGGACAAACTTTTAATAATCTCAGTGTTGATTTCAACGGAAGTGTTCAAGTAGTTGGTACTGGAGAAGCAGAAGTAACGGTAAATGGGACAGATGCAGTTTTAGATGAAAATGGTGATTTTTCAAGTAATGTTGAACTACAGCCGGGCACAAATGAAATTGAAGTAGTTGTCCATGTTGATGGGCATAAAACCCACTATAAAGTAGTGGAAGTTTTTGCAGAAGAAGTGACACTTGATGTAGTCAGAGAAGCTATAGAAGTCGCTGATATAAATCCAAATGGCATCAAAAATGCTATTCTTGCTCAGTTAGATAATGCTGCTAGAGACTTTAAGAAAGCAGCTGAATATATGGATAGAGGGGAAGAAGAGCAAGCAGTAAAGCATCAAGAAAATGGGAACAAAAAGCTTGAGAAAATTATGGGAATAATTGAGCAGCACGCAGGTAAGCATATCGATAAAGATGACGCAGCGGAGCTCATTCGTATGCTTGAATTAGTCTTAAGTAAATAATGTTTATATTGTTTGGGGTGTTCCAAAGGAAATCTGGTGCATCCCAAACTTATTATGCAGGGGGAATACATATGAGCATAACTAAAGAAGTACTAATGAGCAATTATTGTAATAGAGAGTTCGAATACTATATATTAGGTTCTTCTGTTAATGCCGATGGAAAGGCAAAACCATCTTAAAAGAGATGATTGTCACTCCTCCAATTTTGTTGAAGAGAGGAAATTCATTTGAATATGATTATGGTGAAAAATTATGAAGAGATGAATGGGAAGGCAAGTACGATTAATTCAACAATCGAAGTATGAGGGCATTTAATCTTTACAGAGGATTTTAAATTAATTACAAAATCCCGAGTGTTACTATACACTCGGGAACTAATTAAAAGAAATTATTTTACTGTTTGGCTTTTACGCATGTAGTGGATCACGAAAGTCGCTGCAAACGTAACAACCAGTATCGTAAAGAATACATAGTGGCTAATATGAACGCCGAATACACCTAACATCATTTTCGCTGCAATGATTAATATTAACACGTACGCACTAGTTTCCAATTCAGGAATACGGTCAATTAGTTTAATGAATACCCCCGCAATACCGCGCATCATCAAAACACCAAGCATCCCACCAAGTAATAATACCCATACCTGATCACTAATACCAAAAGCTGCTAGTACACTATCAACGGAGAATGCAATGTCCATCATTTCAACTGCCACTACGGTACCCCAGAAAGTACCGAAAAGACGAATAAGTAATCCTGTCTTATTCACACCTTCAACGAGTTCTTCCTCTGTTCCAGCGCGTTTATCCATGAAGTATTTGACTGCTAAATATGCAAGATAAAGGGCTCCAATTACTTTTACCCACCAAAGTTTGATGAGGAAAACACCAATTCCAATTGCAATAAATCTAAAAATGTATGCACCAAGTAATCCGTAGAATAAAGCCTTTTTACGTTGCTTATCAGGTAAATGTTTTACCATAACTGCTAAAACAAGTGCGTTGTCAGCTGAAAGAAGCCCTTCTAAGATAACTAGCGTGCCGATTAACCCCCAACTTACAGGGTCGGATAAAACTTGAGCCCACATGTCCCAATCAAAAAACATTGCGTACGTATCGATAAAACCATTAATTATTTCCATTAATTTTTCATATCCCCTTAGTTTAGATCTGGTTAGCTCAGCCCGAATTCAGTAATTAGTGATGCTAAGCCTCCTTGGAATCCACTACCGATTGCATTAAACTTCCACTCGTTATTGTGTCTGTAAATTTCTCCTACCACAAGTGCTGTTTCTATTGAAAAGTCTTCCCCTAAGTCGTATCGTACAATTTCTTCATTTGTATCTTCGTTCACTATTCGTATAAAAGCGTTTGAAACTTGACCGAAATTTTGTTTTCTTTGGTCTGCATCGTGAATGGTTACAGTAAAAACAACTTTTTGAACAACGCTTGGAACAAGTGGTAACTTAACAAGCAGTTGTTCATCATCACCATCACCATCTCCAGTACGGTTATCCCCAGTGTGGATAACTGAGCCTTCCTCGCTTTGTAGGTTATTATAAAAGATAAAGCTTTTTTCGTTGAAGGCTTTTCCGTTCCCATCTACGATAAAAGCTGAAGCGTCTAGATCAAAGTCTTCTCCGCCGCTATATCTATTCGTATCCCAGCCCAGTCCAACTAAGACATTCTTTAATCCAGGATTCGTTTTCGTTAAATCAATTTTTTGCCCTTTTGATAGGTTAATAACTGACATTTTGTTTCCCCCTCATCCATTTTTAAGATTATTTTCTTTGACCATCCTCATATTTCTTTTGTAATTCTTCTAAACGCAGGCGACCTTGTTCTCTCATTTTACGATTTTCTTCTTCAATAGCTTTTGTTTCGTTCATCCCGCGCATTATCGTATCCCATGTTTGCTCAATTGTTTCAATTTTAATGCTAGGTTGCCCTGACATTCTGGCGATATCTACACTTTGCTTCGATATATCATTAGCATTACGAAGTAGCATTTCGTTCGTTCTACGATCTAGCTCGCTCATCGATTGTGCAACAAGATTTTGTCTTTTTGCAGAAATTGCATTGATAAGTCCAGTTTTAAAAATAGGAATAGTTGTTACGAATGCTGAATTTATCTTACCGATTAACTTTGTATTACCTCGTTGAAGCATTCTAATTTGTGGTGCTGATTGATAGGATACCTGTTTTGCCATTTCAAGATCATAAATACGTTGATCAAGTAGCTCAATCGCATTTTGCAAAGAATTCAGTTCCATTAGTACTAATTGATCACCATTTTCAGCTTTTTGCTGTAGGGTAGGCACAAGTTGCCTTAACTGATTGACCTTTAACTCACCAGCTACAATATACTTTTCTAATTCCATAAAGTAGTTGAAATTTTTGTCGTACAAATCTTCTAACGTAACAGTAGATTTTTTCATTTCTGTCTCATACTTCGTTATCTCAACAAATACCTTATCGATTTCGCCACCCATTGTTTGATACTTATTGAATAGCTTTTCGATTATTTTCTCGCCTTGTTTAAAAATTTTACCGAAGAGAGAGGGCTTTTGAACAAAGTCTTTTTTATCGAATTTATCCATAATCTTGCCGAGCTGTTTTAAAAGTTCGCTCGATTCTTCCATACTACTAGATTTGATCGTGCTTAAAATTTGTCCAGTAAATTTGGAAATTTCATCTGCTGGTTCACGACCAAATTCTAATAGCCCAACCTGATTTTTGGGGTCAATTTTTGCAACTAGCTGTAATACTTGTGGGTCACGTTTCAACTGTGCTTTTAAATCGTTACTTTCTTCCATCATTTGTTCTTGTTGCTCAATTTCTAATTTTTGTAATTCCATGTTTTCTCCCCCTATTTCTAAAGAAATTTCTTGAAAATTTTCTGAACTACACTTGGTTCTTTAAAAGGATCATTGAAACTTCGGTCGTCCATCCAGTGTATATCAAAGGTGCCTTCTAGTACCCATTTTTCTATATCCAGATGTCCTTTAGGATTCACAATAATAATATCTAGACCTAAATGATGCATCATACATAAGGCGTTGGCGTCAGATCTTGATAGTTCAGGACCATTCTCCTCGTTATAAATAAATATAGTTGGAACAAATTGAGGATAATCAAATGTTTGTAAAAGACGAATAACAAAATCAGGTAAAACCATGGATTGCGCAAATGCGTATAATTGTAAATCTTCCATTGTTTCATTGGACTGTCGAATGAGTATTGGTTCACTTACGTGTTTGGCAATTGTCTCGCCAATTACAGTTTGCGTCCCAAGTGGGAGCTTATCATACGTCCACCAATTGGAAGCTTTCATTTTTTCGGGGTCCAGCATTCCGTCCGCTTTTAAAGCATCTCTATAATGAAACAACTGATTCGTTTTTTGTTCCTTTGTGAAAGGGAACTGGCGAATTACATGCGTATCATCACGTTCTGTTAATGAATGGACATTATTCCAGAAGCGCTTTCTATTACGGTCAATGCCTAGTAGCTTAGCATACACAACAGGGATTGTTACCTGTTGGTTACTGACCTGGAAGTGAGGACGAATCATTGCTCTTTCTTTGGAAATTAAGAACGCCTCATCCTCTGTAGTTTTCAAGCGGATAGAGTTAATCGAATAAGATTTAAATTGAAATGGCTTGTAAAGTCCTGAATCCTCATGATGTAAAAGCTCGTTAATTTCTTGGGTTGCTTTAAAAGCAACAGTCCCTGCAATTTTTGGCATCTCGTCTGGCAATGGTTTTATATCTTGCGATACCTTTGGGAAACGGTAACTAAGATCATCCGTAATTGCCAGTAGGCTTTTTGGCCATGGTTCATCACTTGGATTGAAAATAACTACATGGAGTCCGAAGTCGGCTAGATATGTAAGAAACCATTTTTCGCTGGGTGTTGCACTACCGTACCAAAGAAATGCAGGAAGACCTTGTTCAAAATCTATTTTTTCTAGTGCGGGTTCTACATGATTGAAAATCCACTTAACAAGATCAGTGGTAATTCGACGAAATTCATGGTGAAGTGTGCCTTCTGTGTAGCTATTTTGTAGTTTCTTTAGTAAATCTATTAGGACTGTTCTAATTCGTCTATTTAAACCAAGATCTTTCATATTTGGCAGTAAAGAATATCCATCAAGAAAGGCAACCATTCGATTTGGAGAAAGTCCTTTTTCTTTCCTATGCAAATCAAAGAGTTGGTTGATGGATCGTAATTTCTCAGCAGAGATTTCTTTGTTAAGTACACCAGTCAGGATGCTTAGCTTTCCTAAGGAATCATTGACTTGCGTATGTAGAATCGAGAAATATTCATCTTCATCTAAGGACATACCGATATATTGACAAACTAATTGAGGATACGTTAAGTTCTCTCCGTCAATTGTTACTTGCGAAGGGTCTCCTAAAGAATCTTTCAACCATATACCTGTATTAGATGAATCCCACGACCTCATCCTAATGGGATTTAAATTAACCATGGGCTTTCCCTCCTATTCATACATATTATAACAAATAATCGCTCACCTTTTTTAATATTTCTTCTCCTGCTAATACTCCTGCTTGATCTGTAATAGAAACGTGAGAGGGGAGACGTCCACCTTTATAAATCGCTTCGCCATGGGAAGGAATAAAGCCGTGATCCGCATTTAAAACCATCTCAAAGTCGAGCATGGAATCACCAGCGGCAATGACTGTAGTTGCCGCAATACGCTCTTTAATAAATTGAAGAGCAGTCGATTTGTTTATGCAGGTAGGCATGATATACACTTTTCTTCCCTGGTGGGAAAGAGTGAACCCTTGCTGATAAAAGATTTGAGAAAGATTTTCAAAATCCTCTACTGAAAATGCGTGTTCATCAATAATTAAGTATACAAACCATGATTCTGCTTGCATAACTTTAAGGACAAATTTGTTTTTTTTATATGCATCCAGTTGAGGTAGGACATGCTCTATAGAGGTGCAATCTTGCTGCATTTGTGCGATTACTTTATCTGACCATTCTGTAAGGGCTTTGCCGTCCTCCAAAATCACTGCGCCGTTTGATACGATTGCATATTTTGGTTTTTCTGCTGTATGAAATAACCCTGTAATTCGATTGTATTGTTCAGCTGTTCTTGTTGTTACGGGCAAAAAGGTTATAGAGGAGGTGATATGTTGAAACAGTTGAAGACCTTTATTGGTCATAAATGCAGTTGGTTTTTCGTCTATCCATTCTACTTCTGCAAAATCCTGTTCACTAACTTCCTTGCCTCTTGAATTTTTACTGTATATAAGTGTTCGATCTAAATCACTAGCGAATAGGATTGTCATAATCGATCCTCCGATTCTATCAGTCCAATGGCAAGGTAAAAGAGCCCAGGAACAATTTCAGTAGGAATATTTTTTTCTTTACATAAGAGGAGGATATGACGTAGGGATGGGTGTTTATCATCACTAAGTAATATTTTAAAAGGCTTTCTTCTCAATAGCACTCTAGTCGTTTCTCCAACACTTGGCTTAACTTTACTTATATCAGCAGTTCTATAAAACTTACGGGCAATGAATTCCACTTCCTGCATGCCTCTCCAAGTCCGTTCGTTTGTGATTGGAAACTTTTCTATAAGTTCTTTTATAACTGGTTCCTGCTCTTGGAATCGACTGGATATATTTTCGATAAATTCGTTGGATACATCCACTTCCTCAAGATCAGCGTAATACTTAGCCCCGTGGTAATCATCAGCACCTTGAAAGGCGTTATTTAGTACAGTTCGACTAACTAATCCCGACACCGTTGAGTTCAAGCAAGCGTTTGGAATAAGAAAGTCTTCTCTCGTTGCAAATAATGTGGCGCATTCGCCTGGATCGGTTAAAACGGCCAGGTCATCATTTAAGTTAAGCTCATAAGCTGCATTTAACTTTTGAATAGACTTAGTAAGCTCGTTTTGTATAGCACCTTTTCCTGTCCAACCATCAACGAATTGAATGTGGCTTGTTGGATGCAGCTCTCTAATGGTGCGAACAGCCTTCTCGTCGATTCCTTTTCCTCTTAGTATAGATATACTAAAGTGTGGCCAATTAAGTTTCAAATATTTTTTTGCGTATCGTTTCATTAATATCCCGATTGGACTTCCTGCTCGTGCAAGGGAAACGAGGACGACATCATCTGTACCTGCGAATCGTCTAACCCTCCTACATAATACCCCAACTAATTGTGCTATATGATCTGCCGAATCATACATAGCCTGCTTATATAACTCCGTATATTCAGAGGTTGGCCGATTTTCAATTGGCAAAGATTCGGAGTAGTGACTGCCTGATTGAAATAGCTGTTCTCTAGATTCTACAGAGGACTCAATCTGAACATCAGATAAATCCTTTAGTAAAAAAGTGATATCTTCCGGAGGGTAGCTAGATTTAACCAATCCCGATGTATTAATGCCCATTTTTTTCACCCCTATCTGGTAGAGTAAGAGACACCCATGAAACTGGTGCTAACGTTTCTAAATAAGATAGAAGTGGGAACCAAGTAGCACGATCTTGAACTGACTCAGAAATAACGATGACTTGTTCGGCCTCTATTTCCGAGAGGTTATATAAATATTGGTTAATCCCATTGGAATCAGGTAGCTCAAATTTACATTTATGCTGTATAGGATATGATTCATCTATTTTTGCTAAGATAGGACTTCTTGTGGTAGTTTGGACTTTTGTGTCATTACCAAAGGTAAGTGCGAATCTCTGCGGGAAATAGATGTTTTCTCCGATGCCTATTATTAAAGTGGGTTTATCTCTTTTTAGCTGCTTAGGAAGCTTGCTGATAAATCTTTCTAACCAATCATCCATTTCTTCGTGAAGATCACTTGTTAAACCGAATCTACCTGTGAAGTGGCAATATGTCGCATGCTCACTTCGATGCTTCGATGTAATTTCTAGGGATAATTGTTCGTCAGCGAATACATCAAAAGGTTGCATTCTATTTAGTAAGGGAGTTTCTTTTTCCTCAATTAAAGCTTGGTTTAATAGTGTGAATTGTCCACCCATAATAGTAATAATTTCTGCGGAAATATTGTGTTTATCCATAAGTTGGATAAAATCATGTTGATGTGCCTCGGTCCTCCAGTCCAATATAGATAGTATTTTATATCGTTTACCGGGAAAAGAATTATTTAATGCAACGATTAAATTGGAGAGTGTAAGGCCTGTCGTTATTTCATCATCTATTAATACAATAGTGTCAGCGTCTGTTAATGTTTGTTCCGCTGCATAGACTCTGTGAGAAGTTGCGTGGGAATGCTCTTCTTCAAAATAAAAGGAAGGTTCCATATGTAGGATTTCTTCTCTAGTTGTATGGATGTAATGAGCGTTTTGAAAGTGATGAAATACTGCATGGCCAAGACCAGTTGCCGTTTCAGCAAATCCAATGAATACGGTCTTGTTTGGTAAGTTGGACTTAAAGGCTAAAGAGTCCACACTTAGTTTTCGATTGGGAATTCCTGAATTGATCATTTGAACGAGTTCATTTACTAATGGATGACTATCTAAGTGTTCATTCTCCATTAGCATTGAAGCTAAAATAGTGCCTGTTCCAAGTGAAATTGCAGGGTCTACTGCTAAATGCTTGCCTAAAAGTCGACTTACAAATAAAAATTGGCGTTTTTTATTAATTCTCACGGCCATTTGGAAAAGTGCTTCCGGAGAGAAATTATACGGATTATCTTTAATGTCGATTACTAGCTTTAAATCTCCATGTAAATTATAGGTTTTTGATGTATTGAAGGAAGGCGAATGATGTAACATTGTCTTTTAACACCCCATATATTTCTGCTTGAGCAATAATCTTCATAGCCCAGCTGTAGTGAGGTTTTACCTCATTCATTTTGTTTCTAGCTGGACTTCGCAAAACTCCATTTGTTTCAGCGTTATTTTCTACGATTAAACAAGCATCTTCAAATAACTCCTTGGGCACTATGTATACACTATTTACAATATCGATTTGAGAAGGGTGAATACACGTTTTCCCGTAAAATCCATTTAAAACGTCTAGTTGAACTTCATTCCACAGAATGGCCTCTATACTATTTGCATCTGTAAATAGACGAAAAGAATCTTGAGATTCAAAATACTCGTAAACGGGACCAGAAACGACAAAGTTATCCTCTTTACGATTGAATTTGTTTAATATATCAGTTAAACAGTTGGTGATTAGCAGTAAGTCGTAGATTGTTCTATTTCCAGGACGTCTTTGACTGAAGAGGCTGGTGAAATCCGTAGCACCAACTCGTATAGTGAGTACAAGGTCTTCAAACTGCTTGAAAACTGTATATAGGTTGGAAAGTTCTTGCTCTCTAGTTTCTGTATAAATAATTTCTTTCGTTTCCAAAATGGGCAATGCATACAAGTGAATAGAGTGTTGAAGGTTTAGGTTTTGTAAACATAAAAAAAAGTTTCTTGCATTATTAGAGGTGCATTTTGGAAAAACGAAACCAGTAATATATCGAATAGCGCTTCCTAATAAGTTAGCAATCTTTTCTAATTGTTGAACGTTTCTAATTCGGACAAATAGGAGAGGGATTTCATTGGTATCTAATAAGCTATTTTGATCATTTCGTTCAATTAATTTAAATTCATTTACAACGTTAAGTTCTGCTTCTAAAAGTTCTGAATCGGAAACGGCATCTTCTAAACAAATAATAGTGCTCGTTAGATTTTTTAAATTCTTGTTATTTAATTTAACGGAGAAATTGGGCATTGAACCTGGTAAGTATAAAGCTGCTCCCATAGCCATCCCTAATTTTTTTCTTTCCAAGTTTTTGGAAAAGTCGCTAGGTGGTATATGAAAGAATTCACGTATCTCTTTCTCACTAACCCCTCTAAATTGTCTCATATTTTCCACTCCTAAGAATGAAGAAGGGAGTTATTAGGTATACCCAAATACCTCTACGTTCTTCAGATACTAAAACAAAAAGCAAGGAAGCATCCCCTTGCTTTTTGAGAGAAGTTATTAATTCAAGCCGAAGTCTGAAACTAATGCTCCAAGACCGCCTTGGTATCCACTTCCGATTGCATTGAATTTCCATTCGTTATTATGTCGATATAGTTCACCAACAACGACTGCAGTTTCAATGGAGAAATCTTCACCAAGATCATAGCGAATCAATTCCTCTTGTGTATCTGCATTTAAAATACGTACATATGAATTGCTTACTTGACCAAAGTTTTGACCTCTGTCTTCCGCATCATGAATAGTGATACAAAAAGCAATTTTTTCAATAGATGAAGGAACAGTAGATAGATTCACGTTTACTGCCTCGTCGTCTCCGTCTCCATCACCCGTACGATTATCACCTGTATGAACAACAGAACCGTTCCCCCCAGTAGTGTTGTTGTAGAATACGAAGTCAGCTTCTGAAGAACATTTACTGTTACTACCTAATAGAAATACAGAGGAATCTAAGTCAAAGTCTTTTCCACCGTCGTATTTATTTGTATCCCAGCCTAGACCTACAGTTACGTTTACTAAACCAGGGTTTGTTTTTGTTAAATCTACCTTTTGTCCTTTTGATAAGTTAATGCCCATTTTTAACCACTCCTTATAAGTATTTGTTAGCTATTGAGCCGATATCTAAATCTAATGTGCCTTCTCCAACTGCTGAGAACTTCCAATCTGATCCGTTACGGTATAGCTCTCCAGGAATAAGAGATGTTTTACCGGCATAGCTTTCACTTAAATTATAATGAACTAATTCTTCTTTTGTGCCATTATCCACTAGACGGATAAATGCGTTTTGAATTAGTCCGAAGTCTTGTTTTCTTTGTTTTGCTTGATAAATGTTTACTACAAACACCAATCTATGTACAGATGGCGAAATAGCACTTAGATTCACGTTGATCACTTCGTCGTCTCCATCGCCGTCTCCAGTTAAATTATCTCCAGAGTGGACAACACTACCATCTTGACTTGTTTTATTTCCAAAATAAATAACATGTTGCTTAGACACTAATTTGCCTTTTTCATCTAAAAGAAGTACAGATGCGTCGCAATCAACAGCCGCTCCGCCACCACTTCCTCCGCCTAATAGTCCACCTAAAAACCCACCGCTTTTTTTCTTTTCCACAGGGTCCCAGCCTAGTCCTACCATAACACTGGATAGGGAAGATCTACCCTTTGTTAAATCAATTTTTTGACCTTTAACTAAATTAATGCCCATTCTTGTACCTCCAAATTTTAGTCATACCATATATACGAGGAAACGACGTAATAAGTTTCAAAAACCAAAGCATCTTTTGCAAAGGATAGTTTAATTTTATCAGAATTTTTCAGCTTTTGCTATTAAGTTGAATAGCAAACACGTAGAGAAAATCCTCTTGTAGGTGAGTATTAAAAAACAAGGTTGAAAAATGTATGGTTAACATATTTTCAGCCTTGCAATAGTTAGCTCTCTTTTAAAAATGCTATTAAATCTCGATGATTATCGGGCGTAACGCCATGACCTTCATTGTATGTTTTAAAAGTTACGCGAGCTTTCATGCTTTCAAAATAATCTTTACTTTCGATACCCCATTGCGAAGGAATCACGTAGTCATAATCGCCATGAGAGATAAAGATGGATAAATTATCCACGGAACGCTTACTATATTCTGTCTTTACAAACTCAGGAATGTATCCGCTTAGTGCTACTACTTTGCTAATTTCGCTGCCCATTGTCAGCGCAATTGTTTGTGCAAGAATGGCTCCTTGACTAAATCCAAGTATCGTAATGTCATCAGCATTTAAGTCGTACTCGGCAATTGCTTCTCGAATGAAAGCTTGAATATGCGTTACAATTTTATCGAATATATCTCTAATTGGTTTACCGATTTCCTCAATTTCGAAAAATGAGTAGCCAGGTTTTTGGACAATAGGACCGCGTAAGCTAAAAATATGATGCGTGTTCTCGAAATCCTTCACTAGCTGCGGTAAATCTGCTTCGTTACTCCCCATACCATGTAGTAGAAATAAGGCAGGTTGTTTTTTGTCAGTGTTGTTGGGTGCTGTATAGTTAAATGTAAAAGGAGATTTCATGTATCGTACTTCCCTTCAATTATAGTATGTCTATTTTATCATAAGTAGAAATAGGAGCTTGTTGTGAAAGCTTTAGCTGATTTTTCTTCCCGTAGAAATTGACAATAATGACACTAGAAATAGCTACCAATCCTCCTACAATAGAAAGGGTTGAAGGAAGCTCCTGTAACCAAATCCACGTCACGATAATCGCAACGACCGGCTCTAAATACAATGTATTCGACACAGAGCTAGCTTCACTATAGGACAGCGCCATAGCCCATGTTAAATACGCAATTGCAGTTGGAAATATTCCTATATAAATGGCAGATAAATTTGCTTCTAACGTCGCGTGCTGAATTCCCTCGAAAAGTCCAGGTGCAAAGAACAAAAAAGGAATAGTACCTACCCAAGTAAAATAAGCTGTCAATTCAATGGCACTATACTTTATAAATAAAGGCTTTTGGTAAACAAAAAAGATAGCGGTTGAAAAGGCTGCAATAAGAACTAAAAATACACCTGGTGAAATACCCAATGAGCTTCCACCTGTACCTAAAGCTATCAAAAGGATACCGACAAATCCAAATGCTAATCCCAGCCAACCTATTCTACCTAGGCGTTCCTTCAATACAATAATGGCAATAATAGTCGTGAAGATAGGGGCGGAACCAATCAGCATACCAGCTGTTCCCGCAGAAATCGATAGTTGTCCAAATGTAACGCAAAGGTGGTATATATTAATCCCAATAAAACCGAGAATGACTATTTTAATTATATCTTCCTTTTGTGGTAACTGAAATTTGACTCCAGGCCAAAGTGCGATAACAAGAAATATAATAGAAGCAATCAAAAACCGAACTAATATTAAATGTCCCGCAGAATAGCCACCCTGTAAGCTAGCGCTAATTGCTGCAAAAGAGGAACCCCAAATAGCGACAGTGAATAATGCAAGTGTTAATGCTTTTGTATTCATTTTCTTCCACCAAACTTTCTAAATTACTGTTATTAAAAGCAAACAATTAATCCTACAACAAATTTTAGGTTCTCACAAGTTGTTGTAAAGTTGAATGCATTACAAAATAACTATGAATTTCTAAAATTAAGCCGATCTAAAAAAACACCCTGGCTACAGCAATCCCTGAGTGAGGTATTGCTGTAAACTTGAGTGCTTTTTAGTATGGATTAATTTATGTTAATGGACCTCAGAAAGTGTATTTTTTTTCTTCTCTATTCTATTAAATGCTCTAAAGCTTAGAATGGTGGAGATATATGCGAAAACACTACCGGAAAACAATGGAATAGCCCCAGGGAATAGGGTCATTACAAAATAGATTACTACTGCTGAAGCGCCAATTGAAATTAATTCAATGGGTGAAGTGATTGCGATGAAGAAGGACTGTTTAATATATTGGAAGAAGCGTAGCTTAAAGTGTGAATAAACAGGAAAGAAGAATATTAAAGTGATTATAAACGATATAAAAATAAATATTAAAATGGGTAATAGAAACTGAAAATTATTGTTTTGTTGAACAAATTTAAAGTCGAAATAAAGTAAATAAATAGTTAATAAAATAATGATACCGAACCCGTTAGCCTTCATGAAATCTTGTTTAAAGTATTTCCAAAATGCAGGAAATATCTTGAAATTCTTTTCCCCAATAATTAATTTTCTAGTAATGGCAAACATTGCAGTAGTTGCTGGAAATATACCGAAAACTCCCAACCCTAAAATACAAAAAAGTAGCCATAAAATATTTATGTAAGCTAGCCTAAGGACCTTGTATGCTATTGTATTAAAATTCTCCCAATTCATTAGATCAACCCCTTCTTAAACTTTACTATATTTAATAATGTTCAAAAAGCCAATAAGAAAGCAAAAAAAGTAAATATGAATGCGTCTATTAAAGACACTTAAGAGACTTGTTTCATTATAAAAAATAATATAAGCTTAACAAAAGTTTACAGATAATTTGGTAATTTCAGTATATTGAAGATGCAAGCATGAAACAAATGGTTTGTTTAGTGAACTAGATGATTAAGAAGGAAATCACGCTATATGCCTTTCCGATACTCTTATTTCATTTTAATCATTGTAAGTTACTAGAAACAATTTCAAATTGAAGGGAGGCCAAAATAATATAGTGATAGTGTAACGAACTTTGGGGATGTTGTATTAACTAATCTGAGAGGGGTCAATGAGATGAAGAAATTTAACTTTGTTCCATTACTATTATTATTTGGTGCTTTAATTACTGGTTGTAGCGATGAAGGAACTGAGGGGAAACCATCGTCTGAGGATTCTGATGGGGAAGGACTTTCTGGAGAAATTACAGTATGGGCACATCCTTTTACAGGTGATCAAGAAACAGAAGGTGTGATGTGGGATGAAATAATTTCTTCTTATGAAGAAGAAACAGGCGTTAAGGTTAACTTTGAACAGATTCCTTGGGCGAATAGAGATCAAAAGGTTCTAACGGCTCTTGCTGCTAATAATGGACCAGATGTATTTTACGCTATTCCAGACCAGATGCCACAGTATGCAGATGCTGGAATGCTATTAGAATTAGACCCATATCTTGAAGATAATGAAATGGATGATTTTGTAGACTCAGCTTTAGTTTCAACGACTTGGAAAGATAAAGTATATGGACTTCCGATTCTTCAAGAAGCATATACTTACTTATACAATGTTGACGTTGTAAAAGCAATTGGAGAAGACCCGGAAAACTTACCGACAACTTGGGAAGAATTTGAAGCATGGGCAGTAAAGGCAAAAGAAAAAGGTTACTATGCTACAAGTTTCCAAGGGGGGGGATCTATGAATGGAACATTATATCCTTTCTTATGGCAAGCCGGTGGAGAAGTATTAACAGCAGACAATGAAGTATTGATTAACAACGAAGCTGGAGTAGAAGCATTTGAATTTATTAACAAAATGTACCAAGAGGAATGGACTCCAAAAGATTCAATTACAGCTATGGAACATAATGCATTATGGGATGGCGGCAAAATGCTTTCTGTACAAGGTTCAGGTATATCGATCAGCCGTATGTTAGATCAAGATACTTTTGAATTCGTTATTGCAGCACCTTTGAAAAATAAGGAACAAGTAACTTATGGAACTACTGGGATGTTTGTAGCTCCTATTAACACAGATAATCCAGAAGCAGCTGCTGAATTTATAAAAGTTATGACAAATACTGAAAACCAAAGAAAATTTAATACCTTAACACAGTACATTCCTTCGAGAGAGTCTGCAAAAGATATTTTTGGAGATCAAGAGTATATGGCGCAGCTTGCAACGTATACAGAATATGCATTACCAGGAGTAATTCATCCAGAAGGTCGTACAATCATGCCTTTAATCCAAGCGGAGTTGCAAACAATGATGGAGGGCAAGAAAACTCCTAAAGAAGCAGCAGATGCTGCTGCGGAGGCAATTAAAGCCAAAGTAAATTAATAACAGTTAATAGAGAGTTTGGTCTAAGAGAGATCGAGCTCTCTCTTATTAACTTACATAGGAAAGGGTGATTACACTGGGTAATGCACTGACTTCTAAAAAAGAAAAGATGCCGCTTCTCGTAAGGATGAAGAAAGAGTGGAAGAAAAATGCGATTGTTTATATTGTGTTAATCCCTATTTTAATTCATTTTGTTATTTTTCAAGTATATCCATTTTTGTTGAGCTTCTATCTTACGTTTATGGATTGGAAAGTAATCGGGGATGCAGAATTTGTAGGATTAAAGCATTGGAAATATTTATTTAGTGATACTTTAGCGTGGAAGGCTATTTGGAACACAGTCAAATTTTCTATCTATTATATAGTGCCGACGATGGCATTAGGCTTAATATTGGCCCTAATTATAAACTCGGGGGTAAGAGGTGCTAAATTTTTTAAAGGCGTATTTTTCCTTCCGGTCGTCACTTCATTTGTAATCATTGCAGGTATTTGGGGTTGGTTATTTAGAGGTTCAGAAGAAGGTATGATTAACTACATTATTGGATTTGTTGGTATTGAACCACAATTGTTTCTTTCTGATTCAAGCCAGGCCCTTGCTGTATTAGCGGGCTTAAGTGTATTTAAAGTAGCAGGTAGTACTATGATTTACTATTTTGCTGGCTTACAATCCATTGACCGACAATTGTATGAAGCCGCGAGAATTGATGGAGCATCACCATTTAAGATCTTTTGGAATGTTACTTTCCCATTATTAAAGCCAATTCATTTTTATGTAGCAATTACTACTACAATAGGCTCATTTCAAATATTCGATTCTGCGTACTTGTTAACAGGTGGGGGACCTAATTATGCAACTACAACCATTGTGTATTATTTATACTCTCAAGGGTTCACAAGTCTTAACTTAAGCTATGCGGCTGTGTTGTCATATGTTTTATTCTTTATTATTTTAATAATTTCACTCATACAGAGAAGGTATATTGGCAAGGAGTCGAATCATTATTGATTTTCTGAGGAAGGAGGATGAAAAATAATGAAAAAAGTAATTTCATATATAGCTTTATTTGTTTTAGGGTTTTGTTTTTTAATGCCTTTTATCATTATGGTTTTAGGTTCTTTAAAAGAAGTTGAATATGCGCAATTAGATCCGTTATTTTGGATACCTGATGAACCAACATTAAAAAACTATAAATATATCTTGAGTGATGGGCTGTTCTTACGCTGGATATGGAATTCCATAGTTATCACGATTATTCCTGTATTTAGTCAAATGCTATTCTGTGCAATATTGGGATATATTTTCTCTAAGAAGCAGTTCTTTGGGAGAGAAGTGATATTTTGGATATTCATGGGAGTTATTATGATTCCACAGCAACTACTAATCATACCTAAGTACATTATGTTCTCCGATTTTGGTTGGATAAATACATATTGGGCACTAATTGTACCAGAAATTTGGGGCATTATGGGGGTATTTCTAGTAAGACAATTTTTACAAGGGATTCCAAATGATTTAGAGGAAGCGGCCTATATAGACGGGGCTAATGATCTTAAAGTATTCTTTAAAATAATTTTACCGTTATCCGTACCTGTTGTTGCAACAGTTGGCACATTCTCGTTTATTTCTAACTGGAATGATCTCTTCCAGCCATTGATATATTTGACCCAAGAAACAATGTTTCCTGTAACACTAGGGTTGGCATCAATTCTAGGGAAAGAAGGTAACTTTGGTATTGAAATGGCTGGTTCGGCGGTATCTTTCATACCAACATTTCTTATATTCCTGTTCTTCCAAAGATTTTTTACGGAAGGAATTCAAATGTCAGGCTTGAAATAAACCCTAACTAATGAATGTAGGAACTTAAGGAGGTGCAACAACTAGAGAAATAATAATTATGAGGAAGTTATTATTTAAAATTTATATTAAACCGATGAGGGGTCATGAAACACCCCATCGGTGGAGAATTGAGGGCTTATCGTTGTTCTTCTTCAATAAAACTTAAGCGATAAATTCGGCGGGGTCTACCTTTATGAGTTATTTTTTCCTCTCCAACAATATCGACTAATTCTGCATCAGTCCACTTTAAGAGAATGCGGTTTGCACTTCTGATAGTTACGTTAAGTGTAGTAGCTAACTCTTGAGCGGTATACTCAATTTTTTTATGCCTAGAAACACGAGCCATAAGCTTTGTCATATAGGAAGCAGACATTCCGGCTTTTTCAGCTTTGTCGAGTAATTGGGGATCGGTAATTGCCAAGTTATATCGTTCATATTGTTTATAGGTTGTTATATCTACTGGTCCCAATACACTTTGGTCTTCTCGTACGATGTAACAAACGTTTCCACCTAAATCGAGCGATTGCCGAAGTGCCAATCTTGCATGATTTCCTGACTCAGCAGCGGTTCGACCGAAGCCTACACCAAGGCTTATCGTAACACCAAGCTCATTTTTTACATCTTGTAGAAGGGGGATAAACTTATATCCTCTTGTCTCACGCTCGAAAATACCACGAGTAGTGATAAAAGAATACTCATTGCCCCCTAGGATGATGAGATGTCCATCCAACATCTTAATATAGTCAAGTAGCATTTGTTGCAGCCTCAATTTTAATAATTGCACATCATGTTCTGATGAATATTTTACGGTGACATTTTTAAAGTTATCGATATTGATTAAACCAAAAACGATTTGGGACTCTTTATTTCTTCTTGTATTTGTTGCTAACAAAGCTCGTTCAAAAGATACAATCATATCCTGTTGTGTGGGAGTTACCCATTGATACGGTATTTGAAGATTCTCTAGCTGTTTAGCGACGTCTTGTATTCCAGTCAAAGCAATAGAGTTGTGTGTTCGGTAGTTTTCTATGTGGAATTTAACAATCTCGTAAATTTCAAAGCTAGAAGTATTATTTTTATTGACAAGTAGATCATAATTGACTTCTTCAAGTTCTAACAAAATTTGTTCAATATAATTCTTATCAAAAGTATCAATAGATAAGCAAGTTAAAGGATATGCAATTTTAATAAGAAATAGAGATCTATAAAGTCCGGTGCCCATTAAGGGCATATGATGTACTGGGATTTTAAATTCTACAAGTTGTTTGGCGATATTATACGCATGATATTCAGTGAACATTAAAACTTCGGCGTCATTTATTAATTCTTTGGTAATTTCATGAATTTGGCTATCCTGTTCAACCGTACGAAAAACTGGTTTGAAATTAGGGAAAGACTTTAAAGTTTCTCTTGTTTGATTCACTAAATCTTTTGGTCCAATAATCCCGATTTTAATATCGGAAGTATCATTTAGTACATTTTTACTTGGCACAGCTATTCCTCCTATTCGAAATCTAATTGTGGAGAGTAGTGTCTATAAATGTAATGTTTTATCTATCTTATGTTTTTCATCTGAAGTTGTCAAAAACATTGTAAATACTAGTGTAGAGCGTGCTTTGAAGTTCTCTTATTTAAAGACACTTATAAGACCTATCCTTTAATGAGTAGGAAACCTAACAAAAGGGTTCTCCAAGTAGGGAGTGAGCAAAATGAAATCAATTGTTGCAAGTAATGGTGCAGTTCATATTTTAGAAAGCGAAAGTCCCGTAATCAAACCTTCATTTTTACTAATAAAAACTTTATTTTCCGCAGTCTCTCCAGGAACTGAAATTGGATTAGTGGGAAATAGTAAGGATAGGGACATCACTTTAGGATATAGCGCTGTTGGTATTGTAGAAGAATGTGGAGAAAATGTATCAAACTATCGGGTGGGAGATTTAGTAGCTTGTTACGGGGCACCATACGTAGGGCATTCTGAATATCTCTTAGTGCCAACTACGTTATGTGCTAAGGTACCACCGAATGTAGAACCTAAACAGGCTTCTTTAGCCGGTATTGGTGCAATTGCGATTCATGCGCTAAGGGTGGCAAAACTTGAATTCGGAGAAACAGTAGTTGTGGTGGGCTTAGGATTACTAGGACAAATGATTGCTAAAATCGCCAATGCAGCTGCTTTTAATGTAGTTGCATTGGATATTCAAGAAGAGCGAGTAAGTATGTTACAACAAGAGGGAATCCGTTCTTTCACTTCTATAAGTGAAATGGAAGCGGAGATAATAAAATCTACTCAAAAACAAGGTGCGGATGCTGTCTTATTATGTGCAGGTGGAAAACGTTCAACGCTTACTCATCAAAGCTTAAGTTGGATTAAAAATCAGGGGAAAGTAGTGATTGTAGGAGACATAGAGCCAGATTTCCCACGTGAAATAATGTTTGCTAAAGAAGCCCAAATTCTTATTTCACGAGCAGGTGGACCAGGCCGTTATGACCAGAGGTATGAGTTGCAAGCTATGGATTATCCATATGGGTATGTGCGCTGGACGGAGGGGAGGAATGTGGCAGAATATCTTCGCTTAGTAAACGAAAACCGGATAAATGTTCAGCCCTTTATTACAGAAATAGTAGACTTTGATAGTGCGCCGCTTGCGTATGAGGATTTGATAAATAAACAATCACAGATATTAACGAGCATCATTGCTTATAACAAATAGGAGAAGGAGGAAAATAATATGTTAAAGGTTGGGGTAATTGGGGGAGGCTCTATATCAGAGTTTCATATTAATCCATATATTGCAAATGAGGATGCAGAATTAATGGCATTATGTGATAGCAACGAACAACGCCTAGCTCTTGCTGGTGAAAAATATGGAGTCACAAATCTGTACAACAATTATATAGATTTACTGCGAAACAAAGATGTGGATGCTGTGAGTATTTGTACTTGGAACAACACTCATGCAGAAATAGCTATCGCGGCATTAGAAGCAGGGAAGCATGTGCTCGTTGAAAAACCACTAAGTTTGACAGTAGAAGAGGCTTTGGCTGTGGAAGTGGCTGTAAAGAAATCTGGAAAGCGATTACAGGTTGGATTTGTAAGACGACATGGTAGTAATACAAAGATCCTTAAACAATTTATCGATCAAAATGAGCTTGGAGAAATATATTACGCAAAAGCCTCTTGTATTAGAAGGTTAGGGAATCCGGGAGGTTGGTTCAGCGATCGTACTAAGTCAGGAGGGGGACCGCTTTTAGATTTAGGCGTGCATATGATAGATATCTGCTGGTATTTGATGGGGAAACCACGACCAGTGTCAGTAAGTGGTAATGCATATTCTAAGTTGGGCAACAGAAGCAATATAGAAAATCTATCTTTTTATAAGGCTGCTGACTATGATTCTACGTTAAATAATGTAGAGGATTTAGCAAATGCGCTCATCCGATTTGAAAACGGAGCTTCCTTATATGTAGATGTCAGCTTCACGCTGCACGCCAAAAAGGATGAGCTCTATGTGAAGTTGTTTGGTGACAAGGGTGGTGCTGAAATTGAACCTAAGTTAATAATGGTGACGGAGAAAAATAATACTATATTAAATGTTACTCCTCAAATTGATAGTTTAAGTTTTGATTTTTTAAGTGCATTTAAAAACGAAATAAATCACTTCGTTGAATGTTGTTTAGAAGGGAAAGAAACACTTGCACCTGTTGAAGATGGCGTCCAAGTGATGAAAATGTTAAATGCAGTATATGAATCAGCTAATTCAGGCAAAGAAATATATTTATAAATGAAAATGAATCAGATAGATATTGTCATTGTAGGCGGAGGCCTAGGAGGCTGTGCAGCAGCTTTATCGGCATGTGCGAAAGGATTGCGTGTTCTTTTAACAGAGGAGACAGATTGGATTGGGGGGCAAGTTTCTTCACAAGGAGTGCCTCCGGATGAACACCCATGGATAGAAGAGTTTGGCTCAACAAAAAGATATCAAGCATATCGAAAAAAAATAAGAGATTTTTATACTCAAACGATGGATACGAAAGAGCAAAATGATAAGTTCAATCCTGGAAATGGATTAGTGAGCAATCTTTGTCATGATCCGCGAGTGAGTGTGCAGGTTTTAAATGAAATGCTTCTTCCCTATGTATTAACAAATCTGCTGACAATTGAGTTAAATACGATAGTGAAGTCTGTAAATAGAAAGGGTAGAAAACTAGTTGATATCTCTGCTGAGAACATAACAACAGGTAAAAAAGATACGTTTACTGCATCATATTTTATAGATGCAACAGAAACAGGTGAATTACTTCCACTTGCTAATCTTGACTATGTAACTGGAGCAGAAGGAAAGTGTGATTTCAATGAACCGCATGCTTTAGATGAAGCGAATCCTTATGATGTTCAAGCTTTTACATATGTGCTTGCAATGGAAAATCGGGATGGAGAAAATCACGTTATCGAGGAACCAGAAATGTATTCATTTTGGAAGGAGTATCATCCAAGTATTTGGCCAGACAAATATTTAAGTTTCTTTGCACCACATCCTATAACAAAAGAGAAAAGAAAATATACTCTCTTCCGTGAAGAAAATGGATTTCCACTTTGGGAGTATCGACGAATTTATGATAAAAATCTCTTTTTCACTCTTGATGACTCAAAAGATGTTAGTTTGATGAATTGGCCTCAAAATGATTACTTTTTAGGTAATATTTATGACGTTTCAATAGAAGAAAGAGAAAAAATATATATAAATCTAAACAATTAAGCCTGTCGCTTTTATATTGGTTGCAAACAGAAGCACCTAGACCTGATGGAGGTAAAGGGTATCCGGGATTAAAGTTGCGTAAAGATGTTTTTGAAACTGAAGATGGTTTAGCAAAAGCACCTTATATTAGAGAATCTAGACGTATAAAAGCTGAATATACAATTATCGAACAAGATGTTTCTCCGGAATTTAATGAAGGAAGAACAGGAAAGTTATACGAAGATCGAATTGGAATAGGATCATATAGTATCGATTTGCACCCAAGTATGACCGGACGATCATATATTGATATAAAAGCATTGCCTTACCATATACCACTGGGAGCTATTATTCCAAAAGGTACAGACAATCTTTTAGCAGGATGTAAAAATATTGGTACTACGCATGTAACCAATGGCTGCTATCGTTTGCACCCAACTGAATGGAATATCGGAGAGGCGTGTGGAGCATTAGTAGCATTTTGTTTAGAAAAAGATGAAACTCCGAGAGAAGTTAGAGAAAACAAACGATTGTTAGCTGAATTCCAAAGTAGACTAAGAATCGACGGGGTTGAATTAGAGTGGCCAGAATCGTTTTATCCAAAAATCTAGATATTAAATGATAGGCGTGTGATAAGTAATGGGAAGACAGGTAGGAGATTTTCCACTGGAAGAATTGAAAGGATATAAACCTAAACTTGTTTATAAGCCTGCAGACTTTAAGGAGTTTTGGGAAAAACAAATGACTGATTTAAGTACTATTTCCCCGAAGGTAAGTGTTAAATGGAGAGATTATCCAGTGCCGACGGTTGACGTAGCTGATATCACTTTTAAAAGCTGGGATGGTACTCCTTTAAAAGGGCAATTAATAAAGCCAAAATCTCTAGAAAAATGCCCAGTTATTATAAACCACCACGGTTATACAGGAAGTTGCGGGTTGCCGATTGATTTCTTGAAATGGACATCCTTAGGTGTTGCCATATACTCTTTCGATGTACGTGGTCAAGGTAATTCTCCTGATTTTGCTCAATATGTAAACGGTAGTAGAATTCCTGGTTGGATGCTACAAGGTATTCATGATCCAGCAAGCTATTATTATACAAATGTCTATAAAGATCTTATCATGCAAGTAAATTGGATAAAATCTGAGAATGCTCCGATAACCTTGACGAAGTTAGGATTAACAGGTTCGTCACAGGGAGGTGGATTATCGCTAAGTTTAGCAGCTTTAGTTGGTGATATTGATCTAGTTATTGCGGATTACCCATTTATCGCGAATTTTGAACGGGCATTAGAGGTGGCAAATCTAGGCCCATATATGGAGATTGTTAACTACTTTAAATTTTCTGATCCTCAGTATAAATCATATGAAAGCGTAATGCGTACTTTAGGTTATATAGATTCGGTTCATTTTTGTGATGCGATTACTTGTCCTACATTAATGACGATTGGGTTAGAGGATGCGGTAACCCCACCTTCTACAGTTTTTGCTGCGTACAACCATTTGGCATCAATTGAAAAAAGAATAGAAGTATATCCACAATTCACACATGAGAATAACCCGTTTCACGAAGAAAACAAATTGTCATTTATCATGAAATATTTGGTGAATACTTTATAAAGGTGGAATTATGATGAAGATAAGTGTAAGTATGTATAGTTTAGCATCTACCATAAAGAAGGAAAATTGGTCTGTGCTTGATTTTATTGATTATGCGAAGAGAATTACTCTGGATGGTGTAGAGTTACTAAGTTTTTACTGGGAAAATGCTGAAAATATGGAACAAGAGATTGAATTAGTAAAAGAAGCTTTGAAGGAAAGTAATTTACAAGTATCTGCTTATGATATTTCAAATAATTTTGTGAAGGATTCTAAAGAAGAACAGGATAAGGAAGTACGCAAGGTTTTAGACGGTATTCAAGTTGCCAAAAAGCTTGGTACTAACATAGTCCGTGTGTTTTGTGGTGATCTCCATGAAAATTTAACATTTGAAAATGGTGCCGAGTTAATAGTCAGTGGGTTAAAACGATGTGCTGAAATGGCAGAAAAAGAAAGAGTGTATCTAGCTATTGAAAACCATGGATTACTAGCTGGAAAAAGCTCTCAGATTAATAATATTATCCAGGAAGTTAATAGCCCATTTGTCAAATCGACGTTTGATACTGGGAATTTTTTACTCGTTCATGAAAGTCCAGAAGAAGCTTTTGATCAACTGAAAAATGAAATAGTTCACGTTCACTTCAAAGATTTTCGTGAAAAAGAACAGGGCGAAGAATTGAAGGGATTCCTTTCAACAGAGGGAAAAGAATTATTCGGAGTGATTCCAGGAGATGGTAAAGTGAATCTTGAATATATTGTGAATGGGTTAAAAGAAGTAAAGTACGATGGATGGTTATCGATAGAGTATGAAGGCTTGGAAGATGCAAAGTTAGCTAATGAAGAAGCTGTCAATCGATTAAGAAAGTTATTAAATGAAGGTGGTGAAAATCATCGCTAATATTATTTTAGGTGATCTAAATAAAATAGACATACGCCTCCCTCTAGAAAAAGTATCCATCACAAATTCGTTAAACGAAATTCAAGAAGATGTTAATGAGGGGGTTACCTATGTAGTAGCTGCAAATTATGAGAATGTAAATGCAGTTATAAATAAAAAAGGAAATATATATTTACCCCACAATTTATTTAACCTAGATTGTCTGAATAATGAAACTTATGGTTATTTTGAGTTAGAAGTTCTACCTTTCTTTAGAACTTTTACAGAAATATTCAAAAAAGAAGTTAATCCTCGTGGTGTATTTAGGTACAGACGGACAATTCATGAAGATAGTTTTCTATCAACGATTGTTGGAGATTTGTATGTGATTACTTCTTTACTAGGCGAGCCAGAAGATATTCATATTAAACATTCCAATCTATCCTTGATGCCAAGACATTCCATTATTATGGTTAATTTTGGTGGAGGAACAATGGCACATATCGAATATACAGCGGATGATCAAGAGAAAATAGAGCTCGAATGGAGTGGTATAAAACATATCATTGAATTTGACAGTGATCAAATGAAACCTGTATTTCCAAATGATAGAACGTTATTACCGCTAACCTATACGGTAGATGCTATAGTATCCACCGCAAAAGTAATAGATGAAAAAGTAATAGCCCGATTAGATCGTTTCCAAAAACTAATGGACGGGGGGGGACAGTTATGAAAATTGGAATAATGAGCTTTGCGCATATGCATGCATATAGCTACGCGGATTGTCTAAAGAAAATACCTAATGTAGAGATAGCAGCAATTTTTGATGAAGATATCAAAAGGGGCAGAGAAGCTTCTGAAAAATATAATGTCCCGCATTATCCTAGCCAATCAGATTTTCTAAAGGTAAGTATGGATGCAGTTATTATTTGTAGTGAAAACAGTCGCCATAAAGAAATGGTAGTAAATGCTGCCAAAGCGCAGAAGCATATTTTATGTGAAAAGCCGATTGCAACGAATGTGAAAGATGCAATAGAGATGATTGAAGTTTGTAAAGAGCATAATGTTACCTTACAGATAGCCTATCCGGTTCGATTTAGTTCACCGATTCAAGAGTTAAAAGAAATGATTGATCGAGGGGAGTTAGGAGAAATACTAGCTTTTCGAACAACAAATCGTGGGCAGAATCCCGGTGGCTGGTTCATTGATAAACAGCAATCAGGTGGGGGAGCAGTGCTCGATCATACTGTGCATATGGTCGATATTATGCGTTGGTTTTTAAACGAGGAAGTCGTAGAGGTCAAATCTATTGTCGATTCTTACTTCCATAATATTGACATAGACGACGCAGGTTTGCTTACCTTAGAGTTTGAAAACGGTGTAATTGCTTCTCATGATGCAAGCTGGTCACGCTTTGAGGAATATCCAACTTGGGGAGACGTCACAATTGAAGTGATTGGTACGAAAGAAACGGTGAAGGTCGATGCTTTTAAAGAACATTTTAGAATTTTTTCTAATGGGAAGAAATCACTGGAACACCATTTCTTTGGTAAAGATATGGACTTCGGTTTGATTTTGGATTTTGTAAATTGCATTAAAGAAGGAAAAGAACCATCGATAACGGGATTTGATGGCCTAAAGTCATTAGAAGTTGCTTTAGCAGCGTATGAGTCAAGTAAGTTAAAAAAGGCGGTAATATTAAAGGATGTATAAAAAGGCAACCATCTGTTTAGAAAGGTGTAAATAATTGTGCATAAAATTATTTACTTTCATAGTCACGAGACTATTCTATTTGCTGTGGAAGAGTTAAGAAGATTAATAGAAAAGGCCGGCTATAAAAGTTCTGTTTATGAAAATAAAAGTGGTCTTGCAGAAGCAAATGAAAATGATTTTAGGGTTCTATTAATAACCACTATTCAATACCGAGCAATGGTTTCGAAAGAAAAAATAGTAAATATTAATTTGGATGGTTTTGCATTAGTCTCTTCGGGTAAGGATTTATGGATTATTGGAAATGAACCAAGATCTATCTTATATGGTGTATATATGTATTGTAGAAAGTATTTCGGCTATCAATGGACACACCTGGATAGGGAGGAAATAATAGAGCATAAACAAGGTGAAAACTTAGATTTATTTATTCATGAGCCGATGTTTGTAAGACGTGGAAATATTTTCGAGACGATAAATGAACCTGGATACATAAATTCCCTGATTGATTGGGGAGTAAAAAATGGTCAAAATGAGTTTTTTTTCACATTTTTCTTGTGGGATGAGATTAAATCATATATAACCTCCGGGTTAAAAAAACGTAGTGTTCAAGTAACTTTAGGTGGTCACAGTCTAAGGTATCTATTGGCCCTTATTCAAAAAGAAAATAAGAAAAATAGTTTAGAAAACTATGAAAACCTCCAGTTTTTTGGAGAAAATATAGCACTTCAAGATGAATTAATCGATAAAATTATAACTATTTGTCAAGAGAATGAAGTAATTACGAGAATCTCACTTTGGCCAGAAGATGTAGGGATAAAAGAAAAAAATGCCGATGGATTTTTGATTAATTATATTCGATTTACAGAAAAGCTAAAATCTTCTTTAAGCGCCTCTAATTTAGCTGTGGAAGTAGAGTATATAGTTTATAATGCTGGACTTTCGTGGGATATGCTCGAAAGAAAGCAAACAGAAATATCAACTGAAGTAGATGTTTTATATGCTTACTGGGGAAGAGATTATTCCAAGCCTATTTACTCGAATGAACCTAGCCAGGAAAGAGCATTACGAACTTTAGAGGATTGGAATACGCAAACAAGTAGGAATGGTCGTTGTCTAACAGTCTTAGAATATTACAGTGACCATTTCATGTTAAGTGAACTATTTCCACCGCTTCTTACTAGAATAGCAAGTGATTTACATGATTACAGTCAATTGCATATACAAGGCGTATTAAATTTAATCGTCCCATTGCATCGAAAACAAATAAATCATGAAGTTAGTGCTAATTATCCTTGGAAATGGATTCATCATTTAAATAATTATATTTACTCCCGTTTAGCATGGGGTGAAAAATATGAAGAGGTGTTGGAAGAATACTTCTCTGTGTTTAAAGAAGAAAAAGATATTTTCCAAAAAATGCTTTTAGATTTAGAAAAATTAATTTCTCCATATTCAAAATGGAATGTTCCTCTATTTCCAGCAAGAGTTGTAGATCCTGAAAAGTTGGATCTATTAGCGTCATCTTTGCAAATTTCAACTGAATTAAAAGCAACGGATTCTTATTTATCTACTATTGAACTGTCAGAGATAGAACCATTAGTAGCCATTCAAACAAAGGATAATTATTCTACTTTTACCCCGAGAGAAATGACTCTATTTTATATTTATTATCTTCGGTTGATAAACAAAATTTATTCTAAAGAGTGGGAAAGCAAAGACTAGCGAAGCATAGGTAGCAAATGGAGGTTTAATAATGGATTTTAGTAATTTACATTATTACGTACCAACAAGGAAAAAAGAAAGTCCACCTGTTATGAAAAAAGATTTAGTTATATACGGAGGGACGCCAGCGGGTATAACAGCGGCCATTCAAGCTAAAAGAATGGGACTAACAGTAGTTATTGTGGAATTCAGCAACAATATCGGTGGGATGACGGCAAGTGGATTGGGTGCAACTGATCTTGGTGCAGAGGATGCAATCGGCGGACTCTCAAGAGAGTTTTATAGTGCAATTGCTCAGTATTACGGTAAAGATAAGCAGTGGAAGTTTGAACCAAAAGCAGCTCTTCAAGTATTCAATCAGTGGATAGCCAAGTATGAAATTCCTGTCTATTTTAGACAGCATCTAGTAGAAGTGAAGAAAATTGATAATAAAATATCAGAAATAGTTATGGAGGATGGTTCATCCTACAGGGGCGAAATATTTCTAGACTGTACGTACGAAGGCGATTTACTGGCGCATGCAGGAGTATCTTATTTCGTAGGACGAGAATCAAATGCTATCTATAAAGAAATCTATAATGGAGTACAATTCGGTGCTCCGCATCATAAGTTTGAAAAATGGATAGACCCGTATATCATGGAAGGTAATCCAGAATCAGGACTATTGCCAGGCATCACAGATAGCCAACAAGGTTTACTAGGCTATCAAGGACAAGGTGATCATAGAATTCAGGCTTACAACTTTCGTGTCTGTTTAACAAATGAAGCAAATAATCGTATTCCGTTTCCTAAACCACCCGTCTATGATCCAAACCGCTATCAATTACTTCTTCGGTATATCAAAGCAGGGGTTTGGGACGCTATGCAACTCCATACTATACTTCCGAATGGAAAGTCTGATTTGAATAATCATGGAGCATTTTCAACTGATAATATTGGAATGAATTATGATTGGCCAGAGGGTGACTACAGAAAACGAGAAAAAATATTTCAAGACCATCTGAATTACGACCTCGGAATGCTTTATTTTTTATCTAAAGACCCTGAAGTGCCGAAAGCAATAAGAGATGAAGTCTCTGAATGGGGATTGCCAAAGGATGAGTTTGAATGTACAGGACATTGGCCGCATCAGCTATATGTTCGAGAGGCAAGAAGAATGATTTCAGATTATGTTATGACAGATCATAATTGTTTAAAACAAGAAATGATAAACGATTCTATAGGCTTGGCTTCATTTCATATGGATTCCCATAATTGTCGTCGCGTAGTTATTGAAGGCAGATGTGTAAATGAAGGAGATGTACAAGTACCGATTGCACCTTATGAAATTTCGTATCGATCCATTCGTCCAAAAGCACATGAATGTACGAATCTACTAGTACCAGTTTGTTTGTCCAGCTCACATATAGCATACGGTTCTATTCGCATGGAACCGGTATTTATGATACTAGGGCAGTCTGCAGCTATTGCCGCAGCACTTGCTATTAAGCATGAAACTTCTGTTCAAGATGTAAATTATGAAGTATTAAAACAAGAATTACTAAACCATCAGCAGGTACTCAATTGGAGTGAGGAGATGAGGGATGACCCTATCAAACGAATGGAAGAGACTTTTGGGGGTAAGTAATTGAATACTTTATGAAAAGGAGGGCTGTTATGAATCTAATACCATGGAATAGAGATCTTATCGATGAATTGGTAGCGCTTTGGAACAAGGAATTGAGCACCCATTTCCCGATGCGCAAGGAGCTATTTGTTCAAAATAGCTTTGAGGATGTTAACGTATTAGAGAAAGGATCTTTTATAGCTGTTGACGATAATAGCAAAGTAATAGGATTTGTAGTATCTAAAAAATGGCAAGAAAAAAAGAAGGTTGAAATGGATTCGAAAAGAGGGTGGATTCAAGTTCTCTTAGTAGACAGTGCTTATCGAGGAAAAGGTATAGGAACCTTGTTATTGGAACAGGCGGAGACTGCTTTAAAAGAAAGTGGAGCGGAAGTAATACAACTTGCTGGAGACCCTTTCCACTATTTTCCTGGAGTTCCTGAGGTTTATCCCGATGTACAAAAATGGGTTGAGAAATTTGGATATTACAAAAAGCTAGATGCATTTGATTTGATTAATCATCTGGTAAAAAAATATCCATTCCCAAATGAAAGCTCGGCATCCTTTTCTGTACTGCAAATAGAGGAAAAGGAAGAGTTTTTATCTTTTTTAACTAGATGCTTTCCCGGTAGATGGGAGTATGAGGCAATCAAATACTTTGAAATGGGTGGCGTAGGTAGAGAGTTTGTTGTAGCAAAAAAGAATGGGAGCATTATTGGCTTTTGTAGGATGAATGACCCGTTATCTCCATTCATTGCACAAAATGTGTATTGGAGTCCTCTATTTGAACAAAGGGTTGGTGGAATTGGACCATTAGGTATTGATTCAAATGAGCGAAAGCAAGGGTTCGGACTTGAAGTTGTGGAGGCTGCCGTGGCTTATTTGCAGGAAAGAGAAATAGAAACTATCATTATTGACTGGACTAATCTGATGGAATTTTATAGAAAACTAGATTTTGTACCATGGAAAAAGTATGGAATTTATCTAAAAGACTAAGAGTAATACTTGGAAAATGCTGAGGTTGACGTGGGTATTGTCAAAGTATCAGTTATTACTTTCTCTAAAGTAAATAAGAAAAGTATGTCACACCTATAATTACCTGCGAAAAATGCTGAAGATTATAGTAAGATAAAACCCCAGAATCATAGAGATTCTGGGGTTTTATCTTACTATTGCTATTTTACTTGATAATTAATCGCTGCCATTCCCAACGTTTTCGCAGCTATTAACATTGCTCGTTCATCGAAATCGAACATTGGGCTATGGTGAGGGAATACATCCCCTTCAGGCATAGCGCCGGTAAAGAAAAATGTACCGGGGATTTCTTCTAAATAATAGCCAAAATCCTCTCCAATCATCAATAATTCAGATTGATTCACTTCTTTAACTCCTGGAATAGTCCTAGCAATGTCTGCTATATACTCTGTTTCCACTATGTGATTAATTACTGGAGGATAGCCTCTTTCATATAGGAAAGAATAAGAACAATCCGCTGTATAGCATGTTCCTTCTATCACACGTTTTAATTCATTTTCCATTAAATCTCTAACATCTGGTTTAAATGTGCGGACGGTACCGGTCATTTTCACAGTGTCCGCAATAATATTAAATGCGTTGTCTGCTACGAAAGAACCCACAGAAAGTACTGCAGATTCAGTCGGGTTCACACGTCTTGCTACTAGTTGCTGCAAGTTTACAACTAATTGAGAGGCTACTACGATTGAATCCTTTGTGTCATGCGGATTCGCCCCGTGTCCACCTTTACCCTGGACAGTGATAGAAAAACGATCTGCTGCCGCCATAATGGGACCACTTTTATATTCAATAGTACCTAGAGGAGTTTGAGACCATAAATGTGTACCGAAAATTACATCAACTCCATCTAAACAACCAGCCTCAATCATTGGTTTAGCACCACCTGGAGCATATTCTTCTGCATGCTGATGGATAAATACATATTCACCTGCCAATTGGTCTTTAAATTCATTTATCGTACGAGCGAGTATGAGTAGTGAGGCAGTGTGCCCATCGTGACCGCATGCATGCATAACACCTGGAACAGTAGATTTATATGGAACATTTTTTTCATCTTGGATTGGGAGAGCATCAAAGTCAGCTCTTAAAGCAACGGTTTTACCTGGAAAAGTGCCTTTTACTCTAGCAACTACTCCATTGCCACCTACATTTGCTTGGAAAGGTATTTCCAAATCTGTATAGAATCTTTGTATATATTTTGCAGTTTCAGTTTCTTGAAATGATACTTCCGGATGCATATGTAAATACCGTCGAATACTGACCATTTCATCGTATGATGCCTCAAGCTGCTTTATAATATCCATACTCATTTTGATAATCTCCTTTTATTTTATATTTTGAATTAACTAAATTATATCAAAGATTGAATTCATTTTTTTGAACTTACGCATATTTCACTTTAAATAGACCAAGATAACTGTATAGCAAATCATAAGGAGGAAAAATAAAGTGAATAAACTACTTAAATTAGTATTTATGATGCTTCTCATCGGCTTATTGACCGCTTGCGGAACGAATAATAATGACGATAAGGCAACAGAGACCGACACTGATAAAGCAACAGAAAACACGGATACGGTAGATGAAGGCATGAATGGAAATGATGACGTTACAAATGATGGAACAACAGGTAATGGAGTAGCAAACGATACAGAAGGAAAAGAAGTAGAGCTAGCGGATGAGGTAGCAGATAAAATTACAGAGTTAGAAGAAGTAGAATCAGCAAGTGTGCTAGTTACGGACAATAATGCATATGTGGCGGTAGAGCTTAAAGAAGGTTCAGAAGAGACGGATGAATTAAAAACTAAAATTTCAGATGCAGCAAAAGCTGAAAATGCGGACTTTAATAATGTGTATGTATCCGCAAACCCCGATTTTACCAAGCAGTTTAAAGATTACGGTGACAGAATTCGAGCTGATGAGCCAGTTGAAGGATTCTTCGATGAATTTACAGATACAGTAGAAAGAGTATTTCCAGACCAAGCTAAATGATTATAATGAAGAAACCGATTCCCAGAAGGAATCGGTTTCTTTACGCATTAGATAATTATAAAATCAGCAGCATGTGGATAACTTTCTACAAGTGATTTTCGGTCCATACTCTGCGTCGGCACGATGCGGTTCATGTCTGCTTTACTATCGCATGATGCGCATTTTACATACCTGGCCAATCAACTTTTGACTGTCGGGCCAGACATAGGCGCGTATGCTTTTGTTCAAAGATAAGAAGGTATATAAAAATATCCCGTGAACACTGGGTTCATGGTACTTTAAAGAATGGATACTACTCCTGATTTCCGTTTCAGGTGACGCGTTCCGAAGGGTGAGCGATGAGCCATCACCGCCGCTCACGCGTTCGTTGTGATGTCTCATCTGTCTCACTCATCCTGCTGGAGTCGCCACCTTCTACTACAATCAATTAAATGAATAGTACTCAACAAGAAGATTGAGCACAGCCTATCGCTAAGACGATTGGATTATTCTAAATTAATGTGGGACTATACCGACCTGTAATTTGTTGCCATCTGTGGGAATAGCGTGAGCTGAAGGCCCCACAGTAACGTTTTCAAAGAGCAAAAGCTAAGAGCGCCACATCGTGTGGCAACGTCTTTGTGACCAACATCTTGTTGGCCAGAGGAGACTGAAGCCATGCTAAGCGAAAAGTGTCCGCTGTAGCGGAAATCAACGGTCTTTCTAAGGTGACTCTTCTTACCGGGCATCTTTTTGCACAGTTTTTCTTACGGAATTATAATAAATTACTTCAATCCAATGTTTGCTTTCACATCGACTTCCGCATATTTTCGTTGGTCTGCACGAGCTCCGAGCAGTGTCCCGATCCATCCACCTAAAAACCCGAGTGGAACTGAGACTAGAGCAGGGTTAGTAAGTGGGAAGAGAGCTTCCCCGGTAAAGGCCATTGAGCCGTCAGCAGCCCAAAGATTAGGACTTAGGGCAACGAGCACAAGTGCAGTAACAAGACCAGTGATGATAGCAGACAAGGCACCAGTTGTATTAAAGTTTTTCCAGTAAATCGTGTAAATAATTACTGGAAGGTTTGCGCTTGCTGCGATACAAAATGCAAGGGAAACTAAGAAGGCCACGTTCATTGTTTGTGCACCCAGTGCTAACAAAATGGAGAAAACAGACACTCCAACAGAAGCAAGACGAGCAGCGTTCATTTGTTGCTTTTCTGTTGCTTTCCCTTTTTTGATAATTTGTCCATATAAGTCATGTGCAAAAGCGGATGCCCCTGATAAAACAAGACCTGCTACAACTGCCAAGATTGTAGCGAATGCAACTGCTGAGACAAATGACATTAGAATGTCGCCACCTAAAGCCTGTGCTAGTAATGGAGCCGCCATATTTCCTGCAGGATTAGCAGCAATAATAGCGTCAGAACCTACAAATGCAGCAGCACCAAATCCTAAGAAAATAGTTAATACATAGAAAATACCTACAATCCAAGTAGCATAAACAACTGAGCTACGAGCAGTTTTTGCATCCTTAACAGTAAAGAAACGCATTAATATATGTGGTAAACCAGCAGTTCCAAGTACTAAAGCGATCATCATAGACACCGTATCTAACCCATTTGTATATTTCACACCAGGATGTAAGTATGCTTCACCATTAGCGGTTACTGATTTCATTTCTGTAAACATTCCTAGAATATTAAAATTGAATTTGTACAATACTAAGATCGAAATAAGTACGGTCCCGATCATCAATAAAGCAGCCTTTATAATTTGAACCCAGCTAGTGGCAGCCATTCCACCCCATAGTACATATATAGTCATCATAACACCCACTAGAAGTACCGCGATCCAGTAATCGATTCCTAATAATAATTGAATAAGTGCGCCTGCACCTACAAGCTGTGCAATCATATAAAATAAAACAATTGTTAATGTACTAATAGCGGCAGCTGCACGAATTTTCTTTTGATCAAATCGGGCAGTAATCATATCAGCGAGGGTATATTTTCCAAGATTTCGTAGTGGTTCAGCTACAATATATAATACAACCAAATAAGCTACTAGATAACCAATACTGTAAAAGAAACCATCAAAACCAAAAAGTGCGATTGCTCCTGCAATACCTAAGAAAGAAGCTGCAGATAAGTAATCTCCTGCAATCGCTATCCCATTTTGCCAACCAGTCAATCCTCCACCTGCTGTATAAAACTCACTCGCTGAGTTTGTTCTTTTGGAGGCAATATATGTAACGAATAGAGTCAACGCCACTATCCCTACGAAAAACGCTAAACCGATTGCATTCATTTATAATCACCAGCCTTTTCTTTTTCAAAAATCTTCTCAGCTTCTTTATCAAAATCATTAGCTCTACGTACATAAATCATGCATAATACCCAGGTCATCACAAAAAGTGCAAGGGCATAAACCCAAACCCAGGCGATATCTCCAAAAGCATTATTATTTAAAATAGTCGAATAGGAAGTCAAAATAGGAAGCAAAATATAACTCAGTAAGAAAAATATTGTGATAGGTAAAATAAATTTGTTCTTTTTCCTTTTTAATGCTTTAAATTCTGCACTTTCTGCTATTGCAGTAAAGTTTGTGACACCAACAGTTGGAGAGGAATTGAGATTAGAACTTTTTGCCGAATATTGTTTCTTTTTTTCTAGGGAACTTGCGGTTTTAATTGAGCTTTCGATATTATTAGCCATTCACGTTCCTCCTAAAATATATTCAGTATTTAGAATTTTCAGCCAAAAACTGTAATTCTATCATAATCAACATTAAAAGAGATGACAATAAAAATTCACAGAAAATACATAAATATACCTAAATAAATACTTGAAATGATCTTTAAGTAGCGCTTGTTATAATTTACATAAGATAGGTTCTGCAATTTTGTAGTTAAAAATGATAACATAGATAAGTTGAACAAAACGTGTAAATACTTAGATTAAAAAGGAGGTTTGTTCATGAGCCAATCAGCAACCTTGGTTAAAACGATGCGCTGCAACTTAATGATTACAAATAAGGCACGCAAAGGAATTCAGGAGTGGTCAACTGATGAACATGCCTTTTTTAACATACAGAGTTCTTTTGAGGTACATATTGAAAAACGCCCAGTAAATAACCATGGAAATACGTCACTTTCCTTATATTTTGATAATGTAACAAACAATAAGCTAGCAGAAAAAGTAGATAATCGAGTAGTGGTGATGGAGTGTATCCTGCAAAAGGACGGCTTACTTGCCACGGGTCTTCATGTCAGAGGCACTAAGGTTCCTGTGCGTAATAACCGCCGTCTTCCCGTCGATTTGACTTTTGTTACTGCTAAAAATAATGGAGCAGGAATGCCACTTGCTTTGCACACAAAAATTCAAGATCTTCCTGTTGCAGAAGAACGTTCAGAGTATGTGAAGAAACGAATTTCTAGCTGGGAAGGTTACTTGAAGATTCAAGAGCGGAATGCAGATATTGCAGATATAACAAGTCCATATTCAAAACTTGTTTTCAATGCAGATTTTACTCGTATGACATTGCATGGCTGCACGATGAACGCCAACGAGTGGAAAAACCTAAGAGGTCTTAGTGTGACGTTAAAGGGATTTCAAAATGACGTAGGAGATATTTTGAAAGTAGATCGAGCAAAACAAACAATTGAAATAGAGATTAAACCAAAGTTTCGAGAACTAGCAAGGAAAAATCAATGGAATCCCAAATCGAAAGAGGCAGTTTTTAGTAATTTCGCATCCCTTAGCCAAATTAGACGTCTTCGAAAGGGATTTGAAGACTTACAAAATGGATTTGCTGCCAATCCAAATCTTGAAAAAATCTTATTTGAAGATCGACCAACTATTCGTGTGAATGCAAAGCGACGAGAATTAGAATTCCATAACCAGCTAAACGAATTCCAACAAGAAGCGGTTATTGGTGCGATGTCTGCAGAGGATTTGTATGTCATTCAAGGTCCACCTGGAACTGGGAAAACGACGGTAATTTCTGAAATATGTCAGCAAAATGCCAAGGCAGGCTTACGTACACTTGTAGCTTCTCAGTCTAATTTAGCAGTAGACAATGCCCTTAGTAGATTACTTTCAAACAAAGAAATTCGTATTTTACGATTCGGTAGGACAGAAAGTATTGAAGAAGAGGGCAAGAAGTTTATTGAAGAAAATGTAGGGCAGTACTGGAAAGAACAAACTTTAACTGCTTTACATAAAGAAATAGACGAGCAAACTTTAAAAGAAGGTCAGCTTATTGAACAAATAGCTGGATGTGAGCGTCAAATTGAGGGGCTTAATAAGGAACAAATATTATTAAAAGAAGCCATTGCACGAAAAGCGGAAGCAAAAGTAGAGCATGATGTAAGAATAGAAGAAATAAAGATGCTAAAAAAAGCATTAGTTTCATTAAAAAAAGACCATGAACAGTTAGAAAATAATGTTCTAGAACAACGAGGTAAGTTAAAAACTTTAGCAAACGAAATTAACAATATGGAACAATTTATCGAATCGAATCCTTCGAAAGATGAGTTGTTAGAAAAAGTAAATCAACTACTAGGAATGACGAAAGAAGTACAAGATCTCCTTTCGTACAGAGAAGCAATAGATTCGCTACGTAAAATAGAAACATCTATGGAAGAATCTAGAGAAAAGTATCAAAGTACACAATTGAAGCTAAACCATATCCAGTTGTTCCAGAAAGAAATAGATTCTATTCGAAAAATTGACCAGTTGAAAAGTAAAATGGCTGAATATAATATGGAACTTTCCATTTCTCTTCAACACCAAATGACTGAGTTAGATGAACTAATAGATCATATTAAAACCTTCGTCGATTGGCAGGATTTAAACGCTCGCTTGTTAGCGGCAATAGATTACGTAGAAAAGCTACTCCGAAAATACAAATTTCCTGTGGAAAATGTCCGAAACAATATAGGAAGAAGTGGTATTCTTTTTGATTCTTCCTATACGATAAAAGAAATTCATCAGTTTATGAATCGTTTGAAGAATATGATGACTTCTGGAGATGACGATCTGACGACGGAGAAATTAGCGATTTTACTAGAAGGTCTCTATGTGAGAGAGAAATTCGTTATGAAGCAGAAATCGGCCGTTGAGTTGGCGAAAAATAGTTCTATTAAAAAATTTCAAACGATTAAAACACAAGTGGTAAGTGATAGTAGCAGGGAATCAATAGCTCTTCAACAACTCAAAAGTGAATTAGCCAATAAGGCAGTCGGTCAAAAGAACCAGCTAGAGCTTTTGCAGAATACAGTGAAACAGCTACAAACAGAAATTGATACAGACGATTCACTACCAACCTCATTCGAGTTAAAAGACAAAAAGATTGAAATGGAAGACTCTATTTTAAAATTGAAAAAAACGGTAGATACCGTTACAAGCTACATGCAACAACTGGAAATGAAAAAGAATCATTTTCAAAAGCTCACCGAGGAAGTAGGGGAGATAGAAGAAATTCTTCAAGACAATGAACTAAAAACTAAACAAGTGAATGTAGATGGTTTAGAGCAGGAGCGCATACTAAAAGCTTTAGATGAAATTCTGCTTCAAAATCCTGAACATGCAATCGAAAAAACAGTGGAAGCGATAAAAGGAACTAAAGACGAAATGGTAAGACTTCAATTAGAGAAGGCCCATCTTCCGATCACACAAACAGTTCAAAATGAATGGTACTCATTATTAAAAGAGGCAAATGACCACGATCTAGATGAAATTCGTAAGCTATATGTGCGCCATGCCAATGTAATTGGAACAACATGCGTTGCATCAGCTCGTAAAGAATTTATAGAAAACTACCCTGTATTCGATGTAGTTATTATAGATGAGGTTTCTAAAGCAACACCACCTGAATTGCTTCTACCAATGTTAAAGGGTAAGAAGATTATTTTAGTTGGTGACCATCATCAGCTTCCTCCTCTTGTGGGTGAGGATACGCTAGATGAAACATTGCAGGCAATACTAGAAGAAAGTGAAAATCTAGAAGAAAAAGATGAGTTAAAAAAGCTTTTGAAGGAATCATTATTCGAACGTCTATTCAAAAATTTACCTAAGACAAGCAAAACAATGCTAGCTATCCAATATAGAATGCATGAAAGTATAATGGATACAATTACCCCGTTTTATGAGGAAGAAAATTATCGACTACAATGCGGGTTAGCTGATTCAGATACTGTTCGTGACCACCTACTTGAATCACGCTATGTGAAAAGAAAAGACCATCTGCTATGGTTAGATATGCCAAACGAAAAACCGTATTTTGAAGAGCGGATGAAGGATGGGAAAAGTCGATTCAACCAAGCGGAGTTAGATGCTATCCGTGATATACTATTAGATTTGAATGAAGCTACAGCAACTGCTAAAAAAGAAGGAAGAATGGACCCGGATGAACGTAAAAGTATTGGGGTCATTAGTTTTTATGGAGAACAGGTCAAACGAATTGACCGTCTTATCCAACAGCAGGTTAACTTATCTCATTTGACATTCCGGACTGGAACTGTAGACAAGTTTCAAGGGATGGAAATGGATGTCATTTTATTGAGTATGGTAAGAAACAATCAAGAAAAGAGCGGAGATATTGGATTTGCCAATGATTACCGCCGCTTAAATGTAGCATTATCCCGAGCAAGAGAGCTGCTTGTTTTAGTCGGAAGCTCTCATATGTTCACAAAACGAGCGAAACAAAGAACCTCCAGAGATATGTATGGTCGCTTGCTTCAGATTGTAAAAGATAAGAACGGATTGACTAACTTACAGGGAGATAGGAAGAAATAACATTTTCTTATAGGAGTATAATAAAATGATGGAACTAGAAAAACGTTTAAAAATAGAATTGCAACAAAATATACAAGCTAAGATAGTTTCATCCACTGCATGGACGATTCCAATTCATACAATTGAAGTGGAATACAAACCTGTTAAGCGCATAAAAATGGATGTTTTAATGAAAATGATGTTGATAACTTGTCAAAAAGCAAAATTGACAAGTGCTAAGCAAATCAGTGAATTACTGCTTGTGGAGCAGCTATTTATGGAAGACTTAATTAATATTATGAAGAGAACTCGTTTAATCGAAATAAAAGACCAGGTATTTACGCTAACAGAAAAAGGTATAAAACAACTTGAGGACGGAATATTTGAAGAAGAACTAGATGCTCGGAGTCAGAATTTACTTTATAGCACAAGTCATTGCACTTTTTTGCAAGGAGAAATAAAACCTGCATTGGACGGCGAGGAGATGTTGAACCTCTATCGTTATGCCTCAGAGGAAAAGGGGAGGTTAAAGTGGGAAGATGTTGTACTAGTAGATGCACTCCAAGAAAATGGAATGCAAACAGTGGATGGTGATCTTCAAACCGTAGTTTCTGAAATTGTATCCTACTCTGAACTATACGTGGATGATGTTCCTTGCTTTGAATTTATTATATACAACAAATCAGAGGATCTCCTATACGCCCGAGTTTGGAATACATTCCTTGATCAATGGGATGAAACACTAGAAAACGAATTGAATGAAAAAGAGCGAGTTGGTTGGCGGGAGAAATATTTGAATCTGGATAAGTGACTATTATATGTTTGAGGAATTTCATTATGAAAAGACCCGTTTTGCATTCCAGTGCTAAACGGGTTTTTCGCAATCATTTTTGGGTTTTATAATATTCCTCAATCGGTATAAACAGTCCAACTCTTCCGTGCTCTTCATGATCTAATGTGGCAAATACGATGCCAATTACTTGTCCTTCTTCATTCAAAACAGGACTTCCACTATTTCCTCTATAAACAGGAGCTTCCATCATCATTACAGGTACATCCCAATCACTTAATTGATGAAAATCGATTAAAGATCCTTCATTTGCAATGCCTGTAAATTTTAGTGGATTGCCGATGAACGTGATAGGATTGCCAAACTCATAAGATGGGTTTTCCGAAAGCTTTAGAAAAGGCAAGTCCTCTTCATCCACCTGCAATACTGCAAGATCTATAGATGGATAGGTTTGTATTACATCTGCATTAAAACGTCCCGCTTCAGGAAAACCTACTATTACGCTGTCATTATCCTCTACTACATGATAATTGGTAAGAACTTTACCTTCACTTGAAATAGAAAATCCAGTTCCTTTGCTATCATCCGTTAAAACAACTACTACCGCTTCTTTATACCGAGCAATATCTTCCTGTGCCGATAACCTGGCGGAGGTTTTGATAAATTCAATGGCTGGAATGGAATAAATCTGAAAAATCATCGCAAATGTATTGACGAACAAGACGAAAGCCATTGTCCAAAAAATCCATCTTGGAAAAGGTCGCTTAGGTTTTGGCCTCGTTTTTTCTAACGCTTCTTTTTCAAGTGCCTCTCGCTGTGCTTCCAGAACTAGTAGCTGTAATTCTTCATCACTAATTTCCTCAAGCTCACCATTAGGTTGGTTCTTATCCACTTCATCACATCCTCATTCCAGCGTATTTATACTTTCTATTATACCTAATTATATAATGAAATCATTTCCATTGATAAATGATTGAAATGGGTATATTATATAAACATAAGCTGCATTGTACGTATGGATATTAAGTTTTAACCTTTAAGCTGTAACAGGGAGTTTTATATAGAGCTGGAATGACAAGCCTTATTCTCTTTAAGACAATGAGGACATGCAGGATAGTTTCTGCGAACACCCACTTTGAGGAGTGGTGGTTTAAAACTTTCTAATGAATGTACGGCAAAGGCGGCTTACTTAAAAAGTCTATTATAACAACGTTTATAGAGCACTCTTTCCAGGAATGGTAAGGGTGTTTTTTTGTTTTCTTGAACTTTTGTGGGACTTGGTGTGAACCCTGTATGGAGGAGATACGAGCAATGAATCGTCAATATCAAGTATACCAAGATGAAGAAACTCAAATGTTGTCAGTCATATCGCTCAATCTAATATGGAATTATTCACTCTCAGGAACCAACTCGGTTTACGTTTTCTATTTGTAATCGACAAAAACAAGAACTTCTTAATCTAAAAAAAGGGAGCATGTCTACAAGACAGCTCCCTTTAATTTTTTGTTTCAAGATATTTGATTAGGTTTCATAATTGATTTATGAAATTATTTATAGTTTTTATTTTTAATATTAGCTAATCTAATGAAGTTCTCATCACGTTCAGTAATTCTTCTTTGAACTTCATCGTTACCTGAATAAGTGAATAAGCCATTACCTGTTTTAGTTCCAAGATTTCCACTTTGAACTTTTTCTTCAACAAATTGTGGGATTTTCTCTTCTTTAGATAGAACCGGTGCCAGGTTTTCTACGACGCTCTTCCAAATATCAAGACCACCAAAATCTGCAGTTTCTAATGGTCCAATGAATGCCCACCTGAATCCAGGACCAGCTGTGATAGCTAAGTCAATATCTTTTGCGTCCGCAATACCATTGTCTAAAAGATAGAATGCTTCACGGACTAGTGCAGCTTGTAGACGATTGGCAATTAAGCCAGGAATGTCTTTTTTCAAGACTACCGGTTTCTTACCGATATTTCTCAAAACTTCTACTGTGCGATCAATGATATCTTGTGAAGTCTCTGGACCTTTTACGACTTCTACAAGTGGTACTAAATGTGCTGGATTGAAGAAGTGAGTAATGATTAGACGGTCTGTTTTTTGAACACCTTCGGATAGTTGTTGAATGGAAAACGTAGATGTATTGGATGCGATAATCGTATCGTCTTCTACAACTTCCTCTAACTGCTTAAATAAGTCAAATTTAATGGTTAGATTTTCAGATACTGCTTCCGTGACAAATCGAGTTCCGCTAACTGCTTCCTTTAAGTCAGTTGATGTAGAAATTCGTTTTAATGTAATTTCTTTCTCAAATGCTGTAATCGAATTTTCTTGGATTAACATGTCCAAGTTATCTGAGATTCGTGTCATTGCGCTTTCCAAGAACTCGTCTTTAATATCGAACATAGATACATCATAGCCTGCTTGTGCGTATAGCTGAGCAATTCCATGACCCATTGTACCTGCACCTAAAACAGTAACTTTCTCTGCCATAATAGAAACCTCCCTTAATCAAACATTCATCTCTTTATTTATAGAATTATTGAGCAGTATAACCACCATCAATAACAACAGCTTGTCCTGTAACACTCTTCGCTTTATCACTTGCTAGGAATAAGGCGTAATCAGCAATTTCACTAACATCTAATAGACGTTTTTGAGGCACTAGAGGAAGAAGGACTTCTGCCAATACATCCTCTACGGGTACATTACGAGTTTTAGCTAAATCAGCCATTTGTCCACGAACAAGCGGTGTATCTACATATCCTGGGGCAATCGCATTTACTGTAATACCATGTTCAGCGCCTTCTAATGCAGCAACCTTTGTTAAACCGATTACTCCGTGTTTTGCACTATTGTATGCGGCTTTACCTGCAAATCCGACTAATCCATTTATAGAAGCAACGTTAATAATACGTCCAAATCCTTGTTCTTTCATAATCGGGAAAACTGTTTTAGTAAGAATGAAAGGTGCTGTTAACATAATTTTTATCATCAATTCGTATTTTGCTGTTGGAAACTCTTCAATCGGTGAAACATGTTGTAAACCAGCATTGTTAATCACGATATCCACGCGACCATAAGTTTTTTTAGTTTCAGCAACTAAATTTTGAAGCTCTTCTTCGCTTGTTACGTCAGCTTTGATACCGATTGCTTCATAGCCAAGTTTTTTCAGTGATTCAGCAGATTCTTGTAACACTTCGTTATTAATATCAGAAAGTACAACTTTAGCACCGTCTGCAGCGAAATGCTTTCCTATTTCAAACCCAATCCCACGAGCCGATCCTGTTATAATAACTACTTTATTTTCAACCATGATAAAAACCCTCCAGTTATAATTTTATATCTATATTTTTTAAAGTAAATAATTTTTATACTAGTCCAATACCACCCATGATGATACCGACGATTACTGCAATTGTAGGTATTATAAAAGCTACCACAAATACATCTTTATATGTTTCTTTATGGGTTAATCCTGTAACTGCAATAAGTGTTAAAAGAGCCCCATTATTAGGAAGTATTGACGCCCCCGAAGCAACTGCAGCCATTCTATGGAACACATCCGGGCTAATGCCTGTAGTTTGAGAAAGATTGTAAAAAGTATCGCCAAGTGTACCAAGTGCAATTCCCATACCGCCGGAAGCAGATCCTGTAATAACAGCCATAATTTGAACAGCCAAAGATTGAGCAACTAATGGATTATCTGAGACATTAAGTAACCATTCAGTTATGTTATCAAATGCAGGAACTACCGCTATAACAGCTCCAAAACCAACTGCCGCACTCGTATTCAGAATTGCCATTACCGAGCCTTTAGCACCATCGTTTACAGAGAAAACAAACTTCTTATAATCCTTTATGTTAATAAGCATAATGCTTAGTACACCTAGTATTAAAGCATATATAGGTTCCAATTTCACAATGTTTAGTAGAACAACAACAACAATAAGAGGAACTAAAGATAAGAACCAATTTGGAACTTTTTCTTCTTCTCTTTTCTCGTTAGTCCCTGATTTATCTGGTTCCGTAAATTGATCACCTTTAGCGGAAAGTTTTTTCTCTCTGAATGCTAACCAAAAATATCCACCAACAGCCATAATTAATGTAGTGACAATCCCTATAACAGGACCTGAAGTTGGTGTCGTATTATAAAAATCCATTGGTATTAAGTTTTGAATTTGTGGTGTACCAGGCATCGATGTCATTGTGAATGTAAAAGCTCCAAGTGCAAATGTGGGAACAAGTAACTTTCTTGTGATATTTGCTTCACGGAATAACGCAAGAGCAATCGGATAAACAGCAAATACAACTACAAATAAACTAACACCACCATACGTTAATAAAGCAGAAGCTATTAGCACACCAAGAATAGCTCTCTTTTTACCGATTAACTGTGTTACTTTTTGGGCAACAGCTTTAGCTGCACCTGTTTCTTCCATCAACTTCCCAAAAATTGCCCCCAATAAGAAGATAGGGAACCAACTTTTCACGAATCCAACTAATCCATCCATATAGGTTCCTGTATATGTGTCAAATACATCTAATCCACTCATTAAAGCTACAACACCTGCAGCTAATGGAGCTACCCAAATAATGGACCATCCAAGATAAGCTAAAGCCATTAATAATACTAAACCAACAACTATACTTAACATTTGAAATCACCTCTTTTCAATTGTGATATGAATAATTTTGTTTCTTCAAAATAAATGACCCATACCCTCCTTCCGATTAAATTGTGTTCTATCCAGATGCTGTGAATTCAATTATTTTGAACTTAAGTATCTTGAACACGAGATAATAATATTATTTACATATACTTTTGTCAATCAAAAATGTTTGTATCTACTTTCAAAGCTCCTTGATAGTTTATCTATAAACGTTGAAATCATGTGAAGTCACTACTATTCAAGGATATAGTTAGAAAAATAATTTTGCTTTTGAAATAAAGTCTATTTTGATAGACCACATTGAAAAAAGTTAAATGTAGGAGGGCATTCCAAAAAAAATCCCCTTAATAATTGTTTTAATAAGTGGAGAAACAGAGGGGGCATTCAACATACAGGTAGAAACAAGGTGCTGACTCACACTGTGTCGAGTTTCTTCTATATAAGGCGAATTTTGAATCATGTAGATATTTGTTTATCAATTCTATATTGAAAGGTCTTCTAAAGATCACCTAAATTTATTCAAACAATAAAAAAATATTAGAAGGAATTATAGGAGCTTCTACAGGTACCTAATACTTTGTACCAGGAATGCAAACTTAATGTATTGACAAAAATACATTTTAAGTACTATTATTATCTCGAATTAATAATATAAGAATTAAAGATAAATTTATATTAGTAAATATTTATCCCGCAAACGGGCAGTAAGACTATCAATTCGATGTGTTGGATATCAACTTATAAAATTATTTTGGGGGAATTTTTTATGGATTTGTTTATTATATTAATGGCGCTTGGCTTACTAATGTTTACTGCATATCGCGGATATTCGGTAATATTATTTGCGCCTATAGCTGCACTTTTGGCTGTTTTCCTTATAGATCCTGCTAATATCTTGCCTTTCTACTCCGGTGTGTTCATGGAAAAAATGGTAGGGTTTATAAAGAATTATTTTCCGGTCTTTCTATTGGGGGCCATTTTCGGAAAAGTTATTGAGATGTCCGGTATTGCTGAGTCTATTGCGAAGACTATTGTCCGTCTAATAGGTGCCAAACAAGCAATGTTGACGATTATTTTATTGGGTTCAATTTTAACTTATAGCGGTGTTAGCCTGTTTGTAGCGGTTTTTGCAATTTATCCTTTTGCGGTTCAATTGTTTAAGCAAGCAGATATTCCTAAAAGACTTATGCCTGCGACGATTGCATTAGGAGCTTTTACATTCACAATGGACGCTTTGCCTGGCACACCACAAATTCAAAACGTTATTCCTACATCGTTCTTTAATACAGACATTTATGCTGCACCTATACTTGGAATAATAGGAGCAATCATTGTATTATTTGTAGGATTAACATACTTAGAGTTTAGAAGAAGACAAGCTAAGAAAGCAGGGGAAGGTTATTATGGGTTCGACGGTGAAAATGCTACTGTACCTGAAAAGGAATCTATAAAAGAAAATAATCCTGCCTCTGATTTAAGTTTAAATAAATCTGTATTAAGACAATTTTTAGCGTTTGTTCCTCTTGTTCTTGTAGCTGTTATGAATAGCTATTTAACTAAAGCTATACCGAACTGGTATCCAAATGGATTCGATTTTTCTGCCATGGGTTTAGATGAATATGCAGTTGATGTAGCGTCGAACGCTGCAATCTGGGCAGTTGAAATTGCATTAGTAGTAGGAATTATTACAGCTCTTGCATTTGATTGGAAGCGAGTAACGAAAAATATGAAAGAAGGGCTAAATAACAGCATTAGTGGTTCACTGCTTGCTGTTATGAACACGGGATCTGAATATGGATTTGGCGGAATTATCGCTGCACTTCCTGGCTTTGCGAAAATTAGTGACGGAATATCAGGTGTCTTTACGAATCCACTCGTTAACGGGGCAGTTACTACTAGTACACTTGCAGGAGTTACTGGATCGGCATCTGGTGGTATGGGAATAGCGTTAAGTGCAATGGGGGATAAATTCAATCAGGCGTTAGCAGTAGCGAATATTCCGCCCGAAGTAATGCATCGTGTTGTCGCTATGGCATCCGGTGGTATGGATACTCTTCCTCATAACGGAGCTGTTATTACATTGCTAGCTGTTACAGGGTTAACGCACAAACAATCGTATGGTGACATATTTGTGATTACTATCATTAAAACATTAACTGTTTTTGTCATTATTGCTCTCTACACTTGGTTTGGTATTGTGTAAAATAGAAACAAAGTTTTTGTTGTTATCCATTATAAATTAAATAAATTTCTATTAACCCCGTTCTAAAAATAGAACGGGGTTAATATGTGAAGTTACTAGCAAATTAAACATGGATAATAATTTCATTGGACAGATAATTTATGAAAATGTAAGTATGCTTTTATATGTTTTGGGTAAAGTTAAAGGTACCCAGTAAGCTGTGGCTAAAATCTGAAACGAGGTATCTTTAATATGTCTCACAAAGCTTTTGATTTAACCCCACTAAAGAAACGATTAACGGAAAGCTTAGAAAGTATATCATTTGAGATAGATAAAGGAATAAAAACATTAAACAATGATAGTTATTGTGTTTTGGGGGAGCTAAAGGACCTCAAAGATAAATTTGAAGAAGTAGAAACGATGGCGGCTTCTTTTTACCTCAATAATTATTTATCCCCTTATACCGATAAATACTTGGAAATATCTACTTGCATTCAGCATTTGTCTCATCAGAGACATGGAGCATTGATCGTTATTGAGCGTAAGGATCAAGTGGACCCATTAATTCGAGCTGGTACGGCTATTGGTGCAACATTGACACAATCATTATTGGAATCCATCTTTTATCCTGGAAATCCTTTACATGATGGGGCTGTGTTAATAAGGGGGGATAAAATATATTCCGCAGCTAACGTTCTTCCTTTATCTAACATAGTGTCAGGGGGAAAGAAACTTGGTACCCGTCACCGTGCAGCATTAGGACTCTCGGAAAAATGCGATGCGTTAGTTCTAGTAGTTTCAGAGGAGTCGGGTATTATTTCTTTCTCAATAGACGGAAGTCTTTTCCCTATAAGTGTGACTAGCTCTATCATTTGACTATAGTGAGTAAACATAACGTCACATAAATTGCAGGTTGACTTAATAATTTTTTTAATATTTGTTAAAGTGTTGACAGCGAAAATGAATTCATGTTATATTTATTTCGAATTAAAGATACTTTAATTAAAGGTATCGAAGAGGAGTGATACGATTGGAACTAGCTCCAATAAAGTTGAATGCTGTTTCCGTTATCCTTCGTACCTCCCAATCGATTCAAGAAGTGATTAGAAAAGATGCAGCTAGATATGAATTGAATCCTACAGAGTTTGCTGTATTAGAATTACTCTATCAAAGAGGCGATCAGCCGATTCAAGTGATTGGGAAAAAGGCTCTTATTTCAAGTAGTAGTATCACTTATGTGGTAGATAAGCTGGAGCAGAAGGAGTTTGTTGTTCGTAAAGCATGTCCGGAAGATCGTCGTGTGACTTATGCTAGTCTGACGATTCTAGGGAAGACACTTGTGGAACGAATTTTTCCTCCATATGAGAAGAAGATGGAAGAGATCTTTGGTCAGTTAACAGAAGCAGATATGAACAAAATGATAGAACTATTAAAAAAAGTCGAGAATACTGCTTAAAAATTATAAATTTTTTTGATTATTATCTCGTATTTGAGAATTATTAATTCAATACAAATAACAGGAGGGAAACGTAATGGACCATTTAAAAGGGATACACCACGTAACAGCTATAACAAGTAGTGCAGAAAAAAACTATGAATTTTTCACATATGTATTAGGAATGCGTCTTGTAAAGAAAACAGTTAATCAGGACGATATTCAGACGTATCATTTATTTTTCGCAGATGATAAAGGGTCAGCTGGTACAGATATGACATTCTTCGATTTCCCAGGTATTCCAAAAGGAATACATGGAACAAACGAGATTTATAAAACAGCTTTCCGTGTACCAACAGATGAGGCACTTGAATACTGGGGGAAACGTTTTGATAAGTACGAAGTAAAAAATAATGGTATTGAAGAAGTGTTTGGGAAGAAGACTATTTCATTTGTGGACTTTGATGATCAACAATATATGTTGGTTTCTGATGAATTTAATGAGGGTATTGCATCTGGAACACCTTGGCAAAATGGGCCAGTACCGTTGGAATTTGCGATTACAGGCTTAGGGCCAATTCATATTCGTATCGCGCAATTTGATTATTTTAAAGAAGTATTGGAAAAAGTAATGTTAATGCGTGAAATCGCACAAGAAGGTTCACTGCATTTATTTGAAGTTGGCGAAGGAGGAAATGGTGCACAAGTAATTGTGGAACATAATGCAATCTTGCCAGCTAGTCGTCAGGGTTACGGTACAGTACATCACGCAGCATTCCGTGTGGAAGACACGAAAGTGTTATATGAATGGATTGACCATATGCAAGCTGCTGGTTTCGGTACTTCGGGGTATGTAGATCGCTTCTTCTTTGAATCTTTATATTCTCGTGTAGCACCTGGAATCCTTTTTGAATGGGCAACAGATGGACCTGGATTTATGGGTGACGAGCCTTATGAAACAGTAGGAGAAATCTTATCTTTACCGCCATTCCTTGAAGGGAAACGCGAACAAATTGAGGCATCCGTGCGACCGATCGACACCGTACGTAGCACGCTTAACATAGAAAAAGAGTACTTTTAAGGAGGTGAAATAGAAAAAATGGGTTTTTTAAATAAATTATTTGGAACACAAGAACAACAACATGAGGAGGAAAAAACAATGACAAAATCAAATATAGGTATTATTTTAGGTTCAACACGTGAAGGACGCGTAAGTCCACAAGTAGGGGCATGGGTAAAAGAATTAGCAGATAAACGTGGGGATGCAAACTACACTATTATCGACATTGCAGAATACAAATTACCACTTTTAGGTGAAGCAGGCGGCGATGCATCAGGTGCAGCGGCATGGTCAGAAATCATTGCAAAACAAGACGGTTTCGTATTCATCGTTCAAGAATACAATCATTCTATAACTGGTGCACTTAAAAATGCATTAGATTACCTACGTGAAGAGTGGAACAACAAAGCTGCTGGGATCGTATCTTACGGTTCAGTAGGCGGGGCTCGTGCAACAGAACATTTACGTGGTATTTTAAGTGAATTACTTGTAGCACATGTACGTGTACATCCAGCATTATCATTATTTACAGACTTCGAAAACGGTACAGATTTCAAACCAGCTGCCGTTCAAGCAGATTCAGTCAACCAAATGTTAGATCAAGTTATTCCTTGGACAACTGCATTAAATACAGTTCGTAAATAATTATTATCTTCTTTCAGCAGAAAACTACCACCTCTGTGGGTGATGAGATGAATGTGGTTTTATTATCCTGTCCAGCAGGTATCCAAACGCCCGCTGAAGGAAGATAAAGCCTCCGGCGGATGTCATAGATTTTGAAAGGAGTCAATCGAGCAAGCTCGATTCAAAATCTGGACGCAATTACGGCGAGGCGTAATTGATAAAAATAGCAAAATGTGCATGTCGCATGTACATTTTGTCTTTCTAAATAAATTCGAATAAATTTTGAACAAAACACTATCAAGTAGATTGAAGGTTTTGTTCAGAACTTATCCAAACTGAAAATGGGAGGAACCAAGATAAACAAGATAGCAGGACATCATCATGTTTCGATGATTACAAAAAAGGGGCAACAAAACAATCAGTTTTATCAAAAAGTGCTGGGGCTTCGTAGAGTGAAAAAAACGGTTAATCAAGATGATCCGAGTATGTATCATCTGTTTTATGGGGATTTAACAGGCAGTGCTGGAACAGAGTTATCTTTCTTTGAAATCCCTATGGTAGGAAGAACGAAACGAGGAACAAATGCCATTACGCGAATTGGCTTACTTGTTCCGTCTTATGACAGTCTAATATATTGGAAGAGAAGATTTGAATTACTCGATGTGCAACATGGAGAGCTGACCATGTACGCGGGACGTGACGCGCTTCACTTTGAAGATTGCGAGGGATTACGACTTGTCCTTCTAAATAATAATGGCGATGAAGTACCAGCTTATTGGCAGTCTTGGGATGATTCAATTGTTGTAGCGGAGCATCGTATTCTGGGAATGGGTGCTGTGGAAATGACAGTACAATCACTTAATAGTTTAGCAAATACGTTAGAAAACCTGTTTGGGTATGAACTTGCTTCGAGTAAAGAAAACGAAGTTATCTACCAATCGGTAAAAGGTCAGGCTTTTGGTGAAATTGTCATTGTGGAGCAAGATGGTCCAAAAGAAAAACCTGGAAAAGGCAGTGTGCATCATGTAGCTATCCGTGTAAAAAATGGCGAGGAGCTACGGGATTGGCACCAGCGTATTCAAGATTTTGGATTTGAAGTTATGAAAATAACAGACCGTTACTATTTTGAGAGTTTATATTTTAGAGAAGAGAATGGCATTTTATTTGAGTTAGCAACAGACGGACCAGGTTTTACAGTGGATTCCAGCATTGAATCCCTAGGTAAAGAGTTAGACTTACCGCCATTTTTAGAAAGCAAGCGAGCAGAAATCGAAGCAAATTTGGTACCAATAGAGTAAAGGTAGGGAATGGACATGGACTTTACAAAACTAATAGATATACGTAGATCTGCTAGTAACTTTTTAAAAGAAGTGAAGATGACAGAAAGTGATTTAAAACCCATTTTCGATGATTTAAAGCTTACCCCTTCAGCCTTTAACTTACAACATACAGAATATGTAGTTGTCTTAGATGAAGAGATGAAGGAAAAAGTTCGATTAGCTGCCAGTGGACAGTTCAAGGTACATAGCGCATCGGCAGTTATTCTAGTATTAGCAGATCGTTATGCTTATCGCCAAACAGAACGCCTACATGAAGGAATGAGAGACTTAGGAATCATTACAGATTTCGAATTAAACAAAATGGTACAGGAGAATAGTCAATTCTATGAAGAAAAAGGGGAGCAATTTATGAAGGAGGATGCAATTAGAAACGCATCGCTTTCATCCATGATGTTTATGCTCTCTGCAAAAAACCGTGGATGGGATACTTGTCCAATGATTGGCTTTGACCAAGACAAGATACGGGAATTACTCCATGTTCCAAACACACACGAAGTAGTGTTAATGATTACAATAGGAAAAGAAAAAATAAGTAGTCGTCGTTTACGTGGTTATCGTAAGCCGGTAGATGAATTTGTGAAATTTATTAAATAGAGGAGGAAATAATGATGAAAAAAAATACTGCGGGAATTCACCATATAACAGCAATTGTTGGTCATCCACAGGAAAATATTGATTTTTATGCAGGGGTATTAGGTTTACGCTTAGTCAAACAAACAGTGAATTTCGATGATCCAGGCACATACCATCTATATTTTGGAGATGGTGGAGGAAAACCAGGTACAATTATTACCTTTTTCCCTTGGACAAATGCTTATCAAGGACAAATTGGGGACGGTCAAGTCGGAGTTACAACGTATGTAGTGCCAACAGGATCATTCAGTTTTTGGGTCAACCGTCTTGCAACATTTGCGATTCCATTTAAAAAAGCAGAGCGTTTTGGGGAACAAGTGATTCAATTTGATGATCCACACGGCCTACATTTAGAACTTGTTGCACGTGCAGAAGGTGAACAAAACACTTGGACATTTGGAGGAGTTACACCCGAAGTTGCGATTAAAGGCTTTGGTGGTGCAACACTTTTCTCAAGTAGACCAGAAGAAACGGCTAAAACATTAACGAATGTAATGGGACTTGAATTAGTTGGAACTGAAGGTGATTATACACGCTTTAAAGCTCCAGCTGAGATCGGTAATATCATAGATTTAAAAATGGTTACTGGAGAACGTGGCGCGGTGGGTGTCGGTACTGTCCACCATATTGCATGGCGTGCAAAGGATGATAATGATCATGTTGAATGGCAACAACATGCCATGAATCTTGGTCAACATGTAACAGAGTTGAAAGACCGTAACTACTTTAATGCATTGTACTTCCGTGAGTCAGGGGAAATATTATTTGAAATTGCAACAGATCCACCAGGATTTGCACATGATGAAACACTGGAAACAATGGGGACTCAGTTAATGTTACCAGCACAATATGAGCAACACCGTGAGCAATTAGTTAATTCACTAATTCCAATTCAAGTGCGTCCACTCGACTAATAAAGGGGCTTAACATATTGATTTCGATTGATCCAAAACAAAATAGTGAGCGAGATAATTATAAACTTTTAATTGGTTCCATCATTCCTCGACCTATTGCTTTCGTTACCACACAATCTGAGGACGGAATTGTTAATGGGGCACCATTTAGCTATTTCAATATTGTTTCATCCAACCCGCCGATGGTGTCACTTGCTATCCAAAGGTCGGGTGGCCGAGTAAAAGATACTGCACGTAATATTTATAATAACGAGCAATTTGTTGTGCATATTGTGGATGATGAGAATGTAGTCAAAATCAATGAAACTGCAGCTTCATTACCTGCATCAGAAAGTGAAATCGAATTGGCCAATCTAACGCTCATATCAAGTGAAAATGTTTCTGTACCGGGTGTAAAGGAAGCAAAAGTTCGAATGGAATGCAGACTAGTGCAAGCAATTCCTTTACGTGGAGATGAACCTGGTAGTGATTTATTCATTGGAGAAGTTGTTCTGTTTCATATAGATGAAGCAATTTATGAAGATGGACGGATTGATCCGAGAGGTTTAAATGCTGTAAGTCGTTTAGCCGGCACTAGCTATGCAAAAATTGGAGATATCTTTTCAATAGAAAGACCTAAATAGTGAGCTTCAATTAATAGATGAGACTTATTTTTTCAAATTAGCCCTTTTTGAAAGGAGAGAATAAATATTATGGAACATATTTTTAAACAAGGAACAAATACCGAGAAGCCAGTACTTTTACTATTACATGGTACTGGTGGAAATGAACATGACTTGCTATCTTTAGCAAATATTGTGGATCCAGAAGCTTCCGTGCTCAGTGTACGAGGGAATGTATTAGAAAATGGGATGCCTCGTTTCTTTAGACGCTTAGCTGAAGGTGTATTTGATGAGGAGGATTTAATATTCCGTACAAACGAGCTTAATAATTTTTTAGATGAAGCTTCAACGGAGTATAAATTTGACCGTCAAAACATTGTAGCTATCGGTTATTCAAATGGAGCAAATATAGCAGCAAGCCTTCTATTCCATTTTAAAAATGCACTAAAGGGTGCTATTTTACATCATCCGATGGTACCAAGACGTGGTATAACACTTCCAGATTTAGCAGGAATCCAAGTGTTTATCGCTGCAGGAACAAACGATCCGATTTGTTCACAACGAGAATCAGTTGATTTACAACAACTATTAGAGGATGCAAATGCATCGGTTGGAGTTCAATGGGTAAATACAGGACATCAGCTTACAATGGCAGAAGTGGAAGCTGCTAAAGACTGGTATCAAAAAAATTATTCTTAAATAATACAGGTTAAATGAAGTTTTATTAATCCGTTTGAAAACTAATCGGTAACCAATCCGATTAGTTTTTTTAAAGTCGTTTATTTGAGGGGGAACAATAAATGAAATTTAGTAGTCAACCTGTTGTAGAGAAAAATATTTTAGAACTTGTATGGAACAATACGAATGAAGCCATTTTTACGATTGGATATGATGGACGAATTCTTTCCGCCAATCCGTCCTTTACAACAATACTAGGTTGGGAGCAAACGGATTTTAGCGAAGATTCCTGTTTTCCATTTTTTGCAGATATGCCACCAGAAGAACATCAGAAACAATTGACTCAATTTAAGCAAGGCCATGATATTCCGTACTATGTAACAAAAAGAAAACGGAAAGACGGGGTAGTTTTAGATATATTAGCTTCCTATCGTGCCATTAATAATGGGGAAGTTTTGGCTGTTGGTATGTATAAAGATTTTTCCGAACAAATGAATATTCAACGACGACTTCAAGCTAGTGAAGATTGTTACCGGAATTTAGTCGAATTTATCCCCGATGCCATTTTTGTTGAAAGCAATGGAATAATAGTTTTTGTAAATTCTCCTGGAATCGGTTTAGTTGGTGCCAAAAGTGCACATGATGTGCTCGGTCAGTCTGTTTGGCAGTTTATTAGGACAGACGATCCATCTGCGTTTAAAACTAAAGTTCAACAGCTTATATCTACAAAAGAACCAATTGTTGAACAACTTTTACGTTTCGACGGTGAAATAATATGGGTAGAAATTATCGCAATGTCGATTGTTTTTGAAGGTGAATCTGTTATACAAATATTATTGAGAGATATCACTTCCAAAAAAGATTACGAAGCACAACTTGAATTTTTAGCGTTCCATGATCCATTAACAGGTTTAACAAACAGACGTTATTTTGCAGAACAGATTAATCAAGCAGTTGAGTATGCAGAAAAAGCAGGTCATATGCTTGCAGTGATGTATATCGATATCGATAAATTTAAACGTATAAATGATTCATTAGGCCATGAAGTTGGGGATCAACTATTGAAGCAATTTGCAAATCGATTAAAAGAAAACGTAAGAGAAGAAGAAGTTCTTTGCCGTATCGGAGGTGATGAATTCCTTGTCCTATTAAAGGGTCTGGAGGAAAGGAATACAGCGTTAGAGATAGTGTCTCGTCTACATAAAGCCTTTCAAGTTCCTTATCTTCTAGACAATCAAAAAATTGTTGTGACATCAAGTATTGGAATAGCCGTATTCCCGGAAAACGGTAAAGATTCAAAAACACTTATCATGAGTGCGGATGAAGCCTTGTATCTGGCAAAAGCAAAGCGAAATGATTATCAATTTTATTAGATTATTTATTAACAAATAGAATATGGTTTGTTATTTACTCATTCTTATAGTGTTTATCTATTAATCTAGAGGGAACCAGATAAATGGATGCATTTTAATTAAGGAGATGAAATGGGAAACTTTGAAAAAGCAAAAACAGCAGCAAATCAAGCTCCTGCTCATGCCCGTATAGTGCTAGCAACAATGGCTATGGAAAGTAATAAGCAACTTCATGAAACTGGTAACGGTAGTTGCCAGTCAGCCAGTCATCTATTCAACAATCGGACCATTTAATTGTATAAATCTAACCTTTTCTAAAGGAAAGGGTTAGATTTACGAGAGAAAGTTTATTCACTCGTATTTTTTTAAAACAATAGCCGCGTTATGACCTCCGAAACCAAATGAGTTAGATAGCCCTGTATTTATTTTCACTTGGCGAGCTACAGACGGTACATAATCTAGATCACATAGTGGATCAGGATTTTCTAAGTTAATTGTTGGAGGAACTATCTGTTCCTTTATGCTCATTGCTAAAGCAATTGCTTCAACTCCGCCAGCTGCCCCTAACATATGACCAAGCATAGATTTATTCGCTGTTATTGGAATCTGATAAGCTTGCTTTCCAAACAGCTGCTTAATAGCCATCGTTTCAGAGATATCCCCCACTTTTGTACTTGTTGCATGGGCACTAATAACATTAATTTCTTCAGGAGATATATTGGCATTTTTTAAAGCTGATCTCATTGCAAGATATGCCCCTTTACCTTCTGGGTGTGTAGCTACCATATGGTGTGCATCTGAACTTGCACCATATCCAATGACTTCTGCATAAATCTTAGCCTCTCTACGTAAAGCATGAGATAAAGATTCTAAGATTAGAATTCCAGCTCCTTCTGACATGACAAATCCATCTCGATTTTCATCAAATGGACGACTAGCTTTGGTAGGATCATCGTTTCTTGTTGATAATGCTGTAGCATTACCAAAGCTTGCTATTGATAAGTCTGTTATAGCTGCCTCTGTTCCACCCGCAAACATAACGTCAACTTCTCCAGAACGGATTAGTCTAAAGGCTTCTCCGATAGCTGTATTCCCAATTGCACAAGCGGAAACAGGAGACATAGAAGGTCCCATGGCGTTCCATTTGATACTAATTTGTGCAGCAGCAGCATTAGAAATCATAGCTGGTACTAGAGTTGGGCTGACTCTTCTTGGTCCCTTCTGTCTAAGCGCATCAATATTTTTAATTAAGGTTTCAAGGCCCCCTATACCTGAACCAACGTATACGCCTAATCTTTCTCCGTCTATACGTTTGAGATCTAACTCAGAGTCTGCCCAAGCTTGTTCAGCTGCAGCCAAAGAAAATTGAGAAAAGCGATCTAAACGTCTTGCTTCATTCTTTCCTAAAATTTCATATGCATCAAAATCTCGTATGATACCTGCAATTTTTGTCTTGTGATTAGTAACATCAAATGTATCGATAAGAGATATACCAGACTCCCCGTTAATCAAATTGTTCCAAAATGTTTTGATGTTGTTTCCTATAGGAGAAACTACTCCCACACCGGTAATCACAACTCTTTCCATTTTTCATTCCTCCAAATCAATAATATACTTGTATTTTACATCCTTATTATCCTATTACAAGAGATTGTTTATCCTGGTATAATAAATACTAGGTTAAATTGATAAGATGAGGAGTTTTAAAAATGAATGATAAAACTAGGCTTGAAGCTTTGTCAACATTCTTAAAAGCTAAGCGTGCCCAAATTAAGCCAGGGTCTATTGGTTTGCCTGCCGGAACACGGAGAAGGACTCCTGGGTTACGAAGAGAAGAGGTTGCACAATTAGCGGGTGTAAGTACCACTTGGTATACATGGCTAGAGCAAGGAAGAGATATAAAAGTATCTTCAAGCGTGCTTGATTGTATTTCTACAGCTTTGCAATTAAGTAATGATGAAAAAGACTACTTATACAACCTGGCATTAGAAGTAAAATCGGAAATTACAAATCTAAAAAAGAATCAATCAGAGCTTAGCCCTTCTTTAAAACGAATATTAGCTGAATTAACATATTGTCCGACTATCATTACGGATCGACATTGCCATATTATGGGTTGGAATCCTGCAGCTGCTCATGTTTTTTTAGATTTTGAACAAATACCAAATAATCAAAGAAATTTGATTCGTTTAGTTTTCACTAGAAAAGAATTTAAAGCATTGGCCGTCAATTGGGAACATTTTGCGAAAGGTTTTCTTGCTATTTTCCGTACCTATTATGGACACTATTTAGGCGATGAATGGTACAACCAGTTTATTGAAGAAATGAGTCATTCACATTCAGAATTCCAGGATTTATGGCAGGAAAGTCAAGTGAGTAAGGCTCCAGAAATGATAATTGAATTCAGACATGCAAAAGCTGGCAAAATGTTGTTTAATTTAACTTCTCTTCAAGTTCAAGGTGATATGGATTTACGGTGCAGTATCTATACACCAGTAGAGGAAACAGAAACAGAAAATAAATTAAAGCGGTTAATGAAGAGGATTTCCGCTGAATAATAATAAGGTAATTTCATTTCGCCAGCAAAATGATACTGATTACTGAACGAAGTGATTATTCTTTACTGGAAAAAGAGTTAACTTTACTTTACTTTACCCTCTTGTCCCAAGGGCGGATCGAAAGTATTTTTTATCAAAAATTAAACTTTATTGTCATTCTATAATTGAAGATCTGATCTGCATATCAGATGCTCGGAAATTTTTTAGCGAGAAAGCTCACCATTGATAGTTTAAAATTATTTTATTAAGGTGGGAAATAAAAGAAAATTACTTAATAAGATTATTATAGCGACGTTTATAGAGCACTCTTATCAGAAATGCAAAGGGTGCTTTTATATGTAATCGCACTGCAATTGAAATGTACAGAATAGATAAACACTTTACAAAAATGGACAAATATTATTTAATTAGTTAGGTTAACTAACTAATATTTATTAGTTTAAAGGAGGGCATGAATATGTATTCAATGTTTGTTAAATATAAGATTTTTCATCGACCTTATGCGAATGGTTTACAGCAAGTGTTAAGCCCATTTCAGATGTCAGAAGCGCAGTGGGGATTGATCCGATATATATATGAAGTTGGTCCTGCGACAAATTCAGAGATTGCTTTATATTGGAGTGTCGAGAAGCCTTCTGTCACAGCACTTGCACAGAAACTTATTGATCAACATTTGATATACGTAGTTTACGGAACAGATAAGCGAAATAAAGTAATGCATTTAACGGAGGAAGGCATAGTTAAATATCAGCAATTAAGACAGGCTGTTCATACTTTCCAATCTTCGCTTTTAGAAGGCGTATCTGAAGAGGAATGTGAGATAGTGGAAAAGGTATTAGAAAAAATGCAACAAAATATTAGGAAGTAGTGGTAATTGATGAATAAGGAAAAACTTTGGACAAAGGAATTTATAGTCGTTTCAACTATAAACTTTTTAGCAACATTAATCTTCTTTTTATTAATGGTAACAATCGCCTCTTATGCGAAATCGGAATTTGAGGCCTCTACTAGTACGGCAGGCTTAGTATCAAGTATATTTATAATTGGTTCATTGTTGGGGCGACTTGGTGCCGGACGTTTCATCGGACAAAAGGGACCTATAAAAATATTATGGATTGGTTTAACTTTCTTTACAATTACATCGGGACTTTACTTCTTGGCGAACAGTATTCTAGTAATTTTGGCTAACCGATTAGCACAAGGGATTGCCGTTGGAATTATTGGTACAGCAACGGGTACCATAGTGGCTCATATATTGCCAAGTGCTCGTAAAGGAGAGGGGATTGGCTATTTTAGTTTAAGTGCTATATTAGCAACAGCTATTGGTCCGTTTATCGGGATTCTACTGATGAAAATGAACAATGGATTTACTATCATGTTCACGATGAACTTAGTTTTATCCATAATTTGTATATTATTCTTTGCAGCTGTGAAGCTAAAATTACCTCCAATTAAACTACCAGATAAAACAGAAGAAAAAAGCTCCATTTTATCTCAATTTATCGAACCGAAGGCAGTACCTATTTCTTTTATTGCATTGATCATCGGGTTTAGTTATTCAGGTGTTATGACATTTTTGTCGTTTTATGCGGAGTCCATTAATCTAGTTAGTGCAGCTAGTTATTTCTTCTTAGTTTATGCAATTGTTATTATTTTCTCCCGTCCATTTACAGGTAAATTAATGGATTCTAGAGGTGCAAACATTATTGTTTACCCATGCATAGTTCTATTTGCTATAGGCATGTTTTTGTTTAGCCAAGCTTCCGCAGGATGGATGTTACTTCTTGCAGCAGCATTCATAGGTTTTGGTTATGGTAACTTTAATTCCGTTGCACAAACGATCGCGGTTAAAGTGACAGAGCCCCACCGTTTCGGTTTAGCAACTGCAACCTATTTTATACTATTTGATATCGGATTAGGCATTGGACCATACATTTTAGGATTCATCGTTCCAGAGACTGGATACCGTGCAATCTTTGTAGCAATGGTTGTAGTAATTATTATTTGTATACCACTTTACTATTTACTACATGGCAGAAAAGATAAAGAATTAACAAAAACAGCCTTGTAAAACAAAACGCCTAACGATATATCATTTTCGTTAGGCGTATTTTCTATTGAACTTGAGTAGCTAGCAATTCTTTGGACTGTTACTTTAGTTTTGTTTACATTTGTAACTTTCCACTACCATGGATTTCTTTCATTTCCAAACTTTCAATCGGGAAGATAAACGTCCAAGGCATACTAGTTTTTGGCTTAATAATTAACTGAGGAACAGTAAAGATTTGCTCAGCAATAACTGTTTCTTGTTCTATATAGACAAATTTTTGATTTTGAAAGGTTAGCACTGTATTCGTAAAGTTATGGATTAGGACAGTAACTAAAACCTCTCCTTTATAATTCATTGCTTCCCAAATAGGCTCCAATCGAATACTTTGCTCACTTTCCGTATTACTATTTTGAAAAATATCGGTTATTAGTTCTCTATCCTTGATAGCAATAGCCTTTTCCCAGGAAGATTCAAATTGTAACTTTTGCATACATAAACTCCTCCAACAAATTATTTCCTTCAACCATACCATGGAACTTCACAGAGTAAAATCTTTCAACTTTTAGGTTAGATACTTTGTCAAAGTGAGCTTTATACTATTCGACATATATGAGACTTAATTAAACAAAGAGTCTAAAGACCTGGTGGTAATTGGTTTTAATAATTAAAATGTACTGTCAATTTTTAAATGATCAGAAAAAGCATATTATGAACAAAATATCTTGAAAAAAAGGCTTTAAAGCAAATTTAAAGAAAAATTTAATAGTCAATAAGAACTAATGAATGATTATTGGGAATTTGCTGGTTCAAATAAACTTTTTACAACTGGGTAGAATTATTTATTTATTTAAAAAGTACAAAAAATATATATAAATAAACAAATAGTTATTATTTGTGCAATTCGTAGTGGTGCCAACGATTCTGTGGAATATTTTTTCGTTGTATAATTTTGCGAATAGCAACTATTAACCTATTAAAAAAATGTTAAAAATAGTTGATTTCTATTAATTTTGAAAATTCGGATAATCATCGACAGAGTTCGACAGAAATTAGATTTGTATTCCTTTATTGTTGTAGTTACACCAAGAGAGATTTAGATTGCCACCATTGATTCTATTACCAAAATTTATTGGGAAGGAGGAGAAGGTGTTTTTTTATGTCCTTTTATAAGTTTTATTGGTAAAAAAAATCTTAGTAAAATTCAGGGAGGAATGAAGTTGAGGAAGAAAAATAGTCAAACTAAAGTTCTTAGTGTTGTAGCTAGCGTGCTTATGACGTTTTCACTTGTTGCACCAAACGTTGTTAGTGCGGAAACAGCAAATAAACTTCACCAATCGTTCAGGGATTCAAACTCTAATTCTATTTCTGCTAAGGACAAGCTGAACAGTCGTTTACTGGAAAGCTTCAAAAACGATGATAAAGTTACATTTTTAATAAAGTTCAAGGAGAAAGCAGATTCCTTACAAGTAGCTGAAGAAGCTAGGGAAAATGCTGAAAAGGCAAATTTGTCTTCTCATAATGCTAAGCTCATTCAACGATCTGCAGTTGTATCAGAACTGAAGTCTACTTCTTTAGAGTCTCAGCAAACCGTCACGGAGTTTCTGGAGCAAGAAGTCGCTAAAGGGAATGCGAAGGATGTTGAGTCGTACTATATAGTAAACGGAATGTCTGTTACTGCAACCCAGGAAGTTGCAGAAAAATTGGCTACATTCTCAGAGGTAGAGAAAATCTTACCAAATGAAACCCGTCAATTATTTACTACAAAAACAGAGAATGCAGTCGTGCCAAAAGCAGAAATTACAAATGTTGAATGGAATGTGGAACGTGTCAAAGCTCCGGAAGTATGGAATATGGGCATTGATGGTGCAGGTACAGTTGTAGCAAGTATTGATACAGGTGTTCAATGGGATCATCCTGCACTAAAAGAAAAATACCGTGGCTACAATAAGGCCACTGGAGCAGTTTCTCATGACTATAGCTGGTTTGATGCAACGGCAGGACGGGCTACACCATATGATGACCAAGGGCATGGAACACATGTAACGGGAACAATGGTTGGTAGTGAACCTAATGGCGCGAACCAAGTTGGGGTAGCTCCAGGGGCAAAATATATTGCCGTTAAAGCTTTTACTGCAAGCGGAGGATCGGATATTGACTTACTAGAAGCAGCTGAATGGATATTAGCTCCAACAGATGCGGAAGGTAATGCACGAGTGGATATGGCGCCGGATGTTGTGAATAACTCATGGGGTGGCGGCGCAGGGCTTGATGAATGGTACCGTGATGTTGTAGTTAACTGGCGTGCAGCAGAGATTTTCCCAGAATTCTCAGCGGGCAATACAACTCTTACAAATCCTGGTGGAGCAGGTTCTGTAGCAGCACCAGCTAATTATCCTGAGTCTTTTGCAACAGGAGCGACGGATATTAATAATTCCGTAGCGAACTTCTCGTTACGTGGACCTTCCCCGTACGCGGAAACTAAGCCGGATATTTCTGCACCTGGTGTGAATATTCGTTCATCTGTACCAGGAGGCACCTATGAAGGGGGTTGGAACGGTACATCGATGGCAGGTCCAGCTGTGGCAGGTGTAGCGGCATTGCTTAGACAAGTGGATGCTGACATAACAGTGGATGAGATGGAAGAGATTCTGCTTAATACAGCAAATCCATTAACAGATTCGGTGTATACAACAGTTCCAAACCATGGATACGGCTATGGATTAGTAGATGCATATGAAGCAGTAGGGTCTATTATGACAGGTCTTGGAACATTAAAAGGACAAGTTTCACAGCAAGGTGATGATACGGAGGCTCCGTTATTTGAACATATTGCTCCAAGTGAGACATATGAAGGAATGGCTTTACCTCTAACAATCTCAGTTACTGATAATATCAGTGTTTCATCGGTTAATCTGAACTATAAAGATACGGACGGTACGTGGCAAACGATCGAAGCTGGCCGTACGTCTGGAGATTACATGGACGGTGAATTCACGGTAGTGGTTCCAGGAGAGTTTATTACTGGGGATACCTTTACGTACAAATGGACGATTAATGATTTTGGTAACAATGAAGTAGTTAGTGAAGAGTATGTAATTCAAGTAAATTCAGGTATATCTGTGGGTTATTCAGAAGACTTTGAAGCAACTCCTGTTGGTTGGACTTCTTTTGGAGAGAAAAATAGCTGGGAATGGGGTATTCCAACAGCGGGTCCTGAAGATGCAGCGTCTGGAGAAAAAGTGTACGCTACCAATTTAGATGGACCGTATGAAAGTTCTATGAATGCGACGCTTGTTATGCCTCCAGTAGATTTGCCTGAAGGAAATTCATACATCCAATTCAAGCAATGGCATGAGTTTGAACAGTCTTCTTCAGGAAGAGCGTGGGATTATGGTCATGTATTTATCTCTACAGATCAAGTAGAATGGACACAACTTTTAAAGGTTCAAGGCACATCTAACGGTTGGATAGATGCAGAAGTTGACTTATCTGCATATGCAGGGCAACGAGTATACATCGGATTTAACGCTTTTTCAGATGGAAGTGTTGTGAAAAATGGCTGGTATTTAGATGATGTTGTTTTAGCGGATATTTCCCAAACTGGAAAAGTATCAAAAGGAAATAATGCAAAGCAAAAAAATAACGGAAACAACGGAAATAAAGCAAACAAAGATAATAACAAGGAAACAGATAAAAAGTCATTAAAAGAGGCAATCGATCCTAAAACAATTAGACCGGTAATGCCAGTAAAAGAAGCACCTCCAGTAGTAGATACAATTGTAAATCCTACATTATTGCCATTAGGTGCTCAAGTAAGTGTCTTAGAGTCTGGTCGCTCGGTTTATACAAACCCAGCAGATGGTACGTATTCACTTACGCATGGTGCAGGAACATTTACAGCTAAAGCAGAAGCTTACGGATTTGAGTCTGAAGAAAAATCAGTAACGATAGAAGCAGATGGTACGGCAACTGCTAATTTCACATTGTTGGAGATGGAAGAAAATACGGTAAGTGGAGTAATCACGGACCAATCGACAGGAGAGGCGATTGAAGGAGCAACAATTATCCTTGTCGAAGATGCAAATGTAACTCCTGTAATAACAGATGCATCTGGTAATTACTCTTTAACAGCATACGAGGGAGACTACACACTAAAAATAATTGCTCGTGGCTACCATAGCCAAGAAGTATCAATAACAATTGGTGCAGACGCGACTACACAAAACATTGCCCTAGAACCTTTCTACACTTATCCTGGTGGAGAAATTGGATATGATGATGGAACAGCAGAAAATGCACGTGCATTCAATGCTGCAGGAAACGCTTGGGCTGTAAAAATGTCTCTTCCTGAGGGCAAAAAGAATGGAATTGTTACGGATGGAGTTTTCCGTTTCTGGGATACAGAATGGCCAAGTCCAGGTGGCACAGCGTTTGCGGTAGAAGTTTGGGATGCGACAGGAGCAGATGGGACACCTGGTAAAAAACTTGCCGGTCCTATTGATGCAACAGCCCTTCGTAATGGTGAATGGACTGTAGTTGACCTAACGGAACACAATATTACCGTGAATGGCGACTTCTATATGGTATATCGCCAAACTGTAGCAAACCCGAACTCACCAGGACTTGCAACAGATGAAAACGGAGTAAACGCGGAAAGAAGTTATCAAGGAGTATCCGGAGCATGGTCACCTTCTCCAGCAGCAGAAGGAAATTATATGATTCGTGCCCGTGTTAGCTATGAGGTATTTGGTCCAATTATTACTTCACCAGAAGCTGGATTAGTAACAAATGAATCGCATTTTACAGTAGAAGGAACTGCTTCACCTACAACTACAATTGAGTTAAAACAAAATGGAGATGATGCTGGCTCAGTAGTAGTTGGCGAGAATGGTAAATTCTCTATTGAAACTGAATTGACAGAAGGGTCAAATGAATTTGTAGCAGTTTCAGTATTAGATGATCGAGTAACAGGTCAATCCGAGCCTGTCACAGTTATTCTGGATACAGTAAAACCAGAACTAACAATTGATAGCCCAGTAAACGGAGAAAAAACAAATCGTGAAACTGTAACTGTTCAAGGTACTATTGCAGATGAAAATTTAGAGTATGTTCGTGTGAATGGTCAAGTTGCCGTTGTTTCGAACGGTAAATATTCTAAGCGAATTCTTCTAGATGAAGGAATAAACGAAATTGTAGTAGAGGCTAGTGATAAAGCAGGTAATAGTGAGTCGAAAACTGTCACTGTTACAGCAGATTACAATGCACCTGAAATTACGAACCTGAAGCCGGCCAGTGATCTTTATTTGGCAACAGGAAGAAGTGTTAAAATTGAATTTGATAGCGATCCAGGGTTAAAACCTTCGTTTGTTATCCATATGCCGTTAACTAATGTAGGACAATTGAACAATGCAACAGAGCTACCTATGATGGAAATGGGCGATGGACATTACGTTGGTTATTGGACAGTGCCTGCGGATACTGTTGCAAATGGAGCAGTTATCGAAGTAAAAGTAGTAGATGGGTTTGCTAATGAAACACGTCAAAAAGCTACAGGCAAACTATTTATAAATGTTCCTAAACCAACGGAACAGTCCAAAGAAGAGGCAACAGAAGTAAAAGAAGAAACGCCAGTCAAAGATTTAGCAGAATAAGTTTAATATAAGGATGCCAAAGAGGGAAATATCCTCTTTGGCATTTTTTGACAGATAGGATAGTATACATAAATGTACCGTGTACATAGGGTTCATGGGACTGGAAAGAATGATTAGTACCGATGATTTCCGTTTCAGGCGTTGACAAAGGAACGAAGGCTTAAGAACGCCATTTCGTGGGGCAAACCCTTCGTGACCAACCTCCTGTTGGCCTCCGCGGGGTGAGCGATGAACCTTCACCACAGCTCTCGCGTTCGTTGTGAAGTTTCATCTTTCTAACTCATCCCGCTGGAGTCGCCGCCTTCCACTACTGCCATCAATATAATGTTTAGTACGCAGGCGATAATATATAGCATAGTCTATCTCTTAGTTAATAATAGTAGTCAAAGCTAATATAGTAATAAAACCGTCTGTTGAATTAGGGATACTATTCTGTAATGAAGAATGATGAAAGTAAATTTTCTTTTATACTAGTGGAAATAAAGAGAAATAGTTAGTGTTTGACTCATAAAGAAGTGAATTAGCGAACGAAATTGCATCTTCGAGAGCTTCCTCTATGAGTAGGAAAGTATCTTTCTCTAGTTATCCAAAAACGCACTAACCTGTTTCTAAGAATTGTAGGTGGGCGACGGACAGAAAAACGTCTTAAAGGACCGGACATATCTTTTGTCCGGTTTTTCTTGTTTGAAAAAATACTTGGTCAAGGAAATAATCCGAAACTACGTATTTTTTGCCTAAAGAAAAGAAATAGGTTACTTATTGAAGCATATGATGATTTAAAGGGGTGTAAAAGTGAATGATTATGTAAATGTGCTAATGAATTTTCTACCACCAACCGCATCAATCCTTGAATTTTCAGGACTTCCTAATAATCCAGCAGTGTTATTGGCTGATATCGATTATGATCAAACTAATGAATTAATCGGAGCATATAAATATAAAGACCAAAATTACCTAGTGATTCTAAAAAATGTCCATAACCAGTGGCTACCTTTAATACACATAAAGGGAAGTGGATATGGAATTTCAAGCCTAATGGTGGCGCCAATTACAGCTAATTGGGTGAATACACTCATTGTCGGTTGGCAAATAGGTAGCGAATGGTCCAATTTAGATTTATTGCAATTGGTGGATGGTGAAATTATACGACTCCCTACTTCTAATATAGTTTTTAGTAGATTGGAGGTAGAAGACATGCCTGGTCTATATGGTCCTGATGGTCAATACGAACTTGCAATTTGGGTTCATGATACAGGAGAAGCCTACAAAGTAGATGTATATCGTTTTGAAGAAAATAAGCTAGTTTTAGCTAAGGATGTATATCCATATTACTTTAAAAGAGTTGAGGATTATTATGAAAGACTACTACAGTCCAATGATTTCTCCTACTATTGGTACTATTTAGCAGAGGCGCAAAAGAAGGCGGGAGATTTGGAGCAGTTTATGATTTCTATTGATAAGGCTTTGTCTTTCAGTGAACCGTACCCTTCACTTGAATTTTTGCTAAATATGAGGCGACAAGTGTTAGAGCATATGCAAAATAATGGTCATAACAATGATGAGATTATTGTGTACTCTAGAGGTGATTTGACGGGCAGTGGATTTTTGGACACTGTTTACCTAACTGGAGAAAAGACGGAAGGAAGTCCATTTTGGCAGAACATCACTTTAAATGTTTTGTATCAGCATGAAAATACATTAGAGAGAATTGAGTTGAAACAAAACGTTGGATATAATCCGACCATTTTTCTTGGTGACTTTACTGGAGATCAAGTAGATGACATTCTAGTTGTTATAGATACCGGAGGTAGTGGAGGAACAATTTATGCATTTGTCTTTTCGTATACTCAAGGGAATATGAAACAAGTTTTTAACGTTGAAGAATTCAATGAAACCACCAAATATGAAGTCCATTATGAAAACTACTACCAAGTCAAAGTAGTTAGCATGCATCCAAACAAGCAATATATATTGGATTTAACGTATAAAGGAAAAGAGTATTTAATGGAAATATATGATGAAAACGGAATTCTAAAGGAACCGATAGAGGGCTGGGTTGACCCTGTTAGTGGGTTGTATCCTATTGACTTTGCTAGGGACGGTACCTATGAACTAATGGCTTTTCAAAAAATTGCAGGAAGATATCATGCTGATGGATTAGGGTATGTTCAAACAGTACTTAAATGGGATGGACAAAAATTTATATTTGATTGGCAGAATGTTTCCATTTATGGAGAGGATATTTTTTCTTGATAAAAAGAATAGGGAAATATCTCGTGAATACTGGTTTTATGAGACTTTAAAGAAGGAATAATACAGCTAATTTTTGCTTCAGGTGTTCACAGAGGAACGAAGGTTTAAGAGCGCCACCTCCCACTAAAATTAATATAGAGAGTAGTATTCAACAATAAGGTTTAGCATAGCCAGTCGCTAAGGTAATAGAATTTATTTAAGTTAATGTAGTAATAATAACATCCTGTAATTGCTATGTTACAGGATAAAAGTATAAAAAATACTCTGCAACAAGTGTTTAAAACATTTTCATGTCATTAATTCCTAATTATATGTGTGATGAAGACAATAGATATATTTTTATAATATTGAAGATCTAGAGGAAGAGTAAGTGTTAACTCAATAAAGAAGGAGGGAGCGCCCGAAATTGTATCTTCGGGCGCTTATTCTATGAGTAGAAAAGTATCTTTTCTTAAGTTATCCAAAAAGGCACTAATCTTTCTCTAAAAGTTGTAGAAGGGGGACGGACAGACAAATGTCATAAGATTATCGAAAAAAGAGATGCTGGTCGTGACGTCAGTCACGACTAGCATTTCCAAAAAATATAGCAATAAGTCTGTCCAAAGCCTACTAATAACGTTAGAAATAGCTTTTGATTTTAAAGAATAGGGTGTTTTTTTTTTTGCCCGGTTTTTCTTAGTCACTGGGTCCATGCTAGAAAATAATTGTATATTTATGTCACGATGTGATATAGTCGTAACGTGACATAGTGGAGGTAGAAAATTGGAAAAATTACTAAAAAAATATATACCGATGACCGAAACTGCGTTTTATATACTACTTTCTTTAACAGAGCCATCCCACGGCTACGGTATTATTAAACGTGTGGAGGAATTGACAAACGGTAGATTAAAGCTAGGTTCAGGAACGATTTATGGTACTTTAACAAAAATGCAAAACGACGGAATGATTATCGTATTTTCAGATGAAAAACGTAAAACTATTTACGAAATTACTCAGCTTGGTAAGAATGTGATGCTAGCAGAAATTGCTCGTTTAAAAGAATTACATACAAATGCCTTACGCTTAGAGGAGGAATTCAAATGAAAAAAATGAGGTGGCTTTGGAGCTATCGGATTGATTCGACCGAAATATGGCTCGAGGATTTAGTAGCAAAAGGATTTCATCTAAAGAGTCTTAACCGTTTTTCAAGTGTATTTACGTTTGAGCAAGGGGATTCGATAAAGAAAAAAGTACGCATTCATTACGGTGAAAAAACCCTTGCTCCTAAGCTTGCATCTGCTGGTTGGGAAAGTGCGGTAATTTCCGATAAGTGGCAAGTGCTCACAAATGAGAACCAGCAGATTTCCATTTATCCTAGTAAGGATCAATTATTCAAGCGCACTCGATTGCATGCTTATATGTATATCTTAATCTCAACCTTCTATTTATCATTTTATTTATCATTTTTATTTATATTTGGCATTATTCTTAATATTTTTAGTGAAACTCTTCAAATTGCTCCACTAATAGTGCCTATAATTATATATACGGGACTAATCGCGTTAACGATTTTCGTATTTAAAGCTTATCGTAAATTTGAAAAACAGTTTCTCGGTACTGATGTCATCAAAAAGTCTGGAACGAAGAAAATCCGTAGAATTCGTCCTGGTTGGATGTATGAGCCATTACGAACGACGGTTTGGCTCGAGGAGATGGCACAACGTGGTTATGAGCTTGAATCAGTTTTTGCAACGATTTTTACATTCCGTCCAAAGGGAAAAAATAATATTGCCTATGAGGTTGCGTTTGAACCGAAAATTAATGCAAATTACTTTCAGCTTCACAAGGATTTTGGATGGGAGTTAAAATATACTTCCAATATTACATGGCTGAACTACACCATTTGGGGGATGCCGTATGAAGAAGAGGAAGTTAAACCTGCATTTTCCTATGATGAGCTAGAAAGAAGAAAAGTCGCTAAAAAGGCTTTCCTTATGAACTGTGGAATGTCTGTATTCATTTTATTTATTTGCGCTCAGTCTATATATATGAATACCGTCACAATTGACCGACCCTTTTTGGACTGGTCGTACATGGGGGTTATTCGTATAATGCTTGTGGTTATGAGTGTGTTTTGGCTTTTTATGTTTGTCCGTATTGTTTTAGGCTATCGAAAAGAATTGCAATTAATTAGTAGTTAAGAATTTAGATGACTTCCTCCTTTAGAATTATTTAATTATTTCCGTTCACAAAAAAGACAATAATTATTGACAATTATGTGAACGTGATGAATAATATAAGTATAAAGGGGTGTTATAATATGGAAACTTACGTAAAAATGCTGCACGCTACTAAATTTGTCGGGGCTACTTTACTTACAATAGGAATTGCTATCTTTTTATATGGATCATTAATAAGCGAATTTAGTACGATTATGGGCATTGGGATTGGTGTTGTCATGGGAGCAGTTTTCATCTTTTTAATCGGAATGATTTTAGTTGCTTCGGAAGAAATGATTCTTAACTCCAATAAATGCAAAAAAGAGAGTGTCTAAAATTGTTACGGGTTTTGTTACCTATCACAAGCATTCAAAATATAATCTAAAATGACTATCAAATTGTATATCGATTTGATAGTCATTTTTTGATGCTATTATTAATCGTTAAAATAAGTACAGAGATTGAGAAATAATATACTTAAACTAAAGGGGCAGATTACTTCAAGAAGAGGACATTATGCTTCAAGGCATTTTTGTCAGACATAATACATACCTTCTTAACAGGAGGGATTATTTGTTAAAAAAGATATTGATTATTACTGGAATACTTATAGTGGGAATAGCATTATTTAGCCTGTTAAATAAGCCTTTAGAAGTTGATACTGCTGTTGCAAATAAAGAGGAACAAAAACCTACAGTTACTAAAGAGGAACAAAATATATCTACATTGAATAGGGTAAGTGAAAAGCTTCATGAGAAATATGAGGAGTTTGTTGTAAAAACTACTTCAAAGAAAGAATTGGTGATACAAGTTGAAGTGAATGAAGGAGATTTTAATTTAGTAAAAAAGGATATGGAGTCCATTGTAAAAGGTGTAATTAAAACCTCCACATTAAAAGACTACATAGTTGTTGTAGAGAAACTAGATTTATCTTTCATTACTGAAGAAGTTAAAAATATAAACAAAGAACTTGTCCATTTAACTTCTACTTTAATGACAGGTCTTAAAGTTTACGATGAAATCGGAAATATAAATACTGATTTTCAAAAATCCATTACCGTTCAAACGTCGATAAAAGGTTTAAATAAAGATGCACTTAAGTTAGCAATTGAAATTGAAGAGACAGTAAATGAAATCTTACATTCTAAAGAACTAAACTCTATATCTCATATTGACTCATATGAAGTTTTTATATTGAATACCAAAGGGGAAGTAGTAAATTAGTCAGCTTACAAGGCTAAACAGTCTTTACATCCTTTCTTATTAAGCTAACGGTGGCGTTGATCCAACAAGGGATTAACGCTTTTTTTATTGAAATTGTTGAACTATATGGTTACTTTATTGTTATACGCAACGTACCTATTTTTGTATATAGACAATATATTGAAATATAATTTCATACTTGAGATGTATTTAATCTCATCCTTGGGACTTACGCAAATTCATTGTTAAATTGCTATATTGATAATGTGAGAGCAGAACTTATGGACTAAGGGTACAGATTAATTAAAAAAACAGCAGATGGATTTGTATTTTACAAAAACAAAACAACGTACTTAAGTTAAGTGGATTAATGTAAAGAGGTTGGAGAAAAAAACAAAAATTTCTTCAAAAAAGACAAAAAATACATAAGCAGAAAGGCGTCCTATGAAAAAAATAAAAAAAATTGGAATAATTTTAATAATATTATTAGCAGTGGCACTTTTTTTCCCGACATGGACTCAAGATATAAAAGGTGATAATAGTATTAGTATATTAGAACAAGTCAAGATAAATGGAAGCAGTCATGAACTTATGATACGCGGTAATGATAAGAACAATCCTGTTATTATTGTTGTACATGGAGGACCTGGAACTCCAGAAATACCATATGTCGATAAATATCAAGATTTACTGGAAACCGATTTTACGGTAGTACATTACGACCAAAGAGCAAGCGGCAAATCATATCATTTTTTGGAGGATTATTCTAATCTTTCAACAGATCTATTGGTAGAGGATTTGTTAGCTATGACTGATTACATATCAGAACGTCTAGGAAAAAATAAGATTATATTGATGGGCCATTCTGCTGGTACATATATTGGAATACAAGCTGCTCATAAAGCCCCTGAAAAGTATGAAGCATATATTGGTATTGGACAGATGGGTGATACACTAGAAAGCGAGATTGACAGTTTGACCTATGTTATTAATCAGGCTCAAAAGGATGGCAATATAGATGATGTTTTGTATTTACAAGGTATAACTGAACAAATTAAAAATGGCGATACTGTTACCCCGAGAAATTATGTTATGAAATATGGTGGGTCTGCAAGACTCATTGATGACCCAGGTGATAATATAAGTGTTTTATTAAGCAGTGAGTATAACTTATTGGATTTAATACGTTATAACTATGGGATGGGATTTTCCCAACAGAAGTTGTTAAAGGAAATATTAGAAAATCCATTACCTAATATTGTAACTAAACTTGAAATTCCTTTCTATTTCGTCGCGGGTAAATATGACTTTATGACTTCATCTAATGCAGCGAAAAATTATTTTGATATGATTGAAGCCGATCAGAAGGAATTTATATCTTTTGAGCAATCCGCTCATTATCCACAATTTGAAGAAAAGGAAAAATTTTATGAATGGATGTCTAATACATTTATAAAATAAATGCAGATTTTCGTGCAAGGCTTATGCCTATATAGAACGTCACTAGTATAGTTTCACTGAGCTATATAAAAAGGAGGATCGAGACTGTAGCAGTCAAGATCCTCCTTTTTTATATAGCTAAAGTTTGTACAAAGCACTCTGAATACGATAGAAAATAAAGAGCGCTTCTGCTTTTTTTACATATCCCAAACCAATACAAGTAGTGTACCAAAGATAGTTATTAATGCAATGAGAAGGGAATAGTAGATATTTAGATAGATAGAACCTTTATCTTTAGACTCTCCAGCGTGCATAAACACAACTATCTGTAGCCCAGCTTGAACGAAAGCAGTTATTAGTAGCACTGTCATTCCTACTGTGTAGGACATGTCAGTAAAGTAAACTAAAAGCGCTACGACAGTTAGGACTAATGAGAATACAAAGCCCATTACTTGTTTAAGAGGGAATAATTCTTTCATATTACATCATTCCTTTCAAGTAGATGAAGCTAAAGATGAAGATCCAAATAATATCTAGGAAATGCCAATAAAGTGAGAAAATAAACGATTTATTGGCTGTTTCTGGAGTTAGCCCCCGTTTTTTAATCTGTATTAGTATAAATAATCCCCAGAAAAATCCTAATGTTACATGCAAACCATGCGTTCCTAAGGTCGTCAACAAAGCTGCAGTAAATGCACTAGTTTGTAGTCCTGCACCAACATGTACATAATGTGTGAATTCGTAGATTTCAACTCCTAGGAAAGCTGCTCCTAAGATTAATGTGACGATAAAGAATCCCATTGTAGCTTTTTTCTTATTCAATCGCATGGCATGAATAGCAAGCCCAATAGTAAAGCTACTTGTTAAAAGTAAAATAGTTTCGATTAGAACTGGTGTAATTTCAAAAATGTCAGCACCAGTTGGTCCATTGCCAGTACGATTTTCCAATGTGAAATATGCGGTGAAAAGTGTTGCGAAAAGCATTATTTCCGCACCTATGAAGATCCAAAAACCTAGGATCTTCAGGTTGTTTTCTTCCGTACTATATTCAAGTGGAAGCGAGTTATCTACCTTCATTTTTTAGCACCTCGCAATCTTGTTTCTGTTTCTTTAATCTCTTCGACAGAAATATATCTTCCATGGTCTTTCTCAAATGAGCGGTAAGCTAAACAAGCTAAAATACCGATTAATGTGATGATTGCCAGTGGCCATATGCTAAATATCATGGCAAATCCAAACACAAAGAAAATACAACTCATGATAAATGGTAAACCACTGTTATTTGGCATATGAATTTTTTCTATTTCGCCTTTAAATAACTCATGTCCATTTTTCTTCGAGTCCCAGAATGGTTGTGTAGATTCAACCTGTGGCGTAATCGCAAAGTTATATTCTGGTACTGGTGTGTGAGTAGCCCATTCAAGCGAACGCGCATCCCATGGGTCATTACCAATATTTCTTGGAGAATAACGAATACTATAGTAAATGTTATAAACAAGAAGAGCAAAGGCAATTGCCATAATTGCAGCACCGATAAATGAAACCATATTCATTGCACTAAAACCAGTAGATTCAGAGTACGTATACATACGACGTGCCTGACCATCTAAACCAGTAATATACATTGGTATAAAGGCTAATACAAAGCCGACAGAAAGCAACCATGCTGTCCATTTACCAAGTCTCTCATTCAACATGAAGCCAAAGATTTTTGGCCAATAGAATGTAAGACCAGCAAGCATTGCATAAACTACTCCAGGAATAATTACGTTATGGAAGTGAGCAACTAAGAACATCGTATTATGATATTGATAGTCAGCTGCAGACATCGCTAGCATTACACCGGTAACTCCACCTAAAGTAAACAGTGGGATAAAGAGCATCGAATAGAGCATTGGTGTAGTAAACTCGATTTTCCCTTTCCATAAGGTGAATAACCAGTTAAATATTTTAACTCCGGTTGGAACAGCAATCGCCATAGTTGTAATAGAGAATATACTGTTTGCTAATGGACCTTGACCCATTGTAAAGAAATGGTGAGCCCATACGAAAAATGAAAGTAAAGAAATAACTACCATCGAAGCAACCATTGACTTATACCCATAAAGATTGCGTCGTGCAAACGTTGAAATGATCTCACTATAAAGACCAAATGCGGGTAATATCAAAATGTAAACTTCAGGATGTCCCCATACCCAGAACAGGTTAGCCCAAAGCATATCCATACCACCATTATCAGTAGTAAAGAAGTTAGTTCCGAATAATCTATCCATGGTACCCATTGCTAGTAATACCGTTAATACAGGGAAAGCAAAAACGATAATGACATTGGCGATGAAAGCAGACCATGTGAACATTGGCATTTTCATAAGCTTCATGCCAGGTGCTCTCATTTTTAAAATAGTTGTAATAAAGTTAATACCAGTCATTAATGTACCGATACCAGCTATTTGAATCGCAATCATATAATAGTTCGTCCCAACAGACGTACTAAATTCGTTACCTGCAAGTGGGAAGTAAGAAGTCCAACCTGCATCAGGTGATCCACCTACTATGAATGAGATGTTGAATAACCCCATACCCATAAAGAATAACCAAAAACTTAGAGCATTTAAGCGTGGAAATGCAACGTCCCGTGCTCCAATTTGTAATGGTACAAGGTAGTTAAAGAAAAATATAATGAATGGCATAGCCATAAACAAGATCATAACTACTCCGTGTGTGGAGAAGACTTCATTGTAATGTTGTGAATCTAGAAATGTATTTTCAGGCATAGAAAGTTGATAACGCATCATTATTGCATCTACGCCACCGCGGAACAGCATAAGCAATGCTGATAGCAAATACATGATACCAATTCGTTTATGGTCAACAGTCGTTATCCATTCACGCCATAGATAACCCCATTTCTTAAAGTAGGTGATCCCTACAACTATTGCAAGCATAGTTAGGCCAATGCCAACCATGGATGCATATATTAAAAAGCTTGGATGTGGTACTGCAAAACGATCAAAGAAATCCATGCTTTGTCACTCCTTTCGAGAATTTATGATACCTTTTAATGATTTGTGTGTTCGGAATGTTCAACAGAATCTTGAGATTGGTGTTCGTTATGCTGTTCATGATCTGATTCTTCCGTATTGTTATCAGTAGAACCATGGTCATGCTCTGGCGCAGGAGAAAACTCTAAGTGGGTTCCTGTATAAGTAGAACGCCCAAGATGTCCAGGCTCTAATAGTTCTTCGAATTTTTCCTCTGTAAGTGGTGAAGCAGTTTCATGTACTTCCTCTACCCAATCTTGGTAATCCGATGGTGTCATAGCCGTAACTTCAAAAGTGTTTTCTGCAAATCCTGCTCCACTGAAGTTAGCATTTCTACCACTAAATTCTCCAGGTGCATCGGCTGCTAAGTGTAAAGTGGTGACCATATCAGACATCGCGTATTTTTGCCCACCTAACTGTGGAATCCAGAAACTAGTGATGGGTCCATACGAATACAATTTAAACTCAATTGCGCGGTCCGCAGGAATGTATAAATAGTTAACTGTTTCAATATTTTCTTCCGGATAACTAAAATGCCATTTCCAGTTAGATGAAGAAGCATAAATAACTAGAGGCTCTTGATCTTCGTATCCCGCTGGAGTTGCTTCGACTTCATAGTTACTTTTTACGGAAACGATAGATAAGAAGATAACTATTAAAATAGGAATACCGATACAAATTGCTTCAACAATTGGGCTTCCTTCAATATGTGGTGGCTCGTAATCTTTCGGTTGTTTAGAAGCACGGTATTTTATTAAGACAAACACTAAAATTGCTAATACGACAATAACTATTCCTAACATAAGCCAGATAGATAACATAATATCGTCAGCCTGTGTTTTTGCTTGCGGGCCTTTCGGATCTAAAACTAGTAATGGTTCACAACCGGTTAACACGGTGGAAATAGTGATAACCATCGATAAAAGGATCCATTTCATTTTTAATTTCATAGTTCTACCCCTTCCCAGAATATTTATATAAACGAATAGAAAACAGATGTTGTGTCTGTATGCCTCTATCTTATTCCCATGAATTGAAAAAACAAAATGAAAAAAAGCAACTTCACAAAACGTTCATGAAGATGTGAACAAATTAAAGTAAATTAGTAACGTAATTGTGAAGTATAAGGGGATATATGGGAATCCAGGAAAAAACGCGCATGCCAAAAGGCTACAGAACAATTATGTGTTGTTCTGTAGCCTTGGTTTGGTTAATGAATCGCTTCCTGTTATATCATTTTTAAAAGGGCTTCCCTTCCAATCATGCCTTGAATGATACCGAGTTCTTCCGCTTCGTAGGTTATGGATTCGAGCGGCGCATCCAAAAGCTGAGAAATTGTTTTTACTCCAACAGCTCTTCCGGCAACTACCTTCCTATCTTTCAATTTTTCATTTAGTAGTGCAACGTCTAAAGCACCGCACATTATATACCCTTTATCACTGGTGACAACGAGTAAGTTCGTTTTAGGCAACTCTACAGAAATCGATAAAAACGTATGTCCCTCAATATTAATTGGTTCTAGGTTAATCATGACTAAGTAGTCCTCCTTTTCCTATCTCATTAATTTATGTAATCGATAGAAAAAGCGTGTTTATTTTGGTATTAAATCAGCAGTTCGTCATTATAGAGATTTTACTTATTTGTATTGAAAGAATTCATGGAAGGGTTCTTTAGGTAGGTTTTCTAAATCCAATTCGAATTCATACCATTTCCGTTCGTCTTTTGTCATATTAGTTATTATGAAAGGGATATTATTATCCTGCGCAATTTCTTTTATTTGATTGCCTACGTGAAGGTCATGTTTGTACAAATTTTGAAACCTATAGAGTACGTCCTCATTTGAATCAGATTCTATTCCCATTGTCCAAGATATATGTGTTTCGTCACTTTTATCGCTTAAACGAGCATAGTTAACATAAGGGTCTATATAAATTCGAGTGACATTCTCCCAAGGAATAGATTCTTCTACACCATCCCATTTATTTGTGATCAAACCTCTATCTGCATGGATTCCTCTATAATCTTCCCATAGAACATACAAAGAGGTGCCATATGTAATAAGGGTAATTACTATTAATAGATTAGGTATCCATTTTCGACGTATATCCGAACTAAATATGCGTATAGAAACAAATAATATTAGAAATAGCATACAACCAAGAGAGATACCTCCTCCATTAACTGAGGAAGTTGACTCAAAAAGAATGAATTGTTCGTTAAAAGTTTCTGATTTTAATTGTTCATAATGTGTGTAGCTAAAAAATAGAAGAGGAATGAGCAATGCAACAAATGCATAAGCGAAAGACCATATAATTACTTTCTCTTTGAAAATTATTAAAGTTCTACGTAATCGATGTCCTATAAGATAGAGTGGAAAGCTGACTAAGATTATGATTAGTATGTATGTTAGAATATTCTCTGGCAAACTTTGCAAATTAACATAAGCAATAACAATACTTAACCCTATAAGAATTATTCCAATTATTTCAATTATTTTTTTCATTAACTCACCTCAATTATTTTACGAAATGAAATTAAAGAAAGTTTCAATATATGTAATGGTAAATAAAAAAGCCAGCCCCGATATATCTCATATCTGGCTAGCTAAAAAGTGTTATAGGTATCCTTTTAATCCTAAATTTTCTGCTGCCTTTATCTCTTTTTCCATTTCTTCTATGCTTTTTGCACGTTGTTCATTTTTCTTTTCAATTCCAGCAAGGTCTTTTGCTGGTGCGTATTCCCTCGCTATTTCGGCTGCTTCCATATGTCTGATTGTTTTCTTAAGTCTTTCTTCACTATTCGAACGATCATTAGGGCCACGTCTGGTTTTAGGCATAACTTTTCCTCCTTATAATTTGAAGCTTTCAGAAAATAGTGTTCCCGAAACTAATAAAACTATGAGCTACCATGTTAATCCACGAGTGAATAATTGTAGGGTAAAGTTGCCATAGTAATCCTAAGAAAGATGAGGAGGACTTAAAAATGGATCATGTACAAAGTAGCTGGAAAGAAGATACCGTTCTTGGTCAATTGCACAATTCCGTGGATAATGTAACATTTGCGGTGGGTCAAGCTTTAACAAATCCTTCAGACCGGGCGATTCAAAATGCTGAGGATATGATTGAACGTGCAAATCGTTCGGTTAAAATGGCGCTAGAAAGCAGAGGGGAATTGGAGCCGATTAGTCAGCTTCAAGAGCAATTGAGGCAAAGTGTAGAGAAATTTAATACAATACAGTAAATTATTAACGATAAAGTATACGAAACCTACCGCCATTTACTTTAGGTGGTAGGTTTTTGTAGTTAAGAGATTATGGTTTTATACTTATAGTAGCAGCACCTACTTCATAAGTAGAGTACTTTTTATTATAAAAAAATGATAAGATTAACTTACTGAATATTCAAACGTAAGTTGAAGGGGTAGAGGAAATGCAAAATAAGTATCCGAGGAAGCTTAATGAAAGAATATATTTAATTGATGGATTTGATATGGGTGAGTCTGAGCGCACAGGTACATATGTAATTGATGAGCAAGAGCTTACAATAGTAGAAACTGGACCAAGTCCTTCCGTAAAGTATGTCAAAAATGGATTGAAATCATTAGGATTTTCACTAGACCAAGTAAAATACATAATCGTTACACATATTCATTTGGACCATGCAGGAGGAGCGGGGCTTCTATTAAAGGAATGCCCTAATGCTCAAGTAGTTGTTCATCCAAAAGGAGTAAGGCATCTGGCAGAACCAGAAAGACTGATAGCTGGAGCAAAGGCTGTTTATGGGAATAAGTTTGAGGAATTATTCGATCCTATCATTCCGATTTCGCAGGAGCGAATGATTAAAAAAAATGATGGGGATATATTAAAGATAGGAGAAACTTGTATATTAAAATTTTTTGATACTCCTGGTCATGCTAATCATCATTTTAGTATTTATGATCCGATTAGTAATGGAATGTTCACGGGAGATACGGTTGGTGTTCGCTATGAACAACTGATATTAGATGGTGTGACTTTCTTTTTACCATCCACCTCACCAAACCAATTCAACCCAGTTGCTATGCAAAGGGCAATAGAGCTTTTTGTACAAATGAATCTTCAATATATCTATTATGGACATTTTGGAGTAACGAATTCTCCCAAAGAAGCACTTTCTCAAGTTTCGATGTGGTTAAATATTTTTATGACAGAAGCAGAAGTTGTATACGCGGAAGCAAAGGGATATGATGAGCTAGCAAATAGACTAGATAAGTTAGTGAAAGAACACCTGAAAAATCAAGGTATTTCAGAAAAACATGATGTATTTAGACTAATTAAATTAGATTTAGAAGTAAGTGCTATGGGAATGATAGATTATTTAGCAAAAAGAGAAAAGGGATGAGCAGAGACTTGAGATAGTCGTTAATTTTTGTAATTACTGAATTATCCTTATAAACTTATAGGTATATTTGTAAAGAAGAAGGGGAAATTTGGTGGAGTTCTTTTTAATCATCTTATTATTATTGGTCATTATTGGATTATCTAATTTTATTAATCATTTTTTACCGTATATACCAGTACCATTAATTCAAATTGCACTTGGGGTTTCGCTTGCAGCTTTACCTTTAGGAATAAATGTTGAGTTAGAGCCAGAGCTGTTTTTCATTCTTTTTATTGCCCCATTGTTGTTTTATGACGGAAAAAATGTTTCTAGACATGAGTTATGGAAGCTACGTAAACCGATTTTAATGCTAGCCCTTGGACTAGTGTTCTTAACCGTGTTGGTCATAGGATATTTAATACATTGGCTTATACCATCAATTCCATTATCTGCAGCATTTGCGCTAGCGGCTATCTTATCCCCAACAGATGTTGTGGCAGTCGGAGCCATTTCTAGTCGTGTGAAAATACCTAAGACAATTACTCATATTCTAGAAGGCGAGGGCTTGATGAATGACGCATCTGGATTAGTTGCGTTTAAATTTGCAGTTGCAGCGACTGTAACTGGCGTTTTCTCCCTTGTGGAAGCAAGTGTAAGTTTTGTGCTAATAGCATTAGGCGGGTTTCTTGGAGGTGCGTTTCTTGCCTATTTGATCATTCGTTTGAAATTGTTCATCCGTCGATTAGGTATGGAAGATGTTACGCTTCATATGCTTATCCAATTACTAACACCTTTCGTAATTTTTTATATAATTGAGCACTTTCATCTATCTGGAATTCTTTCGGTTGTAGCTGCCGGTATTGTACATGCCATTTTCAAAGATCGTGAACAGTCACCCGCTATACAATTACAATTAGTGTCAAAAAGCACTTGGACGATAGTTATATTTATTTTGAATGGGCTTGTATTTGTTCTACTTGGATTACAAATTCCTAGTGTTTCACAAGAAATATTTGAAAGTCCATTATTTAATAATTATCAAGTAATTATGTACATTTTTATCATCACTGCAGCTCTACTGATACTTCGTTGGCTTTGGATTTATGTAGCTTGGTGGGTTGGTCGGTTGATGAAAGAAAAGAATTTACCTAAGCCATCTATTCGATATGTTGCTATTACGACTATAGCGGGGGTTCGAGGTGCGGTTACTTTAGCCGGTGCCTTTACAATTCCATACTTTTTAGCGAATGGTGATGTTTTCCCGCAGCGGGCTTTGATAATTTTTATAGCAGCTGGAGTAATTCTATTGACACTTGTCCTAGCTAGTATTGTCCTTCCTTTACTGGCAAAGTCGGAAAAAGGAAATATGGAGGAAGCTAAAGAAGAGATGGAAAGATTGGCTATTCTTCGAACGGCAGAGAGGGCAATCAGTACACTGCGTGATTTAACAAATGAAGAAAATCGTGGAGCAGCTGTCTCGATTATTGCTAATTACAATCAAATTAGAAACCAGCTATTATTTGTAAGTGAGGATGAAGCACACCGTATAAAAGAGTTAGAAACATCAACTCGTATGAAAGTCTTAGAAGTTGAAAGTGACTATATAGAAAAATTAAAAACAAATACCAAAATTGACCGCGAGTCCCTTTACTTAATCGAAGAGCATATTCATCGAATGCGTGTAGCTGTAACTAATCACTTACTATATAGATTGCTACTTGTTTGGACAGTTATTAAAAGAGGATATTATAATATTTTGAAGATATTCATGCATAAAAAACGCGATACAATCAAAGTTCGTTTAGCAAAAGGCAATAAAGTAGTGAGTTTTAAAGTAGAAATGGCAAAAGCTGCTATTAAATATCTGAGGGACACGATGACATCTGAAAACGAGGTAGTTAATGTACAACTTATTGGAGAGTACAATGATATGATTGTTAAATTTAAGTTAGCCAATAAACTAACCGATTCTGGTCATTATATAAGTATACAAAGAGAGCTTCGTGATCAGGCTTTTCAGGCAGAACGTGATGAAATTCAATACTTGTATCAAAATGGTGAAATATCTATGGAAATAACTAGGGAAATGCGAAGACACATAAATATTCGAGAAGCATATTGGATGGAGGAAAACAGTATCCATTCACATTAAAAGAAAAGCGCTGAAATCCTGAGGCGACACGAGAGATAAGACGTTGGAGCTAAACGGAAAATGACTAAAAAGCATATAATTTCTTTTGTTTCTACAAAACGTATCGACTAAAGTCGGTGCGTTTTTTCACGTAAAAATGCTTTTATGAAGTTAATTTAAATTAACAAAATTTAATCATTATTTTTTCTGTGTAATCCTTAGATGGAAGGTGATACTACGAAGAGTTAGACGAAGGAGGAAGGTATTATGACGATAAATAAAGATATTGAAGCATTAAAATCATACGTAAGTGTGGATCGAAGTGTTTTGAGTATTTATTTGAATACAAATCCGGCTGATCCAGAGCAACTAAATGGTGCTTGGGGGATTCATCTAAAAAGTGGTTTGAAGCGTATCGGAGAGTATATAGAAGCTTCAGGTGATGAAAAGGAATTAAAAGCATTTAATCATGTAAAAGATAAAATAAAAAATGAAATGGAAAAAAATTCATTGGAGTTACGTAAAGGGGCCGTTATTTTTGCTAGTGCAAATGATGATTTATGGTCTGTTCATTATGTGCAAGTACCTGTAAAAAACAATTTCTATTGGGAAAACCACCCTGTTACAGAACAACTGGAGTATATGTATAAAGCATATCCAGAAGCGGGTATAATCATGCCTAGCTTTGGAGAAGTTCGAATTTTAGACACAGCATTAGGATTTGTTCGGGACGATGTAACATTTAAATTTGATCCAGTATCCGAAACCTGGAATGAAAAAGTTAAATTGGATAGTCGAGGAAGACGCGCAACAGCAGATAGCAAAACAGCTGTATTAGACACAAAATATAGATCAAATGCGAGTACCTTTTATAAAGGGATGAGAACAACCATTGAGCAGTTAAAGAAAAAACGAGGTTGGCGGGAGTTTCATGTTGCAGGTGAGGCAGAAATGGCGAATGCATTTACAGAAACATTAAGGGATTCACCAGCAAGCTGTATTTACAAAAATTTAAACAACAGTAAAGCAAATGAAGTGATTCATCAAATTCTAGAAAAGTAAATTCCAACATACTTGAAAAATATTAACAAAATTTTCGGCTGTATTTGATGGTATAAATGATGAAAAAATACACAATATAAGCTTACAAGGAGGTGAACAACATGCCAAACAACAATCAACTTGTAGTACCAGGCGTTAAACAAGCTCTTGACCAAATGAAATATGAAATCGCTCAAGAATTCGGTGTTCAACTTGGAGGAGAAGCTTCAGCGCGTGCTAACGGTTCCGTTGGCGGAGAAATTACTAAGCGTTTAGTAGCTCAAGCCCAATCACAAATGAATGGAAATCAATATAGCTAATAAGTATTTGGCCGGTGGAAAAATTCCACCGGCTTTTTTCTGCACTATAGAAAAAGCAGAGGAAATTAAAGCAGCTTTTTAATGTTTAACGAATTTCGGCAATACATTAGCCTTAACGGTAAATCTTGTTTCAACTTCCTTTGACAATTAACCAGCGCTTTGGATAGATAAGCAACGGCGAGCAATTTCGGATTCTAATAGTTCTAGAAAGTCTGGACATAGCTTTAGCTTTTTAGCTGTTAAATAAGACTCGATTAGAAGATCGTCAGACATTTTACTCATAAACCTTAGCACCTCCGTTTTCATTAATTAGTATGGAAAAATATATATGCATGCTTCTGTGTATGTAGGTGTAACAAAATTTAATAGGTTCACGACTGGCAATTATTAAGACTAATAAAGTAAAGTAGTTTCAGTTATCTTTCTAAGACTAATTTAACAAATATTGAGCTTAAGAACAACTGTTCTATTATCCACAGGTATAAGTGGATAATATGTTAATAAGTTGTTAGTAGTAGTGAAAGACTTATATATATCAGTGTGAATTATGTGTATAAAGTTATCCACATTTCTTATAAACTCGAATATTGTCGAAACATTTCCCTAAAAATCATCCAAAATAAGGTTCTAATAACATTTTTCTATGAAAATAATAGAATTATTTTAGGATTTGTCTAAATTAATGCCCGTTTTAAATATATTCTAGATATTGCAAAAGGGAAAATGTTAATATCTAAATGTTTATCCACAATAATCAGTGGATAAAATGTGGATTATTATTATTTTATCCAGCCTATTATAGATATAACGCGATTTGAATTGTGCATAACTTTATCCACATGCATCAACTTTATGCATTTGTCGAATATTGAGTGTAATAGGACAATCCAATGCCAACGTATTATAGTTTAAATCATTAAAAGGAAGTGAATAAGATTTCCAATAAAAAATGTAAAAAATGCAACAAACTAAGCGGGAAAGGAACTTGTACATGTAAATAAAAAGTCATGACCCTCACAAAAATAGTGAGGGTATGACTTGTTTCTGATAATGAAAATGCTATTCTCGATCCTTATCCATGACTTCTTCCTCAGTATCTTCCGTATTTTCATCGTTTTCAATATTTACATCCACATCTTCTTCTGCTGGATTATCGTCTAGATCGTCATCACCATTGTTATCATCCCCACAAGCTGCCAACAATCCTACTGATAGAAACGCCGCAGTACCGATTTTCCACCATTTTTGTCCTGTGATTGAATTTGTAGCCACACTAATTACCTCCTACGATCAAACGTTTACTCTCCGTCTTTATCTTCCTCTTCAAGCTCTTGTTCTACATCTTCTTCGATATTATCATCTACATCAGACTCATTTTCTCCATCCCCACACCCCGCTAATAAACCTACTGATAAGAATGCAGCTGCACTTATCTTCCACCATTTTTGTCCTGCGATAGAATTTTTAATCATGTTAAATTCCTCCATTTTAGTATTATTTCTTGTGTATTAGTAAGTACTTACCCTAGAAGTATTCTGTTATAAACATTTTATAGAACGTGACACATACTTGTTATGTTATTAACATGTCTGTAACAAAAGGAGAGCTAAAAAAATAACACATAACATTGCTCTAAAAAAACATAAACCTGACCAAATAGTCCATAAGAAAAACCGGGCAAAAAAATGCCCGGTTCCTTAAGTTCAAAAACCTGTTTCTAGCGTTTTCAGTTGGCTCTGGGTCAGACTGATTGCAGTATTATTCATTTGTTAAAGTACCGTGAAACTAGAGTTCAGGTATATTTTATACTTAAAAAAACTACCTCTTCGAATTAAGAAGAGGTAGGTATATCTTTAGGCTTATGTGTAGTTTCTTTTTTTAAATGCGCATACGTTCTTTCTACATCAACACTAAAAATACGGTCTTCAGTAATAGAAGGAACAATATCTCTTATTTCTTGCCACTTGTACTGTAATGCAGGAGATATGAGGGTATTTCCTCTATACTCCACTCCTTGCACTGCACAAATTGCTTCGATTGCGATGACTCTACGGCTATTTTGAATGATTTGATTGGCATGTCTTGCTCCGATTGTTCCCATGCTCACATGATCTTCCTGATTTGCGGAAGAGGGAATAGAGTCAACGGAGGCAGGATGAGCCAAGGTTTTATTTTCAGAAACTAGGCTTGCTGCTGCATATTGTAAAATCATAGCTCCAGATTGTAATCCAGGCTCTGGGCTTAAAAAAGGTGGTAATCCTTCATTTAGATGTGGATTTACTAAACGCTCAATTCGTCGCTCAGAGACATTTGCAAGTTCAGCCATTGCAACCTTTAAGAAGTCCATGGCAAATGCAATTGGCTGACCGTGAAAGTTTCCTCCCGAAATGATTACTTCGCCATCATCTATGATTAACGGGTTATCCGTAGCTGCATTCATCTCAATTTCCAGTTTTTCCTTCACATAAGCAAGGACCTGCCAGCTAGCTCCATGAATTTGAGGTATACATCTTATAGAGTAGGCATCCTGTACACGTTTTTCACCTTGCTTAGTTACAAGTTGACTACCTTCAAGCCATTGAAGCATCCTTTTCGCAACTCCCACTTGCTCGGGATAACCTCGAGCTTCATGAATAGCTGGATGAAAAGCATCTGTAATGCTGTACAAAGCTTCCATTGTCATGGCAGCAATCCATTCACTTTGATAGGCGAGTGTTTCGGATTCAAGCCAATTGACTACTCCTTGAGCGGTCATCGCTTGCGTTCCATTTATCAATGCGAGACCCTCTTTAGCCTCTAATACAATGGGCGAGATATTATGTTTCTCCCAAACTAGATGGGATGGAACTTGGTTATCACCGTCCCATACAAACCCTTCTCCTATTAAAACTAAAGCAAGATGGGAAAGGGGAGCTAAATCACCAGAGGCTCCAAGAGATCCCTGCTGAGGAATCACAGGATGAATACGCTGGTTCACCATGTATGTCAGTCGTTCTAATACCTCTAAACGAATGCCAGAGAATCCTTTAAGTAATGCATTTAAACGAAGAACGACCATTGCGCGTGATACAACTTCCTCGAATGGTTCTCCAATACCACATGCATGGGAACGAATAAGATGTAGTTGAAGGGCATGGACATCAGACTCGTTTATACTCACATCACTGAATTTCCCAAAACCAGTGTTTATGCCATAAACAGTATGCCCTTCCTCCACGATACGTTCAACGACCTTTCGACTTTTCACAACATTTTCTTTTGCACCATCATCTATTATGATCTGTTCATTCTGATATAAAATTGCTCTCATATGTTCCAGAGTAAGAGCATTTCCTTTTAAGTTAATCAAGATTAATCACATTCTTTCCAAGTTGAATTAATTGAATGCCAGAGCTGGAGATAAGAGTAGCATAAAGTATGAATTAGGGTATGCAGAAGTAGGGTTTTGTTCAATCCATTGATGTACTTCAAATCCCTAATGCTTTTCTATTGCCATTTTGGTTGGACTATTTCAATGTTAACCGACCACCTTTACTCCTTTTTTCCACACACTATTCACATGATTTACTCCAAACAAATACTGTAATTGCTGGTAATTTGGAACGTTCCAGAGCACAATATCTGCTTGTTTACCTATTTCTAAAGAGCCGACTTTATCCTCCATTTGAATAGCACAGGCTGCATTGTATGTTGCCGCACATAAGCTCTCAGCAGGAGTAAGTCTCATCGAAATACAAGCTAAATTCATCACAAGCGGCATGGATGTTGTGGGAGAGGAACCAGGATTACAATCAGTTGAAATCGCAACTGGCACACCAGCATCAATCATTGCTCGACCCCTTGCAGCAGTCTCTCGTAAATACAAAGCTGTTGCAGGCAATAGGCATGCGATAACTCCTTGTTTGGCCATTGCAGCAATACCGCTATCTGATGCTTTCAATAAATGCTCTGCAGAAATAGCTCCCACTTCCGCCGCAAGTTCGGCTCCTCCATAAGGTTCAATTTCATCAGCATGAATTTTAGGGGTCAACCCAAGAGCTTTCCCAGCCTCTAAAATTCGCTGCGATTGCTGAGGGGTAAAGACGCCCACTTCACAGAAGACGTCATTAAACTTAGCGAGCTTTTCACCGGCTACTTTGGGCAGCATATCATTCACTATCAAACCAACGTATTCATCTTCTTTTCCTTTAAATTCAGCGGGAACAGCATGTGCCCCCATAAAAGTTGGAACAATATCTATTGGATGTTCTGCCTGCAATCGCTGCATAACGCGAAGTTGTTTTATCTCCGTTTCAACATTTAAACCATATCCACTTTTTCCTTCTATAGTAGTAACACCATGAGCTAAAAATGAGTCTAGCCTTTTTTCAGTCTGGACAAAAATTTCTTCTTCAGATGCTTCTCGTGTCATGCGGCTAGTCGCATGGATACCTCCGCCTGCGTTCATAATATCCATATAAGTGGCACCTTCTAGACGCATTTCAAATTCACGCTCACGACTTCCACCGTATGCAACATGCGTATGTGGATCTATAAGTCCAGGTGTGACGAGTTTTCCAAACGCATCAATGATTTCCGCTTCATCTATACGAGTTGCATACTTTCTTTGCAGCTCCTCTGTTGTACCTATAGCTTGAATCAGTCCATTTTCAATCCATATACTTCCATCTTCAATAATAGAAAGCTCACTCATGGCTTCTTTCGTTCGTGGACCTTTATGCTCGTTAGCCAAGGTAACTAATTGAGATGCGTGTTTAATCCATACCGGACTACTCATATGCTTTAGCACTCCTTTTCCATCATTGGAATATGGACGCCTTTAGCACGAGCTGTCTTTTCTGCCAGCTCGTAACCAGCGTCGAAATGACGAACAATTCCCATACCTGGATCTGAAGTGAGGACTCGTTCTAATCTTACTTCGGCTTCTTTTGTTCCATCAGCAACTATGACCATACCAGCATGAATAGAATATCCCATTCCGACCCCGCCTCCGTGGTGTACGGAAACCCATGTTGCACCGCCGACAGCATTTATCATGGCATTTAAAATAGGCCAATCTGCCACTGCATCTGAGCCATCTTTCATCGCCTCTGTTTCACGATTCGGGGAGGCAACCGATCCTGAATCTAGATGATCTCGTCCAATGACGATGGGAGCACTTAATTCACCAGAGGCAACCATATCATTGATAATTTTCCCAAAGCGTGCTCGTTCACCATAACCTAACCAGCATATTCTGGAAGGAAGTCCTTGGAATTGGATTTTTTCACGAGCCATTTTAATCCAATTACATAGATGAGTGTTATAGCTAAATTCGCGTAAGATTACTTCATCAGTTTTATATATGTCTTCAGGGTCTCCAGACAATGCGACCCATCTGAAGGGACCTTTGCCTTCACAAAACTGTGGTCGGATATAAGCAGGGACAAATCCAGGGAAGTCAAAAGCACGATTGAACCCTTCATCCTTGGCCACCTGGCGTATATTATTGCCATAATCGAATGTTATGGAACCTTTATCCATTAACTCCACCATAGCACGCACATGCACGGTCATAGAGGTCTTAGAGCGCTTTATATATTCGCTAGGATTTTCTTGACGTAAGAGTATTGCTTCCTCTAGGGACGTTTGGGAAGGGATGTAGCCGTTTAATGGATCATGCGCTGAAGTTTGATCGGTCAATACATCTGGTGTAAAACCACGAGCGATCATTTCAGGTAAAATATCCGCTGCATTTCCAACAAGTCCTATAGAGAGAGGTTTTCCAGCTAATTTTGCTTCTTCTGCTAGTTGAATTGCCTCATCTAATGTATGCGCTTTCAAGTCTGTGTAGCGTGTTTCAATGCGTCTATCTATTCTAGTTTCATCTACTTCTATAGCAATACATACTCCACCATTCATCGTAACTGCTAATGGCTGAGCTGCCCCCATACCACCTAACCCAGCTGTAAGTGTTATCGTATTTTTTAGCGTTCCATTGAAATGCTGTTTTGCAAGTTCAGCAAATGTTTCATAAGTTCCTTGGACAATTCCTTGAGAGCCAATGTAAATCCAACTGCCTGCAGTCATTTGTCCATACATCATTAATCCCTTTTTATCGAGCTCATGAAAATGCTCCCATGTAGCGTACGCCGGCACTAAGTTTGAGTTTGCTATCAAAACACGTGGTGCATCGATGTGGGATTTAAATACCGCTACTGGTTTTCCGGATTGGACAAGCAATGTTTCATCATTTTCGAGTTCCTTTAAAGAGCGAACTATTGCATCAAATGCATCCCAGTTACGAGCTGCCTTACCGATACCACCGTAAACAACTAAGTCATCAGGATGCTCTGCTACCTCCGCATCTAAATTGTTCATAAGCATGCGAAGTGCTGCTTCCTGTAGCCAACCTTTCGTATTCAACTTGGTTCCTCTATATCGAATAACCTTATCGTTTGCTTTTCCCATTTAAATACCTCCTCGATTTCTATCTTTATTCTATCTAAATTTTTAAACTATTTAAGGGTTTTTATGAAAAAAGTAAAAATTTCTCATCTGCTAATTCAATACTTTATTAGCATAATAGAGTGCTTTGTTAGTGAATTGAAACTATTTCCATTATTAACCGTCTGATTATTCAGATATATATAAGGGGGCAGTTATTATGAAAAAAGTGTGGTTATCCTTAGTTACCGTAAGCCTATTCGCACTACTAGCAGCCTGTAGTGGGGACGAAGAGTCTGCTAAGATGAGTTCAGCAGATAGAGTATCTGATTCGGCAGAATTTGCAACTGAGGAACAAAAAAGTGTAGAAGCAGAAGTGGAACAGGAGAGTGCAACAGAGGATATAGAGGCACCTAACACTCGAATGATCATTCATCAGGCTAAGATTAGCACGAATGTAAAGGATTTAGAAAAGGCACAGCATAATATGGAACAAAAGGTGAAGAAGTATGAAGGCTATATTGTGGAGTCCAATGTGTATTTGGAATCTGAAGAAACAAGTACTGGGAAAATGGTTGTGCGAATTCCAGAGAAGCATTTTGAAACATTTTTGTCCGAAGCAGAGGTGGAAGCATCCAAAGTTTTAGAAAAAAATGTAACTGGACAGGATGTAACTGAGCAGTATGTAGACCTAAGTTCTCGAGTAAAATCAAAACGTGCAGTGGAGGAACGGTTACTAGCATTTATGAAAGATGCTGAAAAAACAGATGACCTACTGAAAATTTCCAATGATCTGGCAAAGATCCAAGAAGAAATAGAGGTACTAGTGGGGAAAATAAATTATTTAGAAAATCAAACGTCCTTTTCCACGATCGAATTAACTATGTATGAAAACCGTGTCATTATTCCAGAAATAGAAAACAAAGACTTGAATACATGGGAGAAAACGAAAAAGCAATTTATAACAAGTACAAACTCACTTTTATCAATAGGCTCAGGAATTATTGTGTTTATAATTGGTAATATACCAGTGCTAGCGCTTTTGGCAATTATTGCAGTTGTGGTAGTTTGGGTAATTAAGAGAAGGAAAGTAAAAGAATAGTAATCTAAAGTCGGGTATTATAATTGTGAATATCCTATAAACAACGAATAAAGCATCTCTTGATCTCACAAGAGATGCTTTATTGTTGTGGAGAATTTGGTATCATAATTTCTAAAACTTCATACTATGTATAAACTACTCCCATGAATGGAGGGAAACATGGACATTTTAAACAAAGTAAGAAATTATCGAGAAGAAGAGAACCAGCTCAAGTGGGAAGGTACGTTTGAAGAATTTTTAGCGATTGTGAAGGAACGTCCAGAGGTTGCCCAAACGGCACATGCACGGGTTTATAGCATGATAAAAAATGCAGGACTTACTGAACAAGAAAACAAAAAACAATTTACTTTTTTTCAAAATGAGATTTTTGGATTAGAGGAATCACTAGAGCGATTAGTGGAAGAATACTTTCATCCTGCAGCCAGAAGATTGGATGTACGAAAACGAATTTTATTATTAATGGGGCCAGTGAGTGGAGGAAAGTCGACTATTGTAACACTACTTAAACGAGGGTTTGAACAATATTCTCGTACAGATGAGGGTGCGGTATACGCTATAAAAGGCTGTCCAATGCATGAGGATCCTCTGCATTTAATCCCTCAGCATTTGCGAGAAGACTTCTTTGATGAATATGGAATTCGCATTGAAGGTAGTTTGTCACCTTTAAACTCGATGAGGCTTGAAAAGGAATATGATGGTCGCGTAGAAGATGTCATGGTGGAGCGCATTTTCTTTTCAGAGGACAAAAGAGTGGGAATTGGTACCTTTACACCATCCGACCCTAAATCTCAAGATATCGCTGATTTAACGGGCTCTATAGACTTTTCAACAATAGCAGAATATGGTTCAGAATCAGATCCTCGTGCATATCGCTTTGATGGGGAGCTCAATAAAGCGAATAGAGGAATGATGGAGTTCCAAGAAATGCTGAAACTAGATGAAAAATTTCTTTGGCATTTATTATCATTAACACAGGAAGGTAATTTTAAGGCAGGACGCTTTGCATTAATCAGTGCAGATGAATTGATCGTAGCCCATACCAATGAAACTGAATACCGATCTTTTATAGCCAATAAAAAGAATGAAGCGTTACATTCTCGTATTATTGTCATGCCGATACCTTATAATCTAAAGGTCAGCCAGGAAGAACGGATATATGAAAAGATGATTAGAGAAAGTGATATGACGCATGTTCATATTGCCCCGCATGCACTAAGGGCTGCTGCAATTTTTTCCGTACTTACGAGACTTGAGATTCCGAAAAAAACAGGAATAGATCTCGTCAAAAAAATGCGCCTTTACGATGGTGAAAATGTGGAAGGCTATAACGACATCGATGTGGAGGAATTGAAGAAAGAGTCCCAAACCGAAGGAATGAATGGAATTGATCCGCGTTACGTAATCAACCGCATTTCTTCTGCGATTATTCGTAAAGAAGTTCCGTCGATTAATGCCCTAGATGTGTTGCGTTCTTTAAAAGAGGGCCTTGATCAGCACGCATCCATCTCTGATGAAGACAAAGAAAAATACATGAATTATATAGCTATTGCCCGCAAAGAATACGATGAAATAGCGAAGAAAGAAGTACAAAAAGCATTTGTTTACTCATATGAAGAGTCAGCAATTACGCTAATGAACAACTATTTAGATAACGTTGAGGCTTTCTGCAATAAAAACAAAATGAGAGACCCACTGACTGGGGAAGAGTTGAACCCAGATGAGAAGCTAATGCGCTCCATTGAGGAACAAATCGGAATTTCTGAAAATGCGAAAAAAGCATTTCGAGAAGAAATACTCATTCGATTATCGGCATATGCAAGAAAAGGAAAACGTTTTGAATATAATTCACATGAGCGTCTACGTGAAGCCATCCAAAAGAAATTATTTGCTGATTTAAAGGATGTCGTGAAAATTACAACATCATCTAAGACACCAGATGAAGCTCATCTGAAGAAAGTAAATGAAGTAGTGGCAAGATTAATAGACGAACATGGATACAACTCCACATCAGCCAATGAGCTATTGAAATATGTTGGTAGTTTACTTAATCGATAGATGTAAATGCGACAGTTGTAAGAAGGGACGAATAACATAGTCGAATGATTAATAAAGAAAAAGGCAATTCCATAACCGGTTATTCGGTATTTGGATGCCTTTTTTTTAAAAGATTATGAAAGTATAAGATGTTGTGTGCCATGAACTCAATGTTCCCGGTATTTTGAAAAATACAATTTATCTAATAATACTACTGTATTACTGATTTCCGTTTCAGGTGGACGTGTTCCGCGGGGTGAGCGATGAGGCCATCACCACCGCTTTCGCGTACGTTGCGATGTCTCACCTATCTCACTCATCCCGCTGGAGTCGCCACCTTCCACTTCAATCAATCAATTAAGTGAGTAATCTTTTCTTTCATTATACAAGAATGTACTAGACCTGTTCCTAAAGTTGAAGAAGGGCGACGGACAGATAAACGCCGTAAGATTACCGAAAAAGGAAGGCTGGTCGTGACTAACGTCACGACCAGCCTTCCTAAAAATTATTCGGTAATAATATAGTGAAAAATCTGTCCAAAGCACTTCGAAAACGATAGATACAGATTTTGATCTTAAGGGGCGCTTTCGTTTTTCTTATCAGTAACAAAATCCAGCCAACCCCACTTTTATACAACCATTAATCTCTACATTTTTGGATTACATCTGCAATAAGAATGACAAACGGGCATATGATAAAAAATAGGTAGGTGTTGAGAAAAATGGAGAATAAAGAAGAAGCAAAACAATTTGTCGTTTCGCAGGAAAACTGGTCTTTACATCGAAAGGGACACCAAGACCAACAGCGACATATGGAGAAAGTGAAGGAAGCGATTCAAAACAACTTGCCCGATTTGATCAGTGAAGAAAATATCATTATGTCTAATGGACGAGAAGTCATTAAAATCCCGATTCGCTCACTAGATGAATATAAAATCAGGTATAACTATGATTCATCAAAGCACGTTGGGCAAGGTGATGGGGATAGTCAAGTAGGAGATGTTATTGCAAAGGGTTCAGGAGATGAAAAAGGAAAAGCAGGGCAAGGGAAACAGGCCGGTGATCAGGCAGGTCAAGACTATTATGAAGCTGAGATATCTATTGCAGAAATAGAGCAGGAGCTTTTCAACCAAATGGAGTTGCCTAACTTAGAAGAAAAGGAACAGGCAGAAATTACAACGGAACATATTACATTCAACGATATACGAAAAAAAGGTCTAATGGGCAATATTGATAAAAAGCGAACTATCATGACTGCTATTAAACGAAATGCAATGAAGGGGAAGGCAGAAATAATGCCTATCCACCAAGATGACTTGCGCTTTAAGACATGGGATGAAGTAGTAAAACCAGAATCGAAGGCAGTTGTGTTGGCAATGATGGATACAAGTGGATCGATGGGGAACTTTGAAAAGTATTGTGCTAGAAGCTTTTTTTTCTGGATGGCAAGGTTTTTGCGCTCTCAATATGAAACGGTAGAAATTGAATTTATTGCCCATCACACAGAAGCAAAAGTTGTAACAGAGGAAGCGTTTTTTTCAAAAGGAGAAAGTGGAGGTACGATTTGTTCTTCGGCATACATGAAAGCGCTAGAGCTTATTAAAGAGAAATATAGTCCAACTCGTTATAACATTTATCCTGTACATTTTTCTGATGGAGAGAATATGACTAGTGATAACATCAGATGTATTCAACTTGTAAACGAATTAATGGATGTTTCCAGTATTTTTGGGTACGGCGAAGTAAATGCTCATAGCAGATATTCCACTTTAATGAACACTTATAAAAAAATTGAAAATCCAAAGTTTAGATACTATGTATTGAAAGAAAATAAAGACGTATATGAAGCACTGAAGAGTATTTTTCAAAAGGGAGTCAAGTAATGGAGAGAAAATTACAACATGCCATTGCGGAAATTACCGAAATCGCCACAGGATTCGGCCTCGACACTTATCCAATGAGGTATGAGATTTGCCCTGCAGATATCATTTATACATTCGGTGCGTATGGTATGCCCACACGTTTTGCCCATTGGAGTTTTGGAAAACAATTTCATAAGATGAAAATGCAATATGATTTTGGCCTCAGTCAAATTTATGAATTAGTGATTAATTCTGATCCTTGCTATGCGTTTTTATTGGACACAAATAGCCTCATACAAAATAAGCTTATTATTGCGCATGTACTCGCTCATTGTGACTTTTTCAAACATAATGTACGTTTCTCTAATACACGAAGAGATATGGTGGAAAGTATGACCGCAACCGCGGAACGAGTTGCAGCCTATGAGATGCTATATGGAAAAGAAGAGGTTGAGAGCTTTTTAGATGCGGTTTTAGCTATCCAAGAGCACATCGATCCGTCCATTATGAGACCTAAATTGCCGGTTTATGAGGATGAGGAAGAAGTAGAAGTCGTACGAAAAACAGCTTATGATGATTTATGGAATTTGGATCATCGAGAAGATAAAACAAGATTGGTGCTTCCTTATCGAAAAAAATTCCCTCCGAAACCCGAAAAAGACCTGCTCCTTTTTATAGAGGAATACAGCAGTGAGTTAGAGGAGTGGCAACGGGATATTTTAACAATGATGCGAGAGGAAATGCTCTACTTCTGGCCACAATTAGAAACGAAAATTATGAATGAGGGTTGGGCATCCTTTTGGCACCAACGTATATTAAGAGAAATGGATTTAACAAGTGTTGAAACAATTGAATTTGCCAAGTTGAATGCCAATGTAGTGCAGCCTTCTAAAACTGGCATCAATCCATATTATTTGGGTTTGAAAATTTTCGAAGATATAGAAAAGAGATATAATAACCCAACAAATGAAATGAAAGATTTAGGAATTGAAACTAATTCGGGTAGGCAGAAAATGTTTGAAGTAAGAGAGATAGAATCAGACATATCTTTTATTCGAAATTACTTAACAAAGGAATTAGTGAAACAGGAAGATTTATATTTGTTTGAGAAAAAGAATGGTAACTATGAAATAACAGATAAGGATTATGAAAATGTCCGCGATCAGCTAGTGTCGATGCGAGTGAATGGAAGCTTTCCTTATATTGTAGTAGAAAATGGAGACTATATGAGGCTAGGAGAGTTATATTTACACCATGGTTATGAAGGAACGGAACTAGATCCTCATTATTTGGAAAATGTTCTACCATATATCCATCAATTATGGGGGAGAACAATCCATATGGAAACTGTAGTAGACGGAAAACAGGTTTTATATACATTTGACGGCAAAAAAGTTTCTAAAATGAATATGTAGGATAAAAACGGGGTTCTATATAGAATCTCGTTTTTATATGAGAGAAAGTACTTACTTCACTTCTTCCCAAAAGCATTTCGAATCTGTTTCCAAAAGTTGCAGGAAGTCGAGAGATATACAAACCCAGAAGATTAGCGAGAAAAGAGAGGTCGGTCGTGCCATCAACCACGACCGGCCTCTTTAAAAAATCAACCGATAATAATACAGCAACGAGTATATCCAAGGTCTGCTGAAAACGGTAGAAACAGTTTTTGAACTTAAAGGACTGGGCTTCTTTTTTGGACGGTTTTTCTTAAGAGATAGGAAAGTATATAAAAATGTCCTGTGAACACTGGGTTGCGAGACTTTTATAAATGAATAATACGACTGATTTCCGTTTCAGGTGGACGCGTTCCGCAGGGTGAGCGATGAACCATCACCGACGCTTGCGCGTTCGCCTGTGATGGTTCATCTGTCTCACTCATCCTGCTGTAGTCGCCACCTTCCACTACAATCCATTTGTGTGTAGTACTTCACTATAAAATGTAGCATAGCTTATCGATAGATGATAAGATTGCTCAAATTTTAGAGATTAATAAAATTATTTGTAATGCTTTTGAATTAGAAATGCTATTATCCAATAATAGATGAAGAAAGCAGGTTTTATTTTTTACTAGGAAATAAAGAGAAGTAGTAAGTGTTTTTCCAATAAAGAAGCGAAATAGCGAACGAAATTGCATCTTCGAGAGCTTACTCTATAAATGGGACAGTAGCTTTTCTCTAGTTATCCAAAAACGTACTTACCTGTTTCTAAGAGTTGTAGGAGGGCGACGGACAGATAAATGCCATAAGATTACCGAAAAAAGGATGCTGGTTGGTTGTGACGGACGTCACAACCAACCAGCATCTCTAAAAATTCACTCGGTAATCATATAGTAAAATGTCTGTTTAAAGCCCTTCGAAAACGATAGAAGCAAGTTTTGACCTTAAAGGGCACTTGCGCTTTTCTTAGTTTATTTTAAGCCTTCGTTCAAAATGCTATTCTCTAATACAGAAAATTTATCTCCGTATACTTTTGTGATATGCACTTCTCCCCATGTACAAAGAGCACTTAATATACTTTCAAGGCTTGAACCATATTCGCTTAGTTCATACTCTACTTTGGGTGGGACTTGGTTATAGACAATCCTGTTAATGACGCCATCCGCCTCTAACTCTCTTAGTTGTTGCGTTAACATCTTTTGAGTGATGTCAGGCATAAGTCGCTTCAACTCACTCGTGCGTTTTTTTCCATGTGTTAAATGACATAAAATAACGCATTTCCACTTGCCACCAATGACCTCTAATGTTGCTTCCACAGATATATTATACTTCTTTCGTTTCATCGTAATTCTCCTTTTAATAGGAACTAAAAAGTACCTATATAACTTAATAGTGCCTATATTACTTAAAAGTGCGTACTTTTCTTTTGGATAACTATGAACCATAATAACATTTGCCGGTAGAATTACAATATGTTTTGGTCTCACGGACTTTATATATATGGAAGAAAGGTTGAGAAATAATGACTTTAGATAGTAAAAGAAGCATGTTTGCGTTACTAGCATTAGCGGTAAGTGCGTTTGCGATAGGAACGACAGAATTTGTTAGTGTTGGGCTATTGCCATTAATATCTAAAGACTTGGATATATCTTTGACAACAGCAGGACTGACGGTTTCGTTGTATGCGCTTGGTGTAACAATAGGAGCACCGGTTTTAACATCAATTACTTCAAGGATGCCACGAAAATCCTTACTGCTTTGGATAATGATTGTGTTCATTATTGGTAATGGAATAGCTGCTTATGCAACAAGTGTGACAATGCTTTTAATTGCACGCGTCATTTCAGCATTTGCACATGGTATTTTTATGTCCATCGGTTCAACGATAGCTGCTGATTTAGTACCAGAAAACAAGCGAGCGAGTGCAATTTCTATTATGTTTACGGGATTAACCGTCGCGACTATTACAGGTGTGCCTTTTGGTACATTTCTTGGACAACAGTTTGGATGGCGTTTCGCTTTTGGAGCAATTGTCGTGATAGGAATCATCGGATTTATAGCTAATAGCATACTTATTCCATCCGATTTACGGAAAGGCACTCGAACCTCACTACAAGATCAACTAAAGCTTGTAACAAATAGTAGATTGCTATTGGTCTTCATAATTACAGCGCTTGGTTATGGGGGAACATTTGTCGTGTTCACGTATTTATCGCCATTGCTTCAGTCAGTGACAGGATTTAAACAGGGGACAATAGCTATAATATTACTTGTTTACGGTATTGCAATTGCAATTGGAAATATGATTGGAGGAAAGCTTTCCAATAAAAACCCGATCGGTTCACTCTTTTATATGTTTATTATTCAAGCAATTGTATTGCTCCTATTAACATTTACAGCTCCTTTTAAAGTTGCGGGATTAATAACAATCATTTTAATGGGGTTATTTGCATTCATGAATGTTCCTGGTCTGCAAGTATATGTCGTAATGTTAGCAGAACGTTATGTTCCAAGTGCGGTTGACGTTGCTTCTGCTATGAATATAGCCGCTTTTAACGCGGGTATTGCGATTGGATCTTATTTAGGAGGATTTGTCGCGGATACTATCGGCCTCATTCACACTGCTTGGATTGGAGCAATAATGGTTATGCTTGCAGCTGTATTAAGCGGTATTAGTCGAATGTTCGAGAGAAGAGACCAGCACAACAATTAATTTTAATATAATGGAGGAATTCAAAATGAAAAATTTACAATCTAGAAAAACATTATTCAATGGTGTAGAAATGCCTATATTAGGGCTAGGGGTATTTAGAGTAGAGGATGGACAAGAGTTAATAGATGCAGTAAAAATTGCTATTAAACATGGGTACCGTAGCATCGATACAGCAGCCATTTATGGAAATGAAGTAGGAGTCGGACAAGGAATCAGAAAGGGTATTGAAGAGGGACATGTTGCTAGAGAGGATCTTTTTGTTACTTCAAAAGTTTGGAATTCAGAGCTAGGATATGAAGCAACTATTGCAGCCTATGAAGAAAGTTTGGCTAAACTAGGATTAGAATACCTAGATTTATACTTAATTCATTGGCCTGTAGAAGGAAAGTATAAGGAAGCATGGAAAGCTCTAGAAACTCTATACAAAGAGGGCAGGGTGAAAGCTATTGGTGTAAGTAATTTCCATATTAATCATCTAGAAGAGTTATTGAAGGATGCTGAGATTATTCCAATGATAAACCAAGTGGAATATCATCCCCGTTTAAGTCAAAAAGAGTTACAAACATTCTGTAAGGAACATGATATTCAGTTAGAGGCATGGTCTCCACTAATGGCAGGACAGTTACTCGACAATGAAGAGCTTCAAGAAATAGCTGCTAAGTATGGTAAATCTGTGGCACAAATTATCATACGCTGGGACCTTCAAAATGACGTTATTACAATACCCAAATCTACGAAAGAACATCGCATTGTAGAAAATGCAGACGTGTTTGATTTTGAATTAACCAAAGATGATATGAGTCGAATTAATAATATGAATAAAAATCAACGAGTTGGACCAGATCCAGATAACTTTGATTTTTAATTTTAAATTCTAAGAGCATATAATAAAAACGAGATTCTAGCGTTATAGAATCTCGTTTTTTACATATACGAATATAGTTGTTCAGTTAAATATCTTGTGATTTTCCAACTTGAACTTGCGATTTGCAGCCTTTTACTTGCGGTTCTGTAGGTGGAAATTGCGATTTAGGGCATCTAATTTGTGATTTGCAACAATACGGCCCTTCACTAGCAAGTAATCTGAGTCACCTTGCGATTTAGAGTACTTCACTTGCTATTAACATTTACACATTAATAACATTTGCCACCATTGCCACCATAACCATCAACAAAAGCAGCACCAACAATAATAAGCAAAATAAACAAAACAACAATCAGTGTAAAACCAGAACCGTATCCACTAGCTCCTCCAACGCCATCATTTCCAGACATACTAATCATCCCTTCTTTCCTGTGATATTGTTAGAGTATTAGTAAGTTTAAATATGAACAGGGCATCAAGGTAAAAAATTATATTTTTTTAATAAATGAACCTCAGATTATATAAGTTCAGAATACAAAAAATGCTCAGAGAAAAACTCTGAGCATTTTTTATTACAATTATAATAACAGCCAATGATTAAGTAATTAAATTCCCAATTAAGAACCTACAAAATCCCCACCGTCTACATGAATCGTTTGACCAGTCATATAACTAGAATCAGTGGAGGCTAAAAATACATAAGCCGGAGCATTTTCTGCTGGCTGTCCACGACGACCAATTGGTGTATCAGCTCCATGCTGTCTCACTTTTTCTTTATCAAATGTAGCAGGGATAAGTGGAGTCCAGATAGGTCCAGGTGCCACTGCGTTTACCCTGATTCCTTTCTCGATTAAGTTCAATGCCAATGAACGAGTAAAGGATGTTATAGCCCCTTTAGTTGCAGAGTAATCGATTAGACCAGGTGAACCGTTATACGCTGTGATGGAGGAAGTATTAATGATTGTATCGCCTTTCTTCATATGAGGAAGTGCGGCTTGAGATAAATAAAACATAGAAAAAATATTTGTAGAGAAGGTTTCCTGCAATTGATCTGGCGTGATTGCAAGAAAATCATCTGTTGGAAATTGTTTTCCAGCATTATTGACTAACACATTTAGTTGTCCAAATTCCTGAATCACTTGCTCCACTGCTTGTTGACAATTTTCATCATCACTTAAATCAGTCTTGATTGTTAATGCTTTTCCGCCATATTTTTCTATTAATGCTGCTGTTTTATCCGCATCTTGTTTTTCATTTTCGTCTAAGTAAACAATCGCTACATTTGCACCTTCTTTAGCAAATGCAATAGAAACCGCACGTCCAATCCCACTATCACCACCTGTAACTAAAGCAACCTTATCTGTTAGTTTATCCGATCCTTTATAATTTTGGTCATCAAAGATAGGTTCTGGGGTCATTTCCTCTTCAATACCAGGTTGTTGCTGCTGTGTCTGACCTGGAACTTTTTTGTCTATTTTTTCGTATTTATCTGCCATTATGAATTCCTCCCTTAACTTGGTTGTTACATTTATTCCCTTCAAACAAAAAAACAAACGTAAAACTAATGATTTGTCCGAATAGTTCATTACGTTTTTAAAAATTTGGAAGCGGGTATATATAGGGAGAATATACTCTCTAGAGAGAAGAGCGGAGAATACAAAATGAAACCAATAATAGGAATCACAACAGAAGTTCTAGAAGATGGCTGCTATTTTATGCCACCAGTTTATGCAAATGCCATTATACAAGCAGGTGGGATTCCTATCTTAATCCCTTTAGTACCAGAGGAAGACATAGATGAACTAAGTAAACGGCTAGATGGCCTTTTTGTTACAGGTGGGGAGGATATTGATCCAAGTTATTACAATGAAGTTCCTCATGTGCATTTAAAACAGATTACACCCCAATTAGACGAAATGGAATTTAAACTTATTCAAAAAATGTTGGAATTAGATAAACCTTATATTGGGGTATGTCGTGGTTTACATATGTTAAATATTGTACAGGGTGGATCACTTTATCAATCGATTCACTCACAGCGAGATGAACCGGTAATGCAACATTTACAAAAGGCAATTCGGACGCATAGATCGCATCCAGTAAAACTAGAAAAGGGTAATCGAATTTATGACATACTACAGGAAGAAGAATTTAAAGTAAATTCATTTCATCATCAAGCGGTCAATAAAGTTGGTAAAGGGTTGGAAACAATTGCAAAAGCAACGGATGGAATTATTGAATGTATAGAAAGTAAGGACCATAGTTTCGTATTTGGCTTTCAATGGCATCCCGAAGAGTTTGCTATAGATGGAGATGAGCCTTCAAAGCGTATTTTTAAAGCATATATAGATGCAGCTTTAGAACGTAAGAATAAATAATAACAATACTTTGCCTCCTGAAATGCTAAAATAAATAGATAATTCCTAAAAAACAGGAGGCAAAGAAGATGACGGAAAGTATTTCTTTAGTGGAGGCATTTAAACAAACGAAGTACCAAATAGCTGGAAATGGAAAAAGAAATATACAAATTCTAAAAGAAGCATTCGAACAGATAGATGGCGAGCAAGATAGTGATATATACGGAAATGGGAAGGTCATTGAGGCATTTCAAGAAAAGATGGCTACCTATTTAGGAAAGGAATCTGCTGTATTCTTTCCAAGTGGTACAATGGCTCAACAAATAGCCGTACGAATTTGGTGCGACGAAAAAGGAGTTAAGAAAGTCGCTTACCATCCACTCAGCCATTTAGAAATTCATGAAGAAGATGGTTTAAAGGAATTGCACCATATCGATACACTTTTATTGGGTGATGAGGCAGGCTTGATAGGATTAGAGGATGTCTTAAATTTAGATCAAGAAATAGCCTGTCTATTATTAGAACTGCCTCAGCGAGAAATTGGTGGACAGCTCCCTGATTACAAAACTATTGTAGAAATCTCCGAATATTGTAAAGCAAACGGGATCCGATTGCATTTAGACGGAGCAAGACTTTTTGAAATTCTTCCGTACTATCAGAAATCTGCTGCAGAGGTTTGTAGTCTTTTTGATAGTGTGTATATTTCATTTTATAAAGGAATTGGAGGATTAGCCGGAGCTATTCTTGCAGGGGACAAAGAGTTTACACAACAATCGAAAGTCTGGAAACGTCGCCATGGTGGAGATTTAATAAGTCTGTATCCGTACATCATAAGCGCCAATTATTATTTTGATAAGAGAATTTCAAAAATGGAGCAATATTACGAAAATGCGATAGAATTAGCAGCACTATTTAATTCATGCCCTTTCATCCATACTAAACCAGCTGTTCCTGTATCTAACATGTTTCATGTGCATATAACCCGACCAAAAGCACAGTTAGAAGCAGTACTAGAAGAAATTTACTACAAAACAGGTATAGGTTTGACAAGCTATCTTAAAGAGACAAACAAATCTAGTGCTAGTTTCGAGGTGAGTGTCGGAGATCAATACAATTCCATACCAAAAGATAAATTACAGGAGGTATTTCAATTACTTCAAGTTAAGCTTAAGTAATCGATGAATAAAACCTAATAACTTACACAAGTTATTCTTCATGGAGGTGAAATTTCATGTCGAAGAAAAACAATAACAACAAGAGTAACTCATTAGACCGTGAAGAGTTTGGGTTCGGATATGATGTTAGTCCGGATGACTTAGATGTATACGTACAAAATAATACCAGTCAGAAAAAGAAAAATAATGAAATCAAAGAAAAATCTAATTCTAATAATGAAGAAAAATAATACTGACACATATACCCATTCGCAAGACAATTATCGTTTTGGAGTGGGTTTTTTAGTGTGCTCAAAATTCTATACTAAACTAAAAATAATTTGTGGTTCTATTTTTCCCTTTTATTTCTTACAGTGTAACAACAGCTAGAAAAAAGGGGATGTTCATTTGTTAATAGATGGTGTTTTTTCAGGAGGTGGACTCAAGGGTTTTGCACTAGTAGGTGCCTATCAAGTGTTAGAGGAAAAAGGTTATCGATTCAAGCGTGTAGCGGGCACTAGTGCCGGAGCTATCCTTGCTAGTTTTATTGCGGCTGGTTTTACTAGTAAAGAAATAGAAGAGTTATTGAACGAACTTGATACATTAACCCTTTTAGATGCTCGAAAAACAATTTTACCACTACCTATAATGAAGTGGATAAATCTATATTGGCGGCTAGGATTATATCAAGGAAAGGCTCTCGAAGACTGGTTTTTAGAAAAGCTTGCCTTAAAAGGTGTATATACTTTTTCAGATCTTGAAGCTGGAACACTAAAGCTAGTTGCATCTGACCTTACAAACGGTAAAATGATGGTACTTCCAGATGACTTAGAACGGTACGGAATTTCCGCTGCTAGTTTTCCAATTGCTCGTGCTCTACGAATGAGCTGTGGAATTCCATTTTTCTTTGAACCCGTCAAATTAAAGGTTACCTCCTCTGATACGATTATTGTGGACGGTGGTGTGCTAAGTAATTTTCCTATGTGGATTTTTGACAATGGAAACAAAGAGAGACCCATTGTAGGTTTAAAGCTAAGTAGCAAATCGGAAGAAATGGAACCTCGCAAAATAAAAAACGGCTTAAGCTTATTTGAAGCTTTATTTTCCACCATGAAAAATGCCCATGATGAAAGATATATTTCAAGGAAAATTGAAAAGAATATAATTTTTATACCTGTGGAGGATTATGGGGCAACTCAGTTTGATTTGAGCGATGAAATGAAGCAAGATCTGCTAGAAAAAGGGCGAAGTCGTGCTATTCAATTTTTGAAAACATGGTAATAGGATGTTTAATTTGAACAGACAAAGGAATAATAAGAAAGAGGATATACTAAAAGGAGAGGTTTATTCATGGCAAAGACTGCAAAAGAAGAAGCATTAAAAATCTTAGACAAAAATATGGTTGGGACAATGGCAACAGTTCAACACAATAAACCACATTCTAGATATATGACTTTCTTTAATGATAATTTCACACTATATACCGTGACTAGTAAGAAAACGCACAAGGCAGAAGAGTTAAAACTCAATCCAAATACACATATTCTCTTAGGATACGACGGACATGGATTAGGTGACAGTTTTTTGGAAATCGAAGGAACAGTCATCGAATCAGATGATGAAGCCATGAAAGAGAAGGTTTGGAACAAGGCTCTAAAAGGCTGGTTCGAAGGCCCAGAGGATCCTGACCTCTTAATCTTAAAAGTTACCCCCACAAAGATACGATTAATGAATACAAAAGGAGAAGAACCTCAAGTTATAGAACTTTAAAGCTCCTCTATCTATTTTACGGAGACCTTTCTGATTTTAAGTTAGGTCTCTTTTGATGCTGATTTTAAAAAGAGGTCGTAATAGAAGTCACGACCACCAAAATTTGTTTAGCCTATTAAATTATTAGTACTATCTTTGCTTAATCTCTCCACGATTCTTCTCTTTCGATAAAGCATCATTCCAGCTTCTGCTATATCGTTAATCGCTGATCGATTAATAAAAGCACCAAAAACTAGACCTGCAATTGGAATCATTTGAAATAGCTTTTTCCACCCAAATTGATCTCTGTAAGATAATACCACTTCACGCCAACCTTGAATCTCCGACAAAACCTCACGTTTCGTCTCCTCATCTTGTTTATCAAACTTAGATAGTTGAGACAGTATCGCCTGTTTTCCGACAATATCCGATGAAATAAATTGAAGTGATTTAATGATAAATAATCGCTCTTTCTTATCATTTGGATCATAACCATAACAAATGGCAATGTCCTGCAGCGTTTTCAGCTGTAGGCCTAACAGGAAAGGAATATCAATAGATAATGTAAAGATGCCACCAATCCCTGTTCCAGCACCTTGAACGGTAGCCAAATTTTTTCTGTTTTTCGCTATTCCTTCCACGGCCTTGTCCATTGTTGAAATAGACAATCCGTTCACGTCTTCCATATTTTCAATTCCCATGTTTGGATAATAGGTTTTGATCTTGGATGTTGAACTTAGATAGCTGCTACCTGTTTGGACATATTGGCCAAGCTCATCGATTAACGAGCCCATTTTTGTTTGAATAAATTTTGGAGTCCATTTATCCATTATTTTAAAAGGTAATCGACCTAGCTTTTCCCAAAACCATAGGTCACCTTGATCCTTCTCCCAAGCCTCTACTTTTAATAATTCAGTCTGTAACCACTCTTGTGAATCAACCATAACTATCACCTCGTTTATAATACGTCCTTCCATTAAAATAGTTTCATTTCAAGATATTCTCATGTGAAAAATACATATTTATTGAAAGGCGTGGCAAACTAAAAAAATCTTTAGGTAGGAGAGTGGTTCTTGTGAAAATAGGGAAGTTAGTACGGGCCACTTTAGGTAGGTCAGCCGAAGGGAAATCGAAAAAAGAAAAACCAAAAGAACCAACGCAGGAACAGAAAGATAAAGTAATAGAACGACTAGAAAATATTAAGAAGAAAACGTCTGAAATAGACGATATTGTGTATAAAAAGATTGCTACAGAGGAAGGCGTTGTCACGGTTATTTATTCAAATTCATTAGTTGAAAAGATGACGATGCAAACAATGGTTTTTATCCCACTAACAAATTATATACATCAGATTCATCAGGTTTCTGAGGTTATTGACTATAAGGATAAACAAGAGGTAACAACTAATGTGATTTCTGGGAAAACCGTTTTATTTTTTCACGATTCTTTTCAATTACTTAGTATAGATACATATAGTGCACCGACCCGTTCTATTACAAACACCGAGACAGAATCTACTGTAATTGGTCCTCAGGATGCTTTTACAGAATCATTGGAAACGAATATATCATTAGTAAAAAGACGTATTAAAAGTCCAATGCTGAAAAATGAAGCGCTTACAATAGGTGATGAATCGAATACAAGAATATCCATTATGTATATAGATGACATTGTAAACAAAGATAATCTAGGAGTTTTGAAAGGTCGAATAGATAAGTTAAAGCACCCTGCATATATAGATATCACAATTTTAAAACAATTGGTGGAGGATAATCCACTATCTCCTTTCCCACAGTATTATCTAACTGTACGTCCGGATACAGCAAGTCATTTTTTGTTGGATGGAAGAATTGTGGTACTCATGGAAAATAGTCAAGATGTAATGGTATGTCCGGTAACTTTTTTGGAAATGTTCATCTCTGTCGAAGATTATTATAATCGTTGGACAACTGCCTCTTTACTGAGAATGCTACGTTTTTTTGGTTTTTTCTTAACGATCACTATCACCCCGTTGTACGTCTCAGCTTTAACATTTCATCCGGAAATACTACCGTATGAGCTACTCTTAAATCTACAGGAATCAAGGGCGAAAGTGCCTTTTCCACCCCTGCTTGAAGTGTTATTTATCGAACTTATTATTGAAGTTTTAAGAGAAGCTGGTTCTCGAATGCCAGCTAAAGTAGGGCAAACAATAGGTATCGTAGGAGGTATTGTAATAGGAACAGCCGCGGTGGAGGCAGGACTCCTCAGTAATATTTTGGTTGTTTTAGTAGCCACCTCTGCATTACTTTCCTTTTTACCACCAATTTTCCTAGTAAGTAATACAAGTAGATTTGTACGATACATTTTCATTATTTCTGCGGGGTTATATGGAATGTTTGGACAAATGCTAGCATTGACCTGGTTATTCGTGCATTTGTTAAGAATCGATTCCTTAGGGAAGCCTTTTATGAATCCTGTTATTCCAAGAAAGGCAACGGATTTATTGGATGGCATCATTAGGTTTCCAACAGCATTTTTGATTAATAAAATGGGGATTTCTAGATCTAAGAAAAAATAATACTCTAAGGGGAGGAGGAGAATTTGAGTCAAAAGAACTTAAAGGTTTTAAATGTGTACCAGGTTATATTTTTAGTGCAAAATATAATGATTGGTACTGGGATTCTCTCCCTCCCCCAAAGACTGAGCATACTAGGCTATAGTCAAATACTAATGCCGATCTATTTTGGAATCATTGCAACTATAACTTTATGGCCAATGGTTTGGCTTTGCTCACAGTATAAAGGGGATAATTTGTTTCGGATTAATGAAATACTATTGGGAAAATGGATTGGTAAAAGTATTAATGTCTTGCTGGTACTTCAATTTACTTTATTTGTAGCGGGCATCGTTAGTAATTATATGAATTTAATCCAAAGCAATGCACTACCTGAACAGACCATGACACTCCCTATTATTTTGTTACTTGTACTCCTAACTTATATTGTGAACGGGGGTATTAAAACAATTGCTCGATTTTGCACATTAAGCTTTTTTATTACTATACCGATGCTTTATTTTTTGAAATGGGGAATTGAAAAGGGCGAATTTAGTCATATATTTCCATTATTTAATTTTGATATGAAAGAGTTTGGGAAAGCTCTACAGGAAGGCTATTTATCAATACTTGGCTATGAATTAATCTTGTTTTATTTTCCCTATATAGTCAATCAGAAAAAGGCATTTAAACATACTTTGATTGGCATATGGATTACAATCGGTATTTGTTTTATAACAACATTGGTCAGTGTGATGTATTACTCGGAATGGCAATTAAGGAATATTCAATTCTCAGTTTTGCATTTGTTTAAAGCTGGAGAACTTTCTTTTGTGGAGAGAATTGATATCATGGGTATCACTTTATGGGTATTTCTAATACTAACGACAGTGGCTGGATACTTGTGGAGTGCTAAAAAAGGATTAGATTCACTTCGCTCGAAAAAAAATAACTACCATGTGTACTATATCGTAGTAGCGGTATTTGGAATTGTCATGCTCCCCGCTTCTCGGGAATTCCAGGAGAAGCTTTTTGAAGCAAGCTTTTATATTGAATATATAGTAGTTGCATGGCCGATTGTTTTATGTCTGATACATCTAGTTAGAAAAAAGCAGGTGCAATCATGATGAAAAAAAATATTATATTGTTTATTTTGTTAAGTACAATTTTATTAATTGGCTGCTCGGATAAAGAATTGAAAGTTCCCTTGGAGGATGTAGGTATGGTAAGTACCATGGCTTTCGATTATATAGATGAAGATACGATGAAAATGACAGTTGCTATTCCACAATTCTCTCCAGAAGCAAAAGAGAATACACAAACTTTCTCTGTTTCGACTGATATGGTTTCTAAAGGGATTGTAGAAATAGAAATGCACTCGGACAAAAAGATCGTGTTGAACCAATTAAGGGTGGTACTTTTTAACGAAGAGTTTGCACAGCACGGTGAGATGGAAAAAATTGTGCGACATTTTTATAGAGAATCTTCAGTCGGAAATAAGGTACTTATTGCCATTGTAAATGACACTGGAGAACAAATACTAAAGGCCGATTACCCGGATAAGCCAAATATTAATATGTATATTAACGACTTATTACAACCTAGTATTAATACTGCATTTAACCCGAACACGAATATTCATGATTTTATTTATACGCAAACCAGCACAGTGCACGATTCTATCGTTCCTTTACTTGAAAAAAAAGATGGGACTATCAAAATGGAAGGAATTGCGATATTTAAAGGACATGAAATGCTACAAAGTTTAACAGCTGATGAAGCACTTATCATACAAGCACTCCAAGGAAGAAAAAACCTTGCACCTTTATCTTTAGAATTAGATGGTGGAAAAGAAAAACTTATGTTAGATCTCATTACAAATAAGGTAAATATGAAAAGTAATGAAAATATGGAATCACCAAAGTTAGTTATAAATATAAAATTCGAAGGAACACTTGTTGAATATTCAGGGGAAAAAGAAGATAGTTTACATAAACTGGAGGAAATAACAAAATTAGAAGAGGAAATAAACGAGCGGACCTCCAAACAAATTGAAGAATTTCTCGACAAATTAAAGGAACTCGAAGTAGATCCCGTCGGTTTGGCAGAGGAATTCCGGAGGTATTACCATGGTGATTGGGATAAAAAGAAGACAAATGACATTATTAGCAAACTAGAGGTAGATGTTCAGGTAGAAACTTCTATTATAAGTACAGGAAACCTAAAGTGAATTTTCAAGAATTATGACAACCAATCAAGTTCAATTTTGGCGTGAACAAAGACGACATGATAGCGTTTACATTTTATTGAATATTGAATGTAAACGCTTTAATATGATAGACAACAAGAAACTTTAATAATATCTAGTAAGGGAGGATACGGTACAAATGAATACAGAACAGACAGAAGGTTCGGGGTTCAAGGTTAAAGTACAGCGATTTGGGAGCTTTTTAAGTGGGATGATTATGCCAAACATCGGCGCATTCATCGCATGGGGTCTTATAACAGCATTATTTATAGAAACTGGATGGTGGCCGAATGCAGACTTTGCAGAGCTAGTCGGTCCAATGATTAATTATTTACTGCCAATCCTAATTGGGTTTACTGGTGGTCGTCTCGTTCATGGTATTCGAGGTGGTGTAGTTGGTGCTACTGTAACGATGGGGGTAATCGTCGGAGCGGATATCCCAATGTTCCTTGGGGCCATGATAGTTGGTCCATTAGGTGGATGGGCTATTAAGCAATTTGATAAGCTAGTAGAAGGTAAAATAAAAGCTGGTTTTGAAATGCTTGTGAATAACTTTTCAGCAGGTATTATTGGTGGTATTTTAACACTTTTTGCATATAAGTTAATAGGTCCAGCAGTTAACGCATTAACAGATTTCCTTGCAGCTGGCGTTCAATTCATATTTGATGCAGGTCTCTTACCACTTGCAAGTATTTTCATAGAACCAGCTAAAGTATTATTCTTAAATAATGCTATTAATCATGGGATATTAGGACCTTTAGGAATTGAGCAGGCTGCAGATGCAGGAAAGTCGATTCTATTCTTATTGGAGTCAAATCCAGGACCAGGTCTTGGTATTTTACTTGCATTCATGTTCTTTGGGAAAGGAGCAGCTAAACAAACTGCACCTGGAGCAGTAATTATTCACTTCCTAGGTGGAATTCATGAAATTTACTTCCCTTATATTTTGATGAAGCCATTCCTACTTGTAGCCGCTATTGCCGGTGGAGCTTCTGGTATCTTTACATTGCAATTATTCAATGCAGGTCTAGTGGCAGCACCTTCACCAGGAAGTATATTTTCAATACTAGCGTTAACTCCAAAAGGAAGTCATATAGGAGTAATATTAGCTGTAATAGTCGCTACTGCAGTATCCTTCCTGGTTGCTTCTCTTATTCTTAAAACGTCTAAAGATATAGAGGAAGACGATTTAGTTAAGGCAACAGAAAAAACTTCTTCACTTAAAGGGAAAGAAAGTAGAGCAGCAGAATTTATTCAACCGACTACAACAGTTGAATCTATTCAAGAAACTTCTCTTGCAAATGTACAACATATTATATTCGCTTGTGACGCGGGTATGGGATCAAGTGCAATGGGAGCCTCTATCTTGAGAAATAAAATGAAAAAAGAAGGTCTTGATGTATCTGTAACAAATACAGCTATTAGCAACCTTCCAGCGGATGCTGAAGTAATCATTACGCATAAGGATTTGACGAGCCGTGCGAAGAAACAGGTGCCTAATGCGCAACATATTTCTGTTGAGAATTTCTTAAATAGCCCGAAATATGATGAGCTAATTGAGCAACTAAAAAAATAATGACACATCCGAAACTCGGCCTATTTTATAGGCTGAGTTTTGCCAATGATTTTGGATTGTTAGAAATGAGGTGTTAACCATATTTATTTCGAGCAGAGAAAAGATGATTATTGAAGCATTAATAGTAGAACAGGAAGAAATAACGATTAAAGAATTATCTAAAAAAATCGATGTGAGTTCACGAACTATACAACGAGATTTAAATAATGTCCAAAGTATTTTAGATTCCTATCAGCTTGAACTGATTAGAAAATCAGGAGTCGGTGTTCAAATCATAGGGAACGAACAAAGAAAGCAAGAATTAGTTCAACAGCTTAAAAAGTCCACACAGAGGGAATACACATTGGAAGAAAGGTTAACATTAATCCTATGTATTTTGTATGAATCAGCTGAACCGGTCAAGCTCTTTTCCCTTTCTAAGGATCTAGGAGTATCCATTTCAACCGTCAGTGCAGATTTGATGAAATTAGAGGAGCAACTACAGCCTGTCCAGCTTTCTATTTTGAAAAAAAGAGGGTATGGAGTAGAACTATCAGGAACGGAAAATGCAAAACGTAGAGCGATAAGTTACGCATTATCTAAAACCTTAAAGGAAGAAGGGCTATTTTCCTTAATTAAAGAAAAGATTCATCAAAAATCGAGCAATTATGAAGATCCAATTTCTGAAAGATTAATGCACCTTGTCGATAGAGAAAAGTTAGGAATGATCGAAGAAGCGATGAAGGATCTATATCCAGATTTCTCTTTGTCGATGACGGATAGTGCTTATGTGGGTTTAATCGTTCATCTTGCTTTGGCTATTGAACGTATTTTACAGGGCGAAAACATTACCATTGACGAAGCATATTTAAAGCAAATATCGCTTGAACCAGAATATCCTATTGCGAAAAAAATTATCAATATGCTGATGGACCGTTTCGATGTGGATATCCCAGAAGCTGAAGTCGGATATATAACGATGCATCTTCAGGGATCCAAACTTCGTCAACAAGAAGGGGTATTAGTTGAGGCTTCCAATTTAGAATTATATAGACTTGCGAAGGAATTAATTCGTGAGATGGAGAAGCAAACTGGCTTCCACCTATCAGACAATGAATCCCTTCTTGAAGGACTAGTAACTCATTTAAAGCCAGCAATTTATCGTATAGAGCAAAACATGGGCATAGTTAACCCCTTACTGGAGGAAATTCAAACGAATTATAAGGATTTGTTTGACCAAGTCAAAGCTGCCACGCGAATAGTTTTTCCAAAGCTTCTAGTTCCAAATGAAGAAATTGGATATTTAGTTATGCATTTTGGATCTGCTTTAATTGGGGTATTAGGTAAGGGAGATCTAAAGGCATATATTATTTGTTCTAGTGGAATTGGAACTTCTAAATTACTGGCATCACGATTACTTCGGGAAATCCAAGAGATTTCAGAGGTAGCTAATATTTCTGTCTTCGACCTAAATAAGCTAGCTGCTACTATTACTGATAGGGATCTTATTGTCTCAACCATTTACCTGCAGGATTTTCAAAGGGAGTACATTATGGTCAACCCTTTTTTAACTACAGAGGAGATTAACCAAGTTCAACTGTATGCAAGAAGGAAAATGCTTATACAAAAAGCTCATTCCATAGTAAAGGATAGTCATCCAACTGTAGATGTATTAACGGAAAAAATAGAAAAGCTACACCAGTACTCAGGAGTAATTCTAAGGGTATTGAGCAATTTTCGACTTGCGTTGCTAAAACAACAATCTACAGTTAAGCAATATATACAAGAGATTTGTGCATTGCTGGAGGATAGTCAGGTCATTGAAGAAAAGGAACTGGTTGTAGAAGCTTTGTTGGAAAGAGAAAAGAGTGGTGGTATTGGTATTCCAGGAACAAAACTTGCGCTATATCATACTCGTAACGAATATGTTCAAGAACCATCGTTTACTATTCACAAACTCGAACACGCTATCTGGATAACAGGAATGGATGGAATTGACATGAAAGTGGATACACTACTTGTATTACTTTCACCTGAATCATTTCTAAAAGCAGGTTTAGAAGTACTAAGTTTGATCAGTACATTAATAATTCAAAATGAACAAAGTATGCAATTATTTGAAACAGGAGATGAATCTCAAATCCATTCATTTTTAGCAGAAGCATTTGAAGCATTTATCAGAGAAAATATAAATTAATGGAGGCGTTTCACAATGGCATTACCAATTTTAGCAGAAGAAAATATTTTACTTAGTCAACAATTAGCAACAAAGGAAGAAGCAATTCGTTTAGCTGGTCAGATTTTAGTAGACAAAGGATATGTGGAAGCTGGTTATATAGGGAAAATGTTAGAAAGAGAAGAAATGACATCAACGTTTATGGGGAACTTCGTTGCAATTCCACATGGTACTGATGATGCAAAAAAAGAAGTGAAAGAAACAGGTATCTCTATTATTCAGGCTCCGGATGGAGTAGACTTTGGAGATGGTAATATAGTGAAACTGATTTTTGGTATTGCTGGTAAGGGTAATGATCACTTGGATATACTATCTAATATTGCAATTACTGTATCAGAAGTAGAGAATGTAGAAAAGATAGTTAATGCTACTTCACCAAAGGACGTCCTTTCTTTTTTTGAAGGAGTGAACTAATATGAATGCTGTTCATTTTGGAGCAGGAAATATAGGCAGAGGATTTATCGGTTTGTTGTTGCACCAATCCGGGTATAAAACTTGTTTTGTAGATGTGAATGAAGAAGTCGTTAATTTATTGAATGAGAAGAAACAGTACACTGTAAAGCTTGCTGAGGCATCTCACAAAGAGCTACACGTTGAAAATGTTCATGCGATTAACAGTTTAAAGAATCCCGAGCTTGTCATTGATGAGGTAGCGAATGCAGATATTATAACCGCTGCAGTAGGGCCAAATATACTTCCGTTAATAGCAGGATTGATAGCTAAAGGATTGAAAAAACGCCTGACACAATCGAAAAAGCCCTTAACGATTATTGCATGTGAAAATATGATTGGTGGTAGTACCTTTTTAAAAGAAAAGGTATATGAAGAGTTAACGAATGACGAAAAGGTCGAATTCGAAACGTATTTTAGCTTTCCAAATGCGGCAGTAGACCGAATTGTCCCAAACCAAACAAATGCCGATAAATTGGCAGTAACAGTTGAGCCATTTTACGAGTGGGTTGTAGATGAGTCAGAGATAAAGGGAACTAATCCGCAGGTTAAAGGAGTAACATTTGTTCAGGATCTGGAGCCGTTCATTGAACGTAAATTGTTCACAGTTAATACTGGGCATGCCGTTGTTGCTTACTTTGGTTATTTAGCTGGAATACGTAATATGCATGAAGCCCTTGCAAATATAGAAATAAGAAAAATGATTGAGCAGGTTTTGAAGGAAACTAGTAGATATCTGACCGCAACTTACTCGTTTGATGAAAAAACGCACGCTGAATACGTGCAAAAAATCATAAATCGTTTTGCTAATCCATATATTTCAGATGATACAACTAGAGTAGGGCGTTCACCGATGCGTAAGCTTAAAAACAATGACCGACTTGTCCGCCCTGCGACCAAATATGTAGAAATGTTCAACGAGAATCCTTTATACTTAGCTAGAGGGATAGCAGCAGCATTACATTATGACTTCCTAGAGGATCCAGAAGCAATTGAAATACAAGCTATGATAGAACAAAAAGGAATCCAATTTGCGATAGAAAAAACGACTAGCTTAAAGCCAGGAACAGATCTATTTGAAATGATTCATAAGCAATATGATGAAATGGCACTAAAGAAAAATAATATAAAACCAATTTAAAGGAGTAGATTATTATGACAAATCATACGTACACAGTAGTAGCAGAATCAGGAATTCACGCAAGACCAGCGACGGGGCTTGTACAAATCGCTTCAAAATATGTTTCAGATATTTTCATGGAGTATAAAGGGAAAAAAGTTAATCTAAAATCTATTCTTGGTGTTATGTCACTTGGTGTAGGTCAAGGCGGAATCATTTCTATATTCGCTGAAGGAACTGACCAACAGGAAGCATTGGAGGCAATCGAAAGCTTCTTGAAATCTGAAGGGATTATTGAATCATGACAGAAAATTTAAAAGGGATTGCTGCATCCAGTGGTATAGCCATTGGTAAAGCTTTTTTGATGATAGAACCAGATTTAACTGTTACGAAAAATACAGTGTCTAATAAGGAAGTAGAGGTTACTCGATTTCATGAGGCAGTAAATGCTGCTAAACTAGAGCTACAAAAGATACGTGACCGTGCAGAAATTGACTTAGGAGCTGAAAACGCTGCAATTTTTGATGCACATTTGCTTGTCCTTAGTGATCCTGAATTATTAGGCTCCGTTGAAGGGAAAATAAATGACGAAGCGTTAAATGCAGAAGCCGCTTTGAAAGATACTGCCGATACCTTAATAGTCATGTTTGAACAGCTTGATAACGAGTATATGCGCGAACGGGCAGCAGATATCCGGGATGTAACAAAGCGAGTAATTGCAAAGCTTTTAGGTGTAGAAATACCAAATGTTGGGTTGATTGATGAAGAGGTTATTATCATCTCCAAAGATTTAGCGCCTTCAGATACAGCTCAACTAAATAGAGCATTCGCTAAAGGATTTACGACAGATATGGGAGGTCGTACGTCTCATTCAGCTATCATGGCTCGCTCTTTAGAAATTCCTGCTGTTGTTGGTACAAAAAATGCTACATCTGCTATTAAACAAGGAGATTTGATCGTTGTGGACGGAGATAGTGGTGAAGTACTTATAAATCCTCCAAGCGATGTTATCGAGAACTATGTAGAAAAAAGAAATGAACAAGAAGCCGAGAAGAAAGAACTTTCATTGCTTAAAAATAAGCAAACTATTACATTAGATGGTATACATGTGGAAGTAGCTGCAAACATCGGAACACCGAAAGACGTAGAAAGTGTACTTGAAAACGGTGGAGAAGGAATCGGACTATATCGTACCGAATTTTTGTATATGGAACGAGATTCATTGCCAACTGAGGAAGAGCAGTTTCAAGCATACAAGCAAGTGCTTGAACAGATGGGTGATAAGCCTGTAGTTGTTCGAACATTAGATATTGGTGGAGACAAGCAGCTTCCATACTTAAATCTTCCAGAAGAAATGAATCCATTTCTTGGCTTCCGAGCAATTCGACTTTGCTTAGAGGAACAAACAATTTTCAGAACTCAACTTCGTGCTTTATTACGTGCAAGTAATTTCGGTAATCTTAAAATAATGTACCCAATGATTGCAACTCTAGAGGAATTCAGAGAAGCAAAACAACTATTACTAGAAGAAAAAGAACAGCTTCAACAGGAAGGTACATCAGTATCCGATCATATAGAGGTTGGTATTATGGTAGAAATTCCTTCGACGGCAATACTAGCTGATCAATTTGCCAAAGAAGTGGACTTTTTCAGTATTGGAACAAATGATTTAATCCAATATACGATGGCTGCAGATAGAATGAACGAATCGGTTGCTTATTTATATCAGCCCTATCATCCAGCTATTTTACGTTTAGTTAAAATGGTAATCGATGCTGCACATGCTAGGGGGAAGTGGACGGGTATGTGTGGAGAAATGGCAGGAGATTCAACTGCAATTCCATTATTGATTGGTTTAGGGTTAGACGAGTTCTCCATGAGTGCTCCTTCTATGCTACGAGCTAGAAGCCAGATCAACCAGCTGACGCAAATAGAGATGAAACTGCTTGCGGAAAAGGCACTGTCCATGCAAACTTCGGAGCAAGTGAAGCAATATGTAAAAGAGACTTTAGAAGGTTAATAGATTAAAAGCTTCGTGAAAACCCACTCAAGACGATATGAGTGGGTTTATTCATGGTGCTTATTTTCTTTTTGCTTTCGGAGTATTTTTTTCAAGCTCTTCAAATTCTTTGGCAAATTCTTCTTGGATGTCATTTGGTTTGATCTTTAGATTTTTTGGCGTTTGAGGTAGTGAATCTTTGTTGTTGCTTTTTCCTTGCTTATTGTCTCTTCCCATATAAATCTCCTTTCCTTTGTTCGTACCATCTTAATATGGCTTATTTTAATACATTTAAACAGGGAGAGGTGGATTAAGTAGATTTGATATAGAAAAAGATTCTGAAATAAGAGGAGTTAAAAAATACTATGATTTCTGTTACACGTGGACGCTTTCCGAGAGAGAGATAAACATAGAGAAATATTATCTCTATGTAGTAAACGCGTGCTATTAAATTGATACTAAGTTTCTGTTTTCTATTATATCTAGCTCAGAATTATTAGCCTTAGAAGCACCGAACATAATTTCAAAAGTAGTTCCCTTACCTAATTCACTTTCTACATGAATAGTTCCGTTCATCTCTTTGATAAAATTGAATACTACCAACATTCCGAGTCCAGTACCTTTGTCTCCTTTTGTAGAAAAATAAGGTTCCCCAAGATGTGAAACTTGTTCTGGTGTCATACCAATACCATTATCCTGAATGCGAATACGGACTTGTTTATAATCGGTATTAACCTCTAAAAGTAACACTCCCCCATTTGGCATTGATTCAATTGCATTTTTGATCAAATTAATAAAACACTGATGAAACTTTTGTTGATTGGCTTGAATAATATGTGATTCGGAAAAATACTGATTTATATAAACCTTGTTCGCCTTGGCTGATGGCACTAATAGTTTTAGGACATTATAAAGTTCAAGCTCTACATGGATGGGCTGTAATGCATCTTTTTCTTGTTTTGCTAAGGCTAAATAATTTTCCACAACTCTCTCAGCTGATTTAAGTTCATTTCGGATGATTGATAAGTATTGGGTTTGGGTTTCTAAAGAAGTAGATTGTGACTGTAAAAGTTGAACAAATCCAATGGCTGCGGTTAAAGGATTCCTGATTTCATGTGAAATAGTTGCTCCCATTTGTTCTATAGCCTTGTATTTTTTTGTTTCTAACAGATAATTTTTCAATTGAATACTTTTATTAACCTCTTCCATTAAAAAAGCAAGTATCCCAATGCCTATAGATTGGATGAATAGTTCTGCAAACCAAACATCTAGAAGCTGATAGTCTACATGTAGTATATTAAAAAAAACTATCTTTACTAAGCTTATGCATAAAGAAATTTGCACTAATAGTTGAATACGTTTTCTGGATGGTTGCCCTAAAAACCAAGGTGATATTTTCCATAATAATAGTCCACAAAACGAACTGAATATACAAGACGTCCAGAATCCTAGGTCAATACCAATGAAAATAGCGTGTAAAGCTATTGTAATTACAGTTAAAAGTGGACTAAGTCCTACATAAAGAATGCCAATTATAAAAGGAACATATCGCAAGTCTAAATGGAGTTCTTCTTGTAGCGGGTAACTAAAAGCAAAACAAATGATTAGACTACAAACTAAATAAACGCCAAATATTATTTTAGCGGGTATTTTGTTATTTTCTCCATTAATCCAAGCAAATCCTAATAATTGGAGAGCAGCTAACAAGGAAAGATTGAATATGAAATTCATAGTTATTTCCATAGACCGATCGCTCCTTATATAAAATGTGTATAGGTAAAGAATTATTACTAACTATAGTTGTCGATTCTCCTTTACCCTTTGTGAAGGAATTGGAAACGATATTTGGATAATTGTACCTAACTTAGCTGGACTATTTATATGAATTTTACCAGACATTGGATGGATAATACTTTTAGCAACCATAATATTAAAGGATTGATTTGGTGCATTACTCATAGTAGAAAAATAGGATTCTTCCATCAGCCTCATTGTAAATTATTGTAGGTTAATAGTACTATTGTATAACCAATTATACAACAGAATAATTAGAAGGTTTTGGAAAAACAAAAAAAACTCAAGTACATGGTTCAAACTGTCCAAGTACTTGAGCGTTATTAGTTTTTGTTGAAAAAGGTGATAAGTTGTTTCTTAGTAGGGGCTTGAATTTTGTAGGTTAACTCTCGATCACCGCTGTTTTCAATACGTGGAATGATTGACTCTATTACATTGAATTTCCAAAAGGATGGTTTACTTTTTGTACTTTTTTCCGTATCTTTTGTCATCATTTTACGTTGAAATGGGTGTAGCTTAGCCATCAAAAATTTTTCTTTTATGCGTATCAATAAGTAACCTTCGTCTGTTTCAGGATTGAACTTTTTCATTAGGGATTCACCTAACTCGAACGTATTCGATTTGTTTTGAACAGATGGTGATAGAACTAAAATATTCCCTTTGCGGAACAATGCTGTATTCGACACTTGCTTGAGACCTAAATCATTAATAAGAAAATCTAAGTTCACTTGAGACGCTTCGCTAGCGACTGACATATTCCATACCTCCTCAACATTTACAGACTCCTATGTTAAGTATACCCTATTTTCCCTAGGAAATCTTAGTTACACTAAGAATTGCTTGATATTTTTTGAAATATTTATAAAACTGTTGTGTATTTTCTTATCTATTTTTGATTAAACCTTAAATTCCTCTTACTTTCATGTTAAAATAAGCACTTACCAAAAGAGAAGGAAGTGTTAAGTATGGTAGGTCGAAATGATCCTTGTCCATGTGGTAGTGGAAAAAAATACAAAAAGTGCTGCGAGTCAAAGCAGACTGATTCAATAGAAGAGGTACAAACAGAGGAACTGGAACGAATATTGCAATCTTTTTATGACCTCTATCCAGAGCGTAAAGATATGGAAGAATATGCGGATCTTGTGAGTGCTTGGAGCAAAAAGATAGGTGACTATTTAGACATAGAAATGATTGAAGCTATCGTAATGGATGAGTTCTTTTTCCATTATAAACAGGAGATATGGTTAGGCTATCTTGAAAAGCAAAAGAAAAAAACGGTACGACCTTCTACATTAAATGTTTTGAGTCAATGGCAAAATCCATCGGTTTTTGTTGGGAAAGTGGTAGAAGTAGATGATCACTATATGACTGTTTCCCACGTACTCACGAAAGAGAGCATTTTGCTTAGACGAGAAAGTGATAAGCCTGTGCCTGTTGGAGTTCATGTATACTGTTTCATCTTGCCAGATGGCTCTAACAAAGAAAATCAGTATTTAGCTATTTCTAGTTTAGTATTCTTCCCGGTTGATCATCAGGAAGTTTTTGATAAAATAGAAAAACAATTTGAAAAACAAGAGACCCTATCAGCTTCAGCCTTTTTAAAGGAAACGGGAGCAACCTTATGGAAATTGCTTGGAGAAAATGGCTATGAAGGCGGAGAGTATACACACTTTGAAGTCGGAGTATTACAAGTAGCGATAGATTTCTTAGAGAAAAACAATCGTGAATATGGCAAGTTTATAGAGATAGTGGAAGATTATTTAGTGGAGCAACAGCCAAATGCACGCAAGGAAGTTGCGATTGCAGCCGGAGCCATTCGATTTGGTCAAGAAAATGGATTATTTGAACCTTTTAATATGACTATAAAAGAAATTGCAGAGACTTTTGAAGTTTCCACCGCTTCTTTAAATAAGTATTACAATGATTTAACAGAGTATTACAAAGGAAAATAGTTTAAGTATAAAAGGTCACCGCTTATTGAGTTTTAATAAGCGGTGACCTTTTTATATTTTGTCAGAAATAAATATGTTATTTCTGATTTTTTAATTATGTAGTTCTTTTATGCTATATTTTCTAGTAGGTCTTTTAGCTGTTTATAAAAAATTATACAACACTATAGATAAATTAATGAGGAGAGATGAAGAAATGAAAAAAACTAAGAGTATTTCGAAAAAATTGTCTGCTATAATAGTAGGACTATTTTTAGTGTTATTTCTAATATATTCAACAGTGACAAGTACTATTTTATATAACCAAAGTATGAAAGATGCTGAGAGCTCGACAATGGTGGATGCCAAACTTGCGGCCTCTTTAATAGGTGATCGCTTTCAAAAAGTAAGTGAAATGTTATATACAACGAAAAATGTAATAGAACTATCGGAAAGAAACAACCGGCTTTTGGGAGAAGAATTAGTGCAAATTCTACAAACAAATTTAGAGAATAACGATGACGTTTTTGGTGTCTCATTACTATTAGAGAGCGGTGTGATAGAAGGCGAAACATTACCAAGTAATCTTAAGGATAGTTCCGATCGATTTATTCCCTATCTATTTAAAAGTGGAACATCTATTGTGACGGAGAAACTTATGAATTATGACGACAAAGATGTAGCTTGGTACAATGTTCCTAAAAATGAAAAACGAGCTATTTTGACAGAGCCATATATGTACGAATTAGCAGGAGAGTCAGTCCCCATGACTACTATAGCAGTGCCTTTATTAACAAATGAGGGGACTTTCTTCGGTGTTATCACAGCTGACTTAACAATCGACTTTTTAGGAGAGGTAGTTACAACGATTGCTCCTCCAGGTGGCTATGCCAGTGTTATTACAAATGAAGGTATATTAATAGTAAATAGTATTAATGACAAGATGAATGGGTCCAATATGGAAGATGCAATAGATTGGTCAGGAGTAAAGAAGGATCTAGATAGTGGACATGAAGGAAGTTTGTACGTGGATTCAAAATCATTAAAGGAACAAGCATTTAATGCATTTGCTCCAATGGTTCTAGAAGGTACAGATGAAACTTGGTCCATTCAATTGGTTTTACCAAAGTCCAAAATACTAGATACATTCAGCCAAATATTATTTGTAAATATTATAGGTGCCATTATTATGGTGATATTGATGGCGGCGGTGTCCGTCTGGTTTATCTTTAGACAATTAAGGCCATTGAAATTTTTACGAGAATCTATTGAACTTGCTGCTACTGGGGATTTAACAAGAAAAGTTGACGATGTATATATTAAACCAGATGAAATAGGAGCTGTTGCATCTGCTTATAATAATATGCTAGTTAAAACGAACGATGCAATACACACTGTTTTAGGTTCTTCTACACTTTTGTATAAAACTTCTAATAGTGTACATGAGGTGTTTGATGAAGTAGTAGCATCTAGCGAAGAGGTTTCTATAGCAACTAATGAGATTGCGCAAGGAGCGGCTAAGCAATCAGAAGATACAGAAGAAACAAATCATCTTATGATGCAGTTATCAGATCAAATTGAATCATTAATAACGATTTCTGCTCAAATGGATGAGTTATCTTTGAAAACTAAAGTATCAACTGAAGACGGCATAAAAGAAGTAATTAGACTACGAGAACAGAATACACAGACAAACGAAATTAATAGTAAGGTGCAAACGCAAATAGAAACATTGACATTGAATATTGGCAATATCAATCAAGTGATTGGATCTATTCAAGGTATAACAGAGCAAACGAATCTGCTAGCTTTAAATGCAAGTATAGAAGCGGCTCGTGCTGGTGAACACGGGAAAGGGTTTGCGGTAGTTGCAGAGGAAGTTAGAAAACTTGCAGAACAATCGAAGCGAGAAACAGAAGTGATTAAACAGATTGTGCAAGGAATCATGCTAGAATCTAAGCAAACAGTTTCGATCATTACTGAAAATGTGGAAATGATGCAAGCACAAAATCAATCAGTGCGTAGCACGGAAGTAGCATTTAATAATAATAAAGCATTAACTGCAGATATTGAGTTAGCAATCAATCAATTAGTAGACGAATTAAGTAGTATGTTAGAGAACAAAAATAATGCCATTATGGCAATACAAAATATATCAGCTATATCGGAAGAAACTGCAGCTTCAGCAGAACAAGTTAGTGCGTCTGCAAATGATCAACAAACTGAGTTAGAAAGGGTAGGAAACTCTATAACTCATATGAATACTATTGCCGAAGAATTACAAGAGGTAGTAAATCGATTTAAATTATAATAAAAACATAATATATATTAGGAGTAGAGAAAGTGACTTAGTCATATTCTCTACTCTTTTTAGTGTCTGACATTGTCTAAAGATAGATTTATTTGCAACTGCAATTTATTGTATCGTTTCAACGAGTCTGCAAAATGACGTATTTCACTGGGAACCACTCTTGTCATAGACTGTAGAAAGTATCAGTTGTCATATAGCACACAATAACATAGAAATTTTCCCATTCTGAAAGTAAACAAAAAAGAGCATATTTATCTAATATCTAAGGCAAGTAAGTTTATCAAGAATGTGATCAAATGACATTACAACGGAAGTAAAAGTCTCAAGAGAAAAATACTCATATTTTATAAACGTTTTTCTATGAGTTTTCAGAATGGACAACACCTATCATTATTCTAAGTGCTCTTGACACTTATATCTTATTGAGTGTCTTCAGAATACATCCATCTAGAAATGTATTTTTCAATATATTAAAGCCGACCTTATTTTAGAAGGTCGGCTTTAATAGCAAATTATAAGTATAAAGTAAGGAATGGAAGGTCTCCTATAATTAAAGGTCTAATTAAACAATCCGCCTAAGAGACTCTTGCTTTTTGTTGAATTACTGAATGTATTATCTGCTTTCGTTCCGCGGATAGGAGTATTAGTAAAGCTATTAAATTGTTTAGCGAGTTTATCTCGTGATCCTTTATTTCTCATTAAAAATGCTGCTCCGAGACCTAGTGCGGTTAGTGCCATTTTGTTTTTATTCATAATAGTTTCCTCCTTATATTATCTTGATACGAATTGTTTTCCCATATTTTTGGATGTTAAACTATCGATTGGCTGATGTTTAATATTAGAAATAAAAGGATAAACAATTTAAAACATATTAAAGGGAGTGTTACAATGACAAAAAAGCACCCAGTGGATAAAGAAAAACAAGATATTTCAGGACGTATTATGGATAATCCTGATTTATTAAATACTGAAAAAGAAAGTATTTTTGATAAGGATGAGGATATGAAGACAGTCGATCCTATCCCGGTAGAAGAGTTAAATGAAAAGGTGAAAGATGAAAAAGATAAGCGAGGTACTAAGTCTACCTCTGCGAGTGAAGAGCGTTATCCAGGATAATTTTCCATGAGTTGTTTATTTTCGCTAAACAATGGTGATAATTTATATGATAAAGTAATCATTAAATGGAGGAGTGCTTCAGAATGAGAATAAAAAAATATCCATTACTTAGTAGTGCTATTATCTCATCTGCCCTATTATTAGGGGCTTGTGGAGATAAGGAAGAAGTGACCAAAACACCTGATAAAGATACAGCTCAAAGTGAATTTGGTTTTCAGTCATTTGAATTGGATATAGATACGGCAGATCAAAAGGATGCAATTGATGCTTCTTTTGATATTGATATATCAGAAACAGAGGCCGAGTACGTTAACCAATTAGAATCCATAAACCTTACTGGCGATGATGCCTATGCAGAGTTGGAGCCTATCTTTAAAGATCTTGCTTTAACAAAAGATATGAGTAAGGAAGAAGTGATAGAAAAAGTTACTCAAGCATTTGGAGTAGAGGAGTATACTGAATTCGAGTTAGAAGTAGAATTCTCGGACGGAGATACGCAAGAATTTACTGACAGAAAATAAAAGATATAAGCCTTGGGAGACGATGAAAGTCGTTTCTTGAGGCTTTTTTAAAGAATAAGAAAGTATAAAACTTTGTGCCTTGTGCTCAGATATCCAGGTACTTTGAAGAATCAATTCTATACAATGATACTGCTGACTTTCGTTTCAAGTAGACGCTTTCCGCGGACGTTGCCTCTGCCTCCTCGCTTCGTTACGGGGTCTTCGCCTAACGCTTTCCCCGTTGGAGTAGCCATCTTCCGCTTCAATCAATAAAGGGTGTATTACTCATCGATAAGATTTTCTTAGTATATCTATAGCAACAAGTCTGTCAAAAGCCTACCGAAAACGATAGAAACAGGTTTTGACATTAAAGGGCGCTTGTACTTTTCTTACTTAAATAACCGTATGTACTAGAATAATTACTTTTTTATTACAAAGTGATTAACAATAGCTACATAGTGTTTAGGTTCAATCGTAAGGGGGGATGTATGGAATAAGACTAATTTTGAGGAGGCAACACCATGAACATTGAATCGAATAGACGAATTGAATTTGCTCGTACGGAAGAAGAAATGTATGAAAAATTGGAGGGCCTACAAAATCAAGGTTATGCAGAAAGTGATATACATGTAATTTCAACTGAAAATGCACATTTAAATACACTTAGTCGTCATTCAGAAGTTTCTACACATGAAGCTGGAACATTTATGGACAAGTTCAAATCCTGGTTTACTGGTGAAGATGCAGTAGCAGAAGGATTAAGAAAATTAGATTTAAGTGAAGAGGAAAGAACAAGATATGCGGAGGAAGTAGCAAGAGGAAGTATTGTCCTCTACACAGATGTCCTGACGTTTAACGATGAACCGATGTACGGTTCTCATGAAAATGAATTTGATCAAGAGTATACAGATACGGTTGGTACAGATATGGTACAAAATCGTTTTATGGAAAACGAAGAACCGATTAGTGACTATGCTAAGGAGCAAGGATTAACACCATCTAATAATAAGTTCGTAAATGAAACAGATGGACGCTTTGATGAACCTCAGGATCGCTTCGCACGTGGAGAGACCTTTGCAACTGATCCATACTTAGCTCGAGAAGAGGATCATATTGGACACTCTATGCAGGAAGACAGGGTGGTTAGAGAAACTCGTCCAAAGATTGAGGGAAATGTTACGATGGAAGAAAAAACATACGGCACGCAATCTCCGGGAGCCGATCCGAATCTAGGTCCAGCAGCATATGCGAGCGAAACAGTAGATGAAGAAGAGGAAAGATTCTCTCATGATCAGTATGAAGAGAAATTGGAATTTCAAAAGAAATTAGATGATATTCCTCCTACTAATCGACTATATTAAACTTCACTAAACTAATAGAACCTCTCTTTTGAGAGGTTCTTCTTTGCATTCTCTTATGAGATAATAAGAGTCAATCTAACAAAACGAGGTGACGTAAAAATGGACTTTGTAGCTATCGATTTTGAAACAGCTAATAACCTACGTTCGAGTGTTTGCTCGGTAGGAATTGTGCAAGTTAAGAACGGGAAAATATATCGAGAAATACAATCCTTAATAAATCCTTTAAGTGAATTTCATTATTATAATACAAAAATTCATGGGATTACCGAATATATGGTCCATAGTGCACCAACCTTTGAAGAATTTTGGCCAAATGTGAAAAATCTTATTGAAGGTCAAGTTGTCATTGCACATAATGCAAGTTTTGACATGGGGGTTTTACAGGAATCATTACGTCAATTTCATGAACCCTCTCCGAGCTTTGAATATGGGTGCTCTTATCGAATTGCTAAAAAGGTTTGGCCTCAGCTATACAATCATAAGCTCTCCACTGTAGCAAGTTATTTGGGTATAGCCTTAAGGCACCATGATGCCCTAGAGGATGCTCGCGCCGCCGCTATCATTACAATAGAAGCGATGCAGAAAACCCAAACAAATACAGTTCAACAATTGGCAAAACTACATAATGTGAAAATAAGCTCATCGATTCAAACTAAGAAACAATCCCCATCCAAGCGAAGTAGCAAATCAGACGTGACTATAGAATTTTTGGAACCTGAAAGTACAGCGCTAAATTCTAAGCATCCATTTTATAGAGCACAAATTGTTTTCACGGGAAGAATGCTTTCTATGACAAGGTCGAAAGCAGCACAACTTGCAGTGAATTGTGGAGCAATTTGCAAAGGGACGGTGGACCATCAAACAAATTACTTAGTCGTGGGAGATAATGACTTAGCCAAATATCTACAGGGCATAAAAAGTACTAAAATGCAAAAGGTGGAAGTCATGATTCAACAAGGGCTTCCAATTGAAATAGTTGGAGAGCAAGACTTTTTAAGGTTAGTTCGATATCCGATGTAGTAATTTAAATAGGTCTATATATACATTACTAGGGATCTGTTTAGAAAAGTCTAGATAATTTCTCATGATTGAAATTCTGATATAATGTGTAAAGTGAACTATATTGGAGTTTTGGAGGTATCGTATGAGAATAAAAACAAGAATAATCTTGGTCACAACAGTCTTAATCATATCCATAATGGGGGTAGGGGGATTTTCTACATGGGTATTAAGTGATGTTGTTTCTAAAAATAACGAATTAGATAAATTAACAGAGATGCAAACAATTTCAAAGCATATACAGTTTCGTCTCGCAGGGCTATCCAATGATGAACGAGCACTTCTTTTAACAGGGGATTTAACCTATGCAAAACAAATGGAAGAAAAGTCAGAGGATGTTTTAGCCAAAATAAGTCGTTTAATCGAACTTGCTAGTACAACTAGTGATAAAAATGTAATAGAGGGTATCCAAAATGACTATAAAGAATTTTGGTCAGCAAGCCAGCAAGTAATAAAAAATAGCACGATAAACAAAACGACAGCAGAAGAAATCCATTTTGGAGAAGAACGAAGAATACGAAAAGAAGTTTTGGATCCGTCTTTCGATAGTTTTATAGAACAATTGGATGAAAAGACAACCCAAGCTAGTGCAAATTTACAAGAACAATCTAAGGTTAGTCAGATCATCTTAATAACAATCTCTATAATAGCAATATTGGTGGGAATCATACTAAGTATAATTCTTTTGAAGGCTATTATTAGACCATTGCGTCAACTAAAAGAACAAATGACTGAAATTGCTAATGGGGATGGAGATCTAACAAAAACAATTCACATAAAAAATAAAGACGAATTAAGTGAAGTTAGTGGAGCTTTCAATCAGTTTATTTCTTCCCTGAGAGAGATAATATCTCAAATTAGCTATTCAGCGGAACAAGCAGCTGCTTCTTCAGAAGAATTTTCTGCTAGTGCTGAGCAATCTAAACTTACCTCTCACCAAATTGCAGAGAGTGTACAAGATGTATCAATTGCTATGAATGATCAATCTACCATATTACTAGAAGGTACAAAAGCAGTTGAGCAATCCTTAGAGATTCTAAAGAATATGTCTGCATATACGATTGAGGTATCAGAAGAAACAACTGAGGTTAATAGTCAAGCGGAAGACGGTGAGAGGTCTGTAACAGAAATAGTTGCTAATATGGGGACTATACAGAAATCAGTGGATGAAGCTGATAAGAATATTAATTCATTAGCAAATGATGCCTTGAAGATTGGTGACATAACCTCGATGATTAATGAAATTGCAGAGCAAACTAATCTACTAGCTCTAAATGCAGCAATAGAAGCTGCACGAGCGGGAGAACATGGAAAAGGATTTGCTGTTGTTGCAGAGGAAGTCCGTAAGTTAGCGGAACAATCTAGTAAATCGGCAAATGAGATTAAAGGACTCATTACACTTATACAAAGTACATCTAAAGAAACAGTAAACACGATTGAAACGGTGAAATCAAGCGTGAATAATGGAATCCAATTAACTTCTGGCACCGCTATTCAATTTAAAGAAATTATGCTATCGATTTCACATGTTTCAGATAAGGTACAGGAAATAGCTAATCAAACAGAGCAACTAACTGGGGATTTCACGTCAGTTGCAGAAAAAAACATACATATTTCTGAGTTATTCAATATAAATAGCGAAAGCACCCATGAAATAGCAGCTGCTACTGAAGAACAATTAGCATCCATGGAAGAAATCCAAATTGCTGCATCTTCTCTGACATCAGTTTCAGATTCCTTGAATGAATTGGTACATCGTTTTAAAATATAAATTTAACAGACATCCTATGAGTAGAGTTTACTTGTGGGATGTCTTTCTTTGAAGGATTGTATAAATAATTGTCCAGGTGAAATGCTAATGTGGTTAAGGGAGAGGATGTATTATTCAGGAGACTTACTCACAAGTAATTTGCATTTACTAATCACTGATTTTGACTTGATTGTTTTGCCTAGTCATGGGAAATATGTAAATAAAAAATTACAGTAAAAATTCAAGATCTCATTCATTCTAAAATAATGTGATCTTCTTTTAATTGTCAGAATAAAAAGTTAAAATATAAATAGATTAAGTGAAAGGGGAATGCAGATGACATTTTCTATCGTTGGTTTCGATCCACAAACAAAGGAATTAGGTGTGGCCGTTGCTTCCAAGTTTTTGTGTGTTGGAGCAGTTGTTCCATTTGCCAAGGCAGGCGTAGGGGCAATAGCAACTCAGTCCTGGGCAAATTTAGATTATGGTATAGATGGCTTGGACATGCTACAAAGAGGCTTGTCACCGGAAGAGGTTCTTAAAGAGTTAGTTGCAAATGATGAAAAATCTGGTGCCCGACAAGCTGGTATTGTAGATGCAAGTGGTCGTAGTGCTATATTTACTGGGGAAGACTGTTTCGATTGGGCGGGAGGATTGGCAGAAGCGAATTTTGCTATTCAGGGAAACTTATTGGTCAGTGAAGATACTGTTAACGACATGAAGGCGGTTTTTCTACAAAAGGAGGCTTCTCTTGCTGAACGATTATTGGCAGCATTACAAGCTGGTGATATTGCAGGGGGAGACAAACGGGGAAAACAATCTGCTGCTTTATTAGTAGTAAAAGAAAATGGTAGCTATGGTGGGTATACAGATCGTTATATCGATCTTCGAGTGGATGACCATACTGACCCAGTTAAAGAATTAGCGAGACTTTTGAAACTTCATCAGCTCTATTTTATAGGGACAACTCCAAAGGATATTGTGGCTATTGAAGGTGAGCTAGCGGAAGAGATACAAAATATGTTATATGAAAATGGTTTTTTAGATCGAAATCTTACAGAAATGGATGACTTACAAGATGCTATCCAGTCTTATCATCTCATTCAAAATTTTGATGAACGTGTTCAAGAAAGGGGTTTTATCGATAAAAAAGTTGTAGAGTTTATGCGTATTAATAAGTAGATGAATCTATTTCATAAAAAAATAATTAATAGCAAAATCCAAACAAAGTTGATTTCCTCTCCAACGTACTTTCATGTTTCGAAGCTAGCGTAGCGCACTTAGCCTTTGTCCCTTTTAAACGTTCCTGCGGGGCTTTCAGATCGTGCTCCTGTCGTTTCGCTATGGGTGCAGAAGTGTGCTGTTCCCGCTGGAGTGGCGGACCTGCGCTCCAATCAACGAACACCACTTTAAATAAATGAATAATATCATATAAATATTCGTATTTTATGCGGAAAAAAGTAATTATGAAATTGACTCAGGTGTTATTAAAACTAGTGATTAGGAGTAAGACTATTAGTAGGAAATAGAAAACGAGAGTCGTGACGCTAGTCACGACTCTCGTTTTTTTCAATACCTACTTAATCTTTTTGAACTTCCACTTCTTCGATTTTTGGTCGTAGTAAGCGGCTACCTTAGTTCCTTTTTTACCTTCTGTAGTGATGATAAAGTAGTCTGAAAATCCTTTTGTAATTTTTTTGTTACTGCTATCAAGGAAAGCCATATCCTTAAGTTTCAAGTCGTCTTTGATCTTGTGTTTATTTTTTTCTTTTAATAACCCTGGTGGAATATGATAATCCAGGTATAAGGTGAACTGCCCGCTAGCTGCAAGTACATCGAAGTTTTTAGCAGTTATCGAGAATGTTCCATTGATAAGTTTAATTACTACATCTTTATTTGCAGTATTAATCTTACTAGTTGCCGCTTCTGTAAAACGTATATTAACATCACCGTCATTATGCATTACAGAGCCATCCACCGTAATTACCTTCTTCGAAGTGTCTACTTCATCCTCTGTTATAATAGCTTCGCCATCTATAGTCGAATGTACTGTTACTTTAATGGTCACTGATTTATCGCCATACGTTGCAGTAATAATTGTTGTCCCATTCGATTTAGCGGTGATTACGCCTTTGTTTACGGAAATAATTTTAGTATTAAAACCGCTATAAGTAGCCTTCTTAGTAACATCCTCAGTCGTAGTGGAACCGTCCTGCTTTTTAGTCGTTTCTGTTAGCTTAATATTTGCCTTTTTCCCTTTTACTAACTCGATTGCTGTTTTATTTGCTGTAAGGGTTTTAGTTTCGGGTTCGTTCAATTCCACTTGAATAAGAACAGGGTCATGGTCGGAAGCACGACCGTGAATATCCATATAGTTAGCGTTAATATGAATCATATCCACAGTAGTTTTATTAGCTATATTATTTGTAACTAGAACATGGTCAAGTACCTGGTTATTCCCTTGATAGTAATAAGAGAAACGCTCGCCAACTGGTACTTTTTCTACCATATTCGTTAAAATTCCACCTTTAAGTGCAGCAAGAGTCGGAGTGAATTCGAAATCATTCATATCTCCAGCAACTATTACACTTAAATCTGGATCCTTTTCTAGACCTGCTTGGATGAAATTGTTAATCATCGTAGCTAGTTCAATTCTTTCTGCTTCTGAGCCAAGGAATGGAGGTTGGTTTTTACCGAATAAAGGCTGATCCCCACCTTTGGAATTTAAATGAGCACCGATTACGACTACTTTTTCTCCTTGGAACTCAAATTGTGCAGCTAATGGCTTACGTGTGTTCTCTTGTGGTAAGTCAAGAATTCTTCCAGGATTCAAGGTGAGATTTCCAGCTTCATCCCAAGTAACTTTATCAGTGGAGCTGCCTTTTGTTCCTTCTGTAAGTGTTACACGATCTGGGTTATAGAGGTACCCGACGCGAATGTTCCCGCCCGGCTGCCCCCCATCCTGATTATATTCAGGTGCGATGTCAGTCCAAGCGTATGTTGGTCCACCAGCAGTCTCAATTGCAGCGATCAGCCTTTCATAGCTTGCCGAGGCATCTGTATTTCCAGAAGCAGTAGGACCATCATTATCTTGTACTTCTATAAGAGTGATAATATCAGGCGATTTCATATTCTCCACAAAAGATTTAGCTATTTTTTCTACTTTTTCATCCGGCGTGTTTTCAGTATTTGTTGAGAAATTTTCAACATTGTATGATGCTACAGTTAATTTATCCTCTGTAGGTTCGATATCCGTCACTACAGTTGGTTTTTCAATACGAGTGATTGGTGGAAGAGTAGACTCCTCTGTCCATAGCTTGAAATTACCAAAGCCGAAGCCCATCACTCCGACAATCTCACCTGTATAATAATCGCCTGATTTGGCATCATATTTTTCATTTCCTGTTAATACTAATATTCTTTCTGGATTATAGTCATTAGCAGAAATATTAACTCCGCCTAGTACATTGAACTTTGTATTAGTAGAGTTCCCTGCTATTACAGGTATTTCTCCATACTCTTGTGGTCCAATAACTTTTGCATTTGGTACAGCCAAACGCATTAGTTCTACGGATTCCCAAAAGTCTATTCCATCGTCTAATGGGTCGAATGTTGTTAATCCATCATTATCGATTATTTCAGTTGGAGGGAAAATATCTTCTCCAATTACTAAAGGTACAGGCAATTCTGCTATTCCAGATTTAGTAGCGGATGTTGCACGAATTCTAGTAATAGGAAGATCATTTGCTTTCATATCTGAGTAGCCCTCGTAGTACCATTCCTCCACGGTTCCCGCTACTGTAACCAAATCTCCAATTGCTAAACCATTAGACGCTTTGTTGACGATTATTGCTTCAGATGTTGTATTGTCATCATCAGCATTTACATCTTGAATTACAAAGTTTGCTGAATTGTACAGATGAGTTACAACACCGGTAATATCCTGAACTGTTGCACCCTCATAGTCTGAGAAGTGAGTTTGTCCCTGAATATCACGAATAGATAGGTTATTTGTTTTTAAAATATTGTACGTAAAAGTAAATACGTCCGATATAGTATCACTAACAGCGATTGCTTTAATCGTAGTATCTGTTGATAAAGTAATTGGTGCATTATATAACGTGCTATCTGTAGAAGGTGTTGAGCCATCCAATGTGTAATAGATTGTCGCACCCTCTATAGGGGAGATTAGGGAAATTTCAGTTCCTTCCGAAACTGTACCTGGAAAGATATCCGTGTAGACTGCAGGCTTGTTAACTAATTCAAAGCTTTCTAAACCAAGTGTTTTTAATTGGTAAGTCGTGTTGAAAATTGAAGCAATACCAGATATATGGACAAAATCGCCTTCTTTATATCGCTGTACGAATGTATCATAATCTAAACCATTTCGATTATCGTTACGAATAACAACGGACTCTCCGTTTTCATGTGTTGCAGTAAATTCGAATGTTCCATAGTCGTTTGTTTTAGTTAAATTAGTAATTGCTACATTATTTACAGTTACTCGTTCACCTTGAGTTTCATCATTTACTCCAGCTGGTGTAATAATTTGCTCAAAAGGCATTTCATTGCCAGTGGAGATTTTCGTTATTTTGGTAGGTTGAATTTGTATTTCGCCGCTGTATGGACTAACTTTACCCTCAAGTTCAACGACATCACCAGGATTAACATCTGCTGAAGAAGTGAATGCATAGATTCCAGCGGTAGTATCTTGAAGATAGAATGCCTTTCCGCCCCAAAAGCCCATTCCGGTTGTTACAGTCCCCGTAATTTTAACTAGTTTGTCTGGGTTAGTAGTTGCTCGTGCAGCCGCAATGTTTTCCAATACTTCTGCTTCGGGAGGTGTTTCACCATCCGAAACTATTGTATAAGCAGTAGGACTTTTTAGACCAGGAACAGAGAAGTATGCTTCCAATGAACCTGTCACGGTTACTTCTACTTTAAAATTTTGTGGATTATCTTTTAGATTGAGTGCCGTTCGAATAGCACCAGTTGGTAATTGAACCGGTAAAATATTGGATGGATTTGTCTCATTTGGTGAATCTGCTAAACCAATATTTGTAGCTACTGTAAAAGGGGCTTCCTGATCGTAGGAAGATCCAGAGTTAGCAGTTCCAACGATGTAACCTTGAACAGTTGCGGTACCTGTGTTATTTGTAATTGCTTCTGAGACACTAATTGGCTCAGCGGCTAGAACACTAGGTGCAATTATAAATGGTACAAACATGGAAACTACTAATATAAAGGAAATAATAACCTTATTATAAGCATGATTCCAAAGACTCTTTTTTGTCATTTTATCCACTCCTTGAACATTTTTATATTTCGGATAGATTATAGCAAAAGAAAATAACAATATTGTGTGAATGTTGTAAAACTTTAAGAATTCTGATAAAAACAGGTGAGAAGTAGGTAGAGAGAAATATATTCTATTAAAAAATAACTATTTTAAGTCGAATCGAAAGTGCTATAAAACTGTATAATTTATCGTCGGAAAGTAGTATATTAAATGCATGTTAATTTGTGAAAATAATGATAATTGGAGTGAATAATAATGATAACGGCATTCAAATCTCGAAAAGAGGATATAGAACAATTCAAACAAAAAATAGATGAATTAAATTCTAAATTGGATAAAAAAGATAATGAGTTTCAAATTTTCTTAAATGATTTACATAAAGAGTTAGTGTCTACTATTGGTCAACATGACATAGTAAACAACCAACATGCTATTTTAGGGGAAATGGTTGGTGAAATCTTAAAAGAGTTTAAACGAGTTGAAGAGAGTACGATAAACTCAAATAAGATATCAGATGAAGCACTGGCGAAAGGTGAGTCACTAATTGCCTCATCGAATGAGATGGTTACGTTATCAGTGGATAGTAAGGAAGCGGTACACGCTGTAGAAAACCTTATCGATAACTTAGGGGATCAATCTAGAAAAACATCTGCAAGTATGAATCAGTTAAGTGAACGTTCTAAGCAGATTGAAGAAATTGTAAAAGTGATTAGTGATATTTCTAGTCAAACAAATTTACTCGCTTTAAACGCATCCATTGAAGCTGCAAGAGCGGGAGAGCATGGAAAAGGATTTTCGGTTGTAGCAGATGAGGTCCGTAAACTCGCGGAAAGCACGAAGGAGAGTACTGCAGATATTGCAGATCTTACAAAAAAAATTCAAGAACAAATTTCAAAAGCGTATGAGGATAATATAAGCAATATGAATTTAGTAAGTGAAGGGATGAAAACCAGCTCTGAAACAACTGAGCAAATAAATTCCCTGTTGAGCATCATTACGAATGTTCAGGGAGAGGTAAATGAACTATTAGATTTCATTAAGCATCAAAAAGTATCCAATGAAGATGTTATAGACAAGTTTCAAAAGACAACCGAATTGTTTGACGATACAAATGCTGTTCTCATGAATCATATTGATGAATCAGAAGTGGTTACTGAAAAGCTTTTAGAAGCTGTTGATAAAGTTAAAGGTTTTCAAGCCAAGTAAAAACTACCAAGCATCAGCCTCCTGATGCTTGGTAGTTTAAATTTGTTAGTTATTTCCTAATTACTTTAGTTGAGATTCATAGTATTTCACGCTAAAACTATCTAAAGGTTTTTGTAGTTTACTTTGAATATACAGTGCGGCTGTATTGAGTTTGTCGGGATCTATATTTGTTTCAATCCCCATATTTGTGAGCATATAATTTAAGTCATCAGTTGCCAAGTTACCAGATGCTCCCGGAGCGTATGGACATCCACCTAAACCACCCAGAGAGCTATCGAATTTAGATATCCCCATCTCCAATGAAGCTAGCACATTTGCTAAAGCAGTTCCACGGGTATTGTGAAAATGCATTGCGATGCTTTCAACGGGATATCGTTTTAGAAGTTGTTCTAATACTAGTTTAACTTGAGAGGGATTGGCTACTCCAATAGTGTCACCTAATGATAATTCATTTATTCCCATTTCAAACAGGGAATCCGCTAATCGAATTACCTGATCAATTTCTATATTTCCTTCATAAGGGCAACCGAAAACTGTTGAAATATATCCTCGAACTGTTTTCTTATTAGAAATACTTTCTTTAACAACCTCAGATAAGACAATCTCTGTTTCTGAAATAGTTTTATTAATATTTTTGTTATTATGAGTCTCACTCGCAGAGAGAAAAACAGCGACTTCATCAATACCACTCTCCAATGCTCGCGATAATCCTTTTATATTTGGAACAAGGGCGGCATAAGTGACATCTGGGTTTTTCTTAATATGTTTTGTTACATACTCTGCATCCGAAAGTGCGGGAATCCATGAAGGATTTACAAAAGAAGTTACTTCTATATAATTTAACCCCGAATTAGATAAGTGGTCTATCCATTGTATTTTATCGTCTGTTGGAATAAATTTAGCTTCATTTTGTAATCCATCACGTGGGCCAACTTCTCTAATGCTTACGCTTTTAGGAAGACTTTGTGTTGTCATATTAAAAAACTCCTTTTACTTATATCCCGAAGAGGGTCATCATAATCCAGGTAGATGCGTAGAAAATCATAAATTGTACACCGGCACCAATTCCAAGAATTCGATTTAAAAGACCACCAACAGCTGCTACTGTAAATGTAAGTACAACACCAACAAGTTGTGCTTCATGGAAAGCCAGTAGACAAGCAAGTCCTATGAACATCGCCACAATAGCTTCTTGGCTTACAAGTTTCATAACTAGAACAGAAGCTTTTCTTGCATAGTTCATAGAAAAAGGGTAGGCGATTAACGAAGCAACAATAAGACCTATTGCTCCATAAAGGAAAAATTCCCATGAAGTTAAATAGGTGTGTAGATTATTTATTGGGTCGACGGTGAATACTGGTGGTGCGTTAAATAATGGTGAGCCAGGGCCAAGAGCAACAGGACTTAGTGGAATCCCAAAAGCTATTAATGGAATGATTACTTCTGCGATATACGTTGACTCTGTTACTCCATTCATCACTGCTAAACTAGTTGTAGACTTCTTATATGCGCCTTTTGTACGGGAACCGACAATTTCACCCATTAGGGAAGTCATGCCTACAGGACTAAAAACAAAAGTAAGAGAAGAAATAAAAGTTGTAATTGAAGTGAATATTTGTTGTCTTCCAGTTAAAATTTTTAAAGGATTTGGGAAGTATCCTTTCCATGATTTAGTTTCAGGAGCTAGATGATATTCTTTAGGCTTATCTCTTTCAATAGTCTTTTTAGCGCTAGAGGAAGTGGCAAATAGAAGATCACAGAAAATCGGACCTATGGCAATTCCCAAGAAGAAACTGATTGATAAATGCTTATCCAATATACTAAAACTCATCAAATCTAAACTTTTAATAAAGAAAGCGAATGGAATAATCATTAAAACACTTACCCATTTACCTTTAGAGAAAAAGGCGATTAAAATAGCTGCAAGTGTAAAAATTATTCCTGTTGATGACTTAAAAAAGTCAGCAAATTGTCCTAAAAATTGACCTAACAAAACAGCTGTAGGTAGCGCAATAAATGCACCAATAATCCCACCAGAAATCATCTTTCTAAGAGCAATATGGGGCATACCCATTCTTCTCAAAGTAGTTGCATGGTCTATTAATGGAACAGCAGTAGTATCTCCGGGAATACCCATTAATGCAGTTGGAACTGCATGTGTAAGATGTTTTGCTAGAACTGCTGCCATGAAAAATGAAAATACAGCAGCTGGAGGTGCACCTAGAAGGATTACTAACAAAGTAAGTGGAACCATAATAGCTGTCTCATCGGTACCAGAGATTAATCCTATTAGAGAGAAGACAATCGCACCAATTAATGCAAATAAAATAGCTGTAACTAGTAAACTCATTTCTTATCCTCCTCTCCAAGTGCCCGAAAACTATTTAAAACTCCTAATTCCTCCAATTCCCTTTTAGTAATAGGATCGTTTTCGATCAGTTCTAATTCTTCCAGAGGATCTAATTGTAAATCTTCGAAAACTTGTCTCATACTTTCAGATGAGGTTTCCTCTTCAACTAATATTCTTTTTGGTTTAAATAGAATGGAACAAAGAACTAAAGAGATAACACTTCCTAAAATACCGATTAGTAATGAATAAGAAGCCACCATACTTTCACTTGCGATAGAAGGAAGTAACCAAAGACCAATATTGTAACCTCCTAAACTAATTCCTACGCTTAATATAACTGCGAAAAGTAATTGATTTGGTAGAATTGTATCTCCAAGTATCTCTAAATATGTTTTTGTTTTTTTATTCTCCTTAAAATCAGCAGCTGATGATTCATGGTTATTTGCCATCCTATTCACCTCTTTGAATTGCTTTAGTTATTTCTAAGATACGGTCGTATCTAAGGTCTTTCTCTTTGACGGCCTGTACGACGATTCTATCTATATCAGCCCTTTTTGCACCCGCCATTACTGCTAAGTTTCTTGCATGTAAAGACATGTGACCTCTTTGAATACCTTCAGCAGATAAGGCCCTTAATGCAGCCGCATTCTGTGCCAATCCTGCTGCAGCTATACATCCTGCAAGTTCCTCAGCAGAATTTGCTCCCATTATTTTAAGGGCAGCTTGTGCAACTGGATGCGTTTTCGTTGCTCCACCAACAATTCCAACAGCCATTGGCAACTCAATAGATCCGGATAAATTTCCATCTGCATTTATTTCCCATTTTGTTAAAGACTTATATTGACCAGATATAGATGCATAGGCATGTGCTCCAGCTTCTACTGCACGAGTATCGTTTCCAGTTGCTAAAACTACAGCAGAAATACCATTCATAATTCCTTTATTGTGGGTAGTTGCCCGATAAGGATCATAATCCGCAAATTCGAAAGCGCTTACAATGTTATCGACAATCTCTTTGCCACCAAGTGCCTCTGTAGAGAAAATTGCTCTAGCACGAACTAATCTGCGATCTGCTAAATTTGAAATTATTCTTAATACAACTTTACCACCAGTAATTGTCTCGATAGTCGGAGAAACTGCTTCTGCCATTGTGTTAACAGCATTTGCACCCATTGCATCTTTTGTATCAACAATTAGATGAATTACTAACATTATTTGAGAGTTTGTTGGAATAATATGAACCTCTAAATCCTTAGCCCCTCCACCTAGTGAAACTAATGTTGGATCTTTTACATTACAATCAGCCAAAATTTCTTCTTTATGCTCAAAAATCTTGGCTTTAGCAGCATAAGGATCTGCTACATTTAGTACTTGAATTTGTCCACGCATGATTGTTCCGCTCATTGACGTGAAAAAACCACCGTGTTCATAACTTGCTTTTGCTGCATTACTAGCGGCTGCTACAACAGAAGGTTCTTCTGTTGCCATAGGGATAAACATATCTTTTCCATTAATTTTAAAATTGGTTGCAATCCCTAGTGGAATTCCCATTTGTCCAATAACGTTTTCTATCATTGAATCTGCTAAATCCATCGAAAGTGGATGCTCCCCAGATAAATACTTTAATTGTTCATCCGTTAAATTGCGTCCTTCCGTAACAATATCAAATCTTTCTTTAGGTGATAAACGATAAAACCCTGGAACTCTTGTGTTTGACATAACATACACCCCTTATTTTTGTGTAATAGCATTCAACTTAGTTGAATGCTATTACACAAAAATACATTAATAATTATTACTTGTAAATACCGAATTTAAAATTTATTCAGAAAATGAAATCAATTTAAATGTTAGCAAAAATAATTATTAATGAGGATTAGTAATGGTGGGAAAGGCAAAAATACGGTTGGTTCCTCTATTGAGATACAAATTAAAGGGGAGTATTTTGTATAAAAAATGTCAGGACTTTAGCTTCTTTGCTCTTATCTGCAGAAAGAAAAATATGGGGTGTATTTCCTTCGAAATAAGCGCTATCACCTTGTTCTAAATAGTGAAGCTCACCATCATAATACAGGTTGATAGACCCGTTAAGAATAAAAATAAACTCGTCTTCACTATGAGTAAATGGTTCTACATATTCAGCTTCAGGTAAGACGGTAACTATAACTGGTTCTACTTTACTAAATCGAGGACGATTTGCAAGAGCTTCATAAGTATAGCCAATTTCTTTGTTTCCGATTTTTAATTTTTTTTCATTGCTTTTAACGATTGATAATTTATTTTGAAGATTGGATTCCAAAAACCAAGACAAAGGAGTATCCAACTCATGTGCTATTTTAGATAGAGTCGCTACAGCTGGGGCGGCTTGACCATTTTCTATTTTTGAAATATGACTTTTAGTAAGATTGCATCTTTCAGCTAGTTCTTGTTGAGTTAGATTCTTGTTTAGCCTAGCTTCCTTAACTTTTTTTCCGATACTATGTTGAAGATAAATTGGGCTCTCCTCCTAATTAGTTTACTTGCCTTTAATAATCATATAATACATTAATTTCTCTCATTTGTAATTCTCTCACAGGTACATTTTCACTGGATGGCTGTGTAGTTGTAAATTATTCATTTACTTTACGATTACTACTAAAAAGTAAGGAAATAAAATTTGAGAGCAAGTAAATCAGTTTATTAAAAGGAATTTCTTCGAATATTTATAGACGAAAAAAAGAGTAGAGATCTTGGCTTGATGTTAGTCGGGACCACTACTCCAGAATCTTATATGGTGTTCTGACAAATTAGTCGAGTCAAAAAGAAAGAGAAAATACAAGTATTACGTTTCTTAAGAATTTATTTATTCAATTTCCAAACAGCATAATTAAGACCCAATGCAAAAGCAACCCATCCTACATATGGAATCATTAGTGCTCCTGCAGTTTTATCGACTTGTTGAAACTCGTATGCCGTTAACGCAATACATGCTAGCATAAGGCTAATTTCTACAAGCGCAGTTCCACGTAATCCCCAACGGAAAAATAGAAAAGACCATAAAAAATTCAATCCTAATTGTAAGTCATATAAGGGAACAGCAGGTGAAGAATCTTTCCTCTTATTTTTCGTCTTTAGGTCTACACGGTATTTAGCGATTCCCATTGTTGCGTAAAGAGCGGTCCAAACGACTGGAAAAACAGCACCAGGTGGCGAGAATGAGGGCTGTTTTAGTTTTTTGTATTTCTCTTGCGCATTTTTATTGGCAATCCAACCAGTAACAGAGCCACCGATTACTGGTATAAGAATACTAAGTGCTAATTTTTTTTTGTTTATACGACCATTTACTTGTAGTGTTTCCATTTAACAACCTCCCAACACTATTTATTATTACATTCCCTATACTTCTCGAAATACTCTATTTTGTTTAAAATAAAATAATTTGAAAAATGAGAATATGGTATAATTATCAAGTTAATATATAGACTAGGAGCGTATAAATGAAAATTAAAATAATTCATACAAATGACGTACATAGTAATTTTGAAAACTATAAAAAAGTAGTTACTTTAATCAATCAACATAAAGACGAAAATACGATTATTTTAGACGGAGGAGATTTTGCTGATTTTAAAAGTATTGAGCTCCAAGGTACTAGAGGTATAGCTGCAATAGAGTTATTGGAAGCTGCAGGATACGATGCAATAACGATTGGTAACAACGAGATGTTCAATGGGATAGACACATTAGAGCATATGGCGAGTAACAGCCCTATTCCTTTTATAAGCAATAATTTGTTTAAAAAAGATCGATCCAATATAAATGGAGTTAAATCTAGTGTTATTTTAGAAAAAAATGGACTCCGAATTTTCATTACAGGATCTTCCCCTGATATGGGAGTATTTAATGATGGATTAGGCATTCATATGACCGATTATTCTAAAGCTATAAAAGACGAAATCCGGAATAATAAAGGGAAGTATGACATTTGTATATTACTTAGCCATGTCGGCACCTTTGCTGATGAACCTCTTGCCGAAGAGATTAAAGAGATTGATATTATTATTTCTGCACATGATCACAAATTATTTGAGCAAGCAAAGATTATTGATAAAACAATTATGAATAGCGCAGGTAATTATGGGGAGCATGTAGGTATTATGGAGTTTGAAATACAGGGTGGTAAAGTACATCTTGTCCATTCAGAGACTATTTCTACAGCGGATATAAAAGGGAATGAACAAATAGAATCTATTCTAAGGTTAAATAAAGAAAGAGCTATAGAAGCATTAAGTAAACCTTTGTATACAGTAGAAAATCCTTTATGGCATGACGTTGTGGAGGAAAACCCAATTTCCAATTTAATAGCTGAAGGTTTGAAGGATATGTTGGGATCAGAAATTGGTCTTATCAATAGCGGTATTTGTAATGCGGGAATATTTCATGAAATGACACAAAAAAAGCTAATTGAGATATGTCCTTCTCCATTAAATCCAACTTCCTTTGAGATTCAAGGTAAGCATTTAAAGGAAGCACTGGAGCAGTCATTAGATGCGCAAATATGCTTGGCAGATGGAAGAGGTCCAGGATTTAGAGGGAGATTTGTAGGTAGGTTGCATGTTTCGGGACTTCAAATAGAACATGATGGGAAGAATATTCATGCAATCTATGTAAATGGGGAATTATTAGAAGAGGAAAGATGGTACCTAGTCGGCAGCTCCGACTATTTACAAAGGGGGTCTGGATATCCCTCACTTGCGAACAATAGAAATGAAAAATATTTAGCTGAAGAAATAAAAGATGTTCTGCGATTATATGGGGAAAAACAAGACTTTTGCGAGGAATCTTTTATTCATAAATGGAAAGAAGTTTCTAAAATAAGGGGATAGAAAACGTGGAGCCTAAAAAAATTAGACAACGGGGTATGACAATAGGAAGATTCCCTGTTGGGAAAAAGAACTGTATAACGGATGTTCAAGGTGTGAAGGTTGGACATATTACATTAGACAGTCCACTTAGTGAAGGAGAATATGCTTGTACTGGAGTAACAGCAATCTTGCCGCATGGAGATAACTTATTTCAACAGAAAGTAATTGGAGCAAGTTACATCTTAAACGGTTTCGGAAAAACAACCGGTCTTGTACAAGTGAATGAGCTCGGGCTAATTGAATCTCCTATCATGCTGACGAATACATTTGGCATTCCAGCAGTTTCTCAAGGGACTCTTGAGTATATGCTAGAAAGAAACCCTGAAATAGGGGATTCTACGGGAACTATTAATATAGTAGTAGGGGAGTGCAATGACAGTCGTTTAAACTCAATTCGCAAGCTCCCAGTCCAACCGAAGCATGCGATTGAGTGTATCCAGAGTGCTTCGTCCGAAACATCACCGGAGGGAGCAGTTGGTGCGGGTAAAGGGATGATTTGCTTTGGATATAAAGGAGGTATCGGTTCCTCCTCACGTATTATTCAGGAGAGTGATACAGTCTATACCATCGGTTGTATGGTGCTTAGCAACTTTGGAAGAAAAGAGGAATTCCAAGCTTCTCGGTATCAGGTAAATGAAAAAGGAAACACCCCTCACTTTCCAAAGCCTGCAGATGGATCTATTATGATTGTTTTGGCAACAGATGCACCATTAAGTAATAGACAGCTTTCACGACTTGCTAAACGATGTGGGGTGGGACTAGGTAGAACTGGTAGCCATTTTAGTAATGGAAGTGGTGATATTGTCATTGCTTTTTCGACTGCGCATCAAATACAGCATAGTTCTAAAGAAAGTGTGGAAATAAGGCAGTTATTACGAGATGATCACCCTATTATGAACGACTTATTCCAAGGAGTGGCAGAAGTTACGGAAGAGGCTATTTTAAATTCTTTGTCACAGGCTGTAACTACAACAGGGCGAAATGGAACTATCGTTCATGCGTATCCATTCGAATAAAACAAAGGTTGATCTTCACAATGGAGATCAACCTTTTCGATATATATAGCCTTGATAAAGTGGAATCGCTAAACAAGTCTTTGATAAAATCGATCAATGCCAAACGATAATCGAAAACAGAAAGAATTAGTCTTTTTTAAACTCCAATTTTATTTTACCTTCAACAAATGTTAAGCTGGCATCAAATTTTTGACCATTTTCTGCTTCAAATCCTTTAATAAGATTTGTTTTACCTTTTGTACAAAGCAACTTTATTTGGCTAGGTGTTATTTTTTTCTTTAAAAAGTACCCATTAAATGTCTGTGTACAGCCATTTTTGTATTCTGTGCAACCATAGAAACTTTTATGTGCAATTATGGAGCCTTTTTGACATTTCGGGCACGTTACAATAGGATCTCTTTTGAATTTAGAATCATATTTTGATGCCCGAGGTGCTAGCTTTATATCAATTTGTTTTGTTTTTAATTGATTCGGTACCTCGTCCATCAAGCTCTGGATAAACTTTGCAATACTACCTAAAAAACGATCCATTGAGCCTTCGCCGTTACCGATTTTACGTAAATAGGTTTCCCATTTAGCGGTCATAGATGGACTGGCGAGAAGATTACCCTCAATTGCCTGACAGAGGACACGGCCTTTATCTGTTATGGAAACAATATTTTTCGTTACGTTAATATAACCATGACGTTTAATCGTTTCGATAATTCCGCTTCGAGTTGCTTCGGTACCAAGACCCTCTACTTCTTTTAAAATTTCAGTTTCAAGTTTATCCTCCACAAGCTTTCCGCAGGTTTTCATCATAGCGATGAGCTGTCCTTCTGTATATGGCTTCGGAGGCATTGTTTTTCCTTCTTTAATGCGAATATCGCTCTCTACCTTTTCCTGTTCTCGTAAGGAAGGCAGAGGCTGTTCTTCTTTATCCTTAGTTGAGCGGGGAAATAATGCTTTCCATCCTTGATCTCGCTCCATTTTTCCGGTAGTGAAAAAGGCCATACCATTCACATCTGTTGTAACCTTTGTCTCTGTATATAAGTAGTCGGTATGGAACATCGCCAAAGTAGAGCGGACAATTTCCTCGTAAAGGTTTCGTTCAATTCTTGAAAGTCCTGCTAATTTTGCAGCTGTCGGGAGCTTCTTAGTTGGAATAATGGCATAATGCTCTTGTACTTTCGAGCTATCGACATATCGTTTTTTAGGAGCAAGTGAAGCAACATTAAAAGGAAGACCAATAATTTGCTGATAAGCCGAAACCTGATCCGCTATATAGGAAAATTCGTTTGGTGTAATATGTCTTGCATCCGTTCGTGGGTAAGAGACTAACTTTTTCTCATAAAGACCCTGCATTGTTTTAAGTACATCTGCAGGGCTCGTTTTCCATAATCGATTGGCAGTTGCTTGTAATGTCGACAGAGAATGGAGCTGAGGTGGTGGTATTCGTTTATCGATTTTTTCGATCGAAGTAATTACACCCGGAGAGTTAGGCTGAATATGATGTTGAGAAAGGAGCTCTTGAATCATTTCTCTTTTAGGTTCCTTAGCTTTTGCTTTTCCTTTGTATTCTCCTTTTTCTGCCTGGAAAGTAGCTTCTATCTCATAAAAGGGCTCCGATACAAATTGTTCGATTTCTCTTTGACGCTGGTAAATCAAGAATATAGTCGGTGATTGGACCCGTCCAATAGGAAATACCTCTTTAATACCTTGTTCCTGCAACAAAAGTGAATATAATCTAGAACCGTTCATACCTACTAACCAATCACTAATTTGACGAGCTTTGGCTTCGTCATATAATAGAAGATCCTTACGATTATCCTGTAGATTACTGAAGCCCTTCAGTACTTCATCAACCTCTAGGGAATTAATCCATAAGCGTTTAATCGATTGACCACGTGCTCCACTTTGATTGTATATGCTATAGAAGATATTTGATCCTTCGCGGTCTACGTCACACGCATTAATAACGGTATCGGTAGACTTAAGCAATTTTTTTACTACGGAAAACTGTTTAAATTTTCCTTTGGCAATCTGAAATTCATAGCTTTGTGGCAAAATAGGCAAACTAGCTAACGACCATTTATTCCATTTTGGATCATATGCTTTTGGTTCTTTTAGTTCAACGAGATGGCCAATTCCCCATGTAATATAGGCTCCCTCTGGGAAAATAGGACACGGATTGATTTCTATGTATCCTTCGTGACGTTTTACTTTAAAAGCATCTGCATATGCTTTTGCCTGACTTGGTTTTTCTGCTAAAATAACAGGCTTCATCATTTCACCTCTTCGCCTAAAACATTCGTTCCTATAATTGTGCATTAGAAAATGAAAAAATACAAATAAAAATCCCATTCCTATAAAGGAATGGGATGTAATTCAATTCATCAGTTATGAGCAATAATTACTAATTTACCGTTGTCTAATTCTTTCTCAGCTGCTTCTGCCTCTTGTTTAGAGATACCAGCTGCTTCCATTTTGTTGCGAAGCTCATCACCACGAGAGGTAAACATGTTTTTCATAGATTGTAAAAAGCCTTGTTCTTTCATACCTACATCAGAAGTGTCGAGAGCATCATTAATATCGTCTGCTCTTTCTTTAAAATGGGCAAAAATATGAATATTGTCTCGAACGTATCCTTGTGTCTCAAGTTTTTCAATTTCTTGTTTAGCTTGAACTGCATTTTCAACTGTTAGTTTGACTGTCATGTATAATTCCTCCATTTTGTTAGTAGTGTGTTCTAGTTTATATTTACCCGGTAGTAACAACTTTAAACAAAATAGGTTCGAATGAATCCAAATGTGTGAAAGAAATGTATGGTTTTGATATGCTTAAAAGAAAAAGAGATTGGATGTTATCTGGATGGAAAATAAATTAGATCAAGTAGCCAGCTTTAAAGCGGCAATGGGAAATTATCCTACAGGAGTCACAGTAGTTACTGCTTTTAATAGTGACGGTAAACCAATGGGATTGACTGTAAATTCCTTCGCATCTGTTTCGTTGGATCCATTATTAATATTATGGTCTATTGATAAAAGAGTATACTCATACGAAGAGTTTTTAAAAGTAGATAAGTTTACGGTAAATATTCTATCAGCAGACCAAGGAGATATTTGTAATTTATTCGCTAGTAAAGTGGAGGATAGATTTGCTCTGTGTGAATGGAACAAATCAGAATTGAATTTGCCGGTACTTTCTAACTCGTTGGCAACATTGGAATGTAAAGTGTTTAAAAAAGTTGAAGCTGGCGATCATACAATTATGATTGGTGAGGTACTGCATATTCAAAATGCAGCAAAAGAGCCTTTATTGTATCACCGCAGAAATATCGGTGCGATCCCAACAGAATTTTATAAATGAATAATTAGTGAAAAGGATATCCTGATGGATGTCCTTTTTATGTATAAAATTGAATCAATTTCATAAAAGAATATTATAGTGAAAACCGAACAACATTGATTTCCGTTCTAGGCGGACGCTTTCCGCGGGCACGGCTTCAATCTCCTCGTCACTACGTTCCTGCGGGGCTTTCAGTTCGTGCTATTCACGCTGGAGTCGCCGCCTTCCTCTCCAATCAACAAGATGGCCTTTTTTAAAAACGAATATAAAATTGTGGTAACACGTGATAATTGAAGCAGGTAATTATGAACTGACTCAGATTGTAAATAAATTCTCTTCCGCAAATAAAGAGCCATTGATAGCAAGTAAATAAAGAAGGGAAGCAAGTATATATTAGGAAAGCAAGTAACGACATGAGTAGAGTAAGTAAATCTGATGAGAAAGCAAGAAAGAAAAAATCTCTCCCAAGCAAGTTGTACTTGCTTGGGAGAGATTATCCTCTAAATTATTACTCTGTATAAAAAAGCTTAAACAGTATTTCTCTTTGTGGTACTTGGAGAGTCTCGAACTTTTGTAAAAAAGCTACTTTGTCATAGGCGACGTGATGGATGGTAACTTCTGGTTTAACAAAAGCAAAGTCTATTATCGCATATGGTGCAGTATTTCCTTTAGATACACCAAGGGCTCCCGGATTCAGTAATATCTTGTTGTCCGTTTGAAATAGATGCTCTGGATGATTATGCCCAAAACAAATGATATCTGCAGGATAAGCACCAAACATGCTTATCGTATTTTCTAGTGTAGGCTCTAAAATTGTATAAAAGGGCTCTTCTTTAATATGAGCTTCAAGCAGATGTTGCTCGATATGATAGTGAATGCCAAAAAGACGTATATCTTTAATTTCTTTTTTTATTATTCTTGGGAGTTGCTGAAGTCGCTTTACATTTTGAAGGGATAATTGGTTAGCGATCCATTCATGGTGTTCACGTGTGTGCTTATAGCTATCGGGGTGTCCTTCTCCTAAAATAAGGGAAAGTATTGCTTCGTCGTGGTTACCAGTAATCATTTGGATATCGGAACGCTCAAATAGAGTATCTAGAACTTCATTTGTATCCGGTCCCATAGCGATCATATCTCCAAGACACCAAATTTCCTGCACATCTTCCGTAGCATCTATTTCTTTCAATACTGCTTGTAGGGCAAGTTCGTTCCCATGAATATCTGTAATAATCGCTACCTTCAAAATAATCACTCCTACGACTTAATCTAACGAATCTACTTTTTCTGTAGATTTCTTTTTGTGCTTCACATACTTCACTAAATAATAAATAAGAATAGTCGCAAAAATAATGCTGAAAATGAGATATTCATCTACATCAGATGATAATATTCCAGCTGGAATTAGAGCAAGGACAAAGAAATAAAGGAAATTTCCAATTGCAGTAGCTATAGTGAAAGGCACGATACGTATTGTGCTTAGACCAGACAAAATATTAATCAAACTAGTTGGGATAAAAGGGAAAAGTCTTCCTTGAAGTACATAAGCGAAACCATTTGCATCTACCTTTTCAATTAAACCTTTATTGAACTTGTCGATAATAATGTCTTGAAAAACATAGCGCACGCCGTATAACACAATGACTGAAGCGATTACACTTGTAAACCAACTCCATAAAAAGCCGTTGATAAATCCGAAAATCGTGATATTAATGGTAATTACGATAATGAGTGGAAAAATAGTAAATGAATTTTGTATGAGCATGACAAGGGCCATAAAAAATAGAGCGTAGCCGATATTTCTTTCTAAAAATAGTTGTACTTCATTTATATCACCCTGCAATAAAGACGTCACAATATCTTTGTTTAATAAGACAAAAACTAAAATTAGCAGCAAACCGCTCCATATAATCCATTGTCTTTTCGTAAGATGTTGAATTTTATTCTTCATTTGTTAACGTCACCTGGTCCTTCTCACATTTATCCCGCATAAACGGGCAGTAATCTCCCACTCTAAAGCCTCTCCCAAGTAACAAAGCATATGTGGGAGACAACTGCCCGTAAAAGCCCGAATGGTTCAACTAACGATCAGTGGCGAAGAAGAAAATCACCACTGATTGAAGTTTCACTTTATTATCTAATCGTACCATGACTTGAGGTTACTAAAAAACTTTTAAGGTCTCTTCTTTAAAGATATTCAATTGAATTATGTAAAGACCAAAAAGCTACATACTATTGGACCAATTTCCTTTTAAATTGATTAGCTGAAAGTAAAGTTAAGTAGAGAGCCACACAAAACATTAGGATAGAACCTCCAATGACCACCTCTTTTACAGAAAACCATTGAGAAGCCAATCCTAGAAAAAGAATAACGATAATTTGTATAAAACTCGATAGCATCTCATAAAGGCTTGAGATTCTACCCATCATATCGGTAGGGATATTGGATTGAATGTATGTCATAAATCCCGTATTTGAAATAGATAGAAAAAATGAAAGAACAAAAAATCCGATACTGGCTATCAAGTAGGTTGTGGAAAAACTGTAAATAACATAACCAACAGAGACAAATAGTGTTCCGATAATCATTAACAGTTTAGCTGGAGCAAATCTTACTATTACATTGGTGCAGATAGCACCCACTAGAAATCCAATCCCAGCAAGAGTGACAAGAGACCCATAGGCAGTATTGGATAGATTAAGGACCTTTTTGGCAAAGGTCACTTCCATGGAGTCTAATGCGGCAGTTAGTAGCATTACCATTTGGAACATCATATATAAGACGAAAAAAGGAATAGCCTTCTTACTAAAATGTACAACTAAACTCCAATCATCTCGGATGTTCAACCATGTTATTCTTGAATTTTCAAAAGTAGCTGTAGACATTTGTCTAGGAAGTAGAAGGGCAAGAGCAGCACATAATAGAAAAATAACGACGTTTACAAATAATGCTTCCTTAAGGGAACCAATCATAAATAAAATACCTGCAATCAAAGGCCCAGTTACAAATGCACCCGAATGGACAAAGCTAAGAATTGCGTTAAATCGATGTCTTATATTTTCAGGCAGCAAAAGCGTCATATAAGTGAAGGATGCTGGCTCAAATATTGCTCCAGCCATTTGGATGAAAAACACTAGTATATAAATGAATACGATGGAATCTGAAAAAGGGATGAAGAGGATTAATATTGCTCTAATCACATCTAAATACACCATAATATGCTTAGTAGAAACACGGTCAATGAGACTACCTGCCCAAGGTCCAACTAATAACTGGGTGATAGGTTTAATAATATACAATGCCGCAACTGCTAATGCAGATCCTGTTTTCTCTAATACCAATAAGTTGATTGCTAATAAGTATATCCATCCTCCGATATTGGCAATTCCAACGGAGCACAAATATATGATAGGAAACTTCCATTTGAATGATTTCATTTTAAAACCTCCGACATATTTAATTTGGCAAATAAAAAAATCCCACCCCCAAGACTACTGTCTTAGGGACGAGATTAATATGTCGTGGTGCCACCCTAGTTTGCCCTAATGTCACCATTAGTGGCCTTTTCAAGTACGGCATGTAAGCATGCTTATACCCTAGCTCGATAACAGGAGCGTCTGTCACATAATGCCTTGTTCTGTACAAGTCCTACGTGAAGCTCAGAGGCTTGTTTCAGTAACTTCGTTCTTACCCATTCGCAGCTAATAGGGCTCTCTGTTAAGAAATTCGATTACCTACTCTTCTCTTCATTGCTTTTTAATTTTTCCTATCATACCATATTTTTCTTTAAATACTAGTTGTTTTTTTTATGATAGGCAATATATTTTAACAGCTCCAAATATTAAAACGGTATAAAGGGTGATAGTGTAACGCAAACTTCTAGGGAAAAGGAGTGTTTAAGATAAAATCTCTTATAGAAGCTATTAAAAAGTTTGCACTGCCATTTAATACTCCCGAGGATTTTACCCCTCTATTAAAAGCGATTGGAGATGCGAAAATTGTTCTATTGGGGGAAGCTAGTCACGGGACATCGGAATTTTATAAAGTTCGAGCAGAGTTATCAAAGCGACTCATAGAAGATAAGGGATTTACTCTAATTGCGGTAGAAGGGGATTGGCCATCCACTCAGCGAGTAAATAGATTTATAAAAGGATACGATACAGAGGCTAACAAACAAAATGTACTAAATGCGTTCGAACGCTGGCCGACATGGATGTGGGCAAATGAAGAGATTTTTGAATTAGTTAAGTGGTTAGAAAAACATAATAAGAAATTAGAAGGTAACAGGAAAACGGGAGTTTATGGAGTCGATGTGTATAGTTTATGGGAATCTCTAGATGAGGTTGTAAGCTATTTGGGTAAAACAAATCCGGAAGGAACAGATATGGCTTTTGCGAAGAAAGCAATTTCCTGTTTTGAGCCTTTTAATCGTCATCCCGAAACGTATGCTTTTTCTTCCATTCACATTTCTGATGCATGTGTGGAGGAAGTGGCGAAGTTAGTTTCTTCAATTCGTATAAACGAAAAGCATTATGAAGGTGGTCAGGAAGCAGATTTAAATTTAAAGATAAATGCTTTAGTTGCTCAAAATGCGGAAGAATACTACCGAGCTATGGTTCGTAGTGATGAACTTTCATGGAATGTTCGTGATGAGCATATGGTCGAAGTGATTAATGAAATAATGGATTATCATGGTAAAGGTGCGAAAATAATAATTTGGGCACATAACACCCATATTGGAGATGCATCCGCAACGGATATGAAAGAAGAAGGTCTGACAAACGTGGGGGAAATTCTTCGTCTACAGAACAACCCCGAAAATGTGTATTCGGTGGGATTTGGTACACATAGAGGTGAGGTTATTGCAGCAGACGAGTGGGGGACTATTCCTAAGAAAATGACTGTGCCACCTGCAAGAAAAGATACATGGGAAGATATGCTGCATCGTGTTGAAGCTACAGATAAGCTTCTGCTTTTTGATGAGGAGAATCGAACATTCTTTAATAATTGGATTGGGCATCGGGCTATTGGAGTCGTGTATAATCCAGACTTCGAAGCTTATGGAAATTATGTACCTTCTAAAATCGGGAGCAGATACGATGCCTTTATTTTTATAGATAAAACAAAAGCATTGTCACCAATTCAAGAAAATGAATAAAGATCAAGTACAGATGGAGAAGGCAAAGAATTTCTCCACCTGTCTATGTTATCTACAATTTATACTTTTTCATAAGCCATGAAATCAGTATTAATATAAAACCTACACCAAGTGAAACCTGCCAAGGTAATATAAAGGATGGTCCAATCTCCTTTACAAAAAAGCTAATGATTGCAATAACTAAAAACCCACCAGCCCCATACAAACCAGCCTTAAACATCATTTTTTTGTCAGTAGCATTTTCATCAAAGGATGTTTGACTTATTAATCCGAAAATCATTTTTACTCCAAATGCTGTCATAATCACTATCAATATAATGAGAAGTAGGGAAGAAATGACATACACTTTTTCCGAGGTTTCACCTCCGATTATGGGGATAATTATACTTCGCATTATTAAAAACCATCCAATAATATTTAAAGCTACTTCACTCATGGATATGAAGCTATTACGTTTATTTTCACGTGGCAAATGATTACAGATCTCCTCTGCATACCCCTTAGGGTCATTACCAAAGATTTCTTTCGCAGTTTTCCCGTCCTTCTGACCTTCTATAAGATGATCTAACATTTCCATCAAAACTTCCTCTGATTGCTGCTCAGATAAGGTTAACTTTGTTCGGATATAGAGTAGTAAATTCGTGTAATACTTCTCATTTTCCTCTGTCAGTAACCCTCTTTTTTGGTTGTTTTGTACTATTAACTCACTTGCTTTCAAGCATTTCATCCCCTTTTGATAATAATGCATTAATAGGTACCGATAGCTGATTCCACTCTATGGAAATTGTTTCAAGAGCTTCCTTACCAGCAGGAGTTAATGAATAATATTTTCGGTTAGGTCCAGATTCTGAGGGCTTCATTTCACCAATAATAAGCTTGTTTTTTTGAAGTCTCAATAAAACAGGGTAAATAGTTCCTTCACTCACATCCTCTAAGCCCACTTTTTGAAGCTTTTTAGACAATTCATAACCGTATACTGATTCTTTTTCGATAATGGCCAGTACGCAGCCATCAAGAATACCTTTAAGTAGTTGACTCCTAATGGACATGTTTCTTCTCCCTTTCACTATCTTGTAAAACAAAGTAGTTATTTAAAAATGAACTACCTTGCTTTGCAAAGTAGTTAAACATAGTATAAAGATAATTTGAAATAATGTCTACTAGGTCAATGGTCCAATTTCTTGTAAGGATTAAAAAAGACCCTTATTATCTGACAACTTCGTGTTAAACTAACAATAACTTTAAAACGATATAGGAGGTACATAGTGGAAATTTGGAAAAAATTATTAATTTCTGTCGTTTCAATTGTAACAATCAGTGGTTCTGTTTTTATTTCTACAAGTGAGGATAATACTGTAGAGGCCGCAACTTCGTACGGCAGTCTAAAAAGTGCAATTAACAATATAATGGCAGATAGCCGTATGAAAAGTGCAACAACAGCTCTTACGGTAAGAAAAGCATCTACTGGTGAAATAGTATATCAATATAACGGAGATAAAGGGATAACGCCAGCGTCTTCATTAAAGCTTTTAACTGCAGCAGCAGCCTTAGAAACACTTGGGGAAGATTATCGTTTCCCAACAGCAGTATATACGAATGGACAAGTACAAAACGGTACATTAAATGGTAATTTGTATATGCGTGGTAAAGGTGATCCAACCTTATTGAAGTCCGACTTTGATAATTTCGCGAATAGTTTAGTAAAACAAGGTATTAAAAGAATTTCTGGAAATATAGTTGGGGATGATTCATGGTATGATTCCGTTCGGCTGTCTGCAGGTATTTTGGCGGAGGATGAGCCATATTATTATGCAGCACCTATTTCTGCTCTAACAGTTTCGCCGAATAGTGATTTTGACGCTGGATCGGTAATAGTCCAGGCGATACCTTCAATAAATGGGAAGGCAACTAAAGTAACGCTAACTCCTCAAACTAGTGTTTTACAGGTAGTGAATAAGTCCAGAACCGTTCCTAAAGGATACAAAAACACGTTGAAAATTACTCGACAGGTAGGCACTAATAAGGTAATTATTTCTGGAAACTCTCCAGTTGGAACTTACGGAACGAAGGAATGGATCTCTGTGACAGATCCCACATTATATGTATTGGATGTATTTAAAAAGTCATTACAAGCAAAGGGTATCACATTTATACCTTCGTCTGTGGTTATGAAAGGGAAGACACCCGACAATGCAAAGGTTTTAGAATCTAAAAGGTCAAAACCGCTAAAGGATATAGTCATTCCATTTATGAAGCTTAGTAATAATACACATGCGGAGATGCTAGCAAAAGAGATGGGAAAAGTGAAGTATGGAGAAGGAAGCTGGAATGCAGGTTTAAAAGTAATGAGAGAATATGCTAATTCTATTGGATTGGACAGTACTAAATGGAAATTCGAAGACGCATCAGGTATGTCATATTCAAACAAGATTACAACTAGGGAATTATCACTTTTACTTTATGCAGTTCAGTCAGAGCCTTGGTATAAGACTTTCAGTAAAAGCCTTCCAGTAGCGGGCATATCTGATCGTTTTGTAGGTGGGACCCTTCGGAATAGATTGAAAACTACTGGTGCTAGAGGTAACATAACAGCGAAAACTGGCAGTCTAGAAAATATAAAATCTCTCGCTGGATATGCAAAAACTAAAAGCGGTGAGACTCTTATATTTACCGTGTTAACAGAGAAAAATAAAACGAGCACAATCCCCGCTCTTGATAGGATTGCTACAACGATTGCTAATCATTATTAATAGGAAAGCGTCACCTTTGCAAAGCATTGGTGGCGCTTTTATTAGTATAAAGAGGGTTTTATAATTTGCTCAGATAAATATAACTGCGGATTTCCGTTACAGTCGGACTCTTTCTGCGGGCAAGGTCGAGCCTCCTTAGATGATTCAATTTTCATAGAAGTGAAAAACAAAATAACTGAACTCCTACTTGAAATAATAAAATAAGAATGGGAAATAATGAATCCATTAAAAACTTACCTACTTAATGGTAATTTTTAAGTGTAGTTTAACTTTTTTTATCTATGTACTATACTATTTGTGTAGTGAGGTGAAACGAATGGCGCGTGAGCGTAAATTTACTGATGATGAGTTATTTAAATCAACGAAGCTTTTGCTAATTGAGGATGGTTATGATTCCTTCACATTTAGCAAGTTAGCCTCGATGATGGAAGTTTCTCGAGGAAGTATATATAAATATTATGAGAACAAAGATGAATTGATATCGGAGTTTCTGATGTATGAAATGAATTACTTTCTCCAAGGTTTTAGTGAGCTTGATAAAAGTGGAGATTTTCAAACACAGTTTTCTCTAGTTATTAATTTTATTTTTAGACATAGTGAAATTCATCAGATATTAGAGATTATTCATCAAATTCCTAAACAATCTTCCCATCGCGTTGTCTCCAATCAGACAGAGTTAAATACATATTACATTAATATGTACAAACAATTCCAAGGGTTGATCGAGCAGGGGAAGAAAGAGCGAGTGATTAAAAGTCATCTATCTGATGCTATAATTCTTGGGATGATTTTTCAGACTATTGCTATTCCCAATCATTTTGGGATTCCTAAAGACGAATGGGTAGCTTCTATCAAAGAGATTTTAAGTGAAGGAATGTTTCAGAAAGATTAATTGACATACAAGTCACTTTTACACATAATGTAAATGACAAGTATGTTTTTTTTTACTCAAAGTGACACTTGTGTCATTAATTAAATGGAGAAGGAAGTGGTCTTATTGAAAAAGATACTAGGCAGAGTAACCGATTTTGTTACGACGCGAAAAGGTATGTGGATTACGTTAAGTATTTGGATCGCTCTAACAGTAATTCTTACAATATTTGCCCCAGGTTCAAGCGATTATAAGGTTTCTAGTGTAGCCTCGTTACCTGAGGATGCCAAGTCGATAATAGCCCAGGAGAATATTGATGAGCACTTTAAAGATGCTGAAAGTTTACCTGGAATTCTGGTTCTTCAGTCGAAAGAAGAAATAGATATTGAAACGCTTGGAGCAGCATTAGATAAAGTAGCTGATATAGATATAAATGGTTTAAAAGAAATGGTTCCGTTTAGTAGTCTGCCACCCCAGGCGTTAGAAGGCTTTTTCTCGGAAGATAAGAAAACGTCAGTTATTCCTATAAGCTTTATCACCTCTTTAGAAACTTCTGATTTAGAGGAGAGCTTGGCTCAGGTGAGGGAAATTGTAGCAGAGGAAACCGGTTCGACGGTTTATATGACAGGTCCTGCTGGAATTGCTGTAGATACAACAAATCTATTTGAACGTGCGGATCTGGTTTTAATCTTATCGACAGTAGGAATTATCCTTATCCTACTAATTGTCATTTATCGTTCGCCGCTATTAGCTCTAATTCCCTTACTAGCAGCAGGAATTGTTTACCAGGTTGTAAACCAAATACTTGGTATGATTGGCGCTACTGGCTTGGAGTTAGCTACTCAATCGTTATCGATAATGTCGATTCTGTTGTTTGCGGCAACAATTGATTATTCATTGTTTGTATTTTCTCGTTATAGAGAAGAGTTAAAGAACTATGAAACTAAATTCGATGCTATGAAGTATGCAATGCGTGAGACTGGAATTCCTGTATTCTTTGCAGGTGGTACAGTTTTAGCAGCAATGCTCGTGCTATTCTTTGCATCATTTGGAGATTATCGTAATTTCGCACCAATTTTCGGGACGACAATGTTTGTCATTATGTTTGCTTCTGTCACACTAATCCCAGCATTATTTACTCTTTTTGGACGTAAGTCTTTCTGGCCTCGTGTTCCGAAATATGGAGAAAAAGAAGTTAAAGCGAACTCATTATGGAGTAAAATTGCAAGGTTTGTAGTCAATAAACCAGTAATCGCTGCAGTGTCGATATTAGTTATTTTAGTAGTTTCCGCATTGAACTTATTCAATCTGAAATATGAGTTCGATACGATTAAATCTTTCCCAAGTGACATGCCGTCCCGTGAAGGATATGAAGTCATTGAACAGGAATTTGAAAAAGGGGATTTAGCTCCAACAACTGTCCTTTTTGAATCTGAAAGTGAAATTACAGAGGAAATGCAAGCAAGTCTAGTTAATCAGTTATTACAACAAGACTTAGTGAGCAGTGTTCGTGCTTCAGGAACTTCAGAAGATGGACTTGCGGCACAATTCCAACTAACATTCGAGGAAAGTCCATATTCAACAGAGTCAATGGACGCCTTGGAAATTATGATGGAGAAAGCGGATAATATTGTGAACGAAAGTGACGTAGATGGTGAATTGTACTTTGCTGGTGAAACTGCATCGAACTTAGATGATCGGTCAGCAAATAGCCGTGATCTAATCATCATTGTATTGCTTGAAACACTCTTAATCTTTATCTTATTAATTGTTTTAACGAAATCTATTAAAATGCCAATTTACATGATGGGTACTATTCTATTGTCCTTCTTGGCTGCACTTGGTCTTGGTATGTTCTTAACTAATTTATTCTTCGATATTGATACGATTAGTAATCGTGTTCCACTCTATTCGTTTGTGTTCTTAGTAGCACTAGGAATCGATTATAATATTATTCTTATATCTAGATATTTAGAGGAACGTGAAAAACATTCCGTTAAAGAAGCAGTTCAAATTGCAGTATCCCACACAGGTGGAGTTATTTCTTCAGCAGGTATCCTACTTGCTGCAACATTCGCTGTACTGATGACGCAGCCAATCCAACTGCTATTTGTTTTTGGATTTATCGTAGCAGTGGGAATTATCTTGGACACATTCTTAATTCGCGGAATTCTTTTACCCGCATTAATTGTCCTATTTGAGAAAGATAAAAAATAACAAAAAAGCATGGTCATTTGGAATAATTCCAAGAGGACCATGCTTTTTTGTTTTTTAGAAAATCTTCTTCCGGTCCCTTTCATCTTTAAGCAATTCAACAGCTTCTCGGAATCGGAGAGAATGAATATTTTCCCGTTCTCTTAAGAAACGTAAAGCATCATTGATACCAGGATCATCTGAAATATCGATTAACCATTGGTAGGTGGCGCGTGCTTTTTCTTCCGCGGCAATATCCTCATACAAATCGGCTATGGGATCTCCTTTAGATTGAATATAAGTAGCTGTAAATGGAACACCTCCAGCATTCTCATAGAACAATGAATGACCATGATTAACAAAGTGTGCACCTAAACCGGCTTTTTCTAATTGTTCAGGGGTAGCATCCTTAGTTAATTTATAAATCATCGTCGCAAGCATTTCAAGATGTGAGAATTCCTCGGTGGAAATATCTGTAAGCAGTCCGATTACTTTATCCGGAACTGTATAACGCTGGTTCATATATCTGAGTGCAGCCGCCAGTTCACCGTCAGCGCCTCCGTATTGCTCCATAAGATATTTTGCGAGCATCGGATTACAGGTTGTTACTTCGACGGGATAAAGCAGCTTTTTTTCATAAACCCACATCTGATTTCCCCTTTCTCATAATTGCCACGGCCAAGGGTCTTGATTCCAGCGCCAGCCTACTTCTAGCGCCTGTCTAGAGGGAATGGATTTAAGGGATAAAGGTCCAAATTTATTTTCGTATTGTTTGCGTGCAGATGCAGCTTTTTTAATCGCTTCTCTCCATTGCTCTAAAGCATCTTCATCATCTGGATGTGTGTCCGTGTATAATGTCCATTCGACAACAACAAAATCCATTTGTTGTACTTTTTTTAACAGATGCATTCTTTCATCAAAAGCATTCATGAAATTCCTTCCTCTCGGGAGAATCCATCCACAAATTTAGGCCAGAGCGAACCTTGCATTAGTGCCTCCTCGGGAGAATTTTGCGGTAGGCCAGGCTGCTGGAAATTTGTGAAAATTTGTGGGGGCAACACAAAATACTTCACGGTAATCGGGGGGCAGGGATCCCGTGGTGAAACAAAAGGCTTATAACTTCCTCGATAACTTGGACGTTCCAAATGTCATCACTCCTTCTACCCATCCTATGAAGCTAGAACTTGTCTAATTACGCAACATAAAAACTCTTATCAGTTATGAAAAACTAATAAGAGTTTGTCGATTTTTCATACTATATTATTCTAGGAAATACCTAAGAAAAATAAAACTAACGGAATAGAAATGATGCTGACAAGCGTTGTAACTAGAGTTGTAAACGAAACAAGATCCGGTTCGGTATTAAATTGCAAAGCTAACATCGTTGTATTAGCTGCAGTTGGCATAGCTGCTAAAATAATCGCAACCTGTTTGACCGTATCATTGACCGGCAAGAAGTATAAAATTCCAATCGCTAGAAGGGGAGATACAATTATCCGAATAACGGAAACCGCAGCAACGTATCGATAAGCGACTTTTTTCCGAGAAATGACCGCTAATTGCATTCCGAGAACAAGCATCACTGTTGGTATCGATGCATCGGCAACGAGTCCGACGCCATCCATTACCGCCTGTGGCACAGTCAGTCCGGTTTCGTGTAAAAAAATGCCGAGTGCAGCTGCATACACGACCGGCATCCTAATAACCCGATGCAAGGACTGCTGCCATGTCGCCTTCTCTCCACCACCAAGAGATGCAAAGAATATACCAAATGTATTAATGAATAAACCATGAAGAACCATAATCATTACAGCATAATCAAAACCAGTAGCCCCTAAAGCAAATAACACTACCGGAGCTCCATAATTTCCACTATTCATAAACATTCCACCTAAAATCATCGCAGAAAGTTCCGAGCGTGAAGTCTTCATTAGAGTTCCAGTAACCCAAGTAATTATAAGTAAAATGAAGGCTAAAATAAGACAAAATAATACAATATAAAAATATTCCATTGTTAAGGCATTTGTATAAAATGTTCGGAAAGCTAAAAATGGAGACATTAAGTATAACGCGGCTGTAGAGATAGATTTAATATCGAAACCAATAAATTTCTGTCCAATAAACCCGATAAAGAAAATAATAAAAACGGGCAAAACTATTAAAACCAGTTCCACTTCAACACCTTCAATCTAAAATCATTATTAGTTCTTTCTATTAAATTACTATATCATATTGCCTTGAATATATAATCTCAACTATGTGTAGAAATCACTCAAATGGAAATGATAAAAAAGTAGTGGCAGAGCATGAATTCTTTAATTCTTTGAAAAAGAAAGAAGGAGGAACAATAATGTCAGTAGAAAAATTAAAAATTGGAATTGTAGTAGGTAGTGTAAGAAAAGGGCGTAATGCAGAGGCAGTTTCGAACTGGATGTATAATTTTGCTACAAAGAGATATGATGCAGACTATGAAATAGTTGATTTGATAAACTATAGATTACCTCTTCTTGGGCAAGAGATTCCTTCAGAACAACAGGAAGAAGCAAATTCGGCTATCAAAGGTTGGTCAGAGAAAATGGCTACGTATGATGGCTATATTTTCGTGACTCCAGAGTATAATCACACAGTAGGCGGAGCACTAAAAAATGCATTAGATTACTTAAATCCTGAGTTAAACAATAAGGCAGCTGGTTTTGTTGGATATGGTAGTTTAGGTGGAGCTCGTGCACATGAAAATATGCGTTTGATCTTAGGAGAGTTACAAGTTGCAGATGTTCGTACTGCTGTAACATTTTCACTAATGACGGATTTTGAAAATATGAGCGTATTTAAACCCGCTGACTATCATGAAGGAAATGCAAATACAATGCTTGACCAATTGCTTGCATGGAGCGGGGCTTTAAAAACACTTCGTTAACATATTTAAAAGAAATTCAAATCCAAGGGAAATATACTTTTCCCTTGGATTTTTTACGTTATAATTAAAATAGAATATTGAAAATTTTTAGATAACAACAAAGGGAATTATAGCGGGGTGGAGTAATGGATATTAATAATAAAGTGGCCATTGTAACAGGTGGAGCATCTGGATTGGGGCATGCAACTGTTGCACATTTATTACAAAAGGGGGCAAGGGTAGTAATTTTTGATGTAAATGAAGAATTAGCAAAAAAGGCAATTCAAGAATTAGGAGAAAATGTAGCCTATGAAATAGTTAATGTTGCCGATGAAAGTTCTGTCAATAAAGCAATTCAGCAAACAGTAGAAAAATTTGGGGCATTACATATTTGTGTGAATTGTGCAGGTATAGCTCCTCCGCAAAAAACAGTTGGAAAATCTGGAGCAATACCATTAGAAAATTTCAAAAAAGTGATAGATGTGAATTTAATAGGGACGTTTAACACATTGAGATTAGCGGCTGCGGAAATGACAAAAAATGATTTCCTCATGGAATCCAATGACCGAGGTATTATTATCAATACAGCTTCAGTTGCAGCATTCGAGGGACAAATGGGGCAGGCAGCTTATAGTGCTAGTAAGGCAGGAATAGTGGGGATGACCTTGCCAATTGCAAGGGACCTATCTTCTTATGGAATACGTATTAATGCGATTGCTCCAGGGTTATTCCGTACACCTATGGCAGCAGGTTTAGGGGATAGAGTAATAGAGAAGCTAGAGTCATTAGTGGAATTTCCAAAGCGATTAGGTCGACCAGAAGAATTTGCTACACTAGTAGCTTTTATGATTGAAAACGAATATATCAATGGGGAAGTAATCCGATTAGACGGAGCAATTCGAATGCAACCGAGATAAATTAAAGATGTCCCAAACAAAGAGCGAAGGGTGGAGATGACATGAAAGAGGTTGTAATAGTAGAAGGGATACGAACAGCAATAGGAAGAAGAAAAGGTGCGCTTTCAGAATATCGAGCTGATGAACTTGCCGCTATTGTTTTAAGCGAGTTAGTGAATCGTGTTGGTGTGGATAAAGCAGAAATAGATGATGTCATTTTAGGATGTGTCACACAAATAGGCGAACAAAGCGCGAATATCGCTCGTACTGCAGCATTGATTGCTGGCTTTCCAGTACATGTACCTGGGGTTACAATTGATCGTCAATGTGGTTCAAGTCAACAAGCAGTCCATTTTGCTGCACAAGCAATTGCCGCTGGAGACATGGATATGGTCATTGCTGGGGGAGTAGAAAGCATGACGCGTGAGCCTATGTTTTCCAATGTAGGAGAAACGAAGTTAAGTAATAAACTAACTGACAAATACGAGATCATCAATCAAGGATTATCGTCAGAACGAATGGTAAAGAAATGGAACTTAACACGTGAAGAACTAGATAAGTATTCTTCTGAAAGTCATGTTAAAGCCTTTGCAGCAATTGAAAAAGGTCATTTTGAAAAAGAAATTGTTCCTGTGGAGGTTCCGCAAGCAGATGGTACCGTAAAAAGCTTTGCAACCGACGAAGGCCCTCGTGCAGGTTCTACTGTTAATGTATTAAGTGGATTAAAACCTGTATTTGATGAAAATGGTGTGATTACGGCTGGTAATGCTAGTCAAATGAGTGACGGAGCTTCTGCAGTTCTTTTAATGTCTCGTAAAAAGGCAGATGAGCTTGGTCTAAAGCCAAAAGCTCGTATAATAGCTCGAAGTGTTACGGGATCTGACCCAACACTTATGTTAACTGGTCCAATTGAAGCGACGAAAAAAGTGCTTTTAAAAGCGGGTCTTACAATTGAAGACATGGATACCTATGAAGTCAATGAAGCTTTTGCACAGGTTCCATTAGTTTGGCTAAAAGAGACAGGTGCCAATCCAGAAAAGTTAAATCCAGATGGAGGGGCAATAGCTTTAGGTCATCCTTTAGGAGCTACAGGAACAAAGCTATTAGTAACTATGCTACACAGACTAGAACGTACTGGTGGGCGCTATGGTCTTCTTGCTATTTGCGAGGGTATGGGCATGGCAAATGCCACAATTATTGAAAGAATTGAATAGGGGGTTTTGTAGTGGGAAAATATAGATTTGAGACCGAAGAGCATGTGATATTTCGAAAATCTTTACGTAATTTTCTTCAGAAAGAAGCTGCCCCCAATTATGATTCATGGGAACAGGACCGTCTTATTCCAAAGGACTTTTGGAGAAAACTAGGTGAGATGGGCTATTTGTGTCCACAAGTGGAGGAAGATTATGGTGGCCTCGGTTTAGATTTTAGTTTTGGTGTAATTATTTCAGAGGAATTAGAAAGAATCGGTTCAAGTCTTGTAGGCGTTGGATTGCATAATGATATTGTAGTTCCCTATATAGAAGCTTTTGGCTCGCAGGAGCAAAAGAAACGATGGCTACCAGGATGTATAACTTCAGATTTCATTACTGGAATCGCTATGACAGAGCCTGGAGCAGGTTCAGATTTGGCCAATATACAAACAACAGCAATTCGCGATGATGATCATTACGTTTTAAATGGGCAAAAGACATTCATTACTAATGGAATTAATGGCAATCTATTTTTAGTAGTAGTGAAAACAAACCCAAAAGCAGAACCGAGGCATCAAGGTATAAGTTTAGTTATGGTGGAAGAGGGGACTCCTGGATTTTCGAAAGGGCGTAAGCTAGATAAGGTAGGTTTACATGCACAGGATACCGCAGAGTTATACTTCGAGGATTGTCGTATTCCTATTTCTAATTTAATCGGAGAAGAGGGTAAAGGCTTTGGTTACTTGATGGAGAAACTACAACAGGAAAGATTAGTAGTAGCAATCTCTGCTCAAATTGCTTCAGAGGATATGCTAGAAATGACAATGGAATATGTAAAGTCTCGTAAAGCTTTTGGAAAATCCATATCATCCTTTCAAAATACACAATTTAAAATAGCCGAAATAGCTACAAAAATCGAGCTTGGAAAGTCATTTTTGGAATCACTAATTGAGGATCATATTGCAGGTAAAGAAGTAGTTACTAAAGTATCGATGGCCAAATATTGGCTGACCGAAACTGCAAGAGAAATTTCGATTGACTGCATGCAATTGCATGGGGGATATGGTTATATGGAAGAATATAAGATTGCAAGAAGATATAGAGACATTCCAGTAGCTTCTATTTACGCTGGGACAAATGAAATAATGAAGGTAATTATTTCAAAGAATTTAGGTTTATAAAATATGTGAACTAGTAACTTAGCTAAAGCGCGGCCTAATGAATTAAATATTCATTGTGCCGAGCTTTAGTAGGTTCCTGTTAATTACTCATTATGCGTGTTTAGTTTCCTGCATGTCTCCATTGTGTAGGAGTTCCTGCTTTTGGGCAATTAGGGAATGTAGCACCTTCTGCTAATTCCAATTTGTCGCCATCCTCATCGATATATGTGCCAGATTCTGTTACTGGTTCCCCTGAATTATGATGGTGTCCTTCTGCGTGTTTCCAATAAGTTGCTACTTCCGATTCTGGACAAGAAGGAAATTTATCGCCTTTGTTTAATCTTTTAGTAATTCCAGCCTCACATGTATATGCTCCAGTTTCTTCTACTACTTCATCTGTTGCGTGTTCATACTGTTGGGTTCCCATGTTAAATTCCTCCTTCATGTTTATAACATCTACTATCTATTTACCCAGCGCAGCATGTCTAAAACATGACATGTAGTATTGGGGAAAACCATGTAATCTGTTGAATTAGCAAAGCAGATAGATATATGAACATAATGATCAAATTAAAAAGGGTGCATCCAGATAAAACTGGATGCACGACTTTTAGGTTTTAAATCACTTTATTTCCAAACTTCCTTAGCGATTTGAATAACGTGCTGAACTTTTGACCATTGTTCTTCCTCCGTTAAAAGATTTCCCTCTTCAGTAGATGAGAAACCACATTGTGGACTTAAGCAAAGCTGTTCTATAGGTACATATTTAGTAGCTTCATTAATTCTATTTTTGATAAGATCCGCATCTTCTAAATCTCCATGTTTCGACGTGATTAACCCTAAGACGATAGATAGATCAGAGCGATTAATGTGACGAAGCGGTTCGAATCCGCCTGAACGTTCGTCATCAAACTCTAAGAATAGGCCATCTACATCTAATCCTGCAAAAATAGTTTCCGAAACTAGCTCATAGCTTCCACTTGTAATATACGTAGATTTAAAATTACCTCGACAAATATGCATAGTCACAAGCAAGTCTTCAGGGCGTTTAGCGATAGATTCATTAATAGCGCGTGCGGATAATGCTAATGCTTCTTCCAATTCTAGTCCATTTTCTTTTAAGGAAGCAATTCCTTCCTCAGAAAAAGTGGTTGCCCATGAAGTATCATCAATTTGAAGATAACGGCAGCCTTCATCATAAAGTGCTTGAATCACACCTTGATATGCAAAGACTAAATCGGTAAACAATTCTTCCTGGCTCGAATAAACGCCATCTTCAATAGTTGCTCGATAAAATAACATATTTGGACTAGGTATAGTAAATTTTGCTACGGCATCACCAGCAATACCTTGAAGAAATTTAAAGTGTTCAATCATATAGTGCGTGCTAAATCCAATTTTCCCAGTTACTTTAATACCATGGGCTTTAGTTTGCACACCTTTAAAAGTTAAACCTTTATCTGTATCGTAAAATTCTACGCCGTCAAATCCACCGAGGAAATCAAAATGCCACCATTTACGTCTAAACTCACCGTCCGTAACAGATTGAAGTCCCGATTCTTTTTGTTTTGTGACTAGTTTTGTAATTTCTTCGTCTTCTATTTGTTTTAATTGATCTGAAGTTATTTCGTTATTTTCAAATTGTTGTCGAGCTTCTTTTAGGCGAGCTGGTCGTAAAAAGCTTCCTACGTGATCAGCTTTGAATGGTGTATTTACAACTAATGGTTTTGACATTTTAAATTCCTACTTTCTCAATTTGTATTGATGCAATTGCTAATGCTTGCTCAAAGTCTGCTATTAAATCATCTACATTCTCTAATCCAACCGAAAAACGTAGTAAACCATCTGTTATACCGCGTTTTTCTCGTTCGGCTTTAGGCATTGCAGCGTGAGACATCTGAGCTGGATGTGAGAGAATTGATTCTACTCCGCCAAGACTTACCGCAAATACTGGGATTTTGACTTTTTCTATAAATGACTTTGCAATGATTCTATTCGGTAAACGGAAGGAAAGGACTGCCCCAGCACTGCTCGATTGCTTGTTATGCGTTTCATATCCTGGATGAGTGGAAAGACCAGGGAAAAATACCTTCTCCACTAAATCATGTCCATTTAGATAGTTTGCAATTTTTCGTGCAGATTGCGCAGATTTTTCAAAACGCACATTCAATGTTTTGATACCTTGTATTAAAGAAAACGAATCCTGTGCTCCTAAAATAGCACCAAATGAGTTTTGGATAAACGCCAAACGCTTACCTAATTCTTCATCACGTGTTATGGCAAGCCCTGCAATAATATCACTATGTCCAGATAGGAATTTTGTTGCACTATGTAAGACGACATCTACGCCAAAATCCAACGGACGCTGATACATTGGTGTCATAAATGTATTGTCTAAAAAGGTTAAACAATCATTGGATTTCGCAAGCTCTACTACAGCAGCAATATCAGTAATACCTAAGCATGGATTCGAAGGAGTCTCGATGTAAATTAATTTTGTATTTGGCTGAATGGCATTTGAAATTGCTACTATATTAGTGAAATCTGCAAAAGTATGCTCAATACCAAAACGAGGCAAGACTTCTGTAACAAAACGAAAGGTACCACCGTATACATCTTCGGTAATCACGATATGATCTCCTGATGACAAAAGCATAAAAGCAGAAGAAATAGCCGCGATACCTGAAGCAAATGCCAGACCTCTAGTGCCCCCCTCTAATTCTGCAATCGTTTTTTCCAGTGCATCTCTCGTAGGATTTCCCGATCGACTATAGTCATAAGGTCCAAAATCGTCAAAGCCTTCTTGATGGAAAGTGGAGGATAAATAGATAGGAACATTGACAGCTCCAGTTTTTATTTCTGAGTCTCCCCGAGTAGATGCCACGATTAGGGTAGTCTCTAGCGATTCTTTATAGTTACTCAATAGTTAGCCCCCCTCACTTGTTAAAGTATTAAATACCTGTTTCAAATCTGCGATTAAATCTTCTGCTTCTTCGATTCCTACTGAGAAACGGAGCAGGCTACTGTCAACACCACGTGCATTGCGTTCTTCCTCTGGGATATCCGCATGAGTTTGAGTAGTAGGATATGTGATAAAGCTTTCCACACCTCCAAGGCTTTCAGCAAATACAATTAGTTTCAGACTCTCTAAGAAAGGAGCAACCCATTCACTTTTTTGCAAACGGAAGGAAAGCATACCGCCAATACCAGGATACAGAACATCCTTAACTGAGGGCTCATTCTGCAAAAAAGTTGCAATCTTTTTTGCATTTGTATCATGCTGCTTCATACGTAGATGAAGTGTTTTTAATCCTCTTATTAATAACCAAGAATCGAAAGGAGAGAGGACAGCACCAGCAGCATTGTGGTTGGTTTGCAATTGTTCACTTAGTTTAGTACCTTTTGTAACAACAAGTCCTGCAAGTACATCGTTATGGCCACCGATATATTTGGTGCCACTATGGATTACAATATGGGCACCCAATTCAATAGGTCGTTGTAAATAAGGAGTTAAGAATGTATTGTCTACGATCAACAATAAATTATGCTTTTTTGCTACATCCGCAAATAGTTGTATATCGATTTCTTGCATCAAAGGGTTAGTTGGAGTTTCGATAAATAAAGCTTTTGTATTTTCTGTAATCAAAGCATTTACTTCTTCAGCTGATTCAAACTTTGCGTATGTAGTACGAATATTGTAGGAATCTGCGTACTGGTTAAATAATCGATACGTCCCGCCATACAAATCTTCAGGAGCAATAATCTCATCACCCGAACGAAAAAGGGATAAAATCAATTGTATTGCAGCCATACCAGAACTACAGGCAAAGCCAGCGTCTCCACCCTCTAACTTAGCAATTCCTTCCTCTAAGATAGCGCGTGTCGGGTTCTTAGTTCGCGTGTAGTCGTATCCCGTAGATTGACCGATTCCATTATGTTTGTATGCTGTGGATAAATAAATAGGTGGATTTATAGCACCGGTTTTCTCATCACTATGATTTCCTAATTGCACCAACTGTGTATCAATACTGTTCTTTGACATAAATATTCATCCTTTACAATTAAAATAAAAAAAGAGGATTCTCTAATAAGAAGAGAACCCTCAGGTAAATATCGAAGTTTGTCTTCTTATCTGCAAGACGTTTTACGTCTACTGGAATTAGCACCATACCTCGACTTGGCTGGTTGCTGAGACATCTTCGGGCCAATCCCTCCGTCTCTCTGGATAAGAAAAATATATGAAATTATCAAAATTTTAAATTTAAATAAGCTTAACACGTTGTGGATATTAATACAATACGCTTTTTATTTAATATTATTACAAAAGTGTAAATATTAAAACAATTACACCGAGTATTAAAGATATCCAACCTACTATTAACTTGTGAGAGTAAGCTAAAGCTGCTAGCCCTAAAAGAACTGCTCCAGCACCTAACCAAAGCGGAGCATAAAAGAAACCTAATACCCCTAAGACTATGCCTAATAAACCGACCCATAAACCTGTAGAAGAATTCATTATCCACACCTCCCATCCTATAATGTAGGAACCCCAAGGTATAGCGTCCCTCCACATATTATATGAAGGGAATAGGGAAGGGGTATAAACAATCTGCTGAATCATTGCAGAGTAAAGAGGTTTCACCGAAAATATTTAGCACTTTTTCGGAATTCCAACATGGCCAGCCAGTCGGTAATAATTTAGCAAAAGTCTGTCTGAAAGCACCCGAAAACAGTAGAAACAGGTTCTGACCTTGAAGGGTGCGTGCGCTTTTCTTATTCAGAATATCCTTTATTGCAATAAACAAAATACTAGAATGTTGTTTAAAATTTGTTATACTTACAAACAGACCCGTTGGTATGTTAGGAGGAGAAACCATTATGGATACTAAATCACTCTTGATTGAAACTGCTACAATCCTTTTTCAACAAAAAGGCTACAAAACAGTAGGACTCAATGAAATATTAAAAGCCTGTAAGGTTACAAAAGGAGCTCTCTACCATCACTTTCCAAATGGCAAAGATGAACTCTTGATTACTTGCTTACACGCTTTAAAAGAAGAAATTACGACAGATATAGAAGCTATTTTCAGTAAGCATTTATCAACTAAGGATGCCATAATATCAATGATCGATACATTAATAAGTAGCTTTGAAAAGGACGGTACTATTACTGGCTATACATTTAGCAGCATTGTTAGTGAAATGTCTACAATGAGTGAGCCTGTTCGCAAAGCTTGCAGTGAGTTATATGAAAATATTGAACATATTTACTGCACGAAACTATTAGCGGATGGTTTTTCTGCTGAAACTGCTGCTGCTATTTCATTATTATTGACTGCTTCGATTGAAGGGGCAATGATGCTTTGTTTAACACAACAATCGACTGATCCTTTAAAAACAATTGCTAACCTATTACCGAATTTATTGGAGAGGTTTTAATAAGAAAACAGAATTTAATACAGAGTAGTTTATGAAGTCTCTGTTAATAGTAGGAATTGTCGGCTGTTTATGAAAACAGCCTTTAATATTTCACTTAGGAAACTGAGTACTATCTTTAGTCCGAATGAAATCACAATCTTTTGGTTTAAAACAGGATATTAAATATAGAAATTGATGACACTCCAGACGTTTATTCCCTCCTTAACGTTATCCACTATTGCACAACCGTTACTGTATTTCCTCATACAATTAGCATATTACCAAGGTCTAAAATAAGCTTTTTGAAAGGAAGAAAATTAAAGTATGCATTTAGAAAAAAGATTACCAAGAAACGGAAAAGAGGGTCTTTTGTATGGCACAATTATTTCTACATTGACAGTTATTTTTATGACATCATTTAATGTCATTCTTGGTGCTGGAGAATTTAACGTAGAAGTATTTTTAATCATACTGAAGGCTTTACCGATTATTTGGATTATTGTTATGATCATTGAACCAACTATCTTCGGGAGTATTGCGGAAGCTTTGGTGGCAAAATTTACTAGTCCAACAGACAGCTTCAATTCCAAAATTTTATTCCGTATTCTTTTCACTGTACTAGGAATGTCAATCGCTATGACGTTTGTTGGTGATATTGTAGGAAACGGCTTTACTCCTGAAATTTTCAGCAATTGGTTACAAAATTGGCCACGTAACTTCGTAGTTGTGCTTATTGCAGAAAGCTTAGTAATTCAACCAATTGCACGTTTTGCGATGGTAAAATTACATGAGTCTCAAGACGGTAAGGCTCAAGCAGCAGACGATGTTGTGCCACAAGTACAAAATAACTAAAAAAACGCTCAGACAATATTTTTTGTCTAAGCGTTTTTTCTATTCATTAGAAAATAATAAAATCTATGGCATGTGGATAATTTCTACAAGTGATTCTCCATCCAGACTCCAGCGCACAGCTCGTCGCAAAAAACATTTGCTGAATGAAGTTAAATATGATGAAAATCAGTTTTTTATTATAACTTTACATCCACTGGCTTTTTCATGAAGAATGACAGTACAAAGTTAATAGCTGCGAATACTAAACCTATTGTAAATACAAATGATGAACCTGATGCTGCTGCCTCTGGTAAATTGTCGCTAACTGTTGTTAGGTAACTATTTTGTTTAGCTGATAATAGAGAAACCATAACCGCAATACCAACTGCACCTGCTACTTGTTGATTGTTTGGGTAATAGCAATACCATCTGGATAGTATTCTTTTGGTAGAGAGTTTAATGTGTTTGTTTGTGTAGATGCAAGGACTGCACCGATACCTAACATCATAATAATATGGATTACTACAACGACCCATAGAGCCGCATCTGTTCCTAATTGTGCATAAAGTGCATACGCGATAACTACTAGAAGAGTACCAGGAGTTATAATCGCTCTAGGACCATATTTGTCAAATAGTCCACCAATTATTGGCGCTAAAATGCAGTTAGTAAGCTTCCAGGTAATAGTATTAAACCTGTTGTAAATGCAGCGATTAGTAATGCCATTTGCATATACATAGGTAAAATTACAAGCATTGATAGCATATTGAAGAATGTAATGAAACTCATAAATACACCAAGTATGAAAAGAGGATACTTAAATGCTCTTAAATTCATCATCGGCTGCTCCATTTTCATTTGACGCATTGAGAATAGAACTACTCCTACTAACCCAAAAATGATAGATCCAATAACTATCGGACTAGTCCATCCATTGTCACCAGATACACTGAATCCGTAAACGATCCCACCGAATCCAATTGTAGAAAGAATAACTGACAATATATCAAGTGAAATTTTCCGTACTTCATTAACATTTGGTACATAAAAGATTCCGATAATAAGTGATAATAATAGGAATGGTACTTGTGCCCAGAAGATCCAATCCCATGATAATGTATCTAAAATTAGTCCTGCTATTGTCGGACCTAAAGCTGGACCGGCTAACATTACTAATCCCATAATCCCCATTGCAGCTCCACGTTTGTTTGGAGGGAAGATGGTAAAAATAACATTTTGCGTTAAAGGTAAGTTAATAGCTAACCCTGCCGCTTGAATAATACGTCCTGCCAATAAAAACCCAAATGAAGGTGATAATGCTGCTAAAATCGTGCCGATAAGGGTTAGGGTGATAGAAGTTAAGAACATTTGTCTTGTTGAAAATTTTTGCATTAGAATACCTGTTACTGGTATTAAAATACCTAGGGTTAAGAAATAACCTGTTGCTAACCATTGAATTGTTGTGGGATCTGCTTCGAAAATTTTACTTAAATCTCCTAAGGCAATATTTAATGCCGTTTCACTAAAAAGTCCTACAAAGCCAGCTACTAATAGAGCCGTCATTATAGGTCCTGTCTTATAAGTTTTATTCACTTTTTTTAAATCTCCTTATTTTTAAAATTTGGGGTAGTACTTGGGAAATAACTTGGAGTGGCTTCGTTCCTTTTTACGCTAAGAAAAGTAGCATTCCACCTTCAATAGAAGCCGTCATCATTTAAAAATTCAAAGAGGCTTCATCCTTAGAAAATCCATCTGCTACTAATTTATGAAAATAAATAGTCTGAATTTCTGAATATAATTTAGCACATGCATTTCTAACTGAATCACTTAATGAATCCATTTCGCTAACAATACTGCTAAAGGTATAATCCTGTAAGTCTTCCTTCAGCTTCAAAATTGGCAACTAGCTTTCCTATCATTGAAGATGTTGCTTCATTTGTAGTTGAATAGCCTTCAAAAATTTCTCTGATCTCCTTCGTAATAGCTTCATGCAAAGATTTAAGGCAAGTAATAAGAAGTTCTTCTTTTCCATTAGGAAAATGATGATAAAGCGAACCCTTTGAAATTCCACACCCTTTCAAAATTTCGTTTAATCCTACGCCTATATAGCCTTTTTGTTGGAAAAGCGTTGTCGCAATGTCGATTATCAGCGATTTTGTGTCCATATACCAGATACATACCAACTGGTCTGTTTTAAAGTATAACAATAAAAATCTCTATAATTCAAGTCTTTTCGAACTGTGTAGTAGCACTCGCGTTCACATTTTAGACGTAATTTCGTTGGTTTATTTACTCGTGAACCATCAGTTTATTACATGCAATATAGGACTGGGTATGCGCAACTTTCATTTGATCATAGGCAACATAGTAGTGTTTATGCGCAACTTTTAGACAGAAATCCGCAATATCTACCCCCATATCTGCAACAACAAATTTTAATTCAAAAACAACAAAAAAAGAATGACTTAAACAGCAAGTCATTCTCTAAGATCAATATTTATTTTCCACCAAGTAAATTAAACAATCCACCTGCGATACTTCCTTCATCACGTGAACCGCCACCTGGTGTTTGTGGGGCAGCAGCAAATACTTTACTAGCTAATCTGCTAAATGGAAGTGATTGAATCCAAACGGTACCAGGACCACGAAGGGTAGCGAAGAATAATCCTTCTCCACCAAATAAGGCTGTTTTAACTCCCTTGACCATTTCGATATTGTAATCTACATCCGCAGTCATTGCTACCAGACATCCAGTATCTACTCGTAAAACCTCACCTTGCTGTAGTGATTTTCTATGAATAGTTCCACCTGCATGCACGAAAGCGAGGCCATCACCCTCAAGTTTTTGCATAATGAAACCTTCACCACCAAAGAAACCTGCTCCTAGCTTACGTTGAAATTCAATGCCAATTGTAACCCCTTTAGCTGCAGCTAGAAATGCATCCTTTTGACAAATAATTTTGCCACGGTATTGACTTAAGTCCATCGGAATAATTTTGCCGGGATAAGGAGATGCGAAATAGACATGTCTTTTTCCACTTCCGGTATTAGTAAACGTTGTCATGAATAAACTCTCTCCTGTAAGCATACGTTTACCTGCACCCATTAATTTACCCATAAGACCGCCGCCACTACCACCAGAACCTGAGGAGCCATCGCCGAAAATAGTTTCCATTGAAATGCCATCTTCCATCATCATTAAGCTACCTGCTTCTGCAACAACTGTTTCTTTTGGATCCAATTCAATTTCTACAAATTGCATATCGTCTCCATATAATTTGTAGTCTATTTCATGATTATTCATAATTTCGCTCCTCCTAAATTGTTATTAACCAATTATACGATATGAAAGTTAAAAGGTTTCATTCTAAAAATTCTAAAATTTTAAAGGTATTTTTAAACAATTATCGAATGTATTAGTGATGGAAGCGTTTACATTTTAAAGTGAAAAGAGGGAATAGAATGATATTAACAAATTTTATTGATGGGAAATGGCAGGATGTTGGGAGTGCTGATTATACACCAGTGTTAAATCCTGCAAATGGGGAACAGCTGGCAGAGGTTAAGCTATCTACAATAGAAGATGTAAATCTTGCAGTTAAAGCGGCGGTGAAAGCTCAAAAGAAATGGGCACTCGTTCCTGCACCGAAACGTGCGGATTATTTATATGAGATTGGAAGAATAATGAAAGAAAAGAAAGAGCATCTAGCTCAAGTGTTAACTAAAGAAATGGGAAAAGTTATTGAAGAGGGACGCGGGGAAGTACAAGAAGGCATTGATATGGCATTTTATATGGCTGGTGAAGGTCGTCGTTTGTTCGGTGAGACAACTCCTTCTGAATTGGCAGACAAGTTTGCGATGAGTGTCCGAGCACCTATTGGGGTAGTGGGGCTCATAACCCCTTGGAATTTTCCGGTTGCAATCGCTACGTGGAAATCATTCCCAGCTATCGTTGCAGGAAATGCATTCATTTGGAAACCTGCAACGGAAACTCCCATGATGGCATATGAAATGGCTAAGATATTTGATGCAGCTGGATTGCCACCTGGAGTTGCTAATGTCGTATTTGGATCAGGTTCCCAAGTTGGTACAGCTATGATTGAGCATCCAGAAGTAAAGGTTATTTCGTTTACTGGTTCTACAGATACAGGGAGTAAAGTCGCGGAGCTTGGTGGTCGTCACTTAAAGAAAGTTTCTCTCGAAATGGGTGGCAAAAATGCAGTAATTGTAATGGAAGATGCTGATCTTTCATTAGCAGTGGAGGGTATTTTATGGAGTGCCTTTGGAACTGCAGGACAAAGGTGCACGGCATGTAGCAGGGTTATTGTGCATAAAGATGTAAGAGAAGATTTAGAAAAAATGCTCCTAGAACAAATGGAAAAACTAACGATTGGTGATGGCTTAGATGAATCGGTCAAAATCGGTCCAGTTATTAATAAAAAAGCTCTGGAGAAAATCCATTCCTATGTAAAAATTGGACAAGATGAAGGGGCTACTCTTCTAACAGGAGGGACAATTTTAAACGAGGCAGAGCTCGCGCAAGGGAATTATTATGCTCCTACTCTATTTACAGACGTGACACCGAATATGCGAATAGCGCAGGAAGAAATCTTTGGTCCTGTTGTTTCCTTAATAGAAGTGAACTCACTAGAGGAAGCGATTGAAGTAAATAATGGAGTGAAGTTTGGACTCTCTAGCTCCATCTTTTCAAGAGATGTCAACAAAATATTCCGTGCGCAGCGTGATTTAGATACTGGGATAGTATACGTTAATGCAGGAACAACAGGTGCAGAAATTCACCTGCCATTTGGAGGGACAAAAGGAACTGGAAATGGTCATCGTGATTCAGGAGTGGCAGCATTAGATGTGTATACAGAATGGAAGAGCATTTATATAGATTACAGTGGGAAATTACAGCGTGCACAAATAGACACAGAATAATAGGGAGATGATTACATGATAATTGCTGTATTAGGTGCAGGGTTAATGGGGAAAGAAGCTGCTCGTGATTTAGTGTTAAGCCCAAATGTTGAAAAGGTTTTATTATGTGATTTAGATGTGGGACAGGCGAAAATGTTTAAGGAAAGATTGCAGAACTCCAAAATTGAAGTATTGAGACTTGATGCAAACGAAGACGATAGCATACGCAAAATAATGAGGGAAGCAGATGTAGTGATAAATGCATTATTTTATACGTTCAACGAAAAAATAGCTAGGCTCGCTGTAGAAGTAGGAGTACATTCTATTGATTTAGGAGGGCATATTGGAGGGGCGACAGATAATGTATTGATACTTCATGAGAAGGCTAAAGCCAAAGGGATTACTCTAATACCTGATTTAGGTGTTGCACCAGGAATGATCAATATATTAGCTGGATATGGTGCTTCTAAACTTGATGAAGTGAATGCTATTCGATTGTATGTTGGAGGAATACCAGTAGAGCCCGAGGGGATTTTTGGTTACAATATCGTCTTTTCACTAGAAGGGGTGTTCGATCATTATACAGATGCTTCATACGTTAGAAGAGAAGGGAAGCTTCTAGAAGTACCTTCTCTTTCAGAAGTAGAATCGATTACCTTTGAAGAGTATGGTGAACTAGAGGCATTCCATACAGCTGGCGGTACTTCAACTCTACCAAAATCTTTTCCGAATGTAGATACGCTTGAATATAAAACAATTCGATATAAAGGGCATGCAGATAAATTTAAACTACTCGTAGACTTAGGGTTAACAAACAAAAAAACAGTTGTTAATGTAAATGGCAATATGGTAAAGGTACGAGATGTATTGAAAGAAGTGCTAACTCCACAGTTATTACTTGGAGATAAAGAGGATGCAGTATTGCTACGAGTTATTGTAGAAGGTTCAAAAGACGGAGCTCCTAGTAATTTCACGTATGAAATGGCTACCAAAAAAGACTCCCTTTCAGGTGAAACCGCAATGGCTCGAGCAACAGCAAATACTATTTCCGTTGTTGCACAAATGATTGGAAACGGCGTCATTAAAAATCGTGGGGTATATCCTCCCGAGCTAATTGTTCCTGGTGAATTATATATCCGAGAAATGGCAGCAAGAGGTGTAGAAATAAGAGAATCCATAACTAGAGGTGAGTAAAGATGAACTTTGACTTCTCAGAAGAACAAGTGCTATTGCGTAAAACAGTTCGTCAGTTTGTAGATAATGAAATAATTCCACATATTGCAAAATGGGAATCAGACGGTGCATTTGATCCTGCCATTTGGAAAAGACTTGCGGAATTAGGTTTGATGGGTGTATGTGTCCCTGAAAAGTATGGCGGAAGTGGAATGGATTATAATTCACTTGCAATTGTATGTGAGGAACTGGAGCGCGGCGATACGGCTTTTCGGACGGCAGTTTCAGTTCATACTGGTTTAAACTCCATGACTTTAATGCAGTGGGGATCAGAAGAACAGAAGCAAAAATATTTAGTTCCCCAGGCTACTGGTGAAAAAATTGGAGCATTTGGTTTAACGGAACCAGGCGCCGGGTCAGATGTAGCTTCGATGTCTACAGTAGCGGTGCTAGATGGAGATCACTATGTCCTGAATGGACAGAAGACATGGATATCCCTTTGCGATGTGGCGGATCATTTCATCGTTTTTGCATACACGGATAAATCTAAAAAGCATCATGGCATTAGTGCGTTTATCGTTGAGCGTACGTTAGATGGCTTCTTATCTAAAGCCATTAAAGGTAAATATGGCATTAAGTCAGGAAATACAGGAGAACTGTTTTTTGATAATATGCGCGTGCCAAAGGGAAATCTTCTAGGAAAAGAAGGTGAAGGGTTTAAAATTGCCATGTCGGCCTTGGATAATGGGCGATTTACAGTAGCTGCAGGAGCAGCCGGGCTATCTCTTGCGTGTTTAGAAGCAAGCGTGAAATACAGCAAGGAGCGTGAAACATTTGGGCAAGAGATTGGCAGGCATCAGCTTGTTCAACAAATGATTGCCAAAATGGAAGCTGGTCTCCAGATGAGCCGTCTCCTCGTATACCGTGTAGGTGAACTAAAAAACAAAGGTGTGCGCAATACAAGAGAGACATCTCTAGCTAAATGGCAGGCATGTGATTTTGCCAATAAAGCTGCGGATGATGCGGTGCAAGTGTATGGTGCATATGGATATTCAGATGAATACCCAGTAGCGCGATATTTGAGAAACTCAAAAGCTCCTGTTATTTATGAAGGAACACGAGAGATTCATACGATCATGCAAGCGGAATATGTCCTCGGCTACCGTGAAGACAAAACATTAAGCAATATGCTGCCGAAGTGGCCATTTGACGAATAAAAAAGAACTCCAATTGAAAACGCAAGAATGTTGTTCACCACCGTGAATAACATTCTTGCGTTTTGCGTTACAATCAAATCAAATTATATCGTTATAGTTTAATAGGGCAAACAAATTTTTGTATTCTGGGACATACAACTCCTTCATCAGCCTTGCCAATGGATAAATATTCCTGTTATCAAGTTAATATCCGGTGAACGCAAGTAACTGATAGAGGAAAGCAAGTAAATTACTAATCATCGAAAGTAAAGGATTTTCAAGACGAAATATCTATCCATAGAGAGGTATATTTTGACTGTTATTAAGATGATAATCCTTTTAGTTACTTAAAAATTTCTGAATTTTCTCCCTATAGGTGTAACTAATTTCTTTTTAGAAAGTCTAATGGGTTAACAAAGAAAAAAGGAAGGGTGATACAAATTGAAACGAAGGATTATTTCAATAGTCGCTTTAGGGTTGGTTGTATGTATAGCTAGTTTATTCTATTTCACCAAATTATCTGTGACAGCTCAGTCAGTTGTGCTATCTGGTCAAGTTTTTCAAGCATCTTTTTCTTCAGCTATTGGAAAGGAAGCATTAGAAAATGAAGAAGTGTATGTGGAGGATCAACAAGGTAGGAAGGTGGATGCAAATTATTCGCTCACTTCAAACGGTAAATCCATAGAAATTGAGGGCTTGAATGAGGGCTCATATACTTTACGTGTAAAAGACAAACTTGGAATTACAAAAACTAATTTTCCTTTTCGCGTTTATAAAGAGCTACCTACTGTCCGTTCACAAGCGGAGCTAAAAGCTCATTTTGAAATGGCAAAGAAATTACAAAATATTCCACACGAAGGGATTGCGGTAATGGAGGATTCGGCCATGGAGGAATCTTCAAGTGCCAAGAGTGGCGGTGATTATTCTACAACAAACAATCAGGTTGAGGGGGTAGACGAGGCAGATATAGTAAAAACAAATGGAACCCATATATACTCAATAACAGAAAACAACATCTCAATCGTCAATATAGAAGACCCAACGAAAATGTCAGAGGAAACAAAAATTCGTTTGGGAAGTGATTATTATCCGATGCAGCTATTCCTAACCGATAAAACGCTAATTGTTTTGGCACAAAAGAATTCCTTTCAGGCATTACCATATGAACAAAGTAGCAATGATATAGCACGTATGTCTATGCCAATGGATTCTATGACGACAGTGTTGTTCTATGATATTTCCAATCCATCTGCCCCGAAATTACAAAGAGAGGTCGGGACGGAAGGGCATATGTCTGGAGCTAGGCTAACGGCTGGTACACTCTATTATGTAACAAATGTCTATCCGAATTTTTGGATAATGGAAGAACAGGAAGATATAGAGTTGCGTCCGTACACCTATGACTCTGAAAAAGGGGATGCAGTGAATCCTATACCGTACGAGGATCTCTCCATTCTACCAAATTCCAAGGAAGCGACTTACAGCATTATCACAGCTTTGGACGTTTCTAATCCCGAGAAAAATGAAGTAATAACAAAAGGTTATCTCGGTGGAAGTGAGCAATTGTATATGTCGAAGGATAATTTATATTTAACGTCTAGTATTTATGAGGAGGGTACTTCTACCAATAAAATGCTTTGGAATCCAGGCTCTATGGATACGGAAGTGTTCAAATTTGCGCTAGATAAAACAGCAATCCAATTTGTAGCCTCTAATCGGTTAAAGGGTCATATTTTAAATCAATTTTCCATGGATGAACACGATGGGTATTTCCGGGCAGTGACAACGAAAGGGAATAGTTGGGATGAAAATGAAGTATCAGAAAATAACTTATTTATATTAGATGAAGGAATGAAATTGGTAGGCTCTCTAACTGGTCTTGCAAAGGACGAAAGAATTTATTCGGCAAGATTCATGGGTGATAAAGCTTATATGGTGACTTTCAAAGAAACAGATCCATTATTCGTGATAGATGTCGCTACTCCTACTTCACCGAAAGTATTAGGCGAATTAAAGATTCCAGGTTTTAGTAACTATCTACATCCATTAGATGAAAATCATCTCATTGGATTTGGCTATGAAACGAGAATTGATACACAAAGTGGTGGAAAAGAGCCATTGATCATGACGGAAGGGATGAAAATTTCCTTGTTTGATATAAGTGACTTAGCAAATCCGAAAGAAAAAGATACAGAAGTGATAGGTGATCAAGGCACATATTCGCCAATACAATATGATCATCATGCACTGTTTGAACATAAGGAGAACCACCTTTATGGATTCCCTATCTCTATTTACGAGAAACTGCCGGAGCAGGAATATTCTAATTTCAAACAGGATGGAGCATTAATCTACGAAATAACACCAGAAATTGGAATTGAGCGAATAGGTGACTTACTTCGACCAGAAGTTTCTGGCCAAATGTATGAAGAATGGGAAAGCTCGATTCAGCGAATTGTCTACGCAGGCGACACAATTTATACAATTGCGATGAAAGAAATTAAAAGTTATAATATCAATACTTATAAACAAACTGGATTAGTAAAGTTTTAGACTGAAAGTGACTACTATAGTCACTTTCTTTATTTGTATAAAGTGAAGCCTCCATCAATAGGGGTTTTCTTCATCTCCCACTGATGGGGAAATTGAACTCAGGCAAATAACGCCGCGTCGTGAGGCAATGCCTGAGTGACCAACATTCTGTTGGTCAGAGGCTCACAGGATGTGAGTAACATAGATGAAGCCACACGATGTGGCGCTTTCTGTCTATATTCTACATCGGGGTATTAAAGCCTGTTAAACTGGGTCAACAAGCCAACAGTATTTGTTTTTTCGCAGTTGGTTCTATAAGATTAGCTTAAATGGAAGAAAGAAGGTGTTCCTCATTGGCTGCAGATTATGAATTGGTTGTGGAAAGCTGTTTACTTGCGGGGCGTTTAATGATGGAAAGTGGTGCAGAGACGTATCGAGCAGAGGATACAATGGATCGCATGGCTGTTTCGCAGGAACTTAAGCAATCTCAGAGCTTTGTCACTCCAACCGGTATCATTTTTAGTGGAAATAAAAACCTTCCAACAAGATTAGTACGAATTAATGCAAGAACGACTGATTTAGGGAAGATCGCCTCAGTAAATAATATATCTAGAAAATTAGCTTTTGGGGACATTACAATTGAAGAGGCATATAGTGAGCTCAGACAGATTGAGGATGAACATAAAACCTATCCATTTTGGATTCAAATAGTTGCAGCAGCGATTGCTTCAGGTGCGTTTCTCTTATTATTTTCAGGGAAACTACTAGATGTGCCAACTGCCCTAATTGCAGGAGGTATAGGTTATGCGGTAGCTGATCGGCTAGAGTTAAGAACGAGGGTTAAATTTTTCGCAGAATTTTTTGCGGCGTTTATCGTTACAGTCATAGCAACCATATCTGTTGCCAGTGGTTTAGGTAGTGAATTAGATAAAATCATTATTGGTTCTGTTATGCCACTTGTTCCTGGTCTACTAATTACAAATGCAGTTCGGGATTTAATGGCAGGCAGCTTTGTGTCAGGTCTATCAAAGGGAGCAGAAGCTTTTCTTACTGCTTTTGCAATTGGAGCCGGAGTTGCGCTAGTGCTATCACTGTAGGGAGGGTTAGGATTGATATATGTAACTCAAGGTATTTTAAGTTTTATCGCTGCTGCTGCATTCGGAGTAGTATTTAATGCACCTAAAAAGTCACTGTTTTACTGTGGAATAGTTGGAACGACCGGTTGGATTGTTTATATGTATGTGAACCAACTAAATCAGGATCAGGTGAGTGCTTCATTTGCGGGAGCTTTTACCGTTGCATTCGTATCACATATAATGTCTAAAAAATTTAAAATGCCGATGATCATATTTAGTGTTGCAGGAATCATCCCACTTGTTCCAGGAGGCACTGCCTATAACGCGATGAGAAGTGTCGTTGAGAAGAACTATTCATTAGCTCTCGAATTTGCTTCTCTAGCCTTACTGATTTCGGGTTCAATTGCAATGGGCTTAGTATTTGCGGAAATTATTACCCAGCTTTGGAAGAAATCAATTGTGAAATTAAAAACAAAACCGTGAGCAGAGAAATTTTTTCTATGTTCATGGTTTTTTTTAATTTAATCTCATGTAAAGTGATTAAGTAGGAGCACTTCGAAAATTATGGAAAAAAATTACCTTCATGCAAGTAAATCACCTATGAAAGTAAGTAGCTGATAGAGTATAGCAAGTAAAGGCCCAGTGAGCGCAAGTAAACTACTTGCCAAGATGGATAAGTGGTAAAAGTTCTAACTAATGATACTTTCTTATAAGATGTGCACAGCAGCACGCTAAATCTCGTATATATGAATTTTAGCATGAGCGTTTTTGTAATAAGTACTTCGTTCAATTTCATAGTTACTATCTACTCATCTATTTGATAGGAGTGCAAGGTGGCTGGAAAAGCGTGACCAAGTGAGACTCCACAGAAGGCGCACAGACCGCTCAGCTTGAAATCATCCTGTCCGAAACGGAGTTCAACAGTATAGTAGGAACCAAATAAAAGAGGCGAACCTCAAAAGTCGTTTTTCAACGAGCTTCAAGGCCAACCTCCATAAAAAGTTGCTTATAACATTTCTTCTACTTCTTTAGCGGAAATCGGTAGGCTTACGTAATAACCCTGAACCGCATCACAGCCCACTTGTTTAAGTAGCTCAAACTGTTCGGCGGTTTCTACACCTTCAGCAACTACTTGTAGATCTAATGATTGTCCAAATTGTACTAAACCTTGAACTAGCTTTTCTAGTTTTTCATGTTGAATAATAGAACTTATGAATGATTTATCTATCTTTAATTTACTTATTGGTAGCATTTGCAAATAGCGTAAAGAGGCATAGCCTGTTCCGAAATCATCTAATACAAAGTCAATGCCATCTTGTTGTAGCTTTTGTATTTGCTGAACAATTGCTTTTTCTGCCTCAGCTTCGAGTGCAAATTTCTCGGTGAACTCTATTTGGATCAGCTCTGGAGAACAATTGTACTTTTCTAGCACTTTTCGAATGGTCTTCACCATGTTTTTATCTCTAAACTCGCGAATAGATGAGTTGAAGCTCACTTTGATAGGTATTCCTTTTCGTTGCCAAATAGCAGCCTGTTCGCAAGATTTTTCAAGCATAAATTGACCAATTCCATTGATCAGTCCTGTTTCCTCAGCAATTGGAATTAGTTCTTCAGGAGATACAGTACCCAATACGCTATCTTCCCATCTTACTAATGCTTCCACTGACGTTATAGCACCTGTTTTCACATCTTTTTGAGGCAAGAACATGACTTTTAAATCATTATGATTCAATGCTTCTAATAATCGTTTTTCAATTTGAACCTTACGAGAAAGTTTTGAATGATCAGATTTCGAAAGGGTAGCAATCATACTGCCACCTTCTAGTTTAACCTTTTGGATCGTATTTGTAGTAGCTTTTAATAAATGAAGATAAGATTGCTGATCTTCAGGATATCTAGTAATAGCTCCGCTTACAGTAATCGGAATTATTTTGCTATCTAAGTAAATAGGATTTTGCTTTAAATAATTGGTAAACCCTTGAATATACCAATCGCTTAAAGGAGTAACTATAGCAAAATCATCTCTGCCGGATCTTGCAATTATAGAATCCTCAAAATAGATTTTCAGTCGCTTAGTAAACTCATTTAACATTTTTGTTTCCGTTTGATCATTGAAAATTTCTTTTAATGTATAAAATTGATCGATGCTAATGAAAACAAATGAAAATGATTTTTTTTCTTCAATATATTCATTTACCACTTCTTCTAAACGATGTCTGCTTAATAAGCCTGTTTCTGTGTCTACATAAGCAATCTGTTCAAGTTTGGTTTGCATTAATTTCTTTTCGGTAATTTCCTCTTCCAATAATAAAAAGTAAGGGGTATTATTTGGGGTATAGGAAACTGGGATACCTAACAAATTCACCCAATAAATAGTTCCATCTTTTGTGACTTTCTCAACGGCAGCTTGAAATACTTTTCCGTCTCGAAGTCTAGTGATAATCTGGTTACCAATTGCTATATTTTCAGGAGTATCCGGAAGTAACTGCCAAAATGATTTACCGATAACTCTTTTAGGAGTCCATGAACTTTTTTTCAAAAACTTATCATTTGCATGCATGATTAGCCCTTCACGATCTATATATAGCAGCATGAAAGAATCTGATAATCCTTTTTTTATGATCTGAAGCTCATGAAAAGAAGATAATTCCATTAAATTATTTGTATCTGTTTTAATCTGAAATAATACGTAACGCATATCCTGCCATGTAAAGGATTTTGCAACAATAGAAGTTTTTATAGCTTTTTTGTCTTTAGAGTAAAGGACTACGGGAGTAACCTCAAAAGGATCTTCTGTATGTAAAATAGCTTCCCAATTTGCCGTGAAGTGTCCTTGTGTATAGTCTGTAAAAAGTGGTACATCCGTGTCCTGTAAATCATTAATAGAGTAACCAAATTGTTTTTCCGCCTCTTGGCTCCACCAGACAATCTTGCCTTCGTTATTTGTCATGTAACTAGGTGTAGGCAAGTGGCTAAAAACAGTATTACTTAAGTCTAGAGATTCTTCTTTGAGAAACATATTCAAGCCCCCTTAAATAGTCTATGATTATTATATGTAGTTTCAAATAATTAGTCATTAGTATAATACCATATATTCATTTATATATATATAGGTGGGTAAAAAGTACTTCAGAAAGTGGTTGGAGAAAATGCCGAAAAGTAAATTTGTAAGGTCCAAAGGTATATTATTAGTTGTTATGGGATCTATTCTATGGGGTGCAACAGGACCTATGATGGAATGGGTTTTGAATAATACAAGCTTATCTGTTTCTTTTTTCTTAACAGTTCGCTTATTAACAGCTGGATTATGTATATTATCATTTCTATTAATAACTGGTAAGCAAATTTTTCTTATATGGAAAGATATTAGTTGGCTTAAACAATTAGTTGTTTTCAGCGTACTAGGAATGTTGGGTGTACAATATACATTTGTTGCAGCAATTGAAGCTAGTAATGCATCAATCGCTACATTACTTCAATTTTTAGGACCTGTTTATATTATTTTGTTTTTATCCTGGAAGAACAAAATGTTTCCCCCTAAATATCAGGTCATAGGTATTATCGGTACATTAATCGGTTTGTTTTTATTGTTAACGAATGCAAATGTGAGCGTATTGTTAATAAGTAGAGAAGCGTTACTTTGGGGCTTGGCTGTAGGAATAGCATTTTCTATTTATACGGTGTATCCAGCTCGGCTGATGAAAGAGTGGGGTGTTCTTGTTATTGTCGGTTGGGGAATGCTAATAGGTGGGGTGGTCCTAGCAACGGTTACCCAAATATGGAAAACGGATGAATGGATTCATCTTGCAGCATATCCTATAAACTTTATCGTAATAATTATTATATTAATAGGAACCATTGCATTTATATTGTTTTTGTCGAGTATGAAATACATAACGGCAGTGGAAACAAGTATACTGTCCAGTATTGAACCATTAACGGCGATGATTATTTCAGTATTTTGGTTTAGTCAAATACTTGGAGTATGGCAATATATTGGTGTTATTATTATGCTTCTATTTGTCACATGGCTCTCTGTTGCAGGGGAAATTAAATTAATAAGTAAAAGAAAAGGATGACTTTCGAAATATTAAGTCATCTTTTTCTATGTCTTCAGAAGAGTTTATGGCATAATAGATTTTACAAGAATTAATTCGAGTGTCGAAGAATCTAGGGGTGTTTCCATTTTGAAGACAATTTTTTCTTATTTATCTCCATATAAAATGTTGGTTATCGTCGCTTTATTGTTTATGTTAGTAGAGCTTTCCGTAGAGCTCGTTCAACCATTGTTAATCGCAGTCATTATTGATGATGGGATTCTAGCAGGGGATCAGCAAGCTATTGTTCTTTGGGGAAGTATTATGCTTGGAATTTCCTTTTTGGCATTCTTAGCAGGAATTATTAATACATTTATCGCCTCTCATGTTGTACAAAGCTATGGGTTCGATATACGTCAGGCATTATTTAAAAAGGTACAGGCTTTTACAATGGCTACTTTTTTAAAGTTTCCAACAGCCAGTTTAATCACACGTTTAACTACTGATGTGACGATTACACAAAATCTAATTTTTATGGGATTACGTATTATGCTCCGTGCTCCTTTACTAGTTGTTGGTAGTATTATTATGTCCTTTATAGTGAACCCATATTTGGCTATGTTTCTAGTAATCGGTGCTCCTTTTTTAGTAGTATTCCTTTATATTATGAGTCGGAATGGTTTAAAGCTATTTGGGAAAGTTCAAAAAAGGGTGGACCAGGTCACGAGAAAGATACAAGAAAATTTACAGGCAGTACGTTTAATAAAAGCCTATTTGCGTGGAAATTTTGAATCGAGCCGCTTTGCAACAGTTGCTGCTGATTTGAAAATAGATAATGTAAAGGCATTCCGAATCATGGAGTTAATATTGCCTGTTTTACTCTTTGTCATGAATGTTAGCTTGTTGGCAGTTCTGTGGTTTGGTGCAAAAGAAATCCAAACAGGAAATGTGGAACTAGGAGAACTAGTAGCTATCATTAACTATGCGATGCGTATGACAGGTGCCTTTTCTATGTTTGCTTTCATTATTATTTTCTTTTCTAGAGCAAAAGCATCTTCAGAACGTATGGAGGAAGTGCTCCTGGTTGAGGAAGGGATTGAAATTATTAATGCAGACTCAGAAGGAACAACTCCAAGAATAGGGGAAATTGAGTTTCAGCATGTGTCATTTCATTATCCTACTACAGAAATGCCTGTATTAAGAGATGTTTCCTTTAAGTTAAAACCGGGATCGAAACTGGCGATTATGGGAGCAACTGGCTCTGGTAAATCGACTTTACTCAATTTAATACCAAGGTTTTTTGACACGACAGAAGGAGCAATATTAATAGATGGAATCGATGTAAAAGAATGGCCACTGGAAGAGTTAAGAAAGATAATTGGGCTTGTTCCTCAGCAATCTATTCTTTTTACTGGAAGTATAGAGGAGAACCTAGGATGGGGAGATTCCACTGCCACGGAAGAGTTATTAAGAGAAGCCGCAAAACAAGCGCAAATCCATGACTCTATTGAACAATTCCCAGACCAATACAATACGAGAGTTGGGCAAAAAGGAGTGAATCTATCTGGTGGTCAAAAACAGAGACTTTCCATTGCACGTGCACTCGTTAGAAAACCAGAAATATTATTATTAGATGATAGTACAAGCGCATTAGATGTCTCGACTGAAAATGCATTATGGGAAGCTTTAGAGGAAGAAAATGCAACGATGCTTGTTATTACACAGAAAATCCGAACTGCAAAGGGTGCGGATCACATCTTATTATTAGAAGAGGGTCAAGTTTCTGCACATGGCACGCATGATGAGCTCATGAAGGACTCTTCTCTCTATAAAGCTATTGCTGAATCGCAGGCAGAGGGGGGCGAGCATGATGAACTTCATTCGTAAACCTTTTGGTTATGAGCCTATTATTACTAAAGAAGATTTAAAGAAAAATCACAAAAAGAAAATCGATAAAGCTTCCGATTGGAAGGGTGTCTTAACAAGAATATGGAAGTTGGTCGATGAACAGCGATTTCTATTAATTGTCGTCCTTTTGATGGTAGTAGCTAGCTCCGCTTTAGCATTAGTTGGTCCATATTTAATCGGAGTAATTGTGGATGAACATATTTCTCAAAATATTTTTGTTGGTCTTTCCAAAATAATTGGTGTATTACTCATCGTTTACTTGTTTTTCTCTCTTGCTACTTATTTGCAAAGCTATTGGATGATTGGTATTTCACAGCAAACAATTTATAGACTTCGTACAGGATTATTTGAGCATTTACAGAAGCTCCCTGTATCCTTTTTTGATAAACGCCAGCACGGAGAGTTAATGAGTCGTATGACAAATGATATTGAAAACGTTAGTCAAACTTTAAACTCATCTCTTATCCAAGTGTTTTCAAGTATCCTAACTTTGGTTGGGACAACAGTCGTCATGCTATTACTGAGTCCGCTGATGACATTAGTCACGCTTATTATTGTACCTTTTATGTATTTTGCGATGAGGTGGATTACGAAGCGTACATCTAAATTGTTTAAGGAACAGCAAAAAGCAGTTGGTGAATTGAATGGAATGATTGAAGAAACGATTTCTGGGCAACGAATTGTAAAAGCCTTCTCACAGGAAGGGCGGATGCAAGAAGAGTTTGCCGTTAAGAGTGAGCGTTTAAAACTAACTGGATTCTGGGCGTTAACTTACTCTGGTTTTATTCCAAAAGTGATGAACTTTTTGAATAATACAAGCTTTACGCTTGTTGCTGCAGTAGGTGGATTATTAGCATATTATGGACATGTGACAATAGGAGAAATTGTTATTTTCACGGAGTATTCAAGGCAATTTACTCGTCCATTAAATGATCTAGCGAACCAATTCAATACAGTGCTGTCTGCAATTGCAGGGGCAGAACGCGTTTTTGCTATTATGGATGAGCCCGTTGAAGAAGATGCTGCGGTTGAAAATACAGATTATAAACTAAAGGGTAATGTGACATTTGAAGATGTAACATTTTATTACAATAAAGAAGATGAGTCTCCGACGATTTCCGACGTCTCTTTTCATGTAGAGTCAGGGAAAACTGCTGCATTAGTTGGTGCAACTGGAGCTGGAAAAACGACGATTATGCAACTACTTGCACGTTTTTATGAAGTAAATGGAGGACGTATATTAGTAGATGGTATTTCTATTGATGAGTTGCCTAGACATACGCTACGAAGCCAAACGGCATTTGTTTTACAGGATCCATTTTTGTTCGAAATGACAGTAAGAGAAAATATTCGATATGGCAAATTGAATGCCACAGATGAAGAGGTGCTCCACGCTGCAAAAGAAGCTAATGCACATGATTTCATCATGAAATTATCAAATGGGTACGATACTATTTTATCGGCTGATGGTGGGGAAATTAGTCAGGGTCAAAAACAATTATTATCCATTGCTCGAGCACTCGTTGCAGATCCAGCAATTCTGTTGTTAGATGAAGCAACGTCTAGCATAGATACAGTTACAGAAATGAAAATTCAAGAGGCCCTTGAACGATTGATGGAAGGAAGAACCAGCTTCGTAATAGCCCATCGATTAAATACAATTCGCCAGGCAGATATAATATTTGTGATGGAAGATGGAAGACTAATAGAGTCAGGTCCACAGGACGTGCTGTTGCAAAAAAAAGGTAGATATTATAGTATGTTAACGAATTCAAAGATTTAAGGAGAAACAGATGAATATATCAGTAATGACAGTGTCCCTTCCGTTAGACCAGGAGACGATAGAGGAAGTAAATCAATTGATAGCTGAAGCAAGAACAGTTGATAAAGTGGATTATACTTCACTACTTAGCGTAGAAGAGCTATCCGATTTTTATACAAAAGGTTTTTGCGTAATAGCCTATGATGACGATAGCGACCGCTTAGTCGGCGTGTTAACCTCCATTGATCGAATTGCGACACTGGATTTTGAGTGGAGTAGTGTTGTGCTACCTAGTGTTCGAAGATTAGGGATAGGTGAACGACTAGTAATAGAATTAGGTAGAAATTTAGAAGTAAGAGGGGCGGCTGCGGATATCGCCTTAATGCCAGAAGGCTCTGAAGCAGGTCAGCAGTTTCTTCACAAATTTGGTTATGCTTTAGATTTTTCGGAGAGAACGATGTTAGCTGATGCGGAAAAAGTGGAATTAGATAGTGAAGTGGAAGTTTATCGGTATACCGACGAAGAGTCAGAAATCATCGAAGTATTAGTAAGCGCATTTGGTGACACGGAAGAAGAAGCTAAAGAGTTAATCGCGTTTAATACACAAACGCCAGGTCGCCTAATGATGATTGCCAAACTACGAGATGAATTAGTAGGAACGGTTACATTAGTTGATGACGGCGAAAAGCTATGGGTGACAGGGCTTGCTGTTCATGAAAATGCACGTGGTAGAGGTGTGGCAACATACTTATTGAACTGGAGTAAAAACGAAGCGAATCGAATGGGGAAAGCATCCGTTTATTTGGATGTAGAAACAGACAATGATCAGGCGCTTTCCATTTATGAGAAAGCAGGATTTACTACAGTGAGTAACACCCATTTTTATAAAAAAGCTTAACCTGGAAATTTAATGATAGCAGCGAACAAATTATGTGTTGATTTGTTCGCTGTTTTTTTGTCTCTGTTAATGGAAAAGGTTGATTAATGCTTAACGAATATGGAATTCCCTAAATAATATTATCGCTGGATATTTACGTGAAATAAAAGAAAATTTCAAAAATTTTATTTTACTTAAATTAACGCAGCAGATTATTTCAATAAGAACAGGAGAATCAATATACTAGGTAGAATATAAATAAGATGACATTGTTTAGAGAAAAAGTATATTTTTATGAGGAGTGTTGGTCATGGTTCATGCAAAAGATATTTTATCTGATCAGTTGTTGGCAAATGCGAATGACCCTAGTTGGTACCTACCATTTTCAGATTCAATAAAAAGATTGTCTGAGGAGCAAGCATTTTGGAAGCCAAACGAGGAAAGTAATAGCATTGCTGAAATTGTGCAGCATCTACTATATTGGAATCAAACATGGCAAACAAGGTACCAAAAATCTCACGTTGATGCTGTGCCTTCCATAGGAAATAATAATAACAGCTTTATTATTCCTGAAAATCATTCATTTGCTGACTTAAAAAAACAACTATTAGAGGTGCTTTTACTTTGGCAAGAGTTATTATCTGAAGAAAAAGTTGAGAGTGAAGTTAATGGTTTTTCTGGACATGTGAAATGGTGGGAAGTTCTCGGAAATGTGTCAACTCATAACGCATATCACATTGGTCAGATCATTTATATCCGAAAGTTGCAAAATAGCTGGAAAATAAATGTTGGAGAAGATGAATAAATAAAAGTTCCATTAGGCCATCTTGAACTAAAGGTGTGCTTTAGCTAAGCATAACTATCATTTCGATGGTCTATTTTTAGGGCCAAAACATCAGATTTCGGCGATTCATTGTGAAATGTTACTCTGAAACTAACACAGCAGATTAGCTCAATAAGCACTAGAGAAAAAAGCTATAATATATCTGATTTAAGGTGGTGTTCTCCATTGAAAAAAGTAAACAATAGACATATATGGATTGAAGCTGAAGAATGGGCTGAAGGTGAATGGAATGTTGAAGATGATAACCTTGATGTCATCGTAACTTTCTCTGACCGTTCTAAATGGATTGCGAGTTTTTTCACCTACAAAAACATATAGACATTGAGAGAGAAAAATGCGAAGACAGGCGAATGTATGAGCGGTGCATATTTATGGTCAAGCGATATGGTTCTTATAGATATTGTAAGTAGAGAAAGACTTTATGAAGTCATTGACTACCTTATCTATAACGGTGAGTTTGAGTCAGCTTTTACTAAGTACCCAGATGTTGATGTTGAAGAGGACCATTTGTATCCAGAGGGTTTTTTTAAAATGAGTGATGAATAAACATCCTTATTCAACTAACGGGTGCTTTAGTTGAACAATCGGCTGCCTTTACAGGACAGTTTTTTCGTATTGAGTAATGGAGTTAACTAATTTCATAAACGGGTGTTATGTCTATTAGGGTGTATCCGGCATCCAAACTGGAATCAGAGTAGTAGATGTATTAAAGTGTGCTTGAAAAATCACTAATCTAATACAATACAAATATGTCCAATTTGCAACTAGGAATTAGCTAATATTATTATTTCCATATTATTCTTATATGCTTTTAAGTTTACATTAAGTAATATATTCATGTATTAGATATTTATAAGGAGAGAGGTCAAACCATTGAAGACAGTTCGTATTTTATTAGTTTTACTTATTACTTTTGGTCTTTTTTCTATAACACCTACTTTTGCAGCAGAAAAAACAATTGATCAATATTACATGGATGATGTAGATTACGGGCATGGGGCATACGAACAATTAGAACGTTTCTTGTATGCAGATATCATAGATGGATATGAAGAAACTGAGGTTTATGAAGAAGATGGAGAAGAATATGAATATACATCCATTCTTTTAAAACCAGAAAATAATATTACCCGTGCACAATTCACAAAAATTATGGTTAATGCTATGAATTTAACAAGTGGCGAGATCAAAAAAACGTTCTCTGATGTAAATTCTTCAGCTTGGTATTATAATTATGTCCAAATTGCTAGTAGCAGAGGGATTATTACTGGAAAAGAAGATGGGACCTTTAAGCCAAATGATAAGATTTCACGTGCTCAAATGGCTGCTATGATTTATCGGGCATTTAATGAGACGGTGGATTTTTCAACAACAGGAAAGACTTTCAAAGATGTAACTCAAAATAGCTACGCTTATGAAGCCGTTGTGAAAACAGCAGGTGTCGGAATCGTAAATGGTTATGGAGACAACTTCAAACCGAATAATTTTGCTAAACGTTCCCATGCCGTATTGATGATTGACCGCGCATTACATCTAGAATCTGGAACAGCCGAAGACGAACTTTCAGTGATTCAAACTGTAAATCGTAACGTCACAGAAGAGTTGTCCCTATACTCTGAACAACAAAATCTTGAAGCATTGGAAGCTCTTTATCGCGAAACAACAATGGGTTATTATCTAGCTTATTCACTTAATAGCCAGAGTCTACTAGATGACCCTGAATATTCATTTGGTTCCACTACGATGGAACAAGTGGGTGAGCATTCAAGCAAAATTGTTTCCTTAAATAAGCATTTTGCAGAAGTTAAAATAGACAATCTAAAGGTTCATGTTTCCGTGAAAGAACCAGACATGGACATGAAGTTTGAAATGACACTGGATTTATCAGGAACTGCATATTTAAAGAAAACAGAAGGCGGAACTTGGAAAATTTATAACATTGTCTATGATGATGAGGACTATGACAATACGCTAACTGCAGCTATGGCTGGTAATTAACCTAAAAAAGATTCCCGACTCTAATTTAAAGAGGAGGGAATCTTTTTTATAGATATAAAAACGAATGTAAATCTATTCAAGAGGAGAGGCAAGGTTAAATGGAAAACCTCATTGGGAATATAATTTAGTGCCATATCGCCATTATTTAGTCGGTTCCTTAAAGGATAGATTGGTGTCTGTGGGACTGTTTATGGATCATACTGGGTTTTGGTAATTATGAGGTTGAAAGTGTACAAGAAGTCGAAGAAATTGCTAAAAATGCCCTGCCGTATTAGAAGAAAAGTTTCAGTATTTAGTACATCCTTGGGAACCTTAGAAGGATTGTTCACAAAAAGCAAGTGAAACGTTATTAATGTAACGGGTTCTTTAGTTAAACATGACCATCATTTCGATCTATTTTTACGTCCAAAACAACAAGCAGATTTTGGCGATCCATTGTGAAATGTTACACTTAATCTATCGTAGCGGTTTAAGTGAAAGAAGAGTATTAGGAATATAAACAAAAAATCCTTTTCTAACATGTAGAAAAGGACACATAAAGTTTTGTAGACCATTGATAAAGAAATCTACTCGTAGTTAGCCATGTAATTCCCTTCTTCAAATATTTCTTTCGGACTTTTGGAAGTCCATTCTTCTACTGTCATATCGGGATGCAAGTTTAAGTAAGATCTAATCATCTTGTAGCCTTCACTATAGCCATAATAATTGGGAAAACCATTAGTCCCACCTATCAGTATTTCATAAATCTGATCAGTAACAGAACCCTCAAGATTTGGTTCAATCCTGCTCCAATATTCTTTGTTAAAGTTTTCGTCGATCACATAAGCAGTACTATTTGAATCGGGATACACTGAGGTTTCAAACATCACGGCTTGGCCCTCCATTATTAAATAATCTAATAGTGTTGGATAATAATCTTCTGTATAATGTTTTTCGATCCAAACGCTATGATGATATTCATGAGAAATACCTGATTTATGATTATTATCAAGCTCACTCAAACTATAATAGTTATCGAAATCATTGAAAAAGACTAAAATTTTCCCTGACCCGGCTGTCAACATGTCAGATGGAAATCTTTCATTTTTAGGAAACACACATACATTTGTTTTTTTATCGGATGAAAGTATGTCGGAGGATTTAACAAGGGATTCCTCGAATAACTTATTTATATGATCTTTATCTATGGATTCAACTTGATTCTTGATACTATCATAATCACTTTCTTCCGGTGTCCATTCAAACGAATTAATTTCTAAATATTCCGTATCTTTAAAACATGCATCATATATAGGTTCTATAATTTCTTGTTGATACAATTTATGGGGTGATTCATCTGGATTATCCTTTACAGTTTCAAAATAGTTCTCATATAGCATGTAAGCATGAATTATATTAAATTCTTGCTCTGTATTGGGGTTTTTAAAAGAATAAGATATATTTTTTTGTTCATTTTCCGTATTAATATTCTCCTGAGATTGTTCAGTTTGCTTACAGGCTGATAAAATAAAAATTAATAGAAGCATACAAAATGAAATAAAAACTTTATTTGTGATATTCATAAACTTCATCTCCCTTTTCAATCTATTTCCTATACATTCCATTTTGTCTAAAAGTTTCATTAATTTAAACTATTAATTTTAATTTTAATAACATAAAACAAAACATACTTTTAAGATAATAAGTGCTTGGAATAGTTGGAGGGAAGATTCGGAGACTACCTTTCCAATTATAAATAAAATCTTTGTGAAATAATGTACTTAAACTAACGGGTGCTTTACTTCAAGAAGGAATACAGCATTTTTTCTTCTAAAAACTTTCGTGCAGTTTAATGAAAGAAGAACAAGAAGGTGTCAGTACTAATTTCAACAGTTGTAGGAGGGAGACGGACAGACAAACGTCATAATATTACTAAGAAAAGAGGGGCTGGTCGTGACTATGTCACGACCAGCCCCTCTAAAAATCAATCGGTAATAATATAGCAACAAGTCAGTCTAAAGCCTACTGAAAACGCTAGAAACAGGTTTTGAACTTAAAGGACTGTACATCTTTTTTGAACGGTTCCTTTCACCCAAGATAAGAGTGCCAAATAAAGGATAAGACTTTTACAATATAGAATATAAAAACAAGGAGGGAAGTACATGTTTATAGTTAATGTTGAAGGAGCAATTTACAAAAATGAAAAATGGCTGTTAGTAAGAAGGAGTGAAAAAGAAGATCACGCAGCGGGATTGCTATCCCTTGTTGGAGGTAAGGTAGAAATAGATGGGATAACATCAAATATATTAGAAGAAACTCTAAAAAGAGAAATTACAGAAGAGGTAGGCATAGAGGTTTCAAATCTTAAGTATGTTAATAGTTCTTTATTTGAAACAGATACAGGTTTAACTGTAATAGACATTGTTTTTCTTTGCGAGCATCAATCTGGAGAGCCCTATGCTAAATGCCTGGATGAAGTAAGTGATATTTTTTGGATGTCGACACAGGAAATATTAGATGTCGCAGATCTACCAGTTTATCTAAAGGAAAACATTAAGTTGGCTGATAAAATCCTACATGGAAACTGATTTCATTTAACAAGAGGGGATAAATATTTTGACTACTATAGGACTTGTAAGGCATGGAATTACGGATTGGAATGAACTTGGGAAATCACAAGGTATATCAGATATTCCTTTAAATAATCTCGGAAAACTGCAGGCGATTGCTTTGGCAAACAGGCTTGTATTAGAAGGAGAATGGGATGTTATTGTGACAAGTGACTTATCACGTGCCAAAGAAACAGGACAAATAATCGCCGCTAAACTAAACCTACCTATCAATATATATGATAAAAGAATACGAGAAATAAACTGCGGAGAAATTGAAGGTACAACGGAAGAGGAAAGGTTAAAAAGGTGGGGGAGTAACTGGTGGAAATTAGACCTTGGAATGGAAAAGTTCGGAGATGTATCTAATAGAGGGTATGAATTTCTAACAGAATTAGCTATTACATATAGTGACAAACGAGTATTGGTAGTGAGTCATGGGGCATTAATAGGGCTTACTCTACAAAGGTTGCTACCGGAGCAGTTCCAAAAAACACAATTAGATAATACATCGTTAACTATTCTAACTATTAAACAGGGTATTTGGAACTGTTCTCTCTATAACTGTACGAAGCATTTAGATAATACTTTTAGTAACGTATAATAGAGTCCAAATAAAAATATAATCGTAGGTGAGATCATGTTCTTAAAAAGAATTGAACTTCAGCGGGATATTATTCCGTCATATAATCAGTATCCATTCTCCATTCCTTCTATTACAAACCTACATCAACTGGAATTACACAACAAAGTTACTTTTTTCGTTGGAGAAAATGGTTCAGGAAAATCTACTCTGTTAGAAGCCATTGCGGATAAATGTGAATTTAATACAGCAGGAGGGGGAAAGAATAACTATTATGACTTAAACGCATCGGAATCAGCACTTGGAGATTATATTAGACTGTCATGGCTTCCCAAAATAACAAATGGTTTCTTTCTTCGTGCTGAATCCTTTTACAATTTTGCCTCTCATATTGACACATTAGGGACAGGTCCATATGGTGGAAAGTCCTTGCATCACCAATCTCATGGAGAGGCATTTTTCTCCCTTTTTTCTAACCGATTCAGAGGGAGAGGGATTTATTTATTGGATGAACCAGAGGCAGCTTTATCACCAGCGCGTCAGCTAGCGTTTCTAAGAATTCTACATGATTTAGTACAAGAAGATGTTAGCCAATTTATAATCGCCACGCACTCACCAATTCTATTAGGCTACCCAGATGCTGCCATTCTTAGTTTTGACAAAGGTGAAATTCAAGAGATAGATTATGAGGAGACTGACCATTATCAAATAACGAAATACTTTTTACAAAATAGAGAAAAATTTTTACTAGATATATTAGCGGAAGATTAAAAAAGTTGCAAAACTTTGCTTTCTTATGCAAGAAATAAAGAGGTATAATAGATTTAATAATGGTGCAAGGAGGTAGGCTTTATGAAAATTTATGCCCATAGAGGTTCTTCAGGTACGCATCCAGAAAATACAATCGCAGCTTTTCGAGCAACTGCAAAATTACCTGTTCATGGCGTGGAATTTGATGTTCATATGACGAAAGATCATGAGCTGGTTGTTATTCATGATGAGACGATAAATCGCACATCTAATGGAACAGGCTTCATTAAAGATTTGACATTAGCTGAATTGAAGGAATTTGACTTTGGTTCTTGGTTCTCTCCCAAATTCAAACAGGAAACAATCCCAACTCTGAGAGAAGTGCTATATGTATTTAAAGATACAGATCACCACCTAAATATAGAGTTGAAATCCGACATATTTCCATATGAAGGTATGGAGCAGACCGTAGTGCAAATGTTAAAAGATTATCGATTAGAAGCACGTGTTGTCGTCTCTTCGTTTAATCATGAGATGATAAGAAACTTTAAACAATTGGCCCCTTATATAGAAACGGCCGTCCTCTTTATGGAAGTTATGATAGAGCCGCACAAGTATGCAGAAAAAGTAGGAGCAGATGCACTGCATGCATTTTTCCCGGCAGTCCTAAGGCAAATGGGTGCGGAGGCGATTGCAAGTGGTAAAAAAGTTCGTGTTTTTACTGTCAATGAAGAAAAGTATGCAGATTTGTTGAAAGAAGTTGGAGTAGATGCTATTTTCACGGATTACCCAGAGAAAATGTGGAAATACCTTCAATCATAAGCAAGGGACTACGAAAAAGTCGTAGTCCTTTTTTGTAGATTAAGAAAGTATATAATAATGTCCCGTGAACACTGGGTTTTTGAGACTTTAAAGAGTGAATAATCCTGTGATTTCGGTTATAGGTGGACGCGTTCCGCGGGCACGGCTTCAATCTCCACGTCACTGTGTTCCTGCGGGGCTTTCAGCTCGTGCTGTTCCCGCCGGAGTCGCCACCTTCCACTACAATCAATATAGTGTGTAGTACTCCACTATAAGATTTAGCATGCTTTTCGCTTAGATGACTAGAGTGGTCAAATTTTAGAGAGTTATAAAATTATTTGTAATAGCTTTGGATTAGAAATGCTATTATCCAGGGATAGCTGAAGAACGTAGATTTTCTTTTATCAGTGGAAATACCGAGAAATAGTAAGTGTTTACTCAATAAAGAATAGGTAGAGTGCCAGAAATTGTATCTTCTGGCGCTTATTCTAGGTATAGAAAAGTATCTTTTCTCTAGTTACCCAAAAATACGCTAACCTGTTTCCGCAAATTTTTGAAGGACGACGGACAGACAAACGCCATAAGATTACCGAAGGAAAGGGATGCTGGCTGTGACGTCCGTCTCAACCAACATCCCTAAAAATTCACATGGTAATAATAATATAGCAACAAGTCAGTCCAAAGCACTTCGGAAACGATAGATACAGGTTTTGACCTTAAAGGATCTGGCGGTTTTTGCCCGGTTTTTCTTATATGCTATTTCTTCATCAATAAGTACATAAAGTAAGGTGCACCAATTAGAGCAACTACAACTCCTGCCGGAATCCCATTTGGTTCGATAACGTTTCGACCGATTGTATCGGCGAAAAGTAATAGCCAACCACCTATTAGGATGGAAATAGGTATGAATAATTGATGACGAGGTCCAACCAATGATTTAGCGATATGAGGGGCCATCAAGCCTATAAAAGCAATTCCTCCAGTCACTGATACCGCAGAGGCTGCAAGAGCAACAGCGGCTAATAAAAGAATAATTCGCTCTTTCTCAATTGCAACTCCTACACCAATCGCTACGGGTTCATTTAAATTGAGTAGATTTAACTTATTTGCCTTATATAACGTAAAAGGGATAAGGACAATTAACCAAGGTAAAAGAGCCAAGATAAAAGGCCAATCCGCACCCCAAATGTTCCCCGCCATCCAATTCGCGATGAAATCTACCTTTTGACGATCAGCAGATGAGATAAAGACAATCATCAAGCCTGAAAGAGCCATAGAGAACCCAACACCAACTAATATTAATCGAACCGGCTGCAACCCAGTTCCTCGATTGTACGATAGTATATAGATAAAAAATGCAGTAATCAAAGCGCCAACAAATGCCACTAGTGGTAGTAAGTATACAAAAGAACCAGGTTGAATCGGTATAAATAAGAAGAAGATTGAAACCGCCACTCCAGCTCCAGAGTTAATACCAATAATACCAGGGTCTGCTAAATCATTACGTGTAATACTTTGCAAAATAGCCCCAGAAAGGGCTAGTGCCATTCCAGCAAGAATAGTAATGATAATTCTTGGTAAACGAACAGAGAACAAAACAAATTCCTCTTTAAATGTTCCTTGCCCTAAAAAAGTTGGTAAAAGCCGATTAAAGGATAAGGTGGAATATCCAATTCCTGCACTAATAAAAGCAGTAATAATAATCAATGATAGTAAAACTATAAAAAGTATATGTTGTTTTTTAACTTGCTGACGATGAATCATTGAAATACGCGCCCTCCTTTACGAACGATCACTAAAAAGAAAGGTAATCCCATAATAGCTATAATTGCAGCAACTGGTGTCTCATATGGAATATTAATAGTTCTTCCAATTGTATCAGCAAGTAGCATAAGGGTAGCCCCTGCTATAACCGACATAGGAATTATCAGTCTGTAATCTGTTCCAACTATTGCTCGAACAATATGAGGGACCATCAAACCGACAAATGCCATATTTCCTACAAGTGCGACTGAGGCGCCGGCAAGTAATATAACGACTATAAATAAAATCGTTTTGGTTTGGGTTGTTTTTTGTCCAAGCCCGACTGCTACTTCTTCGTTCAAACTTAAAATAGTTAACTGTCTAGCTAGTAAAAGAGCAACAACGATTCCAATTGCGATAAAAGGAGTAATCATCTGGAGCTGACTCCAGGAGGTTCCTATTAATCCACCAGCTGTCCACATAGACACATCTTTGGAAATTTTAAAATAGATTCCAACACCGTCGGCAACCGCATACAAAAAGGCGGAGACAGCTGCACCTGCAAGAACTATTCGTAGTGGAGAAAAGCCACCTTTTTTCACTGCTCCAATGCCGAATACCATTACTGCACCAATTGCAGCACCGATAAAGCATGCAATTGTAATACCGAAGTAATTTATACCAGGAATTAGCGCAAGGCTGATTGCAAGGGCTGCGTTTGCCCCCGAAGTCAATCCTAATAATCCCGGGTCGGCGAGGGGATTACGGGTTACACCTTGCATAATCGCACCAGATACAGCTAAGGCAGCACCAACCAATATAGCAGCGACTTCTCTAGGAAGTCGAAGCTCTCGTAAAATATTGATAGAATCGCTTTTTACATGAGTAAATAATGCTTGCCATACATCTTGTAAGGATGTCGAAGCAGCACCATAAACCATTGAAACAGAGAACATTGCTACCAACAAAATAAGCCCAATAACAAACTTTAAACTAAAATGAATAGAGGTTTTCATCATCTTATCCTTTCTACAATAATAGTGGAGGAATCCCGTTAGAATTCCTCCACTATTATTACTTGCTGTTTAAGAAGCTTTCTTTAAAGAACTCCAATTGGTAATCTAACGAAATAGGATCATTAAAGTAAAATTCCTCTGCATTTGCTTCAAATAGTTTGCCGTTTTGAACAGCGGGGATATTTTTATATACATCCGTTTCTTGGAATGAGTTATCTTGATCTGCTACTTTACTAAAGATCATGTAGTCTCCTGCATATTCAGGAAGAACCTCTAAAGATAAAGCATAATAACCAGCGTCTAAAGCCATTTCTTTTACTTTTTCAGGCATGTTTAGCCCCATTGCTTGGTAGATAACTTCTGTACCTCGACCCCAGTTATCTCCGAACACATATAATTGTTTGTCGAAGTTTTCAATAACTGAAACAGTTGCATCCTCACCAATTACTGCTTTAATTTCTTCTCCAGCTACTGATGAACGTTCTTTGAAATCATCAATCCATGCTTGCGCTTCTTTTTCTTTATTCAGTAGTTTTCCTATCTCTAAATGCTGTGTCAAATAATCTACTTTTCCATAAGTGAATGTTACAGTTGGAGCTATTTCTTTTATTTTTTCCAAGTTTTGAGTGGTAGAAGCACCAATGATTAAGTCTGGGTCTAATTCAATAATTTTTTCTAAGTTTTCTTCCGATACTTCCTCCACATCTGCTAGGTAAGAATCGTATCCTGGGTTAGATTTTGACCACGAATCTACTCCAACTAAATTTACGTCTAGTGAAGCTACGTTTCCTGCATAAGTAGAAAGAACGACAACTCGTTTTGGATCTGCTGGTACTTCTACTGCTCCTTCTTCGGATTGATATGTAATGGTAGTAGGTTCATCTTTCGTTTCACTTTCTTTTGTATCCGTAGCCTCACTGTTGCAAGCACCTAGGATAAGTACTAATAAGATTGAAATCGACAATATTAGCTTTTTCATCTGTTATTCTCCTTTTAGTAAATCGTATGTGATACACATTGGTTTGCTTGTTCGTGGATCTATTCCAATTTCAGCATCTATATTAAATACACCGCGTAAAACTTCTTTCGTGATTACTTCTTCACAAGGACCAGCTTTCACAATTTGCCCGTCTTTTAAGGCTACGATATAGTCTGCAAAACGTGCTGCCTGGTTCAAATCATGTAAAACCATTACAATAGTTCGTTTCTCTTGCTGGTTTAGACGCTGCAGAAGCTCAAGAACTTCTAATTGATGTGCCATATCTAAATAAGTGGTAGGTTCATCAAGAAATATAATCTCTGTTTCTTGTGCAAGGGCCATTGCTATCCATACACGTTGACGTTGACCACCGGAAAGAGAATCGACCGGTAAATACTTAAATGTGCTAGTGTTAGTAACTTGAAGTGCCCAATCTATTACCTCGTAATCCTTTTTAGAAAGTCTTCCGAAACCAGTTTGGTAAGGAAAGCGCCCATATGATACCAATTCTCCTACAGTGAGACCGCTTGCACTCTCGGGCGTTTGAGGTAAAATGGCCATTTTTTTTGCGAGAATTTTAGTGTTTTCTTTCGCAACGTTTTTACCATCTAATACGACTGCACCAGATTGATGAGAAATGATTCGTGTAATCGCTTTGAGAAGAGTGGACTTCCCACAGCCGTTTGGTCCTATTATTGTAGTGATTTTCTGATTTGGGATTTGTACTGACAAATCCTTTACGATGAGTTGCTCACCGTAGCCAATGGATAAATCGTCCGTATATAAACGAACCATTTGAATACCTCCAAACTAATTCTTGCATAATTTAATGATAACGATTATCATTATCATATTAGCAACTATATTTAATAATTTAACTGATGTCAACAAAATTTTTTTTTAGGGTGGGAGACTGAAAATGCATAATGTATTTGATGTGACGATTATTGGTGGAGGTCCAGCTGGTCTATATTCTGCTTTCTATAGTGGTTTAAGAGAAATGAAAACGAAAATTATTGAATTTCAGCCTCAATTAGGTGGAAAGCTACATGTGTATCCTGAGAAAATGATTTGGGACGTAGGTGGTCAGACTCCGATTTCCGGAGAGCGTTTAATCGATCAATTAGTTCAACAAGGACTTACATTTGACCCTGAAGTTATAGTGAATGAAAAAGTAGAATCTATAACTCGTCGAGAAGACGGTATCTTTGTTTTGCATGCTGCATCTGGCGTTAAACATTATTCGAAAACTATTATCATTGCAGTAGGTAGTGGGATTTTAAAGCCGACCAAGCTAGAAATCGAAGGGGCCGAACGATTCGAGGTGAGCAACTTAAACTACACAGTCAAATCAATTCAACGCTTTAAAGGTAAGACAGTCATTATCTCAGGTGGAGGTAATGCAGCAATTGACTGGGCTAATGAACTAGAGCCGATTGCCAAAAAAGTGTACGTAACATATCGTAAAGATTCGTTAAATGGTCATGAAGCACAAGTTACTCAATTATTAGAGAGCTCCGTAACCTGCTTTTTCAATACAAAGATTACTAAGCTAATTGCTAATGAAGACCACGATATGATAGAACGAGTTGCTGTCTTAGACAATGAAACAGGAGAGACAACACAAATAGAAATCGATGAGGTTATTATAAACCATGGCTATGATCAGGATGCAGAGCTTCTAAAAAATAGTGAAATGCCAATTGATATTGCAGATAATTTTTATGTGAAAGGCACTAGCTCATGTGAATCATCCATTTCTGGAATTTATGCAGCAGGGGATATCATTCAATATCCAGGCAAAGTAAACTTAATAGCTGGCACCTTTCAAGATGCTGCAAATGCGGTCAATCAAGCTAAGCAATATATCCAACCAGATGCTAACAAATTTGCAATGGTATCTTCACACAATGAAGTATTTAAAGAACGAAACAAAAATTTAGTAAAGCAACTTGTATAGAATGCAAGCATAAAGTTTTCCCACCCACTATAAAAAGTTGTCTCTAAGTAAGTTGTACTTTGAGACAACTTTTTTAATGCAGAGATGTAACAGGAAAAATTTCACTATTCATACTATCCTCTTATTTTTCAATTAAATGGAAAATACTCTGTGCATAAAAAATAGAGAATCGTGACACTAGTCACAATCCTCCATTCGTGTTATTACCATCTAGCTTTGTGTTCTTCTATACATCCAAGTAATTGTTTTACCTCAAGTGAAGGTCCATTTTCTAGCTGGATTTTGCCGTTAAAATAACCCATCATCTGATGAACCTCGGAAGAAATAAGTTTCACGTCAGTTTTAGCAATACGATGGAAAAAGGGGGTGAATGTTATATTCACATCATCGGAAAACTTTGTGTTGACTTTCCATGGTTTCATAAAGTCATTCGTATCGTATGTAAACAATAAGTCTTCATGGATTTTGGTCATTTTACCATCAATGATAATAGCATTTTCGGTCATACCTGTACCATCTGTCCATTTTCCCCCAAAATTCAATCCAATTCTTTTAAAACCAACTCGTTGAGATGCAAATCCCCAGTTCCATGTAGCTTCTCTTGGCCAAACTCCTCTACCATAATCGAGTACTGCAAAATTGTCCTCTTGCTGAAAGCTAAAGCGAGAATCACCAATCTTCACAAATCCAGATGTTGGTAATGTATGGTGTTTCCCGGTAAATTGAAATTGCGTCCTATTCCAAGGAATTACTACATTCAAGGATTCATCCTCGACTGGGTGAGATATATGTAAATCAGCATGTAATAAATCACCATCAAAGTCTGGGACTGTTACCGTCATATGAGTTTCGTTTTGTATATAAAGTAATTGGATAGACATCTCTTTGGAATGAAGTTGAATACTTTCCAAAATATTAGTCGGCATTTTTAGTTTATTTCCCAGGGGAATAGTAACTGTCTTTTCAACGTATCGTTGCGTTTCATAATTAAGGAAATAGACAAAGCAAACCGCAGCGTAATCAAGATGGCTGATCGTTGCAGAAAAAAGAATATCGTCCCCAAAAACACACCAATAATTCCACTTTTTTTTACGCATAAAGTGACCTTTCAAATTGCTTTCAATCAGGGGCTTCTTTGCATAACCAATTGCTTTTGGGTTCAAATTACCTTTTTTGTCGCAAAGTAAAGTGGGCTCTGAAATTTCTTTTTCTGCATGCTGTTTCACTGGCCATCTTCCTTTCATAAAGTAATTTGTCAAAAAAATAAACTAGTTTGTTAATTCCATACTAGCATATATTTTCTGTTTAATCATATAAACAAAATAGAGGGAGGATGAAAATTGGCGACTTACAATCGTGAAGCAGCAGTAGCCTATGCGCAAAAGTGGTGGAATAGCTATAACCCAAGGTTTCCGATATTCGATGTGGACTGCACAAATTACATTTCACAATGCTTGTTTGCAGGGGGTGCTCCTATGAGGGGGCAACCAAATAGGGAACGGGGGTGGTGGTTGAGCAATGAAACGTGGAGTTTGAGCTGGAGCACTCCTCATTCACTACGTTGGTACTTAGCAGGCTCGACAAAGGGTCTGCAGGCAACACAAGTTAATTCACCTGATCAGTTATTCCCTGGTGATCTTATTTTTTATGATTTTCAAGGCGATGGTAGATTCGATCACTCAACCATTGTAACAAGTGTTCAGAATGGCGTTCCTTATGTTAACGCACATACGAATAATAGCCGCAATCGTTATTGGAGTTACGAAGATTCTTATGCACATACACCAAGAACGAAGTATATATTTTTCCATGTAAAAGATAAATTTTAACGTCTAATCACGACAAATTAACTCAATATAAGAATTGTCAGAGGTAACAACCACAGAGAAGAATAAAATTTAAAAAGACTCTCGAAAGAAAAGCTTCGGGAGTCTTCTTAAGCTATTTTCGTAAAGATTGTTGCTATCAGTTGAGAACCAATTGTCCTACATAAGTTTTTAAAAAGGATAGATGATTAAAATTATTTGAAAATTCACTCAAATGAAAATGCAATTAAAGTAAGAATAAATTAAAAGGAGTTGAGAATATTGCTCGTTTTAATATTTTTAGGAATTTCAACGTTATTCATCGCATTCGGAGTTGCTTATGATTATTTCTTTCGAAAAAGCTTCATTGAAACAAAAAGAGGTCCTGCTAATCAAAACGACGGCCGCGTGAAGTTAGATGTAGCTAAAAACCAAGCTGTAAATACGATGAACATACCATAAAAAAGTGTCGTGAAATATTACTGCAACGATTTGGTTCAAAGCCTACTGAAAACGGTAGAAACAGGTTTTGACCTTAAAGGACCGGGCGTCTTTTGCCCGGTTTTTCTTATGTCTGCTATTCCATTAACTAGCCTTGAAAAAGTTTAGCTATATATTTCGTACGTTTTACAAATACCAAAGTAAGGCAACAGTATCCTCTCCGGCATGTACTGCAAGGGAAGTACTTATTTCACCGATTGTAAACTGTAAACTTGGTGCTTGCTGTAAAATGGCATCTTTTAAGTCATTTGCCTGTTGCTCTGCGTTGGCATGCATTATATACACATGCTTTAGACCTTCCTTGTCTGCAGATTCAACCGCCTTATTAATAAGATACTGGATTGCCTTTTTATGAGATCGAACTTTATCTAATTCCTTAAGCTCCCCTTGTTGGGTAATTTGAATAATTGGTTTTATTTTGAGGAGACTTCCTAAATAGAATTGTGCACTGCTCAACCTTCCACCTTTATACAGTTGAGTTAAGTTACCTATTAAAATATAGTTACGAAACTTCGAAGTCATTTCCCTTAACTCCACTGCAATCTCCTTGTATGATTGACCCTTTTCTTGTAATTGCAATCCTTTTTCGACTAATCCTGTAATACCTGCTGATAATGAAAGGGAGTCAATAAACTCTACTTGGACTTGTGCAATCTGAGCTCCACTAATAGACGAAGAAAGGGTACCACTAAGAATTTTAGAAACGTGAATTGCTATAATTGAATCATATTCCTTACTCAGCTTTTCATATACCGCTGCAAATTCACCCGCAGAAGGTTGAGAAGTTTTAGCTGATTCTGTTCCATTACGAATACGATCGTATAATTGGTCGGGTGTTAGATCAATGCCATCTACAAATTGTTCTATACCAAAATGAATATTAAGAGGGAGAACGTATACATCTGGGTGGTCTTTTAATGTATTACTCATGTACGCACTACTATCGACTAACCACGCAATTTTTTTCAAAGTCATTTTCGAACATCCTATCTAATTTAGTATTTAAATGATAGTAATTATATCATACTAAGTCTAATTGTATGTTCATTGTTTTGGATAAATATTATAAAAGTAATAACATTAAATTATCTTTTTCCACCATCTATTTTCCCACGATTCCGCGATATCGAATCGGTGACGAACTAGAATGATGAGAATAGCAATAGAAAGCGGCCACAGGGAAACAAATGCAGGTATTATCCAAGACAAAATAGCATATGCACTAAATGATATGGTCATGCTAAGTGTTGCGCTTCTAAGCAAGGCCATCAAAACGATAAAACAAATGACCAACATACCAAACAATGCTGGTTCTATAACTAGCGATACACCTATGAACGTGGCAATCCCTTTACCGCCTTTACCCTTTAACCAAAATGGAAAAAGATGTCCCAAAATTACCGCCAATCCTCCAGTAGCAATTATTTCCAAAGAATATTCAAAATAAAAGCCGATATAAATAACAACGACACCTTTTAGGGCGTCACCCAGAAATGTGAGAAGAAATGCAGATTTCCCAAGAACTGCACCAGCATTTCTTGCACCTAAATTACCACTTCGTTCTTTTCTTAAATCAATTTTTTTCCATTTACCAATCCACCAAGCAGAAAGAAAGTTACCGATTATATAACTAAACAACCAATAGAAGAGCATACTGTCACCTCAATATTTATGTATGTAAAGTAAAGGAAGGACTACTATTTGAACCTTAAATATTATTTTACACCAAGAGACAAGGAAATAAATATCGTATTACGCTCTTAATGTATCCAAGGCAAATGAAAAAAATCAAGTCACTTTCTTATAAATGATTAAATTGGTATGATGGAGAAAATAACTTAATTGTAAAAGGGAGAATGAAATAATAAATGGTGCAATCACTAACGGTACGCGATGCGATAATTCAAAGAAGATCCATTAAATTATTTAATGGACAGCCTGTAGAAAGAGAAATGTTGTTGTCTATTTTAGATGACGCAGTATGGGCACCCAACCATCAATTGAGACAGCCATGGAGGTTTATCGTGGCATGTGGAAAAGAATTAGAAGATTTATATAGTGTATTAAAGGAATTTGCACTACCAAAATGGAAAGAGCTTTCGGAAGAAGATTTAGAAAAACAAATGAAGAAATTTACGACTCCTGGAGGATATGTATTTGTTGTTGTCCCTGAGGATACTCGTCAAAAGGAACGTTTAGAAGATTATGCTGCAGCAAGCATGCTTGTACAAAATATACAACTATTAGCATGGGATCGTGGTATTGGATCTTGCTGGAAAACGCCAGGATACTTAGACAACCCATTGTTCCGCAAAGAGCTTGGAATTCAACCTGGAGAACGTATTATAAGCATGCTCCAAGTCGGATACTTCGATGAAATGCCGAAACCAAGAGATCGCAAAGGTGTAGAAGACTTAGTAACTATATTTGAGAAAAATGAATAACTAAAAGCAAACTGGGTGAGAGGCATTAGTCTCTCACCCAGTTTTTGAGCTTTTAAAATCACTCAAGGATCAACGAGTTTCCCAACGGATCCTGAGTTCCAACCAGACCAACTCTAATTCTCCTCACTGCTTTTTAAATAATTATTTTGTGAGTCATAGTATGGAGGAGAATTACCTTCTGATTCATTGATTGTCATAGAATTTCGATCTACGATGTAAGAAGTTAGGGAGCTACCCGAAATGTATCCTTTTCTCCATTCTTCTGTAAAGGTTACTACATATTCTTCGTCATCAATGGAAATTACGCTCGTTTCCCTCTTCACTTCATAGTCCCCAATTGTTCCGGTCCATGTTCCTATTTCCTTTGGAAACTCGCTAATCATTGTTCCTTCACCTGAAGTTGCAAACGAAACTGCGTCCTCCTGTGTAAAGGGAGGGACGGGAGGTGATGCGATTTGCAAAAACAACCAAAGACAAAACAAAATTAGGAAGGGAGAGAGAATTAGGAAGAATAATTGCTTTGTTTTATAACTATTTTTCATTAACCATAAATCTAAGGAAGCAAAGAAGATAGCTGTAAAAAAACTAAAAATAGATAAGGACAGTTCATCGAAAAAAATTCCGAACAATGCTCCAAAAATACCGAGTATAACTATATATAGCCATTTGTGACGAGTAAAATATTTTCTTTGTAATGATTCGACCCCAATTGAAATAATATTTCCGTATACTAAGATTACTGCTCCAGCGTACAGAAAGAATAAGAAAGTCCAACCTACAAAATGATTACCCTGTCCATAAATAGTCATATCAACATTGAGAAGGCTCATAACCATAGCGACAAGAATTGTTGTAACGAAGGTCACTATTAGCTTACGGGAGATAAAACTAACTCCTGTTGTATCCATACAATCCTCCTATGTTAAAAAACACATGGATTAGACAACCCATGTGTTTCAAATAGTTATTTTTTTAAGTCTTCTTTTGAAAGCTCCGCAAGCTCGAAATAGTAATCACCAATTACACGAAGACCTTGGTCAAAGTTTTCTAAATGGAAATGCTCGTTTGGTGCATGGAAATTCTCAGTAGATAACCCGAAGCCCATTAATACGACTGGAAGTCCAAGAATTTCGTCAAATGCAGCAACAATTGGAATAGAACCTCCGCCCCGAGTATATGCTGTAGGAACGTTATATACTTTTTCATAACTGCGACCAGCTGCTTGAATAGCAGGATGGTCAAAAGGAGTAATGAACGGTTTACCCTTATCGAATTCAGATAATGTAACAGTAACTCCAACTGGCTTGTGTTTTTCAATATGCGCTCTTAGTTTAGTAACAATTTCGTCAGGATCTTGATCAGGTACTAATCGACAAGTGATTTTCGCACCTGCTTCACTTGGAAGTACTGTTTTAATGCCTTCACCAGAGAAACCACCGAAGACGCCATTGATCTCTAAAGTAGGGCGTGCCCAGACACGTTCTAAATGTGTGTAGCCTTTTTCGCCGAATAATTCATCGACACCAACTTCAGCCTTCAATTCATCTTCGTCGAAGCCAAGGGAGGCATAAGCTTCTTTTTCTTCGTCAGATAAAGGACGGACATTGTCATAGAAACCTTCTACTTCAATTGTTCCTTCTGCATCACGGAAAGATTCTAATATGGAAACTAATGCATGGATCGAGTTTTGAACTCCACCACCATAAAGACCGGAGTGAAGGTCACCTTTTGCACCCTTTACATCAATTTGAACGCCGCATAGTCCCCGCAAACCATAGCAAACCGCTGGCTGTCCAGGACCCTGCATGCCTGTATCGGAAATCACGATAACGTCTGCTGCAAGTTTTGCTTTATTATTTTCAATATATACTTCTAGGTTAGGGCTACCGACTTCTTCTTCTCCCTCAATTAAAAACTTCACATTTACCGGTAAGGTTTTATTTGTTTGAAGAAGTGCTTCAATAGCTTTTACATGCATAAATACTTGCCCTTTATCGTCACTTGAACCACGAGCGTATAATTTATTGTCTCTCACTTGAGGTTCAAATGGTTCGCTATCCCATAGATTAAGTGGATCTACTGGTTGAACATCGTAATGTCCGTATATAAGCATTGTAGGTTTACCTTCTGCATGTAACCAATCTGCATAAACAACGGGATGTCCGTTAGTTTTATCGACTACGACATTGTCCAACCCTGCTTTTGTTAAGGAATCAGCAAGCCACTGGGCACCCTTTTGCATATCCTCTTTATGTTCAGATAAAGAAGAAATACTTGGGATGCGTAAAAACTGTTTTAATTCTTCTAAGTGTTCTTCTCTTTTTTCTGTAAAATAATGGTCTAATGTAGTTAATTGACTCATTACAATCCCTCTTTTCAAAAAATTTCGTGAATAGAAATATTATAGCATAAGTTTCGTGTGTACTAGGTGTATTTAGTCGTAGTTGGTATTAGTTTTGTGACAACTAAAATCACAGTATGATATAGTAGTAAGAAAACATATGAACGTATTTATACTCACAGGAGGCAACAATTTTGTACATAGAATTTGTACTTTTTGCTCTTTCAATACTTGTATCCCTTTTTCTATCAGGTAGTGAAACAGCGTTAATGACAGTTAATAGGATGAAGGTCCAGCTAAGAGCGGAACAGGGAGACACAAAATCGGAGAAACTACTTGCCCTGCTATCAAAGCCGGACCGAATGATTATCACCATCTTAGTAGGAAATACAGTAGCTAATATAAGTATGGCAGTAATTTTAATATTGATCGCAGAACAGTTTGAATGGCATATTGGTTGGTCTATTGCCATTTTAACAGTGTTTATTATATTGTTTTGTGAAGTACTTCCCAAAACGATTGCCGCAACGTTTTCGGATCGGGTTGTGTATGCAGTTTCGCCACTCATACGCTTGCTTGTCATCATTTTGCGTCCAATTACAGCGTTTATATCTGAAATCACGAATTTATTTATTCGTATTGGTTCAAAAGGTGCTATAACAGAAACGACAATTACTAAAGAAGAGCTACTATCCATGGTTGATCTTGCTTCAACGGATGGAACCTTTGAAGATGAAGAATCAGAACGTATAAAAGGAATGCTCGATTTTCCAAATAAGGATGTCTCCGATGTTTTGTCTACACATAGAACAGAAGTAGTAGGTATTCCTATTGAAGCTACATATGAAGAAGTTCGAGATACCATCCTAGAGCATCATTATACAAGATATCCGGTTTATGACGATAGCTTAGATACCATTGTTGGTATGTTTTATTCGAAAAAGTTTATCGAATGGTCAATGGATACATCTGTAGGGATCGATACGTATATCGATAAAGATCCATTGTTTGTCGTACAAACCTTGAGTGTAGAAAAAGTATTTAAACTAATGCTGACCCACAAAAAACATATGGCTATTGTATTAGATGAATATGGTGGAACACTTGGAATCGTCACCCATGAAGATTTAATAGAAGAAATGATAGGACAGGAAATAGAAGACGAAACAGATAATGACGAAGAAATTCTTGTGCATGAAATGACGGAAAACCGTTTAATCTGCGCAGGAAGAATGGAAATTGAAGAAGTCAATTCGCTTTTCAACATTTCTATTGTTAACGAAAATGAAACAATAGGAGGCTTTGTCTTAGAACAATTAGGGCATGTGCCGGAAGAGAATGAGCAATTCGCTTACGGTGATCTAATGGTCGAAATCAATGAAATGGATCGCAGTCGTATAGTTAAATTGACTATCACGAAAAGAGAAGAAGTAACTGAACTAGAGAACGAAAAACAAGAGGATTAATACTCCTCTTGTTTTTTTGTTAAGTTTTTATAGTAATGATATATTTTTTTTCTATAAAAGAGGACTTACACCGACATAAAGCGAATAGTTTGATGCAGGGGGGGATAAGCATGAAATTAGGAGAAGCTTTAATAGTAAGATCCGATTATCAAAAGCGAATTGAACAGATGAGAAATCGTCTACTTCAAAATGCTAAAATACAAGAAGGAGAATCTCCGAACGAGGATCCTTATGAATTGAAAAAAGAACTGAATCAAATATTTAGTGATTTAAAACAACTTATAAAAAATATTAATCGTACAAATTTGCAGACTGCTTTTGATGATCAGCAATCTCTTGCCGATGCCTTAACGGAACGTGATCTTCTTGGTCAAGAAAGAAAAATATATAGTGCCCTATTGGAGGCAGCTGCGATGCAACATGATAGATACTCCAGAACAGAGATTAAATTTGTCACGACAATCAATGTAAAAGAAACTCAGAAATATGTAGATGAACTATCCCAAAAACATCGCATGTTGGATACTAAAATTCAAGAAATTAATTGGCTTACTAATGTAATAGAATAGTCGGAAGTTGGTAGCGAAATGTAAAGGCGAGTACAAAACCTCCAACTGGTCAAGTTGGACTTAAGGGCAGAGGTTTCGGGGTAACCTCGAGGTTCGATTCCTCTTAATACAAGTTACACCCAGTACTGTCACATGAGTACAAGTTATATCAAACAATTAACTACCGCGTACTGATTTTCATTTCGTGAGGGTGGAGAAGGGGAACTTTTATAAGTTAAGGCTATCTTACAGCTCTATTGACTGTAGACGAACTTGAGAAATTCTAGTTTTTCTACAGTCTTTTTCTTTATGCTAACTTTTAAATTGTAGGTTTCAGGTGTGTATGTAAGTATATTTGATACGAAAGGAACAAGAAAACACTGGTAAAACAAGGCGTAGTCGCATGGTCAATCTGTTATCCTCCTAAATTTTGGCTTACACCTTTGTAATTTTTCTGAAAGAGAATACGATGGAGGGTAAGGTTAAAGTTTGGCATTATAGAGTTAACAAGAAAAGCCGAGCGGAGGAAAAATAACATGCAGGTTCAATTAGAAGAAATTTACGAGGAATATAACCGTTACATATATTATTTATCTTTGAAATTAACTAAAAATCAAATAGAAGCTGAAGACTTAATGCAAGAAGTTTGGGTGAAAGTCGTACGATACGAATCCTATATGAAACAAGTGGATCATGTAAAAGCATGGTTAACGACCATTTGTATGAATACATTTCGTGATCGCTACCGCAAACAGGTGAGACGCAGCAAGTACGTAGCAAATCAGCCAGAGCAATTAGATATTTCATTGCTGGACTTAATCGCTGCAGACGTTTTAACGGTTGAAGAGCAATTAGAGAAGGAAGACGTTGGCGAAATGATTCGATCCAAAGTTAGTGAATTAGATGGTATATATCAGAAAACAGTTATGTATTTCTATGTACATCAATTTTCACTAATCGAAATCGCCGAAGTAATGAAAGTATCAATAGGTACAGTAAAATCTAGACTGTTCCGTGCAAAACAACGTTTGAAAGAATTAATAATGAATGACGAAATTGCAAAAGAATCATTAGTGCTAGCCTAATAGTAAGAGCCTCCCTTTGTATGGGAGGCTCTTTTTAATAAAAAGTATAAAATTTTGTCGTCTTATGAATCCAGTGTTCCTGGTCTTTTAAAGTGTAAGTTCTATTAAATGATACTGCAGGATTTCCGTTACAGGCGGACGCTTTCAGCGGAGTGAACGATGAGCCATCACCGCCGCTCACGCGTTCGTTGTGATGTCTCCTCTGTCTCACTCATCCCGCTGGAGTCGCCGCTTTTCACTGCAATCCATTAAGTTTTAAAGGGCACTTGCGCATTTCTTAATTACTATTCTTTAATGACTTCTTTACCAGTAGAGAACCATTCTTCCACGTTCCATACTTTTGTTACAAGACCTTCATAAAACTCAGGTTCATGGCTTACTAACACAATTGTACCTTTAAACTCTTTCATTGCTCGTTTTAACTCTTCTTTTGCATGTATATCCAGATGGTTAGTCGGCTCATCGAAGATTAACCAGTTAGTTTCTTCCATCATTAATTGACATAGACGTACTTTTGCTTGCTCGCCACCACTTAAACTAGATAGTGGACGGGAGATATGCTCGCTCTTTAAACCAGTACGAGCTAATGCGCCACGAACTTGGGCTTGTCCCATGCTTGGATACGTTTCCCAGATAGCTTCGATCGGTGTAATATTTCCGGCTTTTACTTCCTGTTCGAAATAACAAGGAGTTAAGAAATCACCACGTGTTACTGTTCCATTTATAGGAGGTATCTTGCCAAGAATTGTTTTTAGTAAAGTCGATTTACCGACCCCGTTCATACCAACTAGGGCTATTTTTTCACCACGCTCAATTGTAAATGTTAATGGAGGTAGTAAAGCCTTATCGTAACCGATTTCCAAATGCTCTGCTTCTACAACATAGCGACTTGGGCTACGGGATTCTTTGAAGCTAAATTCTGGTTTAGCTGCCGTTTCAGGACGGTCAATTCGTTCGATTCGGTCCAGCTGTTTCTGACGTGATTTTGCTCGTCCCGTCGTTGAGTATCGTGCTTTATTTTTGGCGATAAAATCTTCTTGTTTCTTAATGAAATCCTGTTGCTTTTCATAAGCATCAATATGCTGTCTTTTGTTCAACTCAGCAAGCTCTAAGAATTTCTCATAGGATGCTGTATATCTTGTCAGCTTTGAAAATTCTAGCTGGAAGATGACTCCTACAATACCATTCATAAATTCTGTGTCATGGGAAATCAATAAAAATGCATGTGGATAGTTTTTCAAATAGTTGGAAAGCCAGTTTACATGCTCTTCATCTAAATAGTTGGTAGGTTCATCTAACAGCAATACTTTAGGCTTTTCCAATAATAGCTTTGCAAGTAATACCTTTGTACGCTGACCACCTGAAAGTGCCTCGACTGGGCGATCTAAACCTACAGCATCCAACCCAAGACCTCGGGCAACTTCTTCTATCTTCATATCTAATGAATAAAAGTCACCAGCATCTAATGCATCTTGAATTTCTGCCATTTGTTCTAATAACACTTCAAGCTCTTCGGGAGTAGCATCTGCCATTTTCCCGATAATTTCGTTTAACTCTGCTTCTTTTTTATAAAGCGGTAAAAAAGCATCACGTAGTGTATCAAACATCGTACGACCCGTTTCTAAACGAGTGTGCTGATCTAAGTATCCGTAATGGGTACCTGGTAGCCATTCCACTCGACCTTCGTCATGAATGATTTCTCCTGTTAATATATTCATCAATGTTGATTTACCAACACCGTTTGCACCTACAAGTCCAACATGCTCACCTTCGACTAAGCGAAATGAAACTTCCTTGAAAAGGGTACGATCTCCGAATGTATGTCCTAAATTTTCCACTAATAAGCTCATATATCAATTTCCTCCAAAAAGAAAGCTCTGCGGATTATGATAATTCCGCGAGCTGTTTGTTTAGTTCTGCAAGTTTTTCTTCCATTTTCGCTAGTCTACGTTCAGCATTTTCAACTTGAGTAGGATGGCCATTTGATTCTAATTTTTCCATATCACCTTGCAAGTTAATATAGTCCAATTTTAGCTCTGCAATTTCTGATTGTAACTGTGATTTTGTCATAATCGATCACCTTCAGTATTTTGCATTTATTGTAGCATAAAAAAGGACTTAGCGTACGATTTCTTGTTCCTCTTTCGAACTTGCGATCGTTTGTTCAATGAGTTTTACCAAATCTACTAAGTTATTACTAAAATCAAAGCGGTTCTGTTTTTGTATATAGGCGTTTCTTCTATTATCATGGAGGATAATTTCCATCACCGCATTTTGTAGATAAGATTGTTTTATCTTTCTCCCAAGTCCTAGGTTTGCGAAGCCATGTCCTTCTTGTGGGAATGCGTAATTAACTTCTTCCTCGTGTGCACAAAGAACGATACAAGGTATTTGAAATTGCGCAACTAAGAATGGCATATATGATCCAGAAGTTATGACAATATCACTATTAGTAAGGAACATATCAGGCGCAGAGGTAGAGATAATTTGTATAGATTTACGTGTAAGTGCAAATCGTTTTAGTTCAAGTATGTCATGCTTATAATGTTCATCCACTAACACACTAATCTGAAGTGGAATATGAAGCTGTACAAGATGCCTTAAAGTTCGGTAAGTTAAATTTTCGGGATCTTCATGGGGGAAAGATACGATTATATGCGGGGGATCCTGTATCGTGTTATTATTTTTATAAACAGTTTTTTTGGCTGGAATATATCCAAGCGGACCAAATACGTAGTGCTCTTTCGTAACGTCCTTTGGATTTTCATACAGCGATTGAATAACAAGATCAGCTAGAGCCCCACCATCTCCATGGTCGTCCAAATGAATAAGCGTACTATTGAAAACTTTTAAACGACGGATAAGATCTTTTTCCGAATTTCCACCATCATGCATGATGCAAGTTGGGTTAAAAGCTTTCATTTCCTCGATAAGGTGAGCATTATTTCTATACAAAAGAGGTTGTATCTTCTGTTTTTTTAAATATTGAATTAGGCTTGTATTAGAACTATGCACAAAAATTTCAAAGTTAGTTGGTTTTAACGAAGAAAGCAATGCTACTGCACGATCCGCAGGGTAAAGTCCACGGTGTGGTAATGTATCCAATAAATAAGCTAGTTTCAAATTGTATCTTCCTTTCTAAAAGTTATCTCTTTAGTGTATGGAAATGGACAGGTGCTTATGACAAGGGGGTAAGTAAAATGGCTAGAAGAGTAGCAATAGTAGTAGGTGCAACCGGTTTTACTGGACAGTTTTTAGTAAAACAATTATGTGAGAGCGAGGAATATGCTGCCGTTTCAGTGATAGTCAGAAGAGATTTTCCCTATAGGCATGCCAAACTAGACGTTCAGATAAAAGACTTTGATAGATTAGAGGAAAATGATTTAGATATTGCAGATGATCTATTTTGTTGTTTGGGCACTACGATGAAAAAGGCTAAATCAAAAGAGAACTTTGAGCAAGTAGATTTAGAATATCCATTACGAATTGCTTCTTTAGCAAAAAAACGTGGGATTCCAAATTTTCATGTGATCTCCGCGATTGGCTCCAATAAAAAATCTCTTTTTTTCTATAGCCAGGTGAAGGGCAGGATGGAGGAGGGATTAATAGAAATGGAACTACCGCATCTTTTCATCTATAAACCGTCCTTGTTGACGGGAGGTCGAGGCGAGTTTCGCTTAGGAGAGCGCCTATCTGAAGGTATTTTTCAACTATTAAATCCTATATTAATAGGGCCTTTAAAAAGAATGCGCTCCATTGAAGGGAAACAGTTGGCTTTTGCAATGTACTATTACGCAATACATAATACAAAAAATGATGTAACAATTTATAAACCATTAGATATCTTAAACGCAAAACCTATTGATGATATAGAAGAAAAGCCGATTTCGCGAGAAGAATTATTCAATTGGGATGACCGAAAGGATATCTTTGTTGACCAGGATACTAAGAAAGATTGACGCCTCTGACAAATATATAAGAGCCAAATAACGACAAAACCTCTCCGTCAAAAGGATGAACTTTGAAAAATGGGATCTCTTTTTGCAATATTAGCGTCTTTTTTTGATACAATAAAGGACGAATAAGGAGGTTCTGTAAGGTGAAAATTTTACTCGTAGACGGAACGATAATCGGCACGAAAACAGGTGCCATCTTAGATCAAGTGAAAGACTATATAGAAGAAATTAATAAAGAATACACATTAGAAATTATTCGACTTTCTAATTACGAGCATCAGTTTGTAGATGGACGTCCATTTGAGAACTACAATGATGATATGAAGCTACTTGTAAGTAAATTCGAGCAAGCGGATGGTTTTGTTATTGCATCACCTATTTTCCAGGGTTCAATACCAGGTGTACTAAAAAATACATTCGATTTCCTACATCCAAAGTCAATGCGCTACAAACCAGTGTCAATCGTCGCAAATGGTGGAACATATCAGCATCACCTTGTAATCGAAAATCAGCTTAAACCGATTTTAGACTATTTTAGATGCCTTGTTACTCCCAACTATGTATACACGCATAAAAGCCACTTCGATGAAAATAATGTAATTATCGACAGCGATGTACATGATCGTTTGAGAGAGCTTGCTCGTGTGTTTGTCCAATATGCTGAAATGAGCAAAAACCTCTGCAAGGAACCAATTGATGCACATTAAACTAAGAAGATGTCTCTGTAAATAGAGACATCTTTTTTTTATATGAAAGAAAGTAAAAAAATATTATGCTATAAACCTCGTGTTCATAGTACTTTAGAGAAATAAATGATACTGCTGATTTCCGTTTCAGGCGGACGCGTTCCGCGGGGGGAGCGATAAACCATCACCGCCGCTCCGCGTCCGTTGTGATGGTTCATCTGTCTCCCTAATCCCGCAGGAGTCGCCGCCTTCTACTACAATCAATAAGTGAGTAATCCTAGAGGATAAGAGGAAGCAAACCCTATCACTAAAAGTATAAAATTAGTAAAGTAAGATAAAAGTAAGTAAAAAGCTAGTGAGCACAAGTGACGACAATTTTTAAATGAATAGAATTTACGTTACTTTCCGCACAAATACTAACGTGTAGTTTCTTTTGTGGGAACTCCCATTTCTCAATTCCAGTGTCTTTCAATAAAAATTTATATTTAAATGAACTTTTTCAACTTTGCGATGTCTAATGAATGTATAACAGAACAAGGGGGTGACCGAGTGGAAGAAGTAGAGATAGCTAAGAAAGCAATTAAAGGGGATGACCAAGCTTTCTTACTGTTAATGCAATTATATAAAGATACATTATATCGAACGGCCTTTGCATTTTTAAAAAATGAACATGATGCACTTGAAGCGATGCAAGAAGTAACTTTTCGAGCATATCAAAAAATATATACAGTAAAAGAACCGAGCTACATGAAAACATGGCTAGTTCGGATTATGATGAATTATTGTCAGGATCAGTTGAAAAAGGGTAAAAGATATAGCTCAAGCGGGGTGCTACAGGAAATAGGCCATAGCGAAGACACTACTCACCTAGAGATCAACGAGGCAATAGCATCCTTGTCGAGCGGTGAACAGCAGCTAATATTTCTAAAGTACTTTCAAAATACAAAAATCAAAGAAATCGCAGAACTAGAAAAAATTCCAGAAGGCACTGTTAAGTCAAGGCTTCACAAAGCACTAAAGTCACTTAGAGGTTTTCTATCGGAGAAGGGAGATGCAGACCATGTATGAAAAAGAAGAAGAAATGCTTGATAAAACTAAGAAAAGACTAGAACAAGTGGTTGTACCTGAACAACTCGTAAATGATGCTATTCAACAAGGGGTACTACAAGCGAAGGCCAAAAAGAGAAACCGTAAAAAAACGCTATGGGCTTTCTCAGTTGCCGCAATTCTGATACTAACCTTTATAACATCTATTCGTGTTTCACCGACATTCGCGAGTGCTATTTCTACTATTCCAGGGATGGAGCGGTTTGTGCATCTCATTCAGTTCGATAAAGGAATCAAAGCAATCGTCGAAAATGATTATTATGAGCCTATTGGTAAAAGCCAAGTCAATAATAATATAACTTTTACGGTTGATGGAATTATTATAGATGAAACAGGTGCTGAAATATTTTACACATTAGAGGCTCCTTATTCACTTGAAAATATTGATTATCAAGAGGTAAAGTTATTAAATGATGGACAGGAGCTAATAGCCTCGATTGGTTATGATCTACCAGACCAAGAAACAGCAAATAGAAAGGTAGATAAATTTAGTTTTGTTTTTGTAGATACGGAACAATTTACAAGTAATAATTTTGAAGTTCAATTTGAGGTGGAGCAAGCAAATAAAACAACGTCATTTCATGTGCCATTTACAATCAAAAATGAAATGAAGTCAGGTAAAATATATACGTTAAATGAAACCGTCGAGATAGATGGTCAACAAATAGAAGTAAAAGAAATAAAGGTATATCCACTAAGAGTGGCTGTAACTTTAGAATTTGATGAACAAAATGAAATGAAAATATTACAATTCGAGGATATGCGAATAGAGGATGAAAACGGGGAAGTATGGAGTTCCATTCAGAATGGAATAACTGGTTTTGGTGAAAATCAAAACAAAGTAAATACGTATTTTTTACAAAGTAACTATTTTAAAGAGCCTAAAGAGCTGTATTTGAAATTCTCTAAAGTGCAAGCACTCCCTAAAGAGGAAAGCTATTTGCTGATAGACTTTGCAAAAAAGGAAATCCTAGAACAACCATCCCATAGAAAAGTAGAAGTATTGAACGTTGGTAGTAATTCAATTGAAGTAAAATATCATCCAATAAGAGAAAATCACATGTATTCCTTATTTTCTCAAGGAGAAAATGCAAAAGGAAAGGTAGTTGATATACCAACGCAAAGTAACAGGGGAGACGAAGAGGAACAATTTTCTGAAATAACTTTAGATGCAAAAGATATTATTAATCCCGTGAAGATAGATTTCATCGCATATCCTGATTACTTAGGCGGCTCTGTTTCCATTCAAATAAAATAGGCAGTCGGATGAAAATAATAAAAACAGGTGAAGAAAAATGTTTTATTTTTTCTCCACCTGTTTTGTTAGTTGCTTTGTAAGTAGCTCTGTTCAAATTCATCGAGAGAAATAGGCTTTGAAAAGTAATAACCCTGGAAGTACGTAAGACCAAGGCTATTCAAATAATCGACCTGCTCTTTTGTTTCTACACCTTCTGCAAGAACATCGCATTTTAATCCTTTGGCAAGGTTCATAAATGTATGCAGAATGAGCTCTGCATTTGTTTCTTTACCAATTTTGTCCACAAAATACTTATCTATTTTCAATTTGTCTATTTGAAAATCTACAAGATCTGCTAACTTTGAATAACCTGTTCCGAAATCATCTAGAGATAAACGAATTCCATGTTTTCGACAAAAGGCAATATTATCTAAAATACTTTGATCAGTATTTAAATTTGCATTTTCCGTAATTTCAATATCGATCATTTGTGGTGGAATCCTATAATACTGGATAAAATGAATTAAATCATTAAAAAACTTTCTATTTCCAAGTAGTTTGGGAGTGATATTAATTGCTACTGGCTTATCAAATCCATAATCCCTAATCCATCTAGCAACTTTGGAAAACACCTCACTTATTAAATACTTAGTTAGTTCCTCAATTCTTCCACTATTATCGGCAATTTCAATAAACTCTGGAGGTGTTATATATCCGTATTTTGGATGAATCCAACGAGTAAGTACCTCTATGCCAATTACTGCATTAGTTATAGAATTGAATTGAGGCTGTACGACAAAGTGAATCGATGTTTCCTTTAAGTCCCCGTGTAATTCATTTTCAATATTAACATTTCTTTCTAACTCCACAATCATAGAGCGTTCAAAGAAACTGAAGTTCTTGTCGTTTCGTTTCTTTGAAGCATACATCGCAAGATTAGCATAACGAAATAGTAAATCGGTGTCCGGTGCATCCTCGGGATACCGGGAAATTCCTATACAAAGGCTTAGAGGAATAGAAGGTACTGACATAGACTCGGAAGTTTGTTGGAATTCTTGAATCAGTTTATTTGCAATTATGCTTAGCTGTTCCTTATTAACTTCATCTGTAAAAATAGCAAACTCATCGCCACCCACACGTGCAACTACTTTATCAACCTGTATGATTTGGTTAAAAAAATTGGCGATATCTACAAGAAGTGCGTCACCTCGTGCATGACCATACATATCATTTATCAACTTGAAACCATTTAATTCTATGTAAAAAAAGGAAAAAGGATCATCATTTTTTATTTTGTTCTGAAGAATATCATAAGTCATTCGTCGATTAGGTAAGTTCGTTAAAAAATCATAGTACGCAAAACTTCTTAAATCTTTTTCTATATTTTTTCTTTCGGCTATATGGTGAAAAAATACAGACAATCCTCCTTCAGCTCTTGGGTAGGCTTTTACCTCGAACCAAGTTGGTATAGAGGGGATGTAAATTTCCTGTTGTTGAGTTTTTTTCTCCAACATAACCTGTTGAAGGAAAGGGTAAAACTCCGTTTCTATTAAAGATGGACTTTCGGAATTAGAATAGTTAAAGCTTGGATGCACGTTGCTTAATAAGGTTTTTCCATATTCGTTTATATAGGTAACATTCCAATGTTTATCTACCGAAAAGAAAGCATCTGTCATACTTTCTAAAATACTAGTTACTTCTGAATTCGCCACCGCATGCTTTTTATATACCGAATAAATTATAATCGCACCTATTCGGTTCGAAGAGAGCCTCAATTTGTAGATGCGAAATAAGTAGCAATAATGATTTTCTTCTACAGATCCAGTAAATTCTTGTTGAAATTCATCTATTTCTCCACGTAGTACCTTTTGGATAGAATCTAATTGCTCGTAGTTATGAGTCGATTCCAATAAATCTATGAAGCTAGAGTTTTCTGTCATGAGTAAGGTATATTCGTTCGTTTGCTTCATCTTTTTCCACGCATTATTCTTATTTAATATCTTTCCGGTATCGTCCAGTACGATGATTAAATCTTCTGACGTACTTAATATTGTTTTTGTAAAAGGATGAACTGTGCCCAACTATTTCACCTCCAAATTTCCATGATATTATGTCAATAATATCATTTGTTGGATAAAATTTGTGAGAAAAAAGTAATGTTCGAACAACAAAATGATGTAATTGTGACCGGATTTGTAATATTTATGAAATTTCATATCAAATAGAGTGTCAAATTAACTGAAAATGTTGAAAAGTCGCGAATTATATTGTCAGGATAAAAAACTACATATTCAATCCTTGTGGTAGGAATTTGATGTGTAGCATTGTTTTTAGGACCAAAACTGAACCAATATAAAACGTATGATATATTTAGGATAGGGATTTATGAAAGGATGTTATTAATGGCAAAACGATTAGTACTAGCAGAGAAACCATCTGTTGCACGTGATATTGCGCGTGTACTTAAATGTGATAAAAAAGGAAATGGGTATTTAGAAGGCAAAGACTATATTGTTACTTGGGCTTTAGGGCATCTTGTAACATTAGCTGATCCAGAAAGTTATGATGTGAAATATAAATCGTGGAATTTAGAAGATTTACCTATGCTACCGGAACATCTTAAACTTACCGTTATTAAACAATCAGGGAAGCAATTCAATGCTGTAAAATCTCAACTTACTCGTGGAGACGTTAATGAGATTATTATTGCAACTGACGCCGGACGTGAGGGTGAATTAGTAGCAAGATGGATTATTGCTAAAGCAAAAGTAAATAAACCAATAAAACGTCTATGGATTTCATCAGTAACGGATAAAGCGATTAGAGATGGCTTTTCTAACTTAAAACCGGGTAAAGCATATGAAAACCTATACGCTTCAGCAGTAGCTCGTTCCGAGGCAGATTGGTATATAGGCCTAAATGCAAGTCGAGCATTAACTACAAAGTTCAATGCGCAGCTAAACTGTGGAAGAGTACAAACGCCAGTTGTTGCTATTATTGCTAAGCGTGAGGGAGAAATTAAGCACTTCAAAGCACAAACTTATTACGGCATAGAAGCACAAACTATAGATAAGCTAAAGCTTACTTGGCAAGATGCTAAAGGAAATAGTAGGAGCTTCGATAAAGACAAAATTGGTGTGATTGTAAAGAAACTTGGCAATGCTAATGCCACAGTAACGGAAATTGAAAGAAAACCGAAAAAAACATTTTCACCTGGACTATATGATTTAACGGAACTTCAACGCGATGCCAATAAAATCTTTGGTTATTCTGCAAAAGATACATTAAATATTATGCAAAAGCTGTATGAACAGCACAAAGTATTAACGTATCCACGTACAGATTCACGTTACATCTCCACAGACATTGTTGGAACACTTCCTGAACGACTTAAAGCATGTGGTATAGGAGAATATCGCTCGCTAACTAATAAGATTTTAAAGAGACCTTTAAAAGCTTCGAAAACGTTTGTTGATGATAGCAAAGTCAGTGATCATCATGCGATTATTCCAACTGAAGGCTATGTAAATTTCTCAGCTTTCAATGATAAAGAACGAAAAATTTACGATTTAGTAGTAAAACGTTTTTTAGCGGTATTATTCCCAGCATTTGAATATGAGCAACTAACACTTCGTGCAAAAATCAGTGATGAAAACTTTATTGCTAGTGGGAAAACAATCTTATCCAGTGGTTGGAAAGAAGTATATGAAAATCACTTCGAAGATGATGACACTACGGAAGGCTTGAAGGAACAAATTTTACCTCATATTGAAAAGGGAAATACTTTAAACGTAACATTAATTGCACAAACTTCAGGACAAACAAAGCCACCTGCACGTTTTAATGAAGCAACATTACTATCTGCAATGGAAAATCCTTCGAAGTTTATGGAAACCCAAAACAAAAATCTTGCAGAAACATTAAAATCCACTGGTGGATTAGGTACTGTGGCAACACGTGCAGACATTATCGAAAAGTTATTCAATTCATTCTTGATGGAGAAGAAAGGAAAAGATATATACCTAACTTCAAAAGGAAAGCAGCTACTCGATTTAGTACCGGAAGAATTAAAGTCTCCTACACTCACGGCTAAGTGGGAGCAAAAGCTGGAAGCAATTGCTAATGGTAAACTGAAAAAAGAAGTATTTATCTCAGAAATGAAAAACTACACCAAAGAAATCGTATCAGAGATTAAAGGCAGTGATAAAAAATTCAAGCATGATAACATATCCACGAAATCTTGCCCAGACTGTGGAAAACCAATGCTTGAAGTGAACGGTAAAAAAGGCAAAATGCTTGTTTGCCAAGATCGGGAATGTGGTCATCGTAAAAACGTAGCACGTGTTACAAATGCCCGTTGCCCACAATGTAAAAAGAAGTTAGAACTACGTGGGGAAGGCGATGGTCAAATTTTTGTATGTAAATGTGGTCATCGAGAGAAATTATCAGCGTTCGAAGCCCGCCGTAAAAAAGAAGGTGGCGGTAAAGTAGATAAAAAATCTGTTCAGAAGTATTTGAAACAGCAAGATAAAGAAGAGGAACCGGTTAATAATGCATTTGCGGATTTATTAAAAGGTATGAAGTTTGATTAATTAGTATATAAAAATGGGTTGTGTCATTATTTGACCAATCCATTTTTATATTCTTTAATTACCTTTATCGAGTACGCTTACGATGAGTTGACATGTACTCGACATATTAAGAGAGTATAATAATGGTAACGAAATGATGCCACTATAAAAAGGTCGGATGTGCTTTGAAAAAAATATTAATAATTGAAGATGAATTTGCTATTAGCCAAGTATTAAAGGCTTATTTGAAAAAGGTTCAGTATGAGGTCGTTCAGTGCTATACAGGTGGAGAAGCAATGACTATTTTTGAAAGTGAAATGCCAGACCTTGTTTTATTAGATGTGATGCTTCCTCAGAAAAATGGGTGGACTATTTTGAAGGAAATTCGAGCAAATAGCAGCTGCCCGGTCATTATGTTAACAGCTTTAGGTGATGTGAATTATCGCTTGGAAGGTTTTGACAAGGGAGCAGATGATTATATAACTAAACCATTTATAGCAGACGAGGTAGTTGCTAGAGTTAAGGCTGTTTTACGACGAGCATTGAGTGAAACGGATACTACATTTAAATCCTTTGGTCAGCTAGAAATTGATTTTCTAGGACATTCGGTGCGGATAAAAGGAAAAGAGATAGTCCTAACACCACGAGATTTATCTGTCTTGTTATTCTTAGCTGAGCATCCCAATCAAACATTTACTAGGGATCAATTAATCGAACATATATGGGGATGGGAATACGAAGGCAGTGATCGAGCAGTAGATTTAGCAGTAAAACGACTGCGTAAGGCACTTTCTAATTGGCCGGAAGAGGAAGGCGAGATCAAAACATTACGTGGATTGGGGTATCAATTTAATGTTCGTAAAAAATAAGAGAATAACTTTATTATCCTACTGGACTAGCCGGTACGTTCTAACCTTATGTATTGGTCTTATATTGATATCTTTTATATCAGCACTTTGGATTCGTCATACAACTTTGGAAAATCGTTTAGGGATGATGGAGTTTATGGCAGATGAAATGGTCTATCGTATAACAAATGAGGATGCTCCTGACTTTTTTCCTAACGACAAGATGAATGACGTCGTCAAAACTAGAGAACCATTCGGTATTCGTGATATTGACCCAATAATGTATGTAGTGAGGGCAACTGGTGAAGTAATCTCAAGTAATCGACCATATGAGCAAAGTCGGACTTTCTCTGAGCTTATCGATGGCGAAGAGGGAGTTGTCACATTCCATTCAGAAAGTAAGAAAATAGAATACTATCTAGTAAAACGAAAGATTGAAGTTGATGGAGAACTGCTAGGATGGGTATTAATGGTCGAATCCAAAGATAATTTAATAAAGGTCGACCAAGAATATGGCCAGCTAGCAATTCTCATTCTGGGACTCGCTATTCTAGGGTGGATAGCAATTTACTTCCTATCTAAACGATTAGCTCGCCCTATTAAACAAGTGGCAAAAGCGGCAAAGCAGGTTCAAGATGGTAACTATGAAATTGACTTGCCAGATTATATAAAAGAAAAAGAAGTATATGAGCTAGTTTCTTCATTCAAGGAAATGGCAAGTAGGTTAGAACAATTGGAGGCTACCCGTACAGAGCTACTTGCTGGTGTGACTCATGAACTAAAAACACCGGTTACTTCGATTAGTGGCTTGTTGCAAGCAGTCAAAGATGGAGTGGTTTCTGAGCAGGATGCCGATGAATTTATATCAATGGCACTTGTGGAAACAACGAAGATGAAGACAATGGTCGGCGATTTACTAGCTTTTAATTCATTTGCTGTAAATGCAGTTCCTATTAATTTAACTTCCATTAATATAGATCAATTTATCCGAGAAGTGTCTGCTCAGTGGGAAGCTATTCAGGAGCATGAAAATGTGAAGCTATACATTCACTTGCTTCAAAAAGAAACTACTATTTCAGCAGATATCGTAAGGGCTCAACAGATCTTGACAAACCTATTAACCAATGCACAGCAAGCAATTCAAGGAGTAGGTAACATAACGATTTCTCTATCAGAAACTGATCACTTTGTCTCCATCCAAGTACAAGATACTGGGAGAGGCATAACTGAGGAAGATCGTCCCTATATATTTGAACGATTTTTTAGAGGAGAAAATAAAAAATACGAAACACGTGGTCTTGGCCTAGGATTACCATTAAGTAAAATGATGGCGCAGTCGATGGGGGGGGACCTAAGTTTAATAAGTAGCGGTGAAAAAGGGACATGTTTTGAATTGCAGCTAAAAAAGGCGGTTAACGATCTTCGTTGACCGTCTTTCTCTATGGGTTTATAAATGTACATTTGCAAAGGGTGGTTATTTCTATATGTAAATAACTCGGTATATGAGAACAGATTAACTCTGACACATAGCTGACTCATTCCCTCTTTATAATAAAAGCATAGACAAAGAAGAGAATGGAAAGGGAGGTATACATGAACAAATTTAATAAGAGAAAAACATTGAAAGTTTTTGCACTACCTATAGCGCTAACCGCATTGTTAGTAGGATGTTCAGATGAAAATATAAATGAAAGTGTAGCAACTGTGGGGGGAGAAAAGATAACACAAAAAGAATTGAATGAAGCTACTTTAAAACAATACGGATCAACTGTGCTAGACACATTAATATCAAATAAAGTGATCCAATTAGAAGCGGAAAAAGAAGGGATAACAGTATCCGATGATGAGATTCAAGAAGAAATAGACCAATTAATAGAAATGTATGGTGGAGAAGAGGCATTCCAACAGGTGATTGCTTCTAATAACATAGATGAGGATGGCTTAGAAGATGATATTGAAACCTATGAGCTGACCTCTAAGCTAATGGCATTAACAATTGATATTACAGATGAAGAAATAACTACTTACTTCGAAGAAAACAAAGAATCATTCAATCAAGCTGAAGAAGTAGAAGCAAGCCACATCTTAGTAGAGGATGAAACAACAGCAAAGGAAGTTCTAGAAAAATTAAAAGCTGATGGTGATTTTGCGGAATTGGCAATGGAATATTCAACGGATACTGCTTCTAGTGCAGATGGAGGTAGCTTAGGTTCATTTGGTAAAGGGGAAATGGTTACTGAATTTGAGGATGCTGCATTTGCAATGGGAGTAGATGAAATCAGCGAACCAATACAATCCGAGCATGGTTACCATATCATTAAGGTGACTGGTAAGACAGAAGCGAAGGAAGTCACTTTAGAAGATGTCAAGGATGAAGTATATAATACGCTATTGGAAACACGCATTAATGAAGAATATTCTGCATGGATTACAGAGAAAATGTCCGAATATGAAATTGAAACTACTTTAGGTGAATGATCTAAATTTCGATACATTTCATCACTATGAATAACAAAATACACCTGTAAGCCAATTCTCAAAGAGATTGTCTAATAGGTGTATTTTGTTATATAAACTACAATTTATAGTATTTGGAGAAAACTAATGGAAGTCCTTTAATGAACTTTTATTGACGGCAAAACAAATTCACACTACAATGAGTAATGTGAGGTGGATAAATCATGTTGATTCGAAAATTTAAAATTAACGAAAGTGGATTGAACCGTTTTTTTGGCCCTCTTGAAGCGAAAATTATGGATATTCTATGGAATGACGTGGAAATGTCGATAAAAGATGTTCAGCAAGTTTTGGATAAGGAAAAGATGACTAATTTTAATACCGTTATGACGGTTATGAACCGATTAGTTGATAAAGGGATTCTTCAAAAACGTGCAGAAGGTAGATCATCTCTCTATAAACCAGTTCAGTCACGAGTAGAGTTTTTAAGTGAACAGTCAAAGGAAATGACAAATGAATTAATGGATGAATTCGGAAACGTTGTTGTCAGTCATATGTTAGATGCTCTGGAAGATGTAGATGATGATCTTGTTGCAAAGCTTGAGCAAAAAATTAAAGAATTGAAAAAGGATATGTAGTATATGTCTAAACGTCAATCATCTTTCATATTTTTCTTGTCACTTTTTATTTCGGGAACAATTTTTATTCAAATGGCTTTATATGTCCTATCTCTGTTAGCAGGCTGGAACGTTAAATTTAATATTGTCGAAGTTTGTCATAGTTGGATGAAAGCAATCGGATTGTCTTCACTTGAATATGCTCTTGATGCACTCGTAATCTATACGCTCTTATTTTCTATTTGGCATATAGGATCTCAATTTTTCTATGCTTCACGCTTGAAAAATCATATTGAGCAATATAAAGATAATTTGCTTACGAACAACATGAACCAAACATATGGTAGTAGGAAAAAAGATTTTATCATCGTTTCGAATCCTGCACCTATAGCAATAACAATGGGATTCATTTGTCCTAGAATTGTTATATCGACTGGGTTGATAAGCTTACTAACGGATGATGAGTTAAAAGCTGTCATTTCTCATGAGATATATCATAAGGATAATCGTGATCCACTAAAAATATTTTTGCTTTCACTTTGCGCATCCACAATTAGGTATATCCCGATTCTAAAGTGGTTCAATCATCAATATAGAATCATTCAGGAAGTATTGGCAGATGAATATGCCATTAGGATACAGGAGACATCTGTGAACTTGGGTAGTGCATTATTGAAAATGCTGAAGGTTGGCAATCAAAAAAAAATGCCATTTGCTTATGCATCGTTTGCGGACACATCTGTAAATTACCGGATTGAGTATATGTTAGATCCATTAAAGGATGTTCAGTGGAAGGTTCCATTTAAAAAAGCATTTTTGTCATTGGCAATATTTATTTTAATATGTGTATTTTTTATTTACGCTCTTGCGTAAATTTTTGGTCATTTACACTACGTTATGTAGTTTTGATTTAACTTCATTCAGCAAATGTTTTTTGTGAGACGAGCTTGCGCAGGAGCAAAAGTCTCCGCTTCATAAATGGGTAGGTAAATACAAGGTATGGATACAAAGCGGTGGGGGTCCACAAACCCCTGCTGAACGAGGAACTCTGGCTAAGCTCACCGCATCCTGCGGCAACGCCTGAGTGACCAACGTTCTGTTGGCCCAAAGCCTCCGGTGGATGTCCCAGATTTTTATCGAGCGAGCTCGATAAAAATTTGGACGGAAATACGCCGAGGCATATTTGATTAAGAGGAGTGTTTTATTTGTCTAAGAAATTATTTTGGTTCATCGGTGTAGTGGCAGTATGTCTTATTGCCATAGTTATGTTAACGAATGCTAAAGAAGATGCAGTAGTAATAGATTACGAGGGGCAACCATTTCTAGGAGAAGAGTCTGCACCAGTTGAGATAGTTGAATTTGGTGATTATAAATGTCCACACTGTGGGGAGTTTAATAGCACACTCCTTCCAATGATTAATCAGGAATTAGTGGAAACAGGGAAAGCGAAATTTTACTTTATGAATTATTCGTTTATCGCAGCGGATTCAACGACGTCGGCTCAATTTGGAGAAACGGTTTACCAGGAACTAGGTAATGAAAGATTTTGGGAGTTCCATCATCTCCTGTTCGCAAACCAAACAAACGAATCTGGACAAGAAAATTTGATGTCAGAGGAGTTTTTGAGTACGGTTTTAGCAGAAGTTGCAACTCAGGAAGAAGTTGAAAAAGTGAAGCATGCTTTCAGTGAAGGTAAAGCGAAGGATGCTTGGGATAAAGATATGAGTACGGCAAATAATCTAGGTGTCAATTCGACGCCAACAATTTATATTGGTGGTAAAGAATTTACCGGACAAACAATGGATGATTTTGTGGAAATGGTAGATGAGTCAACAGATGGTAAATAAACCGCTTCTCTTTGCGTGGATAACATCGATTATAGCGATGGTAGGTAGCTTGTTTTTTAGCGAACGGATGGGATTTATCCCATGTACGCTCTGCTGGTATCAGCGAATTTTGATGTATCCACTTGTCATTTTCTTAGGTATCGCTTTTTACCAGAATGACGCAAAAGTTTATAAGTATATTCTTCCGCTGTCAGTGATTGGGATGTTAGTGTCCAGTTATCATTATGCATTGCAAAAAATTCCTTCTTTAAGTGAGTTCAGTGCATGTACAAACGGAGTTCCGTGTTCCGGACAATATATCAATTTGTTTGGTTTTGTAACAATTCCATTTCTGGCCCTCATTGCATTTACATTTATAACTGGGATGATGCTAGTGCTATGGAAACGTAAGTAATTCTTCAAAGAAAGGACAGATCTAAGATGGATAAAAAGAAAAAGCGCTTCTACATGCGTACAATTATTTTAGCTTTAATGGTAGTGGCGATTGTTTTTACTATTTATACAAATTTAACGAAGGAAAGAACCGCATTATTACAGGTGGGAGACGATGCTCCAGATTTTGCCCTTGTAGATATGAATGGAGAAAAACATCAACTATCCGATTATAAAGGTCAGGGAGTCTTTTTGAATTTTTGGGGAACCTGGTGTAAACCATGCGAAAGAGAATTTCCACTTATGGATAAACAATATCAAGAATATAAAGACCAAGGACTAGAAATATTGGCGGTAAATATAGGGGAGTCTGATTTTGCCGTTCAAAAATTTATAGATCGCAAAGGATTAACTTTTCCAGTACTTATCGATGACAACAAAAGTGTGATGGAAACTTACAAGATTAATCCTTTGCCAACTACGTTACTTATTAACCCTGAAGGTAAAATTGAGAAAGTCATCACCGGGGAAATGAGCGAAGAAATGATCAAGGAATACATGGAACAAATTATTCCTATCTAATTTAATCGAGAAATCCTAATACATTAGAGTTTGCCCCCGAAAGAGTAACTTCGGGGGCTTATTCTTTGTATAGTAGTAAAGACCTGTTATTGGTGGATTTTCCCAAAAAAATATTTGAGTCTTTGTGCGTACTAACTCTATGACAATAGTAAGTTTGAATATTTCGTGAAAATGGTAAAATATTAGGAAGGATAATTATATAGGAAGAGGTGGAAAAGATGACGTTAGTAAGAGCAACTGGTAATGGTGCTACCACTGTAATGGCTGAGATAGAGCAAAAAAAGCGTGCCTTTCAACGAAAAGATGTAGGACAAGCTTATCGCAAAAATGCTGAGTATTATCAGCCTAAAAAGAATCCTACATTAGCAGAGTTGGAAGATTTGTTACTTGGAAATAAGGAAAAAGAAAACGTCTCCAAGGAAGTAAATGCAGCAATTAAAGAATATCAGCTAATAGAAAAAAACAAAAGTATGCTAGACATCAAAGGCCCTACTTTGCCTGTGCAAACAATTGGTGGACCAACACCCGAAAAAACGATTGAGCTATTGGAAAAAGTTCGAAGCTCTGCTCTTACTTCTGATAAACCGAGTCCACAAGAATTACGGCTAGCGGCTAATGCTACTGCAAAAATTCAAACCGTCCAATCACAAATTACATTAAACCAAGAAGCGACTAGACAAATTGATCTTGAAGCTAAAAGGCAAAAAGAAGATGAGGCAGCAGTATCCAATCGTTCTGTTCAATCGGAATTTCAATCTCCTAAAGTTCTAGGGGAGAATTTACAGAAAAAAAGATTTATAGAACAAGCAATTGCGAAATACTCATTTCAAGTACACATGAAAAAATATGGATTTACTGACCAACAGCCAAGTTTCTTCCGTATAGCTTAAGAAAGGGCACTCGCAAATATGAGCAAAAAACTAAAAACGAATGCAGTTCGTAAATTAGAACAGCAGAAAATTAAGTTTGAATTAATTGAATATGAGCTTACTGGTGATCAAGTAGACGGGGTAACTGTAGCTGATAAAATAGGTTATCCCGTTTCAGTTGTATATAAAACATTACTTATTACTGCTGGAACAAATAGGCATTATGTTTGTATTATCCCTGTACATAAAGAGTTGAATTTAAAAGAAGTAGCTAAAGCTGTAGGGGAGAAAAAAGTGGAGTTGTTACCGCTTAATGAACTGCAACCGACCACTGGATATATTCGAGGTGGATGTTCCCCGATAGGGATGAAGAAACTATTTCCAACATGGATAGATGCAAGTGCAGAGAGTCTTGATTTTATCCTTGTAAGTGGTGGGAAAATCGGCCTTCAGGTAAAACTAAGCGTCAAAGATTTACTTCAACTCACGAATGGCCGAATTGCAACAATTATTAAAATGTAATCGTTTCTTTAAAACATCGTTATAATTGACCTACTATATACTGGAGACTTTATATGTGGTTTTCAGAAACAGGAAGTAGGTGTAGTAAAATGAAGCAATTAGTTTGGCGTTGGATATTTTTTGTTACCGGAGTCACAACGATGGCCTTGGGAATTTCGATGACCATTAAGGGACAGCAATTTGGAATTGGACCATGGGATGTATTTCATGTTGGTTTATATAATCATCTTGGTTTAACTATTGGTACTTGGGCAATTTTGACGGGTATTATCATTGTGTTGATCACGATGATTGGAACGAAGAAATTTCCACAGCTTGGAACATGGTTAAATATTCTTTTTATAGGGTCCTTTATTGATGTGTTTAACTGGCTGTTGCCTGATATCACAAGTTACATAGGTCAGCTAATTATATTTGTTATTGGAATTGTGATAACGGCAGTGGGGGTAGGGGTGTATGTTTCTCCGAACGTTGGAGCGGGTCCACGCGATTCTCTTATGCTGCTGCTTATGGCGAAAACGGGCTGGAGTATTAAAAAGGTGCGAACTGGTATTGAAATAATTGTGGCACTAGCAGGCTGGGCACTTGGTGGCCCCGTGGGATTAGGTACTATTATTATTGCTTTATTGCTCGGTCAGATAGTTCATTATTCATTGCCATTATCTCAAAAACTATTATATAAAATTTCGGGTTATACATTACCGTATATTAAGAAGAGTGTAGAAAATCAGCCCTGATTTTCTACACTCTTTTTCATATTTTACTCGGGCTGTGCATATAGTATTCCTTGAAGGAATGATAGGGAGGATGACGCTATGAACGGGATAATTACTCATTATATGGGAAGGTCATATACAGGACAAGGTGTGAAAAGCTTTTACAAAGAAATTATTCAAGAAGCAAACAAAGTATATTTCTTTAAAGGACCGACTACCTATCGATTGACAGATATATTGAAGGAAATAGGTTATAATGCAATACGCCGAGGTAAAAATATGGAGTGGTTTTATGATCCAATGCATGAGGATTTGTTGGAAGGTATTTATATCAATGAAACAAAAACTCTTTACGTACAAGCTGACACGGTCGATCCTACTTATTATGGAGCAGGGCATGAATGGGTACCGTATTATGAAGCGTATAATGATCGGAAACTCCGTGACATAGGCCCAATAGTAAAAGAAAAGCAGATTAGTAATGATATATGGTTAACAAAAGGGCTTCAGGCATTATCCCGAGCAAAAAATATTCATGATGAATGGGAACAGCTTATACAAGTAGCTATTAGCTGGGACGGAATAAATACATTGCTTGAAGAGCGTTCTAAGAAAAATATCGGTAATATTCAACTCCAAAAGAATCCAAAAGTAACACATCGTTTAATGGGGTCCCTTACTCCACTTGGGGCAAAGGATACACTAGAGTCTATTTCAAAAAATTTAAAAACTAGATTGTATATAAAAGGGTTACCTGGTAGTGGGAAATCTTCTTTTATGAAGAAGTTTGGTGATGAGGCAAAATTGCATGGTTTGGATGTTCGATATATTTGGTGTGGCCTTGATGCGAATAGTGTAGACGGGGTAGTGCTTCCTGAACTCCAATTATGTTTGGTAGATGCAACAAGCCCTCATGTATATGAGCCAGAGCGCGATGGAGATGAAATTATCGATTTCTTCCCACATATAGATCAAACAATGATAAATGAGGATAAAATAGTAGAAGTGAGAAATCGTTATGCAAGCGAAATGGAACTTGCTCAAGATTATCTATGCACGTATGCTGGAGAATCCAAAATGATCAAGATGCTTTACGATTCAGCCATTGAAGAGGAAAAATGGAGTGAATTGCAGGAGAAAATGCTTGAAACGATTAGATGAATACAAGTGATTCTAACTAACTGAAGAAATTACAAACCACCACTGGTTAAAATGTCTGCGGTGGTTTGAAATAGTTTCTTTATTTTCCTCAATCCTTTTAGCGTGGTAAGATAGAGTAGAATATTACCCGTGAAAGGATGAGGAAAATGTCTCACGTATTAAATAATTTTTTATCCCAAAACTTAGATGAATTAAAAAGCCAAGGTTTATATAACGAAATTGACCCTGTAGAAGGTCCAAATGGGGCGAAAATAAGTGTAAAAGGCTCTGAGCTGATTAACCTATCATCAAATAACTATTTAGGTCTTGCGACAAATCCAGAGCTTAAACAAATTGCCAAAGAAGCAGTGGACAAGTATGGTGTTGGGGCAGGAGCGGTTCGTACGATTAACGGAACATTGGATCTTCATGTGAAGTTAGAGCAAAAGCTAGCTGAATTCAAAGGAACAGAAGCTGCAATTTCGTACCAATCAGGCTTCAACTGTAATATGGCAGCAATTTCTGCTGTGATGGATAAAAACGATGCAATACTGTCGGACCAACTAAACCATGCATCTATTATTGACGGTTGCCGACTGTCACGTGCGAAAATTATTGCTTTTAATCACTCTGATATGGATGATTTACGTGCAAAAGCGAAAGCTGCAACAGAATCTGGACAATACAATAAAGTAATGGTTATTACAGACGGTGTTTTCTCCATGGATGGAGACATTGCGAAGCTTCCAGAAATCGTCGCAATTGCAAAGGAATTTGATCTAATCACCTATGTAGACGATGCACATGGCTCAGGAGTAACTGGTAAAGGGAAGGGAACTGTAAAGCATTTCGGTTTAGAAAAAGAAATCGACTTCCAAATTGGTACTCTTTCCAAAGCAATCGGTGTCGTAGGTGGATACGTTGCAGGTAAAAAGGATTTAATCGACTGGTTAAAGGTCCGTTCGCGTCCATTTTTATTTTCCACAGCGCTACCACCTGGTGATGTAGCGGCAATAACGACAGCAGTTCAAATGATCATCGATTCCACTGAACTGCACGACAAGCTATGGGAAAACGGCGATTACTTAAAAGCAGGTTTATCGAAACTAGGCTTTGACATCGGTGCATCCGAAACACCAATCACTCCATGTATTATCGGAGACGAAAAACTAACTCAGGCATTCTCCAAACGACTATTCGAAGAAGGCGTTTATGCAAAATCAATCGTCTTCCCAACCGTACCAAAAGGAACAGGCCGCGTACGCAACATGCCAACCGCAGCTCATACAAAAGAAATGCTAGATGAAGCCATAGCTATTTACGAAAAAGTTGGTAGGGAGCTTGGGGTAATTAAATAATATGAAATAAAAAAATACCTAATTATTTTAGACATTCATAAAATAATTAGGTATTTATATTTTAATTGGAACTGAATTTTAACATATATGTTAGATAAAAATTAAAAACCTCACTGAAACAGTGAGAGGAAGGCTTTGCTTTTAAGAGCCAGTCTTTTACGCTTAGAGCTTATTTTAGCTTATCCTTGATCTTTTAGAGCGAAGTAAAACAACAAATTAACGGATTGTACTCGACAGGATGATCAAACAAAAAAGAGTGACTCATCACAGTAACGGGTTCCGGCACCTATCTTAAAAAACTAATGAAATTGCAGTGTGTAATTTGTACCCCAATTTGTTAGGTAACAATAGCAAGTGTAAGTCTCCATTTTAACCTGCAATTTCATATACAAATTGGGATACATAAACTTACCAATAAGTTGATGAATTCCTAAAGGAGTAAGTTAACTCAACTAGAAGGTTAAGTTTTGGTTGAATTAGGGCGGAGGACCAGAAATGATGATAGTAAGTTTTCTTTTAATCGGTTGGATATTAAGTTGGTTTAAATTTAATTACATGTTCAACCAAGCATTTAAAGAGCTTTTTTAGAAAGATATCGTTATTGCGAGTTATTATTTTGTATTCTTTTGTGTTGGTACAATAGGCGACTTAGTTTTTTTGTAAGAGGATCAAATGATGTTTGGTTAAGATAAATAGTAATTGTGCTAAAGGGGAGCTTTAGTTCAAGATCATGGGGTTGCTTAGGCAACTCTTTTTTATTATTGAACTAACGCAGCAGTTTAGTTCGACAAGTCCATATACCTGTTGTATTAATAAATGTAGTAAAGTATCTTTATCATATAATTATAGAGGTTTAGAAAGTAGGTTAATAATATGATTCAACGCTTAAAAAAAGGAGATAAAATCGGGATTTTTACCCCATCTTCTCCTGCAACAGTTACAGCCTATCAACGCTTTCAACGTGCTAAAGCTTTTATAGAACAAAAAGGTTTTGTTATTGTAGAAGGAGAATTGACAGGGCAATCAGATGTGTATCGTTCTGGCACACCCAAAGCACGTGCAGAGGAACTAAATAAATTATTACGAAATCCAGATATTAAGATGATTATGTCTACTATAGGTGGCACAAATTCAAATAGCTTGTTGCCATATATCGATTATGAGGCATTTAAGGATAATCCAAAGATAATCGTTGGATATTCTGATGCAACCGCTGTTTTACTTGCACTTTATGCAAAAACAAGTATCACAACATATTATGGTCCTGCTCTTATTCCCTCTTTTGGTGAATTTGAGCCTCTTGTAAATGATACATATCGTTATTTTGAACAATATTTCATGGAAGAAAATAAGCTTCCATACGAAGTTCCAATGCCATCATTTTGGTCTGATGAGCCAGTGAATTGGCTTGAAAAAACAACTGATAAAAATCTTTATCGTAATGAGTGGATAACTGGGCATAGTGGAGTAGCAGAAGGGCGATTAATAGGTGGTAATGTAAATGCAATGTACGGATTTATTGGTTCGCCTTATTTCCCAACAATTGAGCATGGCGACATATTATTAATTGAGGACTGTATGAAAAATGCTTCTGTTGTTGAGAAAAACTTTGCTATGCTTAAGTTACATGGTGTTTTTGAAAAAGTCGCTGGCATAATTTTAGGTAAACATGAACTATACGATGATTTAGGTACAGGAAAACTACCATTAGATTTATTGATTGAACAATTAGATAGACTCAACATTCCAATTTTAGCTGATTTCGATACATGTCACACCCATCCGATGCATCCATTAGCTATCGGTAAAAAAGTGAAGTTAGATGCAGATGCTAAAAAGGTAGTAAGCATAGAAAATTGGTTATAAGGCTGCACTCCTAAAAAAGTAAAGTTCTTATTGAACTCCATGAAAATTAAAAAATGCTCAAAATCTATATAATTGTATAACAAAAGAGACTCAGAAAAAGCTTTTAAAAAAGGCTAAGCCTTCAGAATGATAATATTGAGTTAAAAGGTAAATCAGGAACCAACTCCATGCTTTTTAGAATAAAGGCAAGGCTGGTGCAATAACCAAAGTAGGATTAATCTCCCATGAGTGCTACTCGTATAGAGTGCGGCAGTCTGTGATGCACCGTGGTCGTTGAAGTCAGACTAACGGCTGGGCTCTATGGCACCATAGTGCATCGACCTTTTTCGCCAGCCATACTAATCTATACCTGTTTTGAAACAATTTTCATCCTCTGTGGTGCAGTATCTTAAGTGTATTATGACATATATTCAATAAGGAATGATTTAATGAAAAAAATCTATTTTATCCTCTTGGCTGCAGCTGCTATCATGATTGTTTTAGTTTTAAACAATATAAATGATAAGCAGGATCAAGCTATTTACGTAGCTCTAAATGGAAATGATCAAAATGCTGGGACAAAATCAAAGCCATTTCGCACACTAAAAAAAGCGACGACAGAAGCAAATGCCGGGACTACCGTTCTCATACGAAAAGGAACCTATAATGAAAAGCTTGTCGTTAAACATAGTGGCACCAAATCAAAACCAATTACTTTTAAAGCCTACAACAAGGAGAAGGTTGTTCTTAGTGGAAAGGATATAAATGATGTTGAAGGGGACACATCCTTAGTTACGATAAATAATAAAAACTACGTGACAATTAGCGGGCTAATTATACAGGATTTATCTACTGATTTAGCAGATGAAACAGTAATGGGGATTTATGTAACAGGCTCTAGCAACCATATAACATTAGAGAATAACAATGTGCAGCGGATTGAAACCCATGCAGATGATGGGAATGGCCATGGGATCGCTATATACGGAACAGGCACAATGAAGGATATAAATATTTTGAATAATACGTTGGAAGATTTAAAACTCGGTTCAAGTGAATCTCTAGCTCTAAATGGAAATATTGACGGTTTTAAAGTGGAAAATAATATAGTTCGCCGAAGTGATAATATCGGAATTGATCTGATTGGTTATGAAGGCACCTCCAATGATAAAAAAGTGGACTATGTGCGAAATGGTATAGTAAAAAATAATCAAGTTTCTGAAATATCCTCTTACGGTAATCCGGCTTATGGGGGAGATTATTCTGCTGGTGGAATTTATGTAGATGGTGGAAAGAATATAACCATTGAAAAGAATACCATTTATAAAAGTGATATTGGAATTGAAGCAACCTCTGAGCATGCTAAAAAATACGCTGATAACATTAAAATAATAAACAATATTATTTATGACAACTTTTACACTGGAATATCGATTGGTGGGTATGATGGGGATCGGGGAGGTACGATCAATTCTACTATCTCTCAAAATATTCTTTATCGAAATGACACGAAGGGGCTAGATGGGGGACAGCTATTATTACAACATGATACAAAAAACAATGTGATAGAAAGAAATATTTTAACCGCTGGACCATCGCGGATTTTTATCTCCAACTATTTTACAACCAATCAAGAAAATAAACTACAAAAGAATGTATTTCATAAAGAAAGAGGAGAAACAGGTATTTGGATATGGAAAGAGGAAGAATATACAACTTTTCCTAAATTTAAAAAAGCTTCAAAAAGTGATGAGAAATCAAGTTATTTAGATCCAAGATATCAAAATGCAATCAAATATGATTTTAGGCTGAAAAAGGATTCGCCTGCAAAAAAAATTGTAGACTAATTTTGTATTCTAATTAGCAGAAATTATAACAAATTCAACGGGTATCAAAGTCACGGAGAAAGGTAAATTTTGGAGTGATTAACATAAGGAAGAATGATTAGTTAAATGGATGAAAACAATGCCAAATTTTTAATGCTGGATGTAATGTTTCTTCCAAAGGTTAGAAGAATATTAATTAGAGGATTTGTGCATTTGGTATTTTGAAAATGACACTGTACTTGAAGAAAAGGCCATAGAACTAATAAAAATTTCTGTAGAAGTGATAGATACCATTAGTTTATAGCTGGATGAAGACCTCAAAAGTGGCAGTCTTTATGGCTAGCTATTTCTTATTGAACTAACGCGGCAGGTTTGTTTAATAAGGCATACTTAAAGAAGGGTTTGCAATTGAGAGGGAGTGGAAGTTGGTGGATAGGAAAAGAACCATTACTTTTATATTTTCATTGGGTACATAGGTACTTTATTAATAATGATTGCTGGTGTAAGGTACATTTTAATCATAGATGATGTCATAGGACGTGGACTCATAATGTTTGGACTTATTTTTATCCTAAGTAGTTTAAGATTTATGAAAACCAAATTTCTTACAGTAAAAGAAAGACGAATTCCGAATTGTTAATTGGTCATTCTTTATTGTGACGGCAATAATTTTTATAATTGGTTTTACTTTCGTATAAATATCATCTTAATTGAATCATTTTCAACAAACGGGTGCTTTACTTCAAGAAGGAGTAAAGCTTTTTTTCTTATTAAACTAACGCAGCAGGTTAGTTAATTTAGAGATAAAAGCCTTATTACAGTAATGGTTATTTTGGAGTTGTGCAAATAGTGTATGTTATTATTTTGGTAAGAAAAATAATTAAATTACTACATTTCAGCGTTATGACATGAAATAAGGTGGTGGAAAAATGGATAATCAAATAAAATTGGCATTTGAAAAATCAAAATCTGGCGATAAAGATGAGCGTTATGAAGCCTATCAAAATATTTTAAATGCAACTGATCAACAAGTTGATTGGGCTTACGAGGTATGGAATCAACTAATAGAGGACTTAACTCATAAAGATAACCATCAACGCTCTCGTGCAGCACAATATTTAGCCAATCTAGCTAAAAGCGACCCAGAGATGAGAATTATGAAAGATTTCCCTAAATTGTGGGAGGTAACAAAAGATGAAAAGTTTGTTACGGCTAGACATAGTCTCCAATCTATATGGAAAGTCGGAATTGCAGGTACAGCCCAAAAAGAAATGGTTATGGAGTTTATGGTTGAACGCTTTAAAAAATGTGCAGATGAAAAGAATTTTACTTTAATTCGTAATGACATTATTCAAAACATGAAAAACTTATATGACTATTTCAATGATGAGTTTATTAAACAAACGGCTCTGGATTTAATTGATACGGTTGACGACAAAAAATACAAAAAAAAATATATGGATATATGGAAGTAGTTTAACTATTTAAAGATTATAAAGCTGAAGATATGAGTGTCTTTAGCTTTATAATCTTTATTCTAGTTGTAATATACTTTTTTAAAATACAGATCTATTTATTGAATAGTATATGGATACTACTCATGCAACAACTACTTTTTCGCTACTTTGTGAAATTATACAATTAAAGTAACGAGTGCTTTACTTCAAGAAGGGGTAAAGCCTTTTTTCTTATTGAACTAACGCGGCAGTTTAGTTCAAGAAGGTATATTTATCAGTATTAGAGAATATGTTAAATGCTGCAGTAACTGGAGGATATATTATGAACCAAAAAGAATTTGAATCGGTCATTAAACAGCCACCAATTAAAAGATATGAGTATTTTATTAAAAAGGTCGCTGATTATGAGGAAGTCTGGGGATTATATGACGATGGTTGGGCAACAGCACAGGATGATGATGGAAATATATTGATTCCTTTCTTTCCCAAAAAGGAATTCGCAGAATTCTGTACTGTTAATGAGTGGAATAAATTTAAAGCTGAATCGATTGACTTATATGAGTTTATTGACCAATGGCTTGTTGGAATGAAGGAAGATAGAGTTAAGCCATCCATTTTCCCAATAAATGAAGATTCAGTAATAGTTGAGATAGATGTGTTATTAAGGGATATAAATAATGAGTTAGAGAATTATTAAGGCAGTTTTGCGTTTCAACATCAAAAGAAAGTACAAGATTGTGAAAAAGTGTTAAAGTAACGGGTGCTTTAGTTAAACAAGACCATTAAAAATGATGGTCTATTTTTATGTACAATGTGAAATGTTACACTTAAACTAACGGTGCAGGTTAGTTGAAGAGTGTTGTTTATCTTGTGTTCAACAATCGGGCCATTTAATTGAATAAGTGAATATCTGCATCTGTTATAAAGATGCAGTTTTTTTATTAAAAAATGTTGTAACGAAATCAATAATTTTGTGATAAATAGGTGAATGGCCAGACGGAAAAGGGAGGGGTGGCAGTGGATAAGGACAATATATACCAAGATTATGGGGATTTTATTTTTAAATACTTGTTAACTTTGACAAACAACCTTGATTTAGCAGAGGAGCTAACTCAAGAAACATTTTATCAAGCGATTAAATCCATTAATAACTTTCACGATAATGGTAAAGCCAAGTTTTCCACGTGGCTCTGTGCAATTGCTAAAAACGTATGGCTGCAAGAATTAAACCATAAAAATAAAAACCAACAATTGAAGGACTCACTAAAAAGTGAAAGCACAACATTTTACGACTTGGAAGATGAGTATATAAAAAACGAGGATAAAGTTATGTTTTTTAAAAAGGCTCATCAACTCAGTGAGGATAAACGAGAAATACTTTATTTAAGATTGTTGGGTGACTTAACGTTCAAAGAAATTGGTTCAATTTTTGAAAGGACAGAAAACTGGGCAAGAGTGACTTTTTATAGAGCAAAACTTGAAATCAGAAAGGGTGAGTAGGGTTATGAAACATAGTATATTTAAGGACTTGGCTCCTGCTTATATTGATAAATTAACAAGTGAAGAAACAAACGAACAGATAGAAAAACATATGGATCAATGTGAAGAATGCCGAAATTATTTAAACAAAATGAAGGGAGATTTATTTTCAGAAGATGAAAATGAGAGAAGAAAAGATAAAAGGAACATTGATTATTTCAAAAAGGTACGCTCGAAAAATAGAAAAAAGATCTTAGTTATCGTATCATCACTACTAGCAATGTTTCTTGTTCTGATAACTGCTTATTACTTTGTGTTTGTAAATATGTGGCAAGCAAGTTCCAGTAATGTTGAAACAAACATTCAGAGTCAGGGCACGATGGCTACGCTCTTATTCAAAGCAAAAAAGGACAATCATTATATAATTTTAACAGATGCAAAAACAGATGAGGGATATACAGATACTATATTTGTGTATGAAAAAAGGAACGATTTTTCTACCCCAGCAAAACTCCTAAAAGATGGGAGTGGCATTTCTTTCACATTTGCAGATGAAAACACATTATTACTGTATAATGGGAAGAAGAAAAAACTAACGGATGAAGATAAGGTAACTATACAATATAAAGATAAAACCGATGTAATACCCATAAAAGATTTATATGATAAAGGTAACGATGCTGAATGATTTAAAAATGGGATAAAAGTTATACCGCACACGGGCGCGATTGTTGAATAAGCTTCACTTTTCTTGTTCAACTAATGGGTGCTTTAGTTAGACAAGACCATCATTTTTCGATGGTCTTTTTTTTAACCGAACTATCAAGTAGATCTCAGAAATACATTGTGAAATGGTACACTTAAACTAACGCAGCAGTTTAGTTGAATAAGAGGTATTTCTGAAAGTTCAAATTTAACAATAATTCTTATTCAAGAACAACTTTTATATAATTCATAATTTTTTGGAACTTTTTCGTTTTTTAATCTGTATATGCTTTAAAGGGAGGAATTGAGATGAAAAAGCTGATGTTAATGTTTTTTTCAGTTTTACTTTTAGTTGCTTGTACTGATAGTTCCAAGAATGATGAATTAAAAGCATATGTTTCAGATTTTGAAAACTCAGGATTTATAAATAGAGCTGGTCAAATCATTGTTTTATCAGAAGAGGGAATAATGATTGATAGTCATGTTCTGAGGGGAAAGAGTAACAAAAAAAGCAATATTGATAAAGTTCTTGAAAAAGAAAATATTCCACTTACCCAACAATTTAATAAAGTTTATAAAGACGCCACGATTAAGACAGATGGTTCTAAATACTATGTAACTCTTGACGAAAATATTAAGTTAGAGTTTGAAAAGGTAGGATTAAGAATTATCGAGGACCCAGAAGGTGTCGAGTATTACACAAAAGAATATTCTGAGGAGAATTAAAATGGAATATTCAACTAACGGGTGCTTTACTTCAAGAAGGAGTAAAGCCTTTTTTCTTATTGAACTAACGAAGCAGGTACTAGTAAATGGCTGTCTATGTAGGCATTATATGGGATCTATTCAAGTTACGATCCAAGAGATGAGGAACATTAGATGACAAAAACGTTAGTCGACAAGGCGAAGAGTATTTTAACAGGACTGGAAATTGGATTTGATACAGCAAAGAATTGGAATGAAGATAATTATGATGATTATTATCAATACTTCTCACATCCGGATTTTGAAGTACGAAAGTATTCGCTTCTTGTTTTTGCAGCCGGCCTTGGTAATTGGCTTAGTAGTTCATGCTTTATCTTTCCACCAATTGAAGAACTAGAAAGTGGAAAGTATCTCTATTTGCATCAAGATAAAATTTATCACTTCGAATGTTATGTTAAATCATTTGTAGATAATAGAGAAGTCATTAAACAAGAGTTTCCGTTATTATATACCGCAATTGTATGTTATTTAATAGATTTAGATAATGAAAAGCGTTTTGATATCTTTAAATCAGTTGATAAGCAATTGTTCATTGTACTTAGAAAAGTGTTAGGTGACTCGGAACTTGAAGGAAAAAGATATCGATATAGCTATAATGGTCTGTTAAGAGAAGTAGGGCTGCCAAAAGCTTTTTTTAAAGATTAAAAATTTCAAGGTGTGGACAAATTCAAGGGAATTTGAAGGTAGTTTCAAGTTAATAATCAACTTAGTCTATCTATCTATTGTATTTGGTTTGATTCCATTCCATTATTCATTCGCTTGTTTAACAAAACAAAGTTTGTTCAGAAACTGCTTAGATAGAACATAATTATTATTCGACTAACGGGTGCTTTACTTCAAGAAGGAAATCACATTAGGAGGTAGAAAAATGATAAGGATAAACAAGTTGATTACCATCAACAAAACATTCTTTAATATTTTGTTTACAATCTTCTCTCTAATGTTAATTGCAGGTTGTGGTGTGGCTGACGATGGTAAGATTACAGCTAGAGATGTATTAAAGCAAAACTCAGATGCTGACATATTGATGTATAAAGGTCGGATTTATAGCAATATGACCGAAGTAGAGTGGTTTGAACAAAAAAATGAGCAATATATCAAATATAATTTGATAGGCGAAATTGAAAAACAGTCAACAAATAGCATTGGCTTTAATGATATGACAGCAACAAAATTACCTGTCGGGACAAAAGTACACTCTTCAAGAGAAGTTGATAATGATAAGGAGTTGGGAATCTTGATAGTCGAATTTGAAGGGGGATATTTGTACTATATGCAACTCCTTGAAGGTTAGTTTGTGAAGAGTTGTACTTAAACTCCCATGAAAATTAAAAAATGCTCAAAAAATATAAAATTGCATAACAAAAGAGACTCAGAAATTGCTTTTTTTAAAAAAGGCTGAGCATACAGAATGTTTATATTAAGTTAAAAGGTGAATCAAGAATCGACTCCATTCTTGTTAGAATAAAGGCAGGCTGGTGCAATAACCAGAGTAGGATTAATCTCCCATGAGTGCTACTCGTATAGAGTGCGACAGTCTGTGATGCACCGTGGTCGTTGGAGTCAGACTAACGGATGGGCTCTATGGCACCATAGTTGATCGACCTTCTTCGCCAGCCATACTAAACTATACCCGTTCTGCAACAATTTTCATCCTCTGTGGTGCAGCGTTTTTTTGCTGCATGGATGGCTAATGGGGCAGGTTAGTTGAACTAACAAAATGGATTACCCAATCAGTTTGAAGCAAAAGTAAAGGAAGGTGATTATTATAGAAGCCTTAGCAATTATTATATTTTTATGGGTATTTTTATGGTCTATTACGAAAACATTAGAAAATTTAACAGATAAGATTTTAGAGAAACAAGATAAGCAGTATAAATTATTAGAGGAAATAAAATCGAAACTAAATGATAAAATCGAATAGAAGATTGTTTTTTATAGTAGTCATATTAACGCTATTGCTTATTCAACTAACGGGTGCTTTACTTCAAGAAGGAGTAAAGCCTTTTTTCTTACTGAACTGAAGCAGCAGTTTAGTTCAATAAAGGTTCTATTAATTCGACCAAAATAAATATACTTTTTAAAGCTGAGATGAAATAATTTTGAGGGGGAATAAATTGGTGAAAATAACTAGAATTATATTTGCAATAATTGCTTTTTCTTTATCAAGTTATAGTCTGATAAGTAGAGATTTTGAGTTAATGCCGATTGTAATGATGTGCTTAGGGGCATTTATGTTAGCAACAGGATTATCCGAACTTCAGAAAGACAGAAAAAGATTTGAAGGGTATTTATTTATTATTGTTTCTTTATTTATTTTCTCTGTTACCATACTGGGTTTGTTATTGAACTAAAGGTGCAGTTTAGTTGAATAAGAATAGTGTTACTATTAATTAAAACTTATACCGTATTTAGGGGGGATAGGATGAATAAAAAGAAAGGTACGCAAAAATTCTTTATTGTATTTATTTCTTTTGGAATATTAATGTTACTTTTTTTAATGCAGGACTCAAAAATCCTTGAAATAATAGCAATGTTTATACCTATTATTGCGGTAACTACTTTTTGGCTCTGGGTAAACCATGGAGAGAAAAAACGTGATAAATAAATTTCGGTTAACTAAAGCAGCAGGTTAGTTGAAGAGTGTTGTTCAACAATCGGGCCATATTATTGAATAACATTTTTTTATTAAAGGTTACCAAACGACGCTTTGGGAAAGTATAATGCACATATAAGAGTGAGGCATGTTTTGAAGGAGGAAATACCCCTCCCAATGAAATTACATAATATTTAGTTTAAAATAAAGGAAACTATCCATTTTAATTTTAGGAGGTTTACCATGGCTGAATTTCAATTTTTAGATAAACGTGTTCAAAAAACGAAAATCGAATTGTTTTTAACCTTTTTTACATTATTAGAACAAATGCCATACAAGGATATTACAATTCAATCTATTCTTGAGCACTCAAATGTAGGTCGAGCAACATTTTATAAACATTACACAAATAAGAAAAACCTTGCGGAAGATTGTATTGAGCTGCTATTAAAGGAATTTACTATAGCTTATCGAACTCCCTATATGGGGAAATCTAAATTTGAATTTGATCAACTTACTTCTGATGAGCCTTTTGCTGCCCTTTTACATATTGCTAAGTATCGTAATTTTTATCTTGCATTAATGACGCCTTCTTTAGAACTGCGATTTAAAGAAAAATTGCTCCAACATTTAGTAACACTTTATGAACAGGATTTTTATTTTCACGAAAACGCACACTTAACCTCATATATAAATCGTTATATAGTATATGGTTCTGCAGGTTTAATTATTGATTGGATTGAACAGGGGTGTCCGCTATCTGCTGTCCAATTCTCGAAAATTTTAATTGATACAATTACAGCACAAGTTCATACTGTAACTATAAAAAGGCACATTGTTCAAAACGAAACTCAACGTCAGAAAGGATTTTTAGAACATTAACCTTTTTACATAAGAAAAAGGAGCGCATCCATTGGTTGCTCCCCTTTCCTCACTTAACATATCGATAACTTATTGGGCATTTAATCCGCCATCAATGATAAATTCCGTGCCTGTGCAATAACTTGATTCACCTGATGCTAAAAATAAAACTAAATTTGTCACTTCATCCACGCGCCCAGCACGTTTTAATGGAAACATTTGCTCCAGTTCTGGTGAAATTAAATGACGTGTCATATCGGTTTCAATAAAACCAGGATGTACAGAGTTAACACGAATATTTGCAACACCTAGTTCTAAGGCCGCTGCTTTCGTCATACCTCTTACAGCAAATTTTGAAGCTGTATAGGCGATTTTTTGATTGGCAGCAATGATTCCAGCTAATGATGAAATATTAACAATAGCACCATGTCCCGCCTTTTTCATATTTGGAACAACGGCTTTCATGCCATATAACGTCCCGTGTTGATTAATAGCAATAATTTTTTCATATTGTGCAACTTGTAAGTCTTCAATACTTACCTCTGAGAAATCCACACCTGCATTATTTACTAAAATCGTAACAGGCCCAAAATGTGATTCAGTTTTATTTACAACTTCTTCCCATTGTGCAAAGTTTGTTACATCAAGCGGTAGGAATAATGCGTTAGGTCCTAGCTCAGCTGCTAATGCTTCCCCTTCAGTTGTTAATACATCCGTAATGACCACTTTAGCACCTTCAGCAATAAAACGTTTTGCATGTGAAGCGCCCATTCCTTTTGCAGCTCCAGTGATAATCGCTACTTCATTTTCTAATCTCATTTAATATTCCTCCTTAGTTTGTAGTCCAACCACCATATTAGTTACATTCACTTCTTAGCATTAGAATATTAAATATCCCCCCTATAAACAATGGACCTTTAAACTGTTATCGAACTTTCCTGCTAGAATAGTTCGGGAAACTTATAGAAGAAAAAAATTACTATGTTTAATATTTTAATAACTTTCTCGAAAGTTGATTGTTAGGGATATTCCTAAAGGAACTTATCAGTTTTGGGGGGGATTATTGGTAATGGCAAAAATGCAAAAGAATTATTAAAGGAAGGATCTTGATTAAAGAAATCTTAACGCCGAAATATCACCATATCACAGCTAATCCTTTTCTTTGTAGGGCTAACAGGAACGTAAGTTGAATAAAGATCTTCAACAATCGGGCGCTTTTCTTTAATAAGATGGCGTCTTTTTGCATGGATAACACATTTAAGGGATTAAGCTTCTGAAGGTGTAAAAAAAGATTGTGAAGTATTGTACTTAAACTAACGGGTGCTTTACTTTAAGAAGGAGTAAAGCTTTTTTTTTATTGAACTAAAGCAGCAGAAGAGTTGAAGAAGAAAGAGCAGAAGTGGGGAGGATTTAGTAGTGTTGATAATTATAGGTTTTATTGTAGTCGTTATTAGTATTTTATCAATTGATGGACAGCTTAAAAAAGGATATAAGCAGCAACAAGAAATAATTGAATTACTAAAACAAATAAAAGAAAAGCATTGATTTACTTCTCTAAATAATGGGTGCTTTAATTCAAGACGGAGTAAAAACTTTTTTCTTCTTGAACTAAAGCGGCAGGTTAGTTCAATGAAGTTTTTTTAGTGAACTAAAGCGGGAGGTTAGTTGAAAAGAAGAAAGCAGATAAATTGTATCAACAATTGAAAAACCTACTTAACCTTGTATATTCACTACACGGTTAAGTAGGTTTTTAACATAGATGATTTACATTTTGATCACAGGTTTAATTGCAATTCCTTTTTTAGAATCTTCAAATGCTTCGTTTATATTTTCAAAGTTGTAAAATTTCAATAGTTTGTCGAATGGGAACATTCCTTTTTTATAGTAGGCAATTAATTGTGGAATGAACGTTTGAGGAATTGAATCCCCTTCAACTACACCGCTCACAATTTTTCCAGCTCCGGTTAATTCCATAAATGGGATGCTAATTTCAGCCATTGCTGCCACAGTCATGAAATGACCGCGTGGGCGGATAGCTTGAATCCCTTGAACAACTACTGCTGGTACGCCAGTTGTATCAAGAGCATAGTGAGAACCACCTTTTGTGATTTCACGAATCTTATCCACTGGATTAACATTTTTCGAGTTAATAGTAGATGTTGCTCCTAATTCTAAAGCTAATTCTAAACGATTATCATGTATATCCACAGCAATGATATGTTCAGAACCAGCAATTTTTGCTGCCATAATAGCACTTAAACCAACAGCTCCAGTACCGTATACAACGATACTTGAACCAAATTGAGGTTTCATTACGTTTAACACCGCACCAGCACCTGTTTGAATACCGCAGCCAAGAGGTCCTAATAATTCTAAATCTACATCTTTATCAACTTTAACTAAGTTTCGTGAGTTGACAATCGAATATGTACCGAAGGAGGATTGTCCGAAGAAAGTTGATAGAGCTTGGTCATGGAAATGTAAACGATGTGTATGGTCATCCATTTGTCCACCCATATTTAATTCCATAAAGCGATCACAATAAGATGGATGGCCAGTTAGGCAGCTCTCGCATTTCCCACATGCTGCGAATGACAAAAGTACATGGTCACCTACTTCCACGTTTGAAACGTTTTCTCCTACTTTTTCAACGATACCAGCACCTTCATGACCAAGGACTGCTGGAAGAGGTGTCATGCCTGTGTCGCGTACTGTAGCATCTGTATGACAAACACCTGTAGCAACAATTTTCACTAATACTTCATTTGATTTAGGTTCAGCAATTGTAATTTCCTCGATTTTAAATTCCTCACCAATACCATGTGTGACTGCAGCTTTGATTTTCATGTAATATCCCCCTAAATAGATTAATTAATATTTTATACTTGTTAATCCATGCAATAAAGATGGAATAACGGATTGAATATACTCTTCTGCATTTTCAGATCTATTATTAACCCATTCTAACGCAGCTCCATAAATCCCCCAACTCATCATAACTGAGGAGATATGTACCATTCTAAGATTTTGATGATTTGTAATTTCTGCTTCAATACTATAAAAAATACACTGCAAATCGGTCTTAATCTGTTTTTCAACATACAATGAAATTGCATCAAAATTAATGGAGTATGTTTCCTTTAATTCTTTTAAAATCACCGTGACACTAATAAAAATATCCTTCAAAATTTCCCCATTAATTTCTTTTATTTTAGAGACGTTTTTATATTTTAATGATGCATATTCTTCAATTGCAGCATTCAGCAAATCATATTTGTCTGTAAAATGAGAGTAGAAAGTAGAGCGGTTAATTCCAGCAATTTCTGTAATATCTTTGATTGAAACTTTGTGTATGCTTTTTTTCTGAAGGCATTTCATAAAGGAAACTTTTAAAGAATCACGTGTGCGTAAAATACGACGATCTAGGTAGGTTTCAGAATTCACTATTAAACGTCCTCCCTTTTCGTCATATAGCAACATATGTTGCTTATCTACATAATAATAAAGTCTGACAGCGGTTACAACAAACAAATAACATCAATTGTTGGTTAAACAACATTTGATTAATTAGTGTCTTATATAGTTCTGATATTAAAAGTTAAATAATACAATATCATCTTTTGTGTTTATAATTTTTTTGTTTGTAAAGGAAAGCACTTTAAGTACCGGTGCTTTAGTTAAACAAGTGGCTGCCAATGGTAGCTTTTTCTTATTGAACTAACGCAGCAGATTAGTTGAAGAAGTGTAGGTGGGGTTAATGTCGCAATGACACAAAAACGGAACAATAAAAGAGATTTAACTCAAAGTTTGGGTTCATCGACAAACAATTTCTTATATAAGTAAAGTAGATGTTATTCTAATGAATTAATCATTCTTTACTAATCGTTCTAGAAATGATATTATATAAAAATAAATTTGTTGTAGTACAATTTGAAATAATTAGAATGAACGTTCTTGTATTTAAATGGGATATTTTTATTAATATTCTATCTCCATTATATAAAATGTTCTTGTATGGGAGGAGAATTATGGCTAGAAGTAAAGAGTTCGATGAAAAACAAACATTAAAAAAAGCAATGCAACTTTTTTGGAAACAAGGATATGAAAAAACGTCAATGCAAGATTTAGTAGATCATATGGGCATTCATCGAAGAAGCATCTATGATACTTTTGGAGACAAGCGTACGCTGTTTCTAAGTGCTTTAACGTATTATGAAGAGTTTATTACAAACAAATTAATGTCGAAGCTTGAACGTGATTTACCAACCAAACAAAAGATACAAGAAGTATTTATGTTTGTTATTAACTCAAAAGTAGATAGTGACTATCCCAAAGGGTGTCTGACTGTCAACACAGCCGTCGAATTATCGTTGTTAGACGAAGAAATTGCCCAAATAATCTCAGATATGTTCACCAGAACAGAAAATCATTTCTACAATCTACTGATACAAGGACAGAATAAAGGTGAAATCTCAAATGAACATAACCCTGAGTTACTCTCCCTTTATCTTAACAACACGCTGGTAGGTCTAAGGGTCTTAGTAAAAACCAATTACAACTCAAAAAATATAGAAAACATTGTTGATCTGACACTTTCAGTGCTGGATTAGCTTTCTTTTCATCCATTCTAGAATGTTCATTCTAGAAAAGTTGTAGTACAACTAATTTATATAAAAATTTAAGAACTCAATGTTCGAAGGAGAAATTCAAATGACAATATTTACTATCCCATCTGAAACAGAATTTATTAAAGTTGAAGATACTAGTTATGCTTATAGAAGGTTTGGTAAAAAAACGGGAGTACCTGTCGTATTTCTAGTTCACTTTAGAGGAACTATGGAAAATTGGGATCCTAATATGGTTGGTCCAATAGCGATGGAACGTCCAGTTATCCTATTTGATAACAAAGGGGTTGGTGAGACGAAAGGACAAACACCTGCTACGATTGCTGAGATGGCACAAGATGCAGGGAAATTTATAAAAGCACTTGGTTTAGATCAAGTCGATATTCTCGGTTTTTCAATTGGTGGAATGGTTGCACAAGAATTGGCATTACAAGAAGGGAATTTGATTAGACGAATCATCATGGCAGGTACTGGACCTGAGTCTGGAATTAATCCTGAGCCAGAAATATTTGAAAGAATGAATCGACACGGTGGGAATGCAGAGAATGCTTTGGATGACTTCATGTTTTTCTTCTACACTTCAACTGAAACAAGTAAATCTGCGGGAATGGCATCTTTACAAAGAATTATCAATCAGAAAAAGGTTGAAAGTTCTGACCAAGTACAACAAGCCCAATTAAAGGCTTTGGCAAAGTGGTCTCAACCAAAATCCAATAATGATTACAATTGGTTACAGAACATTAAACACCCTATGCTTGTGACAAATGGTAATAACGATGTTATGGTTCCGACTAAAAATAGTTATATTTTAGCTGAGTATTTACCAAAAGCACAACTCATTATATATCCTGATTCTGGTCATGGTCACCTATTCCAATTTCCAGAACTATTTGCTGAGAACGTCAATTCATTCTTGAATTCAACATCTTTATAAAAAATTGATAACGATTAAAAAGGAGGAAGTTATATGAGCAAGTTATTTGAACCAGTCAGAATTGGAAATATAGAACTAAAAAACCGTCTAGGTATGGCACCAATGACAAGGAGTAGAGCACTGCCAGATGGAACACCTAGTGATTTGGCGGCAGAGTATTACGGCCAGCGTGCATCGGTTGGTTTAATAATAAGTGAGGGTACTCAACCCTCAGAGGATGGTCAGGGTTATACAAATACACCTGGTATTTATACAGAATCACACATGGAGGGGTGGAAAAAGGTAACATCAAAAGTGCATAACAAAGGAGGACGTATATTTGTTCAACTTATGCATGTAGGCCGTGTCTCACATCCTGACAATACACCTCATCACCGTCAAGCTGTTGCCCCTTCAGCTATTTCTCCTAATATAGAAATATTTACAGCACAAGGGATGAAGGAGATTCCTACACCTAGAGCGTTGAGTGAAGGAGAAATTAAGGACGTTATAAATGAGTTTCGCCTAGCAGCACGAGCAGCGGTAGAAGCTGGGGCAGATGGCGTTGAAATCCACGGAGCAAATGGTTACCTTATTCAACAGTTCTTAAGTGAAAATGCTAATCAACGTCAGGATGCATACGGTGGAACGATTGAAAATCGCTCAAGATTTGCCATTGAAGTGGCAAAAGCAGTTGTTGATGAGATTGGTCCAGAACGAACGGGCATACGCTTCTCTCCTCAAGGAACACTAAATGGAATAGAAGAGGGAGAAACAAGTAGTGAAATGTACCGATATTTAATCAGCGAGTTAGATAAACTCAACCTTGCATATCTACACATCATGCACTTCGGAAATGAATCATTATTACAAGAAATCCGTCAACTCTGGTCTCAAGCACTTCTTGTTAACCGAGCAGGACGTACTTTAGACCAACTTACGGTAGACTTAGATAATGAACTTGCGGACGTTATAACTGTAGGGACTTGGATGATAGCTAACCCTGATTTTGTCGAACGATTGAAATTGGATGCCCCACTGAATATGCCTGATAAAAATACCATTTATGCAGGAGGAGCGGAAGGGTATATAGATTATCCGTTCTTAAAAGAGTAAGTCAGGTTAGTTTTAACAGTTAAAGGGAATGACAAAACATTTTAGATTTATAATGGTGCTTTAGGATACACAGACTAGAATAAATGAATGAAATAAACGAATGATAAAAACCATCAATGTAAGAGTTGGTGGTTTTTTAAAAGGAGATTGGGAATATGAAAGCCGCTCAAATACAAAAATACTCGAAAAACATTGAAGCGCAGATTGTTGATATCCCTATACCAAGTATTAAAGATAATGAAGTACTGGTAAAGGTAAAAGTAGCTGCAATAAATCCACTTGAAATATTAAATATTACAGGAAGTGTAAAATTAATACAAGACTATGATATGCCTCTTGTATTAGGAAATGAACTAACAGGGATTATCGAAAAAGTGGGTAATCATGTATATGGTTTTAAGGTTGGAGATCCTATTTATACAAGACTCCCTATTGAAAAAATTGGGGCATTTGCACAATATGTTGCAGTTGATGCTAAATCCATATGGCATTTGCCGAAAAATTTAGATTTCGTTACGGGAGCTGGTGCACCTTTAACTGGTTTGACGGCATATCAAGGCTTAATAGAAGAGTTAGAAGCAAAAAAGGGACAAACAGTGTTTATTCCAGGAGGATCAGGAAGTTTTGGCCAAATGGCTGTTCCTATAGCTAAAGCAATGGGATTGATGGTTATTGTTTCTGGTAGTCCTTCCGCTAAAGAGAGAACTTTGAATGCTGGTGCAGATCAATATATTGATTATACAAAGGAAAATTATTGGGAAATACTAGACGAAGTTGATTTTGTAATAGATACTCTAGGTGCCGATGAATTCGAACGAGAGTTATCCATTATCAAGCCCGGTGGTCGGTTACTAAGTCTTCGTACTGGACCAAATAAACAGTTTGCAATAGATAAAGGTCTTCCAAAATGGAAGCAAATTATTTTTGGATTAGTTGGCTCGAAATTTGATAAGAAAGCAAAGAAAAAAGGTGTTCAATATCGCTTCATTTTCGTAAGAGCTGATGGAAAACAATTAGAAAAAATTACAAAAATCATTGAAGAAAACAATATTGTTCCAGCCATAGACCCTACCATTTTTACAATCGAGGACATTAATGAAGCACTGAATTTAGTGGCTAGTGGACATACTAAAGGAAAAGTAGTTATCAAATTTTAAACATGAATAGGAAGAGTGGAATTAGCAATTTCTCTCTCTCCGATCAAAAATACAATAGAATTATCTGCTAATAGTTTGTGAAGAATTACACTTAAACTAACGGGTGCTTTAGTTGAAGAAGCGAATAAAAATAAACATAAAAAAGCTCAGATTAATTTACTGGGCTATTTCTTATAGAAAAAGCACCGCATTTCGCGGTGCAATTAGTGAAGCATTTTCAAGTGTTATTTTGAGTTTTGTGATTGGAACCGGAACCTGTTATCGTCACAGAGTTACTCTTTTTCCATCCATTTAAATGAATAAAAAAGATTAAACTTCTGAACTCCTCTAGCCAGGTTAATACTCTGCTCAGCTGCTTGATGAAAGGCAATCATATCTCCATGCGCTTTAGCAATAATTGCATCTATTGCACAAGGCATCCACCCAACAGGCAACTTCTTCTTTAAAACTTGTGCATTTTCAAAATTCCCTTTCAGTGCTTCTGCATAAGCAATGTAGTATGTATGAAGTGGTTCTTTACTTATTTGTTTAGCACGCTGTTCAAACAGCGATATATTGTTTTCAAATAAAGCTAAATTTGCTTTATACACTTCTTGAACATATGGTTGTTTGTATTTCGATAAAATCATCTGAATTGTATCAATTATTTCCTCGCGATTGCCAGTCTGTACTGCAAGTGCGTAAGCAAATATAGGCTTTTTTTTGTTTTTCTCCAAAAAGCGCTCAATTTTTTTTAGGTTGTTGGATTTATATACAGTATACATCGGAGGCAAAACGAGCAATACAACGTATACTGCAATAATTACAATATAAATCAACCAAAATGGTTGCTCTATAAATAGCAAAGCTACTGTTAGTACAACCCCAAAAATAAATATATATATAAATGGTAATAGTCTCATATAATCCTCCTTTATTTCATTATACCAAAACCCTCTATGATGAGGTGTTGTATTTAGAGAGTGAACATTGTATAATAAATTTCGTAAAAGTCTTGTTATATCAATGGTTTGAGTGTTGTTAATGTACTCCTCAAAAATACAATTGTTTTTGAAAGGAAGATTCTTATGAAAAAGATTATGGTTACCGGAGCTTTAGGGCAAATTGGTTCAGAGTTAATAACCAAATTGAGAAAAGAATATGGTTCAGAAAATATATTAGCAACAGATATTAGACATTTAGCTTCACCTGTATCGGAAAGTGGTCCTTTTGAAATTTTAGACGTGACAGACGGAGAAAAAATGCATCAGCTTGCGAAGGATTTCAATGCGGACACGATGATCCACATGGCGGCACTTTTATCAGCAACAGCTGAAGCAAAACCCTTACTTGCCTGGAATTTGAATATGGGTGGGTTAGTGAATGCATTAGAAGCTTCCCGGGAACTAGGGTTGCAGTTCTTTACTCCAAGCTCTATCGGAGCATTTGGACCATCTACACCTAAAAAGAACACGCCTCAGGACACACTACAGCGTCCTACAACTATGTACGGTGTGAACAAAGTATCTGGTGAATTACTATGTGATTACTACTTTAATAAGTTTGGAGTAGATACACGCGGAGTGCGTTTCCCAGGGCTGATTTCCAATGAAACCTTACCTGGTGGTGGAACGACCGATTATGCGGTGGATATTTACTACAAGGCAATACAAACAGGACAATATACATCGTATATTAGTGCAGGGACATATATGGATATGATGTATATGCCCGACGCATTACAGGCAATTGTAGACTTAATGGAAGCTGATGGAAGTAAGCTTATACATCGCAACGCATTCAATGTAACAGCGATGAGCTTTGAACCTGAGCAAATTGCAGTATCGATACGAAAGGAAATACCGACGTTCACTCTGGACTATGAGGTGGATCCAGTTCGACAAGCAATAGCGAATAGCTGGCCAGATTCTATCGATGCAACAGCTGCACAAGAAGAATGGGGCTTTTCATTTAAGTACGATTTAGATGCTATGACAAAGGATATGTTAACTAAACTAGCAGCAAAAAAAACAGCTGACCTTCTATAAGGTCAGCTGTTTTTTTATAATCACTTTATTGATTGTTGTGAAAGGTTGCGCTTTTAGCCTTTGTCACGGAAATCAGAAGTATCGTTTAATAGAGCTTATATTTAAAACAATAAATGCGCTACAACTGCAATGATTGGGAATGATATAAGCGTACGCAACAAGAAAATAACGAGTAAATCTTTAAAATTAACCGGGATTTTCGAGCCTAGTAACAAACCACCAACCTCAGACATGTAGATCAACTGCGTTACGGACATTGTAGCTATAAAGAAACGAGTCATTTCAGATTCAATAGATGCCCCAAGAATAGATGGAAGGAACATATCCGCAAATCCAACAACCATTGTTTGTGCTGCTGCCGCTGCTTCTGGAATGCCAAATAACATTAATAGAGGCTCAAATGGCTTACCTAAAATAGTGAATACCGAAGTATATTCTGCAAGCATTAATGCAATCGTACCGAATGCAAGTACTACAGGTGCAACCCCAATATACATATCAACCACGTTTTTTATACCATCAGAGAAAAACTTACCAATTGAACGGTTTTTATTAGCCATATTTAATGCATTTTCTAAACCATGCGTAACTGCATTATAATTTTCAGGGTATTTTTCTGCTTCCAAATCAAGCGGACGTCCATCAATATGTGTATCCTCTTTTCCAGCAAGTGGGTAAATTCTAGGCATGATAAACGCAAGAACTACACCACAAAGTAGAACAGTTAAATAATAGGGAAGGAAGTATTCACCTAAACCTACTTGATCTAAAACAACGATACAAAATGTAATCGAAACTACAGAGAAGGTAGAACCAATAATTGCAGCTTCTTTTTTAGTGTAATAGCCTTCTTCATATTGTCTGCTCGTTAGCAAAACACCGATTGTTCCATCTCCAACCCAAGAAGTAAGGGCGTCAACTGCAGAGCGACCAGGTAATTTGAATAATGGACGCATGATTTTCACCATCATCGTACCAAAGAACTCCAAGAGTCCGAAGTTTAATAGAAGAGGTAGCAACAATCCTGCGAATAAGAAAATAGTAAACAGGAAGGACACTAATCCAGTTGGACTTAATAGCATTCCACCAGTATTTTCACTCCAAATTGCTTCAGGACCAAGCTGCCAAATGATTAAGATGGAAAAGACTGCTCCAACAATCCGTGTTACTGTCCAAAAAGGAGTTACTTTGAACAAGTTATTGATAAATGTATCCTCTTTCGGTAAGAAAAGAAAAATAATCGAACCAGTTGCAGCGATTAAAAGTGTAACCAATGCGAGCCATTGTACAACAGGCTCTAACACTGTTGAAAGAACACTTGCTAACCAAGCAATAGGTATTTGAACTCCGCCGTCGATAGGTAGAGGGATCATAAAAAGAATAACACCTGCTAAAGATGGAAGCAGGAATAATAGCCATGTGGATAAGGAAAACTTCTTCATGCAAAAGACCAACTTTCTACATATTTGAATATTTATACATCAAACGATGTTGTTTATACATATTAATTCAATTGCACAAAGAAGTCTATAGCTATCATAAAGTTCTTTTATTCGAAATCTTTGGAGAAATCATATGTGTAAAAACGTTCGAAGTTAAGCCAGTTTTCTGCTTCAGTTTCCCCATCTGCTAAACGTTTATCCATTTCCTCTAACATCCATGCAGTTTGCGAAATATGTGCGCGCATAGATCCCATTTTTTGTTCTGCTGCTTCTTTTATATTATGAACGATATCTGGTTCTCCTAGAGCTTCCTTGGAATCATTAGAGAATGCCAGTGCATAAATCGTCGGGCGTTGTTCTTTTGGCATACGTCGCACCGCACGGATCATTGCACGTCCTGTCGCATCATGATCAGGATGTACAGCATAATTCGGATAAAACGTAATTATAAGGGAAGGGTTCGTATCAGAGATTAGATTTTGCATCATCTCCACCATTTTTTCATCGTCTTCAAATTCTATTGTCTTATCACGTAATCCCATCATACGAAGATCTGATAATCCCATTGCTTTAGCGGATGCAAGTAATTCTTCCTTGCGAATTTGCGGCAATGTTTCGCGTGTGGCAAAAGGAGGGTTTCCTAAGTTTCTTCCCATTTCCCCTAACGTTAAGCAAGCATATGTAACCGGAATTCCTTGATTTATATAAGTAGCGATTGTACCTGATACTCCAAATGCTTCATCGTCAGGATGAGGGAATACTACTAGTACATGTCGTTCCATTGGTAATGTCATTTATGTGTCCTCCTTAATAAGTAAATGGTGTTTTACTGATTTGTAACGCAACGGCTAGCTTTCCACTTTGGTCATGACCTGCCATCAGTAATCGACCGTGTTCATCTAGCTCGAAATGAGTAATTCCTTGCGCATAAACCCAACCATGTGGAAGCTTCAATCCTATACGGTGTGGAGTTTCTCCGGCTATTTTCCCGAGTTCATAACGAATCATCACATTACGAATAAAAGCACCCGCATTAAAAACATTCTCGTTAAAATGGGCTGCATAAGCACCATTTGTCGTTTCTAAATGTATATATACATCTTCGTTTGCAAAATTATTTAAAAGCTCCTGCAAGCGTTCTACTTGAACAAGTTCCATTCATATTGCCTCCTAACATACTGTCTGCTATTAGTATAATGAAAAAAACTTCATGAAGCGAATGATTGAATTAGGGAAGGAACATGGAGATTACAAATGGAGTGATGTAGTTGAACGAGAGGGTTGGTGTTTACTTGCTTTAAGTTGTTAGATGGCTTGCTCAACTTGTCGACTTACTTGTGTTCAAGGGGGATTGTTCTTCATTTATTATTTACTTGCAGGCCACCAGCATTTGCTTGTTAAACAGAAATTTTATCCAAAAATAAGTAGGTTGGTGAGCACATAAAAACTCGCAAGTCATAGATGACTGTGCGAGTTTTTTAGAATGTATTAAACAGTTGTAGTAGTTACTTCTGGTGCACCAAATTTTCCTTTAGCGCCATGAAGAACTGGTCCAACGTATTGATTTAATTTCCAACCATGTGCGATGGCAGCTGAAACAAATTCTTTCGCTTCAAAAACTGAATCAGCAACAGCTAAGCCATTAGCTAAGTTGGCAGTTATTGCTGCAGCAAACGTACAGCCAGCACCGTGATTATAAGTAGTTTCTGTTTTTTCTGTTTCTAAAAGTGTATGTGTTTGACCATCGAAGAATAGATCGACAGCTTTTTCATGTTTTAACTGCTTTCCACCTTTGATGACTACATTTTTAGCACCAAGTGCATGAATTTTCTCGGCAGCTGCTTTCATATCCTCAATTGTTTTCAGTGCACCAAGTCCAGAAAGTTGGCCAGCTTCAAAAAGGTTAGGAGTTACTACTAATGCGCGTGGAAGTAAAAACTCAATCATTGCATCCACTGTCCCAGGATTTAGTACTTCATCCTCGCCTTTACATACCATAACAGGGTCAATAACTACACTCTGAATTCCTGCTTCTTCTATAATATTCCCAGCAGTTTCAATAATTTCTTCTGTACTTAACATACCAGTTTTAATCGCATCAACATTTGTAGATAATGCTGTTTTTGCTTGGCGTTTAATCTCATCGACTGGCAATGAAAATACACCGTGGCTCCAGCCGTTATCAGGATCCATAGTAGCAACAACTGTTAAAATATTCATGCCATATGTACCGTGTTCTTGGAAAGTTTTTAAATCTGCTTGAATTCCAGCTCCACCAGAAGTATCGGAACCAGCTATTGTAAGTGTTTTTTTGATAGACATTGGACTTATCCCCTTTTTCTATGGTGCATATAATTATTTTATTGTATCAGATTTTGTCGGATATTTACATTATGGAATCTTTGGAGCCGTCCAGATCTTATATAAAACAAAGAGACAAACAAAAACTAAAATACCCGTTAAAAGAGAACCAACAATAATTTCATTTATCCATAATGAAATAGATAAAAAAATGAGGAACGAGATAAGGAGGATGAATACAAAAACAAAACATCCCATTCCGACATTTTTTGCACCTTCTGGCACCAAATTTGTACTCGCTGCTTTTTCAATTTGTTTTAACTTTTCTCGATAGTGAAAATCTGCCATTTGAAATATCTCCTTTTTTTCATCGTACCATGGTAGATTAGTTGTTAATAGCGAAACTTTTCGCTAATGTAAACGTAATAGAATTAGAGGAAAAGAGGGATGATATGCGAAAAGAGGACAAGATTCGTGAAATGGAAAAGCTTCTGAAAGAGTTAAAAGCACAAGATGAGACGGCTGCTACGATTGCGGAAAGCCCTTCCCGTAAAGGATTTAACTTTTGGAAGATGCCCCGTGTTTTATACAAGTTTGGCTCAAAGTCCTTCCTACTTATTGGACTACTCATTCTCTTATTAATAGCCGCACTTCCATTCGCAGCCTTTTGGGCTATTAAAGGAAGTACATTCACTGAAAGTAAAGGATCATTCGTGGAACAAGTACAAGCCCTGAATGAGTTGTCTACTGCACAGGCATATACAAAAGTAATTATTGAAAGACAAGATAATGCGGTATTTGGAAAAGAAATTGGTATTGATTTACCTGGCACGAAAAGACAACTCCTTGTTGTTGTACCAGGCTCTGTCACAGCTGGTGTCGATTTTTCGCAGGTGACTGCATCAGATATAAAAGTAGATGATGAGAATAGGACAGCCAAGTTAACATTGCCAAAGCCAGAGTTTTTAGGAGGACCTGAGATTTTATTTGATCAGGTGGAAGTATTTTCATATGAAGGATTATTCCGTGAAAAAGCGGATATTGAGGAGGCATATGAACTTGCAGAGACCGCAAAAGAGATGATGATTGAAGAAACAACTGGACAGGGTATTTTAGTGTTAGCAGAAGAAAATGCCGCTAAATCGGTGAAAGAAATGTTCCAGTTAGTGGATTATGATGTAGAAGTGGAATTTAAGGAGTGACATGGACATGCCTAGTTGGAAAGATGTGTTAAGAGAGGAACTGGAGAAGCCTTATTTTAAAGAGCTACAATTATTTTTAGATAAGGAATATGCTACTCAAACAATTTTTCCTGCACGTAACGAAATTGGCAGTGCGTTTCAGATGACGGCTTACGATAATGTCAAAGTAGTGATTTTGGGTCAAGATCCGTATCATGGAGAAGGCCAAGCTCATGGAATGAGTTTTTCGGTGAAGCCTGGTGTTCGCATACCTCCGAGTTTAAGAAATATGCTGAAGGAACTGAAGGATGATTTAGGCTGTCCTTTACCAGCTAATGGATACTTAGAAAAATGGGCGAAGCAAGGTGTCTTGCTACTAAATACAGTGTTAACTGTTCAAGCTGGTTCAGCAAATTCTCATAAAGGAATGGGTTGGGAAACGTTTACGGATACTGTGATACAAAAGCTTTCCAATCGACAAAACCCAATTATTTTCGTTTTATGGGGTAAGCCAGCACAGTCCAAAATAAAACTAATCGATACTGAAAAACATATGATACTTCAAGCGCCACACCCAAGCCCGTTAAGTGCGCATCGAGGATTTTTTGGGAGTAAGCCCTATTCTAAGATCAATGCAGGGTTGGCGGCATGGGGTGAGCAACCAATCGATTTTTGCCTATAAATATGCTACGATAGTCAGTGGAAAGTGGGGGAGGACATTGGCTGTAAATTGTTTCAAATGTCGGCACTTTTTTACGACATGGGATGCACGGAATCCCCGTGGATGTAAGGCATATGGATTTAAAACTAAGGAACTTCCCTCCGTAGTAGTGCAGCGTTCCTCAGGGATGGAATGTTTGAAATTTGAACTAAAGCAAGTGGAGGGACAAAGACGATGATTTCTAATGAGCAATTATTAATGCAAATAGATAAACATCTAAAGCACGCAAGAAATAATGGAAACGAGCAGTCTGTCAGAGAATCATTAGTGGCAATCAAAGCATTATGTGATGTCGGTTTAGAAGTCCAAATTCCATCACAAGCTCCTATTGCTAGAAGTGGACAGACGACTTCAACAATTCTACCTACACAACCACTCGCTTTAAAAGAAGAAGATGCAAATGGAGAGTCATTATTCGATTTTTAAGAGAAAGAAGGAGAATTTTGTGAAGTTTTTTATTATAGCAGGTGCTATTAATGGGTTTTTATCTGTTGCACTTGGAGCCTTTGGAGCTCATCTATTAGAAGGCAAAGTCGCCGACAAATACTTGGCTACATGGGATACAGCGGTTCAGTACCAGATGTTCCATTCGATGGCTTTAATAGCTATAGGCATATTGATGAGCAGTAAGTTACTTGGCCCAGTTTCTACCTTGAATACTGCAGGGTATTTAATACTTGCGGGAATCGTTATTTTCTCTGGAAGCTTATATGTGTTGAGCTTGACGGGCATTAGTATTTTAGGTGCAGTAACACCAATCGGAGGAGTAGCATTTTTAGCAGGGTGGATTATGCTCATAATAGCAGCAGTCAAATACGCAAACTAACCGGAAAGTCGAATCCATCATGGGTTCGGCTTTTTTTAGTCTTAATGTTCCCTAAGAAAAGAGCAAGCATCATTTAACAAACTGGTATTATCACTATTAACTTGAACTAGTTCTATCTTCTTAGCGATAGGTTAAATCTACATATTGAGTACTACTCACATAATTGATTGTAGTGAAAGATGACAACTCCAGCAGGAAGAGTGAGTAAGATGAGCAAACAAATCGAAAGCAAAGTTTCGGTGATGGTTCATCGCTCCCCCGCGGAGGTCAACAGGAGGTTGGTCACGAAGGCGTTACCACAAGAGGTGGCGCTCTTAAGCATTCGTTCCTCTGTAAACGCCTGAAACGAAAATAAGCAGTATTATTAAACAGATTCTATTCTTCAAAATATCTACAATACTAGATGCGTGGGAACGACTAAGCACAAAAAAAGCTTATTCGTAAATACGAATAAGCTTAACTTATCATTTGTAATAATTAATTTCCTCATCAAATGTTACATAGTCTAAGTAAATCATAAGCATTAAGTATCGTTTACCATTTGGATCACTAATAATGACGTGATCTCGACCAGCTGCTTCCACATAGCCGGTAATTACTAAATTATTCCTTTCTCGGTTGTTCTCGAACGTAAAATAGAACGTGCCTAATTTACCTATGTTAGCTCGTAATATATTTTCAATATAAGATTCTTCCTGTTGTCTAGTAGCTGCCGGTAATTGTACGCTAGGTGGGGTCATGGGTTGTTGCATTTGCTGTTGTTGCATTTGTTGTTGGGGAAAACCTCCAGGGTGCCAATAATATTGAACCATTCATACATCCTTTCTGAATTAAATTTCAGGACAATCTGCAGTAGAAGGAGAGTAAAAGCAATGCGATTTGAAACGACCAGTATTCCATTGGTTATACCACTGTGCAGGGCATTCACCAGGTGGTTCAAAAAACCATAAAGAACGGGTTGCAGGATGAAAACGTTCACCATTAATAACTCTTTGGGCAAGCCTTTTATCTTGCTCACGTGCACGTTGATAGAAGTACGATTTCTGTGTTGCCTCAAATCCTCCGGGGCTTTGAAAAACCATTTCCTCCAGCGTACGTATATTTTTGAAATCTAGGCAGGCAGCACGAACTCTATTTACTCCTACGTTTCCAACCATAAGCATGCCTAGCTCGCCTTCACCTTCCGCCTCTGCTCGCATCAGCCGTGCAAGTAATTCCATTTGCTTCGTGTTGGATTTGACGACTGCCATTGCATCACCTCCTACCCATACACTATGCATCCAGCTAGAAAATGATGAACAAAGGTTGTCTAAAAATAGCGAACGATTTTTCGTTAATGGCTTAACAAGACAAATGGATGAGTATGCAAGACAAAAAGTGTTACTAACGAGACAGAGTTCCAATATTTGTTTACTTGCCTATCGGATAATATTGGGGAAACCTGATAAATAAAAAAGGACTGCATTAGCTGCAGCCTTTTCCTATTAAATATTAAAGAATGTAGAGCGCTTTTCGCCGGCAAGAATAGTACCTGTGAAGAATGAACCGAATTCTGCATAACGAGCACTTACTTCATCAAAACGCATTTCGTATATTAACTTTTTAAATTGAAGAACATCGTCTGAGAATAGTGTTACGCCCCATTCGAAATCGTCAAAGCCAACTGAACCAGAGATAATTTGTTTCACTTTCCCTGCGTAGCTGCGACCAATTAAACCGTGGCTGCGCATTAAATCTTTACGCTCTTGCATTGGAAGCATATACCAGTTGTCGTCACCATCACGACGCTTGTCCATTGGATAGAAGCAAATATATTGAGAACGTTGAAGCTCTGGGTATAAACGTGCGCGTACATGTGGATTTTGATATGGATCTTCGTTAGATTCACCAGCTAGGTAGTTAGACAATTCTACTACCGAAACGTATGAATAAGCAGGAATCGTGAAGTCCGCTATTGTTAATTTATTGAATCTTGCTTCCAATTCTTGAAGCTCATCCATTGTTGGACGTAATGTCATTAACATAAAATCTGCTTTTTGCCCAACGATTGTGTAAAAAGCATGTGCTCCCGTTTTTGCATCATCAGCAAGTTGCATTTCATCTAAAAATGCTACGAACTCATCTGTAGCTTGTTTGCGTAGTTCAGGATCTACTTGTTTCCAAGATGCCCAGTCCATTTGGCGAAAATCATGTAATACGTACCAGCCGTCTAATGTAATTGCTGCTTCATTCATTATTTATGACACTCCTTTAAATTAAAATATCTCCTAGTAAGTGTATCATATAGTACCGAACATTTCTTCTAATGACACGGCTTTCACATGACAATCTGTGACAAACTCGTGTATGCTTGAAGTAATATAAATAAGCGTAGGAGGAGACATAATGACGAATTTATTTCAAGAAATAAAAGAGAAATTAAGGGATGCCAAACTATCCATTATATTGCCTGAAGGAAATGATGAGCGAATTATTGAGGCGGCATTGAAACTGCAGGATGAAGGAGTCATTCGTCCTATCATTATTGGAAATAAAGAAGAAATTCCTTCTGCTCTAACCGTTATTAATCCCCAAACCTATGAAGAAATGGACAAGCTTGTCGCTGCTTTCGTAGAACGTCGTAAAGGCAAAGTGACAGAAGAACAAGCGCGCGAAATTTTACAAGACGTCAATTATTTTGGAACAATGCTAGTTTATATGGGGCAAGCAAATGGCTTGGTAAGTGGAGCAGCACATACTACTGCCGAAACAGTACGCCCTGCATTACAAATCATTAAAACGAAGCCAGGGATCTCGAAAACAAGTGGAGCGTTCATCATGGTGAAAGAGGATGTTCGATATGTATTCGCTGATTGTGCGATTACTATTGCACCAACTAGTGAGGATTTAGCAGAAATAGCGGTTGAAAGTGCAAAAACAGCTGCAGCCTTTGGTATAAAACCTAAAGTCGCGATGCTATCTTTTTCTACAAAAGGCTCTGCTCAGTCAGAGGAAACAGAAAAAGTAGTGAAAGCGACCGAATTAGCAAAACAGATAGATTCAAGTATCTTAATAGAAGGAGAGCTGCAATTCGATGCGAGCATAGTGCCAGCCATAGCGGCAAAAAAGGCTCCGGATGCAGTAGTTCAAGGGGATGCAACGGTATTTGTTTTTCCTTCATTAGAAGCAGGAAATATTGGTTATAAAATTGCGCAGCGTTTAGGTGGATTTGAAGCAATTGGTCCAATTTTACAAGGATTGAATGCACCAGTTAATGATTTATCACGAGGTTGTTCTGCAGATGATGTATATAAGTTAGCTTATATTACGGCTGCACAAGCACTTATTTGAGGAGTAGTCATATGTCAGAAATAGAAGATTTATTGCAACAAGAAAAGTGGCGGTTTTGGGATCAATCGCTTAGTGGTAAAAGTAGATCCGCACTAGAATCATTTGCATCGGATGATTTACTTTGTCATTTAGTGGGACAAGAGCAATCACCTGCAACTGTTCGTACATGGGTCCACTCTCAAACCGTTGTATTAGGTATACAAGATCACCGACTACCTTTTGTGGAGGATGCTCAGGATTTTCTTCGCACAAAGGGATATTCCCCGATCGTACGCAATTCAGGAGGACTAGCTGTCGTCTTAGATGAAGGTGTATTGAATGTGTCTATTATTTTGCCAGAAGCGAAGCAAGCAATAGATATACCCACTGGCTATGAAGTGATGCTTGCATTTGTAGAGCTTTTATTTCCAGAGGCAGGTGGAAAAATAGAAGCTTATGAAATTATTGGTTCGTATTGTCCAGGTTCATATGATTTAAGTATTGGCGGTAAAAAGTTTGCGGGTATTTCTCAGCGACGATTACGTCAGGGAATCGCAGTGCAAGTGTATTTATGTATTGAAGGAAGTGGAAGTGAACGAGCAGAGCTAATTCGTAGATTTTACGAAATCGGCAAACAGGGAGAAAGCACAAAGTTTGCATATCCCGATATAAAACCAGAAGTAATGGCATCAATGAATGAACTTCTTGGTACATCGTTCAGAGTAGAGGACATCGTCATTCGTATCCAACAGCTGCTCCAGCAATTATCAAACGCAGTTATCAATCAATCCGTCACACCGGATGAAATGGATTTGTATCTATTTTACATGCAACGAGTAGTAGATAGGAATAAGAAAATGCTAGAGAAGTAATATAGGAATGAGTAGTGCGGATAGTTTTCAACTTTATGAGAGTGAATCCGTGTTATGCGAGAGATTGGTTGCTGAACGAGAGAGTCCAGCAGTTATACGAGAGGGATTCCGTTCTATGCGAGAGATTGGTTGCTAAACGAGAGAGATTCCAATCTATACGAGATCGATGCCAACCTTAGGAGAGAAAAATCCGCCAGTACAAAGAAACCCCAATCCAAAAAAAACCACCAATCTTTTAAATGATTGGTGGTTCTTTAGATACTAGGTTACCATTCTTCTCCATTTGAAAAACGGGTACTGCTGGGATTTCCTCTTCGTTTAATGTTACGAGACGTCTTGCGCGGTTCATGATTTGTACAAATTGCTCGTAATCTTGTTTAATAGCTGCATTTTCTTTTTCCAATTTTGCAAGTTCACTTTCTAATTTACGAATCTTTTCATTTGATATAGTGGAGAGATGACGATATCTAGAAATATCTGAATCACTATGTTGCAAACGTACGAGATATGCAATGATAATATCAATAGATAATGCAGATACTGGGATAGATTGTGCACGATCATCATCATCTTGTGATTTAGCTAGATAAATTCCGTTTCCTCTTCGTCTATAATCTTTTCCTAATATACGAAGCTTTTCTTTTCTTTCTTTTTTAGCTTCCTTTAATTCATTTTCATATTGATGGCGAACGACTGCATTCCAGCGAAACCCGCAAGCGGCTGCAGTTCTATTTAATTCATCACCTGCTTCTTCAAATGCGTTTAGTTGAGTGCTGCCTTCCCTAACGTGACGTAATACCATCTCTGCTAGCATTTCATCATTTTCTGTCATCCATGCGTCTTGTCTAATTTTTACCATGTTCTTCCTCCTACCATGTTCATAGTTTCGTTGTTCTATTAACATAATGGTCAACTTATTGCTCTTTTATTCACGTAATATACACTTGATAGCAATATAAACTTTAAGATACAATGACCTGTAGACTATTACTATTTAACATATTTCAGTTGGTGCCAAAACAAGTTAATGCCTCCGGCGGATGAAAGGGGTTGTGGACTATGGCAAACCATTTTCGAGTTTGCGATGAGTGTCAGGCCGTCAATTTAAAAACATTAATTCCAAAATTAAAATCGATTGACCCTGAGGCAGAAATTGAAGTGAAGGAATGTCAATCATACTGCGGTCCTGGACGTAAAAAAACATTTGCATTTATCAATAATCGTCCCGTAGCAGCATTGACGGAAGACGAATTAATGGAAAAAGTACGCGACAAGATAGCAGATTAACAAGAACTTTTGCCGCCTTTCAATATGCGGCTTTTTTCTTTATAATGGATACTAAATTACATTTAACTATAATAGTTCCTGAGTTTTACATTACGGAGGTGGAAAAATGAGCTATGCGACACAAAAGCTAGCAGAAGAAAAAGTGTTTAAAGATCCAGTTCACCGCTATATCCATGTCCGCGATCAGGTTATCTGGGATGTTATCGGAGCAAAAGAATTTCAACGACTTCGCCGCATTAAACAGCTTGGAACTACGTATCTAGTTTTTCATGGTGCCGAACATAGCCGTTTCAATCACTCGTTAGGTGTGTATGAAATTGTACGAAGGATTGTAGATGATAGCTTTAGTGGACGTCCGGAATGGGACGACTCTGAAAGACTAGTAGTATTATGTGCCGCTCTTCTCCATGATTTAGGGCATGGTCCATTCTCCCATGCATTTGAGAATGTGTTTGGACTTGACCATGAATACTTCACGCAGCAAATAATACTTGGCGATACAGATGTCAATGAGATATTAAAAAGAGTTAGTGAAGATTTTCCACAACGAGTTGCAGATGTTATCGGTAAAACGTATCCAAATAAGCAGGTAGTTAGTTTAATATCCAGTCAAATTGATGCCGATCGAATGGATTATTTACAAAGAGATGCGTATTTTACTGGAGTTAGCTATGGACACTTCGATATGGAACGAATTTTGCGTGTGATGCGACCAAGAGAAGATCAAGTAGTCATTAAATCGAGCGGAATGCATGCAGTGGAAGACTATATAATGAGTAGATATCAAATGTACTGGCAAGTATATTTTCATCCAGTTTCCCGCAGTGCTGAAGTAATTTTGACGAAAATTTTGCATCGAGCAAAAGCATTAAGTGAAATGGGATATGATTTTGAACAGCAACCGACCCATTTTAAAGGCTTCTTTGATGGTACATACACTTTAAACGAATATCTTGCATTAGACGAAGGTGTTTTATTGACCTATTTTCAGCTATGGATGACGGAAAAAGATCCAATTCTGTCGGACTTGAGTAATCGTTTTGTGAACCGGAAATTATTTCAATATATTGAGTTTGATTTGGCAAAAGATTATATGAAGATGAAAGAACTGGAGTTGTTATTCAAAAAAGCGGGTATAGACCCAGAGTATTATTTAGTTTTCGATTCCTCTTCTGACTTACCGTATGATTTTTATCGTCCTGGAGAAGAAGGGGAGCGTATACCGATTCATTTGTTGAAGCCGAACGGAGAAATTCGCGAGCTATCACGCGAATCGGAAATAGTGGAGGCGATTTCTGGAAAAAGAAGAACGGATCACAAATTGTATTTTCCAGAAGATATTTTAACTAAAGATGGAAAGAAAAAAGCATTGAAAAAACAAATACTCGATTTATTAACTTAATGCATTTGAAAGTAAAGGAGGGGTCTAATTGATAGAAGAACATGCAAAAATTGTGCAATTTATTGGAGCAGCGAACGGAATTACAGGAAGAAAAAAACTGCAAAAAATGATCTACATCGCAAAAAAACTTCAATATCCATACAAGGAAAAATACGAATTCCATTTTTATGGCCCTTATTCAGAAGAGCTAACCTTACGAATTGAAGAATTATGTAATATGGGATTTTTGCAGGAAGAACGACAAGATAAAGGTTCATATGTTCAATATAAATACCAAATGACTGATGCAGGCGAACATTTCACTCAGATGGCACAAGTGCCTGAGGCAACTCGGGATTTAGTAGCATGCATTAACCAAATGAAAGATAAAAGTTCTCGTTTCCTAGAACTAGTATCGACATTATTGTATTTCGATTACCTACCAAAAGAGGAGCAAATCGAAAAACTTCATGTCGTAAAAGGGAAACTTAACTTCACAAAAGAAGAAATCGACGAGGCATTTACATTTGTCATGAATCTCATGAATGAACGAGCTATCCAGTAGGATGGCTTTTTTTATTATCATAGTTATGTTGAAATTTATTTGCGAATTCTTTATGACGTTCTAACAACGAGTCAACTTCATAGTGAAAGTAATAAGTAGTAAAAAGTGATTTCCGCTCCAGGCGGACGCTTTCAGTGGGCACGGCTTCAATCTCCTCGCCCGAGGAAAGCGTCCGACTGTAACGAAAATCAACAGTATTACTTACATAGCTTTTTCCAAATAAGCACCATAAAAAAACGAATCCCATCTAAAATAGGACTCGTTTCTTTTTAAATTATTTATCGCTGAACAACTTACCAGCAGTTCCATAATGATTCTTCGGCATTTCTTCTATAAAGACAACAACATTCTCAGCTGGTGCATTTACTGTTTCTACAACTGCTGCAGTTACCTTCTCTACAAGTGCTCTTTTTTGCTCGTCGTTACGTCCTTCAAGCATTTTTACTGTTACATATGGCATTTCATTTCCTCCTTTAGTGAAATTTTCTGTATACTAGTATCATAACAGAACGGAGGGAACTGTCGAATGACAAACGAAGAAAAACCAAAACAAAAAATTGGCTTCACGATTATAAAAAATGATCCGACCGATGGACACAAGGGATTCGGTATAGGTTCTCTTTCTTTAGAGAATGTATCTCCAGTCATAATTGATATAGAAGAAGACATTGCAAGAGTCGAAATTGGAGCGATGCATGCGAGAAGCGACACCGAGCGAGGCATTAAATTTACGACGAATCCAGAAGACTCAGCTGGAGGAAAACCGTATTGGCTTGTCTGGGTAACGATAGATTATAATCCAGAAGGACCTTATTTCGCTGGAGTTAGTGCCTGTGAAATGGTTATTAACCGTGAAAAACGTCGTGGCTTTAAAAATTTAGCTGATCATGTAAATCGTATGGACAAATCAATGAAACGTCAAATATTGGTCGATTTTATGGATGACCGTTCCAAAAATATTTTACGAGAATTTTTACAGTCCCATAACAAAGAAATGTGGGATAGAAGCGAAGAAAAGCTACATCAGGACTTGTCTGTCTAACTAACTATTCAAATAGTCTGTTTAGGTGGTTGAATTAAAAGCAAAAAGACAGTACAATTTAGTTAAAGCTTACTTCCATGTAATGCTAGGACACTTAGTGGACTCAAGTAAGTAAATTGTTTGTGCGAATGGACAACCCAATCCAATCAACTCATTCTTTTTACAGAAAGCCAAGCTAAGAAAAAGCTTTCTATTACCTAAAATAGGTAGTAGAAAGCTTTTTATTATGTTCTTTTATGATTCCTACGATTTTTAATGCATCAAGCAAGTATTGATCCTATCCAATGGATTCTCCATTTTCTCTCTTATTCGAATAAATTAAAAGGGAAGATAGACCAAGGGGCAGAGTCTTCCGAATTGTCCTCAAAAGTTTGCTGCTTCAATTTGGGATCGGTGCAAAGCTTAGTTGGGACATCTTTTTTCTTCAAGTAGACTAGTCGCTGTTTTTTACAGGCAGATGTAGCGATCCCACCCGTTTCTATATCGACTATAACGCCCTGCACACCATCCGGCGCAATAAAAGGCTCGACTGGGAGTCCTTGATGAACAGCTTCCATAAATTCAATCCATACTTGTTTTGTTACTTGCCTTGCCTCTGCGTCACTCACTTGTTTACCTTGATCGTACCCATTCCATACAGCTGCTGTTAACTGAGGGGAGTAACCTATCAAATATTGATCGGTATTTGTAGTCCCAGATTTAGCAGCATAAGGTCTCGTTTGTTTAGCTCGAATACTAATTCCTGTAGCTGGAGAGTAATCGTTGAAAACTGGGTCGAACATGCCTGTGAGTAGATGCGATAATATAAAAGAGTCTTGTTCGCTTAATACCTTTTTCCCTTTTACGTCGTTTATCTCTATATCATAAATGACGTTGCCGCTATTATCCGTTATTTTAGTAATGTACGTAGGTTTTTTCTGGATGCCTCCAGCGGATATGGTGTTATAAACTTTTGTCATTTCTAAAAGGGAAACTTCCGTCGTTCCAAGCGCTGTAGCTGGAGTATCCTTGACGTTCATATCCAAATTAAACCTTTCTGCTAATTGTTGAAAAGGTTTATACCCGATTTCTTCTAATGTTTTAACTGCATAAATATTATCAGAAATAGCAAGTGCCTGTGCCAGTGAAATAGGGTGACCTGCAAACTCTCCGTTCACATTTTTCGGTTCATATTCCTGGCGACCGTTATCATATGTGAAAATAGTACGCTCACTTTTCATATAAGTAAGAGGGGAGAATCCATTTTCTAAAGCTGCCGCAAATAATAACGCTTTAATCGTAGAACCAGGTTGCCTTTTAGCTTGTGTAACACGGTTAAATGGGCTGTCTGCGAAATTTCGTCCACCGACCATTGCCGTTACATAACCTGTATCTGGTTCCATACTAACGAACCCTATTTGTAATTCCCCTTCTGGCATCCACTTTTCAATCATTTCTTCTGCTACTTGTTGATGCTGTTTATTTAACGTAGTTTCAATCGTCCAGCCACCTTCTTCAATACGCCGACCTTTTTCCAAGGTAATTTCTGTAGCTTCTTTCCACACTTCCTCTAAAAAGTAGGGAGCGGTTTTCTGTTTAACTAAAGAGTCCTCAGCTTTTAATACGAAATTTTCGTTAACAGCTCGTTCCCTTTGGTCAGTAGTTATCTTTTGTTGGTTTTCCATCAATTTTAGGATTAGCTGTTGGCGAGTGACTGCTTTTTCTTCATTTACTAAAGGCGAATAGTAGGTAGGGCCTTTCGGAATCCCGACTAATAACGCGGATTCTGCTAGTGTTAAAGATTTGGCACTTTTTCCGAAATAGAATCTACTTGCTGCCTCAACGCCATACATACCATGGCCAAAGTACACTGTATTCAAATACCCTTCTAGCAATTCATCCTTATCGTAGAAAATTTCTAGACGGTACGCATATAATGCTTCATTTATTTTTCGAGTCCAGGACTTTTCATGCGTTAGAAATAAATTTCGGGCGTATTGCTGTGTAATTGTACTTGCACCCTCCACTTTTTTGCCGGCTTTTATATCCTTTAAAATAGCAGAAGCAATTCGAGAATAATCAAAGCCGTGATGCTCATAAAACTCCTGATCCTCTACTGCCACAGTAGCTTGCGGTAAAAAAGGGGACATCTCCTCCAACGAAATCCAGTATCTGCGTTGCTCTTCAAAGCGATCACCAATAACATTCCCTTGACTGTCTAAAAAGACAGACGAAATTGGCACTTGAATTATAGGGGCACCAACGATTTGAGCGTATATACGGAGCGTTATTAATGCGCTGAAAAGTGCACAGCCAGCTGCTATACTTAAAAGTAACAACCTTTTCCATCGTTTAGTTCGTATGACTTTTTTTCTGTATTGAATACGCCCCATGATATCAACTCCGTTCTAATTGATGTTTTCATTAGTATGAGAACAATAGATTCAAATTAAACGGAAAAACAAAAAACTATTGCACTTTTGTCAAAAAGCACTATACTTTCAATGTATTTATTTTTTAAAATAAATAACAAAACCCATTATAGAAACGGAGATAGATAAATGGCTGGATTTTGGTTTACAGAGAAGCAAACCGAGAATTTTGGCATCACAATGAAGGTGAAACGCACTCTTCATACCGAGCAAACAGATTTTCAATTGCTAGAAATGGCAGAAACTGAAGAATGGGGAAATATGCTCTTTTTAGATGGCATGGTAATGACCTCACAAAGAGATGAATTTGTATACCATGAAATGGTGGCACATGTTCCTTTATTCACACATCCGAACCCAGAAAATGTGTTGGTAGTTGGTGGTGGAGACGGTGGAGTAATTCGTGAAATTATGAAACATCCAAAAGTGAAGAAAGCTACACTTGTTGATATAGATGGAAAAGTAATTGAGTACTCAAAAGTATACTTACCAGAAATTGCTTGTGAATTAGAAAACCCACGCGTAGATGTTCAAGTAGGTGATGGTTTCATGCATATTGCAGAATCTGAAAATGAATACGATGTGATCATGGTAGATTCTACAGAACCAGTAGGACCTGCAGTAAACCTATTTACAAAAGGCTTCTATGCTGGAATTTCTAAAGCATTAAAAGAAGACGGTCTATTCGTTGCACAATCGGACAACCCATGGTTTAAGGCAGATTTAATCCGCCAAGTGCAAAAAGACGTGAAGGAAATTTTCCCAATAACAAATATGTATTTGGCGAACATTCCAACATATCCAAGTGGGCTATGGTGCTTTACTATTGGATCTAAAAAGTATGATCCATTACAAGTTCCAGACGAGCAATTCTTTGATATTGAAACAAAGTATTACACAAAAGAGCTTCACAAAGCGGCTTTTGTGTTGCCGAAATTTGTGAAAGACCTTGCAGGAGAGTAAGTCTATGCGATTTAGTGAAGAATACTCAGGAAATGTATTTATAAAAAGTAAGCAAAATTATGAAGAAGCACAGGCAGTCATCTACGGTATGCCAATGGACTGGACGGTAAGCTATCGTCCAGGCTCACGCTTTGGTCCTGGGCGTATCCGTGAAGCTTCAATTGGCTTAGAGGAGTATAGCCCCTATCTTGATCGCGAGTTAGACGACGTGAACTATTTTGATGCGGGGGATATTCCACTACCTTTTGGTAATGCAGATAAAAGCTTAGAGCTAATTGCAGGTTTTATCCGTCAATTATTGCTAAACGGGAAAATTCCAGTAGGTATGGGTGGCGAACACTTAGTGTCATGGCCTGTCATGAAAACGGTCGCGGACAACTATGACAATCTTGCGATTATTCATATGGATGCACATACAGATTTACGTGAGGAGTACGAAGGAGAACCGCTTTCACACTCCACACCAATCCGTAAAATCGCCGAATACATCGGTCCTAAAAACGTCTACTCATTCGGAATCCGTTCTGGCATGAAAGAAGAGTTCGACTGGGCAAAAGAAAACGGCATGCAAATTCATAAATTTGAAGTATTAGAGCCTTTGAAAAAAGTCCTTCCAACACTAGAAGGACGTCCTGTCTATGTAACAATCGACATCGACGTACTCGACCCAGCACACGCACCTGGAACAGGAACAGTAGACTGCGGAGGAATAACAAGCCGCGAGCTACTAGCTTCCATCCACGCAATTGCAAACTCCGGGGTAAACGTAGTTGGCTTCGATTTAGTAGAAGTAGCACCGAACTACGACCCGTCAGAACAAACAGTAAATACTGCTTCGAAGCTTCTAAGAGAAATGATCTTAGGATGGGTTAAATAGAAAGCATAAAAACGTGATGTCCTAAGGGCGTCACGTTTTTTGGTTTCAAAAATATGAGTTCCACCTAAAATTGGAGAATTTTCCTGCACAAGTAATATGATGTCAAAAAAGATTTAGACTGTTGATTTCCGTTGTAGGCGGACGCTTTCCGCGGGGTGAGCGATGAGCCATCACCGCTACGCGTTGTGATGGCTCACCTGTCTCACTCATCCCGCTGGAGTCGCCGCCTTTCACTTCAATCAAATTCGAATAACTCTCCTATTGGAAAACGCATGTATGTTGTTCACAATGTTGAATGATATGCTTGCGTTTTTATTTGAGTCAATTTCATAATGAAGTAATTAGTATTAAAATCCGAGCAATGTTGAATTACGCTCCAACGCCCCTTCATGTTTCAAAGCTAGTGTAGTAATGCAGAAACAAGTGGACGCTTTCCGAGGGCACTTCTTCAACTACGCATGAACCTCCAAGATGGTCGCTAACGCTCCTTGACACATGCTTTCGAAAATTGCTTGCTGCCTGAAAGACCGTACAAGACAGACGCGGTGTTTGATTGATTAAAATCGAAAACATTCGCCTGAAAGTAAGATCAAATGGATATTTACCCATGAGTCAAGTATTGATATTTCGCTCTTTATTTAACCTATTTCAATTATCGTTTTTATAATACAGAATCGGTTCAATTTTTACTTAATATCTACTTACTAACGAAAGGGACATAAAAGCTTATATTCACACTATTTATCTTGATTGATATGCACTACTTTATTTCTTCCTGAAGTTTTAGCCAAGTAAAGGGCCTCATCTGAAAGTTTGTATAATTCATGAAATGTTACTGCATTCTGTGGGAAAGTACTAATACCACCCGAGATAGTGATATCTAGTTTTTCGCCTGATGAGATTTGAAACACATTTTTTTCTATTGCTTGTCTAATAAGATTGGCAATTTCTAAACTCTTTTTCTCTGTAGTATTTGGAAGGAGGACGGAAAACTCTTCGCCTCCATTTCGAGAAACAATACCTCCAAAGTGATTACTAGTATCTTTTATGCGAAATGCTAATTCTTTCAAGACTTCGTCACCAACAGGGTGTCCGTATGTATCATTTACTTTTTTGAAATAGTCAATATCTAGTAATAGGAGTGAAAATACTTCATTTTTCAATAAAAGATCTTGGGTATATTCTTGGAATTTCCGGTTATTATTCAAACCGGTGAGGTAGTCTGTTACAGATATTTCCTCAATATGCCTAATCTTTTCAAAAAGGTAGCTAAGTTGTTTTAAAATGACGAAAATAATTGAAAACGACACGATTGAATACAAGATAAAACTAATTATGGCAATCCATGTTTCAAATTTCCAGTTGTCTAAGAAGCCTATTACAAGAGAAGTTTGTACAATTGCATATCCAAAAAAGTAGGAGACATTTTGAAAGGTCATCGTTTTCTTCCAACTCCAAACACCAATGACCAGACCCACTATAATGGTGCTCGTTCCCGCAATTAGCGCACTTGTAGAATAACCATACACAAACAAACGGAACAATCCAATAATTGTTCCGCTAATAATAGTTGCAAATGGTCCTCCTAGGACACCAGATAATACAATAACTGCCAATCTTCCATCCATAATAACGAAATCAGAAATATTTATTGCTGTTAACATTAATAAACAACCAGTTAATCCGCTTAGCAATCCAAGAATATATGGATTATATTTGGAAGATGGAATATAAACATTTAGCCTATTTTGAAATGGTATGTAGGTAAGAATTGCAAAAGTAAATAGAATACAAAAGTTAATAATAAAGTCAATAAGCAATATGGTCACCTCTTAAAATATCTTGGTCTATTATAACCTTTTGGGCATGAATAGTGTATGACTTTTTGATGGAAAAGTTGTCACAACCATAAAACTTAAGATATAATATGAAGGTTATATTAAAATATATAGATAGTGTGAATTATCTTCATATCGTGAGTAATAATCGATTTTGGGGAATCATATACACAAAATTTCTACAAAGGATGATAGGCATGTCTACATCATTACAAAAGATAGTAAATATACGGTTACTTTCCGCGATTCGTCATCCGAATGTTCAAGAAGAAACGATCAACTTAGAAACAAAGGGCACTTTAACACTAAAAGGTAATCAGTATTATTTAGTTTACGAAGAAATGCAAGATGAAAAAATTATTCGAACAACTGTGAAGTTAAGTGGAAAGACCGCCTTGATATTACGTAGTGGTGGAGTTAAAATGCGTTTGCCGTTTGAACGTGGAGAGCTTCAAACAGGAAGCTATGATACACCATATGGCACATTAATGATTACTACAAATACGAAGCACTTACATTTTGAAGACGGTCATTTTCAAATTGAATATGAGTTAATCATAAATGATGAAGTTGCAGGTACATATACATTAGAACTAATTTATACGGAGGCGGAATAAATGAACGCAGTAGAAAAGCTACAACAATCCATTAAAGACGCATTACAACAAGCAATAATGAAAGCGGAACTAGTAACAGAAGAGCAAATTCCAGCTATTCAACTTGAAACACCAAGAGACAAAGCAAATGGAGATTACGCAACAAACATTGCGATGCAACTAACAAAGCTTGCGAAAAAGAATCCTCGACAAGTGGCAGAAGCAATCGTAGAAAATCTTGATATGTCAGGAACAATGATGGAGAAAGTTGATATCGCAGGTCCTGGATTCATGAATATCACGGTTCGTAAAGATTACTTACAGGATGTAGTAAAGGCTGCCTTAACAGAAAAAGAAAAATACGGTCGTTCAACTTCAGGTGCTGGAGAAAAAATTCAAGTGGAATTCGTTTCTGCAAATCCAACTGGTGACTTACATTTAGGGCATGCACGTGGCGCATCTGTAGGGGATTCTCTATGTAATGTACTTGACTTTGCTGGATTTGACGTTGCACGCGAATATTATATTAATGACGCAGGAAACCAAATTCATAACCTAGCTATTTCGATTGAAGCTCGTTACTTCCAAGCTCTAGGTTTAGAAAAAGAAATGCCAGAGGGTGGCTACCATGGGCAAGATATTATCGATATCGCTGCAGCTCTTGTTACAGAGCATGGCGATAAATTCGTATCAATGTCAGATGAAGAGCGCTATAAAGCATTCCGTGCGCACGGACTAAAAGTAGAGCTTGCTAAACTACAACAAGACTTAGCTGATTTCCGCGTTGGATTTAATAACTGGTTCTCAGAAAGCTCTTTATATGAGAACGGCAAAATTGAAGTTGCCTTAGATAAATTACGCGCAAATGGTCATATTTTTGAAGAAGAAGGAGCTACTTGGTTCCGTTCTACTACATTTGGAGATGACAAGGATCGCGTACTTATTAAAAGTGATGGCTCTTTCACGTATTTATTGCCAGATATCGCATACCATGAAGATAAACTCGTTCGTGGATTCGACCAACTGATAAATATTTGGGGAGCAGACCACCATGGCTACATCCCGCGCATGAAAGCGGCGATTGAAGCACTTGGATACGAACGTGAAAAGCTAGAAGTATCAATTATTCAAATGGTTCAATTATATAAAGACGGCGAAAAAATGAAAATGAGTAAACGTACAGGGAAAGCTGTAACAATGCGTGAGCTTGTGGAAGAAGTAGGGCTAGATGCAGTACGCTATTTCTTCGGTATGCGTTCAGGTGACTCACATATGGACTTCGATCTAGATTTAGCTGTTTCTCAATCAAATGAAAACCCAGTGTTCTATGCACAATATGCACATGCACGTATTTGTTCGATTTTACGATCAGCAGAAACACAAGGAATGAAAGTATCGACGGATTCACTTGAATTATTGCAAAGTGAAAAAGAATTAGATTTACTGAAAAAAATTGGTGACTTCCCACAAATAGTTGCAGATGCTGCAAAACTTCGTGCACCTCACCGTATTGCAATTTACATCCAAGAATTAGCTACGACATTCCATAGCTTCTATAACGCAGACAAGGTATTAAATGCCGATAATCTTCCACAAACAGAAGCACGTCTGGCGCTTGTAACAGCAGCACGCCAAACAATCGCAAATGCATTACGCCTGCTTGGTGTCTCTGCTCCAGAACAAATGTAAAAATACTTCTTTTAACGCTTCGACTTCGGTCGAAGTGTTTTTTTGTCGTTTGGAGATGTATAACTCACGGTAGATGTTCATCAAAAGGCATTATTAGCGATAATGAGAGCAACAGGTTCGGTATTATGGGCTACACTATTCATAATTTCTAGTATTATTCTTGTTCAAGTTCCAGTAGCGTATATGTTGTCTCATTTTACAGATATGGGTATCAAAGGTATACGGCTTGCATATCCGATTGTGTTTATAGTCAATCTAATCGCGCAATATTTGTATTATCGTTTTAATAGGAAACGAAAATTATTAATGACAATATTAGAATAATCTTTCAGAAAATTTGCTAGTCGACAGGTGAATGATTTCATGTATAATGAAATCGATGCATCAATAATAATTTTTAACATAAAGGTGCTTGCTAATAAACTAGCAAGTTAAAAGGGAAGCTGGTTCAAATCCAGCACGGTCCCGCCACTGTATATGATAGGGTTCTATCATGAGTCAGAAAACCTGCCTTTATGAGTCTACACATTAATACCTACGAGGATAGGTTTCGTGTAAGTCGGCTTGGCAATTGGTAACCTCGCAGATTTATACCTATTCTATCTCTTGTTCATTGGACGAGAGTTTTTTTATTTTTGAGAATAATGGGGGAAAAGCACATGAAGAAATTATGGCAATTATGGATGACATCCGCGCTTGCAGTATTATTGCTAGTAGGATGCGGACAAAAAGAAGAAATACCTATCGCAGATAACGGCAACGCACAAGAGGAAGTAGTTGTAGATGAAACAACTTTCCCATTAACAATGACCGATGCAGTTGGTAATGAAATTACATTGGAAGAAGCGCCAAAAACGATCGTTTCTATGCAACCAAGTAATACGGAAATCTTATTTGCACTTGGTTTAAATGATGAAATCGTTGGTGTTAATGATTACGATAATTATCCAGAAGAAGCACTTGAAAAAGAGAAAATCGGTGGTATGGAATTCAATGTAGAGAAAATCGTATCAATGAACCCGGATATCGTATTTGCGCATGAGTCTGCCCTAGGTATGGGTGAAGCTGGATTACAACAAATTCGCGATGCAGGCGTGAAAGTTTTCGTAGTGAAAAATGCAACGGACTTCAATGAAACATATACAACAATTGAGCAAGTTGGTCGTGCTACTGGCAAATTTGAAGAAGCACAAAAAATTGTAGAAGACATGAAAGCAAAAGTAGAAGAAGTAAAAGAGAAAGTGGCAAAAGTTGAAACAAAGAAAACAGTATTCGTAGAAACTTCAGATGTTCCAGAAATTTATACACCTGGTAAAGGGACATTCATGCAAGAAATTTTAGATATGGTGAATGCTGAAAATATTGCTGCCGATCAAGAAGGCTGGTTTATAATGGAGCCAGAAGAAATTGTTAACCGTAATCCGGACGTAATTATAGTGATGTATAGCTATGTCGAAGGAATTGTGGATAGTGTGAAAGCTCGTGATGGTTTTGATTCTATTACGGCTGTGAAAAACAATGAAGTTATACAAGTAGATGAAAACCTAACAAGTCGTACAGGTCCGCGTCTTGCAGAGGGGTTAGAAGAAGTAGCAAAAGCAATTTATCCAGAGGCTTTTAGTGAGTAAAGCCTTGATCGGCTACATCTTGTCCATAGTTGCACTATTAGTAGCAATTTGGCTTGGTGTATCGGTCGGATCCGTAAAGGTACCGATCAGCACATTATGGGATACGGGAGCAGATGCAATCGCGACCAATATCGTTTGGAAAATTCGCATGCCACGTGTTGTGCTTGCAGGGCTAGTTGGTGCATCACTAGCCATTGCAGGTGCTGCATTTCAAGGGTTATTAAAAAATCCGCTTGCCGATCCTTATACGTTAGGAGTGTCGTCCGGTGCCTCAGTAGGTGCCGTGGCTACGCTCTTTTTCGGTATTTCGGTGCCATTTTTAGGGATATTCACGTTACCAGTTTTCAGTATGATTGGTGCTCTAGTTACAATGTTACTCGTTATTACTTTTGCAAAGCTAGTCGACCGTGCGATGAAAATGGAAACAATAATTTTGACTGGTATTATTTTTAGTTCTTTTTTAGGTTCTGTAATTTCGTTGATGATAGCACTGACAGGGGAAGAATTGAGACAAATCATTGGATGGCTACTCGGAAGTGTATCGATGAGGGGCTGGAGCTTCGTGCAAATGGCTTTACCGTTTGTAATTATTGGTACCTTTTTATTGTGGTTAAATAGAAGAGAGTTAAATGCGATGCTATTTGGAGAAGAGCGAGCAAAGCATTTAGGGGTCAATGTGAAACAACGGAAAATGATGATTTTAATCGGCGGTTCCATGCTGACGGGAACGGCGGTCGCTGTATCTGGAACGATTGGATTTGTAGGACTAGTCGTTCCACATATGACGAGGCTGCTATTTGGCTCAGATAACCGACATGTGTTGCCGCTAAGCTTTATAAATGGTGCAGCTTTATTAATCATTTGTGATTTAGTATCTCGAACGATTATTTCGCCAACGGAGCTGCCAATTGGTGTTATTACGGCATTTGTTGGGGCACCAGTCTTTGCATTTATTTTCTTTAGACAACGAAAAAAAGGAGGCATTTAACTATGTTACAAGTGGAAAATGTATCGGGTGGTTATGATCGCAATCTAATCGTTCAAAACGTCTCTTTTGAAGTAGGAAAAGGTGAAATGCTTGGAATCCTTGGTCCAAACGGAAGCGGAAAATCCACCTTGCTAAAAGTAATAAGTGGAATATTACATCTGGAGTCTGGGAATGTCCTTATTGATGGGAAATCGTTAAAATCGTATACATCAAAAGAACTTGCGAAAAAAATGGCCGTTCTACCACAATTACATAGTCATGCATTTTCACACTCTGTGAGAGATACGATTGCACTTGGTCGTTACCCCCATCAAAGTGGATTGTTTTCGTCTTGGTCGGATGAAGATGAAGTTGCGGTTACCGAAGCGATGAAACTAACGGCGATGGAAAGATACGAGCATCAAATGCTGGACCTTTTGTCAGGTGGGGAGCAGCAACGCGTATTTGTTGCCCAAGCACTTGCACAACAAGCACCTCTACTTCTCCTAGATGAGCCGACTAATCATCTAGATATTGCACATCAAAAACAATTACTTGATACGATTAAAACACAGGCCATTGAAAAAGGAATCACCATTATTAGCGTATTTCATGATATTAATCTCGCCTCTCTATACTGCGATCGTCTGTTATTAATGGATCAAGGAGTGGTAAAAGTAATAGGAGCACCGCATGAAGTAGTGAAGAAAGATCAAATTGAAGCGGTGTATCAAGCTCGTATTAGTACAAATCCACACCCGGAACGCCCAAAGCCTCAAATTACGATTCTTCCGGATGTAAATGAAAAGCTGGATGAAGAACTAATCACAGTAGATAATTTTCAGGTTACGGGTGAACTAGTTATTTTTCAAGCCCAAACCCAACTTAAAACATGGTCATCAGCAGTGATTAACGCAGGAAGTGGATGGTATAAAAACTTCGTCAATAGAAGGGTGGATGCCAACTACGCTTGTGATAATGTACAAAGAGAAATGCTTGAATACTTGGCAAACCAAGGGTTTTCAGAAGCAGATACAGTAGGAATGATGACTGCCGTCAATACAACAGATGCTGTCATTAAAGAGTATGATACACCTTTTGGAAGCATCGTCATTATGATAACAGCGGGAGTAGGGAACGCTGTGGACGTTTCCAAAGCATATGAAGTAGAAATGCTTCCTGCAATTGGGACTATTAATACTTGGATAATTGTAAATGGAGAACTCTCCGATGAAGCTTTTATTCAATCGGTTATTACAGCAACTGAGGCAAAAACAAAAGCACTTGCATTTGAACAAGTAAAGGATCCTCGTACGGGAACAATTGCTACTGGTACATCAACCGATAGCGTACTAATAGCGGCGACACAAAAAGGTACTCATATTCCATATGCTGGCCCAATTACGGAAATAGGCAAAAAAATCGGATTTGGTGTGTATGAATGTACAGTGGAAGCTATTCAAGTCTATAAAAAAGCAAAAGGCTGGGAATAGGTATGGGTCCACATATAATTGCAATAGCGATAGGCTTAATAATGGATCGAATAATTGGCGATCCACCGAGCTGGCCACATCCAGTTAAATTTATCGGAACACTTATTTCTAAGCTGACAGCATGGTTGAATAAAGGGAAAGCGCGCAAGGTAAAAGGTTTTTTTCTCGTTTGTATAGTCGTCGGTATAACATTCTCCGTCACATTAGCAATTCTAATAGGTGCGTATTCTATTCAGATGTGGGTCGGAATTGCAGTGGAAAGTATACTAATCGCATCGGGCCTTGCACAGAAAAGCTTAAGAGAAGCAGCGATGGATGTGTACAAACCATTGATAGCAAAAGACTTGCCGTCCGCTAGAAAAAAGCTTTCATGGATTGTCGGCCGAGATACAGATAAATTAGATGAAAAAGAGATTACGCGCGGGGTTGTGGAAACAGTATCGGAAAATATTAGTGATGGTATAACTGCCCCACTTTTTTATGCATTTGTGTTCGCTGGTGCTCCTGGACTTTGGGCATATAAAGCGATAAATACGCTCGATTCAATGGTTGGTTATAAAAATGAAAAATACGAAGACTTCGGATACGCAGCCGCAAAGCTGGATGACATTGTGAACTATATACCAAGTCGTTTGACTGGCTATCTCATCATGCTCTGGGGAAAAAAAGAAAGCGGGTTACCTTTTAGTAGACGGATGAAAGGCTGGTGGCAGGATGCCAAAAAACATCCAAGTCCAAATAGCGGCTATTTGGAAGCTGCGACCGCATATCAGTTAGGCATTCAGCTTGGCGGCATCAATACATATAAAGGAGTCGTTTCTAACCGTGCACTCATGGGAATAGGAGAGGTTCCATTATCGCCAAACCATATATTAAGCACCATCTCTCATTTGAATACGGCTGTAGTTCTATTTTGGCTGTCGATGATGGTCATAGGAGGGATTTTGTTTGGCATTACCTAATCACGGAGCAAATGCTCATCACGTATATGAACGACTTGGGATTGAAATGCCTAAAATGGTTATTGACTATAGTGAAAATGTGAACCCGATAGGACCACCTGCATTTGTGTATGAAAGATGGTCTGCTTATGCACATTTAATCACAAAATATCCAGATCCACTCGGAGAACCGTTCTTATCGGCAGCAGCAAACTATCATAATATATCGATTGAAAATGTGATTGTTGGAAATGGGGCAGCGGAAATATTCGCAAGCCTTGCAAAACGATATGAAAATAAACGTGCAGTATTAATTCATCCAACTTTTTCGGAATATGAAGCAACACTAACTCCTTACAATGTGTACATAAAGGAAATAATCGCAACTGGGAAAGTCCCTTTGGACGAAGTGCTCGATGAAGTAGAGTTTGCAGAAGTGATTTACATATGCAGACCAAATAATCCGACAGGGTATTTAATACCATTAGAAGAAATTATTCAAATAGCAAAATATGCGAAACGATATAAATGTGAAGTAGTATTAGACGAAGCTTTTCTCGATTTTATAGATGAGAAAGAATCATTCATCCCATATTTAAAGGATTTTCCAAACGTTATTGTCGTACGCTCGATGACGAAAATGTATGCAATACCAGGTATTCGGCTTGGGTACGCGCTGGCTAGTGAACTAATCGTTAACGACATACGTTATAGAATGCCACATTGGAATAGTAATGCGATTGCGACGACAGTTGGAGCAGACTGTTTGCAGGAGGAAGATTACCGAATTCAAACAATTGCATTCGCAAAAGAAATGCGTGAACAAATGACGACGTTTCTAGAAAAATGGAACTGCATTGTATTACCATCTACGACTAATTTTCTCTGTTTTCAACTGTGGGATCCTGCTCGTTCAAAAGGGTTTTTCGAGTATTTACTAGCAAAAGGGTGTGTACTTAGACACACAGAAAACTTTAAAGGGCTAGACGGAAAATGGTTTCGGGTAGGAATGAAAGAAAGTTCCCAAATGGAGCATTTGCAAAAGGAGATGACCACATGGTTCGTGGAAAACTTGTCTTCATAACGGGTGGCGTGCGCAGTGGGAAAAGTAGCTTTGCTGAACATTACTTAATGGACGAGCAGGCAAAACGAAATGTGTATGTCGCTACTGGCGTTGCTGTGGATAGGGAAATGAAAGAGCGCATAAAAAGGCATCGGGACGACCGTGAAAATTACTCAGTCGAATGGGTTACAATCGAGCAGCCGCGTAATTTTGAACAAATCATTTCTCAAATCCAACAAGAGGACGGGATCTTATGGGATTGTGTCACCACGTGGCTAGCCAATGAACTATACGACGGGCAAATGGAGAAAGTAGAACAGCAGCTATACGAGACAATTGACCAGTTATTAGAAAAAGCTAAAGTAGTCGTCATTGTTTCGAATGAAGTGCTCGATGAACCAATATCAACTTATGAGTATACAGCTCTGTATCAAGCGTGGATTGGGCGAATCCATCAAAAGCTTGTAGCTAAGTCGGATTACGCTTTCGAAATGGAATATGGCTTCAGTCATCAGTGGAAGTGAGGGATAACGATGAAGGGTTTAATGGTACAAGGTACTGCTTCAAGTGTAGGGAAAAGTTTGGTTTGTACAGCTATTTGTCGACTCCTTGTAAATGAAGGAAAGCAAGTGACCCCTTTTAAATCACAAAATATGTCAGGCTTAAGTATTTATACAGACGATGGTTTGGAAATAAGTGTCTCTCAATCATTACAAGCAAGAGCGGCCAGAATCCCTTATTTACCAGAGATGAATCCAATATTATTAAAACCAACTGCGAATATGGAGTCGGATATAATTATATTAGGAAAAAAGTTGAATAGAATGAGTGGCATGCACTACCGAGAGCAATTTTTTGAAGAGGGACAAAAACTCATTAAAAATAGCTTGAATATGCTGTCTGCTTCTTATGAGTATCTGGTATTAGAAGGTGCGGGTAGCCCAGTTGAAGTAAATTTAAGGGACCGCGAATTAGTAAATATGCGTGTTGCTGATATAGCAGATGTGCCAGTTATATTAGTAGCTAATATTGAGTTTGGCGGCGTATTTGCATCCATTGTCGGCACACTTGCACTGCTACCGGAAGCACAAAGAGTACGAGTAAAAGGAATAATTATAAACAAGTTTAAGGGAGACGTTTCTCTATTTCAGGACGGAATAGATTTCATCGAAACATATACAGGAATAGATGTTTTAGGAGTCATTCCTTATTTTGCAAATGAATTTGAGGAAGAAGACGGCGAAGAAAAAAGCCGGCAAATGGCATCAGATGAACAAATTAATGAATGGGCAAGCCACTTTAAAAAGCATGTAAAATGGCAAAAAATCTTATACCTTTTAACTAATGATACGGTGAAAAAATGAGTAGCATTTTGTTAGCACTTCAATTTTTTTCGGTCATTCCAGTAAATAAAAACCTGCCGATGGAAAGACGATCGATTACAGGAATGTACTGTGTCTTTCCTTGGATAGGGGCTGGCATTGGTGCAATTGCTTGTTTAATGCTCTACTTCGAATGGAGTTCACTGATGACAGGGTTTAGTATTGTATTTCTAGGGGTTGTACTTTCTGGGGGACTCCATATGGACGGATTTATCGATACATCAGATGCATTTTTTTCCTATAAGGATCGATTGAAGCGATTTGAAATACTGGAAGATCCTAGAGTCGGTGCTTTTGGTGTGATGGCGGTTGTGTTTTTAGTTATTGGTAAAGTAATTATAATTTCCGAAGTACTCACTACAGAATCATTTCATTGGATTTTCGTATTGCTTATTCCTTTTTTCTCAAGAGTCACGCTAGGCCTGTTATTTTCTTTAACGAATACTGCGAAAACGAGTGGCCTTGCATATTATTTCAAGCAAAGAATGAATGCGAATATCGTCATAATTACGACTGCATGTCACTTTTTTATCGGTTTAGGTATTTTAGGATGGATGACGAATTGGATGGTTACCGTTACTGTTGCCGTTGTGATATTTGCTTTTATTTGTTTATTCCGCAGTTGGGTATTGAAAAATTTCGGTGGAGTAAATGGTGATTTGCTTGGTGCAAGTGTGGAAATTTCGGAGGTGATACTATGGCTAACCCTTTTAGTGTTACTCTCGTAAGGCATTTGCCAACGCAAGGAAATCGAGATAAAAAGTATATTGGCTGGACAGATGAACCGATAATTACTGGCATGAAAACGAAAAAGTTAGCTTATGATACCAAACAAATAATCGGCAGCGATTTGATGCGCTGCAAGCAAACAGCAGCGAAAGTTTTTAGCGGAGTTTCTTATACAGAGAATGCAAATTTTCGAGAATGCTCCTTTGGTGATTGGGAACAAAAAACATATAATGAATTAAAAGAAGAAGCTTCATACAGAAGTTGGCTTGATGATCCGCGACAAATAGCCCCTCCAAATGGAGAGTCAATGCAAGCAATGGAAAACCGAGTGTTACAAGCTTTCTTGGAAATAGTGGAACAGGTCGAGCATCCGATAATCGTAACACATGGTGGACCTATTCGCTTTTTATTGACCAAGTTCGCAAATACAGAAAAGAGTTTTTGGGATTGGAAAGTACCTCATGGCTGCCTGTATACAATGCATTGGGAAAGTAAAAAAGCTGTATTGGAGGGAAAACGATGCACGTCATTTTCGGTGGAGCATTTAATGGAAAACGAGCGTATGTAGAGCAGAGGATTCAAGGACGCAACGTACAGTGGCTAGATGTGGAAGCAGATGCTTATTTTTTAATGCCTAATATAGAAGTGGTTGTTGTTTTTGGGGTTGAAAATCTGCTAGAACCAAAAGGCAAGGAGTTACTCGAAAAATTGGGAAAATGGGATAAACAAGCTGAAGTGCTAGTCATAGCGACAGAAATTGGTCGTGGAATTGTACCGATGGATGCAAGTATGCGCATGCTTCGAGATGATGTCGGTCGATTTTATCAACAGCTTTTTACAAAGGCGGACAGTGTAACACGAATTTGGTATGGTATTTCACAAACAATAAAGGGAGATGAGCAAATTGAAAATTTACACTAAAACGGGTGACAAAGGTAAAACAGGTTTGATCGGGGGAAGAACGGACAAAGACGATATCCGAGTGGAAGCTTATGGAACGATTGATGAAGTGAATTCATTTATCGGAAAAGCAGTAACAGAGCTAGATCCAGCAAAATTTGCGGATGTTTTAGAAGATTTAGAAACGATTCAGCATGAACTATTTGACTGTGGCGGTGATCTTGCAAATGTTTCAAATCGTCGCGTATATAAAATGACGGACGAAGCAATCGATGCAATGGAAAAACGAATCGATGTGCTAGTAGAAGAAGGACCAATTTTAGAGCGATTCATCCTACCAGGCGGAACTCCTGCTGCGGCAACACTTCATATTGCACGAACAGTGACTAGACGTGCGGAGCGTTTGACTGTGACGTTAACGAAGACACAGGAGGATGTTCCGACAGTAGTACAACGCTATTTAAACCGCTTATCAGATTATTTATTTGCAGCGGCTCGCGTAGCAAATGTGAGAGAAAACGTTTCGGACGTTGAATACGTTCGCAGTGCAAAAGTATTTAAAAACGTAGGAAGCGAGAAGAAAGAAGGAGAGTAAGTCGTATGAAACTTCGATTATTAACACTCGCAGCAATGTTTGCAGCGCTATGTACGATCGGGGCATTCATTAAGATTCCTGTCGGGATCGGAAGTGCCGCCTTAGATACGGTACCTGCCCTGATTTCAGCGTCCTTTCTGCCTCCGATTTATGCGGGAGCAGCATCGCTAATTGGTCACTTATCGTCTTCTTTATATGCAGGGTTTCCGTTTGGACCATTGCATATATTTATTGCTATAGAAATGTTTGTAATTTTATTCGTTTACACAAAGCTACACCAAGCAGGGCATCACATTTGGAAATGGATTTTCTTTATATTTGCGAATAGTGTGCTGGCAACACTTCCGTTTTACTGGATTATTTCACCTGCATTTTTTGTGTCGGCTCTTCCCGGCATCACATTAGCGACTATTTTGAACGCGGCAATTGCTATGATTGTCTCTCCAGCAGTTGAGAGAGTATTCGCGCGTGTGAAAACTCATGCGTAATGCTGTTTTATTGCCAAATGGATTTGTATTGACGACCGACAACTCCGCAGGCATCGGCGAAAAAATGGATGACGTTGTTTCAACTCCAGACGAAATAGTATCCTATTTCGCAGCAAGAGTCGCATTGCTCGAACAATGGGCATCTAGTGCAACTCCATTGTCCATTGTTGTTCATAACTTTTCAGGCTACCAAAGCTGGGATAAATATGTCACTGGAATTGAAAAGCTATTTAACGAAATCGGTGTGAAATGCCCCGAAATCACCGGAAGCAGTGAGACAAATATCGAAACATTACAGTCGGCAATAGCAGTGACAATGCTAGGTGAGCAACAAGAAGAAGGCTTTAATGAATTTCGCTGGTACGCATATGGCAAGCCAAGTGTCGGTGAGGAAGTTGTTAAGGATGAAGATAAAATCGCTAATTTGAAAAAAATTAGAGAAGCCATAAATATGGGACTAGTGCATCGGGTCTGGCCGGTTGGATCTACCGGAATTAAAGGCGAGTGCAAACGACTAGGGTTTGATGGCTATTTAGTCGATTGGGATGTGGAGAAATCAGCAGGACCAGCAACATCGGTACTACTTGGCGTTGATATTTTTAAAGAAAAAGAAGCAATACTTCATTTTGGACAATATTTTAAGGCTATCTCATTGTGAGATGGCTTTTTATTTTGGTAAATGTGTTCGTTATCGCATAACCTGGTAGCTCTCTCATTTAGAGTGCAATCTCTCTCGTATATTTTCGGCCATGCGTAAAAATAGTCTCGCGAAGATATTTCCAAATAAATTATTACCCTCTGAAAACATAGAATTCGTAAAAAAATTACAAAATTCACATCTATTCGAATAAATAACTGTTGACTGAATGCTCATTCAGTTTTAATATGGAATTACTTATATATTAGTTTATGAATCTATTGTATTATTTTATTCATAATGTCATTTTACAACTCAGAGGGGGAGAAATAAGATGAATCCATTGTTAATCGCAAACTGGGTACTGTTTATAGCAGTAGTTCTGTATGCTTTAGGATTGTTCGCATATTTGTTGAAAACTAGATATACGTACATCAAACTAGGGAAAAAAGTCGAATTTGAAGATAATGTGAAGGAAAGACTTCACAAAATTTGGGTGTATGTTTTTGGTCAAAAGAAACTATTAAAAGATAAGAAGAGTGGAGCAATTCACGTTATGTTCTTCTATGGTTTCTTACTTGTACAACTGAGTGCAATCGATTTTATCTGGAAAGGCTTAGCGCCTGACTCGCATTTACCACTTGGACCATTGTATCCAACGTTCACGTTTTTTGAAGAAATTGTTACATTAGTAATTTTGGTAGCTGTCGTTTGGGCATTTTACCGTCGTTATATTGAAAAGTTAGTTCGCTTAAAGCGCGGATGGAAAAGTGGTTTAGTATTAATTTTCATCGGAGGGTTGATGGTTTCCGTTTTAGTTGGTAACGGTATGGCAATGATTTGGCATGGTCATGAGGCAACTTGGTCAGAACCAGTCGCTTCTACGGTTGCCGCTATTTTTGGGTGGATACCAGAGGTTGTTGCAGTAACGGTATTTTATATCATGTGGTGGGCACATTTATTATTCCTACTGACATTCTTAGTGTATGTACCACAGTCAAAGCATTTCCACTTAATCACTGGACCGGCAAACGTATACTTCCATCGTTTAGACAAAGTTGGTAGATTACGTCCGATCAATTTTGAAGAAGAGGAAAACGAAGACCCAGAAGCTGAAGAAGAAATGCCTTCGTTCGGGGTTGGTCGTATTCAAGACTTTACGCAAGCACAAATGATCGACTTCTACGCATGTGTAGAATGTGGTCGCTGTACGAATATGTGTCCCGCAACTGGTACAGGGAAAATGCTGTCTCCAATGGACCTAATCGTGAAATTACGGGATCACTTAACATTCACTGGAGCAGTTGAAACGAAGAAAAAACCTTGGGTACCTGCTTTAGCATTCCAAGGAACAAAAGGAAACCAGCTTGCGATGGCTGCTGGAGCAGAAGGCGCAATAATCGAGGACATTTATAGCCCATCTCTAATTGGAGATGTAATTACAGAAGAAGAAATTTGGGCATGTACAACTTGTCGCAACTGTGAAGATCAATGTCCAGTTATGAACGAGCACGTAGATAAGATTATCGACCTTCGCCGTTACCTAGTAATGACAGAAGGGAAAGTAAACCCAGACGCACAGCGCGCAATGACAAATATCGAGCGTCAAGGAAACCCATGGGGACTTAATCGTAAAGAAAAAGAAAACTGGAGAGATGCACGTCCAGATATTTACATTCCAACAGTGAAGGAAGTTTCAAAAGCAGGAGAAGAGTTTGAATATTTATTCTGGGTTGGATCGATGGGATCATTCGACAACCGTTCACAAAAAATTGCTTTATCCTTTGCCCATTTGATGAACGAAGCAGGAGTGAAATTTGCAATTCTTGGCAATAAAGAAAAGAACTCTGGAGACACACCACGCCGCTTAGGAAATGAGTTTTTATTCCAAGAGTTAGCTGGGTCAAATATTTCAGAATTTGAAAAAGCAGGGGTAACGAAGATTGTCACGATCGACCCACATGCATATAATATCTTTAAAAATGAATATGGTGACTTTGGATGGAACGGAGAAGTGCTCCACCATACTGAAATGCTATACGATTTAGTACAAGAAGGTCGTTTGAAACCACAATATGCAGTGAAAGAAACGATTACGTTCCATGATTCATGTTACTTAGGACGCTATAATGATGTATACGACGCTCCACGTGAAGTATTAAAAGCAATTCCAGGTGTGAAGCTAGTAGAGATGGATCGTAATCGCGAAACGGGTATGTGCTGTGGAGCCGGTGGCGGACTAATGTGGATGGAAGAGCATGTTGGAAATCGTGTAAACGTAGCTCGTACAGAACAAGCATTAGAAGTAAACCCAACTATTATATCCTCGGGTTGTCCATACTGCTTAACAATGCTATCAGATGGAACAAAAGCGAAAGAAGTAGAAGAAACAGTTGGCACATACGATATTGCAGAGCTTCTGGAGAAATCGGTATTCGGAGAATTTATTCCACCAGTGGAAGAGGAAGATGCTGAGCCGATTGTTCAATAATTATATTGCAAATAGTCTTATAGTTTCGTAAACTAATATTAATCTCGCTTTAACTGGCAGTAGTAATCCCACATCAAGGCTTGTTCCAAGTAACGGTGCATAAGTGGGAGTTAACAGCCAGTAAAGCCCGAATGGTTGGGCCAACAGGATGTTGGTCACTCAGGTATTGCCGCACAACAAGGCGTTTTTTGCCTGAGTTCGGTTTCTCAATCAGGGGAGGATGAACCAGCCACTGATTGAAGTTTCACTTATATCAAGGGAGTAAATTTTACTCCCTTTTTTCTTACTAATGAAATCGAGCGAGCGTTCAGTCGTTTTTTATTTTTGAAAAGTTGAAAGCGCATACAACAAAAAGGGGTGTCTACATGACGAAAACAGTTATTTTGGATGGAGCACGTACAGCTTTTGGTAAATTTGGAGGGGCATTGAGTACTTTAACTGCCTCAGACCTTGGTGGAGTGGCTATCAAAGAAGCACTAAACCGCACAGGTATTAATCCGGAGCAAGTAGACGAAGTAATTATGGGGACCGTTCTGCAAGCAGGGCAGGGTCAAATTCCTTCCCGACAAGCAGCAACAAAAGCGGGAATTCCATGGTCAGTAAAAACAGAAACGATCAATAAGGTTTGTGCCTCTGGAATGCGTAGTGTCACACTTGCCGATCAATTGATCCGACTAGGTGACGAGGAGATTATTGTAGCAGGTGGAATGGAATCGATGTCCAATGCTCCGTATTATTTACCAAAAGGTAGGTTCGGCTTGCGTATGGGAGATGCAACAATGGTCGACGGAATGGTTTATGACGGACTTTCCTGCTCATTCCATCCTAAACATGTTCATATGGGGACATACGGTAACTCGACTGCAGAAGCGTTTGAATTATCTCGTGAAAAACAAGATGCTTGGTCGTTTAGAAGTCATGACCTTGCATTAAAGGCTATAGATAATGGGATTTTGGGAGAGGAAATTGTCCCGGTAGAAATTCCGCAGCGAAAAGGTGAACCAGTAATCGTGAAAGACGACGAATCACCGCGTCGTAATACTTCATTGGAATCACTAGCTACTCTAAAGCCAGCATTCGGAAAAGAAGGAACGATTACAGCAGGAAACGCACCAGGTATTAATGATGGTGCCTGTGCAATTGTTTTAACAAGTGAGGAAAAAGCAAAATCACTTGGGAAAGAAGCACTTGCATATGTTATTGGCCACGCAGAAGTAGCGATTGAACCTGAAAAATTCCCACAAACACCTGGATTGGTGATCGACAAAATTTTAGAGAAAACGGGTAAAACATTAGCAGAAATAGATTTATTTGAAATAAATGAAGCTTTTGCAGCTGTTGCGTTAGTAAGCAGTCAGTTAGCAGGGCTAGACGAAGATAAAGTAAATGTAAATGGTGGAGCAGTTGCACTTGGTCATCCAATCGGGGCATCTGGTGCACGTATTATTCTAACGCTCGCTTATGAATTGAAGCGTCGCGGAGGCGGAACCGGTATCGCAGCAATCTGTTCGGGTGGCGGTCAAGGAGATGCCATCATGATTGAAGTTCCAAAAACAGGAGGCAGTAAAGCATGAATATCCAAAAAGTAATGGTAATTGGAGCAGGTCAGATGGGTTCTGGGATTGCTCAAGTATGCGCTCAAGCAGGATTTGACGTAAAACTAAATGATCGTGAACAACAATTTTACGATCGTGGAATCCAAACAATTACAAAAAATCTTTCTCGCAATGTAGAAAAAGGTCGAATGACTGAAGAGGAAAAACAATCAGTGCTAAATAAAATTACAATGTCACTAACCATTGAAGATGCAAGCGATGTTGACATTGTGATCGAAGCCGCAGTAGAAAACATGGAGATCAAGCAGTCTATTTTTAAGCAATTAGACGAAATTACACCTACTCATACAATACTTGCAACAAACACTTCGTCGCTACCAATTACAGAAATTGCTGCTGCGACGAACCGTCCAGAGCAAGTAATCGGTATGCATTTCATGAATCCAGTTCCGGTTATGAAGTTAGTGGAAATCATTCGTGGACTCGCTACATCTGATGAGGTATATACAGCAGTTGAAGAAATGACAACGAAACTAAGTAAAGTACCAGTAGAAGTGAATGACTTTCCTGGATTCGTATCTAACCGCATTTTAATGCCTATGATCAACGAGGCAATCTACACGCTATATGAGGGTGTTGCATCTAAAGAAGCTATTGATGATGTGATGAAAATGGGTATGAATCACCCAATGGGACCCCTTCAACTAGCAGATTTTATCGGTTTAGACACTTGCCTCTACATTATGGAAATTTTACATGAAGGATTTGGCGACAGTAAATATCGTCCATGTCCACTTCTTAGAAAATACGTAAAAGCTGGCTGGTTAGGGAAAAAATCTGGTAGAGGTTTCTACACTTACGATTAAAAGGGGCATATATGATGGAGCTAAAGTTTACTGAAGAACAACTAATGATGCGCAACATGGTCAGGGATTTTGCTAAAACAGAAATTGAACCTTTTATTGAACGAATGGAGCAAGGAGAGTTTCCTCGAGAAATCATTCGAAAAATGGGCGAACTTGGATTAATGGGAATTACGGTACCTGAACAGTACGGTGGCTCAGCAATGGATTTTACAAGTTATGTAATTGCCATTAACGAATTATCAAAAGTGAGTGCGGTAATAGGGGTAATACTTTCAGTTCATACTTCTGTTGGAACTAACCCAATACTATATTTCGGTACAGAGCAACAAAAAGATAAATACATTCCGAAGCTTGCAACTGGTGAATATTTAGGGGCCTTTTGCTTAACAGAAGCCTCTGCTGGATCAGATGCAGGCGCATTGAAAACAAAGGCTGTCAAAAAAGATGATCACTATGTATTAAACGGATCAAAGGTATTTATTACAAATGGTGGAGAAGCAGATGTGAATATTGTTTTTGCATCGACTGATCCCTCGCTCGGCTCTAAAGGCATTACGGCATTTATCGTCGAGAAGGACACACTAGGATTTATCGTTGGGAAAGATGAACAAAAAATGGGTCTCCACGGATCTAGAACCGTAGAACTTACATTTGAAGATATGAAAATACCTGTAGAAAACAGACTTGGTGAAGAAGGAGAAGGCTTTAAAATTGCTATGGCTAACCTAAATACCGGACGTATTGGTATTGCAACGCAAGCACTTGGTATTGCAGAGGCCGCTTTCGAAGCCGCTGTTGGATATGCAAAAGAGCGTGTGCAATTTGGTAAACCAATCGCAGCGAACCAAGGTGTTGGATTCAAACTAGCTGACATGGGTACAGCGGTAGAAGCTGCTAGATTACTAGTCTATCGTGCTGCTAGTCTTCGTGAACAAGGACTTCCTTGTGGCAAAGAAGCATCGATGGCTAAACTATTTGCTTCGAAAACCGCAGTAGACGTAGCGATTGAAGCAGTTCAAGTATTCGGTGGTTACGGCTACACAGAGGATTATCCAGTAGAACGTTATTTCCGTGATGCAAAAATCACAGAAATTTACGAAGGTACAAGTGAAATCCAGCGCATCGTGATTGCAAAACATTTAACACATTAAAACTTTCAACTTGATGTCTGAACGAGAGAGATTCGAATCTATCCGAGAGAGACTGCATGCTATACGAGAGCAAATCGATACCAAATGAGAGCGGCACTGCGCTACTCCAAAAAACAACCAAACAACAAACTAAAAAGGCGGGAAATACAATGAATTTTCAACTATCAGAAGAACATGAAATGATTCGTAAAATGGTAAGAGACTTTGCAGAAAACGAAGTTGCGCCAACAGCTGCTGAACGTGATGAGGAGGAACGCTTTGACCGCGAAATTTTCGATAAGATGGCGGAGCTTGGTTTAACGGGTATCCCTTGGCCAGAAGAGTACGGCGGAATTGGTTCCGATTATCTTGCATATTGTATCGCAGTAGAAGAGCTGTCTCGCGTTTGTGGTTCAACAGGTGTAACTTTATCTGCACATACATCACTTGCGGGTTGGCCAATATTCAAATACGGCAATGAAGAGCAAAAACAAAAATATCTTCGTCCAATGGCAGAAGGTACAAAAATCGGTGGTTATGGGTTAACAGAAGCAGGCTCAGGTTCGGATGCAGGTGGTATGAAAACTACTGCAAAACTAGATGGCGACCATTATGTATTAAATGGTTCTAAAATATTTATTACTAACGGTGGAATTGCCGACATATATGTTGTCTTTGCAGTAACGGATCCTGAATCGAAGCATAAAGGCACGAGTGCATTCATCGTAGAAGCAGACTTCCCAGGTTTCTCTGTTGGTAAAAAAGAGAAAAAATTAGGAATTCGCTCATCTCCAACTACTGAAATTATTTTCGATAATTGCCGCATTCCAAAAGAAAACCTTTTGGGGGAAGAGGGGCAAGGGTTCATTATCGCTATGAAAACATTAGATGGCGGACGTAACGGAATTGCTGCACAGGCTGTGGGAATCGCACAAGGAGCACTAGACGCATCGGTAAATTATGCAAAAGAACGTGTTCAGTTCGGTAAGCCAATAGTCGCAAACCAAGGGGTATCCTTCAAGCTTGCAGATATGGCAACTTCAATAGAAGCTTCTCGTTTACTTACATATCAAGCTGCTTGGTTAGAGTCAAATGGCCTTCCATACGGAAAAGAATCGGCTATGGCAAAACTAATGGCTGGTGATACTGCGATGAAGGTAACAACGGAAGCTGTTCAAGTATTTGGCGGATATGGTTATACGAAAGATTATCCCGTAGAACGCTATATGCGTGATGCAAAAATTACTCAAATTTATGAAGGTACACAGGAAATTCAACGATTAGTTATTTCTCGTATGTTAACTAAGTAATCGATGCCTATGGAAAAGAAACACGAAGTAAAGACATCGGTAAAAGATGAGAGTCTTATTGAAAAAAGACGAGATCAAATGATTAGAGCAGCCGTAACTTTATTTAAAGAAAAAGGGTTTCATCGCGCGACTACTAGAGAAATTGCAAAAGAAGCAGGCTTTAGTATTGGGACTTTGTATGAATATATTCGTACAAAGGAAGACGTTCTCTATTTAGTATGTGACAGTATTTACAATGAAGTGCACAACAGGCTGTCACATATTACTTCAGAAAATGGGACTGTCGACGACTTAAAAACTGCTATCCGTCACTACTATGGGGTAATCGATGATATGTCAGATGAGTTCGTAGTGATGTATCAAGAATCTAAGTCACTCCCTAAGGGAGCATTGGAATATGTATTAACAAAAGAATTAGAAATGGTTGATATCTTCCATAAAATAATTATTGGCTGTATTCAAGCTGGGGAACTTGAATTAACGGAGGCGCAAGCACATCTTTACGCACATACATTAGTCGTTCAAGGACAAATGTGGGCATTCCGGAGATGGGCGCTGCGTAAGGAATACGATATCGAACAATTTACAGATTTACAAATCGAATTATTACTCCATGGGATGAAATAATATAAAAACGTTCACTAACAAACAAGGGGGAAATTCAGCATGTCTACGGTAGAAGTATATCGTCCAAAAAATCATGTACGATTCGTTACAGCATCCAGTCTTTTTGATGGACATGATGCATCCATCAATATTATGCGTCGCATTTTACAAGCGAGCGGAGCAGAGGTTATCCATTTAGGACATAATCGCTCTGTGGAAGAGGTAGTAAATGCGGCAATTCAAGAGGATGTGCAAGGAATCGCCATATCTTCCTATCAAGGAGGGCATGTTGAGTATTTTAAATATATGAAAGACTTACTCGTCGAGCGTGGTGCACCACATATCCGCATTTTTGGCGGAGGCGGCGGAGTAATTATTCCGAAAGAAATAAAAGAACTACAAGAGTACGGCATTTCCGGCATTTTCTCTCCAGAGGATGGTCGAAAATTAGGATTGCAAGGAATGATCAATCAAATCCTAATGGAATGTGATGTAGCGACAGAAGCTAAAGGTGTAAATGAGGAGATTTCTAATGTTACGACAGAAAATCCGGAAGTACTTGCTCATTTAATCACGGTAGCAGAGGAAGCCCATCAAACGCATAACGAAGAAGCTGTACAAATGCTGAAGCAAGCAAAGCAATTATCCAAAGGCACGCCTGTGTTAGGTATTACAGGTACTGGTGGAGCAGGTAAAAGTTCATTAACTGACGAATTAATTCGCCGCTTTCTACAAGAGCTTCCAGATAAAAAAATTGCCGTTCTTTCTATTGATCCAACGAAACAAAAAACGGGCGGAGCACTACTAGGTGACCGCATTCGTATGAACGCAATATTCAACAAACGTGTATTTATGCGAAGCCTAGCTACACGAGGGTCGCGTACAGAATTATCCGGAGCACTTGCGGATGTCCTAGACGTTGTAAGAGTTGCTGGATATGACATGATTATTGTAGAGACAAGTGGAATCGGACAAGGGGATGCGGAAATTGCGAATGTATCGGATGTGTCGATGTATGTAATGACCAGCGAGTTCGGAGCGCCTTCTCAATTAGAAAAAATTGACATGATTGATTATGCGGATTTAATCGTTATCAATAAATTCGAGCGTAAAGGCTCTGAGGATGCACTTCGTCAAGTGCAAAAGCAGTATCAACGAAGCCGTGAGCTTTGGCATGATGATCTAGATACGATGCCTGTTTATGGAACCATTGCTAGTCAATTTAATGATAAAGGAACGAATTCATTATTTGCAGCACTTGTTGCTACATTAAATGAAAAGACAGGTTCCA